>NZ_JOAP01000008.1 GCF_000720475.1 Streptomyces aureocirculatus
CCCCTGCCCCTGCCCCTGCCCCTGCCCCCGCCCCTGTCCCGCCGCGGGACCGCCCCTCACGCCCCACGGCGCGAGGCCCCCTCCGCGGACCACTCCGCCTCGGGCGGCGCCACCAGCTTGTACCCCACCCCGAAGACCGTCACGAGGCGGCGCGGTGTGCGCGGATTGGCCTCGATCTTCTTGCGCAGATTCAGGACGTGCACGTCGACGGTGCGGGCGGATATGTACCCCGACGAGCCGTGGATGCGGTCCAGGAGCTGCGGCCGGGTGAACACCCGCTCCGGCTCCGCGGCCATCGCCGCGAGGAGTTCGAACTCGCCGGGCGTGCACTCCACCCGGCGCCCGTCCACCGTCACCTCGTGCCGCCGCTCGTCCACGAGGAGGCCACCGGCCCGCAGCACCCGGGCGTCCGGGTCCGGCGGCGGCTGCTGCGGCTGGTGGACGCCGCCGCTGGCCCGCCGCAGCAGGGTGCGTACGCGGGCCATGAGTTCCCGGGGGCTGTAGGGCTTGGTGAGGTAGTCGTCGGCGCCCAGGTCGAGCCCGAGGAGGAGGTCGTCCTCGGTGGAGCGGGCGGTGAGCATGAGGATGGGCAGCGTGCTCGTCCCGGGAGGGCACCCGGGGGCCCCGGCGGCCGGGAACTCCCCTGGCCGGGGGCCCGCGCGCAGCACGCGGGTCACCCCCAGGCCGTCGACCTCCGGCATCATCACGTCGAGGATCAGCAGGTCGGGCTCGTGCCGCCGCACCTGCTCCAGGGCGGCACGGCCGTCGTGGACGACGCCGACCGTGTGCCCCTCGCGCTCCAGATAGCGGCGGATGAGGTCGGCCTGTTTCTCGTCGTCCTCCGCGACCAGGACAAAAGCGCACATGCGCCCGAGCATAAGTGGACCGCCGTGGTCCACGGCCGCCGCGGAGACGCCCTGACAGGAATCACACAACTGGCCAGGTGCCGGTTCACGGCGTGCGTGGGGCGCGTGCGTGCCCTACGGCTTCCGGTCGTGCGGTACGACGACGATCTGTACGTCGTCCTCGTAGACGACGCGGCCCGGGTCGGCGGAGTGGACCGTGCGGCACGGGACGCCGTGGGCGGCCAGGATGTCGAGGTAGCCGGGGACGCGCTCCAGAAGATGGGTGGCGGAGGACTTGAACCAGGCCACCGCGCCCGGGTTCACTTCGGCGTCGTAGACGGTGGGGTCCACGTGCGAGGGCGTGGTGTACGCGGTGTCGTACCAGTCGTTGTTGGCGCGCCGGAACCGTTCCTGCTCCGGGGTGAGCCTGCCGTCCCGGGCGAGCTGGTTCACCAGGAAGAACACACCGGGGCGGAGCCCGCGTTCGTGCAGCTCGGGGGACTCGAACCGGATGTACGTCACAGGGGTCACCGGCGCATCCTCGCATCCGGGTCCCGCCAGTGGGGCGCGCGGGCCCGGTCGGCGAGGGCGTCGGCCTGCCGGTGGTGCGCGGCCGCGGCGGTGGGGCGGCCGAGGGCTTCCGCGAGCCGTCCCGCGTACCGGGCCACCGGCTCAAGGGTGAGCACCCCGCTGCCCGCGCCGCCCAACTCGCCGCATGCGGGCAGCAGTTCCTGGTAGAGGGCCTCCAGGTCGTCGGAGGTGGCCGCTGCGGACCGCAGGGCTGCGTGTGCGCGCAGACACAGTTGGGCTTCGAGCAACTGGTCCCCGGGCAGGGGCCCGCTCCCCACCTGGGCGCCGCCTCCTTCGGCCGCCGCGTCCCCGCTCTGCACCCGCAGGCACAGCAACGCCAGCTCCAGGAGCCCACCCTCGGCGCTCACACCTGCTCCGCCGGTCACACCGGGCATCCCTGTCGCGCCTGGTACCCCGGTCATGCCGGTCATGCCGGTCATGCCGGTCATGCCCGAGCCCCGCATCCGCCGTGCCGCCGCCCGGTACCCGGCCTCCGCCTCCGCCGCCCGCCCGGCGACGGCGGCACGCAGCGCCGCGTACCAGTCGGTGAACACGCCCACCAGGGGCAACGCGTGCCGTTCGGCGAGGCGGTCGGCGGTGGCGGCGGCCTTGTCGGCGCTGTCGAAGTCCGCGAGCGCCGCGTGCGCCTGGAGCAGCATCAGATGGCCGAGCACCTCGAAGGCGACGAGGCCGTGGCGGGCGGCGAGGGAGGTCAGTTCCTCGCCGATGCGGGCGCGTTCGGGGGCGAGGCCTGGGCGGTGGAAGGTGTGCAGGAAACGTCCGTTGAGGGCGAAGGCGAGCAGCGCGGCGCCCTCGCCCCGGCCCGCGTCGCCCTCGCCCTCTCCGCCGTCCGCCGAGAACCCACCGTCCGCGGGGAACCCGGCCTCCGCGGGGAACCCGCCGTCCGCCGAGAACCCGGCCTCCGCAGGGAGACCACCGTCCGCCGAGAACCCGGCCTCCCCCAAGGCCCGGGCGAGCACCTCGGCCTCCCGTGCCGCGGCGGCGCCGATGCCGGTGCGGGTGCCCCGGGTCTCCATGGCGACGGTGCTCAGCAACCGGCACCGGGTGGCGCGGCGCGCGCGGGTCCCGTCGTCCGGGAGTGCGTCCAGGGCGCGCAGCGCGGCGGTGACGATGCGGCGGGAGAGGGCCTCGTCGTCGTTGCGGGCCCAGATGCCGGGTACGTCGAAGGCGCCGATGACGCGGGCGGTCAGTTCGGGGTCGCCGGTGGCCTCGGCGGCGACGAGCGCGTCGGCGCGGTACCGGCGGGCCTCGGTGAGGCCGCCGGTGACGGCGAGGTTGCGGACGAGCCCCATGACGAGCCCCAGCCGCTCCCGGCCCTCGGGACACCCAGGGCTCCCGGGGCTCCCCGAACTCCCAGGGCTCCCCGGTCTCCCAGGGCTCCCTAGGCTCCCGGGCCTCCCTAGGCTCCCGGGGCCCCCGGGGCCCCCTAGGGTCCCCGGTCTCCCAGGGCTCCCCAGGCTCCCGGGCCTCCCGGCACTCCCCGGCCTCCCGGCACTCCCCGGGCCCCCGGCACTCCCCGGGCCCCCGGCACTCCCGGGGCTCCCGGGGCTCCCGGCAGGCACCCCTCCCGGCGGACCCGCCCGGTCGTACGCGTCCAGGGCCGCCCGCCAGAGCCGTGCCGCCCGGTGCGGTGCGAACGCGGCCTCGGCGCGCCGTGCCGCCCGGGCGGCGAAGTCGACCGCGCGGGCGGCGACTTCGCGGGTGCCCGCGGCGACGTAGTGGTGGGCGACGGCTTCGACGGCACCGGGCCGCAGCCGTTCGACGACCTCACCGGCGGCGGTGTGCAGTTGGGCGCGGCGGGGTCCTGTCAGGTCGCGGTACAGCGCCTCACGCACGAGCGCGTGCGCGAACTCGACCCGGCCGACACCCGTGTCCGCACCCGTACCCGCCCCCGCACCCATACCCGCGCCGACACCCATGCCCGCAGCGGCACGCACACCCGGGCCCGCTCCCGCTCCCGCCCCCGAGTCCGCTCCCGCCCCCGCACCCGGGCCCCAGTCCGCAGCGGCACCCACACCCGCACCCGGGGCCGCACCCGAGCCCGCCCCCAAACCCGAGCCCACACCCGCCCCCCCCTCCACAAGAAACCCAGCCCCCACCCCCGCGTCGACCCCCTCAAGCACGGCGTCCTCGTCCCCGACGAGGTGGTACAGGACCTCCAGGTCGACCTCGGGCCCGAGCACCGCGGCCTGCCGCAGCACGGCGCGGGCCCGTGGTGGCAGCGCCCCGGCCCGGCGCCGGACGACGTCCCGTACGCCGTCGGGTACGCGGTCGAGCGCGGCGGGGCCCTCGGTGGCGTACAGGCGGGCGATCTCGCGTACGAAGAAGGGGTTGCCGCCGCTGCGGCGGTGCACGGTGCGGACGGCGGCGGGCTCGATCGGGCGCCCGGCGACGGCCCGGACCAGGTCGCCCACCGCGTCCTCGGGCAGCGGCCCGACCCGTACGCGCAAGGGTTCGGCGCGTGCGAGACGCCCGAGCACCTCCCGTACCCCGGCACCGGCTTCGGTGTCCCGGTACGTCGCCACGACGAGCACGGCGCGCTCGACCGGTGACTCCGCGAGGGCGGCGAGCAGTTCCAGAGTCTCCGTGTCGGCCCAGTGCAGATCGTCGAGTACGAGGAGCAGTGGCCGTCCGCGGTCGGCGACGCGCACGATCTCCTCCCCCACCCACCGGTACCACCGGAACCGGCTCCCGCCCCCGCTCAGGCCGGTACGGTCCAGGCCCCCCACCAGGTCCAGTTCTCCCGACGCCTCCCCCCAAGGCCACCCGGCAGGCGCCCCGCCCTGCTCCGACGCCCGCCCCCACGCCGTGGTCCACCCCGCGTCGGCGAGCCGTTCCGCGAGGTCCCGCACGAGGGCCGTCTTGCCCGCCCCCGCGTCCCCGGCGACCAGCGCGAGGGCGAACCGCCGGTCCCGTACGGCGGCGCGGGCGGCGGCGTCCAGGTCGGCGGACTCCCGCTCACGACCGAGGAGTTCGCGTCCCCGGCCCACGGCGACGTCCCCGCGGGGTGACGCCTCCGCTCCGGCACCCCTTGCGGGAGCGGACGCGAAACCGGTGGCGGACACGAAACCGGGCACGGACGCGAAACCGGTGGCGGACACGAAACCGGGCACGGACGCGAAACCAGGCGCGGACGCGAAACCGGGCGCGGACGCAAAACCAGGCTCAGGCGCACCCCCGGACGCCAGAATCTCCCCCTCCGCCCGCCGCAACCCACCCCCCGGCTCCATCCCCAGCTCCCGTACCAGCCGTTCGCGGGCCCTGCGCAGTACGGCGAGGGCGTCACCCCGTCGCCCCGCGCGGTGCAGGGCGGTGGCGAGGAGGCCCCAGGCGTCCTCACGCGAGGGGTGCCGCTCGACGTGCGGCTCCAGGTCGAGGACGGCTTCCTCGGGGCGGTGGAGGGTGAGGGCCGCGGTGGCGCGGCGTTCCACGGCGAGCAGCCGCAGCCCGTCGAGGCGTGCGGCCTCGGCGCGGGCCCAGTCCTGCTCCGCCCACTCGGCGTAGGCGGGCCCCCGCCACAGCGCGAGCGCGCCGTCGAGCAGCACGAGGGCCGCGCCGGCGGCGGTACCGGCCGGGGCCCCGGCCCCACCGGAAAGGAGCCGCCCCGCCTCCCCCACCGCTCCCTCGAACCGCCACGCGTCCACCGCCGCATCCGCCGCGAGCAGCGCGTAGCCGGGCCCGGACGTCACCAGGAGCCGGGCGGGGGCGCGCCGGGGGCGGTCGGGTTCCAGGGCCTTGCGGAGGTCGCCGACGAAGGTGCGGATCGAGCCGATGGCGGTGGGCGGCGGGTCCGCCCAGAAGTCGTCGACGAGGCGGGCGACCGGAACGGTGCGGCGGCGGGCCAGCAGGAGCCGGGCGAGGACGGCCCGGTGCCGCGGGCCCTTCAGGTCGAGGGGCCGCCCCGCGGCGTCGCGCGCGGCGAGCGGCCCGAGCACCTCGAACGTCAGGGGTCCGGCACCCCGCGGGCCCTCGTCCACCTCCGGCACCCCCTCAACGTACCCCCGGCGGCAGCCGTACTGATCCGTTGCTGATTCGCGCCGCGCAGGCTGAGCCCATGACACCCCACGAACACCACGAACACCACAAACACCACAAACACCCCGAACATCGTGAACACCACAAACACCCCGAACCCCGTATCGAAGGCTTCTCCTACCGCCGCGTGACCGTCGGCGCCGCCGACGACGCGGGCGAAGGCGTCCAGCTCAACGCGGCTGTCGGAGGCGACCCGGAAGCCACCCCCGTGGTCCTCCTGCACGGCTTCCCGCAGACGCACCTCATGTGGCGGCACGTCGCCGTGGACCTCGCGGCCGACCATCATGTGATCTGCCCGGACCTGCGCGGTTACGGGGCGAGCGACAAGCCGGAGGAGGAGGCGGACGGGCTGACGTACGCCAAGCGGACGATGGCCGCGGACGTGGTGGCGCTGGCGCGGGCGCTCGGTCACGAGCGGTTCGCGCTCGCGGGGCACGACCGGGGCGCGCTCGTCGCGGTCCGGGCGGGCCTGGACCACCCGGACAATGTGACACACCTGATGTCACTGGACGTCCTGCCGACCCTGGACATGTGGGACGTCATGCGGGGCACGACCGCGGCGGTCGGCTTCCACCTGTTCCTGATGGCGCAGCCGCCGGGCCTGCCGGAGCGGATGATCTCCGCGGACCCGGACGCGTTCTTCGGCCACTTCCTGGACCTGTGGGCCACCGCCCCGGACGCGGTCCCGGCGGAGGTGCGGGCCGCGTATCTGCGGGCCTGCCGCGAGGCGGTGCCGTCGATCGTCGCGGACTACCGCGCGTCGGCGTTCGCGGACGTGGAGCACGACACGGCGGACCGCAGCGCGGGGAACATCCTGCGGATGCCGGTCACGGTCCTCCAGCAGGACTGGGGCGCCGCGCTCGGCTTCGACGCGGAGGCGCTGTGGCGCCGGTGGGCTCCGGACCTGACGCACCGGACGGTGCCGTACGGCCACTTCATGGCGGAGGAGGCGCCGAAGCAGGTCACGGCGGCCCTGCGGGAACTCCTCGCCCGCGGGCCCGGCGAGGCGCCCGCCTAATCTGGGCGGATGCCAACCATGCAGCTCAGTAACGGAGTCCAGCTCGCGTACGACGACCACACCGGGCCCGAGGAGAGCACCCCCGCCCCACCGGTCCCCCTGGTTCTCGTGCACGGCCACCCCTTCAACCGGTCGTCCTGGGACGCGCAGGTCGCCGAGTTCGCCGCCGAACGCCGCGTGATCACGTTCGATCTGCGCGGCTACGGCGAGTCGGCGGTACGGGACGCGCCGCCCGTCTCCGACTTCGGGGACTTCGCGCGGGACCTGGAGGCGCTCCTGGACCACCTGGGCGTGGCGCGGTGCGCGCTGGGCGGCATCTCGATGGGCGGCCAGATCGTCCTCGACGCGTACGCGCGCTTCCCGCACCGGATGGCGGGTCTGCTGCTCGCCGACACCTCGCCGGGGGCCGAGACACCGGAGGGCAAGGCGTTCCGCAACGAACTCGCGGACCGGCTCCTGGCCGAGGGCATGCGGGGGTACACCGACGAGGTGCTGCACAAGATGGTGGCTCCGTACAACGAGGAGGCCGCCGGGCGGGTGCGGCGGATGATGCTGGCGTCGTCGCCGCGGGGCGCGGCGGCGGCTCTGCGGGCGCGTGCCGAACGCCCGGACTACGAGGCAGGGTTGGCGGAGGTCGGGGTGCCGGTCCTGGTGGTTGTGGGCAGGGACGACACGTACACGCCGGTGGCGGGCGCGCGGGCGCTGCACGCGGCGCTGCCCGACGCGCGCCTCTGCGTCGTCGAGCGGGCGGCGCACCTGCCGAACCTGGAGCGGCCCGAGGAGTTCAACGCGGCGGTGCGCGACTGGCTCGCCGGGCTCAACTGAGGTGGCGGCCACCGCCGGGGGCGTGGGGCGGCTGGTACCGGCGGTGGCCGTGGGACGCGCCGACGCCGCGTGGTGCACCCGCACGCCGGCGCGAGCCTGCCCGTGCGGCACAGGGGCGTGCGGGAGACGGCCCCGGTTGACGAACCGCTGGGCACGGGTCGGAACTGCGCGGGTGCTGCGGTTCCGGCCCGCTCACGGGCCGAATCGGGCGGCCCGCAAGTTCGGTGCTGGGTGGGCGTCCGGGGTCTTGGGACCGAGCGCGGTGCCGCCGCTGCCTTCGGCCGCCGTGCGGGCGCGCGCGCTCTTCTTCGGAGGCTAGAGCGCGGCGGAGCGCGACGGAAGACGAGACGCGGCACCAGCGTCGCTGCGTCAAATCCGGTAGGGCGGTCCCGCGAGGTCACCGGCGGCCACTCCCAGGGGGCGCGGCGCCAAGAGGGGAGTTTTCTCCACTGCCCTCGGGACGTGCGGCTTTCGATAATGACGACATGAAGAGCACACGACAGGCTGACCCTGACCCGCCCGCTGGGGCAGTACCCGCGGGAGCCGCCGCCACGAGCGGCTTCGCCACCCTCCCGAGCGACCTCGCCACCCTCCCGAGCGACCTCGCCACCCTCCCGAGCGGCTTCGCCGCGTTCCGCCGCACCCTGGCCCTGTGGGGCCTCGCCCACCGCGCGTTCTGCCTGTCGCTGTGGTGCGTCATGGTGTCCTCGGTGCTGCGCGGCCCGCTCGGCGCGAGGCTCCTTCCGGGTACGGAACGCCGGGTGCGGGCCCTGGCGGACCGGCAGCGCGCGCTGGCCGCACGGTGGTCGGGCGTCGACATCCCCGCGGTGTACGCGGAGCTGCCCGCCGCGGGCACCGCCCGGGGCAAGGCCCTGCGCGCCCAGCTCCTCGACAAGGGCAACCAGGTGCACCGGGACTGGCGCTGGGTGCACGTGGACGGGTTCGCGGGCGGCGCCATCGCTGCGGGGCCCGCGCTGCTCGCCCTCACCGGCCTATGGGGTCTGTGGACGGCCGCCGTGGGCACGGAGCTCTCCGACCGGTGGGGCAGCCTGTGGTTCCTCTTCGTCCCGGTCGGCGACCCGGCCACCGCGGCCCTCGCGGGCGTGCTCGGCGCCCTGTGCCTGCCCCTGGCCCTCTTCTGGGCCCCGCGCCGCACCCTGCGGCTGCACGCCCGCTACCTCCGTCTCCTCCTCGCCCCCGCCGAATCCGAGCTTCTCGCGGCCCGCGTCGAGCACCTGAAAACGACCCGCTCCGACGCCGTCGACACCCAGATGTCGGAGATCCGCCGTATCGAGCGCGACCTCCACGACGGCGCGCAGGCCCGCCTGGTGGCGATGGGCATGACCCTGAACGCGGCGGAGCACCTGCTCGCCACCGACCCGGAGGCCGTCCGTGACCTCCTCGTCGAGGCCCGGCAGTCCTCCACCGCCGCCCTCAAGGAGCTACGCGACCTGGTCAAGGGCATCCACCCGCCGATCCTCGCGGACCGCGGACTCGTCGATGCCGTACGCTCCCTGGCGATGATCAGCCCGCTGCGCACCGAGGTCGTCGTCGACCTCCCGGACCGCCCCGAACCGCCCGTCGAGTCCGCCGTGTACTTCGCCGTCGCCGAGCTTCTCACCAACGCCACGAAGCACTCCGGCGCCGAGCGGTGCTGGATCGACCTGCGGTACGAGGCCGGTTCGCTGCGGGTGTCCGTCGCGGACGACGGGCAGGGCGGCGCCGACGTGTCCGCCGGGACCGGTCTGCGGGGCGTCGAGCGGCGCCTCGCCCACTTCGACGGCGTCCTCGCCGTGAGCAGCCCGCCGGGCGGCCCGACCCTGATGACCCTGGAGCTGCCGTGCGCGTTGTCCTCGCCGAAGACCACTTCCTCCTGAGGGACGGAGTCACGCGGCTCCTGGAAGCCTTCGGCCACGAGGTCCTGGCAGCAGTCGACACCGGCCCCCTCCTCCTCGAAGCCCTCCTCACCCTGCGCCCCGACGTCGCCGTGGTCGACGTCCGCCTGCCGCCCTCGTTCAGCGACGAGGGGCTGCGCGCCGCGGTCTCCGCCCGTACGCGGGTTCCTGGGCTGCCTGTGCTGCTCCTGTCCCAGTACGTGGAGCCTCTGTACGCCCACGAGTTGCTGGCCACCGGCTCCGAGGGCATCGGCTACGTCCTGAAGGAACGCGTGTCCGACGGGGCGGAGTTCATCGCCACCATTGAGCGCGTGGCGGGCGGCGGTACGGCGATGGACCCCGAGGTGGTGTCCAAGCTCGTCACCGGCAAGTCCCGCGACGAGCCCCTCGCCTCGCTCACTCCGCGTGAGCGCGAGGTCCTGGAGTGCCTGGCCCAGGGCGGTTCCAATGCGGGCATCGCGGAGGCCCTGTTCGTCACCGAGAAGGCGGTGGCCAAGCACGTCGGCAACATCTTCATGAAACTGGGGCTGCCGCCTTCGGAGTCCGCGAACCGGAGGGTGCTTGCTGTTCTGGCCTACCTGGACAGGTAGGCCAGGAATGCGTGCCAGGCGGGGGCGCCGAAAAGTACGGCGGGGCCGTGGGGGTTCTTGCTGTCCCGCACGGGGACGGTCACCTGGCGGTGGGCGGAGCCGACTTCGACGCACTGGCCACTGTCGTTGCCGCTGTAGCTGGATTTGCGCCACTCCGTGGAAGCCACGGCCTCAGCCCTGCCGACCCGTTGCTCACGATTGCTCTGCATGCTCGTAATCGTCCGCCACGGAACTGATCAACGCAAGCGAGTCGTGGTGCGACAACGCGTCACCCAAGGCATGGTCATAGAGCGCTTGGCAGGAACGCACGACGCCCGGATTCTCCAGCACCCTGCCGGTGTTCAGCCCTTCTACGTAGGCAACAGGCGGCAAGTCCCCGAACCACAGGAGCGTCACGAAGCCATCAACGAGCGCGTGCGGTCCCACAGCAAACGGGAGGACGTGGACGCGGATGCGGCCGCTGGCACCCAGCTCGACGATGTGACGCAGTTGCTCGCACATCACCTCTGGTCCCCCAACGGGCCGACGGAGCACCGCCTCGTCCAGCAGGAACCAGACCACGGGTGACTTGAAGTCATCGAAAACCTTGGCTCGCGCAAGTCGCGTGACGAGCAGCGCGTCACGCTCGTCCTCGCTCGCGGGAGGAAAACCTGATCGGAAGATCTCGTGCGCGTACGCCTTCGTCTGAAGCAGTCCTGGAACAAGCTTGGGAGCGTACGTACGGATGACCGTGGCGTGCCGCTCCAACTCCAGCGCCTCCGCGAAGCTCTCAGCGACGCGCCCCTCTCCCCGCAGGGGGAGGAACCGAACCAACACACCCCCCGCCTCCAGAACATCATCCAACCGCTGCGCATCCTCGACCGTAGGTCGCCGCCTGCCCGCCTCGATGTGGGCGATGTGCGTACGGGACATGATCGCCCGCGCACTCAGCTCCTCCTGGGTGAGCCCCGCCCCCTCCCGCCGCGAACGCAGTTCCTCCCCGTACCGAAGTCGGGACTCGGGATTGTCCTCAATGGCCACCGGCAAGCTCCTCACGTGCGAGAACAGTTGTCACCCCGCGCCTACTGGCGAGCGTAGCGACGCCGACCGCACAGTGTGACCGGAACGGCACACACAGCGAAAGGCGGCACCATGGAGACGGCTGGGCAGCAGTTCACGCGGGGTGCGTACGTGGGGCACGCGCGGACGGACATCTACGGACCGGGCAAGGTGCTGTCGGAGGACGGCGACCTCAGGAGGGTCCGCTTCACGCACTTCGTGGCGACGATCAAGGTGGAGGACCTGCGTCCGGCGACGCCGCTGGAGGAGAGCGAGATGAACACGTGGCTGTGCCGCAAGGCGGAACGGTACGGAAGCGACTGGCAACTGTCCTAGGTACGGCACGGCACCGTAGTTGAGAGGGCAATAACGGCCGAAATAGGGCCGTATCGGGATCACGTCACGCGTCCTAGGCTGAGCCGCGGCGCACCGCAGGTGCGTGCCCGACCCGACGTTCCGGGAGGTCGACCGTGGCGGCACTGTCTGAGGGCATCTACCTCATCAAGAACGAGGCGAGCGGACTGTACGCGGGGGTGCAGCCGGGAGGAGGGGCGAAGCAGGGGGCGAAGGTACTGCTGGAGGAGCTGCACGCCGAAGGGGCGGAGCGGCACCGGCAGTTCTGGCACGTGAAGCCGCACAGCGCGAGGGAGGGTGCGTGGACGCTGCAGAACGTCCACAGCACCCTGCGCATGGACATCATGGTGAACAGGGGCAGGGCGGGCGCGGCGGTGCAGCAGTGCCCGCCGGAGTCCCGGGAGGACCTGCTGCTCACGCAGTTGTGGCGGCCCGAGCACATACTTGAGGACCGCTTCGTGTGGGTGAACGTGAACAGCGGCAAGCATCTGGCGGTGCGGGGTGACCGCCTGGAGGCGAACGCCGAGCTGGAGCAGGCGGAGCCGAAGGTGGAGGACGACCGGGGCACGCAGGTGTGGGCACTGGAGCGGGCGGAGCCCCGGGGCGAGTCGAAGGCGTTCGACGCGCTTACGGCACGGGTGGTGTCGCCAGGCACCCTGGCGACGCCGGGGAACGTGATCACGTCGGCGCTCAAGAGCATCCTGGACGCGGGCGGCGGCGTCTTCGAGACGATGGCGAAGACGGTGCCCGACCCCAGGGCGCCATATCTGCGCTTCGACGGCTTCCGCGGGGACGAGTTCATCCGCTTCTCGCCGCGGCTCGGCATCGAGTCGGGCCCGAAGAAGATCAGCGAGCAGTTCCCGCAGTTGCCTACGGGGTTCTCCCGTAAGGAGGACGTCCTGAACGCCCGCAAGGGCAGCAGCAATACGCATGCCGCGGTGATCCACGACGGGTTGGTGGAGTTCTCGGAGCGCTCGGCGAGCCGGACGTCGCTCTCGCTGGTGACGGACGAGACGGAGCACCGGCCGATCAGGGCGGCGACCACGGCCGACACCAAGGGCGAGAAGATCGCGCTGTTCTACGACGAGGGCGCGAAGCTGCTCGATCCGCGGGGCAACTACGTCGGGGAGTTCCGCCTGGAGCACGCGCCCGCCGACTTCCTGACCGGCGTCGACACCGTCACCTCGGCGCCCTTCGACGACGACATGCACTTCTTCCTCGTGAAGGGCGACGAGTTCGTGATCGTCAGCGCGGGCAAGCTGGTCCAGGGCGCGACCAAGCTCACCGACGCCTATCCCTTCCTCGGCGGGGTGTGGATGTAGCGGCCGGGCACGGCGGGGTCAGCCCACCTGCCGCAGCCAGTCCACCAGGATCTCGTTGACCTCCTCGGCCCGCTCCTGCTGCACCCAGTGCCCACAGCCCTTGAGGATCTGGGAGGAGATTAGGCCGGGGAGGGTCACGGGGTAGGCGTCGAGGGCGCCGGCGAGCCACGTGAGGGACGGGTCGAGTGCGCCCGCCACGAACAGGGAGGGGCGGGTGAGGGGGGTGCCGTCCCAGGCGGCGAGGTCGGCCCAGTCGCGGTCCATGTTGCGGTACCTGGCGAGCGGGCCGCTCATGCCGCCGCGCTCGAACTCGGCGGCGTACACGTCCAGGTCCGCCTCCGACAGCCACTCCGGGAGGCGTCCGTCCCGGGGCGTGCGGTCGGACATCCGGCCGCCCCGGGGCACGAAGTGCAGGGCGGGCGCGTCCGGGGGGGACTTGCCCGCTTCCCCCGGCTTGTTGCCGTTCCGGCAAACCCGCGGACGCGACTGCGTGCCTGCTCGGCAGAGTCGTCTGCGGCTTGTCGCCCGCTGAGCGCGCAGTTCCCCGCGCCCCTAACGGGGCGCACACCCGCCGGGAGCTTTCAGGGGCGCGGGGAACGGCGCGACCAGCCACAACAAACCCGCAGACGCATCTGCGGGGCCGCTCAGCAGACGCGACTGCCGCTTGTCGTGCGCTGAGCGCGCAGTTCCCCGCGCCCCTGACGGGGCGCACACCTGCCGGGAGTTTTTAGGGGCGCGGGGAACTGCGCGACCAGCCACAACAAATCCGCAGACGCATCTGCGAGGCCACCCGGCAGACGCGACCGCCGCTCGTCGTGCGCTGAGCGCGCAGTTCCCCGCGCCCCTAACGGGACGCACACCTGCCGGGAGTTTTTAGGGGCGCGGGGAACTGCGCGACCAGCCACAGCAAAGCCGCAGACGCATCTGCGAAGCCGCCCGGCAGACGGGTGGGGCGCGCCCCGGGTAACTGCCGGGTCGCGCCCCACCACTTGACGGTCGACCGGCCCCGCCGGGGGTGGAGGCCGGTCGGACCGGGATCAGGTCTGCTGAGGCCGCGCCGGCGGCAGCAGGAGGGCGAACACCGCGCCGAGCAGCGGAAGGATCGCGAGCCAGGCCAGCGCACTGGTGATCTGCATGTGCTCGGAGAGCGTTCCGGCGGCAGCGGAGCCAATACCGCCGCCCACGAAGAACAGCAGGTTCAGGACCCCCATGGCCCCCCCGCGCTGAAGGGGTTCGAGGCGACTGGAGAGCACCGCGGTGGCCACGACCTGCGTGACCGCGAACGTCGCCATCCCCATCGACGTACCGATCAGCATGACGACGATGCCCCCCTCGACGAACCCCACGATCGCGAGGAACACCGCGGAGCTGAGAGCGACCCCCGCCAACAGGAAGCTGCCCCCCTTGGTGAACGTGAGCTTGCTCGCGAGGCGAGAGCACACCGCGCCGACAACCGCCCCGGGCAACAGCCAGGCCCCGATCTTGAACACGCCCCAGCCGTACTGCACGGCGAGGATCTGCGGCACCGCGTACATCGCGGCGAAAAGCCCCGCGTACCCCCCGAGCCCCACCACGGCGGCGATCAGGAACGTGCGGTCGGTCGCCAGGGGCTTGGGCACGAACCCGTCGGGCCGCCGGTTGATGTGGAGGAAGAGGCCCACCACGGACACCAGCAACAGCACCGCCAGGACGACCACCAGCGGCGTCGCGAGGTCGAGCGTAGAGGCCTGGATGAGCAGCAGCAGCGAGGTCGCACCCGTACCGAGGAGGGTGCCGCCGACGAGGTCGACGGCCCTGCCGAAGCCGGGCCTCGTGGCCGCGAGCTTCAGGCAGAAGGGCACCACGAGCAGGGACAGCGCGGGCAGCACGAGGGTGACCCGCCAGTGCCACCAGTCGGTCACCATGCCGCCCGCGAGGGTGGCGCTGGAGGAGAACAGGGCCATGGTCGCGCCGAAGATCGCGAGGATCTTGGGCCGGACGGCGGGCGCGGACGCGGACGCGAGGGTCAGGGCGCTGGACGTGATGGCGCCGGAACCCGCGGCCTGCACGAACCGCCCCGCGATCAGCAGCCCGAACTCGGACGCGACCAGGATCAGGACCGCCCCCAGGGCAAGGAGCGCCGAACCGGCGAGAACCGTGTTGCGCACCCCCCATTTCTCCGAGAGCCGCCCGAAGACCGCGGTGCCCACGCCGAGCGCGAGGGCGTGCGAGGTGAGGACCCAGGCGGCGACGGCCGGCCGGACCTCCATCGCCATGGCGACATCGGGCAGCGCCACACCCGCGGCGGTGACACCGAAGATCACCGGGCCGAACAGGGCGCCGAGGCGGAGCCCGATCAGCCCCGCACCCGGTGAGGCCCCCGGCTGCGCCCGCACCGCGTCGTCCGTCGTCATCGACACTGTCGTTCTCCCCATCCTCCGGACCCCGAGGGTCCACGTGGTCCTCTGGTCTGTGGCCCCGCCGGGCGTCAGACGCCCGTGCGCGGCGGGATGTTGTGGTTGAACCGGAAGAGGTTGTCCGGGTCGTACCGGGTCTTGATGTCGCGCAGCCGCGCGTACGTCCCGGCGCCGTAGCCCTCCTCGGCGAGGCCGCCCGTCTCCGCGCCCGCGAGGAAGTTGAGGTAGCGGCGGCCCGTGGTCCAGGACGCCATGCCGTCCACGACCTGCGCGGGGCGCGCGCCGGGACCGGGCAGGGCGAGCGTGGACAGACAGAACGCGGCGTCCCTGTGGTCGACGGCGCTCGGCACGGCGGGCGGTCGCGCCATGGCGCCGCCCAGGTGCCGCAGCTCGACCACGAGGTCCACGCAGCCGCTCTCGGGCCCGGCGAGGGCGAGCAGTTCGGCCACCGCGTCGTCGCCGAGCCCGCGCAGCATGACCGAGCGCTCGTGGTACGGGATCGGGAACGCCGGGTCGTTGTGGATGTCCGCGCAGCGCGTGTACGGCATCTCCGCGAGCGTGTCCACCATCGCGGGGGCGATCTCCCGCAGCGGTTTGACCAGGCGCTCCCCCTCGTCACCGGGTCCCAGGTGCACCACGCGTACGTGGGCGACGAGCTTGCCCCGCAGGAACGGGGGGATCGGCTCCATGTCCGGCATCCGCATCAGCGCCAGCGAGGACGACATCTCCTCCGGCACCGTCTCGACCCACGACCGCCAGTTGTGCAGCACGTCCGCACTCGCCTCGCCGGGGAAGAAGAGGCCGCCGCCGTAGATCCGCGTGACCGGTACGAGCCCGAACTCGATCGCGGTCACCACCCCGAAGTTGCCCTTGCCGCCGCGCAGCGCCCAGAACAGGTCCTCGTTCCGCTCCGCCGTCGCGATCCGCAACCTGGCGTCGGCGGTGACCACTTCGAGCGCGGTGACGTGGTCGGCGGCGAAGCCGTACTTGCGCGACATCAGGGCGAGGCCGCCACCGAGCGTGTAGCCGACCACACCCACGAGCGGCGACGAGCCGTTGAGGGGCGCGAGGCCGTGCGCGGCGGCCGTCTCGATCACGTGCTGCCACTGCGCCCCGGCCCCGGCACGGGCGATCCGGGCGCCGGGGTCGATGGACACATCGGTCATCCGGCGGGTGTTCAGGAGCAGTCCGGTGTCCTCGGCAGCGGCCGACGGACCGTGGCCGGTGGCCTGCACCGCCATCGGTATGACAGCCCCGGCCGCGAAGTCGACGACTTCCCGTACCTCAAGGGCGTCCCGCACGCCTACGGCGATCGCGGGCCGGTGCTCCACGATCCGGTTGAACCCCGCGACCTCGGCCGCGTAGCCCTCGTCGTCCGGTCCGAGTACCGGTCCGGTGACGCGCTCCACAAGGCGTCGTGCCACTGCGGATTCGTCCATGTATCAGCCCTCCAAGCCCACCCCAACTCGGGTCGCTGATCACACTCCCAGCGGGCACCGCCCCGACCTATCCCCCCTTTGAGGGGAGTCGGGATACCCCCTCTTTGCGGGGGGGGTACCCCGGGGGTTCTGCGGGAGGGGCGTCCCGGGGGCGTCTCGGCGCGGGGGGCCTCGGAGGCGGTCAGGAGGTCGGCCGCCCCGGCATGTCGCCCACCGTCCGCAGCATCCCGACCAAGTCCTTCAACTGCCGTTCCCCCAACAGCTCCTCCACCTGGATGAACAGCGCGCGGGCCTCCGCACCCGCCGTGGCGAGGCGCTCCCTGCCCGCCTCGGTGAGCGTGACGATGCGACGCCTGCGGTTGGCCGGATCGATCTCCTTGGTGACCAGGCCGAGGGCTTCGAGGCGGTCCAGGAGCGGGGTGAGCGTGGACCGGTCGATCGCGGTCAGCGCGCCGAGCGCGGACTGGTCGAGGCTGCCGTTGTCGTCCAGGACGAGCAGCACCGCGAACTGCGGATTGGTCAGATCCGGTATGCGCTGCTGCCACATGACCGTCCACGCCTGGGCGGCCCGGCGGAGCTGATGCGGTAGCGCCTCGTCCAGATGTGGTCGGCGGCGGGGGCTTGTGCTCGTCATGACGGCAGTGTATTCAGTACAAGGATATTCCGTACACGGAAGATTGGGGGCCCCGATGCGGCTGATCGTGGGGATGACCGGCGCCACCGGCGCGATCCTCGGCGTCCGACTGCTCACCGAGCTGCGCAGGCACCCCGACGTGGAGACGCACCTGGTGCTCACCCGCTGGGCCCGCGCCACGGTGGAGCTTGAGACGGGACTGAACGCGCGCCAGGTGACCGCGCTCGCGGACGTCGCCCACTCCCCCGGCGACCAGGGGGCGTCGATCTCCTCGGGCTCCTTCCGCGCCGACGGCATGGTGATCGTCCCGTGCAGCATGAAGACGCTCGCCGGTATCCGCACCGGGTACGCGGAGGGGCTCGTGGCCCGCGCGGCGGACGTCACGCTCAAGGAGCGGCGCCGCCTCGTCCTCGTACCGCGTGAGACGCCGCTCAGCGAGATCCACCTGGAGAACATGCTCGCCCTCGCGCGCATGGGCGCGGCGATCGTGCCGCCCATGCCCGCCTTCTACAACCACCCCGCCTCGGTGGACGACATCGTCGACCACATCGTGACCCGGGTCCTCGACCAGTTCGGGATCGAGGTCGCGGGGGCGCGCCGCTGGGAGGGCCTGCCCCGGGGCGCGGCCGCGACCCCGGTGCCCCCTGCCGCCCCCCTTGCCCCCGTAGCCCCGGGCATGGACCGAAGGAGCGTACGTTCATGACCTCTCCGACGATCATCGCTGAACCGCGCGGCCCCAGCGGCCCGTACAGCTACAAGGACCTGCGGAGCTACCTGCACGCCCTGGAGGCCCTGGGCGACCTCCGCCGTGTCCACCGGACCGTGAGCGCCGACCTGGAGGCGGCGGCCTTCACGCGCCTCTCCTACGAACGGCAGTCGCCCGCGCCGCTGTTCGAGAACGTGCGAGGGGTCGCGCCCGGCTTCCGGCTGCTCGGCGCGCCCGCGGGGCTGAGCGCGGCCCCGGGCAAGCCGCTGGCCCGGGTCGCCCTCTCCGTGGGCCTGCCCGCGGAGACCACCGCCGCGGAGCTCGTCGAGCATCTGGCGCGGGCCCGTGACGCCGTGCCCGTACCGCCGAGGACCGTCGGCCGCGCCGATGCCGCCTGCAAGCAGAACGTGCTGCTCGGCGACGACGCCACCCTGGACCGCTTCCCGGTGCCGCGGGTGCACGAGTTCGACGGCGGGCGCTACCCCAACACCTGGGGGATCATCGTCGCGAGGACCCCGGACGGCCGGTGGACCAACTGGTCGATCGCCCGGATCATGATGGTCGACGGCAAGCACATGACCGGCCTGGTGATACCGGCGCAGCACATCGGGATGATCTGGCAGGAGTGGGTCGAGCGCGGCGAGCCCATGCCGTACGCCCTGGTGCAGGGCGGCGACCCGGCGGTCCCGTTCGTCGGGGGCATCCCGCTGCCGCCGGGCACGGACGAGGCCGGGTACATCGGGGCGCTGTACGGGGAGCCCGTCGAGGTCGTGCCGTGCGAGACGGTCGACCTGGAGGTGCCCGCGAGCGCGGAGATCGTCATCGAGGGGCATCTGTCGATCGGCCGCGACGCCGAGGAGGGGCCGTTCGGCGAGTTCGCGGGCTATGCCTCCACGCGCACCTCGATGCAGCCGGTGTACTCCGTGGAGGCCATCACCCACCGGGACGACCCGATCTGGCCGATCGTGGCCGAGGGCCGCCCCGTGGACGAGTTCCACACCGTCACCGGGGTCGGGCAGGCCGCCGAGGTGCTCGCGGAACTGCGCGCCGCCGGGCTGCCCGTCACCACGGCCTGGTCACCGCTGCGCGCGGCGGCGCACTGGATGGTGGTCACCGTCCCGCAGGACTGGCGGGAGCGACTGCCCGGCGTCGACTCGGCCGAGTTCACGCACCGGATCGGCGAGGTGCTCTCGGAGTCCCACTCGGGGCGGGCCACGGCGGCCACCTTCGTCCTGGACGACGACATCGACCCGGCCGACGACACCGACCTGCTGTGGGCGCTCGCCACCCGCATCCACCCGCTGGAGAAGGCCGAGGCCTGGCCGGGCTTCGTCCATCCCCTGCTGAACTGCTACACCCCGCAGGAACGCGCCGCGCAGTACGGCCCCATCGTCTTCCACGACGGCCTCCAGCCCGTCCCGGACGGCAGCCGCCTTCCGCACTGCTCCTTCGCCCAGGCCTACCCGGAACACGTCCGGCGCCTGGTCCTCGACCACTGGGACGACTGACCGGGAGGAACGGGGGACAGGCCGGCGCGACGGGTTCGTCGCGCCGGCCCGCCCCGGGAAAGGCCTCGGAGACCTCGGCAACTTTGGCGGCCCTGGCAACCTTCAGGCCCCGGGGCTCTCCTCCTCGGAGTTCAGCCATAACAGCATCACCTGGCGGAGCGTGTCGCGCTCGATGCGCAACAGGTCGTTCTCCAGGCGCAGTTGCTCCACCGAGTCGGCCTTGACGGCCCCGGGCCGCGCCGGTTCGACCAGGGCGAGCCTGGCCGGACGGCCCCGCAGGCCGGACGGGCGGGCGGGGCGCCGCGGCGCCGGGACGTCACGGGACAGGGGGGTCGGCGAGGTGAGTTCACCGACCAGTATCGACTGGTGCAGGGCGTGCAGGTCCTGCGCGGGCTCTATGCCGAGGTCCTCGGAGAACCGCCGCCTGAGGTGGCGGAAGGTCTCCAGGGCGTCGGCCTGGCGGCCCGAGTGGCACAGCGCCAGCATCAACTGGGCGCAGGCGCGTTCCCGGAAGGGGTTCTCGGCGACGAAGCCCGTCAGGTCACCGATGATCTGCCGGTGCCTGCCCAGCTTCAGCGCCACTTCGAAGTACTCCTCACTCACCGTGAGGCGGTCCTCGTTGTGCTTCACGGCCAGCGAGTCGAGCGCCCTGCTGTCGAGGCCGGCCGCGACCGGGCCCCGCCACAGTTCCAGGGCCTCCTTGAGCAGCACCTCGGCGGCTTCCAGATGGTCGTCCCTGAGCATGACCCGCGCCCGTGCGACCAGCTTGTCGAACTTGAAGAGGTCGAGCGCGTCGTCGTCGAGCACCCGGATCCGGTAGCCGGAAGGCCGGGTCTCTATGACACTTTCGCGTTCGTGGGTCCGGAGCAGTCGGCGTAGCCCGGACACACAGATCCGCACCTGCCCGCGGGCGGACGCGGGCGGTTCGTCGTCCCAGATCGCGTCGACGAGACGGTCGAGACTGACGACTTGTTGCACTTGTAGGAGCAGCGTTGCCAGTAGTTTCTGCCTGCGGATCCCGCTGATCTCGATCCGCTCGTCGCCGTTCATGACGACGAGCGGACCCAGGATCCGAAAGGCATAGTCATTACGCATTTCTGATTAACCCCCGTTGAACCACTCAAGGAAAGGCGCAAGACGAGCACGTCGGTAATGCCGATACGGCTTCCCACCGGTCCTGAAGTCGCCGGGAAACCATATCGGCGTCACGGAACGGCTGCCGAGAGACAAACCGCCGTCGCCTTTTTACTGCGCTACGGGTTGTTCATGCGTAGCGGTAGTACTTCTGGTGATCCAGGAGGTCGGCGGGCGACATGGTGTACCAGGGGGCGAGCTTGGTGTGCAGTGACGGCACCTCCGGATGCTTGTCCACTGGCAGGTACTGCGGGACGTCCGGGTGCGTCTGCTGCCAGATCGTCCAGAGCTTGTCGATGAAACAGTGGTGCATGAAGAAGATGGGGTCGTTGGGGGAACCGATGTACAGCATGTGGCCGCCCACCCAGGTGTGTCCCGCGCCGTGCAGCTTGCCGAGTTCCGCCTCGTGCGGGAATTTCGCGTAGCCCTCCAAATGGTTGCGCAGGGACTGCGTCTCGCTGCCGTAGCCGGAGGTGTAGTTGTAGGGCGGGGTGTCGTAGGTGGTGAGCGCGAGGGTGTCCGCCATCTCCTTGGCCGTCGGCAGGTGGGGGTTGACGGTGCCCATGTCGCGTACGAGGTAGTCCCGGTCGTCCGCGGTGTAGTGGCCGTTGAACGCGGGGTGCTCGTCACCGACCGGGATCACGCTGATGTTGAGCTTCCAGCCGTTGCAGCGGGCGAAGGGCCCGGTCATGACCTGGCGGTCGCCGGGGCGCCCGTTGCCGCCCATGAAGTCGTCGCCCCACAGCGGCGAGTCCTGGCTCTGGTCCTTGGTCCAGTCCCAGTACGGCAGCGTGACGGTGGGATCGAAGCGCTGCATCGCCCGTTCCAGGAGCAGCAGGTACTGCCGGTGCCACGGGAAGAGGCCGGGGCTCATGTGGCCCCAGCGCTTGCCCTTGTCCTTGTCCAGGTAGTCGCCCGAGTTGATCCGGATGTGTAGCCCGACGAGTTCGTCGTAGATTCCGACTTCCTTGACCTTGCGCAGCGCGCGGACGAAGCGTCTTTTCTCGTTGGCGGACATGTCGAGATGGTTCTTCCGCACATGGACCATGGGGTCTCCCCTCCTGCGGTTCTCACGGATCTCTCGGTCTTGCGGGTTTTTCGGTCTCCCGGATCTCTCGGTGGGTGGCCTGTGGGCGTGCCGGGCCCGGTCAGGCGTGGTCAGGCGTGGTGGCTGCCGCCGCCCGGCAGCAGGTTCGCGCCGCGCAGCTCGTCGACCGCCTGCCGTCCCGTGGCCAGCGGGGTGGGTGCCATGCGGTAGTGGCACATCGCGCTCAGATAGGCGCCGTCACCCATCTTCATGAGGTGCAGTTGCTTGCCGTCTATGTGCACGGTGTCGTCGGCGTCGGACACGGTGATCGTGCGGCCTTTGTACGTCTCGGAGTACGGGCCCTGCCGCGCCGCGCCCGCCTGGGCGTCCGCGGTGTCGTCGGCGCCGTCCCGCGCGCCGATCCGGTCTCTGCCCGCCTCGATGATGCCGAAGGGGACCGCCGCGGCGGCAACTCCGCCGGCCATGCCCTTCACCACGTTGCGTCGGTTCACTGTCGTCCTCCTGTACTCATCGACCAAGGGGTCGCCGAAGGCTCCCGCTTAGCTTGCGAGCGGGGCGTATCGACGGGATATCGCGGGTACCGCCCGGCCCCGCGTGCGTGCCGCCCGGCTGGTGGAAAAGTGCCGAGATCATGACCGTCACTCCTGGTCGGAGCCCTGTGCGCGGTCGTGTGCGATCGGCTCGGAAAGTGCCGTTCACACCGAATTCACCGTTGTCGGCCCTGCTGCGGACGTGGCGGAATATTGTGGTTGAAGCGGAACAGGTTCTTCGGGTCGACCCTTGCCTTGACGTCGGCGAGCCGGTCGTAGGTGGCGGGCTCGTACCCGGTACGGGCCAGATGCGCGGTGTCGGGGCCGGCGAGGAAGTTGAGCAGGCGCCGGCCCGTGCCCCAGGGCGCCATGCCGTCGACCACCAGCGGCGGGCGGCCGTCCGGCAGCGACACCGTGGACAGGGCGAACGCCGCGTCCCGGTGGTCGACGGCGTTGGGCACCGCCGCGGGGCGGCCGAGCGCGCCGCCCAACTGCCGTAGCTCCACCATCAGATCGATGCAGTCGGCGCCGGGACCCGCGAGCGCGAGCAGCCCGTCGGCCACCGTCTCGTCGAGACCGCGGAGCATCAACGACCGTGCGTGGTAGGGCATCGGCTCGATCGGGTCGGTGTGGATCTCGCCGGACCGGGTGTACGGGATCACGGCGAGGGTGTCGACGACGAGCGGCGCCGCCGCGCGCAACGGCGCGACGAGCTCCTCCCCGGCCGCGGCGGAGCCCAGATGGGCGATCCGGATGTGCGCGGTGAGCCTGCCGCGCAGGAAGTCGGGGACCGCCTCGATGTCCGGCAGCCGCAACAGGGCGAAGGACGACGTCAGTTCGTCCGGCACCGACGCGGTCCACGCCCGCCAGGCGTGCAGCACGTCCGCGGCCGCGTCGCCCGGGAAGAAGAGGCCCCCTCCGTAGAGCCGCGCCACCGGCACGAGGTCGAACTCCAGGGCCGTCACCACGCCGAAGTTGCCGGTGCCGCCGCGCAGCGCCCAGAACAGGTCGGGGTCGCGGTCCGCGGTGGCCCGGTGCGCCTGGCCGTCGGCGGTGACGACCTCGACGGCGGTGACGAGGTCCGCCGCGTAGCCGTATCTGCGGGCCATGAGCCCCAGGCCGCCGCCGAGGGTGTACCCCGTCACGCCGGTGAGCGTCGACGATCCGCTGAGCGGGGCGAGGCCGTACTCCGCGGCCGCCTGGACGACCTCGTACCACTGGACGCCGCCCTCGGTCCGCGCCGACCGGGCGAGCGGGTCGATCGTCACGCCCCGCAGCCTGCGGGTGCTGATCAGGAGACCGCGGTCGGCGGCGTTGGACGGGCCGTGGCCGGTGGCCTGGACGGCGATCGGAAGTTGCCGGGCGGCGGCGTACGACACGGCCTCGCGTACGTCGGCGGCGTCGGCCACCACCGCGATCAGGTCCGGGTCGTGCTCGGTGATCAGGTTGAACCCGTCGAGTTCCAGAGCGAAGTCGTCCTGCCCGCGCCGCAGCCCCCGCCCTCCTCCGAGCCGCCCGGCCGGCTCGTCGGCGTACGCGCCCTCCGGCTCCTCCCCCGGTGACCCGGAGAAGCCCGCCACCACCGGGCGCACGGTGCCCTCGCTCCTCGCCATCGCCAGCCCTCCCAGGACCCGAACCTCTGTGCCGAGACGCTCCGGACTCTGCCAAGGGCGGGCCTACCGGCGACATCCCTCGTTTGAGGCATTAACCGGAGCCCCGGCGACCACCGGGGCTGCGCCCCGCCAGGGGCGCGGGGAACTGCGCGCTCAGCGCACGACAAGCCGCAGACGCGTCTGCCACGTCACCTCGCAGACGCGACTGCGCGTGCGTAGTGGCTGGCCGCGCAGTTCCCCGCGCCCCTAAAAAACACCCCCCGCAGGGTGCACGCCCCGCCAGGGGCGCGGGGAACTGCGCGCTCAGCGCACAACAAGCCGCAGACGCATCTGCCACGTCACCTCGCAGACGCGACTGCGGGTGCTTTTGGGCTGGCCGCGCAGTTCCCCGCGCCCCCAAAAAGCACCCCCCGGAGGGTGTGCGCCCCGCCAGGGGGGTCAGCCCCTGACAACGGCGTTGTCCCAGTCCTCCTCGGGCCCGAACAGCCGCCGCGGCTTCATCGCGTCAAGGCGCTGCGCCAGGAGACCGCGCGGCACGAGCGTCCCCTCGGGCACGACGCCCACCTCGCACCGCACCCCCAACTCCCCCGAGACCATCTCGGCGAGAAGCGCGGCAGCCCGCCCGCCACCCCCGGCACCGGGCACCTCGATCTGCACGACGAGCCGGTCGACCTCCGCCCTGGCCCGCCAGAACAGCACGCCGTACGCCGCCGGAAGGCGGTAGACGAGCTCCTCCACCTGGACCTGCCCGAGCCGCTTCGCGTCGACGGTGTACCCCTGGCCGAGCCGCCCGAGCACCCGTACCGTCGGCAGTTTCCAACCGCACGGGCAGTCCCCGTACCGCAACTCCACCAGGTCTTCCAGGTTGTAGCGAAGGAGCGGCATCGCCTCGCGGTACAGCGGGGTGATGACGAGCTGCCCGGTGCCCTCGGCGGTGATGTCCCCGCTCTGCGGGTCGTACACCTCCGGCAGCACCCGGTCCGCCCAGAAGTGCATCCGGCCGTGCACACAGTCGCTGGCCAGCGGCCCGACCTCGGTGCAGCCGTACTCCTCGATGACCGGGGCCTTGAGGATCTCCTCGATCCGGCGGCGGCGCGCCCCGCTGAGCGGCTCGCCCGCCACGTACAGCGCCCGCAGCGCGGGGAAGGGATCCACGCCGTGGCCCGCGGCCCGCGCGGCGGCGACCCAGAGCAGGCTCTCGCTCGGCGTCGACCAGGTCAGCGTCACCTCCAGGTCACGAAGGACCCGTACCACCCGCGGATAGGGGACCGCGAGCGAACGGCAGTCGCCGGGAACGACGGTCGCGCCGCTGCGCATGGCGGCCCAGTGGGCCATGTGCCCGGCGAGGACGAGCCCGTACGGGATGCGGACGAGCAGGGTGTCCGCAGGACCGATCCCCACGGTCTTGCGGACGAACCGGTCGGCGAGGTCCGTCCACTCCGCCTCCGTGAAGTAGGCGGGGGTCGGATTGCCCGTACTGCCACTGGACTCGTGGTAGGTGGCGAGGCGTTCCTTGGGCACCCCGAGCATCCCGAACGGATAACTGGCCCGCAGGTCGGCCTTGCTGGTGAGCCCGACGTCGGACAGGGTCCGCGCGCCGTCGAGGCGCGCCGCGTAGAAGGGGGAGTTCGCGGCCCCGCGGAGCATGGGCCCGACCCGCTCCTCCTGGAGCGCGCGCAGCCCGTCGAAGGTGGTCCAGTCGCCGAGGGCGGGCAGGGTGCTCCCGGTCCTCGGGGTGTGCGCGGGGGCGTGCGCGGCGCCGGTCCCGCTGCCGTTCGTTCCGGTGCTGACGGAGACGGTCACACCAGGGCCTCCGTCCGTGCGGCCGCGGCGACCGCGCCCGAGGTGATCAGCGAGACGACGGCGGCGATGTCCCCGTCCATCTGGCGGTCCTTGGCGGCGAAGGGCACCTTCTCCCGGACGAGGTCGTGCACAGCCCGGGTACGCGGGCTCATCTCCTCAAGACCGCGCAGCTCGACGGCCTGGCAGGCGGCGATGAGGTGGATGGCCGCGACCTCACGGGTCAGCTCGATAATGGTGCGGGCGTCCCGCGCCGCGATCGGGGCCATGCTGACCTTGTCCTGGTTGTGCGCCTCCGTCGAGCGCGAGAACGTGCTGACGGGCCCGGCGCTCTTCAGCGCCTCCGCGGTGAGCGCCGAGCACGCGATCTGCATGCCCTTGAACCCGTGCTGGAGCCCGGCCTCGGTGTCGTCGTCGGCGACCGGGGCGATCAGGTTCGGGGTGAGCCCGTTGTTGAACTTCTCGTCCACGAGCAGCGCGAGCTGCCGGTCGAGCAGGTCGGCGATGCCGGCGACGGCCGTCTTCAGGGCGTCCATGGCGGTGACGACATGGCCGCCGTAGAAGTTGCCGCCGCTGTACACCCGGCCCGTGGACGGGTCGAACAGCGGGTTGTCGCTGGAGGAGTTGATCTCCACCGTCAGCCACTTGCGGGTCCAGTCGAGCAGGTCCCGCAGGACGCCCGTGACATGCGGGGCGCAGCGCAGCGAGTAGCGGTCCTGGATGGAGCGGGTGAGCTTCTGGAAGTGGCGCCCGTCAAGCGGGTCGTTGAGGTCGACGACCTGGTCGTGGGTCATGGAAAGGGCGGACCCGTCGAGCAGGTCGTGGATGAACCCGGCGCTCGCGCGCTGCCCGTCGTGCGGCTTCTCGTCGTGGATGAACGGCGCGTAGTGGCCGCGGTTGCCGAGCATGCCCTCGCTGGCGAGAGCGGTGCAGATGTCGGCCACCGCGGCGAGCTCCGCGGCCTCCTCGGTGTTCAGGGAGGCGAGCGCGGCGCTGAACGACGTACCGTTGATCAGCGCGAGCCCGTCCTTGGACTCCAGTTGCACGGGTTCGAGCCCCAGCTCGGCGAGCACGTCCGCGGCGTCCCGCACCTCCCCGCGGTGGCGCACCTTGCCCTCGCCCGTCAGCGCGTACGCGAGATAGCACAGCGGTACGAGGTCCCCGCTGGCGCCGACCGAGCCGCGCTCGGGAATGGTCGGCAGGACGTCGTGCTGAAGGAAGTCCAGGAGCCGCTCCACGACCGGGGTGCTGACACCGGAGTTGCCCCGGGCGAGGCAGTTGGCGCGGATCAGCAGGGTGGCGCGCACGACCTCGTCGGAGGCCAGCGGCCCGGTCCCGTTCAGGTGGTAGCGGATCAGTTCGCTCTGCAGCCGTGCGGTCTTCTCCGGTGAGATCTGCCGGATGACGCTGTCGCCGAATCCCGTCGTCACGCCGTAGATGGGTTTGCCGGTCAGCAGGATCTCCAGCTTGAGGTTCCGGGACGCGTGCATCGCCTTCAACGCGTCCTCGGAGATCGAGAATTCGGACCCCGCGCGGGACGCAGTGGCCTTGACCTGGCCGATGGTCAGTTCATGGCCGTCAATGGTGGTGATCGTCACTGGTGGACACCTTTCTCGCCGGTTTCCCAAGAGTCTTGGGAGCCGGTGTTTCCCACCGATATCCCTGCCCGTCCGCGCCCGATATCCGTACGAGACAGCAAGAATGCGCGCCCCGCCGAGAGTTGGCCCCAGAAAAGGCACGGAGGGAGCGGAAACCCCATGATCTCCAACGGTGCGTTCGGCAGGCGACTCCGCCTGCGACGCCTCTACCGAAACGATTCCGAACGGCTGCTGATCGTGCCGCTCGACCATTCGGTGACCCAGGGCCCTGTCACCGGCGGCGCGGGCATCGACGCGCTGGTGGGGCGGCTCGCCACCAACAGGGTGGACGCGATCGTGCTGCACAAGGGCGCCCTGAGGCACATCGACCCGCAGTGGTTCGGCTCCACCTCACTCATCGTCCACCTGAGCGCGAGCACCGTGCTCGCCCCCGACCCCGACGCCAAGTACCTGGTCGGCGGCGTGGAGGAGAGCCTGCGCCTGGGCGCGGACGCGGTGAGCGTGCACGTCAATCTGGGCTCGGACGGCGAGCAGCGGCAGATCTCCGACCTGGCCGCCGTCGCCGACGCCTGCGACCGGTGGAACGTCCCGCTGCTCGCGATGATGTACCCCCGCGGCCCGAAGATCAGCAACCCGCGCGACCCGGCCCTCGTCCAGCACGCGGTGACGGTCGCCGCCGACCTCGGGGCCGACCTGGTGAAGACACCCTACGTCGGTTCCGTCGACCGGATGAAGGAGATCGTGGCCTGCGCGCCCGTGCCCGTCGTCACGGTCGGCGGCCCCCGCAACGACGACGAGGGCCAGGTACTCGCCCATGTCACGGAGGCCCTGAACTCGGGCGTGGCGGGCGTGGCGATGGGCCGGAACGTCTTCGAGGCGCCGGATCCGGGGGCGATGGCGGGGAAGCTGGCCGACCTCATTCACGGTGCCTGACCTCCTCGCCGTCTCACCCCTCTCCCCCGCGCCGCGCCGCGCGGCACTCACCCCAAGTGAACTTAGGAGCCCAACCCCATGAAGCTCAGTTGGCTGGACATCCGGGACCTCGGCGAGGCCAAGAACGCCATCGTCCAGGAGGCCCTGCACCACCGGCTCGACGGCATCGTCGCCGCGGATCCCGCCGACCTCGCGGGCCTGCCCCCGACGGTCAAGAAAGTGCTGTTCCCGCGCGGGCGTGCGCTGCCCGAGGACTTCGGCGAGGCGACCGTGGTCATCGTGGACCCGGCGTTCCACGCCGTGACCCCCGCCGAGCTGGCGCTCGCCCACCCCGAGGTGGAGTTCGGCCGGTTCGTGGAGATCATCGACGCGCCGACCCTGGAGGACGCCTGCCAGTCGGCCCGTACGGAGCGGTGGAGCCTGCTGCTCTTCCGCGACCCCACCAAGATCCCGCTGGAGATCGTGATCGCGGCGTCCACGGGTTCGCCGGGCAGCCTGATCACGGTGGCCGCGGACGTCGAGGAGGCCGACATCATCTTCGGTGTGCTCGAACTCGGCTCCGACGGCGTCATGATGGCGCCGCGCAAAGTCGGCGACGCGGCCGCCCTGAAGGCCGTGGTGGAGGCCGAGACCCCGGACCTGAGCCTGGTGGAACTGGAGGTCGTCTCCACCGAGCACGTCGGCATGGGCGAGCGCGCCTGCGTCGACACCTGCACCTACTTCCGCAAGGACGAGGGCATCCTGGTCGGTTCGCACTCCAAGGGCATGGTGCTGTGCGTCAGCGAGACGCACCCGCTGCCGTACATGCCGACCCGCCCGTTCCGCGTGAACGCGGGCGCCATTCACTCGTACACGATGTCCCAGAACGGCCGCACCAACTACCTCAGCGAGCTGAAGGCCGGCAGCAAGATCGTCGCCGTCGACACCGAGGGCCGCACCCGGCTCGTCACCGTCGGCCGCGTCAAGATCGAGACCCGCCCGCTGATCTCGGTGAACGCCGTCGCCCCCGACGGCCGGGAGGCCAACCTGATCCTCCAGGACGACTGGCACGTACGGGTACTCGGCCCGGGCGCCAAGGTCCTCAACAGCACCGAACTCAAGCCCGGCGACAAGGTGCTCGGACACCTCCCGACCGAGGACCGGCACGTCGGCTACCCGCTGACCGAGTTCTGCCTCGAGACGTAGTGGGTGAGGCCGGTGAGGCGGACGCGGGGAGGCGCGGCGTGAGTGGGGGAGGCGGGAGCGAGGGGGGCGTGAGTGAGGGGAGCGTGAGTGAGGGGGGCGTGAGTGGGGGAAGCCCGGCGGGCGGGCTCCTCTACGTCCCCGTGCGGCCGAACCCGGCCGGGGCGTTCGCCGTGCGGACGGCCCGGCCGGGCGCGGGGCAGCGGCGGGTCGGCCTCGCCTTCACCGCGGAGGGCCTGCTGTACGCGGCGCTCGGCGAGACCCAGCGCTGGACCAGGCTGTCCGCTCCGGCCCTGCGGGCACTCCTGCGCCCGCTGGGGATCGACGACGTCCGGCTCGATCCGGTGTACGTGGGTCCGCAGATGCCGACGGCGGATGTGCTCGACTACGCGCCCGTCCTTGCCGAAGCGGAACGCCAGACGCAGTGGCTGCCGGACGAAGTGTGGTGAGACAAGGGGGTGTTGGCGGGCGTCGGCGCGGGCGGCCGGGGTGACGGACCCGGCCGGGAATGACCGAATGGCGTACGGTGGACGCATCCGCAGGCGACCCCGGAACGGAGCTCCGGAGCATGTCCACTGTGATCGGTCGCGAGGAACTCATCTCACGTGTGGGCCGCGCCGAGTCCGCGCAGACCCTGTTCAGCACCCTGGCGGCGCAGTTGCGCACGGCGGTCCCGTACGACGCTGCGGTCTGGCGTGCGACGGACCCGGAGACGGGCATGATGACGTCGCCGATCGTCGCGGAGAACATCGACGACCGCAGTTGCGCCGTGTACTGGCAGTACGAACTGTTCGGCGAGAAGATCAACCTGTTCCGCGACCTCGTGCGGGCGCCGGTGCCGGTGGCCGGCCTGTGGGAGAGCACGGGCGGCGAGCTGAACCGCTCGACTCTCTACAAGGGCTTCCTGGCGCCGCGCGGGGTGCACGACGAGTTGCGTGCGGTGCTGCGCGTCGACGGGCGGCCGCACGGGTACGTGAGCTTGTTCCGGCTGGCGGGCAGGCCACCGTTCAGCGCGGTGGAGCGCCGTTTCATCGAGGGCCTCGCGACTCCGATCGCGCGCAGGCTCCGCTCGTACGCCAAACAGCGCCCCGATCGCGCCACCGAGGGCCTGTCCGGCACGGGCCTGCTCCTCTTCGGCACGGACGGCGCCCTGATCTCGGCGAACGACGAGGCGAGGCGGCACTTGGAGGAGATGCCCGAGGGTCCCACCGCGGTCACGGGCCTGGGCATCCGCATCCCCTTGTGGGTGCACAACACGGCGATGCGGGCGCGGGCGATAGCCGAGGAGCGCGAGCACGGCACGGCCCGCATCCGGATGCGCAGCCGCACCGGCCACTGGCTGATCTGCCACGCCTCCTGCCTGCGCGAGGGCGAGGGCAGACTCGGCGTCTCCGCGGTGGTCATCGAACGCGCCCCGGTCTCCGAGGTCACCCCTCTGATCGTCCAGGCGTACGAGCTCTCCGACCGCGAACTGGAAGTGACCCGGCGCGTGGCCCGCGGTCTGCCCACCGGCCGCATAGCGGAGGAACTCCACCTGTCCCCGCACACGGTCCGCGACCACATCAAGGCGATCTTCGCCAAGCTGAATGTGTCGAGCCGTGGGGAGTTGGTGGGCAAGCTGTTCACGGAGTACTACGAACCGGAGCAGCGGGTGTGAGCGGGCCGGGCCCTTGGGGCCCTACTGGCTGGGCCTCCCCCGCCTCCCGGCCCCGGTCGGATGAGTCCCCGTGACCCCCATGACCACCGAATAAAGACTGCTCTGCGCGGCGATGAAGAGCCGATTGCGCTTGCCGCCGCCCCAGGCGATATTGGCGACGGTCTCAGGGATGACGAGCCGCCCGATCAGGGTGCCGTCGGGGTCGTAACAGTGCACGCCGTCATCCATGGCGGCGACCCAGAGCCGCCCTTCGTCGTCGAACCGAAGATTGTCGAACCGGGCCCGCGGCCGGCCTGCGGCCTCGGCGAAAACCCGCCCGTCCGACAAGGACCCGTCCTCCCGCACATCGAATACCCGGATGACGCCGTCCCGGGTATCGGAAACGAACAACTGCCGTTCGTCGTCCGAGAAGACAAGACCGTTGGGCGCCCCGAGACTGTCGGCGACGACGCGAACGTCCCCACCGCCGCCCGCGCCCCCGGGATCAACCCGGTACACACAATTCCGCCCGATCTCACTCTCCGCCCGGTACCCCTCGTAGTCACTGGTGATACCGAAGTCAGGATCGGAGAACCACACGGACCCGTCGGACTTCACGGCGGCGTCGTTGGGGCTGTTGAGCCGCTTGCCCTGCCATCGATCGGCGAGCACGGTGATCGACCCGTCGTGTTCGGTCCTGGTGACCCGCCGATTTCCTTGCTCGCAACTCACCAACCGGCCTTGCCGGTCGAGGGTGTTGCCGTTGGAGTGCCCGGCGCCCGCCGGAAGACGCTGACGTCCCCGCTCTCCTCGTCCCACCGCAACATCCGGTCATTGGGAATGTCGCTCCACACCACCTGCCGCCACGCAGGCACATAGACGGGCCCTTCGGCCCACCGGCACCCGCTGTACAGCACCTCGACCCGATCGTCGCCGTTCATGCACCTCCCCGTACGGAACCGCTCGTCGAACGCCTCGTACAACCCACCAGGCTCACTGCTCACGCCACACCCACTCCTCACCAACCGGACCGAACAGGATTCTGCATATCGAGCACTTTGCAGGATGAACTATGCTCAGAACAAGAACACCCCGAACGGAGAGTCGTGGATCACATAGATCGCGCCCTACTGGCGCAGCTCCAGGAGGACGCCACGCAGTCCTACGCCGCACTGGGCCGGACCGTCGGCCTCTCGCCGGGCGCGGCCCACGAGCGCGTACGGAAGCTCCGCGAGAGCGGCGTGATCCGCCGCACCACGGCCGAGGTCGACCCCACGGCCATCGGCGGCGCCTTCCTCGCCTACGTGATGGTCGACTCCACGTCCTGGATGGGCGACTCCGCGAACGCCTTCGCCGCCATCCCCGAAGTCCTGGAGGCCCACATCATCGCGGGCGCCGCCTCACTCCTCCTGAAGGTCAGAACCCCGACGACCGAGCAACTCCAGGACGTCCTGCGCCGGATCTACGCCATCGACGGCGTGAGCGGCACCCAGGCGACGGTCTCCCTGGAAACCTTCTTCGAACGCCAGCTCTCCCCTACCACGGCGGAGCCGACTGCGGGGCGGCCGTGAGCTCTGGCCTCTGAACCCTGAGCACGTCGCCCGGACGCTTCCCGCCATGCCACCTGGCGGCTAACCCTGGATGCGGCTCGGCATGCAGCCTCAGGTGGCTACGTCAGACTGCGTCCCTGGAACTCAAAAGCCTATGGAGACTCAGGGGGACGCATGTGGGGGACCGTCATTGCCGTCCTTGGCACACTGGGCGGCGTGGCGCTGGCCGGCGCTACGCAGGTTCTTACCGAGCGCCGAGCACGCAGAGAACAGCAGCGCCAACTGATCGCCGATGCCGTTCAACAGTTGCTCGGCGCGGTGATGACGTACCGGGAGGCGCATTGGCTTCTGATCGCCGACATTCGGGAGGGCGAGCAGGACAACCGAGAGACACGCACCGCTCGCTATCGAGCCCGATCCGAGATCACCAGGGCCTTCGACAGACTCAGCCTCGTCACGGCCGATCCACAGCTTGTCCAAGCTGCTTCGGCAGCGCTCTGGGCAGCGGTCGAGCTGAGTCACATCGACGTCGGCCAGGCCGCTGAAGGCCGCTTCGCCGAGCACGTCGAAACCGCCCTGGCAGCCGGGCGGGAGCGCACACGGGAGGCCCATAACGCGCTACGGGCCGCCGCGACCGCCCATGTGCACCGCCGCCCCCCCCCGGCCGCCCCCCCCCCCCCCCCGCCAGGGGCCCCAAAAAACCCCCCGAAATTTGGGGGGCCCCCCCCCCCCCCCCCCCCCCCCGCCGACGCCTCCACCGAACGGAAAAACCCCAGGCCGGAACGGATCCGACCCGGGGTTCAAGTGAGCCGCCTTCTGGATTCGAACTCACGCATCGCTCACGCAGCCGGCGGCCCTGCTTCTCCGGCGACCTGGGTCGACGAAAGACTGCGTTTCACGCTTCCCCGGCAGGCCTCAACTGAAGTCCGAGGTAGCGCTACTCGAACGAGAGCAACACCTCTCGACCGTTTCCGCCAGCGTGACTAAACCGACAAGAAAGGCGTACGCAACCCCAAGGAGGAATCAGTCTCCATGAGCCTCTCGGACCCGAATGCCACAACCGACGACAGGTGCCTCGCTCCTCTCGCCTCGCAACCCGTCACCAGCACCGCCAAGGACACACCGCGCAGCGAAAAGTCGGATGCAGACGCCGCTCGCATAACCCTCCAACTGGAACAGAACCACGCCGAGGCCAATGCCGTCGGACTCTGCAGCCCCGAACTTGACGCCTTCCACAACCTGATGGTGGCTGGGCTACGGCCTCCACTTGGGCGAGTTGAGTCCGGCCGAGGCACGGAGCGCGCTGGAGGAGATGCGAGGCTTCGTCAACCGGTTGGAGCATGTGGTCAAGCATGCAGAGGACATCATGCAAGACGACTTCGAGGGCGACCCCGAGATCGCGCGTCTCGACCGCGAGGCGGACGACAATCGGTGGAAGGCAGTCCGGAGCTCACCGAAAAATGTCGCTTAGGGTGCCTAGACGTTCATCCTGCTGAAGGACAGGACGGTGTGGCTATCCATCTTGCCGATGACGTGTCCCTTCGGTAGTTCGCTGTCTGGGGCGCCAGCCGGATGGAAGTCATGTGCGATACAGCGGCGCGGGCGACACTCCATTCAGTGATGCGGGCGCCAGATTCTGTGCCAGGGCGACCGCGTCGGGGCCGTAGCCGGCGGCACCAAGTCGTGACGGTCGTTCGGGATCTGCATTGTCGCGTTCGGCGATCAGATAGGCAGTCCTCCGCTCACTCATAGCTCACAAAAGCCCCTCCACGGCACCTCAGCCGTGCGCTCCCACACGCCGCAGACATGAAAAAACCCCAGGTCACGGCGAGTGAGTCCTGGGGTTAATCCGAGCCGCCTTCGGGATTCGAACCCGAGACCTACGCATTACGAGGGCCTGCAAGATCACCCCGGCTACTACCGGGCGGTGACGCCGAATCCCATCTTACCAGGTCAGAGACGTGCAGCCCCGATCGGTATGATGCCTAATCCAGACGGTGCCGCCCCATCCGCTCACGCATCGCTCACGCAGGCTGGCCACTCTTGACCGCTTCGAGCCCGCCAAAGCCGCGCGTGGCAACCGTCAACCCAGCGGCGCAATCAAGGCAGCTCGCGCAGTTGGTGATCTACGGGGACAGTGGATGGCGGAAGGGTCGTGATGAGGAGTTCATCGGCATTGCGCTTGCCCGTCTTACCACTAGCGCTGTAGCGCGTCTTCACCAACCGTTTAGTCAAGGGCCACGAGCGTACGCCGAGCATCTCTCGGTCCACGCGGCTAGGTGCCATGCGAGTGTGCGCATAGAGCCAAGTGCTCTCGGTCAGCATTGGGTTGTTGTCGTAGCTGAGCAGCCAGCGGAACTGCGCCTTGGTACGCAGATATCCGGCGAGCTGCATGTGGAGCATGTGGTCATCCGACCCCGCCTTGCCAGCCCTGTTGCCACCGTATCCACCTCTAGGGTCGAAAGAGGTTCGGTACAAGTGCGAGGCTTTTTCGATGTAGGGCGGGTCGAGGTAAGCAACAACGCGAGACGGGATCAACTGCGGATAATAGCTGGGCACGTCATCGAGTGTCTGTTGCCAGTCCTTGTGCCAGACATCGACGATTCGGCCGACTTCGTAAAGGTGACCGACATATCGAAGTCGTTCCTCTATAGCTTCCGGATTCCACCGGCATCCGATGCCGTACGGGCTTGCTTGCTTGCGCCCGCCGATCGGGCCTGCCTTACCGTGAAGGATTCCAGAAAACGTTGTGCGGTTTAGGAATAGGCACTGTGTCGCGAGGTCCAGTCGGACCGTGGCAGGCTTTGCTTTGCGAGTGGGCACCCAGGAACGCCAATAGTCCCACCGATCGACAGCGGTTACTCCACCCGGCTTGACGTATCGGGTCCACTCGTCATGCATACGGTCGATCAGCGCCTCAGTATCGGCGGCCGCGGTCTGCCAGAAGGCAGTCACCAAGGGATCCACGTCAGCGAGCAGCACTCGGTCGACGAGCCCTTGGCCAACTAGTCGCAAGGACGCTGACGCTCCGCCGGCGAAAGGCTCGACCAGGAGGTTGATTTCCGGAACGGCCCTCGACCCCTTGGCGGCATCCAGGATTCGGGCGATCACCGGCGCGAGGGATGACTTTGCTCCTGGATAGCGCAGGGGTGACTGGTACCTGCTCATCATGAGCGCGTGGTCAACGATACCGAGGGGTGAAACGAGTGGGCGGGGGTTGTCGAGAATGTGCGTCGGGATTGCGGGCGCAGCAACATGTGCAGCGTGAGCATCACAGAGGGGGGCGGCCGGCGGCACAGCCACATTCTCGATCATGGGGTAAACCGTACCGGAGCCGCTTGTCCAGCAGACGAGTCGAGACCGAGACGTTTGGTGGCTACGAGGCGGAGCACATCGGTGCCCACGCCGATCGGGAACGCGGCCTTCCCGTGCGCGGCCGCCACTGGGATGATGCCGTCGATGTACATCGAGGAACCAGTCCGGTCGATCACGTCGAGGATTGCAGGCAACGTCGGGTAGGCCGCCGGGTCGGCTTGGCCGCCGTTGGCATCATACGGTGCACCCATCGGTGGTGGCACGGTCGGGACGACAACTCGCCCGTCAAGCGCGCGATACACGAACTTGCGGCCCCAGTATGTCTCCTTACCGTAGGCGCGGGCGTTGTTGGCGTTTACGACTCGCGCAATGATCTGTTCGTCGCATACCAACAGGTCACCCGGTTCGAGAATGTCGTGCCGGGCCAGTTGGCGCGCGTAGTCGACCAGAACTCCGGACTTCTCAATCCCACAGACGTATGGCGCGTTGCCCGGAGTAGCCCTGCCCATCGCTTGGAAGTATTCAAGGGCTCGCCCGCGCAGCTTTGCTGGTGTGCCGAACACGGCCAGCGGGCCATCGACGATGAACAGCGTCGTGGGAAGAGCCTTCTGGCGAGACTGCTCCCACAGCAGCGTCGCCAGCCCGACCAGCACCAACAGCTCGATCACCGACATGAGCCGCCCGAGAGCGGACTGGTTCGTCCCCTCCTCGCCAACCTCCTCATGTATACGGAGCACGTCGGTGGGGAAAAGGTGCACGCCGCACGCGTCGCAGTCGGCACCAGCGGGCGGCACAGGAATGTCCTTCTTGCAGTCCTGCGTCGGACAGTTAACCGGCACTGTAGCCGCTGGCGCACCGGGAGCGCCGTGGAGAAGGAAGAGCAGGTCCAGTAGCGGCTGGTCGAGGCGATTGACGTCGATCTTCTTCTGCCGAAATAGCTCATTGATGACCTCTCGCCACGAGGTCACGATGTCGGCGTCGGCACGCGTGTACGCGCCGGAGACAGGCAGATCAAGCGTCACGATGGCGGTGTTGACCGCACGCTCGATCTTGTACGGGTCGACAAACCGCTCGGCCCGCTGCGATTCCAAAACTCCGAGGTCCACGTACGCTGCGGCGGCCTGTGCAAACCCGTACAGGACCGATGGCAGGCCGTCACGAACCTGCTCAACGACGTGTGAACCATCGATCGCCAGCGCAGCAGTGAGTCGGTCTGGCACAGGCGGGGCCGCGAAGTCGCTCCGCGGACGGATTCGCTCGCGGATCGAATCCAGGTCCTGGATCGCCTCAGCCGGGACATGGAAGGTGCGTTGGTCCGCGATCGCCCGGATGGCAGCCGCCGAATGCCCCAGCCGCGAGGCGATCTCGTGAGCCCCGCCGACGGTCTCGTACGGCATCAGAGTGCCGTACCGTTCAGCGTCAACGGCGGGTCACCAGCCGCTGCTCGTGCTTCGTTGACGAGCGCGATGTCGTACCGATCGATCTGGACAGGAACAATGTACGGCGAGGACAGTGTCTTGAGCCGCACGTACCCACGATCCTCGGAGGCGATGATCGCATCCGAGAACGCCCCGAAGTCGTAGAACTTGGCCAGCTCCCGCACCTCTGTCGTGTTATTCAAATGGGCGACAACCCAGTTGGCAGTATTCGCCTTGACCTGATGCGCCACCCCCGAGACCTCTTGCGTGGCGTAGGTCATGCCGAGATTCAGCTTGCTCGCTTCCTTGGCGAGCTTGACCCAGACGTCAAGGTCATCCTTATAGCGATCCGACGAGAACAGGTTGTGAGCCTCCTCAAGCATCACCTGAATGTGCGGCGGTTCCTGCCCAGAGGTAAACACCTCGGTCTGCTTAGAAAGCAGTCGACGCGTAATCGACTCGCTCAGCGCCTTGGTCACAGCTTCGGCCCCGACATGCAAATCGACGATCACAATGCGCCCCCGGAGAAGCTCCTCGTAGATCTCGATCGCAGGGTCGTTCTGTGTCGCTGGGCTGTGAAACGAGCGCAGTGGGTTCAGATTTCGCCAGCCTCGGACGCTGCGGTTCCCGCTGCGAGTCGTGAAAATTGGCTCAACGCTCTTCCAGCGGACATCCTTGGCGAAGTTGCTCGCGTCGGCGTCTCCGGCGTCGCGCAGCTCCACAATCTTGTCGACGACATTCTCTACGTCTGCTGCAGCGACGGCCACGAAATTGGCACTGTTCCCGACTTGCACAAACGGGTTACGGCCGAGTTCGGCGACAATCTTCTGCTGAAAAGCGGCGCTGATATTGATTCGCGCGCGAAAATTTGTCGGCACTGCGAAGCCCGCACGCATCAGCGCGCCATAGAGAACAAGCCGGGCACGTTGGGCATGCGTGGTGGCGGAGCGATCTCCTGGAACATCCGCGTAGGACATACCCGCGAAGTCCTTGACGTAACCAGACTCATCGCCGCTAAGAGTGTCGGAAATCAACCCTTGGACTGCGTCAATCTGATTCTCAGAAAAGAAGTTGATGTTGAGAGGCTTAACGTGCGGCTGCGTGCCGTCCGCACCGAACTTGAAGATCCGGACATGGTCCGCACCGATCGCCGCAATCTCGGTATCATCCTGCACATTTGGGTTGGCGTACTCCCCCTGCGGGTCGAAAATCAGATGACCAATGGGGTGACCGCCAGCGGCGCGCTGTCGTTCGGAGACCACGAACGTGCGCGCGATGATGATCTTCGCGGTATTCGACTTGCCCATCCGAGTCATGCCGAGCAGGGCGGTCTTGTTGCCAATGAAGTCCCGGATGTTGACTTCGACTGCGGCGTCGGCCTGCTTGGCGGCTTTAGCTCGCCGCCGCGTAGCGGAGTACCGCACCGCGCCGATGCGTACGCGTTCCACCGGGCGTCCGGTCGGTTTGAGGTAGGACGCGATCGTCGCGAGGCCGTCACCGATAGGCTTCAGGACTCGGTACGTGGACGTGGCGTAGAAGTTGTCCACGTCGGCACCGAACTCCAGCACCTTCTGCCCATCCACGTCGTCTTCGTAGAAGGTGCCGAGGATCTTGCATCGCACACCAGTGAACGACACGCGGTTCTTGGTGAACGGGTCGAGCTCCGCATCGAGCACGGCGGATGGCGATGGGTCCTGGTTGTTAGACAGAGCCGTTCGCAGGGACTCCTCGCGCACTGCGTGCAGGTCGCGCTCAAGCGACAGCGGCGACGTGCCCTCCACGCGCAGAAGCAGCACCTCGTCATCGTCGACGTGTGGCTCGTTGACGTCCTGCGCGGTCGCGAGGAGGAACGAGAACTGCGGAATACCACCGGCGTCGAACTTCCAGCGATCGTGAGTCAGCACGACGGCCTGGCCGTAGTCGATCTGGTGAATCGCACCTATCCGGGTCGACCGACCATCGGCAAGCAGCTCAGACCGCAGCAAAGACCCGGCGCCAACGCCGGGAATGAATTCCGTCACTGTCCACCCGCTTCGAACGCACCCACCAGAAACCCCCGCTCATCTGACCGAGATCAATAATCCCGTAGCGCGCTGAGTGTCACAAGACGCACGCAGCGCTGCTGACTGATGGATCAGCCTAGTGCCAAGTGAGGTCGCCATGTGCCGAGTTGGTCCGAACCCTGGCAGACAGCAAGGCCGCCTTCGGGGTATTGCTCGCGTAGGCCGACCAGCAGCGGCGGGTCGGAGAGCAGACTCGTAGCTTCACTTGGCTGCCCATGCTCCTGGCCTAACTCGTGCAGCCTGGGCAGAGCACCTGCAATCACGCGAGCAGGCTAGCGCGTCCCACTGACACCTGGCGGCCTGATCGTTAGCAGGAACGTGCCAAGCCTGCGTCAGACCCTCCTGTCGTGGAGAAAACCCAGCGTGGCGAGCCCTTCGCTACGACAGAGGTGATCCGAGGCTCCCCGGACTTCGGTCTGGAGGAGCTGGTACACCGCGCCGTAAGTCTGGCCCCAGTGCATGGCCGCCCGCCACAGGTGCCGGCCGAGTCCGTGCCCGCGAGCCTCTGGGTGCACGGCGAAGTATTGCGGCATGAGCTGGTCAGCACCCGTGGGGTCGGGACAGATCTCCATGGGGCCGATGGCACCGACAACACGGTCCTCCACCACGGCCACGAGGATTGGGCCGCATCCCTTGGTCTTCATCTGACGGTCGAGGAAGGCGAAGCCGTCGGCCGCCATCGTCTGGGCGAAGGCGGTAAAGGTGCCGCGGATGGGGAGGGGCCAGTCTTCGAGCCGACGGACGGGGCCGGCGGAGGGGGGACAGTACCGCGCCGTAAAGTCCTTGAGCTGGATGCGGACGCCATGTGTATGGGTCGTCTCCGGGCCCAGTGGCCGGATAACACGAGCAGAGGCTGCTCCGTGAAGGGCCGCGAGCTTCGCTGCGAGTTCGGCGGCCTGGTACAGGACGTCGCTCCGGTGACCGTAGGCGAAGACCTTCACCGCTCGTCGGCCGCGCGTCAGCAGAGTCGGGATGAGTGTGTGGTCAGGGTGGTGGACCACGTCGCCAGGAAGGACGACCTCCTGCTTCTCGTTGCCCCAGCGACGGTCCTTGTCGTACGGCAGGAAGCGCCGGTCGGCGGCCACGAGGAGGGTGGCTTCGAAGAGGTCCGCCGTCAGGGCGTGCGGGTGGACGGGGCCGAGGGTGGGCACGACCGGTGCGGTGAGCACGGGGCGGAGCCAGTCCCAGCGGAAGAACATGCGGGCACCTTAGCGCTGTACGTGAGCGTGCTCCGGCCCGTCGGTGGGACGGGCCGGAGCACATCGGTCGGGCCGGAATTAGTGGGGGTTATCGTCGCCGGCGTCGCAGGAGCACTCGGCGCTCTCGACGACGTCGTCCAAGTCCGCGACGAGCGTCACGGCGGCCGAGGCCACCGGGGGCGCTGCGCGGCGCGCACTGGGTGGCGAGCCTGTCAGGATCTGCACCGGTACGGGTCCGGTCATGAGGTCACCTTCTCCTTGTCTCCGTGCTGGCAGTAGCTGTGCAGCGGCGCCTTCGCCTCCTGGTAATGCTTGGCCAGGGGACGGCAGACCCGGCAGGTACCGGACAGGGCGCAGCCCTCGCACCCTCCGGTGCGAAGCATCAGGTGGTCGGCGATCGTGCCGAGCCGTCGCAGTCCTTCGACGCCTTCGGCCATGAGGTCGATCTGGTCGTCGCGGCCGACCTTGCAGATCGAGACCCTGGCGTGCGGGTCGGCGTGGAAGAACGTGTGGCCGGCGTTGCATCCAGCGAACGGCTTGCGCTGGCGCAGGTGGTCTGCGGACTGGGCGAGGAGGGGTTCGCCACCGCCGTAGATCGTCGGGGTCATGTTGGTGTACGCGTGGTGTTCCACGCCCCACTCCTTGGCGAGCGCGGCCATCGCGTCTGCCTCGCTCGCGTTGTCCTCGGTGACGACGATGTTGATGCGCAGTGGCAGCCCTGCGGCGCGGGCGGCGTCCATGCCCCGCCGGAACGCCTTCCAGGCTCCGCGCCGCTGAGTGAGCGCGTCGAAGGACTCCTCGCTCGCGCCGTACATGCTGACGACGAGGCGGTACGGCGGGCACTCCCTGAAGAGCTGGAGCAGGTCGGGGCGGAACAGCAGGGAGCCGTTGGTGGAGATCGTGAGCATCATTCCGGCCAGCCAGGCGTACCGGTAGGCGTTCTGGAAGTGCGGGTCCATGGTCGGTTCACCGCCAGTGATCTGGAGCCAGATGACGCCGGCCTTGCGCATGATGTCCAGAAGCTTGACCTTGTTCTCCCAGGTGAGGCCGGAGAAGGGCCGTTCGCCGAGATAGCAGTGCTTGCAGGCGAAATTACATCCGAGGTTGATCTCCCAGGAGGCCCGACAGTATCCGTAAGCAGACGGCTCGCGGATCAGGACCGTGTCCGTCGTCGGGGCGCTGGCGACATCGAGGCCCCAGGCTTCGGCTGCCAGGTCGACCGTCCAGCCAGGCAGGGTCTGCGCACCGTCGGCGGCTCGCAGTTGCTCGTAGTGGGTGGCCGGGATGCGGGCTCCGGATCGCGCTCCGGGACGCAGCAGAAGGTGGCCGTCAAGGAAAGGGGCAGCGATGAGCTGGTGCATGGCGTGCCTTTCACGGTTCGAGTCGGCAGTGCAGGGAACAGTCCGGGCATGCGCGGCCCGAGATCGGGTCCGTGCCGCTGCCGCCGCAGGTCGAGCAGACATCAGCGCGCGGGCCTGGCGGCGGGAACTGGACGCGCCCGAACAGCAGTCGGTCGGCTGCGAGGGCGGAGTCCAGGTAGGCATCGAGGCGAAGAGCGTCTGCAGACTGTGGCAGCGGATCAAGACCGAGGAGGAGAATCGCCTCGCCGGTGCGGGTGACCAGTTCGGTCCAGGAACGGCGAGTGGGTAGCTGCAGTCGCCGGGAAGCCTCGGGAATATGCAGCAGCACGCGGTCGCCGACGAGCTGTAGGCGGCGCTCCGGATCCGGGATGACTTCACGGGCTCCGGTCAGGCCACCGAGACACACGGACAGTCGCCGCATTCGGTCCTCGGTCGGCACGACGGTGCCGCCGTCAGTCAGGGCCGGGGTGTGCGTGATCAGGATGTGCGCGATCTCGCGGCCGTCCGGTCCGGCGCCCTGCCAGGTCCAAGCGGCGAGCGACACCAGTAGGCGCAGATCAGGGCCGGGCGGGGTGAGAGCGACACTCATGTTGTCGTCCCACTCGGGGCTTTGAAGCACGACCAGACGATCTTCCCGAACGGGGTGCGGTCCTTCACGCCCCAGCCGTCGGCAAGTGCGGTCACCAGGAGCAGCCCGCGGCCGGCGGTGTCCGTGTCGCCGGGACGACGGGGGTGGGGGTGCTGGCGGCGGCTGTCGTGTACTTCCAGGCGTACGACCTCGTCATCGGCGTCGAGTCTGACGAGAAAGCCGCGGCCGGGATCAGTCCCGTGGAGCACGGCGTTGGTGGCGAGTTCGGAGACGCAGAGTCGGACGTCGTCGCCTCGGTCCAGCACACCCCAGATGGTCAGGGCCTCGGTGGTGAAGGCCCGCGCCTCGCTGACCGATTCGGGCAACTTCTGGATCGTCTTGGTCATCGCGATAGTCCTCACGACTCGGCGTCCACGACACGGGTGGTGCCGGAGCGTGTGCGGTGGACGGGGGCGCGTCGAGAGACGGTTGAGGGTTTGGGGCGCGGGCACCGGACCAGCAGCAGCCGGCCACCGGCCGATTCGATCTGTCGCCCGCGTTCGGCCGCTATGGCCTTCGGGCCCAGGTGGGACATGGCGGGGGCGACGACGCCGTAGACGTCCGGCAGCGCGAGCACGTCAAGGAGACCGGTGAATGCCGCCGAGGAGGACCCGGCAGCGACACGGTCGGTGAAGAGGCCGGACAGTTGCAGCTCGTGGCTGCGGCAGTACTCGGCCAGCGAGGCGACCAGCGCGTCCTGCCGTGCTCGGGGCACGCGTACCAGCCGCAGGAAACCGTAGACGACCGGGCCGCTGACCAGGCGATGTTCCGTGAGGGGTTCCATGCTCAGGACCGTCCAATGGCTCGACACGTGGTGACGCTTCGAGCATGTCGGCGGACCAACTCGCTGCAAATCACCGCCTGTTCCACTTCCGTTCCACTTCCGTCCCCCCGCGTCGTCGCGTCTGCTTCGATGGCTGGTGGAAGGGAGTGACGCGTGGCGACCGTGCACCACTGGACCGGGCTTGAGGCCAAGGCATTGCGGCTCGCCCTGCGGCTGAGCGTGCGGGCCTACGCCGAGCGTCTGGGCCTGGCGGTCGCGACCGTGTCCAAGTGGGAGAGCAAGCTCGCCGCCACCGAGCCGAGACCCGATACCCAGGCCATCCTCGACACCGCCCTCGGACGAGCGGACGCCGCAGTCCACCTGCGCTTCGAGACGCTCCTGTCGGAAATGGCCGGCAACGTCGCGACCATCGGCAGACGTGTCGCCTCGTCCGGCCCCAGAGCGTGGGAGTACGAGTCATGGGCCGATGACCTCGACCGGGTCGTGGTCTCCCTGTCCCGGCAGAACTTCGCCTTCGCCGACAGCCTTCTCACTCGGTGGCTGGGCCGGTTCAAGGCCCATGAACTGGACGAGAAGGGCCTGTACCTCTTTGCCCGCTCCACGGCCTTACTTGGTGACCTCAAACGCGACCAAGGCGTTGTCCTGGGCCCGCTCTCGGCCCAGCATTCCTACGCCGGTGCCCGGACGGTCTTCACCCAGCTCGACATCCCTCGCCGCGTCGCCCAGCTCGATCTGTCGCTCGCAGTCGTCACCGAGATGTCCGGCAAGCTGGAAGTCGCCGCCCGCAACTACGAGAGCCTCGCCGTCGACGACCGGCTCTCTCGCCGCGACCGGGCTCGCGCAAGGCTGTGGGTGGGGACGGCGCTGAGCAAAGACGGCGAGCACGACTACGCGACCCGCGTCATGCAGGCAGCGACCCGTGAGTTCGAAGACCTCACCGAGCCGGACGACTGGTCGGTGGCCCACCAGAAGCTCGCTCTGGCCCGCCGCGGCGCTGGCGATCTCTCTCAAGCCCTGCACTTCATCGACATCGCCCGAAGCAGTGGAACGACCGACTCACCAATGCAACGCGTACGTCTGGACACCGCTCATGGCCACATCCTGCTCTCCGATACGGCGACCCAGGATGATGGAATCCTCGTCCTCGACCAGGCCACCAAGGTGGCCGCGCAGTACGGACTCGTGCACCAACTGCGCAGCATCGAGGGCGTCAAGGCCATGAGCGAGGGGCTGACCGGGCCCCGGCAACGGTGACCAGGGAGAACGCGTGCGCAACGACCGTCAGGGCATCACCGAGAACCAGTGGCACCAGGCCAAGCTGATCTGGGACTACCACCAGATGCGGCACGAGCTGCGCCCCGTCGACGTGGCGATCGGACTGGGCAGCCACGACCTCGGCGTCGCGACCCGCTCCGCCGAGCTGTACCGCGCCGGGCTGTTCCAGACCCTGGTGTTCACCGGCGGCAACAGCCCCACCACCACCAAGGTCTTCCCTCGCGGGGAGGCAGTCCACTTCCGTCAGCACGCCATCGACCTCGGTGTCCCCGCCGACGCCATTCTGCTGGAGCCCCACGCGGCAAACACCGGACAGAACATCACGCTTTCCCGTGAGGTCCTCGCCGCCTCCGGCATCCATCCGACGACGGTGCTGCTGGTCTCCAAGCCATACATGGAACGACGATCGTTCGCGACCGCCCGCAAGCTGTGGCCCGACATCGAGTTTCTCTGCGCGTCGGAGCCGCTGGAGTTCGACGACTATCTGAAGAGCATCGGGGACGAGAAGCTCGTTCTGGACATGCTCGCCGGCGACCTCCAGCGGGTCATCGAGTATCCGAAGCTCGGATTCGCCATCGAGCAGGAAGTCCCCAAGGACGTACATGCAGCGTACGAATCTCTCATTCGCTCCGGCTTCACCAGCCGCCTCATCTCCTCGTGAGCAGCCTGCTCCCGGCGGGCTGTGCGCGATCCACCAGCCCAATCTGTTCCCGAGGCCGACGACGCTGGCCAAGCTGTTCAGGGCGGACTACTGGATCGTCCTGGACGATGTGCAGTTCGCCCGCCGCGACTACCAGCACCGAGCGCGCCTTGCCGGCATCGACGCACCAAGCCGCCAGCAATGGCTCACCATCCCCACCCATCTCCCGAGCGGACGATCCACCCTCATCCGAGACGCGCTGATCGACGACGCCGATCTCGCCCGCCGCAGGACCGCCGGAATGCTGCGGCAGAACTTCGGAGCCAGCCCACACTGGCCCTCTCGCCCAGGTCCTGGACCCGGTGTTGGATGCCTTCGCCACCGGGCGAACCGCAGTGATCGCGGAGACCTCCACCCGCGTGCTGATCGACCTGCTCGGCTGGCGTGGCCGGATCCTCAGTAGCAGCCTCCTGTCCGCCAGACCGGGCCGCTCCTCCGACTCGCCGACCTGGCCGCCGCGATGGAGGGACTGCCCCCTGCAACCGCTACCGCCGAGGGCGGCTCCCTCGCTCCGGAGCGGTAACTGTGCCGGGGGACGCTGCTGGGCCGATGCTGTACTGCTGGCTGCTGGTATCGACTGTGTCGAGCGGAGGCGGGTGGCTTCGGCTCGGCTGTTACGTACGGGGTTGCGGCCAACGTGCTGGATGCGCGTGATCAAGACCGGGGCCGGGCGGCGGGCCGTATCGAGTTCGCGTTGCTCGGCGGCCTCCGTGAGGAGCTGGTGCGGTTTATGGCCCCCGGCCTCCGCATCGGCGAGAACTTCGCAAGGCCGCGAAGAAGGAGAAGGCCAAGCGCCGGAAGCCCAAGAGGTAGGTCCCCGAGCGGCTCCGCGCACGCATTGCTCACGTAAGCACTTCCACGGCATCCCCGTCCTACGGCTCGGCATGCCCCGCGCATGAAAAAACCCCAGGTCACGGCGAGTGAGTCCTGGGGTTAATCCGAGCCGCCTTCGGGATTCGAACCCGAGACCTACGCATTACGAGTGCGTTGCTCTGGCCATCTGAGCTAAGGCGGCACGCCGTCCGCACCTATGGTGCGATCAGCAACGTCGCCAAGTCTACACAGTTTCCGAGAGTGCTCCGTACCAGCCCCCGGGTGGCCCCGGCGGCGGGTGGCATAGGGGGTGGGTGGGGGTGTGAGCTGGGGTTATTTGCAGCGCTTGTCGGTTTTGGGGGCGCGGCCCTTCAGGAGGTACGTGTTGATCGTCGCGTCGACGCAGTCGCTGCCGCGGCCGTAGGCGGTGTGGCCGTCGCCCTCGTAGGTCAGGAGGCGGCCCGAGGAGAGCTGGGACGCGAGGGCCTGGGCCCAGCGGTAGGGGGTGGCGGGGTCGCGGGTCGTGCCGGTGACGATGATCGGGGCGGCGCCCTTCGCCTCGATGCGCTGCGGCTTGCCGGTGGCCTTCACGGGCCAGTACGTGCAGTTCAGGGCCGACCACGCCAGGCCCTCGCCGAAGACCGGGGACGCCTTCTCGAAGTCGGGCAGCGACTTGCGCACGTCGTCGGGCGAGGAGAAGGACGGCGGCAGGTCGAGGCAGTTCACGGCGGCGTTGGCGAACATCAGGTTCGAGTACGTCCCGTCGCCGTCGCGCTCGTAGTAGCTGTCGGAGAGGGCGAGCAGGGCCGAGCCGTCCTTGGCCTTCATGGCGGAGGTGAGCGCGTCGCGCAGCTCCGGCCAGGCCGCCTCGTCGTACATGGCCGCGATCACACCCGTCGTGGCCAGCGCCTCGCCGAGCTTGCGGCCGCCGCCGCCCGGGCCGTCGCCCGCCGGGACCGGCGCGCGGTCCAGGGTCGCGAAGAACTTCTTCAGGCGCTTGCCCGCATCCGCCGCGCTCTTCGTCCCGAGCGGGCAGTCCCTCTCCCGTACGCAGTCCCGCGCGAACGACTGGAACGCCGTCTCGAAGCCCTCCGTCTGGTCGCGGTTCATCTCGCGCGAGGTGAGGGAGGGGTCCATGGCGCCGTCGAGGACAAGGCGGCCCACGCGGTCGGGGAACAGACCCGCGTACGTCGCCCCGAGGAACGTGCCGTACGACGCCCCGACATACGTCAGCTTCTCGTCGCCGAGCGCCGCCCGCAGAATGTCCATGTCCCGCGCGGTCTCCACCGTGGAAACGTGCCCGAGCACCTTCCCCGACCGCTGCGCGCAGCCCTTCGCGAACTTCTTGTACGAGGCGGCCAACTGATCCGTCTCGCGCCGGTCGTCCGGCGTGATGTCCGTCTGTGTGTACGTGTCCATCTGCCGATCGTTCATGCACGTGACCGGCTCGCTGCGGGCGACTCCGCGCGGGTCGATCGCCACCATGTCGTACCGGGCCCGGACCGCTTCGGGGTAGCCGAGCGCCGCGTACGCCTGGAGGTAGCCGATCGCCGAGCCGCCCGGGCCACCGGGGTTCACCAGGAGTGAGCCGAGCCTTTGGTTGCCTGCCTTCCTGTCGCGGGCACCTGCCTTCGGGGCGCCCCCGCCCTTCGCACCGGCCCCCACCGCGTCGCCGCCGCGCGGCTTTCCCGTCGCCCGCTTCCGCGACACCGCCAGCTTCACGTCGCCCGCGTCCGGCTTGTCGTAGTTCAGGGGCGCCTTCATCGTCGCGCACTGGAAGCCGGATACGCCGCACTCGCGCCACCGCAGCTTCTGGTCGTAGTACGACGTGAGTTCCTTCGGAGTGGATCGGGGCAGCTCCGCCATCGCGACGTCCGACGACGAACTCGCCGACGAGCAGCCGGAGATGAGCAGCCCCGCCGTCAGCAGGAACAGACAGCCCCGTCGAAGCCGTCGAGCGGGAGCGCAGGCTCTGAGGTGGGCTCGGGGGAAGGAGGTTTCCATCTCGCGAGACTAACTCTATGGAGTTGTCGGATCGCTTTGTGTACTCGTATGGGTGACTTGGTCAACCCCGTCAACCCCGTCAACCCCGCTGGCTCCATTGACCCCGTTGACTCCATTGACCCCGTTGACTCCATTGACCCCGTTGACTCCATTGACCCCGTTGACTTGGTCGACCCGGGCACCTGGGTTGCCCGGCTACGCTTCAGCCCGCGCGCAGCGCCACCGTCATCGCCTCCACCGCGAGCAGCGGCGCCACATTGCGGTCCAGTGCCGTGCGGCACGCACCGATCGCCTCTATGCGGCGCAGTGTGGACTCCGGTGACGTACCCCGCGCCAGGCGCTCCAGCATGTCCTGCACCTCCGTGTTCGCGAGCGGGACGCGGGAGCCCAACTGCAGGGCCAGGACGTCGCGGTAGACGCCGGTCAGGTCGATGAGGGCGAGGTCCAGGCTGTCGCGCTGCGTACGCGTTCTGCGGCGCTTCTGCTTGTCCTCCAGATCCTTCATCGCGCCCGCCGTGCCACGGGGCATCCGGCCGCCCTGGGCCGCGCCGAGGGCCGCCTTCAGGTCCTCGGTCTCCTTGACGTCCACGTCCTCGGCGGCCTGCTTGGACTCCTCCGCCGCCGTGTCGATCAGCTCCTGCGCCGCCTTCAGACAGCCGCCGATGTCCCCCACGCGCAGCGGCAACTTGAGCACGGCGGCTCTGCGCTCCCGCGCGCGCTCGTCGGTCGCGAGCCGGCGGGCGCGGCCGATGTGCCCCTGGGTGGCGCGGGCGGCGGCCGCGGCGGCGGGCGGCTCGATGCCGTCACGCCGGACGAGCATGTCGGCGACGGCGTCCACCGACGGGGTGCGCAGCGTCAGATGGCGGCAGCGCGAGCGGATCGTGGGCAGCACGTCCTCCAGCGAGGGCGCGCAGAGCAGCCAGACGGTGCGGGGAGCCGGCTCCTCCACCGCCTTCAGGAGTACGTTCCCCGCGCCTTCCGTGAGGCGGTCCGCGTCCTCCAGGACGATGACCTGCCAGCGGCCGACCGCCGGGGAGAGCTGGGCGCGGCGGACCAGCTCCCTGGTCTCCTTGACACCGATCGACAACAAGTCCGTACGGATGATCTCCACGTCCGCGTGGGTGCCGATCAGGCTCGTGTGGCAGCCGTCGCAGAAGCCGCAGCCGGGCTCGCCGCCGAGCGCACGGTCCGGGCTCACGCACTGCAGCGCCGCCGCGAAGGCACGGGCCGCGTCGGCACGGCCGGAGCCGGGCGGGCCCGTGAACAGCCAGGCGTGCGTCATCTTCGACGATTCGGGCAGCGGGCCCGCCGCCGCGACGGCGGTGACCAGGGCGTCGGCGTCTCGGGCGGCGGCGCCGAGCTGCGCGCTCACCTTCTCCTGGCCCACCAGGTCGTCCCACACCGGCATGGGTCACCGCCTTTGCCCTACCGACGCACGCCACCCCTCGGCGCACGTCCCGCTCTGTTCGCACTGTCGGAATTCATTGTGGGGCACCCCACTGACAACGCCGCCCACACCAGCCCTGAGCAGGCCTCATCGGCTGCGTCGACCTCAGGCGCCGCGACCCGCCGTGGCGTCCCGGCGATGCCGTGGCGTCCCAGCGATGCCGTGGCGTCTCAGCGACCCCGGCTCCGGCGGCCTCGTCCCCCGCCCTCATCCGGCTCGTCGGCCTCGGGCGAGCCAAGGAGTTCGTCCGCGAGGGACGGCAGGTCGTCGAGCGGGGTCTCCTCCGCCCAGTCGGGGCGCGGCCGCCGCGGCCTGCCCTCCTCGTCGACCTGCGGCAGTTCCCGCGTACGGTCGTCGGGTCCCGGCCGCTCGGGTCCCGGCCGCTCGGGTCCCGGCCGCTCGGGTCCCGGCCGCTCGTCGCGGAAGTAGCCCGGCGGCACCTTGTCCGCCACGTTCTCGGCGCGTTCTCCCGGAGCCTCACGCGGCGCATCACGCGGCGTGTCACTCGGCGCACGCGGCGCATCGTGCTCACCGGTTCGGCGGTCGGCGGGCTCGTGCCCCACGGCCCGCAGGACCGTCGTCTCGTCGGCGGCACCGGCCACCGTCGCCTGCGGCAGCTCCGCGGTCACGTCCGCCGCGCCGTCCTCGGTGACCTGCGGCAGCACGGCCGTCTCATCGGCGGCACCCGGAACCTGCGGCAGCACGGCCGTCTCGTCCGCGGCACCCGGAACCTGTGGCAGCTTCACCATCGGCGTATTCAGGGTCGTCTCGTTGTCGGGCGAGGTCGGCCCGCCCACGGCCTCAGCGACACCGCCCGATGCGGGTGCGTCGGAGACGGGTGCGTCGGAGACGGGCGCCTCAGAGGTGGTCCCGCCTGAGGCAGCGCCACCTGCGGCAGACGCACCCGAACCGAAGGTCCCCCCACCGGAGGTCCCCCCACCCCCTGAACCGGATGTCGCCACACTCGCAGCCCCCGCCGCAGCCGACTCCGCAAGCAGCCGAGCCTCCTCGGCACGCCGCAGCGCCTCCTCCGCCCTGCGCTGCTTCTCCAGGCGCCGGGCCTCGGCCTCGGCGCGCAGCCGGGCCTCCTCCTCGGCCGCGAGGCGGCGCCGCTCCTCCTCGGCGGCGCGGGCCTGCTCCTCGGCGAGGACCCGGGCGCGCTCCTCCTCGGCCTTGCGGCGCGCCTCCTCGGCGCGCAGCCGGGCCTCCTCGGCCTGGCGTTCGGCCTCGCGGCGCTGAGCCTCCTTCAGCTCGCGCCGCTTGCGCTCTTCCTCCTCCGCGCGGAGCTTGGCGAGCTGCTCCTGACGCTCGCGCTCCAGGCGCTCCTCCTCGGCCTTGCGCGCCGCCTCTTCCTCCGCCCGCCGGCGCGCTTCCTCCTCGGCCGCCTTACGTGCCTCCTCCTGGGCCTTCACCTCGGCTTCGGAGAGGGGCAGTACGACATCGAGACGGTGCCGGATGACCGTCGTGACGGCTTCCGGCTCCTGGGTGCCGTCGACGACGAGGTAGCGGCCGGGGTCGGCGGCGGCCAGAGTGAGGAAACCGGAGCGCACGCGCGCGTGGAACTCGGCGGGCTCGGACTCCAGGCGGTCGGGCGCCTCGGTGAAGCGCTCGCGGGCCGCTTCGGGGGCCACGTCGAGCAGGACGGTGAGGTGCGGGACCAGGCCGCCGGTGGCCCACCGGTTGATGCGGGCGACCTCGGTCGGCGACAGATCGCGGCCCGCGCCCTGGTAGGCGACGGACGAGTCGATGTACCGGTCGGAGACCACCACAGCGCCGCGCGCGAGGGCGGGCCGTACGACGGTGTCGACGTGCTCCGCGCGGTCGGCGGCGTAAAGGAGCGCCTCCGCGCGGTGCGAGAGACCGGCCGACGAGACGTCGAGCAGGATCGACCGCAGCCGCTTGCCGACGGGCGTGGCGCCCGGCTCGCGCGTGACGACGACTTCGTGGCCCTTGGCGCGGATCCACTCCGCGAGCGCCTCCGCCTGCGTGGACTTGCCCGCGCCGTCGCCACCCTCCAGGGCGATGAAGAAACCGGCGGTGGCGGGCGTCTGCACCGGGTCGTCGCCGCCGCGCAGGGCGTCGCGCAGGTCGTGCCGGAGCGGCACTCCCTGCCGGTCGTCGGCCTTGGCCAGGACCAGCGCGGCCACGGGCAGGAGCAGCGCGCCGACCAGCATCAGCGTGAAGGAGGCGCCGCCGTGGTCGAAGACGAACTTGCCGTTGACCATCCGGTGCGGCCCGATGACGGCGGCGAGCAGCGGCGCGACGAGCGCGGTGAGCGCCACGCACAGCCGTACGACCGCCTGGAGGTGCTCGGTGGTGCGGGCCCGCCGGTAGTCCTCGACCTCCTGGTCGAGCAGGGCGTGCCCGACGTTGGCGGCGACACCTGCGGCCACACCGGCGACGCCCAGTATCAGCAGGACCGTCGTGACGTCGGGCACGAGCCCGGCGGCGAGCAGCGCGACACCGGTGACGGTGATGGCGAGCGCGAGCAGCCGGCGGCGCGACAGCGACGTCAGGAGGGCGGGCGCCGTACGGATCCCGGCGAGGGTGCCACCGGTCAGCGCGAACACGAACAGGCCGTACGTGACGGGGCCGCCCTGGAGGTCCTTGGCGTGCAGCACGGCGACCGCGACGGCGGCGGCGATCGCCGCGGCGACGGCGGCGCAGGCGGCCACGAGCAGCGGGATGGCGCCGGTGCGGCCCTTGTCGGTACCGCTGCCGGTACGCGGCCTGCGCAGGCCCTCCAGGGGGCTGCGCGCGCGGGGGGTGTTCCTGCCGGGAAGCTCGATGGCGTACACGATCGACAGGGACGCGGCGAAGAGTCCGGCCGCGAGGAACGACGCGAGTCCGGCCTGGTGCTGTTCGAACCAGTCGATTCCGGAGCCGAGCAGGATCCCTACGAGGCTGACCGCGACGAGCACGACGGCGGCGAGCGGCAGCGCCATGAACCCGGTGCGCAGCGAGAGGCGCCGCAGCGCGTCCATGTGGTCGGGCAGTGGGCGGACCGTGGCGCCCTCAAGGGGCGGGGCGGGCAGCAGCGCGGGGGCCGCGCTCTCCCGGGCGACCGTCCAGAAGCGCTCGGCGACGCCGGTCACGAAGGAGGTGACGAGCAGCACGGCGAGTGCGTTGTCCGGCGTCCAGTCGATCCACAGGGGCGCGCAGATCAGCAGCGCGGCGCGCACACCGTCCGCGCCCACCATGGTCCAGCGGCGGTCCAGGGGGCCGTCGGGCGATGTGAGGGAGGTCAACGGGCCGAGGAGTACCGCTCCGAAGAGGAGGGTGGCGAGAACGCGCGCTCCGAAGACCGCGGTCACGGCGATGGCGACCCCGCGGTAGCCGTTGCCGAATCCGCCCTCGGCGATGGCCGCTTGCAGCGCGAGCATCACCAGGACGAGCAGCGCGAGGGCGTCACCGACGCTGCCCACGAGATGCGCGCTCCACAACTTCTTGAGCTGCGGTACGCGCAGCAGGGAGCGCACGGCACGCTCGCGGGAGTCTGCGAGCAAGGCGTTGTCGTGGCCCAGGGACGTGGCGGTTGGCTGCTCTGCACGCGTCATCCGTCCAGCCTATCTGGACGCTTCACCTCCGCCCGCCCGGATCCCCATGGCGCCGCCTGCATCCCGGCAGGCCCGCCCGGATCCCCATGGCGCCGCCTGCATCCCGGCAGGCCCTCCCGGATTCCCAGAGCGCCGCCTGCATCCCGGCAGGCCTACCCGGATCCCCATGGCGCCACCTGGACCCCTGCGGGCCCGCCCGGACATACGCCGCCGCGCCGGAACCCGTTCCCGGCCCGACGCGGCGGATCACACTCTCGGCCCCCGGCCGCAGCCGGAAACTCGATTCTCGGTTCTCAGTCCTCAGTCCTCAGCCGCTGCCTTAGAAGCCGCCGCCTTCTTGGCGGTGGTCTTCTTGGCGGTGGACTTCTTGGCCGCGGTCGAAGCCGTCGTCTTCTTGGCCGTCGTTTTCTTGGCCGCGGTCTTCGTGGCGGCCGTCTTCTTAGCCGGCGCCTTCTTGGCGGGCGCCTTCTTGGCGGTCTTCTTCGCGGGGGCCTTGGCCCGCTTCTCGGCGAGCAGCTCGAAGCCGCGCTCCGGAGTGATCTCCTCGACGCTGTCGCCGGACCGCAGCGTCGCGTTCGTCTCGCCGTCCGTCACGTACGGGCCGAAGCGGCCGTCCTTGACGACGACGGGCTTCGCGCTGACCGGGTCCTCGCCGAGCTCCTTCAGCGGCGGCTTCGCGGCGGCACGGCCGCGCTGCTTCGGCTTGGAGTAGATCTCCAGGGCCTCGTCGAGCGTGATGTTGAAGAGCTGCTCCTCGGTCTCCAGGGAGCGCGAGTCGGTGCCCTTCTTCAGATACGGGCCGTAGCGGCCGTTCTGCGCGGTGATCTCCACGCCTTCGGCGTCCGTGCCGACGACACGCGGCAGCGACATCAGCTTCAGGGCGTCCGCGAGGGTCACTGTGTCCAGGGACATGGACTTGAAGAGCGAGGCCGTGCGCGGCTTGATCGCGTTCTTGCCGGTCTTCGGGGTGCCCTCGGGCAGCACCTCGGTGACGTACGGGCCGTACCGCCCGTCCTTGGCGATGATCTCGCGGCCGGTCTCGGGGTCCGTGCCGAGCGCGAAGTCGCCGCTGGGCTTGGCGAGCAGTTCCTCCGCGTACTCGACGGTGAGCTCGTCCGGCGCCAGGTCGTCGGGGATGTCGGCGCGCTGGTGGCCGTCCATGTCGCGCTCGCCGCGCTCGATGTAGGGGCCGTAGCGCCCGACGCGGAGCACGATGCCGTCGTCCACGGGGAACGACGACACCTCGCGGGCGTCGATGGCGCCCAGGTCGGTGACGAGTTCCTTCAGGCCGCCCAGGTGGTCGCCGTCGCCGTTCCCGGCGTCGGCGGCGCCTCCGGAGGGCTCGCCCTCGCCGAAGTAGAACCGCCGCAGCCACGGCACGGCCTGCGCCTCGCCGCGCGCGATGCGGTCGAGGTCGTCCTCCATCCTGGCGGTGAAGTCGTAGTCGACGAGCCGCCCGAAGTGCTTCTCCAGGAGGTTGACCACGGCGAAGGAGAGGAAGGACGGTACGAGGGCCGTGCCCTTCTTGAAGACGTAGCCGCGGTCGAGGATGGTGCCGATGATCGACGCGTACGTCGACGGGCGGCCGATCTCCCGCTCTTCCAGCTCCTTGACCAGCGAGGCCTCGGTGTAGCGGGCCGGCGGCTTGGTCGCGTGGCCGTCGACCGACATCTCCTCGGCGGACAGCGCGTCGCCCTCGCCGACCTGCGGCAGCCTGCGCTCGCGGTCGTCGAGCTCCGCGTTCGGGTCGTCGGCGCCCTCTACGTAGGCCTTGAGGAAGCCGTGGAAGGTGATGGTCTTGCCGGAAGCGCTGAACTCGGCGTCACGGCCGTCGGCGGCCCGGCCGCCGATCTTGACCGTGACCGAGTTGCCGGTCGCGTCCTTCATCTGGGAGGCGACGGTCCGCTTCCAGATCAGCTCGTAGAGCCGGAACTGATCACCGGTCAGACCGGTCTCGGCGGGCGTACGGAAGCGGTCGCCGGAGGGCCGGATCGCTTCGTGCGCCTCCTGCGCGTTCTTGACCTTCCCGGCGTACGTACGGGGCTTCTCGGGCAGGTAGTCGCTGCCGTAGAGCTGGGTGACCTGCGCGCGGGCCGCGGCCACCGCCGTGTCCGACAGGGTCGTGGAGTCCGTACGCATATAGGTGATGAAGCCGTTCTCATACAGCTTCTGGGCCACCTGCATGGTCGCCTTCGCGCCGAAGCCCAGCTTGCGCGAGGCCTCCTGCTGCAGCGTCGTCGTACGGAAGGGCGCGTACGGCGAGCGGCGGTAGGGCTTGGACTCGACGGAACGTACGGAGAAGTCGGTGTTCTCCAGGGCGGCGGCGAGCGCGCGGGCGTTCGCCTCGTCCAGGTGCAGGGTGTTCTGGCTCTTGATCTGCCCGACGGAGTCGAAGTCGCGGCCCTGTGCGACGCGCTTGCCGTCGACCGTGGTGAGACGGGCGACGAGCTGCGAGGGGTCGCTGGAATCACCGGGGCGGCCGGTGCCGAAGGTGCCGGTGAGGTCCCAGTACTCGGCGGAGCGGAAGGCGATGCGCTCGCGCTCCCGCTCGACGACGAGCCGGGTCGCCACGGACTGCACCCGGCCCGCCGAGAGCCGCGGCATGACCTTCTTCCACAGCACCGGCGAGACTTCGTAGCCGTACAGGCGGTCCAGGATGCGGCGGGTCTCCTGGGCGTCGACCATGCGCTTGTTGAGCTCGCGCGGGTTGGCGACGGCACCCTGGATGGCGTCCTTGGTGATCTCGTGGAACACCATGCGCTTGACCGGGACCTTGGGCTTCAGGACCTCGAGGAGGTGCCACGCGATGGCTTCGCCCTCGCGGTCCTCATCGGTGGCGAGGAAGAGTTCGTCGGAATCCTTCAGGAGGTCCTTGAGCTTCTTGACCTGGGCCTTCTTGTCGGCGTTGACGACATAGATCGGCTGGAAGTCGTTCTCGACGTCCACGCCGAGGCGGCGGACCTCACCCGTGTACTTCTCGGGAACCTCCGCGGCGCCGTTGGGAAGGTCACGGATGTGCCCGACGCTCGCCTCGACTACGTATCCGGGGCCGAGATAGCCCTTGATCGTCTTCGCCTTGGCGGGCGACTCGACAATGACGAGTCGGCGGCCGCCAGGTGCGGTCTCGCTGGTCGGGGACAACTTCGCTCTTCTCTCCGGTCGACGCTCGGTGGCAGCGCTGCGGTGCTTCGGCAGTGCCGTAATCGACGCCCGGTGGGGCGCCGTGACTGCGCTTGCGGTTGCGCTGACGCTGCGGAGTGTGACGGTACATCCCGCCCCCGTGTCAAACGGGAAAAGCCCGCAACGGCCACTCGAACGGTAACCCGACTACCGCCATTCCTGCCGCACGGGCTGACCCCTGGGCCTTCAGCAGCGTAGGTGCGGGACTTTTTTTCCGTACCGCGTCAGTCCAGCGTGCCGCATATCGCGCCGCGCGCTCGTCCTCCATCGCCGGACGGGCTTTGACGTGCCCGGGACGGATTCTGACGTGCCAGGGGCGGGCTCTGACATGCTCGGGACGACCCTGGCGCGGTCCGCTGCACCTTTTGTACTGCTACACCTTTTGTACTGCCCGCTGGTCACTTCTCACAGTCGTGTGAAGCACCACACCGCGAGGGCGAGGGCACCGGATCCCGCCACGGTCGCGAGGGTCGCCGCCGCCGCGGAGTGCACACCGTGGGCGACGGGGGCGCGATGGGCGACCCGGGTGCCCGTCCAGAGCAGCAGCCCGGCTCCGAACAGCGCGAACACCGTTCCGGCGAAGATCGCTGGTCCGCTCTCCATGCCCTGGCCTCCCGTGCCGTCCGTACGCGGCCCCTGTCGGGCGCCCCGGCTGCGGAGGCTGGCACACCCGGACGGCGGAATCACGAAATCCGGGTGAACGGGGGGCGGCGAGGAAGACCCATATTGGCTGGTTTCCCTCCAGGAGCGGCCGATTTCTCCCCCCTGGGAGCCGATTCCTCCCCCCTGGGAGGGGAGGCTCTCCTGGCGAGGGAAGGCTCCGCCGACAAGGGAGGGCGCACCTGCGGGAGCGCGCTCGCCCGCCGACCCCGCCGACCCCGTCAGCCCCTCCGACCCTGTCAGCCCTGTCAGCCCCTCCGACCCCGTCAGCCCCTACCGCCCCACCGGCTCCAGGAATCCCTGCTCCACCAGGAGCCGGATCTGGGCCGGGGTGCGATCGCGCAGCAGGACCGGGTCCTCGCCCATGAGCTGGGCGATGGCGTCCAGGATCCGGCCGGCGCTCAGCGAGCCGTCGCACACGCCCGCGAAGCCCGCGCCCACGGTGTCCACCTGGGTGGCCCGCCGCATGCCGCGGTGCTGGCGCAGCACGACGTGCTCCGGGTCCTCGGCGCCCGGCAGGCCGACCTGCTCCTGCACCACTTCGGCGGCGAGCTTGAAGTGCGCGGCGAGCAGCGCGGCGTCGTCGTTCGCGCGAAGATAGTCCTGCCGCTCGAAGAACGCCTGCACCGTCTCGCCGAGCGGCTGCTCGACGGGGTGCGGCCACTCCTCGACGGTCACGGACGGCTCGGCGGCGCCGGTCTTGCGCAGGGTGATCCAGCCGAAGCCGACGCCCCGGGTCTTGCGGGCCTCGAACTCGTCGAGCCACGCGTCGTACCGCGCCGCGTACTCGGCCGGGTCGGTGCGGTGGTCCCCGGCGTCCCTGAGCCACAACTCGGCGTACTGCGTGACGTCCTGCACCTCGCGCTGCACGATCCACGCGTCACAGTCGCGCGGCACCCAGGAGCGGAGCCGCTCGGTCCACTCCTCTCCTTCCACGTGCTGCCAGTTGGCGAGGAACTGCGCGTACCCCCCTTCGTTCAGCCGTGCCCCCGCCTCCTGAACGATCGAGCGGCACAGATCGTCCCCGCCCATCCCGCCGTCCCGGTACGTCAGCCGGGCCCCGGGGGAGATGACGAACGGCGGGTTGGACACGATCAGGTCGTACGTGGCCTCCCCCACCGGCTCGTACAGGGAGCCCAGCCGCAGGTCCGCGTTCGGCACGCCGGACAGCGCGAGGGTGAGCCGGGTGCAGTGCAGGGCGCGGGGGTTGAGGTCGGTGGCGGTGACGCGGGTCGCGTGCCGGGAGGCGTGCAGCGCCTGGATACCGGATCCGGTGCCGATGTCGAGGGCGCTCGCTACGGGCGTACGTACCGTGATCCCGGAAAGCGTCGTGGACGCGCCGCCGACGCCAAGGACGACCCCCTCGTCCCGGCTGCCGATGCCACCGGCACCGCCGACCGCGCACCCGAGGTCGGACACGATGAACCAGTCCTCGCCCTCCGGCCCGCCGTAGGGCCGTACGTCGGTGGTCGCCCTGAGCCCGCCACCGCCACGGGTGCCATCGCCACCGCCGCGGGTGCCATCGCCGCGGGGGCCACCACCGGTACCTCCCGCACCGGCCGCCCCGGTGGCCCCATCGACCCCGTCCGCCACGAGCCAGCCGCTCTCCAGGAGGGCGTCGACCGGCAGAACGTCGGCCACGCGCGCGTGCGGGACGGTCTCCTGCAGCAGGAACAGCCGTACGAGCGACGCCAGCGCGCCGTCGCCCCGGGTGGCCCGGAGGGCGGGCACCGTCTCACTGCGGGCCAGCGCGGCGTAGGCGGGCGCCCCGAGCAGGTCGAGCAGCCCGTCGGCGGTGAAGTCGGCGGCGAGGAAGGCCTCCCGCAGCCGTGCGGTCACATCGGCGCGGTCGGGCGAGGGCAGGGGCGGGGGCATGCTGGCGTTACTCACCCCCCAATTGTGACCCCGGCACCCACGACGGCGCCCCCGGCGCCACAGGGCACCGGGGGCGGCTCCGCCTGACGGCGGCGTCAGCTCTTGGGTCCGGCTGCCGTGAAACGGCTGCCGGAGGGATTCAGCTCTTGGCCCCTGCTGACGGCGTGGAGCTCTTGCAGCTCTCCTGCTCGCGCATGGCCTTGCCGACGTCGCCCGCCTCCAGCTTCTTCTGCGCGGTGTTCTCGCTCTTGCTGAGCTTGCCCAGTTCCTCGGCGATCTTCGCGAGGTCGTCCGCGAAGGCCGACTGGTCCTTGGTGTCGAGCTTGTCGGTCTGCGACTTCAGGTCGGCGTACGACTTGGAGAGGCCGTCGAGCTCCTTCACGGCGTCGTTCAGCTTCTTCTCGCCGTCGTCGGTGGGCGGGGCGCCCGCCTTGTTGAGGGCGGCGCTGCGCTGGGCGTACGCACTGGAGATGTCCCCGAACGCCTTGGAGTCGGTCTTCTTGACCTCGTCCGGCGAACTGTTGTCGGCGGTCTGCCTCTTGATGGCCGCGTTGGCCTCGGCGATCTTCTTCGACTGCGGCCCCACGGCCGTGTCACAGACCTTCTTGGCCCAGTCGTCGAGCTTCTTGTCACCGTCGTCGTCACTGCTGCATCCCGACAGCGCCAGTACCAGTACCGCACCGCCGGACAGTGCGGCCGCGAGCTTCTTGTTCACCGGATTGGTCCCTTCCATGGCTCTCGGCCCCGGAACTTACACGCCAACTGGGGGACAACCGCATGCCAGGGGTGGGTTACCTCCACTATTGAAGCCATTTGCATCAAGGAGTGGAGGGCGAGAGAAGGCTCACGGAGGCAGCCGGGGCTTGGCGGGGGCAGCCGGGAGCTGAAGGGGGCAGGCGGGGCCTGACGGGGGCTCAGGGTAGCTTCACGAGGGCTTCACGGGCGAGGCCGGTCCGGGCGGGCGCCCGAACCGGCCTCCAGAGGCCGTAGCGGCCTCCACCCCTGTCCAAGATCTACGTCACGAAACCACCGCCGGATCGGCCGACTTGGCGACCGCCCCCGAGTTGCCCTCGTCACCGACGGCGATCCCGCGCCGCTTGGACACGTACACCGCGCCGACGATGACCGCGATGGACAGCACGGCGATCAGGACCCGCATGCCCACGCTCTTGTCCTCGCCGTAGCTGAACTTCACGACCGCGGGCGCGATGAGCAGCGCCACCAGGTTCATGACCTTCAGGAGCGGGTTGATGGCCGGGCCCGCGGTGTCCTTGAACGGGTCGCCGATCGTGTCGCCGATCACCGTCGCGGCATGGGCTTCGCTGCCCTTGCCGCCGTGGTGGCCGTCCTCGACGAGCTTCTTGGCGTTGTCCCACGCACCACCGGAGTTGGCGAGGAACACCGCCATCAGCGTGCCGGTGCCGATCGCGCCCGCCAGGAACGAGCCGAGCGCGCCGACGCCGAGCGAGAAGCCGACCGCGATCGGCGTGAGCACGGCGAGCAGACCCGGCGTGGTCAGCTCGCGCAACGCGTCCTTCGTACAGATGTCGACGACACGCCCGTACTCCGGCTTCTCCGTGTAGTCCATGATTCCGGGGCGCTCGCGGAACTGCCGCCGCACTTCGTAGACCACGGCTCCCGCCGACCGCGACACCGCGTTGATCGCGAGCCCCGAGAAGAGGAAGACGACCGCGGCGCCGAGGATCAGGCCCACCAGGTTGTTGGGCTGCGAGATGTCCATGACCAGGTTCATCGGTGCGCCGTCGCCGAGTTTCTGGCCGACGTCGTCCGCCGCCTCGGCGATCGCGTCGCGGTACGACCCGAAGAGCGCCGACGCCGCGAGCACAGCCGTGGCGATGGCGATGCCCTTGGTGATGGCCTTGGTGGTGTTGCCGACGGCGTCCAGGTCGGTGAGGACCTGCGCGCCCGCGCCCTGGACATCGCCGGACATCTCGGCGATGCCCTGGGCGTTGTCGGAGACCGGGCCGAAGGTGTCCATGGCGACGATGACACCCACGGTGGTGAGGAGCCCGGTGCCCGCGAGGGCGACCGCGAACAGCGCGAGCATGATCGACGTACCGCCGAGCAGGAACGCCCCGTACACGCCGAGTCCGATCAACAGCGCGGTGTAGACCGCCGATTCCAGACCGAGCGAGATGCCCGCGAGCACCACCGTGGCCGGTCCCGTCAGCGAGGTCTTGCCGATGTCCCTGACGGGACGCCGGTTGGTCTCGGTGAAGTAGCCGGTCAATTGCTGGATCAGGGCCGCCATGACGATGCCGATGGCGACGGCCACGACCGCGAGGACCCGCGGGTCACCGCCCTTGGCCTCGATCGCCGCGTCCGTGACGCCGTTCAGGTCGGCGTACGAGGACGGAAGGTAGATCAGCACGGCCGTGGCGACGAGCACGAGCGAGATCGCCGCGGAGATGAAGAAGCCACGGTTGATGGCCGTCATGCCGCTGCGGTCGGAGCGCCGGGGCGCGACTGCGAAGATCCCGATCATGGCGGTGATCACACCGATGGCCGGGACGATCAGCGGGAAGGCGAGACCGGCGTCGCCGAACGCCGCCTTGCCGAGGATCAGCGCCGCGACGAGCGTGACGGCGTACGACTCGAAGAGGTCGGCGGCCATCCCCGCGCAGTCGCCGACGTTGTCGCCCACGTTGTCGGCGATGGTCGCGGCATTACGCGGATCATCCTCCGGAATGCCCTGTTCGACCTTGCCGACCAGGTCGGCGCCGACGTCGGCGGCCTTGGTGAAGATGCCGCCTCCGACACGCATGAACATGGCGATCAAAGCGGCCCCGAGGCCGAAGCCCTCCAGGACCTTCGGCGCGTCGGCCGCGTACACGAGCACCACACAGGAGGCGCCGAGCAGACCGAGCCCCACCGTGAACATGCCGACGACGCCGCCCGTACGGAAAGCGATCTTCATGGCTTTGTGCGAGACCGCGGTGAGATCCTTTTCCGGCTCACCTTCCGCCGGTGTCGCTTCCCGCGCGGCGGCCGCCACGCGCACATTGCTGCGTACGGCGAGCCACATGCCGATATAGCCGGTGGTCGCCGAGAACAGCGCGCCGATCAAGAAGAAGATCGAGCGCCCTGCCCGTTGATTCCAGTCGTCCGCGGGCAGCAGCAGGAGCAGGAAGAACACCACGGTGGCGAATACGCCAAGGGTGCGCAACTGTCGTCCCAGATAGGCATTCGCGCCTTCCTGGATCGCCGCCGCGATCTTCTTCATGCTGTCGGTGCCCTCGTCGGCCGCGAGGACCTGGCGGACCAGGACCCAGGCGAGTACGAGTGCGGCGACCGCGACGGCCGCGATGACCATCACGATCAGCCGATTGCCGTCCGTCAGTACCGCGGCCGCGAGGGTTGAGGGGTGGTCAAGCTGATGAGGGGTAGAAAGCCCCGCCATTCGTCCTCCTTGACGCTTGGGCTGAGCTCAAGATGTGGACGGATTGTAGGGAGCCGGACCTGATCAAAACAGTGCGCCGCAAACGGAATTGGCTCGGGAGTGCGTGTCCGCAAATGATCGCGCCCAAACTTTGCCCCCGAAAGCGGTAACGCCCCAAAACCATTGACGCCACCTCTCACCCCGTCCCCGGCGTGATCAGAATTGCCCCCGGCATGAACCGCGCTGATACGACAAGATTAAAAAGCACCCTGCAGACCGTGCTGAACGGGGGCAAGTGCTCGGGCCCCGCTGAACGGGGGCGAGTGGGGGCCGCCCTTGGCACGGGGGGTGCGGTTCCGCCCCTGCGCGGCGGGGTATCTCAGGGGCCGGGGGCTCTCCCGGGGCCGGGGGCTCTCCCGGGGGGCCGGGGTCTCTCAGGGGCCGGGGTGTCTCCCGGGGCCGGGGTATCTCAGCCCGTCCGGCGTTTGAGGACGAGGCCGAAGGCCGACAGGGGGCAAGGGGCGAAGCCCCATGAGAAGAGCCCACCCAGGGGGCCTGGACGGGCAGGGAACCAGGCAGGGAACCAGGCAGGGAACCGCCCGCCCTGGCGGGCCCAAGGGCGGGCAGGGGTGCTCTAGGAAGCGCTGCGGCCTAGGACGCGGTGGGCCAAGTCATCCGAATGGACCCACCGTTCTCCCCGGCGGTCACTTCCACGTCGTCCACGAGCCCGCTGATGACCGCCAGACCCATCTCGTCCTCACCCTCGGCCTCGGGTTCCTCACCCCGGCCGGGTCCCGCCCCCGGAGCCCGCTCACCGGGCGCCGTACGCGGAGCCTCGTCACCGACCTCGATGGAGAACTGCTTCTCCTCCTCGACGAGGGCGACCCGCACCGGCGCGGGGACATCGGCGGCTTGATGCAGACCGACAGCTCGGGAGCAGGCCTCGCCGACGGCGAGCCTGACCTCGTCGAGGACGGCCTCGTCCACCCCAGCCCTGCGCGCCACCGCGGCCGCCACCAGGCGGGCGGTCCGGACGTGCTCGGGCAGCGCGCTGAAGCGGAGTTCAACGGTGGCCATGCATCCCCCTCGGACATACGCGCGTGCTGTCAGGGGGCCCGGCCGGAATCCGGCCCGGCCCCCTGCCGTACTGCTACTCCGGGCCACGGCCCGGGACCCCGGGACCAGGCCCGGGACCGTCCGGCCGCAGCCGGGCTCCGACTCAGTCGGTGGCCGCGACGGCTTCCTCGACCGAGGTGTGGATCGGGAACACCTTGGTCAGGCCGGTGATACGGAAGATCTTGAGAATGCGCTCCTGGTTGCACACCAGGCGCAGCGAGCCCTCATGGGCCCGCACCCGCTTCAGGCCACCGACCAGCACGCCGAGTCCGGTGGAGTCGAGGAAGTCCACGCGCTCCATGTCGACGACCAGATGGAAACTGCCGTCGTTCACCAACTCGACCAACTGCTCGCGCAGCTTGGGCGCGGTATATACATCGATTTCGCCACCGACCTCGACGACCGTACGATCGCCGACGGTACGGGTCGACAGAGACAGATCCACGGATCCTCCAGCACCTTGCTATCGAGCGGTCGCCCCTTGGGACACCTCGGCCCACGCCCCCGGGACGGATCGCCAGCCGCGATGGCATTCAATCACTTACCGGCAGGCGTGCACGACGCCTTCCGACCATTGTCCATCCCGCCAGTGACACACTCGGTGCCGATGGCCGACTTTTCCCCTGCCGGAGGGCCCCCTGTGGACACCCCGGCCCGCGTCTCCCCGCAGACGGTCCTTGACCGGCTGACCACGGGGCCGAGCCGGGCTGCACGCATCACTCATACGGAGCACCTGCCCCCACGTGCGGCTCGTTATGCGGTCTGGCCCGATCGCATCCGAACGGAAGTGGTCGCCGCCGTGCAGACGGCCGGAATCGAGCATCCGTGGGCCCACCAGGCACGCGCCGCCGAACACGCGCTGGACGGCGAGTCCGTCGTCGTCGCCACCGGCACCGCGTCGGGCAAGTCGCTCGCTTATCTCACCCCCGTCCTCTCGGCCCTGCTCGACGGCTCCGAGGCCGCCAACGGCCGTGGCGCCACCGCCCTGTACCTGGCCCCCACCAAGGCTCTGGCGGCAGACCAGCGCCGCGCCGTGCGCGCCCTCGCCGCACCGCTCGGGAAGGCCGTACGGCCCGCGGTGTACGACGGCGACACCCCCGTCGAGGAACGCGAGTGGGTGCGGCAGTACGCCAATTACGTCCTGACCAATCCGGACATGCTGCACCGCGGGATCCTCCCGTCCCACCCCCGCTGGTCCTCCTTCCTGCGCGCGCTGCGCTATGTCGTCATCGACGAGTGCCACACCTACCGCGGTGTCTTCGGCTCCCACGTCGCCCAAGTCCTCAGGCGCCTGCGCCGCTTGTGCGCCCGCTACGGCTCCGACCCCGTCTTCCTGCTCGCCTCCGCCACGGCCGCCGACCCGGCCGTCGCCGCCGAGCGCCTCACCGGGCTGCCCGTCACCGAGGTCGCCGACGACGCCTCACCGCGCGGCGAGGTCGTCTTCGCCCTCTGGGAACCCCCGCTCACCGAGCTGCACGGCGAGAAGGGCGCCCCGGTCCGCCGCACCGCCACCGCCGAGACCGCCGACCTGCTGACCGACCTCACCGTCCAGGGCGTACGCTCCGTCGCCTTCGTACGCTCCCGGCGCGGCGCCGAACTGATCTCCGTCATCGCCCAGGAACGCCTCGCCGAGGTCGACCGCTCCCTGGCCCGGCGTGTCGCCGCCTACCGGGGCGGATATCTCCCCGAGGAGCGCCGCGCCCTGGAACGCGCCCTGCACTCCGGCGAACTCCTCGGCCTCGCCGCCACCACCGCCCTCGAACTCGGCGTCGACGTGTCGGGCCTGGACGCCGTCCTCATCGCCGGCTACCCCGGCACCCGCGCCTCCCTCTGGCAGCAGGCAGGGCGCGCCGGGCGCTCCGGCCAGGGCGCGCTCGCGATTCTCGTCGCCCGGGACGACCCGCTCGACACCTATCTCGTCCACCACCCCGAGGCCCTCTTCGACCAGCCCGTCGAGTCGACCGTCCTCGACCCCGACAACCCGTACGTCCTGGCGCCCCACCTCTGCGCCGCCGCCGCGGAACTCCCCCTCACCGACGACGACGTGAAACTCTTCGGCCCTGCCACCACGGAACTGCTTCCGCAACTGGAGGCCGCGAAGCTGCTGCGGCGCCGCACGAAGGCCTGGCACTGGACCCGCCGCGAGCGGGCCGCCGACCTCACGGACATCCGCGGCGAGGGCGGACGCCCCGTACAGGTCGTCGAGGAGGGCACCGGCAGGCTCCTCGGCACCGTAGATGCCTCCGCCGCCCACACGACCGTCCACGAGGGCGCGGTCCACCTCCACCAGGGCCGGACGTACCTCGTACGCAAGCTGGACCTGGACGACTCCGCCGCCCTCGTCGAGGAGGCCGTCCCGCCCTACTCGACCACCGCCCGCGACACCACCGCCATCTCCGTCCTCGACACCGACATCGAAGTCCCGTGGGGCCCCGGCCGCCTCTGCTACGGCTCCGTCGAAGTCACCAACCAGGTCGTCTCCTTCCTTCGCCGCAAGCTCATCACCGGCGAGGTACTCGGCGAGACCAAGCTCGACCTGCCGCCCCGGACCCTGCGCACCCGCGCCGTGTGGTGGACGGTCACCGAGGACCAGCTCGACGCCGCCCGCGTCAACCCGGAGATCCTCGGTGGCGCCCTGCACGCCGCCGAACACGCCTCCATCGGCATGCTGCCCCTCTTCGCCACCTGCGATCGCTGGGACATCGGCGGCGTGTCGGTACCGCTCCACCCGGACACCCTGCTGCCGACGGTCTTCGTGTACGACGGCCATCCGGGCGGTGCCGGATTCGCCGAGCGCGCCTTCCACACCGCCCGCACCTGGCTCACCGCCACGCTCCAGGCGATCGCCTCCTGCGAGTGCGAGGCCGGCTGTCCCTCTTGCATCCAGTCCCCCAAGTGCGGCAACGGCAACGATCCCCTGCACAAGCGTGGCGCCGTACGCCTCCTCACCACCCTCCTCGCGGACGCCCCCGCCGACTGAGTGCCCGGCAGCTCCCCCTTCCGGACTGTCCTGCCCGGCCTAGCGGCCACTGCCCGGCCACAGCCCGGACGCCGCCCGTCCCTGGTACGCCGTCTCGCCCCGCCTGCCGGGGTCCGGCCCCTACGGCGCTCCGCGGTGCTCCCCGGCCTGCCGGGGGTCGTGCTGCCGCTCTCATGGGGCTTCGCCCCTTGCCCCCTGTCGGCCTTCGGCCTCGTCCTCGAACGCCGGACGGGCTGGAACGGACGGGCTCCAACCGGACGGGCTGAAAGTGGGCGGGCCTACCGCGAGCGGGGCGAAGACCGCACGGGTCGGAAACCTGGCGGGTCCGAAGCCGGACGGGCTGGAGACCGGACGGGTGGGGACCGGACGGTGTGGAGACCGGACGGGTGGGGACCGGACGGGGTGGAGACCGGACGGGGTGGATATTGGCCCCGCAGGGCCCGCCCGTGACCTCACCTCCACCTCGAACGGGCCGAACTCCGCCGCCGCTGTGACGTCCGACACCTCCCCCACCACCACGCACCGCACGACCCTTGTGTCCTGCGCCCGCGCGACCCTCTCCGCCCGTGTGCACGCGTCCGCCTGCCCGCCTGCCCAGTGGTCCGCCGCCGCCAGCGCCGCCAAGTCGGCCGCGCCTCCCGCCCGATGGCGGGCCACCGTCGCCTGCCCCATCGCCAGCACGGCCCCGGCGACCACGCACAACACCGCCATGCCCACCACGGCCCACACCGTCGCAGAACCCCGGTCCGCCGCCCGCACCCGGTTTCTGCCCGGGACAGCCACGCGCCCCCGGGCCACGCCCGCCCCCAAGCCCCCCGCTCGCCCCCTGCTCACACCCCCACCCCCACGGTCTCCTCCGCCATGGCCACCGCCTCCGCCCGCAGCCGCAGGGCGAGCCCCAGTGCCCTTGGGCCCGGCATGCGTGCCGTGACCTCCACCCGGACCAGGTCGCCCTCCCTGCGCACCGTCACGCTCGCGCCGCGCGGAGCCGCCTGCCGGGCCGCCGCGGCCGCTGTGCCCTGCGGGTCCTGGCGGGCCATCGCGCGGGCCCCGGCCCTGGCCGCGTCCACACACTGGATCTGCGCGGACGCGGCCAGGAGCACCCACACGAGCGCCATCGTGAAGAGCACCAGCGTCGGCAGCACCACCGCCGCCTCCGCCGTCACGTACCCGCCGTCACGCCGGGCGCGGCGCCCCTCAGAACTCGGCATCGAGGGCCCCCGCCACCACCGCCTGCAGGGCGCCCTTCACCGGTCCGCTCGTCACGACCTTGAAGAGCAGCCCGGCGAACGCGACGGTCGCGATGATCCCCATGGCGTACTCGGACGTCACCATCCCCGAATCCCCCGCGAGGCCATGCCGCCGTCGCGTCGTCCATGGCGCCCGCCCTGCCCCCGACGCCCGTACCGGTCGCTCCCAGCGCAACCACCGCGCCACCCGCGCCACATACCGCCGGGCCAGCTCCCGCGCATACCGCTGCTTCCACATGTCATCAACCCCCATGAGTTTTCCGCCGGTTGTCCACATCTGCTTCTTGGCCCGGTGGGGCCACACCAGGTGCTTCGGTGCTCCGGCCCTCCGGGTGCGCCAAGTACTCCGGAGGACCCGGCCGCCCCGCCTTGTCCTGCCGCCCGTACGACATTTCGCCCGCCAAAATGCCTCACTGCCCGCCCATCAGGCCCCCTGCCAGTCCGATCACCACCGGCACCACACCGACCGCGATGAACGCGGGCAGGAAACACAGCCCCACCGGCGCCGTCATCAGCACCGCGGCCCGGCGGGCCCTGGCGGTCGCGGCTCGCCCCTGTTCGGCTCTGCAGTCCGCCGCGAGCCGGGCCACGGGGGCAGCCGTGGGCGCCCCCGACTCGGCGGTTCGCTCGAGGAGTCGGGCCAGCGCTTCGGCTCCCGGGATCTCACCCACCTGGCGCCAGGCCTCCGCGGGAGTACCGCCGAGCCGCACCTGTGCCGCACCCGACGCGAGCCGTTCCCCCACCGGCCCCCCGAGGGACTCACCGACGGCCTGAGCCGCCGTGACGGGCCCCGCCCCCGCCGTCACGCAGGACGCCAGCAGATCTGCCGCGAGGGGAAGTTGACGCGCCGCCTGCGCCGTGTCGAAGTCCTCCTTCCGGTCGCCGCCCGTACGCAGCCGCCACACGCAGCACCCGGCGATCACCCCGATCCCGCACCCCGTCACTCCGCCGACGAGCGCCCATCCGGCACTCACCACCCCGGCGACCGCCAGCCATCTGCGCACCAGCTCCCGCCGCCCTGGGACCGCGCTCCCGCCGCGCGCATGCCACGGCCCTTTCCGGGACCCGGCGTGCCTCCACCGGAGCCCGGACCGCCACGGCCGCTCCGGTCGCCCGCGTCGTCGCCCGCGTCGTCGCCCGCCTCGCCCGCCTCGCCCGCCTCGCCGCCCAGCAGTACCCAGGAGCGCCGACGCCCGCCGCCCCACAGCCCGCTCCCGCCGAGCCGCCGCCACCGTCAGCCCCAGCCACACCACCGCCGCCACCGACCACACGACCACCCCCAGCCTGTGGACAACTTTTCCGCCCCCGGCCAGCCCGGCCAGCCCGGCCATCTCGAACGACCCGGGCCAGCCGCTCCAACCCAGTGAACCGATCGAAACGATCACCTCTTGCCTCATCGCCCCTCCGCCCTCCGCACGATCCGCAACGCCCACCACGCCCCTGCGCCTTCAAGCAGTCCGCCCACGAGCAGGCAGGTGAGTCCCGGTCCCGTGTGCAGCAGCACCAGCAGTGGTTCGGCCCCGAGGGCGGCGCCCATGAGCAGGCCGAGGGCGGGTAGGCCCGCGAGCATCAGCGCCGTCGAGCGGGCGCCCGCCAACTGGGCGCGCAGGTCGGCCTCCTGGTCCCGCTCCGCGCGCAGCGCCCCTTCGAGCCGTTCCAGGCCCGCCGCGAGCCCGGCGCCCCGGTCGACGGCGACCCGCCAACACGCCGCGAGTCCGACCAGGCCTTCGGCACCCGGCTCCCGGGCGGCCTCCCGCAAGGCGCCCGGCACGTCACCGCCGAACCGCGCCGCCGCGACTACGCCGTTCCGTGCGCCGCCGAGTCCCCGCTCGACCGCCACGCCGGTTTCCGCGGCCGCCTGAAGTGCCTGCGCGGGCTGCCGACCCGCCCGCACCTCGCCGGCGAGCACCCCGCACAAGGCGATCACCGCACCGGACCTCCGCTCCCGCTCACGGCGCGCCTGCCGTTGCCTGCGCACCCGGCCGGCGAGCGGCGTGCCGACCGCCGCCGCGACCAGGGGCAGCAACGACTCGCCGAGGAGACCGATCAGCCCTCCGCCCGGAAGGAGCCACACCTCATGGCCCAGCCGCCCGCGCACCCTGGCGCTCCGCCCGTGCCACCAGGGCACCTGCGCCGCGCCGCCCGCCGAGAGCACCGACCGTGCCCGCCGCGTCCCGCGCGCCGCCCGCATCCGCCCGCCAAGGAGCCATACCGATCCGCCCGCGCACAGGGCCGCCCCGCACGCCGCCGCCGCGCTCATGCCTCCTCCCTCGGCTCGCCCCACGTCTCGTGCTCCTGGCGGCCGGCACCGTCCCGGGCCAGGTCGCTTCGGCCACCGCAGCCGCCGCGCCGCGCGAGCAGTGCGCCGAGCCGTGGCCAACCGCGTTCGCGGACGAAGCCACGCGCACCCCAGCGCAGCGCGGGCACGGTCGTCACCAGGCCCGACGGGCCGCGCTCCAGGACCTGCACCTCCGCCAGGCGGCGTCGGCCCGCCGGGTCACGGGCGAGATGGAGGACCACGGACAGGGCGGCCGCCACTTGGCTGTGCAGCGCGGCGCGGTCGAGTCCGGCAGCCGTGCCCAGCGCCTCCAGACGGGCCGGTACGTCGGCGGCGGCGTTCGCGTGCACCGTGCCGCAACCGTCGTGGCCCGTGTTCAGAGCGGCCAGCAGATGTACCACCTCGGGGCCCCGCACCTCGCCCACCACGAGCCGGTCCGGGCGCATCCGCAGGGCCTGGCGCACCAGGTCGTCGAGGCCCACCGTGCCCACGCCTTCCTGGTTGGGCGGCCGGGCCTCCAGGCGCACCACGTGCGGGTGTTCGGGGCGCAGCTCGGCGGAGTCCTCGGCCAGGACGATGCGCTCCCGCTGCCCGACGAGGCCGAGCAGGGTGGACAGCAGCGTCGTCTTGCCGCTGCCCGTGCCGCCGCTGATGAGGTAGGAGAGGCGGGCGTCGAGCAGTCGGTGGAGCATCCGGTCGCCGCCGGGTGGCACCGTGCCCGCGGCGACCAGCTCGGCGAGCGTGAAGGCGCGGGGCCGCACGACCCGCAGGGACAGATACGCCGAGCCGACGGCGACCGGTGGCAGCACCGCGTGCAGGCGGGTGCCGTCCGGCAGACGGGCGTCGACCCAGGGCCGGGCGTCGTCGAGGCGCCGTCCCGCCACGGTCGCGAGCCGCTGGGCGAGGCGCCGGACCGCCGGGGCGTCCCGGAAGGCGACGTCGGTGAGCTCGAGGCCGCGGCCGCGGTCCACCCAGACGCGGTCCGGAGCGGACACCAGCACGTCGGTCACGGCCGGGTCTTCGAGCAGCGGCTCCAGGGGACCTGCACCCACCAACTCCGAACGCAACTGCTCGGCCGCGCCGAGGATTTCGGCGTCTCCCAGGACCCGCCCTTGTGCCCGCAGGGCCTCGGCGACCCGGGCCGGCGTCGGCTCGGTGCCGTTGGCCGCGAGCCACTGCCGTACGCCGTCCAGCATCCGGGCGCCCACCACCGTGCTCATACGCCCTCACCGACCCCGGTCGGCAGCCGCTCCCAGAAGGCCGTGCAGAAGCGGGCGAGCGGCCCGCGCGCCGCGCCTCCCGGGGGCCGTCCGCCGCTCTGCGCGGCCCGCAGACCGTGCTCCCAGGGCAGGACACCGGCGAGCGGGAGGCAGAGCAGTCGGGCCGTCTCGTCCGCGTCCAGCTTGTCGCCCGCGAACGGGTCGGGGCCCGGGGTGGCGACGACCCGCAGATCCCGCAGGACCATGCCCGCCGCCGACGCGACCCGGCGCGCCCCTGCCACCGCGCGCAGTTCCGCGGGCACCAGAAGCAGACCGAGGTCCAGTTGTGCCAAAGACTCGGCGACCACCTCGTCCACCCGGCGGGGCAGGTCGACGACCACCACCCCGCCGCGCCTGCGGGCGGCCGCCAGGACGGCCCGCACGGCCTCCGGCGCGATGGTCACGGTGTCGCCGCGGTCCCAACTGAGGACCCGCAGGTCGTGCAGCGCGGGCAGCGACTCCTCCAGGGCGCCGCCGCCGACCCGGCCCCGGGACCGCGCGAACGCGGGCCAGCGCAAGCCCTCGGTGGTCTCCCCGCCGAGCAGCACATCGAGTCCGCCGCCCAGCGGGTCGGCGTCGACCAGCATGGTGCGCCGCCCGGTCCGCGCCGCCGTGACGGCCAGGGCGCACGCCAGCGTGGAGGCCCCGGCGCCGCCGCGGCCGCCGATGACACCGATGGTCAGGGCGGGCCTCCCGGCGCCTTCGGCGACGTCGGCGATGCGGTCCACCAGCCACTGTTCACCGTCGGGAAGAACGAGCACGTCGTCCGCGCCGATCTCCACAGCGCGCCGCCACACCCCCGGATCGTCCTGGTCCCGCCCCACGAGCACGACCCCGCGCCGTCGGGCGGCGCCACGCACCCGGTCCGCCGCGTCGTCCCCGACGAGGACGAGCGGCGCGGATTCCCAGCCGCCCCTGCGCTCGGGCACGCCGTGGTGCACCTCCGGCCGTGCTCCCGCCGCTGCGCACAGCCGCAGCAGGTCGTCCAGCAGGTCCACGTCCTCCGTGACGATCAGCGGTCCGCCCGCCTGTTCCCCGGACGACGGCGGTGTGTCGCACGCAATGACTTCACTCACGATCTTCCGGCCCCCTCTCGCTGCAAGTCCCTTCGAATGCGCGGTTGTGCGCATCCGGATCTGCGTACGCGAAGACCGGCCAATGGAATCCGGCCATGAACTTCACGAACGGAATCCAGCGTGCGGCGATCCCGGAAATCGTGTGGATCTTGGTCAATAACTGTGGAGAACGGGCCGGTTGTGGATATCTCCTTCACCCACACCGGTGACGGCCCGAACGTCTTCCAGAGCGCAGCCTCACGAACACGCACAGTGACGAATCTTGGGCGCGCGACATCGGCGCCACCGAGGCGCGACAAGGGCGCAGACGATCAGAAAAGATCAGGAAAGGAGGGTGAAAACCCATCCGGACATGCGACGACCCCCGCCGGGGGGGAGAGCGGGGGTCGTCCCCTCGGTCCGACTCGGGGGGGGAGGAGCCAGACCGGGTTAGCACGGTCGCGAACGATCCGTGACTTCCATGGTGTACCCGAGAGCCTTCTCAGGCAAACCCACGCGCCTCAGCTTACGCCGAATGGTGGGCGCCTATGCTCGACCTCGTGGAAAACCACCCCCTGCCCCGCACAGCCGCCTTCTTCGACCTGGACAAGACGGTCATTGCGAAGTCGAGCACGCTCACCTTCAGCAAGTCGTTCTACCAAGGCGGCCTGATCAACCGCAGGGCGGTACTGCGAACCGCATATGCCCAGTTCGTGTTCCTGGCCGGCGGCGCCGACCACGACCAGATGGAGCGAATGCGCTCGTACCTGTCCTCGCTGTGCCGGGGGTGGAACGTCCAGCAGGTCAAGGAGATCGTCGCGGAGACACTGCACGACCTGATCGACCCCATCATCTACGACGAGGCCGCCTCGCTGATCGAGGAGCACCACACCGCGGGGCGCGACGTCGTCATCGTCTCCACATCGGGGGCCGAGGTGGTCGAGCCGATCGGCGAACTCCTGGGCGCCGACCGGGTGGTGGCCACCCGCATGGTCGTCGGCGACGACGGCTGCTTCACGGGCGAAGTGGAGTACTACGCATACGGGCCGACCAAGGCGGAGGCCGTCCGGGAGCTCGCCGAGTCGGAGGGGTACGACCTGGAGCGCTGCTTCGCCTACAGCGACTCGGCCACGGACGTTCCCATGCTCGAATCCGTGGGCCGTCCGCACGCCGTCAACCCCGACCGGGCGCTGCGCCGCGAGGCCCTCGCGCGCGAGTGGCCGATTCTCGACTTCCACCGCCCCGTGCGGCTCAAGCAGCGGCTGCCCGCACCGCCCCGCCCCGCACTGGTCGCGGCGGCCGCGGTCGGCGCCGCGGCGGCCACCGCGGGCATCGTGTGGTTCGCAAGCCGCCGCCGCGCCGCCATCGACTGAGGGGCTGACCAGGGCCGGAGCGTCCAGCAGCGAGGTCCGACGAGGCGTGCGCGAGCCTCCGTCCGGCCCGCCCTCGACCCGCCGTCCGATTCACCCTTGTTTGAACCTAAAAGTAAAGAAGTGCTGTCAGGGCTTCCACTTGCTCCAGGACAGGAGTACAAAGGAGTCAACGGCCCGCGAGACCAAGGAAATCCGAGAGGATCACCTTTATCCGCAATGATTGGCCCCACGGACCGAAGCATGGTCATCGAGCACCCACGCGACGTCGACCCGTCGATTACGGGCCAGCCGCACCAGGTGACGGGCAAAGTTCCCGACCTGATGGGCAACCATTCGAGGACGCTTGGTAACCCGGTGAACATGCCAGCGGCGGTACGAATTCTCGTACCGCCGCAACCCTGTCCGGGGTGATCGCCTCAGGCCGCCCCACGTTGCAGTGCCTCGCACACCGCGGTCGACTCCCTGGCTCCCAGCTCGACCGCCTTCCCGCAGTGCGTGATCCAGGCGGCCATGCCCTCCGGAGTCCCGGACACATATCCCTCAAGGGCGCCGACATAGGCCGCGCGCCCCAGCTCCGCGTGGCCCGCCTCGGCCGGACAGATGGACTTCGGGTCCAGGCCGCTGCCCACCAGGACGATGCGCTCGGCGGCACGCGCGACCAGACCGTTGCACGACCCGAAGGGCCGCAGGGCCGCCAGCTCGCCGTGCACCACGGCCGCCGTCACCAGGGCCGGCGCCGCACTGCCCGCGATCACCAGTTGCGCGAGCCCTTCGAGGCGCCCCGCCACCTCCTCGGCGTCCGGCAGGTCCAGCTCGATCAACGGCTCCCGCACCGGCTCACCGGCGAGCCGCGGACGGCCCGCGGCCTCGTCGGAGTCGGCCGCGGCGACCAGATGCAGCCGGGCGAGCACGCGCAGCGGTGACTGCCGCCAGATGGAGAGGAGCTGCCCCGCCTCCGCACTCAGCCGCAGCGCGGCGCCCATCACGCGCACATCGCCCTCGCCGCCGAAGTCACTGCGCCTGCGGACCTCCTCCAAGGCCCACTCGGCGCCGGACAGCGCCGCGGACCCGCGAGCACCGCGCAGCGCCGCCTCGGCGGTGACCTCGGTGCTGCGCCGCCGCATGACCCGGTGGCCGTAGACCCGGTCGACGGCCTTGCGCACGGAGTCCACGGAGTCGGCCACGCCGGGCAGCGCGCCGAGAGCAACCAACGGATCGGCATTCGTACTCATGAGTACGACCCTACGCACCACAGGAGCGCCCGCCACGAAGGAGTGGTCTTCTTCACGCGAACCGGGCCTCTACCAGCGAACGCGGGCCCTCGCGCAAGATCACATGGCTACGCTACATGAACATGAAGATCGCTTTCGTGGGGAAGGGCGGCAGCGGCAAGACCACGCTGTCCTCGCTCTTCATCCGACACCTCGCCGCCACCGGCGCACCCGTCGTCGCGGTGGACGCCGACATCAACCAGCACCTGGGCGCCGCCCTCGGCTTCGACGACGAGCAGTCCGCCCAACTGCCCGCCATGGGTGGCAGGCTGCCGTTGATCAAGGACTATCTGCGCGGGACCAACCCGCGCATCACCGGCGCCGACACGATGATCAAGACGACCCCGCCCGGCGCGGGCTCGCGGCTGCTGCGGATCCGCGAGGACAACCCGGTGTACGAAACGTGTGCGCGGGCGGTGGAACTCGACGGCGGCGCCGTGCGTTTGATGGTCACCGGGCCGTTCACCGAAGCCGACCTCGGTGTCGCCTGCTACCACTCCAAGACCGGAGCGGTCGAACTGCTCCTGAACCACCTGGTCGACGGCCGCGACGAGTACGCGGTGGTCGACATGACCGCGGGCTCGGACTCCTTCGCCTCCGGGATGTTCACCCGCTTCGACATGACGTTCCTCGTCGCCGAGCCGACCCGGAAGGGAGTCTCCGTCTATCGCCAGTACAAGGACTACGCACACGACTTCGGCGTCGACCTCAAGGTCGTCGGCAACAAGGTGCAGGGCCAGGACGACCTCGACTTCCTGCGCGAGCAGGTCGGCGACGACCTCCTGGTGACCATCGGGCACTCCGACTGGGTGCGCTCCATGGAGAAGGGCCGTCCGCCCCGGTTCGAACTCCTGGAGGAGGCCAACCGCCTCGCCCTGAACACACTCCACGAAGCGGCCGACGCCACGTACGAGCGCCGCGACTGGGAGCGCTACACCCGCCAGATGGTCCACTTCCACCTGAAGAACGCACAGAGCTGGGGCAACGAGCGGACCGGAGCCGACCTGGCCGCCCAGGTCGACCCCGACTTCGTCCTGCGCGAGCACGCACCGGCGACGGCCTGACCACCACGGGCGGCACCCGACCGGACCCGCTCAGCTCACCGCTTGGCCGGTGCTCAGCTCACCGCTTGGCCGGCTCCGCGCCCGGGACTCCCTTGGGTGCGGGGGCGGGCCGGGCGGACAGGTAGGCGCGCCAGCCCTCCTTGGGGGCCTTGCCGACGCCGAGCTTGGTCAGCCTGGCGAGGACCTGCGGGTCCTGTGCGTCCAGCCAGTCGGCGAGCTGCCGGAAGGAGACACAGCGCACTTCGCGCTTGGTGCAGACGCGCTCGATGGTCTCCTCGATGGCACGCATGTACGTGCCGCCGTTCCACGACTCGAAGTGGTTGCCGATGATGAGGGGAGCACGGTTGCCGTTGTAGGCGCGCTTGAAGCCCTTGATCAGACCGTCGCGCATCTGGTCGCCCCAGTACTCGTGCTTGTCCGGGTCGCCCTGTGAGGTCGAACCGGACTGGTTGACCATGAAGTTGTAGTCCATGGTGAGCGTCTCGAAGCCGCGCCCCGGGACCGGGACGAGCTGCATGGACAGGTCCCAGAGGCCGCGCTTCTTCTTGGGCCAGACCTGGTTGTTCACTCCGCTGGTGTCGTAGCGGAAGCCGAGTTCACGGGCCGCGCGCATGAAGTTGGTGCGTCCTTCGAGGCAGGGGGTGCGGGCACCGATGAGCTCCCTGTCGTAGTCGAAGGGAAGCGGCTTCGCGCCGCGTCGGCCCGTGTTGGTCTTCCATGCCTTCACAAAGGACTTGGCCTGGCGGATCTCGCTCTTCCAGTCCGCGACCGACCACTCGCCGACGCCGCGCCCCGCCCCGCAGAAGTGGCCGTTGAAGTGGGTGCCGATCTCGTTGCCCTCGAGCCAGGCGCCGCGGAGCTGCTCCACGGTGTCCTTGATTCCCCGGCGGTCGTTGAAGCCGATGTCCGAGGCGCCGGCCAGGTGCTGAGGCGGCTTGTAGAGCTTGCGCTTGTTTTCGGGGAGCAGGTACACGCCGCTGAGGAAGTACGTCATCGTCGTGTTGTTCCGCTTGGCGACCTTGCGGAAGTGGGAGAACAGCTTCTGACTGTCCTCACCGGCGCCGTCCCAGGAGAAGACCACGAACTGGGGTGGCTTCTGGCCCGGTCTCAGCCGCTCGGGACGGGGCAGCTTCGGCTGTTGCCCGGTGAACGCGGTCGAACCGTCCCCGATCAGCCGCACCGCGGTCTTGGGCGCCGGAGCGCCCGCAGGCTTCTTCGCGCCGTGTGCGCCTGACTCCGCGCCGGACTTGTCGTCCGCGCATCCGGCCAGCGCCGCCGCGCCGACCGCGAGCGCGACCAGACCCGCGCCCGCCCGCCGCGCCCGCGCGCCAGTACGGCCCTGGGCGGCTGAGGTCCTTGGGGTGGCGGCCATCTTCCGCCCACCTTCTTCCGTACAAGTCGGGACAGAACGTCAGCAACTTCGCACGGGGCCCTCAGGGATTTATACCGACAAGCCGATCAGTATTTTTATTCACTCGTTGGGGTGATCACCTGCCCCATTTGCGCCTAAAATCCATGTACGACCTTTACTCTGCATTACGATTCGTTTACTGAGAGTTGAGGCATCCCGCCGCTGCAACGCCGTGACCCACGGCCGCGACCCGCCCCCCGGCAACCACCGGAGGACCCCTTGTTCCGCGACCGCGCCGCCCCGGAGGAGACGGGAAACATGTCTGCCTGCGTCCCCACCAGCGCCACCGACCCGGCTCATGGCCCCGACGCCCAGCAGCCGCACGCGCCACCACCGCGCAGGAAGTTCCGCATCGCCGGCGCCGACGTCTCCGCGTCCCTGGCCGTCTTCCTGATCGCACTGCCGCTGTCCCTGGGCATCGCCCTCGCGACCGGCGCCCCGCTCCAGGCGGGCCTGGTCGCCGCCGCCGTCGGCGGCCTCGTCGCCGGTCGTCTCGGCGGGTCCCCGCTCCAGGTCAGCGGCCCCGCCGCGGGGCTCACGGTCGTCACGGCCGACCTCATCCAGCGATTCGGATGGCGGACCACCTGCGCCATCACCGTCCTCGCGGGCCTCGCCCAGATCGGCCTCGGCTGTCTGCGCGTGGCACGCTCGGCGCTCGCCGTGAGCCCGGCCGTCGTCCACGGAATGCTCGCAGGCATCGGCGTCACCATCGCCGTCGCCCAGTTGCACATCGTCCTCGGCGGGACACCACAGAGCTCAGTGATCGCCAACCTCGGCGCGCTCCCCGCCCAGTTGGCCGACCTGCATCCGGCGGCCGTGTCGATCAGCGCCCTGACCCTGGTGGTCCTGTTCCTGTGGCCCCGGATCCCCGGCCGCGTCGGCCGGATGGCACGCGTCGTCCCCGCACCGCTCGTCGCCGTCACCGCCGCCACCGGCCTCACCGGCCTGACCGCGCTCGCCGTGGAGAGGGTGGATCTGCCGTCCTGGCGCAGCCACGCGCTGGCCGGACTGCCCGAGGGCCCCGCTCTCGGACTGGTGGCGGCGGTGCTCGCCACGACGCTGGTGTGCAGCGTCCAGTCGCTGCTCGGCGCGGTCGCCATCGACAAGCTCACCGCCCAGCGCACCAGTGCGCAGGGCCGCCCCGGCTGTGCCGACCTGGACCGCGAGCTGCTCGGCCAGGGCGCGGCGAACATGGCGTCCGGAGCGCTCGGCGGGCTGCCGATCGCCGGGGTGGCGGTGCGCAGCGTGGCGAATGTCCGGGCCGGTGCCGTCAGCAGGAACTCCACGATGCTGCACGGCGTTTGGGTGGTAGTGGCCTCCCTGCTCCTCGTGCCCGTCCTGGAGCTGATCCCGCTCGCCGCGCTCGCCGCCCTCGTCATGGCCATCGGCATCCAGATGGTCAGCCTGAATCACATCCGTACGGTCAGCAGGCACCGCGAGTTCCTCGTCTACGCCGCCACCATCCTCGGCGTGGTCGTGTTCGGGGTCCTGGAGGGCGTGACCATCGGCATCGCCGTCGCCGTGTCCGTCGCCCTGCACCGCCTCGCCCGCACCCGCATCACCTGCGAGGAGGACTCCGAGGGCGTGCACCACGTACACGTACGCGGGCAGTTGACGTTCCTCGCGGTGCCCCGGCTCAGCCGCTGTCTGCACCACGTGCCGCCGCGGGCGCACGCCGTCGTGGAGCTCGACGGTTCCTTCATGGACCACGCGGCGTACGAGTCGCTGCACAGTTGGCTGGACGCACATGCCGCGCAGGGCGGCACCGCCGAGGTCACCGGCCGCGGTGGGCAGCGCATCGCCGAGCCCGCCGCGACGTCCCACTGCGGCTGCCGCCCCTGGACGCCCTGGCGCAACCACCAGTGCGACAGCGAGAGCGAAAGCCCCCGGGAGAGCCCGGGCCCCGAGCGCCCCGAACAGCATCAACTGGCCAAGGGCATCAGCGCGTTCCAGCGGCACACCGCGCCGCGGGTGCGCGGGGAACTGGCCCGGCTCGCGCGCGAGGGCCAGCGACCCGTGCAGCTCTTCCTCACCTGCGCCGACTCCCGTGTGGTTACGTCGATGATCACGTCGAGCGGTCCCGGCGACCTGTTCGTCGTGCGCAACGTCGGCAACCTCGTGCCGCTGCCCGGCGCCGAGAGCGGCGACGACTCGGTGGCGGCCGCGATCGAGTACGCGGTGGACCTGCTGCAGGTCAAGTCCATCACCGTATGCGGGCATTCGGGCTGCGGCGCGATGCAGGCCCTGCTCACCACGCCGCCGACCGGCGCGCAGACGCCCCTCAAGAGGTGGCTCCGGCACGGGTTGCCGAGCCTGGCACGGATGGCCGAGCAAGGTCTCGCGAACGCGAGCTCCACCACGGCCGCGAGCCCCATCAGGGCTGGGAGCCCCACCACGGCTGGAAACCCCACCACTGCCGGAGGCACCACCACCGCCGCAAGCCCCACGACGGCTGAGAGCCCCACCGCGTCCGCGAACCCCACCACTGCCGGAGGCACCACCACCGCCGCAAGCGCCACCACGGCCGGAGGCACCACCACCGCCGCAAGCCCCACCACGGCCGGAGGCACCACCACCGCCGCAAGCCCCACCACGGCCGGAGGCACCACCACCGCCGCGAGCCCCACCACGGCCGGAGGCACCACCACGGCCGCGAACCCCACCACGGCCGGAGGCCCCACCACGGCCGCGGCACCACCCACCGCGTCCGCCGAGCCTGCCACCTGCACCTCATCCAGCGAGCCCGGCTCCCACACGGCACCCGGCACGCCCGCCTCGTACGCGGCACCGGCACCGGCACCGGCACCGGCATCGCCATCGCCATCGCCATCGCCATCGCCATCGGCATCGGCATCGGCATCGGCATCCGCACCGTCCACCAAGCCCGCCCCCGTGCGTGGAACCACCCCCTCCCCAGGGCCGGAAGCCACCCCCGCCTTCGGCCTGGAGGGGGCACCCCCCGGCCCGGAGGCCACGCCCCCCAGGCCGGAGGCCACGCCCCCCAGGCCCTGGCCGCGCCTCGCGGGCAGGGCCCCCGCCGACGCCGTCGAACAGCTCTGCCTCACCAACGTCGTCCAGCAGCTCGAGCATCTGCGGGCGTACGAGGTCGTGGCGAAGCGGCTTGCCGAAGGGACGCTGGAGCTGCACGGGATGTACTTCGACGTGGGCGAGGCGCAGGCGTATCTGCTGACCGACGGCTCGGACGGCGGACGAGGGGGTGGGACGGCGCCCGCTGGGCAGGCACCTGACGAGGTGTTCAGCCAGGTCACCCCCGCCCGGCCGGTAGAGGTCTAAACCAATTTCCGGCAAGCCCTTGTCACCGGGGCCGGGTGTCTGATGAGCTGTGGCCTGGGACACAACGGACACCCTGGGAAAGGGAGATGTCGTGAGCAACGAAAGCCTGGCCAACCTGCTCAAGGAGGACCGCAGGTTCGCGCCACCGGCCGACCTGGCGGCGCACGCCAATGTCACGGCGGAGGCGTATGAACAGGCCAAGGCTGACAGGCTCGGCTTCTGGGCCACGCAGGCCCGTCGGCTGACCTGGGCCACCGAACCGACAGAGACGCTCGACTGGTCGAACCCGCCGTTCGCGAAGTGGTTCAAGGACGGCCGTCTCAACGTCGCGTACAACTGTGTGGACCGCCATGTCGAGGCGGGCCACGGCGACCGGGTGGCCATCCACTTCGAGGGCGAGCCGGGGGACAGCAGGGCCATCACCTACGCCGAGCTGAAGGACGAGGTCAGCCGCGCGGCCAACGCGCTCACCGACCTCGGCGTGAGCGCGGGCGACCGGGTCGCGGTCTATCTGCCGATGATCCCCGAGGCGGTCGTGGCCATGCTGGCGTGCGCGCGCATCGGCGCCGCGCACTCGGTGGTCTTCGGCGGCTTCTCCGCCGACGCCATCGCCACGCGCATCAAGGACGCCGACGCCAAGCTCGTCATCACCGCCGACGGGGGCTATCGCCGGGGCAAGCCGTCCGCGCTCAAGCCCGCGGTCGACGAGGCCCTGAGCCGCGAGGGCACGCAGGGCGTCGGCAAGGTCCTGGTCGTCCGGCGCACCGAGCAGGACGTGGCCTGGACCGAGGGCCGCGACCTGTGGTGGCACGACGTGGTCGGCAAGCAGTCCGCGGAGCACACGCCCGAGGCGTTCGAGGCCGAGCAGCCGCTGTTCGTCCTCTACACCTCCGGGACGACGGGCAAGCCGAAGGGCATCCTGCACACGTCCGGTGGCTATCTGACGCAGGCTTCGTACACCCACCACGCCGTCTTCGACCTCAAGCCGGAGACCGACGTCTACTGGTGCACGGCCGACATCGGCTGGGTGACAGGACACTCGTACATCACCTACGGACCGCTCTCGAACGGCGCGACCCAGGTGATCTACGAGGGCACCCCGGACACCCCGCACCAGGGCCGGTTCTGGGAGATCGTGCAGAAGTACGGGGTCACGATCCTGTACACGGCGCCCACGGCGATCCGTACGTTCATGAAGTGGGGCGACGACATCCCCGCCAAGTTCGACCTCAGCAGCCTGCGGGTGCTCGGGTCGGTGGGCGAGCCGATCAACCCCGAGGCGTGGGTCTGGTACCGCAAGCACATCGGCGGCGACACATGCCCGATCGTGGACACCTGGTGGCAGACCGAGACCGGCGCGATGATGATCTCGCCGCTGCCCGGTGTGACCGAGACCAAGCCGGGCTCCGCGCAGCGCGCGCTGCCCGGGATCGCGGCCACCGTCGTGGACGACGAGGCGCGCGAGGTGCCGGACGGCGGCGGCGGCTATCTGGTGCTCACCGAGCCGTGGCCGTCCATGCTGCGCACCATCTGGGGCGACGACCAGCGGTTCATCGACACGTACTGGTCGCGTTTCGAGGGCAAGTACTTCGCCGGGGACGGCGCGAAGAAGGACGACGACGGGGACATCTGGCTGCTCGGCCGGGTCGACGACGTCATGCTCGTCTCCGGGCACAACATCTCCACCACCGAGGTCGAATCGGCACTCGTGTCCCACCCGTCCGTCGCCGAGGCCGCGGTCGTCGGTGCCGCGGACGAGACCACCGGGCAGGCCATCGTCGCCTTCGTGATCCTGCGGGGGACGGCCGACGCGGACGACGTGGAGCTGATGGGCCAACTGCGCAACCATGTGGGGACGACGCTCGGGCCCATCGCCAAGCCCAAGCGGATCCTGCCCGTGGCCGAACTGCCGAAGACACGGTCCGGGAAGATCATGCGGCGGCTGCTGCGGGACGTCGCGGAGAACCGCCAGCTCGGTGACGTGACCACGCTGACGGACTCGTCCGTGATGGACCTGATCCAGTCCAAGCTCCCGGCCGCGCCCAGCGAGGACTAGCTCCCCGACGCGACCGGCGCCCAGCGGCACCCAGCGGCACCCAGCGGCACCCAGAAGAACCCGGCAGTACCCCGCAGCACCCAGGGGCACCCCGCGCACCCGCGCCGGGTGCCCCTTTTGTGTTTAGGGTGGCATTCGCCGGATACATTCCGACGCACGTTTAGGTACGCTAAGAATCAACGTCAACAACGCGACAAGAAACACCTAGGTGCGCCGGGAAGTCTGGTCGGCATGTGCTCTGCCCTGCCTACCCGACGGAGGTCGTCTCTCGTGGCCGCGCCCACCCCCACCACCCGCAAGTTCCTCGGCCGTCTCTCCCTGCCCGAGCGCAATTTCGTCGCCGAGGCGCTGCGTACCGAGACCGTGGGCGGCGTACTCCTCCTGCTGGCCGCGATCGCCGCGCTGATCTGGGCGAACACTCCGATCAAGGAGAGCTACGAGAGCGTCAGGGACTTCCACGTCGGGCCCGGCTCGCTCGGCCTCGACCTGTCCGTGCAGCACTGGGCCGCCGACGGGCTGCTCGCGGTGTTCTTCTTCGTCGCCGGCATCGAGCTCAAGCGCGAACTGGTCGCCGGTGACCTGCGCGACCCCAAGGCCGCTGCGCTGCCGGTGATCGCCGCGCTCTGCGGCATGGCCGCGCCCGCGCTCGTCTACACCCTGGTCAACACCGTCGGCGGCGGTTCCGCCGACGGCTGGGCGGTGCCGACGGCGACCGACATCGCCTTCGCCCTCGCGGTCCTCGCGGTCATCGGCACCTCGCTGCCGTCGTCGCTGCGCGCCTTCCTGCTGACGCTCGCCGTCGTCGACGACCTCTTCGCCATCCTGATCATCGCGATCTTCTTCACCAGCGACCTGAACTTCGCGGCACTCGGCGGCGCGGTCATCGGCCTCGCGGTCTTCTGGCTGCTGCTGCGCAAGGGCGTACGCGGCTGGTACGTGTACGTGCCGCTGGCCCTGGCCGTCTGGGGCCTGATGTACAACAGCGGCGTACACGCCACCATCGCCGGTGTGGCCATGGGCCTGATGCTGCGCTGCCACAAGGAGGAGGGCGAGCCGCACTCCCCCGGCGAGCACATCGAGCATCTGGTGCGCCCCCTCTCGGCGGGGCTCGCCGTGCCGCTGTTCGCGCTGTTCAGCGCCGGTGTCGCCGTCTCCGGCGGGGTGCTCGGGGACGTTTTCGCCAAGCCGGAGACGCTCGGCGTGGTCCTCGGCCTCGTCGTCGGCAAGGTCGTCGGCATCTTCGGCGGCACCTGGCTCGCCGCCCGCTTCACCCGGGCCGAGCTGAACGAGGATCTGGCCTGGCCCGACGTCTTCGCGGTCGCCTCGCTCGCCGGGATCGGGTTCACGGTGTCCCTGCTCATCGGGGAACTCGCCTTCAGCGACGACCCGGTGCTCACCGACGAAATCAAGGCCGCCGTGCTGATCGGGTCCCTGACAGCGGCCGTGCTGTCCGCGATCCTGCTGAAGGTACGCGACGTGAAGTACCGCAAGCTGTGGGAGGACGAGGAGCGCGACGACGACCTCAGCGGCATCCCCGACATCTACGAACAGGACGACCCGGCCTACCACCTGCGCATGGCGGACATCTACCAGAAGAAGGCGGACGAGCACCGGCGACGTGCGCGACAGGCGGCCGGATCGAGCGACGCGGGCGACGGTCCGGCATGATCTGACCAGGAACACGACCCGAAGCAGAGGAATGAGGAGCAAGCGATGAGCTCACCCGACGGTCCCGTCGGCACCGAACGCAGCCTCGGCCAGCTCGTCTCAGCGGCGAGCAAAGAGATGTCGGAGCTGGTGCACGACGAGATCGCGCTGGTCAAGGCCCAGCTCACGCAGGACGTCAAGCGCGGTGCGATCGGCAGCGCCGCGTTCATCGCGGCGACCGCCGTCCTCATCTTCTCGCTGCCGATGCTGAGCTTCGCCCTGGCGTACGGCATCCGCACCTGGAGCGGCTGGAACCTGGCGATCTGCTTCGTGCTGTCCTTCGCCGCGAACGTCCTGGTGGCCGGAGTCCTCGCACTGATCGGTGTGATCTTCGCCAAGAAGGCCGCCAGGGGCAAGGGCCCGCAGAAGGCCGCGGCCGCCGCCAAGGAGACCGCCGCCGTCCTCGCGCACGCCAAGCCGCACCCGCGCGCCGTCCCCCCGGCGGTGACCGTGGAGCTTGAGGCGGGTGAGCGGGGCAGCGCTGTGGCACGCTCGACTTCATGACGGAGCAAGCCACGCCCTCGGGCAAGACCACGGCAGTGTCCCCCTCGACCGCCCGCACCCCGTCGGCGTTCTCCCCGGGAACCTCCCCGGCCCCTTCGACGGTACGGATCGAGGGCCCATGGACGCACCGGGACGTCGCCGCCAACGGTGCGCGCTTCCACATCGCCGAGCTCGGCGATGGCCCGCTTGTGCTGCTCCTGCACGGCTTCCCGCAGTTCTGGTGGACATGGCGGCACCAGCTCGTGGCGCTCGCCGACGCGGGCTTCCGCGCGGTGGCGATGGACCTGCGGGGAGTGGGCGGCAGCGACCGGACTCCGCGTGGCTACGACCCGGCCAACCTCGCCCTGGACATCACCGGCGTCGTCCGCTCCCTGGGGGAGCCCGACGCCGCGCTCGTCGGCCACGACCTGGGCGGCTATCTCGCCTGGACGGCGGCCGTGATGCGGCCCAAGCTGGTGCGCCGCCTCGCCGTCTCCTCGATGCCGCATCCGCGGCGCTGGCGCTCGGCGATGCTGCGGGACCGCAAGCAGACGACGGCCGGGGCGTACGTGTGGGGCTTCCAGCGGCCGTGGCTGCCCGAGCGGCAGCTCGTCGCGGACGACGCCGCCCTGGTGGGCAGGCTCGTACGGGACTGGTCCGGACCGAGCCTGCCGGACGACGAGGCCGTGGAGACGTACCGCCGTGCCATGTGCATCCCCTCGACGGCGCACTGCGCGATCGAGCCGTACCGCTGGATGGTGCGGTCCCTGGCGCGGCCCGACGGCATCCAGTTCAATCGGCGCATGAAGCGTCCTGTGCGGGTGCCGACGCTGCATCTGCACGGCTCCCTCGACCCGGTGATGCGTACGCGCAGCGCGGCCGGATCCGGCGAGTACGTCGAAGCGCCCTACCGCTGGCGGCTGTTCGACGGGCTCGGGCACTTCCCGCACGAGGAGGACCCGGTGGCGTTCTCGTCCGAACTGGTCTCCTGGCTGAAGGACCCCGAGCCGGACCGGTAGAGCCGTTCTCACGGTTTTGCGTGCGAAGACCCGGGTAACCCGCGGGAAGACCCGGGTAACTTCGGGGCACCGCGGGGGAACTACTGTCCGACGAACGCCAATTGCCTGCCGCATAGGCCGATTGGGGCCCTTGGGCGCGGTTACCGACCTTGAGGCACGGGCACACGTCCGGGTATGGGCTGGACGCACGACTACAGTGACGTAGCACGCAAGCGCCGCACCGCCACCGTGGTGAACCACGACAGGAGCGGTCCGCGGGATCCGGGACACCCCGAGATGGCGGCTTCCGTTCAAGCCATCGGCATTCCGCGCATCCTGCGCCGCAGGGCCCGCTGGATGTCCGCCCGGCTGCGCCACACGCGCGACTGACCCGACGCCCGGCGTCCCGGGTCCTCCCCGGCAGACGTCGCGACGCCGCGCCGACCCATCGGACACGCCCTAGAGGGCGCACCCCTGGCTGTCGACCTCCTGGTTTGCGGTGCGGCCGCGCTCGATGTCCTCGCGCACCTCGTCCACCGTCAGCGCGTACCCGGTGTCCGGGTCGTCGAGGGACTTGGCGAACACCACGCCGTAGACCTTGCCCTGCGGAGTGAGCAGGGGGCCGCCTGAGTTGCCCTGACGGACCGTGGCGTACAGCGAGTACACATCGCGGCGGACCGTGCCCCGGTGGTAGATGTCCGGGCCCTTCGCCGTGATGCGGCCGCGTACGCGCGCGGAACGCACGTCGTAGGGGCCGTCCTCGGGGAAGCCCGCCACGATCGCGCTGTTGCCGCTCTCCGCGTCCGTGGAGGTGAACCGCAGTGCCGGGGCGCGCAGCGTGGGTACGTCGAGGACGGCGATGTCGCGCTTCCAGTCGTAGAGCACGACCTTGGCGTCGTACTTCTCGGCCTCGCCGCCTATCTGCACCTTGGGCTCGTCGACGCCGCCGACCACATGCGCGTTCGTCATCACGCGGCGCGGGGCGAACACGAAGCCGGTGCCTTCGAGGGCCTTGCCGCAACTGTGCGCGTCACCGCTGACCTTCACGATGGAGCGTTTGGCGGTGGCGGCGACCTTGCTGCCCACGAGCTTGGGGTCCGGCGGCTCGACGTCCTTGATGGGCTCGTTCGAGAACGGGCTGAAGACCTGCGGGAAGCCGTTGCGCGCGAGGACCGAGGAGAAGTCCGTGAACCAGGTGTCGGCCTGGCCAGGCAGGGCGCGGTCGACGCCGAGGAGCACCTTGGAGTTGCGGACCTCCTTGCCGAGCGTGGGCAGCGTCGTGCCCGCGAGGAGGGAGCCGATCAGCCAGGCGACGAGGAGCATGGCGACGACGTTGACCATCGCGCCGCCCGTGGCGTCCAGGGCTCTGGCGGGCTGCCAGGTGATGTGCCGACGCAGTTTGTTGCCCAGATGGGTGGTGAAGGCCTGGCCGACGGAGGCACAGACGATGACGACGACCACGGCGGCGACGGCCGCGCCGGTGCTGACCTCGGCGCCCTCGTCGGTGAAGGCGTCCCAGACCACCGGGAGGAGATACACCGCGATGAGGCCGCCGCCGAGGAAGCCGGTCACCGAGAGGATGCCGACGACGAAACCCTGGCGGTAGCCGACGATCGCGAACCACACGGCGGCGAGCAGCAGCAGGATGTCCAGCAGGTTCACGGAATTCAGTCCTCGCCTCGCATCATTGCCCGCCTCGCCTCGCCTCGCGATTGCCGTGGGGAGCGGGACGGCTCCCCCGCCCCGCGGGACGGGGGAGCCGTCCCGGGCCCCGGTCCCCGCAACCTTGTCATGAGCCCCAGTCGAGCGGGACCTGGCGGTCCCGGTCCCAGGGGCGTTCCCAGCCCGCGTAGTGCAGCAGCCTGTCAATGATTCCGGCCGTGAAACCCCAGACCAGGGCGGATTCGACGAGGAACGCCGCGCCTCTGTGACCGCTCGGGTGCACCGTCGTCGCGCGGTTGGCGGGGTCCGTGAGATCGGCCACGGGCACCGTGAAGACACGGGCCGTCTCGGCCGGGTCGACGACGCCGACGGGGCTCGGCGCACGCCACCAGCCGAGGACCGGCGTCACCACGAAGTCACTCACCGGGATGAACAGGCTCGGCAGCATCCCGAAGAGCTGGACGCCGTCCGGGTCGAGCCCGGTCTCCTCCTCGGCCTCGCGCAGCGCGGCCCGCAGCGGGCCCTCCACACGCGGGTCGCCGTCCTCCGGGTCGAGGGCACCGCCGGGGAACGACGGCTGGCCCGCGTGCGAGCGCAGCGAGCTCGCCCGCTCCATGAGGAGCAGTTCGGGCCCCCGTTCGCCCTCTCCGAAGAGGACGAGGACCGCGGACTGGCGGCCCGCGCCGTTCTCCGGCGGCAGGAAACGGCTGAGCTGGTGCGGCCGCACGGTCTCCACGGCGCGCACCACGGGGGTCAGCCAGTCGGGCAGCCCCTCGGCGGTGAGGAGGCCCTGGGCGGTGAGGGCGTGGTGGTCGTCGCGGCGGGTGTGGTCACGGGCGCGCTCACTCCCCGGCCCGGCCCCACCGGGCCCGCCGCCCTGGCCCTGCGGTCCGCCGTGATCGCCCTGCGGGACCGCGTGGCTGCCGTGGCCGCCCTGCGGGGACGCGTGGCCGCCGTGATCGCGCTGCGGGGCCGCGTGGCTGCCGTGGCCGTGCGGTGCGCCACCAAGGCTTTCCGGCGAGCCCCCGTGGCCGTGCGGTGCGCCACCGTCACCCTCCCGCGGGCCGCCCGGGCCTTCCGGTGCGCCACCGTCACCCTCCCGCGGGCCGCCGGGGCCTTCCGGTGCGCCACCGTGACCGTCCGGCGCGCCGCCGTCATTCCCCCGCGGGCCGCCGGGGCCGTCGCTCGTTTCCGTGTCGCTGTCGTCTGTGTGCATGCCGCTCGCTCGCGTCATCGGCACCCCCGTCCATCTCTCCACAACGCCCCTGGGACCGCGGATGGTTCCTCTGGTTCCTCGTCGCGGCGGGCGCCCGACCGCTGGCTCACCCGGCGGCGCCCAGCGGGGGCGCCGGCTTGCCGGGGTAGTCCGGCGGGGGCTTGAGCCGCTGGCCGGGCATGCCGCCCATCTCGTACTTCAGGAGCTTCTTGGCCTTCTCGGGGTCCGTCTCGCCCTCTCCGTACGACGGGCAGAGGGGGGCGATGGGGCAGGCGCCGCAGGCGGGCTTGCGGGAGTGGCAGATGCGGCGGCCGTGGAAGATCACGCGGTGCGAGAGCATCGTCCACTCACTCTTCGGGAAGAGCGCGCCGACCTCGGCCTCGACCTTGTCCGGGTCGGTCTGCTCGGTCCACTTCCAGCGGCGTACGAGACGGCCGAAGTGGGTGTCCACGGTGATGCCGGGGACGCCGAAGGCGTTGCCGAGGACGACGAAGGCGGTCTTGCGGCCCACGCCGGGCAGCTTGACCAGGTCCTCAAGACGGCCCGGGACCTCACCGCCGAACTCGTCGCGCAACGCGACCGAAAGTCCCATGATCGACTTCGTCTTGGCGCGGAAGAAGCCGGTCGGTCGGATCAGTTCCTCGACCTCCTCGGGGTTGGCGGCGGCCAGGTCCTCGGGGGTCGGATACGCGGCGAAGAGGGCGGGGGTGGTCTGGTTCACCCGCAGGTCCGTGGTCTGCGCCGAAAGGACCGTGGCGACCAGGAGCTGGAAGGGGTTCTCGAAGTCCAGCTCGGGATGGGCGTACGAATACACCTCGGCGAGCTCGCGGTTGATCCGCCGGGCCTGCCGCACGAGGGCCGTACGCGACTGCGGGGGTTTGGGCTTCTTGACGGGCGTGGCGGCGGCCTTCCCGGCGGCGGCGGCACCCTTCGCGGCGCCCTTCGCGGCGCCCTTCGCAGGACTCGCCTCGCCGCCCTTGCCCGCCGCCCCGGACGTCCTCTTCGGCACCGTCACGCCTCCGTCCCCGGAACCCTCTGACACGCCTCGTTTCGCCATGCCGCCAGCGTACGGTCCTCCACCGACACGGACGGCGGAGATACCCGCTCGTGACCACGTCGAAGCCCCTCCGCAAGCGCGCCCGGAAGCCCGCCACCGGCGCCGCGGACGGCTGGGCGGCGGAGCGTGCGCGGGCACACACCTCCGCTGCACGCCCCGCACACCGCCCGCTTTGTCCGGTTCCCTGGGGTAACGTCGACGTGTTCGCCCACAGCGGAATCCGCGTGCGCAACCATGGCCCCAGCCGCCGTAGCCTGTGCTCTCACGGGGCAGGGAGCAGGTGTCCGACGTACGCGCGGACGTCCGTATCCGTCGCCGGTCCCCCGGATCGGCCCCCAATTGGCCCCCTTCCGCATTGCCCCCGTCACAAGTGCGGCAGACTTGAGTGACTGATCACACTGTTTGAACCGTCCGGCAAACTGGGGGCACGGTCCCCTGATGCAGGTCGACAAGGAGAGAACTCGTGGACGACGTTCTGCGGCGCGCCCCGCTCTTCGCGGCGCTCGATGACGAGCAGGCCGCGGAGCTCCGCGCCTCCATGAGTGAGGTGACCCTCGCCCGCGGAGACGCGCTTTTCCATGAGGGCGACCCCGGAGACCGCCTGTACGTGGTCACCGAGGGCAAGGTGAAGCTCCACCGGACCTCCCCGGACGGCCGCGAGAACATGCTCGCGGTGCTCGGCCCCGGCGAGCTGATCGGCGAGCTCTCGCTCTTCGACCCGGGCCCGCGTACGGCCACGGCCTCCGCCCTCACCGAGGTCAAGCTGCTCGGCCTCGGCCACGGCGACCTCCAGCCCTGGCTCAACGCCCGCCCGGAGGTGGCCGCCGCCCTGCTGCGCGCCGTGGCCCGGCGCCTGCGCAAGACCAACGACCAGATGTCGGACCTCGTGTTCTCCGACGTCCCCGGCCGCGTGGCCCGCGCCCTGCTCGACCTGTCCCGCCGCTTCGGCGTGCAGTCCGAAGAGGGCATCCACGTGGTGCACGACCTCACCCAGGAGGAGCTGGCCCAGTTGGTCGGCGCCTCCCGCGAGACGGTCAACAAGGCACTGGCGGACTTCGCGGGCCGCGGGTGGCTGCGCCTGGAGGCGCGCGCGGTGATCCTGCTCGACGTGGAGCGCCTCGCCAAGCGCTCACGCTGACCTCGTAGGCCTGGCCTGTGGCGCGGAACCCCCTTCACGGCGGGCTCCGCGCCACAAGCCGTTCACGGCAGGAGTGCGTCAGATCAGGCCGTGCTCGCCCAGATAGTCCAACTGCGCCCGCACCGACAGTTCCGCGGCCGGCCACAGGGTCCTGTCCACGTCCGCGTACACGTGCGCCACGACCTCGCCCGACGTCACGTACCCGTTCTCGACCGCCGTCTCCACCTGCGCGAGGCGGTGCGCGCGGTGCGCCAGATAGAACTCCACGGCGCCCTGGGCGTCCTCCAGGACCGGACCGTGACCCGGCAGCACCGTGTGCACGCCGTCGTCGACCGTCAGGGAGCGCAGCCGCCGCAGCGAGTCCAGGTAGTCGCCGAGACGGCCGTCGGGGTGGGCGACCATCGTCGTGCCGCGGCCGAGGATCGTGTCGCCCGTCAGCACCGCGCGGTCGGCGGGCAGATGGAAGCAGAGGGAGTCCGAGGTGTGTCCGGGCGTGGGTACGACACGCAGCTCAAGGCCGCCCGTGGTGATCACGTCGCCCGCTCCCAGGCCCTCGTCGCCGAGGCGCAGCGCCGGGTCGAGGGCACGCACCTTGCTGCCCGTCAGCTCCGCGAACCTGGCGGCGCCCTCGGCGTGGTCGGGGTGGCCGTGGGTGAGCAGGGTGAGGCCGACCCGCCGCCCCGCCTCCGCCGCCGTGGCGACGACCCGCGCGAGGTGGCCCTCGTCGAGGGGGCCCGGGTCGACGACGACCGCGAGGTCGGAGTCCGGTTCCGCGAGGATCCAGGTGTTGGTGCCGTCGAGGGTCATCGCGGAGGGGTTGGGGGCGAGGACGTTGACGGCACGGTCGGTGGCGGGACCGCTGAGGACGCCGCCGCGCGGCTGGCCGGGGAGTGCGGCTGCTTCGGTCATACGGGGGTGACTCCCGTCGAGTGCGAGTGCGAGTGCGAGTGCGGAGGCTGGGGCTGGTGGCGAGGTGGGCGGTGGGGCGCGCGAGCCCGGGGGCGGGGCGCGCGAGCCCGGGGGCGGGGGCTCACGCGGTGTCGCCCGTCGGGATGTGTTTCGTGAACTCCTCGTGGCCGGGCCAGGACAGGACCAGTTCGCCGTCCGCGATCCGGGCCCGGGCGAGGACCGGGGCCAGGTCGCGGGCCGGGGCGGCGGCGAGGGCGGCCGTGGCCGTGGCGCAGCCGGAGAGCTGGCGGAGCGTGGCGATGGTCGGCGGCATCATCAGGAGTTCGCCGCGGTCGTAGCGCTCGGCGGCCTGCCGGGGGCTGATCCAGACGGTGCTCTCGGCTTCCGTGGAGGCGTTGCGGGTGCGCTGGCCCGCCGGGAGGGCCGCGACGAAGAAGAAGGTGTCGTAGCGGCGCGGCTCGAACTCCGGGGTGATCCAGCGGGCCCACGCGCCCAGGAGGTCGCTGCGCAGGACCAGGCCGCGGCGGTCGAGGAACTCGGCGAAGGAGAGGTCGCGGGCGACCAGGGCCGTGCGGTCCGCCTCCCAGTCGTCGCCGGTGGTGTCGGCGATGACGGTGTCCGGGGTCGGTCCCGCGAGCAGCACGCCCGCCTCTTCGTACGTCTCCCGTACGGCAGCGCACACGACGGCCTGGGCGGCGGCCTCGTCGAGGCCGAGGCGGGTCGCCCAGGCGGCGCGCGGCGGGCCCGCCCAGCGGACGTGGTGGTCGTCGTCACGGGGGTCCACGCCGCCGCCGGGGTAGGCGTACGCCCCTCCGGCGAAGGGCATCGACGTACGTCGGCGCAGCATGTGGACTTGTGGGCCGGGGGTTCCCGTGGTCCCGGAGGCTCCAGTGGTCCCGGGGGCTCCGGTGTCCCGGAGGAGCATGACCGTGGCCGCCCGGCGAGGCCTGGCGGGCGTCAGCTCGCCTGCCGCGAGGGCGCGGATGCGGTCGGGCCACTCCGGGGGGTACCACTGCCCATTTGCCATGGGCGGAGGCTATCCGGTGAGGTGCGGATGTTCGAGGGGCCTCTTGTGGTGTACGTCGGACGCGAGGTGACCCGGCACCGGGGCTGTGCCCACCCGTTCCGCCCCTGGCGGACCAGTTGCCCACAGGGGGAGCGGCCAGCCGCCCACGGGGAGACGGGACGGAACGACGGGCTGGAAGTTTGGGAAGGCTACTCGGGCAGCAGTTCCACCTGGATCTCGACCTCCACCGGGGCGTCCAGGGGAAGGACCGCCACGCCGACCGCGCTGCGGGCGTGCACGCCCTTGTCGCCGAGGACCTCGCCGAGGAGCTCGCTGGCGCCGTTGATGACGGTGGGCTGGGCCGTGAAGTCGGGGGCCGAGGCGACGAAGCCGACGACCTTCACCACGCGCGCGATGCGGTCGAGTTCCCCGGCGACGGACTTGACCGCGGCGAGCGCGTTCAGGGCGCACGTGCGGGCCAGGTCCTTGGCCTCCTCGGGGGTGACCTCCGCGCCGACCTTGCCGGTGACCGGCAGCTTGCCGTCCACCATGGGCAACTGCCCGGCCGTGTACACGTACACGCCGGTCTGGACGGCGGGCCGGTACGCCGCGAGCGGCGGGACGACCGCGGGCAGGGTCAGACCGAGCTCGGCGATGCGGGCCTCGACCACGCCGCTCACGCCTGCTTCTCCCGCTTCAGGTAGGCCACGAGCTGCTCGGGGTTGTTCGGCCCGGGGACGACCTGGACGAGCTCCCAGCCGTCCTCGCCCCAGGTGTCCAGGATCTGCTTCGTGGCATGGACGAGCAGCGGCACGGTTGCGTATTCCCACTTGGTCATACGGCGAGGGTAATGCCTGCCGGGCAGGGCCTCGCGCGGGGCTCGGAACCGGCCCCGTGGGGCATCCGCATGCGTAGCCCGCCGGGCGACTGGTTAGGCTCGAATACGTGAGCAGGCTCCAGGTCGTCAGCGGCAAGGGCGGTACCGGCAAGACCACGGTCGCCGCGGCCCTCGCGCTCGCCCTCGCGACTGAGGGAAAGCGCACCCTCCTCGTCGAGGTGGAGGGCAGACAGGGCATCGCGCAGCTCTTCGAGACGGAGGCGCTGCCCTACGAGGAGCGGAAGATCGCCGTCGCTCCGGGGGGCGGGGAGGTGTACGCCCTGGCCATCGACCCCGAACTGGCCCTGCTCGACTACCTCCAGATGTTCTACAAACTGGGCGGCGCGGGCCGCGCCCTGAAGAAGCTCGGTGCCGTCGACTTCGCGACCACGATCGCGCCGGGCCTGCGTGACGTCCTGCTGACCGGCAAGGCCTGCGAGGCGGTGCGCCGCAAGGACAAGCAGGGGCGCTTCGCGTACGACTGCGTGGTGATGGACGCCCCGCCGACCGGCCGCATCACCCGCTTCCTCAACGTGAACGACGAGGTGGCGGGGCTCGCCAGGATCGGGCCGATACACAACCAGGCGCAGGCGGTCATGCGGGTGCTCAAGTCTCCGGAGACGAGCGTGCACCTGGTGACCCTCCTGGAGGAGATGCCGGTCCAGGAGACGGTGGACGGCATCGCCGAGCTGCGCGCCGCGCAGTTGCCGGTGGGCCGCGTCATCGTGAACATGGTGCGGCCCACGCTGCTCGACGAGGCCGAGCTGGATCTGGGCCTCGGCAGGACGCCGCGTACGGCCATCGCGAAGACCCTGGCGGCCGCGGGCCTCGGCGGGGCACGTGGGGCCGCTGGGCGCCTCGTGGACCCTCTCCTCGCGCAGGCCGCGGAGTACGCCGAGCGGCACGCCCTGGAGGGCGCCCAGCGGGCCGTCCTGGCCGGGCACGGCCTGCCCCTGCACGAACTGCCGCTCCTCGCCGACGGGTTGGACCTGGCGGGTCTGTACGAGCTGGCGGCGGAACTGCGGACGCAGGGGATCGCATGACGCCCGCGGCCCCGACGGCGTACAGGCAGCGGGACGACGTACACGCGCGGAACGGCGTACAGGCGCGGAACAACGTACACGCGCGGAACGACGTACACGCCGAGGAACGGCGTACGCAACAACGAACGGCGTACACATCAGGAACCGTGGGAGCTGGGAACGCATGAGCCTCGATCCGGCACGTGACCCGCTCGACGTCGACGCGCTGCTCGACGATCCGAAGACCCGCATCGTGGTGTGCTGCGGTTCGGGTGGCGTCGGCAAGACGACCACGGCGGCCGCGCTCGGGCTGCGCGCCGCCGAGCGGGGCCGCACGGTGGTGGTCCTGACGATCGACCCGGCGCGCAGGCTGGCGCAGTCCATGGGCATCGACTCGCTGGACAACGTGCCGCGGCGGGTGAAGGACGTCCACGGCGGCGGGGAGCTGCACGCCATGATGCTCGACATGAAGCGCACCTTCGACGAGATCGTCGAGGCGCACGCGGACAAGGAGCGGGCCGGGGCCATCCTGTCCAACCCCTTCTACCAGTCGCTCTCCGCGGGCTTCGCGGGCACGCAGGAGTACATGGCGATGGAGAAGCTGGGGCAACTGCGCTCCCGCGACGAGTGGGACCTGATCGTGGTCGACACGCCGCCGTCGCGCAGCGCCCTCGACTTCCTGGACGCCCCGAAGCGGCTCGGCTCCTTCCTCGACGGCAAGCTGATCCGGCTCCTGATGGCCCCGGCGAAGATGGGCGGCCGGGCCGGGATGAAGTTCCTGAACGTCGGGATGTCGATGATGACGGGGGCCCTGGGCAAGCTGCTCGGGGGCCAGTTGCTGCGGGACGTGCAGACGTTCGTGGCCGCGATGGACACCATGTTCGGCGGCTTCCGCAAGCGCGCGGACGCGACGTACCGGCTGTTGCAGGCGCCGGGGACGGCGTTCCTCGTGGTGGCGTCGCCGGAGCGGGACGCGCTGCGGGAGGCGGCGTACTTCGTGGAGCGCCTCGCCGCGGACGACATGCCGCTGGCCGGCCTGGTGCTCAACCGGGTGCACGGCAGCGGGGCGGCGGAGCTTTCGGCGGAGCGTGCTCTTGCTGCGGCGGAAAATCTTGAGGCGTCGAGCGCCGGGGAAAATCTTGAGGCGTCCGGCATTGTGGATCAGGAGGGCGGGAATGTTGGTCTGGGTAACTCCTCAGAGTCCGAGGCTCCCGGCTCCCCCGAGGCTTCCGACTCCCCTGAGACTTCCGGCAGTTCACCTTCGACCGAGGAGACCGACTCCGGTACCGGCTCCGGCTCCGGCTCCGACCCAGGTGCGGGGTCCGGCTCCGCGTCCGTGGAGCAGTTGACGGCGGGGTTGCTGCGGCTGCACGCGGAGCGCATGCGGCTGCTGGCCCGTGAGCGGCACACGCGGGACCGGTTCACGGCGCTGCACCCCGAGGTGGCGGTGGCCGAGGTGGCCGCGCTGCCTGGCGACGTGCACGACCTCGACGGCCTGCGCGCCATCGGCGACCAGCTCGCGTCGACGCGCCCTTAGCCGTACTCATAGCGATACTCGTACTCGTACTCGTACCGGTACTCGCCCCGGCACTCGGCGGCGTTACGTGACGTGGGCTCAGCCAGGTTGCTCAGCCCACTGCGGCGTAGCTCTCGTAGGTCTCCTCGTCGTCCAGGTCGACGGGCAGCAAGCCCGTCCCACGCTCGTACTCGGAACGCGCTGTCTCGAGCAGCCTGCGCCACGAGGTGACGGTGGGGCGCCTGCGCAGCAGCGCACGCCGCTCCCGCTCTGTCATGCCACCCCACACGCCGAACTCGACGCGATTGTCCAGCGCGTCGGCCAGGCACTCGGTGCGCACCGGGCAACCGGTGCACACTGCCTTGGCCCTGTTCTGCGCTGCTCCTTGTACGAACAGTTCGTCCGGATCGGTAGTGCGGCAGGCGGCCTGCGCACTCCAGTCGGTTACCCAGCCCATACCGGCGCCGTCCTCTCCCGAATCGAGGCTCCCCCACGGCGGCAGCGGCATATTCACCGCCGCCAGTTGAGGACGTTACGGAAGGTGGGCACAGCGCAACACCCCCTTCGGGCCCAATCTTGAATGGCCCGAACGGACTATGCGTAAGCGGCAGATCACCCGACGGAGTGAGCGGGCGACATATGCGACTGACCCGGCAAATGCGGGCGTTTCAGTTGGGTCACAGTGGACGCGAGGAGCCGTACGAGACGGATCCGGACAAGAATTCCGAGGATCCGCTGTAAACCGGCCGAATTGGGGGGTGGCATGGGGCTTGTTGCGGGGCCGCACTGCTGTGACAGTTGAGTGCAGCTTAGGCCAAGGCATACACGCGTGTCCGGCGAATCAGAACGTAGGCTGCCCCCATGGCAAACAAGCGATCGGGCGGCGGCCTCTCACCCGCGCAGCAGGCCGCCAAGTTCCTGGGCGTGAGCGTGCTCGCGGGTGCGGTACTGGCCGGCATCGCGCTGCCCGCTGCGGGCGTCATCGGGCTCGCGGCCAAGGGCTCGGTCGAGGGCTTCGACGAGATTCCGGCCAATCTGAAGCGGCCGCCCCTCAGCCAGCGCACCACGATCATGGACTCGGCGGGCGGCGCACTGGCCACGGTGTACTCACGTGACCGTACGGTGGTTCCGCTGAACCGCATCTCTCCGTACATGCAGAAGGCGATCGTCGCGATCGAGGACTCGCGCTTCTACGAGCACGGCGCGGTGGACCTCAAGGGCATCCTGCGCGCCGTCAACCAGAACGCGCAGAGCGGCGGCGTCTCGCAGGGCGCCTCGACACTCACGCAGCAGTACGTGAAGAACGTCTTCGTGGAGGAGGCGGGCGACGACCCGGACAAGGTCGCGCAGGCCACGCAGCAGACGCTCGGCCGCAAGATCCGCGAGCTGAAGTACGCGATCCAGGTCGAGGAGGAGCTCGGCAAGAAGCGCATCCTGAAGAACTACCTGAACATCACGTACTTCGGTCAGCAGGCGTACGGAGTCGAGGCGGCGTCCCAGCGGTACTTCTCCAAGCACGCCGACGACCTGAAGCTCCAGGAGGCCGCCCTCCTCGCCGGCATCGTGCAGTCCCCGAGCCGGTACGACCCGGTGAACGACGAGTCGGAGGCCAAGCAGCGCCGCAACGTCGTCCTCCAGCGCATGGCCGAGACGCACGACATCTCGCAGCGCGAGGCCGACGAGGCCAAGAAGACCGGGCTCGGCCTGAAGGTGAGCCGCCCCAAGAACGGCTGCATCACGGCCGTGAAGGGCGCCGGTTTCTTCTGCAAGTACGTCGAGAAGGTCTTCCTCAACGACCCGGTCTTCGGCAGGACCAAGGAGGCCCGGGCCAAGCTGTGGAACCGCGGCGGCCTGAAGATCAGGACGACGCTCGACCCGCAGACCCAGTCCTCCGTGCAGGCCTCGATCAAGGATCACGTCTACCAGACGGACGACGTGGCCACCGCCGCCACCATCGTCGAGCCGGGCAGCGGCAAGATCCTCGGCATGGGCCAGTCACGACCGTTCGGTTACAACAAGAACGAGACGGAGATCAACCTCTCGGTCGACGACTCGATGGGCGGCGGCGCGGGCTACCAGCCCGGATCGACGTTCAAGCCGATCGTGGCCGCGGCGGCCCTGGAGCGCGGGATGTCACCGGGCAAGCGGTACGACTCCCCGTACGAGATGCCGTACCCCGAGCGGGTCGCCGCCTGTGACGGCAAGACCTGGCGGAACTTCGGCAACCAGAAGCTGACGAACGAGAACGAGGCCGAGGTCGGCCCGTACCGCATGCGGGAGGCGACCGCGAAGTCGGTCAACACCTACTTCGTGGAGATGATCGGCGACATCGGCATCTGTCCGGTGACGAAGATGGCCGCCAAGATGGGTGTCCAGCGCGCCAACGGCAAGCCGATGGACCAGGCGCCTTCGATCGCCCTCGGCACCCAGGAGGTGTCGCCGCTGACGATGGCGAGCGCGTACGCCACGTTCGCCGCGCGCGGCAAGTACTGCACGCCGATCGCCATCGAGTCGATCCGCACGCTCGGCGGCAAGGCCCTTCCGGTGCCGAAGTCCACGTGCACGCGGGCCATGTCGGAGCGGACCGCCGACACGATCAACACCCTCCTCAAGGGCGTGGTCGAGGACGGCACCGGCAGGCAGGCCGGCCTCGGCTCCCGCGACAGCGCGGGCAAGACGGGTACGACCGACTACCGCTACGCCGCCTGGTTCGCGGGCTACACCCCGAACATGTCCGGCGCGGTCTGGGTCGGCGACCCGGCCCACGAGCGCCGCATGGTCGGCATCAACATCGGCGGCCGCCCCTACGCGAAGGTCTTCGGCGGCGAGGTCCCGGGCCCGATCTGGCGCGACGCCATGAGCGGCGCGCTGGAGGGCAAGCCCGACCCCGAGTTCGACACCGTCCACATCCCTGGCGGCAAGGACCGGGACCGGGATCGGGACCATGAGGATGACGATGACGGCGGCGGCAGTGATGGCGGCGACGGGGGCGACGGGGGCGACGACGGCTAGCCCGGCGACGGCCGCGGCCGGTAGCCCGAGCTGCGGGACGGGGGCATCGGCGGTGGTCGCGGTCGGTCCGGTGGCTGGCGGGACTGAGGCCGACGGCTGACTCCGGTCCCGGTACGTGGATGGGGCGTCCCCTACTTGGCCGCAGGCCTGGGGGGCGCCCCATCCACGTACGTATGTAGGTACACGCACGTACATACGTGTACGCGTACGTATGCGTTCGTGTACGTGGACGTGGACGCGTACACGTACGCGTACACGGAACCGAACGCGCGCTGCGCGCTGCTCAGCCCTCTGCGAGCAGCTTCTTCACCACGGCGGCCACACGGCCGCCCTCCGCCCGGCCGGCCACCTTCGGGTTCACGATCTTCATGACCTGGCCCATGGCACGGGGGCCCTCGGCGCCCGCGCCCTTCGCCTCGGCGACGGCGGCGGCGACGATCTGCTCCAGCTCGTCGTCCCCGAGCTGCTGCGGCAGGTACGCGGCGAGCACCTCGCCCTCCGCCTTCTCGCGCTCGGCCTGCTCGGCGCGGCCACCCTGCGCGAAGGCCTCCGCGGCCTCGCGGCGCTTCTTCGCCTCGCGGGTGATCACCTTCTGCACCTCGTCGTCGGAGAGCTCGCGGGCGGAGGTGCCCGCGACCTCCTCCTTGGAGATGGCGGTGAGGGTCAGCCGGAGCGTCGAGGAGCGCAGCTCATCGCGCTTCCTGATCGCCGCGGTGAGGTCTTCCTTGAGCTTCGACTTGAGCGTGGTCATGCCGCAATTGTGGCAGGTGGGCGGGGCGGGGTGCCCGCTGTTTTCGCGGGGCGCGGGCACCGAGCGCCCCGGCCGGAGGCCGACGGCACCCCGGCGCTCCCGGTGTGGGGCATCTGACACGATGGTCGTATGCGCGCGCGATACGCAGTACCTCTGGGAATCACGGCGACGGCCGCGGCCGGTATCGCCTACTCGGTGGGCATCGAGTCCCGCCTCTTCCGGCTCAGGCGGGTGACGGTCCCCGTCCTTCCACCGGGGATGCGCCCACTGCGCGTGCTCCAGGTCTCCGACATCCACATGGTGTCCGGCCAGCGCAAGAAGCAGCGCTGGCTGCGTTCGCTGGCGGGCCTGCGCCCCGACTTCGTGATCAACACGGGTGACAACCTCTCGGACCCCGAGGGCGTCCCCGAGGTCCTGGACGCGCTGGGTCCGCTGATGCAGTTCCCCGGGGCGTACGTGTTCGGCTCCAACGACTACTACGGCCCGACGCTGCGCAACCCCGCGCGCTACCTGTTCGAGAAGGCGCAGGGCCGCCACGGCCTGAACGGCAACAAGCCCGTCGTGGGCGCCGTCCACAACCCGTGGGAGGACCTGCGGGAAGGCTTCGACGCGGCGGGCTGGGCCAACCTGACGAACACCCGTGGCGCCCTGAAGATCGACGGCTACGAGATCGCGCTGACCGGCCTCGACGACCCGCACATCAAGCGGGACCGGTACGCGGAGGTGGCGGGCGGTCCGGTCGCCGACGCGGACTTCTCCATGGGCATCGTGCACGCACCGTACCTGCGCAGCCTGGACGCCTTCACGGCGGACGGCTACCCGCTGATCCTGGCGGGCCACACCCACGGCGGCCAGCTCTGCATTCCCTTCTACGGCGCGCTGGTCACCAACTGCGATCTGGACACCGGCCGCGTCAAGGGCCTGTCGACGCACGAGTCCGGCGGCAACACCTCGTACCTCCACGTCTCCGCGGGCTGCGGCACCAGCCGCTACACCCCGATCCGCTTCGCCTGCCCCCCGGAGGCCACCCTCCTCACCCTCACGGAGCGCCCCGCCCACACCTGAGCCGCATCGCGCCCGAACCCCCGCGAAACCGGATTTCGTCTCAGCGCGCCGGTCCGCTAAAGTAATCGATGTCGCCGCGACCTGCGCAGCAGGGCCGTCGGAACAACGACATCGGGGTGTGGCGCAGCTTGGCAGCGCGCTTCGTTCGGGACGAAGAGGTCGTGGGTTCAAATCCCGCCACCCCGACAGCTGAAACAGCAGGTCAGGCCCGGTACTGAGAGATCAGTGCCGGGCCTGATTTGCGTTGGGGGGCCATTTTGGGAGTCGTTTGGGAGCCGAACTTCGGGGAGCGGCTCCCCGGTGGCTCCCAGCGAGTGGCGCTTCTTCTTCGAGCGTGCTGTGCGCCGCGTGTGCCCCGGGGAGAAGCGTCCCCACGGCTTGTGCCGAGGTGACCACAGACGGTACGACGATCGCCATGCACCCATGGTCTCCGTTGAATGACCGGCAGCTCGCACTCCTCGCTCGCATCGAGGACGGAACCGACCCCGTCACGTCGGACAGGCCCGAGCTCGCTGTTACCGCCCGGGCGCTCAAGGAACGGCGCCTGATCACTATGCCCAAGCAGAGTGGGAAGTGGCAGGCGGAGATCACTGACGCGGGACGCTTCTACTTGGAGCACGGATATCACCCGGACCGGCCGGAACCGGCTCCGCGCAAGCAACGGTCGGCGGGTTCCCACCAACCGACGCGTCCAGCCCCTCCACCGCAGAAGCAAGCCACGGCCCCGTCCATGAAGAAGCCGGCGCAGCAGCGCGCCGCTAAGCCCCCGAAGCCGTCGCCGGCGGAAGTCGGAGCGGCTTTGATCGCGGAAGTACAGCAAGCTGGGCGGTTCCTCAGGGTCCCGAACCCCAGCGACGAGGAGCGGGCCCGCTACCGCAGGGCGTTCGACGCGGCGCGGCAGTGTGCGCCCGACGGGTACCACCTGAAGTACAGCGGTCGGGCGAAGGGAGACTTCTTCCTCGGCCTCCTCCGGGTGTCCGGGGAGGACGACACCGAGTGGAACAGGATCCGCCTGGCACGCAGCCGTGTGATCACCGATGTCGAGGACGTGATCGCCGCAGTCACCGCGGACCACAGCGCCTTCGAGATCTCGGAGGAGGTCCTCCCCCGGGTGCTCTCGCTGCTCCGGCTCCTCACCGAGGAAGCCCTCGCACGCCACGGCGAGATCGCGGTGTCGAAGAAGCGCAGGCAGCCGAGGCCGCTGCTCACCGTCCACGGCAGGACGTACGAGGTCAGCTTCCGTGAACGGCAGAAGCCGGTCCGGTACGTCCCCAAGCAGCCGGGCCGTCGTACGTACGACTGGCAGCGTGTCACCCCAGCCCAGAAGTTCGAGCCATCCGGCGAATTGGAGCTGCTGGTCAGCCAGCAGTCGGGCTACAGCTACGGCTGGAAGAAGGAATGGGCTGACACAGCCAAGAAGCCGTTGGAGGAGCAGATCGGTTCAGTCTTCCGAGCGTTGAAGGCACGCGCGGAGGAACAGGAGCGGGCCCGACTGGAACGTGAGGCGGAGCAGCAGCGGCTACGAGAGGAGCGGGAGCGGCAGGAGGCCGAGCGCCGACGCTTGGAAGCGGAGCGGGAGGAGCGCGAGCGGCGGGAGTGGGAGGCCGCCGTCAGCGTGGCCTCGGTCAAGGCGGTTCGCGCGCTACGGGCCGAGCACTTCGGTACGGCCCTCGATCGGTGGCGTGCCGCAGGGGAGATCCGGACGTTCTGTGCCGCTCTGGACGAAGCCGCCGCCACGTCGGAAGACGCCCTCGAAGCCGAGAGGCTGCGAGAGTGGTCGGCTTGGGGAAAGGCGGAGGCCGACCGGCTCGACCCCACCCTGAGCGGCAAGGGACTGGCTTCTCTCAACTTCCACGCGGAGCCGACTGGAGATCAACTGCGGCGTTTTCTCGACGGCTGGCATCCGCACCGGCCGGAGAAAGAGACGAAGTCCGCTACACAACCAGCGCCGCCCAAGGCGGAGCCAGATCCATGGCGCGGGCTCATCGACGCATATCAGGATCAAGGCTGGAGATATGGACACCAAGGTCGCGCTCAATGGTGGAGGCGATGACGCCATGGCCACGGTCGCGTAGCGCCTTGACCGCCTTCTCGACCAGCTCTCCGAGCCGGATGACCTCGGCGCGTAGAGCCACCAACTCGTCGTAACGGTCGGCCTTGTCCTGGCCGCACCATGCCCGGACGGTTCGCAGGACGGCCGCCTCCGCGTCCAACTTGCGCTCGTCCCGTCTGCTGTAGGAGTACCAGGAGGGCTGGGCACGCTCCTGCTCGATGGCCTGCTGCTTGCGGTCCACCTCCGGAAGGATCTCGTCGGCGAGGCGGTCGGCGACCTGGCGGGCGACGCGCTCGGTGACCGGCCACCCGGCCAGGCACAGGCCATGGCGGCTCTCGTAGACCATGGCGTCGTTACGGAGTTCAGCTGCGTCCATGCCGATGAGCGGTGCCGTCTCGTCGAGGCGGCTCAGCTCCAGGACTCCGGCGTCGGCCACCGTTCGACGCAGGCGGACCCTGTTCTTCGGACGGACGAAGCCGAGGATCATGCGGGCGGCCTCGAAATCCGTGCTGCCCCGGACGTGACGAGAGGACTCCGCCAGCGCCAGCTCCGCCGCGTCGTCCGCGCGGAACGTATCAACATCCGCCCACGGTGCTACGAGAGAGCCGGAACTGACCCACTCCTGAAGGCCAGCGGCATCACCTTCCAGGAACCGCACGTGGATCCAGCCAGACCTGCCAGGGCCGCCCACTCGAACGACCTCCACCTGGCGAACCACGCTACCCAGATCCTTCGGCCTCGCGCGGTACGCCCAGTGCTCGCCAATCTCCATGTCACCATTTAGCCAACCCTGTTGGCCTCCCCACTGGGTATTCGCCCCAACTGCCAGAGCGAGCTGACCGCACAAGGTTGGCGCTGCTCCATCAAGGCATCCGCGCTCTACAGGCACGCGTGACTCCCGGCGGGCACACGGGAGTTAGCCGAGTACGCGCACTGGCGAGGCCGGGCTCATCGCCAGGCGGACGTCGAGCGCCGTATCCCCCTGCTGGGCCAGGCCGAGCATGAGGAGCTTGCGCGTGCCTGTAGTGATGTGGGCGCAGCGCGCCGAGATGCCGGCGTGGCAGTTGGCGTCGGTGCTGCTCCCGCCCATCAGGGCGATGCTCTTGGCCGAGTCCGGGCCACGAACACCCCTCATCGGCAGGCCAACCTAGACCTCGGCGATGACCGAGGTAACCGAACTGCCTGGTCATGCCGGTTGCGCGGCTTACCCCCAGGCATGTAGGGCGCGAAGGACAGAGACGTGCACGGGGCCGCGGTGTACGGCCGATGGCCGTAGCAGCAGGGTCGGGCCGATTTAAGCAGTCGCGAAAATCCGAGCTCGTGGCGGCATCACGCGACTCATTCAAGAGCCATAGCTCGCAAAGCCGCAGGTCAGGAGCCGTGAATGAGGACGGCGAACAGCACATGCCGGAGAGGCACCACAGCGGCTGCCGGCAAATTCGCGAGAACTCGAATCGACTCCCCGCGCGGTGCAGTCTCCTCCGTGTCCGGGGGCGCCACCGGACACGACCAACGAACTTGCGTGGCTAACTCCCCGCCGGTCCAAGGTCCCTTCACCCATTCACCGCGTGCTGCCGCACGCCCGAGAAACAAAGGTTTGCCATGCCCACCACAAACAGCCACCCGGATGACCCGCAGCCGGACGGAACGCCGCCGACCGAGCCGCACACGCCGGACGAGACCCCTGCGGAGTGCCCGCGCTCACAGGACGCCCTCGCCTGGGTCACCGTCGGGCTGTCCGCAGTCTGCTGCACCGCCGGCGTGGTCCTCTCCCTGACCGGCCACGAGGAAGTAGGTATCCCCCTCATCGGCGCCGCCGGAACCTTGGAGCGAGGGGTTAATACCCGGAAGTAAGGCAAGGTCGTGACGCGGGTCTCTGCTGCCGGACCCACCCCGTCCGGCGGCAGAGGCCCAACCGCGTCTAGGTAACGCCGTGGAGAGCCAGCCTGCGCGATTGCAGAAGCTCGTTGAGCACGCGCACCGGTGACGTGGGGTACATCGCCAGACGGGCGTCGAGCGCCGTCTCCCATTGCTCGGTCAGTCCGACCATGAGGCGCTTGCGCATGCCAGGGGTGACGTGGGCATAACGCGCCGAGACGGAGCCATCGATGTGGCCCATGCGCTCGTCCATCAGGACCTTTTCCGTGCCGAGGTCCTCCATCATGGTCCGATGGGTATGACGCAGGCCATGGGGCGTGAGGCCCTTGGCGATCGGGAGCCAGCAGGCGTCGGCCCGAGCGGTGGCGCCTCGTCCCCGGGCCGGGATGCCGGGCCACGGCGCGCCGAGGATCGGCACCGGGCGGGCCTCCTGGGGCGCCTTCTTCGGGTACCAGCCGGAGACCGCTGGGGTGAACAGCCAGGTCGCAAATCCGTTCCTGCGCCAGTGGGCCGCGTGCTCGGTGGTCGTGCCGCCACGCACGAATCCGAGGTCGGCGATCGCCTGCTCGACACGGACTCGGGTGTCCTCCCGTACACGGTCGGAGTGGTTGAGGACGTTGGACACTGTGCCGGTGGAGACTCCGGCACGGCGTGCGACGTCGACGAGCTTCGCGCCCTGGTGGCCACCGGTACGAGCCGCGCCCTGGCCTCGGAAGACGTACGTCCTGCCGTGGCAGGGGCAGGCCGTCGGCGTCGTTCGGGCGACGTGGTTGAAGACCAGGGCGGACAGCCAGTCCGGCGAGTCGATGGTGCGGTAGCTGTCGTCCTTGGGCGGGCAGCGCACCAGCTCGCCGGTGTCGAGCTCGTACAGCTGCCACTCGACGCGGAAGGCCGCAGGGCGGACGAACTCCGTTTCCAGACCGACGATTTCGCCCCAGCGTTTGCCGGTGTAGCCCTTGAGAACCGTGGCGACGAACTCGTCGTCGCGGCCGGAGAGCAGGGCCGCCCGCTCAGCGGTGAGCAGGATGCCGAGCGCATCGGTGACGACCTTCTCCGGGCCGCGGTCGCGGGAGCGGCCGGCACGCTTGCCGCGCCCGCGCCGTCGGGCGGCCGGGTTGGACGTGAGCAGGCCCTCGTCGATCGCGTCCTCGAAGATCAGGTGGAGCGTGGAGCGCCAGGTCTTGACGCTGGAGGCCGAGTACGCGGCCCGCTCCTTCTTCTCCCACAGCTCGACATCGGTGCGCAGGATGCCTGCGAGCGCCTTGTCCTCGAAGTCGGGGAGCAGGTGCTCCTCGATGTGGCGCTTGTAGTTCTGCATCGTCGAGGCGGCCAGGTCCTGGGCGGCGTACCAGCGGCTCGCGTACTCGCCGAAGGTCTCCTGGCCGAGTGCCGGGTCGCGCCAGTCTCCGCGCCGGTACTTGTTCTCCGCCTCACTCGCGGCACGCTGGGCCTCGCCCTTGGTGGCGAACTTGATCGCCTTGCCGTTGTCGTCGGCGACCGTGAGGTGCTTGCCGGGCGCGATCTTGTACCGGCCGCGCCAGTAGTTTCCGCGCTTCTCCGCGAAACCCACGTATTCCTCCCCTTCCCGTGTCGTCGGCTAGGCGGCTGTCCCGAACTGGCTCTGACGGGCTCGGCGTGGTGGCCGGGCGCGCAGGCGAGCCTTGGACGCGGCAGACGACGGAGAAGGCTGAGGTGAGGGGGACTTGGGCGCAGGAGGAGCTTCGGCTCGCTGCCGCGGAATTGCGGGGCGGGTCTCGTGCATGCGGATGATCTCCGCTAGGTGCTCGTCGGTGAAGCGGTAGGCACGACCGACCCTCGTGAAGGGGATGAGCCGTCGGCGGGCGCGGTCCTTGACCCACCAGGCCGAGCAGCCGAGTACGTCGGCGATCTCCTCGGGGACGTAGAGGCGCGGCAGCGAGGAGCCGCCGTCGGGTCGGAGCGGAGCAGGCGTGGGCGCGGCGGGTATTGCGGCTTGGGGCAAGAGTGAGGGGTCCTTACGTAGGCGGTGCTGGGGGGCATGAGTTGGAATGCCCGCGATCACAGCGCGGTGTCGCCCTCCAGGAGGGCGAAGGGCGGGACGTGGAGGGCCTGGGCCAGGGCAGCGAGGTCGTCGATGTCGCAGCGACGCTGGGCGCGTTCGATACGGGAGAGCGCCGTGTTCGACATCGGGTGGCCGAGGGCGGTCACACGGGCGGCGAGCTGGCGTTGGGAAAGTCCGCGCTCGGTACGGAGAATTTCGATGGTTCGGGCGGTCCGGATTCCTACTGGACCGATTTGAAGGGGTCGGGCTGCCATGGGTTTTTTGTAGCTCGCCTTCTCCGGTTTCGCTAACCGGGGATCGTCTGCTATAAAGCACCGCCGCGATTCCCAAACCGGCAACTCGGGCATTCAGGGGTCAGGGATGGAATGCCCAGCCTCGCTCTGACGTGCGGTGTTGTGTTGTAGCTTCCCCGGCAGCGGGCCGTCAACGGTTCGGCAATGTGATCCTTCTGGCTCGGTTAATCGTGCCGTCGATTTCGGCGACCGGGGATCGCGCCTTACTGTTTTGGCGGGGCGCCGCCCACCTCATTTCCAACGGCATTTCTGCCGTGAGAGATGGGGGTGGACTTATGCGGTGGGGTGTGGCTGTGTTGACGACACCCCCGCATACGCGGATGCCTGCGGCGCACGCCACGCCGTAGGTCACGAACCGCCCCTCTCTCCCACCCCCGACCAACGACGGTGAGCCCTGCCCAACCGCCCGGCCACCGAGTGAGGACACCCACCTGCCTTGGCACGGATACGCACCATCAAGCCGGAAGCCTTCACCTCTGAGTCGCTGGCCGAGGTCTCGATCTCCGCGGAACGGACCTTCTTCGGGCTCCTCACCCAGGCCGACGACCACGGCCGCTTCCGCGACCAAGCCGCCGTCATCGCCGGTGCCCTGTGGTCACTGCGCCCCGAACACGGCCCGCTGGCGGTCGAGGACGACCTCACCCAGCTCGCCGGGGCCGGCCTGATCTGCCGCTACGAAGGCGACGACGGCAAGAACTACCTGCACATCGTCACCTGGGCCAAGCACCAGAAGATCAATCGGCCCAGCGGCAGCCGCTGCCCCGCCTGCCCGCGCCACGAGGGCGGACGGCCCGCGCAGCCCTCCGGGAGCCATCACGCAGGACTCACGGAGCCTTCGGTGAGCTCTCCCGGAGTTCTCGCTGAGGAGTCGCGCACTCTGCGGGAGCCTTCGGTGAAGAGCGGCGAAACCGCAGCTCAGGAGGGTTTCAGTGAGGGATCACGGAACATTCCGGGAGGGCTCACTGAGGACTCAGTGAGCCCTCATGGTCCGGATCTAGGACCTAGGATCCTGGATCTAGGATCACCTCCGGTGGGGGGCGCGAGCGCCCCCGCACCCGAGACCGTTTCGGCCAAGGCGCTCATCGCCGAGTACGCCGCCGCATGCGCCAACCGACCGCCCAGCAGCTTCATGGGGCATCTCGGCAAGGAGACCGCCCGTCTGCTCGCCGAAGGCATCGACGCGGCGTACGTGCGCGCCGGGCTCGAGCGGCTGCGTGCCAAGGGCCTGCACCCCAACGTGCTGCCGAGCCTGGTCAACGAGGCCATGAACCCGCCCGCGCCGAGCGCCACGTCCGCAGGGCACCGGCCGTGGACCAACCCAGTCGACGCGCAGGCCGCGTACGGAGGTGAGCTGTGACCACGGTGACCTCCGCGATCTCTGCCCGCGAGCCACGCCAACTGGGCGGCGCCGTGGCCAAGCTGGAGGCGATCCTGGCCGCCCGCGACATTGACCCCGCTACCGCGGACGACGCGGCGCCGTCGCCGGAGCCGGTGACCGCGCTGGAGCTGGCCGCCGCCCGCATCCCGCGCCGCTACCGCGACGCACTGGCCGACCATGCCCACGTGTCGGCCTGGGTCGAGGAGATCGCGGCCGCGGGACGGCCGGGGCCAGGCGGCGCACCGGGCATCGCCTACGGCCCCTCGCTGCTGATCGCGGGCCCGACCGGCACCGGCAAGACCTACCAGGCGTACGGCGCCATCCGCTCGCTGCTCGGCGCCGGGGTCCGGCTGCGCTGGGAGGCCATCACCACCGCTGAGCTGCACGCCACCCTGCGCCCGCGCCAGGGCCACGACGGCGAACGCCGCTTCCAGGAACTGGCCCGCAGCCCGCTGCTGCTCCTCGACGACCTCGGCGCCGCCAAGGCATCAGAGTGGACCGAGGAGCTGACCTACCGGCTCATCGACCACCGGTACGTCCACGAGCTGCCTACCCTCATCACCACCAACCTCCCCATCGCCGACCTGCGCACCGCCGTCGGCGACCGCGTCGCCTCCCGCCTCGCCGAGATGACCCGCCGCGTCATCCTCGATGGCCCCGACCGCAGGCGCCGCACGGTCACCGGCCCGCGCGGGTATTAACAGGCCCTTGCGCCCCGGCGCCGCCTCGACCGTCTCGTCGACAGCAAGCTGGCCACCAAGGCCGACGGCGTTGCCGAAGAGGGACGAGCAGACCCGCTCCTACGCCACCGTCCGATGCCTCACCGCCGTCGGCTGAATCCCTACCGGTGCGCGCGGAGCGATCACGCGAGCGTCCACACCGTACATGCGCCCAGGCGTACACGCGCGGAGCCCTCTTCAGAACGGCCCGCGTGCACGCCCCTCACTCCCGCCCCACAGGCCCCACCTCTCCACCCTGGAGCCCACTGCCTTGCACTTTCCTGCCCCGAGCGCACCGACAGCTATACGCGGCAACCACAGCACCCATGCAGGCAGTGACCCTGCTACCGCCCGCTCCGGCCGCCGACGACAAGGCCCTCGCCAACATGACGATCCTGGCGATGCTCGCCGGGCGCCCGCCCCCACTGGGGAGCGTCGCGTGCACCGCAACGGACGCATCACCCTCGTCATCGGCCTGGTCGCCGTCGTCCTCATGGCCTTCCGCGTCTCATGGAACGCACTGTCCGACGTGGCCCGAGCCATAGGCGCAGACCCCACCGCAGCCCTGCTCTACCCGATCGTGATCGACGGGCTGATGGCCCTTGCACTGGTCGCCACGCTCGTGCTGACCGGTCCCGACCGGAAGTTCGCGCTGCGGGTCCTGGCGGCCTACACAATCGCCAGCCTCCTGCTGAACTACGTCCACGGCCTCGTCCCGGCCCTGCACACCACGTCGATCCAGTGGGGCCGACTGACCGACCGGGCCCCGGCGAACTGGGCCCTGGTGCTGCTGGCGACCTCGCTCCCAGTCGGCTCGATCTACTTCGGGTCGGACCTCGTGGCGAAGGTGCTGCACCACACCCCCGAGTCGGCCGACCCAGCCGAAACGGCCCCTGGCCGGTCGGCCAGCCAGCAAGCTGACGAGTCGGCTAGTGAGCAGACCGCACAGCCGACGTCTGACCAGGGTGAATCGGCCCCCGGCCAGCCGACCGAGTCGACCCCCGTGAAGGTCGCCGAAGCGCCCGCGACAGGGCCGACCGCAGCCGACGAGTCGGCCCCCGCCCCTGCTGCCCGGCCGCCCCGGTCGGCCGCCGTGGCGGAGTCGACCGGAGCCGCCTCGCGTCGAACGACCGGTCGGATCCCCGCCGCCAAGTCGACCGCCGACCGCACCCGGACCGACGCCGAAATCCTCGACGCGGCCCGACTCCTGACCTCCAACTGGAGCGACGACAGGCTGACCGCCGAGCGCCTGCGCGACGAACTACGGATCGGCCAGAAACGCGCCCGCGTCGTCCGCGACCAGCTGAAGGCCGAACGCACCGGCCAGGCCAAGTCCGCCGCGTACGACGACTTCGAACGCGAGCCTCTCGACGAACTCGACAAGGCCGCCGCCCAGCAGCAGGGCGAACCCAACGCGCCTGCCGACGCCGCCTGATTCCCCACGTTCACCTCACCCTCACGGCCCACCCCGAGCTCCTCGGGAGGCAGCGCGGGGCCCTCGACACCAGCACCCCACGGAGATCCACCTCATGCACGACCCGCACCACGAACCCGTCGCAGCTCAGCAGCAGACGATCACCACATCCGTTACACGCGCAGCAAGTTGTCGGGTAAGGAGTCCTTACCCGACCTCCGCCCCACAGGGGGCGGAGGCTTCCGGCGCCGAGGGGGCACCGGAGTCGGCCGGCCCGGGGGAGCCGACCGAGGGAGGGACAAGCGAGCCGTCGCCGAACGCGCCACAGCATCCTGCACCGCGTCGCCGTCTGCGTGACAAGCAGCTGCGCGAGCACCGCGTCCATCCCCGCTACAACGACGACGAGTACGCCCTAGTGAAGAACGCTGCCGCCTTGAGCCGTATGAAGCCCGGCGGCTACGTCGCCGAGTGCTCGCTGGCCGCCGCCCGCTCCGATGACCCCACCGCCGCGGTCGCCGACTACCGGACCATGGTCAAGGCGCTGATGGCCGCCAACGGGCAACTGGGCAAGATCGGCAACAACCTCAATCAGCTCACCTGGCACCTCAACAAGGACGGCGCCTGGCCCCAGCCCGACACCGTCCAGCGGCTCCTGGCACGCGTCGAGGCGTCGATCGCCGAAGTGGACGCAGCCGTCGCCCAGGTCACAGAGGGCCGGTGAGCCGGTGATACCCAAGATCATCCTCGGCAGGGGTCCGGAGGCTACCCGCCGCACGATCGGCTACCTCTTCGGCAAGGGCCGGGCCAATGAGCACACCGACCCACATCTGGTGGCGTCTTGGAACGGCTTCGCCCCTGACCCCGGCCGCAGCCCCCACCGCCACCCGAAGGAGGTGGAAAAGCAGCTTGTCGCCCAGCTCGACCAGCCCGTGCAGATGCTCGGCGACAAGGCGCCCAAGGACACCGTGTGGCACTGCCCCGTCCGTGCCGCACCCGAGGACCCCATCCTCACCGACGCCCAGTGGGCCGATATCGCCCGCCGCATCGTGGCCGCCGCCGGCATCGCCCCCGACGGGGACGAGGAAGCCTGCCGCTGGGTGGCCGTGCGCCACGCCGACGACCACATCCACATCGCCGCCACCCTCGTCCGCCAGGACGGCCGACGCCCCCAGCGCGACTACGACCAGCGCGCCGTCCAGCGTGAGGCTCGTCAGATCGAAATCGACTACGGGCTGCGGCGGTTGAAGCCGGGCGACGGCACCGCCGCCAAGCGCCCCACTAGCCAAGAGCACTTCAAGGCCAAGCGCCTGGGCCAGGACGCCACATCCCGTGAGATCTTGCGCCTGCGCGTACGCCGCGCGGTGGCCGCCGCCTCCAGCGAAGCTGAGTTCTTCGCGTTCCTTGAAGCGACCGGCGTGAACGTACGCCCGAAGACCGAGCCGTCCGGCGACGTGACCGGCTACAGCGTCGCTCTGCCCGGCGACGTCAATAAGCAGGACGAACCCATCTGGTACGCGGGCTCCACCCTCGCCGGCGACCTCTCCCTGCCCAAGATCCGCCAGCGCCTCACGCACACCAGCCCCGAGCCCGCCCCCATCCCGCTGGGCGATCCGTGGCACCAGGCCACGGCCGCCACCGAACGCATCCCCCACCACCTCACCCGTGGTGACGATCCCGCCGCCCAGGGCCAGCTCGTCGCACTCGGTGCCGCCTTGGATTTGCTGCCGCTCACCGCACCGGCCGGGGTGAGGGGCGAACTGGAACGGGCCGCCTCGGCGTTCGAGCGCGCCACCCGCTCCCGCATCGCCGCCGACGACGCCAGTGCCCGCGTCCTGCGACGCAGCGTCCAGGCGATCTGGCACAACCCCGCAGCCGTGGGCGACGGGTCCGGCCTGGCGATGCTGATCGACGCCGCGCTCACCGCGGTCGCCTTCGCCCGGCACTGGCACCGCACCCGCCAGCACGCCCAGCAGGAGGCGGCAGCCGAACAGGCCCTCCGCCACCTGCAGACCGCATACGCGCAGATCGCCACACCGGTGCTGGACAGCCTCGCCCGCCACGCACCCACCCTGCAGACCAAGCATCGCCTCGCCCAGTACGTCCACAAGGCGGTGCCTACCTACGCCGAGCGCATTCTTGACGACGCCGCCTGGGATGCCTTGGCCGCAGTACTGGCCGAGGCCGAGAAGGCAGGGCATAACGCGGCCACCGTCCTCGACCAGGCTGTCAGCCAACGCACCCTGGACGACGCCCGCAGCCCCGCCCGCACCCTGACCTGGCGCATCCAGCGCCTCGGCCAACGCCACGCCCCCGGCCCTCGCGCCCAGGCCACCGTGCAGCACCCCGTCCCCGGCACCAGCGCACCCGGCGTCAGGCCAGCTAACGGTGCCGCTCGTCGGCGCTGACCGGGCACAGAGGGCCAGGAGCCGCTGGCCCAACGCGGCGGCCGCGTCTACGGCCGAACCTGGATCAAGGCATGAGTACCGCTCGTACGCCAAGCCGCGCCGGACTGCTCCAGAGCGTCCAGCGCTTTCTGCTCCAGCCCCACGATGACGTCGGACTTGAGCGTGCGAAACGCCGCGACGGCCCCGGGGAAGTACGCCGTGCAGTCGGCGAACGGCGTCGTCGCGTCCCACAGGCGGTCGCCCACCAGCCGCCGGTAGTTGAGGTCGCCCTTCAGGATGGTCAGCGTGACGGCCGCGAACTCCTCTCGCAGGTCCTCCGGCATGTCCTCATACGGCAGCGGCGCGCAGAAGAACGGGTGGGCGCGGATCTCCAAGCGCCCGGTCGCCGTGGCGTCCCAGAGGCGCCCGCCGATCCCACCCGCCTCACCGGGCGCCTCAGCGAGGCGGCGCAGGCAGTCGACGACGTCGGCCGTCATCGCGTCGGAGACGTAGTACGGGTAGGGCTTTACGTGGAGCACGATCCGCTCGGCGTGCCGGTGCAGCAGGAGGTGGTCGATGAGGATCAGGTCCGGGGTCAGCTCCCGCCCCGCGTTGTCGGCCACCACGGCGACCGTTGCGCCGGCCCCGGCGGGCAGGAGCTGCCAGAGCACAGCGCTGTCATCGGCGACCAGGCCATCGGCAATGGCACCGGGCGCTGCGTCCCCCTCGGTAACGCGGAAGCCGAGATCCGCGCGGTTGCCCCAGAGCGAGGCGTGGAGCAGAGCTGTGGCTCGCTCGTCGGCCGGTGCGCCGGCGAGCGCGTCCAAGGCCCGAAGCTCCTCGTCCACCGCCGTGCCGCGCAGCTCGGCCCGCTTGAAGGGGGCGAAGGGATCGACCCCTTGCCACGGGCTCGTACCGAAGTATTCGGTGGCTCCGAGGAGCCTGCGGTAGAAGTAGCTCTCCGCCCACAGGAACGGGGCGTCGAACCACGATCGCCCGAAGTGCTTTCGTCCCCAGGCCGACCACTGTCCGTGGTCGGGCTCCGAGGGAGCGAGTGGTTCGATCACGCCGTTGGTGATCTCGTCCAGCAGGGCATCGAGAGCCTCGTGCTGGCGGGGACCGTATGGAAAGGCGTCCCGTACCTGCTGGATCAGTGCCGGATGCCGCTTGGCCAAGACGCCCCAGGCGAACGAGCCGGGCTCGTTGCTCAAGATGACCGGTGCGTGCGGTTCGGCGGCCAGACGGGCGGAGCCGCTGCCCACGCCGTCGTCCGAGCTGCGGGACGTCTTCTCTGCCATGGTGTCCAAGCCTTTCGCTTGTCGCTCACGAATCCTTGATCCTCAGGGCCACTACCCCCGCCGCACTGCCGACCAGCACCTCTCCCGTTACGGGTTCGAAGGCCGCGCAGTGCAGGGAAGCGTCCACCCTGATCTGAGCGATCTGGCTTTGCTCACTGAGCGACCACAGACGCACTGTCCCGTCCGCCGCGGCTGACACCAGGCGGTCTCGTCGCCAGTGAAGCCGAGCATAAGGATGCGGCCGGTGTGCCCGGCGAGGTGGGAGGTGAACCTGTCCGCGCCGAGTTGCCGCACCGCGATGTCACCGGTTCCCGCACCGACCGCGACACGATGCCCCCCTGGTCCGACGACTGTGGCGGCGCGGGCCCACCCGCTAGGGCTGGAGAACCAGCTCACAAACTCCCCGGTGAGGGCGTGCCACCCGCGTACGGAGCCGTCGCCTCCACAGGCAGCGACGAGGTCACCGCTGTTGTCGAAAGCGAGCGGGCGCAGTCGGCCCGCGTGAACGTCCTGGCTCCACAGCAGCGCCCCTGTAGAGAAGTCCCAAACCAGATGTGTCCGCCGCCCGTAATCGCGGCGATGCGGGATGTCGAGCGAGCCATCGCAAACGGTCGGAGGCGGCGGAGACACCAGGCTGGCGTACGGGCAGCCTCCGGTCAGCGCCACGTCCCCAGGCTGTGAGCTGAGTCGGTAGGTCCCAGTGCGTTGAGCCACTCAGGAACAGAGGGTGACCTCAGCGCTCGCTGTTGCCCGGTTCGGGCACGGTCGAGTGGGCAGGTCTTGTCCGGTCAGGGGAAGGCGTGGCCGCGCTGTCGTGGTCGCTGACGAGCCACGCACCCAAAAGGAGGCCCACGACGAGCAGGACCAGGTGACGGTTCTTCTTCCACCACGATGGCGGGCTGGGCTTGGTTATGACGTACTCCACGCCTGGGGGCTTCGGCACGGAAATCCTCCCTCTCTTGGAGAGCATCCCGGAGTAGGCGTGATGCTGCCTTGGTCCGGGAGCGTGTGGACGTGCGGACGTAGACGTTTACGCGAGTGGAGTTGCCGGTGAGGGCCCAATCCGTGGTGGCGGCTGGGCGTGCAAAGGACGGGCAGTTCCCGCTGCCGAGCGGGTCGCCTCGTATCGGCTTGGAGCCAAGTGTGAAATATGAAGCCGTCGAGCAGCTACTCGATTAGCGATGCCGCCGGCACGATGAGCCCTGCGAACCAGAGGTTCTCAGCCAAGCGGCTGCAGGCGTTTCGCGGTTTGAGCGAAAGGTGCTGTGCAGACGGCTGGAGATACCGCCACTCGCGCCAAGGCTGCCGAACGCAGACTCCGCGTGGCCCGCCCCACATCAGCACGGACCACGTCAAAGCCGTCCGGAGGGGGCCTACCAGCGAGCCGTCTGCATCCCTGGCCCTAATCGCGATCGCGGCTGGCGTTACGCGGGTGGTGCGGGTTGAGGAACCATTTGCGGGCCGAGGCAAGCCACCAGGCACCGCAGAAGGCAACGACGACCCCGACCGCGATCGGCGCGTAGTTGAAGGTGTCCGCGGTGACCGGGGAGCTCTGCGGCAGCATGAACAGCACCGTGATCACCATGACCCACACGACGGCGATCGTGCCGACCGTGGTGGACCAGGAGCCCAGGTGCCAGGGGCCACGCTCGAACCGGCTCCCCAGGCGCAGCCGCAGGAACGTGGGGATCACGTACGCGATGTAGAGGCCGATGGTCGCGATAGAGGTGACGGCCGCGTACGCGGTGCTGTTCCACAGGTAGGGCAGGCCGAGGACGAAGGCACCGCCGGTGGCGAGCCAGACGGCGTTGGTGGGGGTGCGTGTGCCGGGGTGGAGCTTGTGCCACGTCCGGGAGAAGGGCAGCGCGCCGTCGCGGGAGAAGGCGTAGATCATGCGGGAGTTGGCGGTCACTGAGGCCATCCCGCAGAAGAGTTGGGCGACGATGATGACGAGCAGCAGCCACTTGCCGGCCGCCGCGCCGAGGGCGTCCATGAGGATCTGGGCCGGGGGCACGCCGGTGCTCGATTCGAGGGCGCCGGTGTAGGAGTCGATGGCGTAGGTGAAGCCGAAGAGGAGGACGAATCCGGCCGCGAGGGAGACGAGGATCGAGCGGACGATTCCCTTGGGGCCGGCGGTGGCCGCGTCGATCGTTTCCTCGGTCATGTGGGCCGAGGCGTCGTAGCCGGTGAAGGTGTACTGCGCCATCAGCAGCCCGATGAGCACCACGTAGGCGCTGGAGGCGAAGCCGGTGTTGTTGACGAACTCACCGAAGACGAAGTGGGCCGACTGGTGGTGGTCGGGGATGAGGACCAGGGCGCCGCAAATCACCACGACGCCGAGGATGTGCCACCAGATGGAAACCTCGTTGAGGGCGGCGACAATGCGCACGCCGAAGGTGTTGAGGACGCCGTGCAGGACCAGGATGATCCCGAACAGCGTGATGGTGTGCCCTGGCGTGGCGGCGTATCCGAACTGGAGATCAAGCAGGGCGTTGAGGAAGTTGGCGGCGCCGAAGTCGATGCCCGCGGTGACGGCTATCTGGCCGAGGGTGTTGAACCATCCGGTGAACCACGCCCAGGCCGCCGCCGAGCGTCTCGGGGCCATGCGGTGCGCCCAGAAATACAGGCCGGCGCTGGTGGGGTATGAGGAGCAGACCTCGGCCATCGACAGCCCGACGAAGAGTGTCATGAGGCCGACGAACAGCCAGCCCCACATGATCACCGCCGGGCCGCCGGTGTTCATGCCGTAGCCGTACATGGTCATGCAGCCGGACAGGATCGAGATGATCGTGAAGCTGACGCCGAAGTTGGCGCGGCCGGACATCGAGCGGGACAGCGTCTGCTGGTAGCCGAGCTGCTTGAGGCGTTCCTCGTCGGAGACGCGGGAGACATCGAGAGGCACAGGGGTTCCGTCCTTCGTACATGAAAGGGGGATGGTTCGGGTGCTCAGCGGTGTCGGCGTCGCGGAGGGCTGTAGGCCCAGCCGCGGTGCCGCAGGAACAGTTCGCGGTGCTGGCCGCAGTACGACCACGGCACTTGCGTGGCGTACGGGCCGATCGCGTCGAAGACCTCTAGGGCCTCGTGGTGGCGGTTCGCGAACGACAGGGCGTGGGCGAGGTAGTTGGCGTCGTCGGCAAAGCAGGCGTGAGGCTGCGGTGCTCGGTAGCGCCACCAGCGCTCCAGCACCGGATCGATCTGCGGGCAGTCGACCCATGGGTGGATCGTCAGGCCGTATGACGTCTGGTCCTGCTCCTGGCGGGACCGGTGTGCTTCCGCCAGGGCGACCAGGGGCAAGGCCGCTATGGGCAAGCCTTGGGGAGCGATGGATGCCTGCTCCTCGGCCCACCAGGCCGCCTCACCTGGCTTTCCGTGATGGCGGGGAAGCAGGTACGTGATGACCTCGTGGTGCGCCTCGCGATTCCACGGGTCACGCTGCTTGATCTCCTCCCATACGTGGCAGAGCGTGTCCCGATCGGGAGCGTGGGTGCGAAGTAGCGCGAGCATGACAATCAAAGGGGCGACATCCTGCGGCCACACATCCAGAGCGGCACGGGAGGTGGCCCACGCTTCCTCCATGAGCGTCCGGCCCGCGTCCCGTCCGACGATCATGGCGCGCAGAGCCTGGACGTTCGCGAGAAGGGCGAGGGCGTGTGGTGAGCGCGGTTCGGCCTTCGCCCAGGTGTCCGCGAACCGGAGCCGTGCCCCCGCTTCGGCGAGGACCTGGAGGCGGAAGATCCGGCGATCCCAATCCTGGCCGGTAGAGGTTAGGAGATCGCGCGGGCCCTCCCAGCGGCCCATGGAGGCATCTTCGAGAACCCGCCGCAGCGCCTCGTCGCCCCTCGCCGGGTGCGTGTCGAGGAGTGGCCTGGGCCTCATCCCTTCCCGCCCTCGACCGCGATCCGCAGCCTGCATGGCCCCGGCGCCCGTCCCCACGCGACGCGACTCGATATCTCCATCAGGAGGGCTGCACTTCCCGTCCAAGGACTGCGTTGACAGCTCGCTGGTGGACGAGGCCCGTGCGTACGAGCTTGGCCTCCGGGGTGAAGCAGTCCACGATCGTCATGTGGTTGGCCGCAGGGCAGACCCCTCCGTCGACGACGACGGACACCGTGAGGCCCGAGGCCGCGAGGAAGGTGTGAATCTCATCCAGGGTGACGGCGGGACCGCAGTCATCCGGTCCGGCGTCGCCGGAGATGTTGGCCGTCGTCGCGGCTACAGGGACCTTGGCCCGTGCAGCCAGTTCGCCGAGGAACCCGGGCGCCATGGTGGTGAGCGCCGGCGAGCCGACACCGGCATGGCGTGCGGCGTCGTCGGGGTCCCGCCATGGCAGGAGGAGTGCGAGGTCGCCGGGCCAGAACTGTTGGGCGAGTCTCCGCGCCTCGGCTCCGAGTTGGAAGTGCTGTTCACAGACAGTCAGCGAAGGAGTGACGTAGGCGAGGGATTTACCGGTCGGGCGCCGCTTCCCTTCGAAGATGCTGCCGGCGGCATCCGCGTTGCTGGCGTCGGCGCAGATCATGTACCAGCGGTTGGTGGGAACGATGACGAGTTCTCCGGCCTCGATGGCGCGGGCAGCGGTATCGAGTTCGCCGGGGTAGACGATGCGCATGGTGCTACTCCTGGGAAGTAGGCGCGGGGATATCCGCGAGGGGCGGGTAGTCGAGCCAGGGGTCACGGAGAGCTTGGAGGCGGTGGCCTGCGTGATGCGGGTGGGAGACGCGGAAGTACGCCATCACCCTGGGGAACGGCATGAAGTTCTGGGCCACCGTGTGGGGAACGAGGTGGTGCATCAGCAGGACGTCTCCGGGGAGGCCGAGAAACGGGGTGCCTCGCTCGCGGTCGATCTCTGGCGGAACCTGTTCTGTCATTCCGAGTGGCCACTCCTCGGCGAACCAGCGGGCCATGGCGAGGTGCCCGCCGGGCAGGTAGTGCAGCGCTCCGCATCGCGGGTCGCTGACGTCGGAGAGGATCACGCCGACCAGCAGGGAGAACGTACGCAGCTCGCGCGGGTCCAGGTGAGGGCAGGAGACCCCGTCGACGTGCATGGCCTTTTCCGGTTGCATGCCTGGGAACTCGCTTTCGGGCACGCGTATCTGGATCTGCGCGGTCGTGACCGGTGCGGCGGCGCCGAGCAGGTCGCCGACGAGCTCGGCCGCGCCTGTCTCCGTGTACAAGGTGAGCAGTTCTGCGCTGTCCCCCAGTTCCGGGGCGAAGGTGCGCCGGGAGTACGCGGATATGTCGTCCGGAGTCATTTCCTTGCGGTACGACACGTCGATCAGGGATACGGCTCGCTTCACCTGGTCGGGGTCGGCCAAGCCGCGTCGTATGAGGACGCCGTCCCGTTTGAAGGTCGCCTTCTCCTCAGCTGTGAGACGCATGGGGCCCCCGTACGCCGGTCGGTTCGTGGGATGTGGGTGGGACGAGCCGGTCCAGCATGTCCACACACGCCTCCAGGGCGGCGGTGACGAGGGCCTGGCCGTGATCGGCGGTGGCCTGCCGCGGGTCGCCACCGATGACTCCGTGCGCGGAAATCGCGGGGTCGTCCGACGACCAGGGCCATGTGGTGCCCCGGCCGAATACGAGGCGCTGGATCTCCTCCCGTCGGGCGGGATCGTGAATGGGCTCACTCGGGAGGAGGTCCATCCGTACGTGGTCGGGTGCGAGGGCGAGCATCAGGGAGGTCTCCCGGACGCCGGCGTGCACCTCGGGGAACTCGCCGTCGTCCTGGAGCCGGCCGGCGGCGAGAGAGCCGGGATTGACCACGCAGGTTGCCGCATCGTGCGTGCGCTGGAGTTGGTGTACGAGGGCCTCAAGGACGCCCTTATTGCCTCCGTGGCCGTTGACGATGAGGACCGTACGCGCGGGGGTGGCCCTGATGTACTCCCCCACCAGCGTCTCGATCAGGGCGGTGTAGAGCGAGACGTTCAGGGTGATGGTGCCGGGTGACCAGGCGTGCTCCGGAGAGAGCCCATAGGGGACGGGGGGCACGACCCAGAGGTTGTGACGGTCCGCGACGTGCGTGGCCAGTCGCGAGGCGAAGCGCTCGGCGATGAGGCTGTCCGTGTTCAGCGGCAGGTGCGGGCCGTGCTGCTCAAGAGACCCGACCGGCAGGCAGAGGACCGACCGCTCACTCAGCTCGGACGTGAGACGCGGGGCTGTCAGCCTGCCGTAGGACCGCGCCTCGCCAGCAAGTGTCATTTCTTGCCCCGCCGTCCGAGGCGGATGAGGAATTCGTTCTCCTCGGGGAAGGTGTCGTTGTCGCTGAAGTCGGCCAGCCGGTGCTTCAGCGCGCCCTCGAACTCCTTCAGCCGGTCACCGAAGAGGTGAGGAGCGGCGAAGGACGTGGAGTAGAGGTAACCGAGGATGCTCTCCGCGGCCCAGGTGCGCTGAACGGGTACGCGGACTTCCTCGACCTCGTTGAAGGGCGACTCCTCCATGATCTCGCTGTAGGGGCGGTTGTGGTGCTGGAAGGTGCCGGACCCCGCCCGCCGCTGCTCTCCGAGGAAGCTCTTCACCACATCCCGGACGGCTTCCTTCCAGGGGCTCCCAGCAGCCCAGAAGCTGTTGTCCCCGAAAATGGCGACCACGCCGTCCGGAGCGACCTGCTCGTCCAGGAGAGTCAGGACGGCGGCTTGGTCGAGCCAGTGGAACGCACGACAGATGGTGACGAGTTCGGCATGCCAGCCAGCGGGTGGCGTGAAGTCCTCGGCCATGCTCTGGACGAGGGACAGGCTGGAGCCCTCGGGGAGCTTCGGCCGCAGCGCCGACTCGGCCGCGGCAAGCATGTCGGCGTCGTTGTCGACGGCGATGATGTCGCCGAAGCGGTCGAGGAGAGCCTCGGCCACGAGCCCGGTTCCCGTACCGACGTCCAGGAGCCGGCGGTGACCGTCGGGGCGTGCCGGTGCAGCGCGGTCGAGCACCGATGCCACATCGTCGGGGATGCCGGGGCGGAATTGGCGGTAGTACGTGGTGGTTCCGGCGAAGAGGCTCATGTGACGCTCCCTGCTGCGAGATGTTCGATGTACGTGGCGGCCGCCGTCAGGTCGGAGACGACGCGTACGCCGTGGTCAACGACCAAGTCTTCATCGGGGACTTGGCGCCCGCGGGATATCCAGACGGCTCTGAGGCCGGATTCGACGGCCCCCACGATGTCGCAGGCCCAGTCGTCGCCGACGTGGATCACGCGATCGGGGGCGACACCGAGCTGGTCGATGACGGTGTGGAAGGCACGGGGGTCCGGTTTGGTGTGTCCGATGCGGCAGGAGGGGAAGAAGTCGCTCACCCAGGGGGCGAGCAGGCCACGCAGTCCCTCGGTGTCGGCGTCGACGCACGTGACGTTGGACAGCGTGACCACAGTCGCAACGCCACTGATCCGGCGCAGAGCCTCCGTCGTGCCAGGGAAGAGACGGAACGGGGCCGGGGGAAGATCACGGGGGAATGACTCCGGTGGTACCTCCAATACCTCGCAGACCCCGGCTGCCACGGCGTCGGTGATCTCCGGCTGGGTGTGGAGGCTGGCCCGCATGACCGCCCGGGCCTGAGCGGCGGGCAGCGGGGAGGCTTCCGTCAGCCGCATCGTCAGGCCCGGACCGTCGGCGGTACCGAGGGTTCCGCCGACGTCGACCATGACCAGGAGTGAGGGATCGGTGGTCATTGGGGCCTCTCGGTGATCGCCGGCAGGGCGGAGACGATGGCCTCGACGCGCGCCTGTCTGATGGCGGTGGTCGTGGACTCGGACAGATAGGTCAGGACGTAGCGCAGCTCCGCCTCGTCCAGCGCCTCCAAAGCGCGCCCTTCCTTCGCGGCTGCCTGCTCAAGGTCCGGCGGCACGGTGCGGGGTCGTAGCCCATGCGGAAGGTGGAGCGCTCCGTCCCATTCCGTGCCCACGGCAGGGACGGCGGGGTGCTCCGCCGGGCGTAACACGGTGACGTCGTCCAGGGTGAGGATGCGTACGAAGATCCTTTCCCCTCCCGTCTCCAGGCTCCCCTTGAGGAAGGTGTCGTGGCCGTCGAGCCGCTCGGAGAGCACCAGGAACGGCCCATCAGGTCCCTGGACGACCGTGCCGTGGACAGCGACGTTCATCGATGTGCTGGGCATGCCGTGCTCCTCGGGGCCGTGCCGAGACCTGGGGTGGTCGGCAGACGGATGCGTCCGTGTTCCACATGAAGTGGGGTGTCGTAGAGGAGTTGCCGTCTCGGCTCCCACTGGAGGCGGTACTCCACGGCCGGTACGGCGTCGGGATGGGCGGCCGCGAGGTGGAGGCCGGGGACGAGCGAGCGCCCGTGCGGGTAGACGGGGACGGCCTGGGCGCGGGCCACGTCGAGGATCTGGAGTGCACGGGTGAGACCGCCGCAACCGACGACGTCGAGGATCAGAGCGCTGGGGTTGACGTACTGGATCAGCCCGGCCGGGTCCTCGTCGACGTGCGCGCGCTCACCGACTGCCAGCGGCACGTGCGTGGCCGCGAGGAGTGCATAGGTGTCCAGGTCGTGACGCGGCAGCGGGTCCTCCAGCCAGCGGAGGCTGCCGCCATCCACACTCTGGGCGAAGGCCATGGCCACAGCTGGAGTCCAGGTACCCACCGCGTCGACGGCAAGCGGGGCACCGATGGCCTGGGCACTCCGCTCTACAGCTCTCGCCATGCGTACGGCGGCGAGGTTGGGTGCGTCGGCCGATGCTCGACGCAGTCCCCACTTGGTGAAGGACCAGCCGCCCGACGCGACTCTGCCGAGTACGTCCAGGTCCTCGACGGCGGCCAGGTCCTGGGAAAGCCAGGAGGCGTAGGCCGATACGTCTGATCGTGGCGCATCGGTGCCCAGCAGGGCGGCGACGGGGCAGGAGGCGAGCCGGCCGTGTAGATCCCAGACGGCACAGTCGATCGCACCGACCGCCCACGACGCGCTCTCCGACGGGACTCGACGCGACGCCGTACGCAGCCGCTCCAGGAGCCGGACGTGGTCCAGGGCATCGGCGCCAGGCACGACGGATGCCAACACATCCCTCACATAGCTGCCGATCCGCTGACTGACCGGACCGTAGGTGCCGACAGTGCCAGCGCCCCAGATCATGAAGAAGATCGCGTCGTCACCCGGGGCCGTGTTCTCCCGCACTTCAGTGATCTCTAGGCGTTCGATGGTGGCCGGGTTCATCGGACCGCCTCGCGGGAGGCCAGCAGAAGGCCGGCGGATCGCTCCACGCCCGACCGATCCATGCGGAGGGCGTGGGCGAGGGAGCGCTGGGGCATGGGGCCGGGCGGCTCCTGCCAGCCGATGACGTCAGCGGGGCGACGGAGCCGTCCGGCCAGCAGCCCCCAGACAGCTGCGGAGTGGCCAAGGGTGAGGACGAGCACGGGAGCGTGGGTGCCGAGGTAGTGGTCGACCTCCCCGTCGTCGAGGCCGCGAGGCCAGCGTGACGAGTCGCCGAGGACGGTCAGGTCGAGCAGGTTCACCACCCGAACGCGGCACCCATACCGATCGCGGATGGCGTCCACGGCCTCCGTGGCGACGGCGGCCGGGATGTCTCCAGCCGTCACGACCGTAAGGTCAGGTTCACCGTCGTCGCTGAGGTGCGGCCAGATCGCTAAGCCATGCTCACGCTCCTCGTCGAGCGTGGCGACGGGGTGCCCGGTGCAGGCGTGTTTTCCGGCGATCACAAGGTTGACGCCATCGACGGAATCGAAGACCTCGTCCAGGACGGCCGCGGTGCGTACCGGGTCCGCCGGTGTCAGCACGCGCACCCGAGGATCGGCCAGGGCGAGGAGTGCACTGGCCAGAGACGGATCACCGTGGGTGTAGACGTTGTGCCACCCATAAGACGTGAGCAGAAGGTTGAGGCTGGGCAGGCCCATCGCGCCGGCCAAGCGCCGCTGCTTGATGTGACTCACCAAGCCGCTGGTGAGCAGCGGCGCGAACGCCTCGTACGAGACCATCACCCCTCGACGCCCACTGGCGGTCCATCCGGCGAGCCACTCCAGCAGCACCTCCTCCGCAAGGAGTTCGTGTGCCCAGCGCTCGCCGACCAGGCCCGGGAGCCGGTTGGACGAAAGCTCGTCCGGGCTTAGGACGCGGAAGTCTCCACGTGTGGCGTGCCCCTTTATGACCTCGGAGACCGCTTCACCGAACGTGTCCACCTGTCGGAGCACCGAGGCTCGCCCTGCCGCTCCCGGGCGCTCGGCTGGAGCGAAGGAGCACCAGCGAGCCGTGGCCACCGCCTCGGCTAGTTCCCTGCGGGGACGTCCGCTCGGATCGAAGAGATCTGCGGGCCGGTAGGAGACGAGCCAGTGAGCCAGCTCGGTGAGCTGCTCCTGATCGGTGCTCGGGCTGACCAGCGGTGTCTTGTGCAGGGCGGAGGTGCCCAGCAGGGGGCGGCCTCCGAGCGATGTGGGGCCACCCCATCCCTTCAAACAGCGCAGGATCAGCACCGTGTACCGTCCCGCGAGCGTCTCCTCCAGTGCCTCCCGTAACGCCACCTGGAAGACGCTGTGCTCCTGCGGAGAACCCGTCACGACATGGACCACCGAGCCCGTCCAGCCCAGGCCGCCGAAGTATGCGCGAAGCTCGTCGTCGTTCATCGCGCCGAGCAGCGACTGCTGTCCCATGCGGAATCCGTTGACGTGCACGATGGGCAGTACCGAGGCACCGGGAAGGACTCTCTGCCCTAGCCAGCTCGCTGCGGTCGTAGGGGTCTCACACTCGCCGTCCCCGATGATGGGCACGACGACCCTGTCCGATGCGTCGACGGCGACTCCCTGCGCGAACGGAAGACAGCCGCCGAGCCGCCCACCGAGGAAGCCGCCGGCGGGGAGAGAGGGCGAGACCTCGGACCCGAGGCCCTCCACGTCCGGGAACGCCTGCGCCAGCCGCCGCAGACCATCCGCATCCGGACCGAACCGCGACCGCACCTTCGCGAGCTCTCCCGTCACCCAGGACACGGCGAGCTGGACGACACCAGCGTGCCCCGCACCCAGGAGCGGCACCACATCCGCTCGCCGGTCCAGGTGCCCAGCAGCGAGCGCCACGTGGGACAACGCCCAGGCGGTGCCAGGCACGGTGCCCCAGTGCCCGGAGGGGCGTGCCTTCACATGCTCGGCGGCCAGCGGCTCCGTGAGCAGGACGTTGTCCCGCAGGTGCAGCTGACAGACCGAGGCGTAGACAGTCGCCCGCCACAGAGCATCGGCCAGAAGGGCGGTCTCGGTCACCGCGCACCGACCAGGGGCTCTTCAGCGAAGGTGAAGTACCACAGGGGCCGGTAGCACTCCCATGCGGCGGGCCGCAGCCCAGTGGGACCCATGATGTCCTCGATCACCACGCGGGCCTGCAAGTAGTGCTCCAGGTCCTGGGCTCCGGGGGTACGCAGGCCGGCCATGACTGAGTTGTGGGCCTGGTAGACCTGGAAGTTGGGGAACTCGGAGACGTATGGAGCCAGCGCACCGACGCCCGCATGCAGAGCCTCAAGTCCGTCCAACCCCACGATGTAGGTGAACGAGGTGCCGTGACCGGCTTCCAACGCGCGCCGGAGCACTCCCGGCATCTGCGATGCGACGAGTACGGCCTTGCTGGCCTTCAGCAGCAGATCCCGGCGAGTGAAGCACTCAGCGGTGAGCCGCAGAACGAAGGGTGTCACGTCCCGGGCGAGTTGATCAAAGGCGTACCTGGATCCCAGCACTGAGGTCAGGAAGCCGATTCGCGCTTTGACACCGTGTTCGTCGAGCACAGTCCGCAGAGTGCGAAGGTGATGCACCGCCGCCGCCTCACGTTCGAAGCAACCCGTTGAAACGGTCACCTCGCGCAGTTCCGTCAGGTCTCGGCGCGGGTGCTGCTCCCGCAGAGCGGAGAGGAGCTCCCGCAGGTCCCGCTCCTCCGAGAGCCGAGGGTCAGCGGCGGCTTCAAGGGTGTTCGGGCAGAAGGCGCACCCCACACAACGGCTGCGAGCGTTCGGGTTGAGGGTGAGAGCCGCGCCGCCATCGCGGAAGTATCCGCCGACCGCCTCGTCCGCATCGATGCGCTCAACGGTTCCGACTGGCGCGCCGCCCAGCGTGAGGTGCTCGCCCCTGAGCCGGAACGGAGAGTCCGTGACGTTCAAGGGGACTATGAGCTGCCAGGGCACCGATGGCGCGCTCAACAGTCGGACCTGGACGCGGGCCCGGTGGCGCGGCAGATCGGAGTCGATGCCGTGCAGATTGACCGCGATGAGCAGCGCGTCCTCGACGGGCACGCGGTACTTGGCTGCGAGCCGCTCCACCGCTCTGAGCGTGGAGGTCGTGCTGGTCTGTCCGCTGAGTAGTGCCGTCATGCGCGTGCTCCGTCCAGTCAGCCGGAGGGGGTGATGCGCCGGCGGCCCATGAAGGAGTCAGTCGCCGACGACACGCAGAGACTGTCGTGGAACCCGAGGACGCCGAACGCCGTCCTGGGACCTCTCGGGGACGTCCTGGGACGTTTTCAGTGGCTGCCCTCGGCCAGCGAGCGCAGATGACTCACCAGAGTGGCGACACCCCGCAGATCAGAGAGAACCACCGCTGCCCCGGCGGCCCGCAGCTCGTCGACGCTGTGGATGCCAGACGCCACGGCGACGACATGAGCCTCGGAGTCGAGGGCAGCCTGGACGTCGCGAGGGGTGTCACCGATGAGCACGACGGGCGTGTCGTGCGGAAGGCCATGGGTCTGTTGAATGTGCTCTCGGGCCACCTTGACGAGGGCGGCACGATCCTCTGAGTGTTCTCCGTACGCACCGCACTCCATGTCCAGGAGCACATCGAGCCCAAAGGCGCGCAGCTTCACACGGGCGTTGGCCGCGATGTTCCCTGTGAGCACCGAGGAGATCATGTCCGGTTCGGCGGCCACTGCCGCGAGTGCCTCCCGCACACCGGGAAGAGCAGAGCCGCGCGCCGAGAGCTCCGCTTCGCGCCTCGCGCCCGCGGCCTCCAGGGCGAGCGCGATCCGCTCCCAGTCCGGCGGTTCCAACCCGTGGTCCCGGAACATGTCGGCGAGGATCAAGCGGTCCGTCCGCCCTTCCGTACGGGCAGGACGGTCAGGCACGCGGCCGGCGACCGTCGCGAAAGCCGCCGCGTAGATTTCCTTGCTGACGCCCGAGTTTTCGATGAGCGTGTGGTCGATGTCCCAAAGCACGATGAGTGGCACACCACCAGCGTAGGCAGACGTGCAGCTCCCGCCTTTCCCCGGTGATGTCGGAAGATGCTCTTGCCGCAGGCAGTGCGGTCCGGTTGGCTTACCTGAGTGAATGAGCGACTTCGTTCCGCACTCGTGCAACGCAGCCTTACCGTGGATGAGGTGGCCGAAGCCTGCTCCGTCGACCCCAAGACGGCCAGCCGCTGGGTCAGCGGCCGGGTCCCCCACCGTCGACACCGCTGGGCCGTCGCCAACCTGTTACGGGTGGACGAGACGTACCTGTGGCCCGAGGCAGGCGAGAAGACGTCGCGCTTCGGTGCCGCGCAGTCCGAGATCGCGGACACGTACCCAAACCGCGCGAGCGTCCCCCGCGACGTCTGGATCTCCCTGCTGCTAGGGGCCATGAAGCAGATCGACGTCCTGGTCTTCTCCGGCACCTTCTTCGCACAGAGCAACCCTCACATCGCTCGCATGCTCCAGGAACGTGCCCAGGCCGGCGTGCGTGTGCGGCTGTGCTTCGGCGATCCAGCGGGAGAAGCAGTACGCGTCCGCGGCCACGAGGAAGGTATCGGCGACACCCTGGCCGCCAAGGTCAGGGCTTCGCTCACCTACTACCGCACTCTCGTCGGCCACCCGGGATGCGAGGTACGCCTGCACGACACGACGCTGTACAACTCGCTCTTCCGCTACGACGACCACCTTCTGGTCAACACCCACATCTGGGGCCAGCCGGCCAGCGCGAACCCGCTCTTCCAGCTCCGCCGCACCGCCAACGCAGAATGGTTCGACCGGTACGACGAGAGCTTCGAAGCGGTCTGGAAGACAGCGCGCCCCTGGGCGCCCGACAGTCAGGAGCACCACCGCAGTGGGCAGGACTGAGTACTACTACGACCCCAAGGCCCCCAAGGCCAACACCCTGATCCCCGCCAGCAACCTGCTCGTCGTGAACGACGACGGGGAGATCCTCCTGCAGCGACGCCGCGACACCGGCCAGTGGGCCCTGCCCGGAGGCGCCCAGGACATCGGCGAGAGCCCCGCCCAGTGCGCGGTACGCGAATGCGAGGAGGAGACCGGCATCGTCGCGGAGGTCACCGGCTTCCTCGGCGTCTACTCGAACCCGTCGCACATCGTGGCGTACACCGACGGCGAGATCCGCCAGCAGTTCGAGGTCGCGTACATCGGGCGTCCCGTCGGCGGTAAGCCGACAATCAACGAGGAGGCGGACGGCGTACGTTGGGTGCACCCGGACGACCTCGAAGCCCTCGACATCCACCCGAGCATGCACGAACAGATCGGCCACTATCTGGCTGGCGCGTACCCCTATCTCGGGTAACCGGTCAGAGCACGAGGCCCGCTTCATCCGCTGCGGCCTGGACTCTCCCGACACTGGCGTGGATCTCAGGCGCGGCCCGGCGGATGAACCGCCCGACGACGCTGTCCACGCCGTAGCGACCCAAGATCTCGCCCACCCGCTCCTCGGACGTCGTACGTTCGCCGTCCGGCGTCGTCGTCATGTCGCAGTACACCAGGGCGTCGACGAGCAACGGGTCGTCGAGCAAGGGGAACTCGTCCGCCAGCTCCGTCCGAAGTCCGCGCTCTTCGGCCTCCAGGAGGGCGAAGGAGTGGTTCGCCACCAGGCGGACAACTCGATCGCCGACGGCGTCGAGCGTCCGCAGGTGGCGCGCACCGTCGAGCGGGTGGAAGCCGGTATCGACTAGGGGCGGTGCATAGCCGATGTCGTGCAACACAGCCGCCGCCTCCAGGTCTTCAGCCCTGTCTCCTATGACGGGCGCCAGCCTTCTAGCGCAGGACGCCACCCCCTGCGTATGCGCCCACCGCCGCGGCAGGCTCTCACCCAACAGCGATTCCGCTAACTCGTACGCGTACCCGACCGTCGTCACGCCCGTGAGCATACGACTGCGAACAGCACGAGGGTGCGCGAGCAGCGACGAGGAGTGTGACGACCTCGCTGCACGCGAAGCCGTGAACAGGGCCCCTATGTGTGCCGAGCGCCTGCACCCAGATGCAGGCAGACCTGTGCTGTGTCCTCGTGCGATCACGTCGTATGCGTCATGCGTGCCTTTGAGGGAAGGAGCCAGGAGACACAGGGCTTGATCGGCTTGCTTCCCAAAGACACCAGGCCCAGCCCGGTGAACCGGGCTGACAGGCCGCAGGCCGCAGGCCGCCCACGAAACCTATGTCGAACGTGGCGCGGAGGTGAGGTAGTCACGATCCAACATCACCTTGACTGTGCGGTCGCCGACCTCATCCGTGATGTCGAGCCCGGCACCGAGGAGGACAAGACTTCACGAAACTTCCGCAGGCGCGTTCAGGAACCGGGCGGGGTGGACGAACCGTCGTCCCCCGTCCCCTCGTCTTCGGTAGCGAAGCGTGGAACTCCGTGGACTACCTCACCGCCCCGGTAGTATCGCGAGGCGCTCGCGTACTCGGTGGGGTTGTCCTCGTACATGACGACGTAGCCCCCAAGCGCTGTGATCTGCCAGCCGCCAGAAGCCGCAGCCGAGACACTCTTGAAGAGGTCGTCGGTCGATAGCTCTACATCTGCGATGACGAGCTTGGTGCTCTCCAAGTCTCCCGACTTCGCGTACCGGATGTTGTACGGAAGCGACGTCTTGAGTGACTTCAACAGGTCCAGCAGGTTTGTCTCGCCTGCCACGAGGCCGTCGACCGGTCGGTCGAGATCGATCGGGTACAGGGCGTCGAAGTGGGTGGGCTTGAGAGCGGTATGGTCCCGCTGCCGACCCGGGTCCCTATTGCCGAAGCCGTTGTTGTTCCACGGGATCTCGCCCAGATCCTTGTGGTGGTTGATGAGCAACTGCTCTGGCGCCAGGGCCGAGAAGTCCTCCGCCACATAGAGACAGGAGAAGGTCATGTCGTTCGGCGTGATCCCACGCCGACCTGAGATCTTCTTGAGGTGCTGTCGAAGTCGCATCGGCAGGGACTTCTCGGCCTTCCCCACGTAGACGAAATCGTCGTGCAGGTAGAGCTGGTAGACACCGGGTCGCTGCAACAGCTGGTCGATGCTCACGTTACTCAAGGGGGCCCTGGACAGCTTGGCCAGATCCGCCGCGAGCTGATCACCGAGCGCCTTCGTGATGCTGAGGGTGAAGCTCCGGTGGAATGTCGACTCCTCCGGGCCCCCTGCTGTCGCCGTCATGGCCCCCGTCGCTTCCTTCATAGGTTCTGCCGCTGGGGAGCGTACGACATCACACGATTCTCTTCGGCACACGGGTCACAATCGGCACTACTCCGCGGTATGGTTCTGACTGCACTGAACTGCTAGGAGTCGAAAATGCAACGGACGTCGGTAGAGCTCTTCGCGGGCGGGGGTGGGCTGGTCCAAGCCAGCACGAGCACCGGCTTCCGACACCTGCTGCTGAACGAGTTCGCGAAGAGGGCGTGCGAGACGCTTGAGAGCAATCAATTCGACGCGTTTCCCGCAGACGTCGATTCCGATGTGCTGGCGAAGTGGCTGGATCAGATCGATGAGCAGCGCGCGGAGGGCTTCGAAGCCGCAGACGCCGTTGAGCGGCCCCACTACCCTCCCCTGGTCACCGGCGACGTCCGAAAGTTGGACATGCGCTTCCTTAGGGAGCGCGATGTTGACCTTCTGGCTGGCGGGCCGCCATGCCAGCCGTTCAGCCTTGGCGGAGTCGCGAAGGGTGACGAGGACGAGCGGAACATGTTCCCGGAGATGTTCCGGGCGGTTCGTGAGATCCGTCCCAAGGCCGTCATCTGTGAGAACGTCCGAGGGCTCCTCCGCCCGTCCTTCAATCCCTACTTCGAGTACATCAAGCGCGAGCTCTCCCTGCCGTTCGTGAAGCGCCGAAAGGGTGCCACGTGGCAGAAGCACGACCAGGCATTGCGGGAACGGCTTGACGCGAAGGACACCGATCCGGCGGAGACCTACGAGGTCACGCAACACGCTGTGAACGCCGCCAACTACGGGGTACCGCAGATCCGCAACCGGGTGATCCTCCTCGCGTTCCGCGCTGATCTGGGCGTGGACCCGGATCTGGTCGAGCGCGCTGTCGCGCGCACCCACTCTCATGCGGCCCTAGCGCGGACGATCCTTGAAGGCTCCTACTGGGACCGCCACGAGCAGGCGGGTGCCAAGATTCCGCAGCGCGTCATCGATCTGGTGACCTCGCGCTACGCGAATACGCAGTTGTCGTTCGAGAGCGGGGATGAGGAGCTCCAGCCATGGCTCACCCTTCGAGACGCCATAATGGGCCTCCCTGAAATCGACACCAACATGTTGGACAAGACGACGGAACAGGGCGGATTCCCCGACCACATCGGGTGGCCCGGAGCAAGGATCTACGACGGGCACACCCCCAACGAACTTGACCGGCCGGCCAAGACCGTCAAGGCCGGGGTGCACGGTGTGCCCGGTGGCGAGTCGGTCATGCAGCTCGACAACCTGGTGCGCGACGAGAAGTCCGGCCAGTTGCGCCCAGAGCACCGGTACATGACCGTGCGCGAGACTGCCCGGGTCATGACATTCGGCGATGACTGGAGCATGGCGGGCCCGCGTGGTGAACGCATGAGGCAGCTGGGCAACGCGGTTCCCGTGAAGCTGGGCGAGGTGTTCACCAGCGCCGTCGCGAAAGCCCTCGACGACGCGGAACGGCGCTCGTGAACGACGCCGCCGGATCCCGGCAAGTGGGCTGGAGGGACAAGCTGCCACCCGAGAGGGCCTGGCGGGGACGGCAGGGACGGACCAGGAAGGCGATCGTCGCCGAGCAGGATCGTGCCGCGGGCGGTCGGGAAGGTCGCTATATCAAGCGTAAAGACGGCGACTACGCGCTGGCCTCGATCACGCTGAAGTTGTTGCCCAGGACTCGTCGGATCAGGGCCTATCTCCGCTGGTCGGAGAACGGTCGTTCGCCTGCCCTGTATGTCGGCGAAGTGGAGCACCTGACGCGCGCGGCAAACCTTGAACAGGCTTGGCAGATCGCGAAGGACCGGGAATTGGTTGGAGAGCGTCCTCCTCCTGAGGGGTCCTGGGCGTCGTCCCCTGCCACGCGGTCAACGATGCGCGGAAACCGAGGCCGCGACACGGCACCGGAACTTCGTATCCGATCACTGCTGCACCGCGAGGGTCTGCGCTACCGCGTATCAGCACGGCCGCTTCCCGGAGTACGGCGAACCGCTGACATCGTCTTCACGCGCGCCCGTGTCGCAGTCTTCGTGGACGGGTGTTTCTGGCACGGGTGCCCCGACCACTGCCGTCCAGCACGCACGAACAGTGACTTCTGGCGCGCCAAGATCGACGGAAACCGGGCCAGGGACGCCCAGACCGACCAGTTCTTGGCGGAGGCGGGATGGCGTGCCATAAGAATCTGGGAGCACGAAGATCCCGTACGAGCGGCGGCTCGGGTCGCCGCGGCCGTTCGCGGCTTTGCGGCACGGGATGATCAAAAGGTCCCGTGACTCAGAAGATCGTCGATGGCGTCGAAGGCTCGGCGTAGGACGATAGGTCCTACGCCATCGCTGAACGCGAGCAGGTTGTCCACCACGTCGACGCTGGCCTCGGTCAACAGCCCCAACGGCAGTTCGACGCGCTCATCGGGCTCTACGGATACCTCGGTGGGTTCACGGGTCACAGAAGGAGCCTCCCAAGGACCGCCGACGACTGCCAGTGACACTGCAGACGGTCTGGTGACGTTGCGGTTGCGACGGCTGGCGACTAGATCTCACAACGTGCCGTGAGCCCCTCAAGTGGCCGGAGCGTCAGGGAACTTACTGCCAATTGTCGGTGGCGCCCTCTACTCTCTTCATCACGCGTACGGCTCCACCCGAGCCGCGCGCCGAAGCGCTGCCCGCGGCAGGGCTTTCTTCGGCGTGCCCACGCGAGACGAGGACAGGAGTCCGTCCACCTATGAAGATCACTCCTTCCGCGCGCGTGCTGCGCATGCTTGGGGAGATCGAGTTCGACGAGTGGCAGTGCATCGCCGAGCTGATCGACAACGCTTTCGACGACTTCACGGAGATCCATCGGTCCGGAATCCCCTGGGCGGGTGGGTATCGCGTCAGCGTTGAGCTCCCCGACTCCGCGCAGGGCCAGCTCGTGATCACTGACACCGGTCGCGGCATGACGTATGACCGGCTTGAGCGGGCCGTGCGGGCCGGCTGGTCGGGCAACGACATGCACGACAAGCTCGGCCTCTTCGGCATGGGGTTCAACGTGTCGACGGCGCGTCTCGGCAAGCGCACGCGTGTCCTGACCACGCGCCAGGGCGACACCGAGTGGATCGGCGTGGAGATCGACCTCGACCGCATCGGAGACGACTTCGAGGCGGAGGACATCACGGAGCCGAAGGCCGATCCCAACGAGCACGGCACGCGTATCGTCATCAGCCGCCTGCATCCCACGCGCGCCCGGTGGCTGCAGAAGAACGGCTCGGCCCTGCGCAACATCCTGGGACAGGTCTACTCCTGGATGTTCCTGAACCGTCCGTTCGAGCTGTGGGTTGGCGGCTTCCAGGTGAAGCCTGTCCGGCACTGCCGTTGGGGAGACGACCGCTCGGTCCTTTACAACAACAAGGAGCGCATCCCCGCCTACATCGAGATCGACCAGAAGCTGGAGAACGGGCTCGCCTGTGGTGACTGCGGACAGTGGCAGCTCACTGATCGCGACGCCTGCGAAGACTGCGGGAGCGATCGGCTTACCGTTCGCGAGCGCCGGGTGCACGGGTGGCTCGGTATCCAGCGTTACATGCACAAGCACGATTACGGCATCGACTTCCTGCGCAACGGCCGCAAGATCCTCCGCTGGGACAAGCAGCTGTTCACCTGGCGCAACCCTGACGGAGCTGTGGGCAACGAGGAGCCGGAGTATCCGGTGGACCTCGCCCACCAGGGCGGCCGCATCATCGGGGAGATCCACCTCGACCACGTCCCGGTCACCTACCAGAAGGACGCCTTCGAGTACGGCGACCGCAGCTGGCGCTCAGCGGTCGAGATCGTGAGGGGGGTCGCGCCGCTGCTGCCCCAGCGCGCGGCGAACCTCGAGTACGAGGAGAACACCAGCCCGCTCGCACTCCTTTTCAAGGGGTACCGTCGTAACGACGCCGGTCTGCGGTATTTGGTCCCGGGAGATGGCCGCAAGCCCATCCACGACGACACCCGTCGGTGGGGGCATGAGTTCCACCGGGGCAACCCCGACTACCAGACCGATGAGCGCTGGTGGCAGGCGGTCGAGGACCACGAGGCGACCAAGAGCAGGGGCAAGAACGCGAAGGCGGCCGCCGCCACCCCAGGAAAGCCTGACGAGGCGGCCGTGATGGAGGCACTCGGTTTCGATGGCGGGGAAAGCGGCGGTACGGGCTTCTCCGCGACCGGTCCGGACACGACGAAGCCCAGTGTCCAGACACAGCCGCCGAAGGACGGCGAGTCCCCTCCCGCCGCACCGGCCCCGGAGAAGCACAAGGAGACGCGGCAGGAACGTGTCATGCGCTACACGGAGAACTCGACCACCTACCCGGCCCTGAGCCGCTCCTTCGGCCACCCTCGCGTTGGCTTCGTCGAGGTCGAGGCGCGTCGGCTCACGGTGCGCGGCTTGACCGACGACAACCTCCACCCCACTCCCGTCCTGTTGGACCAGCGCGGCGGCAACGCCCTCGTGGCGTTCCTCGACCTCGATCATCCGATCTTTCAGAGGTTCGGCGCGGACCCGGCGGATCTGCTGCTCGCGGAGATCGCCGTGCTGCTCAAGGTGCAGACGAGTTCGGAGTGGAGCCACTCGGAGCTCATCTCGGCGATCCGGGCGGAATCGCTGCCCGCCAGCGCTCTGGATGCCGAGATGATCAGCGCCGAGGCCAAGGAACTACTGGCCGAGGTCCGTCGCCGTATGGCGTCCGAGCTGGACCGCGTTGGCGAACCAGAGAAGGCGTTCCAGTTTCTCTCGCCCGATGAACTCACCCACACCGAGCACACCATGATCGCCAACGGCAAGGTCACCCGCACGACCGATCTCGGTGCGAGCGGCGAGTTTCTGCTGCACGTGCCCGCCCTCTTCCTGGTTCGCCTCGTCGAATCGCTGCCGTCGCTGTTCATGGACAACCGCGTCTTCCAGGGCGTCTACGAGGGTGTCGCCTCCGCGTCCGCGCGTCGACTCAGCCTCGCGCGCACGGTCGGCTACCTCTCCGATGTCGCGACACAGGCGTCCTATGCCGGGGCCAGCCTTCCGGACCAGCTGCTGCGGACGCGGCTGAGCATTCGTCTGCTGGCCGACGACCTCGCGGAGGACAAGTGAGCGCCGCCTTCCTGTCGGCGGGCGAGTTGTTGAGGGGAGGGCCCACAGGTCTCACGCATGCCGTCGAACGCGCTCTCTGGTACCTCGGCTTCAACGACGTGCGTGTCATCGACGGCGCCGGCGACCAGGGCGCGGATCTCTTGGCGGTACGCGGTCGGGAGCAGTGGGTTTTCCAGTGCAAGTGGAAGGCCGGAGGCAAGGTCGACCGAAGCGGTGTCGACGACCTTGAGCGCGCGCGTACGCGCTACCGCGCGGACAAAGCCATCCTTGTCACCAACACTGACATCAACGCGGCGGCGGAGGCCCGCCGCGTGGCGCTCAACGGAGTCGGCGTGCCGATCACCGTCTGGCACGGCGCGACCCTGCGGTCGATCGGGGACCGCATGCCCGAGACCATTCCCGCCAAGTACGCTCTGCGCCCGTACCAGGCCGAGGCGGCGGACGCGGTCGTTCGGGACCTCGACACCAACGGCACCGCGCTGCTTGTCCTCGCGACGGGCCTCGGAAAGACCGTGGTGGGCGGGGAGATCATCAGCCGTCACCTGAAGACCAATCCGAACGCCAGGATTCTCGTCGTCGCGCACATGAAGGACCTCGTCGCCCAGCTCGAGAAGGCGATGTGGCGGCACATCCCCAAGTACGTTCCCACGCGCCTGCTCACGGGAGAAAACCGACCCGAAAGCCTCGACGGAGTCGTGGTCGGAACGATCGATTCCGTGCTCAGCGCCGTACGCGTGGGGTACCGACCCGACCTAATCATGATCGACGAAACGCATCACGTGGCCGAGACCGGCAGGTTTGCAGAATTGCTCAACCTGTGTGGGAATGCGGAGCAGTTCGGTGTGACGGCGACGCCCTGGCGCGGTGACAAGTTCGACATCACCTCCCGCTTCGGATACCCGAGCTTCAAGATGGGCATCGCGGAGGGCATGGCCGCTGGCTTCCTCTCCGCTGTCGACTACCGGCTGTACGTCGACAACGTCGACTGGAACGCCGTCCGAGACGCCAGTGTGCACGGTCAGTCGATCAAGGACCTCAACAAGTCCCTGTTCCTGCCGCAGCGCGACGAGGAGATCATCGAGCACTTCCGTGAGGCGTGGCGGACCACGACGGAGCCGAGGGCCATCGTCTTCTGTCAGACCATCGAGCATGCCGAGCACATGGCCCGGTTGTTCGCCTCGTCCGACGCGGCGTGGGCCAACGCGTCGTTCCTGCACAGCGCACTCCCGCGGCAGCGACGCCAGATACTGCTGAACGAGTTCCGGCTCGGCCGGGTGCCGGTTATCACGTGTGTCGACGTCTTCAACGAGGGTGTCGACGTCCCGGATGTGAACCTCATCGCCTTTCTGCGGGTCACACACAGTCGGCGGATCTTCGTCCAGCAACTCGGGCGCGGACTCCGACTCAGCCCCGGCAAGGAGGCTCTGAGGGTCCTCGACTTCGTGACCGATATTCGCAGGGTGGCGGCGACTTTGGAGCTCCGGCGATCACTGGAGGCCCAAGAGAGCGAGCACCTGCGCGTACGAATGCCGCACGCCTCCCGTATCCAATTCAGCGACGAGACCGTCGGGTCGTTGATGGACCACTGGATCCAGGACGCGGCGGATCTTGAGACCAAGGCGGACGAAGTTCGCCTTCAGTTCCCTCTGACGACTGGAATCGAATGACCAAGTACGCGATCCCCTCGGACCTGGAAGAAGAAGTCGTGCGTCTCCTCTATAAGCGGGCCGCCGACTTGAACTGGACCTATCTCACGGACACCGAGCGCACCCGTCATTATCAAGCCTGGACCTCCGACCCCGAGGTGGGAGGACGGCTCCTCCCGTTCATCGGAAAGCCGGAGAACGTCCGGCCGTGGCTCAAGGACAGGCCCATGAAGGAGTACATTCGGGCGACCTACGGGGTGGGCAAGTGGGCTCCGCTCGTGGTCAAGCCGGCCACTCCGGTCAGCGCTCTCGTCGATAAGGCTCTCGGCAGTGGCTGGAATGTAGACCTTGAGACGCTCGACATCAAGCCGCTCTGTGTGACGATTCGCCACGAGGACGATGAGGACATGGAGCGACGCTTCGCATGGGCGCCCATGCGCGACTTCAAACACCTCGCATGGGCGGCCATCTCGGCGCAGGCCAGCGGCGACGCTCTGCCGTGGGTTATCTGCACGGTGGACTCGTTCGTCCGGAAGATCACCCCGGAGCAGAAGGCGACCAACGAGCGGATCGCGAAGCGGCTTGATCTGATCTACGCGCACGTGACCGATGGCTGAACGGGGCTCCGTCATGACGAGGGACGACGACTGGCTTCAAGCTGCCTTCGGCACGCTTTCTGCCCGGTCACGCCGCATGATCGAGGACCGTGCCGACGGGAAGACGCTCCGAAGCATCGGGCAGGAGCATGAGGTGAGTCGCGAAAAGGTCCGCCAGATGCTCGTGAAGGCGCAGGAGCATCTCTGCGCTGTCGCCGACGCCTTTGTGGATGACTGGCGTGATCGGCTGACTACCCTTACCGAGCGCTCGGCCGTGCCCCAGTCCGAGCTGGCCGCAGCGTTGGGCGTATGTGACCAGGTGGGCGTGCGGCCCCTTGTCGAAGCTGTAGGGGCCGAGCACCCGATGACGTGGGCTGGTCGGCTGCGCGGCTGGTGGACCCGCAGCCCCGGCGCTCTGGAAATGCTGCTTCGGCGAGGAATAGAGGAGGCACCGTTGCGTGGGGAGGACGTAGCGGTGACCTTCGCAACCGCCGGAGTACCGGACGAGGTTCCCTTGCTGGATCTGCTCGGACATCCGGACAGCCCTCTGGTGCCTGGCTTCGAAGGGACCTGGCTACGTCGTCGCGCCCGCGGCAGGGACGCGGCGTACCTCTTTCTTCTGGCGAATGGCGAACCCTGCAGCGCGGAGGAGTTGCTGGCACCGACTGGGATCAGGCGGAAGCCCGCCGTCGCTGAGGCGCTCAGGCGGGACGAGAGGTTCGTGCAGCTCCGTCTGGAGGGGAAGTGGGCGCTGGCCGAATGGCCTCACCTGAACGTCACTCCGTACCCGAACGCCGTAGAGGCTTTCGTCGCAGTGCTGACCGAACTGGGGCCCCTGCCCAAGGACGCTCTCTTCGTGAAGGTCGGAGAGCGCTACCCGGTGACCCTGTGGCGCCTGCACCAGTGCCTGTTGGACGACAGGGTGGGCATCACGGAAGACGGTCGCATCGAGCTGGTAGCGCGAGGTGCTACCCCGATCGAGGAAAGCGAGCCGACACGGCCGGCGAGGATGGCCGTCGATCCTGCGGGAAATGTGTTCGGGGTCCGGCTGACGGTGGACAAGGACGTCCTTCGGGGTAGCGGCGTCGTTGTCAGCAGCTGGCTCACATGGCAGCTCGGAATGCGACAGGCCCCCATGGTCAGAACCTTCTCCATCGCCGGTCAGCCCACACCGATCGTCCTCAAGCGAGCGACGAGCGCGGCCCAGATCTCCAGCCTACGGGTGTTGGTGCAGGAGCACGGAATGGTGCGCGGCTGCGAATTCGTCCTCTTCCTCCGCACGGACGACTCGACAGCGCGCATCGAGCACGCTTGCAGTCAACGTATCTGCCCTGCGGCTATCGGGCCTTCCGGGACTGAAGTGACACCGCTGGGCCAGCGTGCGTGAGCGGCGCGATGGCACGGACCGGGTTTGGCTGGCACTTTCTCGCTAACCGTACCGAGCTGGTCAGTTAAAGGAGGCACAGACAGCATCATTCGCCACCCGCCGTCACGATCATGCAGGCCCTCGTAATGCTTAGCTCTCAGCCGCCTCGAAGCCACTCATAGCCCATCGGCCCCAATGGGTTGCGCGTGTGCTGTCGCCGAACAACCTGAGGCAGTCGACAGGCTCACCCTGGGAGCCGTTTGGGAGCCGATCGCCTCTCCCACCCCCCTCGGGACCGCCCAAGACCACGGCAAGCACATGCGCTGACCAGGGCAGATGCTATTCACGCAGACAGAGTCGGCAACCGAACCTCATTCGGGACGAAGAGGTCGTGGGTTCAAATCCCGCCACCCCGACAGTTGAAACACCAGGTGAGGCACCTACCGTTATTGGTAGGTGCCTCACCTGTTTCGTATGCGTGTCTGTCTGCGTGGCTACCGCCCCGGAGCAGTCCAGGCCCCGGTACGCGACGTCAAGCCTTGGCGTCGGGTCAGGCGTTGGCGCCGGAGTGGGCGTTGGCGCCCGAGTGAGTATGGCGGCCCTCGGGGTTGGGGCCGTGCCAGTCGAGGCACATGAGGGTGGCGTCGTCTGCCATTCGGCCTTCGCAGGCGTCGGCGATGGCGGCGGTCAGGGTGCGGACGACTTCCCGGGGGTGCTCCTTGACGGTGTCGCGGATCAGGGCGTGCAGGTCGACGTGCTGGGCCTGGCGTTCCTGTATGCCGTCGGTGTAGAGGAAGAGGCGGTCGCCGGGGCGCAGGTCGACGTCCTCGACACGGTGGGGGGCGGGCGCGGGAACGCCGAAGGGCAGGTTCGGCTTCAGGGGTATCTCGTCGACGGCGCCCGCGCGCAGGCGCAGGGGTCTGGGGTGGCCGGCGTTGACGAGTTGCGCGCTGCTGCCGTCCAGGGAGATGCGCAGCAACTGGCCCGTGGCGTGGGTGCCACGGCCGTGGTCGATGAGGGCCTGGTGGGTCAGGCGGGCCTGCTCGGCCAGGTCGCGCCCGGTGCGGCGGGCGCCCCGGGAGGCGTTGACCAGGAGCGTGGCCATGAGGGCCGCGTCCACGTCGTGGCCCATGGCGTCGGTGATGGACAGGTGCAGGGTGTCGTGGTCGAGGGCGTAGTCGTACGTGTCGCCCGCGATGTCGTTGGCGGGCAGCAGCGCCGCGGCCAGGGTGAATTCGGCCGCCTCGCAGGAGGGCGCCGACGGGAGGAGCTGCCGCTGGATCTCCGCGGCCAGGCTCACCGGGATGGTGCGCTGGCCCCAGAAGTAGAGGTCGGTGAAGCGGCGGTCGGTGACCACGATGTACGCCAGGGCGTGCGCGGTCTCCGCCACCTGCTCCAGGACGTCCCGCGTGATGTGGGGGAGGTACAGCTCCAGGACCCCGATGGTGTCGCCCCGGTTGGTGACCGGCGCTATCACGTGGTGGCCGCGTGGACCGTCGGGGCGGTGGACCAGCCGCTGCGCGCGCAGGACCTCGTCGTAGTCACTGCCGGCAAGCGGGAGCTGTTCAGCGTGACCGTTTCGTGCCACTTCGCCCTCTTCGCTGACCCGCACCATCTGCCTGCCGACGATGTCGACGAACAGGAACGAGACGTACCGCGCGTCGAATCGGTCACGCAAGTTGCGCGCCACCACGTCGAGGGAGGCCCCCGGTGCGGCATTCTCCGCCGCAGCGAGTATCGCGGCCAGCTTGATCCGGTCCTGTGCCATGTGCGCCTCCCTCAGTCTCGCGATCTCCTTCCCGCAGTTCTCACTCTCATCACGCTGTGCTGGTCGTGCAGGCGTGGACGGCTCGTGAGCAGGCACGGACGGCTCACGGACGCGCTTTCCGTACGGAGGCGTGTTCTGGTTCCGTATTGGCGTGCCATACGCGGAGGCGGCATCGATGACGCGGCCGGGGCGCGCGGCCGGGGCGCCGGCAGTGGGCCTCGGGCGGGCCACGGCTCGGTCACGCACGCACTGAGCGGCATGCGGTCACCGTCCCCTCGGACGGTCACCGCATGCCGCTCTGGATGCCCTGCGCGTACCGCGTCGTACCGGCACCGGTCCCTCCCCTCGTGGGGACCGGTACCCATCGGCGCGGACGGCGTCGGCCCGCGTCGTGTCAGGACGCGGAGCGGAGCGAGTCAGGGTCAGGGTCTGAGGCCCTCGCCACCACTTCGTGCCTCCGGCGGAAACCAGCCAGGAAGTCGCAGCGCCATGAGTCGCCTCTCCGGGCGCCGAGCCGATGGCCTGCCCTGACGCCGCGTGGTGGGTTCGCTACTGCCGTGATCCTGCCAGTTCCCGGCTCCCGTGAGGAGCTTCCGGTGTCGTCCGGACGCCGTAGCCGCAGGTCAGCCGTATAAAGTGAGTTTTCCGGTCCGGATGTCCAGGTGCGGCGGAAGTAAGGGGTGGAGGCCTTGAGTTCCGACTCGGGGGCACGCACGGCCTTCGCGGAACGTCTCGCGCTGCTGTACCAGGAGGCCGGTAACCCGCCCCTCAAGCGCGTGGCCGAAGCGGTCGTGCAGTTGCAGCGCGTCGATGAGCGCGGGCGGCCCGTGCGGGTCTCCGCGCAGCGGATCAGCGACTGGCGGCGCGCCAAGAACGTGCCCGCCCAGTTCGCCGCGCTCGCCGCCGTGCTGCACGTCCTCATCCCCGAAGCCAGGCGCAAGCGGCCCGCCCCGGTGTCCACTGGTCTTTACGACCTCGCCCAGTGGCAGAAGCTGTGGGAGCGTGCCGTCTCCGATCAGGGCGGCGGTGACACCGCTGTCGCCGCCCCCAGCGTGTGCCCCTACCGCGGGCTCGCCTCCTACCGGCTCCAGGACGCCCAGTGGTTCTTCGGACGCGACCGGAGCACGGACGCCCTCGTCGCGCAGCTCCGTGCGGCGGAGAGGACGGGCGGTCTCGTCGTGCTCGTCGGCGCCTCGGGGGCGGGGAAGTCGTCCCTCCTCAGCGCCGGTCTCGTGCCCGCCCTGCGGAACGGCGCGCTTGGCACCCCCGGCGTCCCCAGCGCTCACAGCGCCCCCAGCGCTCCCGACACCCTCAACAATGAGGCCATTTCGGGCGGGGACGGTTCGGGTGCAGGCGGGGACGGTTCGGGCGGAGGCGGGGACGGTTCGGGCGCAGGCAGGGACGGTTCGGGGGCAGGCGGCCCCGGCCGTGCCGTACTACAGCTCGTGCCAGGAAGCACCCCCCTCGCCGAGCTGACCAGCCGGATACCCGAGCTCACCCCTCTCGCCCCATTCACCCCACTCACCCCGCACGCCGCCCCCGCCCCGGAGGCAGGACCCGGCGGGGCGGCCCCCGGCACCCCCGAGCACCTGCGCGCCGTACGCGAGTCCATCACCGCCTGGGCGGAGCGCGAGGCGTCGTCCCCCGACGCCAAGCCGGTCATCATCGTCGACCAGTTCGAGGAGGCGTTCACCCTCTGCTCCGACGAAGCCGACCGGCGCGCCTTCGTCCAGCTCCTGCACGCCGCGGCCACCACCACCGAATCCGGCGGCCACGCCCCCGCCCTCGTCGTCCTCGGGATACGCGCCGACTTCTACGAGGAGTGCCTCCGGTACCCCGAACTGGCCGACGCGCTCCAGCACCGGCACATGGTGCTCGGGCCGCTGACCACCACGGAACTGCGCAACGCGGTGACCGGTCCCGCCAAGGCCGTGGGGCTCGACCTCGAACCGGGCCTCGCGGAGCTGATCGTCAGGGAAGTGGGCACCGACGGGCCCCGGGGGGCGCACGACGCTGGGGTGCTGCCCCTGCTCTCGCACGCTCTGCTCGCCACCTGGCAGCGGCGGAAGGCGGGACGGCTCACCCTGGCGGGCTACCGGGCGGCGGGCGGGATCCAGGGGGCGGTCGCGGCCACCGCCGAGCGGGCCTGGTGCGGGCTCGACCCGGCGGCGCGCACGGCGGCGCGGGCGCTGCTACTGCGCCTGGTCAGGCTGGGCGAGGACACCCAGGCCACCCGCAGGCGGGGGGCCCGGCGCCAGTTGGCCGACGAGTCGACGGACCCCGACAAGACGGAGGAGTCGCTGGAAGCGCTGGTGCGCGCCCGGCTCGTCACGCTCGACGCGGACACCGTGGAGATCACGCACGAGGCGCTCCTGCACGCCTGGCCGCGGCTGCGCGGCTGGATCGACGAGGACCGCAACGACAACCTCCTGCGCCAGCGTCTGGAGGAGGACGGCAGGGCCTGGGAGGACTCCGGGCGCGACGCCGCTCTGCTCTACCGGGGTTCCCGTCTTGAACAGGCGCGCACCTGGGCGGAGTCCGCCGACGTCACCTTCCTGACCCGGGGCGCGGCGGAATTCCTCGCGGCGTCGGCCGGGCTTCGCAGGCGCATGCGCTGGATCAGCCGGGGCGCGGGGGCGGTCCTGGTGGCCTTGGCGATGGTGGCCGTGGTGTCGGCGGTCGTCGCGTCGCAGCAGCGCAACGACGCGGTGTCCGAGCGCAACGACGCGGTGTTCGCGCAGGTCGCCACCGAGGCCGACCGCGCCCAGGACTCCGACTCCTCGCTGTCCGCCCGGCTCGGCCTGGTGGCGCACCGGCTGCGGCCGCACGACGAGGGCACGAAGAACCGCCTGATCTCCATCGTGCACGCGCCGCTGGCCACGCCCCTGCTCGGCCACACCGGCGCCGTCTACCTCACCTCGTTCAGCCCGGACGGGCGGCTCCTCGCCACCGCGAGCTACGACCGGACCGTACGCCTGTGGGACGTGTCGGACCCGACCCGGCCCAAGCGCCTGGGCAAGCCCCTCACCGGCCACGGAAGCTGGGTGAGCACCGCGGTCTTCAGCCCGGACGGCAACACCCTCGCCAGCGCGTCGGACGACGGCACGATCAGGATGTGGGACGTACGCGACCCCCGGCACCCCCGCCCGCTCGGGAAGCCGGTGCCCGGCCGCGGCGGCACCATCTATCTGCTCGCCTTCAGCCCGGACGGGCGCACTCTCGCCTCCGCCCACGACGACCACGAGGTCCGGGTGTGGAACGTGGTGGACCCGGCAGGCCCGAAGCCGCTCGCGACGCTGAGCGGACACACCGCCGCCGCGCGCTCCCTGGCGTTCAGCCCCGACGGCCGGACGCTGGCCACGGGGGGCGACGACGGCACGATCAGGATGTGGCGGACGGACGGCTCAGGTCAGACCGGTCCACGTCAGGCCCGTGCACGCAAGCCCGGCGCACCCCAGCCCGCCCCGCGCCGCCCCATCCCCCTCGGCACAGTCCTCACCGGCCACACCGGCACAGTGCACTCCGTCGCGTTCAGCCCCGACGGCCGCACCCTCGCGAGCGGTGGCGTGGACCACACCATCCGGCTCTGGAACGTCGCGGAGCCGCGCCGCGCGAAGGCCCTCGGCGCGCCGCTCACCGGGCACACCGGACCCCTGTGGTCGGTGGCGTTCAACCCCGAGGGCGACATGCTCGCGGCCGGGAGCGCGGACAGCACCGCGAGCCTGTGGAACGTCAGCGACCCGGCGCACCCCTCCCAGGTCGGCGAGCCGCTCGCGGGCGGTCGCGGCGAGATGTACGCCATCGGCTTCAGCCCCGACGGGCGGACCCTCGCCACCGGGAACGGCGACAACAAGGTCCGCCTGTGGTCGCTCCCCGAAGGGGACATGATCGGCACCGACGGCGCCTTCCGGCCCGACGGCAAGGTGCTCGCCACGGCCGCGCGCGACCACCGGATCCGGCTGTGGAACGTGCAGCGCCCCAACCGCCCGGTGGCGCTCGGCACACCGTTCCGGCCGGGCGAAGGTGACGTGCGGACGCTGCTGTTCTCCCCCGACGGGCGCACGCTGGCGGTGCTGATCGGCAACCGGGCGGTGCAGCTCTGGAACGTCTCCGACCCGGCACGCCCCGTCGCCTACGGGCCGCCGGTGCAACTGCGGACGCGGTTCGCGGCGGCGCTCGCCTTCAGCCCGGACGGGCGCACCCTCGCGACTCCCTACGACGACCGCACCATTCAACTGTGGAACGTCCGGGACCCCGCCCGCCCCCGTCGGCTCGGCGCGCCCCTCACCGGTCACAAGGGGTACGTCAACTCCTTCGCGTTCGGCTCCGACGGGCGCACGCTGGCCAGTGGCAGCGCGGACGGCACCGTACGGCTGTGGAACGTGCAGGACCCGAGCCGGGCGGGCAGGCTCGGCAAGCCGCTCAGCGGTCACCTCGGTCCCATCAACACGCTCACGTACGGCCCCGACGGCCGCACCCTGGCCACGGGCAGCGACGACGGCACGGTCCGGCTCTGGGACCTGTCCGACCCTCTCGCTGCGGACCGTCTGGTCGCGTCCCTGAAGGGGCACACCGACGCGATCGTGTCGCTGACGTTCAGCGAGGACGGGCGCACCCTGGCGAGCGGCAGCAACGACAACACCGTCCGGCTCTGGGACGTCGCCCACCCCGCGAAGGCCTCCCCCATCGGCCAGTCGATGAGCCCCAACGCGAAGACCGGCAGTTTCCTGTCGTTCAATCCGCAAAGTCACATGCTCGGAGTGTCCAGCGGCAGCGATACCGTCCGGCTCTGGAACTTGAACACCGAAGCAGCGATCCGCCGCATTTGCTCGACGACCCGTGGCGTTCTGACACGAGCGGAATGGCGGGAATACCTGCCCCGTCTCTCGTACGCGCCGCCGTGCGCCGAATGACGTCCCCGCACCCCGCTCACGCTGCGTGATCCCGGTCACAACTCGCCAACTCCGGGAAGTTGACTCCCCTAGCGCGAGCAGGCTTGTTACGGTTAGGTACAGCCCGATCGCTGGTGCATCCCCCGTCGCCAGCGATCGGGTTCTTGTCTGCTCACGCCGTCCGGCTGTCAGCACCATTGCACTCCTTGCAATGAACCATTTCGCAGTGCATTTTTTCCGCCGCCGCACCCGGCCGCCCACCTGCCGAAAAAGACCGTTTCCACCTACATGGAACCTTCCGCGGGCGATATCCGCGACCCGCGTCGTAGGGTGAAAGCCGTCGAACGACCGGACGGGTGAGCACCGATGGCAGAGGCGTACGAGCGGACCGCGGACCGGCCCGGGGACAGGGCGCGTGCCGTCCGGTCGAACCTGCGCCACCAGTGGGAGAAGGACCGTGCCCGCGCCCCCCGCGAGGAGCGCGCGGAGACGGGGGCCACCGAGCGCGACACCGGCCTGGAGACGGACGACCTCGTCTTCCACGCCTCGTACCGCGAGACCAAGGCGGACAAGGACCTCGCCGCGGCCTTCGGCGTGGACGAGGGCACCGCGCTCCTGGAACGCTCCTACCGGACGCGGTACGCCGCCGAGACCGCGCCCCTGACCCTGGTCACCTCGTACCTCGTACGCGATGTCGTCGCCGCCAACCCCGACCTCCTGGACGACGCGAACGAGCCCTGGCCCGGCGGCACCCAGAACCAACTGCACACGCTCGGCATCGAGATCGACCGCTTCGAGGAGCACGTCACCGCCCGCCCGCCGACACCCGCGGAAGCGGCGGAGCTGGAACTCCCGCCCCGCACGCCGGTCCTCGTCCTGCGCAAGCTCGCGTACGACACCGCTGACCGCGTCGTCGAACTGTCCGACATCAAGCTGCCCGGCGACCGCATGGAGCTGGTGTTCACCACCCGCCTGGGCAGGTGGTGAGCGCGTGCGTGCCCCGCGCCGGCGGATCGTCGTCGTCACCGCCGTGCACGGCCCGTCCGCCCGCTTCCTGCCGGACGCGTACGCCTCGCTCCGCGAACAGGAACTCCCCGGGGGATGGGAGTGGCACTGGCTGATCCGGGAGGACGGCGAGGGCGACCAGGTCGCGCCCCTGGTGCCGGACGACGGGCGGGTGACCTTCCTCCAGGGGCGGGCGGGCGGCCCGGGCATGGCCCGCACCATGGCGCTCGCCCACGCCGACGGCGCGTACGTGAAGGTCCTCGACGCCGACGACCGGCTCACACCCGGCGCGCTCGCCCGCGACCTCGCGGCGCTCGAAGCCGACAGCGCCATCGGCTGGGCGACCTCGCGCGCCCTCGACCTGCTGCCCGACGGGACCACGGCGGGTTTCCCCGGCGACCCCGAGCACGGCCCGATCGAGCGCGGTGCCGTCCTCGACTCCTGGAAGGCGAACGGCTTCCGCGCCCCGGTCCACCCGGCGACGCTCTTCGTCCGCCGCGATCTCCTCGTGGGCCTCGGCGGCTGGATGGCGCTGCCCGCGTCGGAGGACACCGGACTGCTTCTCGCCCTCGGCTCGGTCGCCCGCGGTTGGTTCACGTCCGAGGCCGGGTTGCTCTACCGCAAGTGGGAAGGCCAGGTCACGGGCCAGTCGGCGCACACCGACACCGTGGAGCGGAACGCCAGGATGGCGGTGGTGGAGGCGCGGGCGCGGGCGCTGTCGCACTTCGGGTGGCGCTATCCGGCGCCCGCCGCCTCGGCCGGTGAGCCGGTGGCTCCAGTGGGCCGGTAGCTCCAGCGGGCCGGTGGCTCCAGTGGCACACCCGAGTACGCGGGCGACTCACCGGAGTACGTCGGCGTCCACGCGCGAGAAGATCAGGTCGCTCTCCTCGCGCACGGGCCCGCGCCACCGGACGGGCCCGCTCCCCCGATGCCGGACCGCTGCCGGATAGCTGCCCGGCGCGTAGTCGTTGACCAGGCGGTACGGGTGGAATCCGTGCGCGCGCAGCGTCGTCAGGAGTTCGTCGACCGAGTCGCCGAGCCGGGCCATCCGGTCGGGGGTGACCTCCACGGCGATCTCGGCGTCGGGGCGCAGTTGGCCGAGGATCGGGGCCAGGCCCCGCACGACGCTTCCCTCCGCGCCCTCGACGTCCACCTTGATCACCCTGGCGCGCGCGATCTCGTCCGGTTCCAGGAGCTCGGGCAGGGGCAGCGCCTCGGTCTCGAAGCGGGACGCCACCGGTCCTTCCCACGGGACGACGCTGTTGGCGCCCATGTTGTGGGCGCTGGCGAGGACGAAGGTGAGCTTCTTGCGGGTGTCGGAGACGGCGGCGTTCACCGCGCGGATGTTGTCGCAGCCGTTCAGGTCGCGGTGCTGGAGCACGCGCCGGTGGAATTCGGGCGAGGCCTCGATGGCGACCACCCGGCCATCGTCGCCCACCAGTCGGGCCCCGAGGACGCTCAGGTAACCGATGTTCGCGCCGACGTCCACGAACACGTCACCCGGGCGCAGGCGCCCCTGGAGCCAGCGCGTCATGTGCGGCTCCCAGACCCCGAACAGATAGATGTAGCGCTGGATGAGGTCCTGGGTGTCGACGGCGAACCGGGCCCCGAAGTGCGACTCGACCACCCGGCGGCGCGGGTGGTCCCGCAGCCAGGGGTTGAGTTGGCGGGTGACGAGCCCGGCCTTGCCGAAGGTGCCGGGAGCGTCACGCACGTACCGCCGTCCGAGAGTGGCAAGGCCCTCCCCGAGTTCCGCCACCGCGCTTCTCATCCGCACTCGCCTCTCCGCCCCGTTCCGCACGCGCCCGGACCCGGCGCCCGGCTTCAGCCGGTGGCCGCGGTCACGGCCGTCCGGTCCTTGTCGAACGGCAGGTCCAGCATACGAATCGCGTTTCCGCGCAGCAGCTTGTAGGCCACGTCCTCGGGCAGGTGCCCCACGTGGTCGGCCGCCACCTCCTTGGTGTGCGGCCAGGTGGAGTCGACGTGGGGGTAGTCGGTCTCGAAGGTCGCGTTGTCGACGCCCACGGTCTCGATCGCCTCGATGCCGTGCTTGTCGCGGAAGAAGCAGCAGAAGATCTGCCGGTAGTAGTACGTCGAAGGCGGCTCCGGGATCAGGTCCTTGACCCCGCCCCACGCGCGGTGCTCCTCCCAGACGTCGTCGGCGCGCTCCAGGGCGTACGGGATCCAGCCCATCTGCCCCTCGCTGTAGGCGAGTTTGAGCCGGGGGAACTTCACCAGGACACCGGAGAAGAGGAAGTCCATCATCGAGGCCATCGCGTTGTTGAACGACAGCGCGGCCTGCACGGCGGGGGGTGCGTCCGGTGACGCGGCCGGCATCTGCGATGACGAGCCGATGTGCATGTTCACGACGGTGCCCGTCTCCTCGCAGGCCGCGAAGAACGGGTCCCAGTGGCCGGTGTGGATCGAGGGCAGCCCGAGGTGGGTCGGGATCTCGCTGAAGGTGACGGCGCGGACGCCGCGGGCGGCGTTCCGCCGGATCTCCTCGACCGCCAGGGGCACGTCCCACAGCGGGATGAGGCACAGCGGGATCAGCCGCCCGCCGCTGTCCCCGCACCACTCCTCGACCATCCAGTCGTTGTACGCGCGCACACACGCGAGCCCCACTTCCTTGTCCTTGGCCTCGGCGAAGGTCTGTCCGCAGAAGCGCGGGAAGGTGGGGAAGCAGAGCGAGGCCTCGACGTGGTTCATGTCCATGTCCGCGAGCCGGGCCCCGGGGTCCCAGCAGCCGCGCCGCATCTGCTCGCGGGTGATGCCGTCGAGGGTCATCTCGTCCCGCGAGAAGCCGACGGCGGCGATGATGCGCTTGTACGGGAAGATCTCGTCCTCGTACCGCCACCAGTCCGTCACCTGCCCCTCGGGGTCGGTGGTGAAGCGGTATTTGCCGCCGATGTACGCGAGATCGCCGATCCCCGCGGTGAAGGGTTTGGGTCCCCGGTCGCGGTACTTGGACGGGAGCCACGTATCGAAGAGGTGCGCGGGCTCGATGACGTGGTCGTCGACGCTGATGACCTTGGGGATGTCCCTGGTGCCACTCTCCATGCCGCTTACACCGAACCCCTCACCACCGGCCGGCCGCACCGGCCCGCATCCGAAACTGAATCTGACGATCCATCAGATGGAGGTTATGGGCCTCCGGCCCCGACGGCAAGCGAGTGCGGCGGGGCGGGGCCCTTGCGGGATCGGCCGGCATCCGGTGAACTGACGCCTCGTCAGTTTTTCTCACCCAGGTTCCGTACCGGTCAGGAAGGGCTCACGATGCGGACGATCTGGCTCAGCGGGGCCGAGTGGTGCGCGGTTTTGCGGATCGGGCTCGGGCTGTGGTGGCTGGAGAGCTGGCGGCACAAGGACAAGAAGAGCTGGTTCGCGGGCGGCGGCATCGGGTGGGCGGCCGGGATCGCGGAGAAGCACCGGTGGCCCGTCGTGCGCGGGGGCTTCGACCGCGTGGTGAAGCCTCGACCGCGGTTGCTGGCCTACGTCGTCGCGTACGCGGAGCTGGCCATCGGCCTCGGCCTGATCGCGGGGTTCCTCACACCGATCGCCCTCGTGGGCGGGCTGCTGCTCAACCTGATCTACCTCGTCCTCATGATCCACGACTGGGCGGAGCAGGGGCAGAACCTCATGATGGCGCTGATCTCGGCGGTGGCCCTGTTCGGCATGAGCTGGCAGACGTGGTCGCTGGACGAGGCGATGGGGTTGTTCCTGTGAGGCGGTCCCGTAGCTCTGCCGGGCATCCCTGACGGGCATCTCTGACGAGCGCCCCTGACGAGCGCCCCTGATGGGCGTCCTTGCCGGACAAGGAGAGGGCACATGAGCCAACCCAAGGTCCCGGACGCGCAAGCGGTCGCCCTGCGGGCGGGCCACGCGGCCCGGGCCTGGAGCGCCGCGTGCCGTGCGGCGGCCGTCAGCCGGTACGTCGGGAGCGTGGGTGGGACGGCGGAGGAGGAGGCGGCGGAGGCGGCGGAGGCGGACAAGGAGGCCGCCGAGGAGGCCACCGAGGCCGCCCAGGTCGCCGAGGTCGCCGAGGTCGCCTGGAAGGCGGCTCATGCGGCGCGCGTGTCCGCCCAGGCCGTCGCGGTGCTCGCGGAGAGCACCCCCGCCCCCGCGGCGGACTCCCGCTGCGCACGGAACGCCGCGGCCTCGGCGGCGCAGGCCGCCGGTATGGGGCGCATCCACGACGGCGGGACCGAACTCGCCGCGGCGGCGTACGACGCGGCCCTCAAGGCCGCACAGGCCGCCGCGGCGGCCGCCAGGGCGGGCGACCTCGGCGAGAACGCGGCGCTGAACGCCGCCGCCGACGAGGCGGAGGCGGCGGCCGTGGCCGCGGCGGAGAGGGCGGGGTGGATGCGGCCCGGCGAGGACCGTACGCCGGTGGACACCGGCGTACGGAGCACGGAGTTGCTGCGCATGCTGCACCTGTGAGCACGACGCGGCCCACCGGACTCCCCGGACCCACGGGCGGGGTCCCGTGGGAGCCACGCCCCCCCCAAGGCTCCGGGAGCCTGGGGTCTTCCTCCAGAAGCCTTGCAACTGCCATGGCAATTCCTCCAGAGAGTTGTAGATGCCAGGCATAGACCCCTACCTTGACGCATATGCAGTCCTATACGATCGGGCAGGCCGCGCGGCTGTTGGGCGTCAGTCCGGATACCGCGCGCCGTTGGGCCGACGCCGGCCGTGTCGCCACCCACCGTGACGAGAGCGGGCGTCGCCTCATCGAGGGGCGGGACCTGGCCGCCTTCTCCGTCGAGGTCGCCCAGAGCGGCACCGGCGAGGAGGACGCCTCGTACACCTCTGCCCGCAACGCGTTCCCGGGCATCGTCACCGCCGTGAAGCTCGGTGACGTGGCCGCCCAGGTCGAGATCCAGGCGGGGCCCCACCGCCTCGTCTCACTGCTCACCCGGGAGGCCGTCGAGGAGCTCGGCCTGGAGGTCGGCATGCGGGCCACCGCCCGCGTGAAGTCGACCAGCGTGCACATCGACCGCGCCTGACCCGGCGGGGCCGTGCCCGAGCCCGAACCCGTACACCGGCTTCCCGCGTCCCAAGGAGTTCCGCCGTGCCGCAGACGTTCACCCGCCGCCACCTCGCCGCCGCCCTCGTCACCGTCGCCGTCCTCGTACCGCTCGCCGCCTGCGGCAGTGACGACGACAGCGACAGCGGCAGCAGCGGTAAGAAGGACGGCGGGAAGGCCACGCTGACCGTCCTCGCCGCCGCCTCCCTCACCGACGTCTTCAAGACCGCGGGCGCCGCGTACGAGAAGGAGCACCCCGGCACCAAGGTGAACTTCTCCTTCGAGGGGTCCCAGGAACTCGCCGCGAAGGTCCGCCAGGGCGCCCCCGCCGACGCCCTGGTCACCGCCGACACCAAGACCATGGACGGTCTGAGGGCCGACACCGGTACGCCGGTCGTGATCGCCAAGAACCGGCTCGTCATCGCCACCGGCAAGGGCAACCCGGAGAGCGTGAAGACCCTGAAGGACCTCGCCAGGAGCGGTCTGAAGGTCGTGCTCGCCGCTCCCGAGGTGCCCGTGGGCCGCTACAGCAAGCAGGTCCTCGACGCCCAGAAGGTCGACGTCGAGCCGGTCTCGCAGGAGCCCAACGTGCGCGCCGTGCTCAGCAAGGTCGAGCTGGGCGAGGCGGACGCGGGCATCGTCTACAAGACCGACGTCACCGCCGCCGACGGCAAGGCCGAGGGCGTCGACATCCCCGACGCGCAGAACGCCGTCGCCTCCTACCCGGCCGCCACCCTCAAGACGTCCGGGCACTCCGAAGCGGCCGCCGACTTCGTGAAGTGGCTGAGCGGCCCCGCGGCGCAGAAGATGCTGCGGGACGCGGGCTTCCAGAAGGCATAGCTCCCAGAAGGCATAGTTTCCGCGATGAGAAGCCTGCGCGCCCGGAGCCCCGGGAGAACCCGCACCCCCGTGGCCCTGGCCGTGCCCGCGCTGCTCGCGGTCGCGTTCCTCCTGATGCCGCTCGTCGGCATCCTGTCCCGCACCCACTGGGGCGACCTCGGCACCCATCTGTCGAGCCCCGGCGTCACCGAGGCCCTGAGGCTCTCGCTGTACGTGTCCTTCTGGGCGCTCGGCCTGTCCCTGGTCCTCGGTGTGCCGCTGGCCTGGGTCCTCGCCCGCGTCGACTTCCCCGGCAAGGTCCTCGTACGGTCCCTCGTCCTGCTGCCCATGGTGCTTCCGCCCACCGTCGGCGGTGTCGCGCTGCTGCTCGGGTTCGGGCGGCGCGGGCTGCTCGGGCCGTGGCTGGAGGACACCTTCGGGATCGTGCTTCCGTTCCACACCTCCGGCGCCGTCCTCGCCGCGTCCTTCGTGGCCATGCCGTTCCTGGTGATCAGCCTGGAGGGCGCACTCGCCGGGATGCGGCCCTCGTACGAGGAGACCGCCGCGTCCCTCGGAGCGTCACCGGTACGGGTGTTCTTCACCGTCACCCTGCCGATGGTCGCCCCCGGACTCGCCGCCGGAGCCGCCCTCACCTGGGCGCGGGCCCTCGGCGAGTTCGGGGCCACCATCACCTTCGCGGGCAATCTGCCGGGCACCACGCAGACGCTGCCGCTCCAGGTCTATCTGCTCCTCCAGGACCAGCCCGAGGCCGCGACCTCCGTGTCCCTGCTGCTCCTCGTCATCGCCATGGCCGTCCTCATCGCGCTGCGCGGGCGCTGGACCGGCGGCTCCACCGAGCGGGCGGGGCGCACGGCCCGCACCCGCGGCAGCCGACCGACAGGCCCGAGCCCGTCCCCCAACCCGGGCCTTGAACCGGCGGACACCTCCGCTGCCGCCGCTCCCGAGCCGGTCCCCTCCGGCGCCCCGCCCGAGCGCTGGCCACTGCACGCGGACGTCACCGGCTTCAACCAGCTCACCCTGGCCGCCGACCCCGGCACCACCATCGCCGTCGTCGGGCCCAACGGCGCGGGCAAGACCACCCTGCTGCGGGCCCTGCTCGGCCTCACCCCGCGCGCCCACGCCGCCCTGCGCCTCGGCGACACGGACGTCACGGCGCTGCCCCCGCACCGGCGCGGCGTCGCCTGGGTCCCGCAGGACGGCGCGCTCTTCCCGCACCTCAGCGCCCTGTCCAACACCGCTTACGGGCTGCGCGTGCAGGGCGTGCCGCGCGCCGAGGCCCGCCGTACCGCGCAGGCCTGGCTCGACCGGCTCGGCGTGGGCCACCTCGGACACCGCAGGCCCGACCGGCTCTCCGGCGGCCAGGCCCAACGCGTCGCCCTGGCCCGCGCGCTGGCCCCGAGCCCCCGGCTGCTGCTCCTCGACGAACCCCTCGCCGCCCTCGACCAGACCACCCGCGCCCATGTCCGCCACACCCTGCGCGGCCATCTGTCGGGCTTCGGCGGGGTCTGCCTGATCGTCACCCACGACCCGGTCGAGGCCGTCTCGCTGGCCGACCGCGTGCTCGTGCTCGAAGACGGCCGCACCCTCCAGGACGCACCGCCCGCCGAGGTCACCCGCCACCCCCGCTCCCCCTGGGTGGCCCGCATGCTGGGCCGCAACGCCCTGGCGGGCACCGCCGCCGCGGACGGCACCCTGCGCCTCACCGACGGCGGGCACCTGGTCGTCGCCGAACCGCTCGGCACGGGCACGCAGGCGCTCGCGATCATCGCCCCGGAAGCGGTGTCGCTGCACCGGACCCGCCCGGAGGGCAGCCCCCGCAACGTCTGGCCGGGCACGGTCCGCGAGATCACCGCGGTCGGCAGCCGGCTGCGTGTCCTGGTCGGCGTCGACGAGGCACCCGACCTCGTCGCGGAGATCACCCCGCAGGCCGCGGCCGAACTCGCCATCGCCGACGGCACCCCCGTCTACGTCGGCATCAAGGCCACCGAGGTCACGCTCGTCACCACCTGATCGCGCCGCACGCCAAGCCCCCGGGAAAACCCCTCTCACTTCAGGAAGTCCGAGCACACATGCGTCCCCGCCCTGCCCTCCCGCGGGCGCACCGTGACCCGGATGTCGTCGGTGTCCGCCGTGCCGGTGCTTTCCGCCATGGCGCGCGCCCGCGCGATGCTGCACACGAGCTGGCCCGTCAGGTTCCGGTCCCCCACGGACGAGTCGTCGAGTTCGAACTGCGGAACGCGGACCGTGACCGCGCCCCCGTCGTCGACGTCTGCCTCGTACCCCATCTCGTAGTCCTCGTCCCGCACCAGCGAGGTGAGTCCGGAGGCGCGTTCCGCCGCCGTCGGGCCCTGCCCGAGGAGTTTGATGACGCCCGCGGGGTCGGTGACCTTGGAGGCGGGCATGTCGGGACGGGAGACGGCCTCCAGACGGCCCGCCTGGGAGACGAAGTACAGGCGGAGCCCCTTCGTCAGACCGCTCGCCGCCGTACCGCCGTCCAGGACGCCGGTGGGGCGCACCCCGCAGCCCGACAGCAGCAGGGCGGCGGCGAGGGCCGCCGGGATCGTTCTGCGGGCCGCGTGCGGCGGTCTCATCGGGTCCCCTCACTGACGTGCCGCCACGGCAGCCGCAGCGTGAACACCGCGCCGCCGCCGGGCCTGTTGGCGGCCTCGATGGTGCCGCCGTGCAGACGGGCGTTCTCCAGGGCGATGGCGGTGCCCAGTCCGCTGCCCTCCGAGCGGGTGCGTGCGGTGTCCGCCTTGTAGAAGCGGTCGAAGACGTGGGCGAGGGTCTCGGGCGGCAGGCCGGGGCCGTGGTCGGCGACCTCCACGGTGATCCAGTCGCCCGCCGGGTCGGTGGCCAGGGTCAGGGTGACGGGTGCGGCGCCGTGGCGCAGCGCGTTGCCGACGAGGTTGGCGACGATCACGTCTACGCGGCGCCGGTCGACCATCGCCCGTACGCCGTCCGGGAGTTCGGTGCGTACGCGGCCGGTCAGGGCCCGCAGGGAGAGGGTGGCGCGGGCGGCTTCGGCGAGGTCGGTGGCGGTGAGGTTGAGCCGGGCCGCGCCCGAGTCGAAGCGGGACATCTCCATCAGGTCTTCGACGAGCCGGGCGAGCCTCGCCGTCTCGGCGCTGACCGTGCGGGCGGCGTGGGCGGCGTCCGGGGGCAGCGTGCCCGCGTCCTCGTCGAGGACGGTGGCGACCATCGTCATCGCGGTGAGCGGGGTGCGCAGCTCGTGCGAGACGTCGGCGACGAAGCGCTTCGCGCGGGCGTCCTGCTCGCGCAGCTCGGCGACGGAGGCCTGAAGGGCGTCCGCGGTCTCGTTGAAGTCCCGTGCCAGGTCCGCGAGTTCGTCCCGGCCGCGCACCCGGACCCGGGAGGTGAGGTCGCCGGCGGCGTGCCGCCTCGTCGCCCGCCCCAGTTCGCGTACGGGACGCAGCACCGTACCGGCGGCCAGGAGCGCGAGGACGGCGGCGAGGAGCACCACCGGCACGATGCCGTCGCGCACCGCGTCGAGCACCCCTGCGGTGTCCTCGCTCTCGGCGCGCAGCGAGGTGACGGCGTAGACGTCGAGACCGGAGGGCGCCGCGCCGTCGAAGGTGACGGGCGTGCCGACGACCAGGTAGGGCCTGCCGTGCCGCACCACCCGCTGGAAGCTCATACGGTTGCTGGTGCGTACCGCCTCGCGCAGGGCGGGGGTGATCCGCGACCGGTCGGCGGACGCGTCGGAGGACGCCGTGCGCGTGCGGTAGGTGGCGACGACGACCGTGTCCTCGCCGCCGAGCCCGTCCGCGACGAGGCCCGCGAAGCGCGTGAGGGCGACCTCGTCGGCGGGCACGTCGAAGTCCGCCGCGGCCTGCTCCACCCGGTTCCCGAAGTCGGTGCGCACCGCGTCCTGCTTGCGCTGGAGCACGGCGGTACGAGACTCACGGTAGGCGAGCGCGGTCGCGGTGACCGCGCTGACCAGGGCGACGAGCACGAAGGCGACGACGAGCCTGGTACGCAGGCCGCCGAGCCCGCGCAGGCGTCCTCGGGGCATCCTCACACCGGCCCGAAGCGGTACCCGAAGCCCCGTACCGTCTGGATGTAGCGCGGACGCGCCGGTACGTCCTCGATCTTGGCGCGGAGCCTGCCGACCGCCGCGTCCACGAGCCGGGAGTCACCGAGGAAGCCGTGCTCCCACACGGACCGCAGGAGCTGCTCGCGGCTGAACACATGGGCCGGGGACGCGGACAGTTCGAGCAGCAGCCGCAGTTCGGTGGGCGGCAGGGCGATCGGGACGCCGCGTTTGCCGACGGTGAGTCCCGCCCGGTCGATGACCAGGCCCGCGTGGTCCTCGCCGCGGGCCGACCGCACCGGTTCGGCCCGCCGCAGCGCCGCCCGGATCCTGGCTTCGAGGACGGGCGCGGTCACCGGCTTGACCACGTAGTCGTCGGCGCCCGCCTCCAGGCCCCGCACGATGTCGCTGTCGTCACCGCGCGCGGTCAGCATGATCACCGGCAGGGTCGATCCGGCGGCGCGCAGCCTGCGGCAGACCTCGAAGCCGTCGATGCCGGGCAGCATCAGGTCCAGCACGGCGAGTTCGACACCCGCGCCCGCGGGTCCTTCGAGCAGCGCGAGGGCGTGTTCTCCGGTGGCGGCCGTGTCGACGTCGTAGCCGTGCCTGCGCAGCACCAGTTCCATGCCGTCGCGCACGGACACATCGTCCTCGATCAGCAGCACATGGGCCATGCCGCCGATTATGCGTGAGGGTTTGCCCTGTTCAGAGGCGTGCGGGGAGATAGCGGGGCCGTCTCGCGGATTGTTACGCGCTCATCATGCGGCCATGGAACGGTCACCATGTGAGGGGCCGACGGTGGACGGCATGAGCAACCTGCGCATGAGCGACCACACCACCTCTCGCGGGGCCGCCTTCCGTGGCACCGCTCGGCTCCGGCTCGCCGCGGCCGTCGCCGCTCCCCTCCTCGCGTTCTCCGTCGCGTGCGGCGGCGGGGACGACTCCGGTTCCGGCGGGTCGGGCGGGTCCGGCAACGGCGACGAGGTCGCGTCCGTACCCGAGGAGCCGACCGCGAAGGGCAAGGGCGGCAAGAGCGGCACGGGCGGGAACGGCGAAGGCCCGTCGGATTCCGCCGCCGAGGGCAAGAGCGCCTTCTACGACGCGCAACTGACGTACGTGCGCTGCATGCGCACCAAGGCGGGAGTGAAGGACTTCCCCGATCCGCGCCTGAGCGGCTATCTGGACTGGCCGAAGATCGACGAGGTCGTCGACCCGAACGGCGGCGGCGAGGAGTACAAGGGCGGCAAGGACGCCGTCTGTTTCCCGGAGATGGAAAAGGCGATGAACCTGGCGCCGAAGCGCGACGCGCAGAAGGACTACGAGTCCATGCTCGCGCACGCCAAGTGCATGCGGGAGAAGGGCGTCTCCCGGTTCACCAACCCCACGATGTCCGGCGGCAAAGTCCTCCCCGGCGGCGACCCCAGCCCCGGCGACCCGGCGCTCGACCCGTCGTCGCCCGCCTACAAGCAGGCCCGCGAGGCGTGCCGGAGCAAGCTGCTCGAAGGCCTGGACGGGATGCAGTAGATGAGGCGCCGTACTGGTTTCCTCGTCGGCGGCGCCGCGGCGGCCGTCGTGGCGCTCGGCGCCGGCGCCCTGGCCTACGGCGGTGGCGGCGGGGGCGCGCGGGACGGCCGCGGCGAGCTGCCACCCGCGACCGCCACCATCGCGCGGACCGACCTCGTGCAGTCCAGGACGGTCGACGGGAAGCTCGACTTCGCGCGGCGGCGCCCGGTGAGGTCAGCGGTGCCGGGCACGGTGACGGTCGCGGCACGGGAGGGCACCACGGTCACCCGCGGCCAGGCCCTCTACGAACTCGACGACAAGCCCGTCACGCTGCTCTACGGCCCTGTGCCCGCCTTCCGCGAAATGAAGGTCGGCTCCCGCGGCAGCGACGTCCTGGAACTGGAGCGCAATCTCGTCGCGCTCGGCCTCGGCAGCGGTCTGTACGTCGACCCGCGCTTCGACCGGGCCACGGAGGCCGCCGTCAAGCTGTGGCAGAAGTCCCTCAACCGGACGCCCACCGGCAGGGTCGGCAAGGGACACGTCGTCTTCCAGCCCGCGCGGGTCACCGTCGTGCGCGCGGACGCGGCGCTCGCCGACCAGGTGGGCCCGGACACGGCCGTCCTCACGGTCGCCTCGACGCAGCCCGTCGTCCGTGCCGAACTCGACCAGGACGACGCCTCGCTGACCGCGAAGGGCACCAGGGTCGAGGTGACTCTGCCCGGCGGCACGACCGAGCGGGGCCGGGTCACGGGAACGGTGCGTCCCGAGGACACGGAAGGCCCGGAGGCCTCGGCGCGGGACGGCATCACGGTCGAGGTGACCCTGTCCCGCGGGAGTGCCGCGGTGTCCGGCGAGAACGCCGAGGCCACGGCGAGCGTGCGGTTCGTCAGCGAGAGCCGCGAGGGCGTACTCGCGGTGCCGGTGGAGGCGGTCGTCGCACTGCGCGGCACGGACGGCGGTTACGGCTTGCAGATCGTCGAGGACGGCAGGTCCCGGATGGTACGGGTGCGGACGGGGATGACGGCCGACGGCCGCATCGAGGTGAGCGGTCCGCGGATCCGGGCGGGGATGAAGGTCGGGGTGGCGAAGGAATGACGTTCCCCGCCCCTGCCCCGGCGCCCGGGACCACCGCTGCCTCCCCGGCTCCCGGAACGACCGCGCCCGCCCCCGTCGTCGAGCTGCGGGACGTCACCAAGTCGTACGCCGGAGACGTGCACGCCCTGCGCGGTGTGAGCCTCACCGTGCGCGCCGGTGAACTCCTCGCGATCGTCGGGCCCTCGGGGTCGGGAAAGTCGACGGTGCTCAACGTCATCGGCACGCTCGACGCGCCCACGGCGGGCACGGTCCGCGTGGCCGGGTACGACGTGGGCCGGATGTCGGACGCGCACCTGTCCGCGCTGCGCGCACGCCACATCGGCTTCGTGTTCCAGCACTTCCATCTGGCGGCGGGCCGCGACGCCCTCGACAACGTCGCGGACGGCCTCCTGTACGCGGGCGTCCCCCGCAAGGAGCGCAGGGCCCGCGCCCGCGCCGCCCTGGAGCGGGTCCGCCTCGGTCACCGCCTGCGCCACCGGCCCGCCGAGCTCTCCGGCGGCGAGAAGCAGCGCGTCGCCATCGCCCGCGCGCTGGTCGGCGAGCCGGACCTGCTCCTTGCCGACGAGCCGACCGGCGCCCTGGACACGGCGTCCGGCGAGGTCGTCATGGAGTTGCTCCGCGAGCTGAACGCGGCGGGCACCACGGTCTGCGTGATCACCCACGACACCGAGATCGCGGGTTCGCTGCCGCGCCGGGTGCGCTTCCGGGACGGCGGGATCGCGTCGGACTCCCGTACACCGTCGGACTCCCGTACACCGTCGGAGACCCGTGCGCAGTCCGAGTTCCGTACGCCGTCCGAGTTCCGTACGCAGTCGGAGACCCGTACACAGTCGGAGTCCCGTACGCAGGAGGGGAGTTCACCGTGAGCATGAGGAGTTCGCGCCTCAAATCCGCCCGGCTCTCGCCCCTCGACCTCCTCGGGCTCGGCGCGGTCGGACTGCGCGCCCGTCGGGCCCGGGTCGTCCTGTCCGCGCTCGGGATTGCCATCGGGATCGCCACGATGGTGGCCGTGGTGGGCCTGTCCCAGTCCAGCAAGTCGGACCTGATGGCCCGGCTCGACCGTCTCGGCACCAACCTCCTGACGGTGGAGGCGGGTGAGGACCCGCTGGGCGGGGGTCTGAAGCTGCCGAAGTCGGCGGTGGCGATGGTCGAGCGCATCGGCCCCGTGCGGCACGCGACGGCGACGGGCAACGTGGACGCGAAGGTCCGGCGCAGCGACGTGGTGCCGGAGGAGCGGACGGCGGGCGTCACCACCCAGGCGGCCCGCACCGACCTGCTGTCGGCCCTTGGCGCCCGGGTGGCCGAGGGGGCCTGGCTCGACAGGGGCAACGAGCGACTGCCGGTCACGGTCCTCGGCTCGGTCGCCGCGCGGCGGCTCGGCGTCACCGAGCCGGGCGAGAAGATCATGATGGACGACGAGTACGTCGTCGTGGTCGGCATCCTCGCGCCCGTGGAGCTGGTGCCCACCCTGGACCGGGTGGCGATGATCGGCTTCCCCGCGGCCCGGAAGTACTTCCGCTTCGACGGCCACCCCTCGATGGTCTTCGAGCGGTCCCCGGACGCCGCGGTCGAGGACGTGCGCGCCGTGCTCGCCCGTACGGTCAGCCCCGGCGCCGAGGGCTCCGTGAAGGTCTCCCGGCCGTCGGACGCGCTCGCGGCGAAGGCGGCGACCGACAAGGGCCTGACCACCCTGATGCTCGGGCTCGGCGCGGTGGCGCTCCTTGTCGGCGGTGTCGGCGTGGCCAACACCATGGTCATCTCCGTCCTGGAGCGCCGCCAGGAGATCGGCCTGCGCCGCGCGCTCGGGGCCACCAGGAACGCCGTCCGGCTGCAGTTCCTCACGGAGTCGCTGCTGTTGTCGGCACTCGGCGGCGCGGCGGGGGCCGCACTCGGCGCGGCCGCGACGTTCGGCTTCGCCCTCGCCCAGGGCTGGACCGCCGTGGTCCCGCCGTGGTCCGTGGCGGCCGGTTTCGCGGCGACGCTGCTCATCGGCGTCCTCGCGGGCCTCTACCCGGCGGTGCGGGCCTCGCGGCTGCACCCCACGGTGGCCCTGAACGCCACGTGACCGGGTTCGAGCGGCGGGGGACCGTACTGCGTACCCGCGGATGACGAAGGTGAAGGCGGAGCCTGGCATGATCGTCTTACGCGCGTAGTTCCGCGAGCGGTCCCATGGTGTCACCATGCGGAGTCCAGGTGCACCCGGCACGGCCCGGACGCGGTGTGCGGGGCGGTGCGACACGGGGCGCGGAGGGGGAGGCGTGGATGGCTGAGGTGTTCTTGCGACGGCTGACCCGGTGGCAGGCGGAGCAGCAGCGGGAGGCGATGGCGCACCTGTACGTGACGTGCCACGAGCCGGACGGCGGGAGCCGCGAGGCGTTCCTCGACCGGTTCGAACGGCACGTGCAGGAGTCGGACTTCGACATGGTGACCGCCAACTCCGGTGCTGTGCTCGTCGGTTGCCTGTACGGCTACAGACCCGAGCGGGGCGGCGCGCTCGCGGACGCCTTCCGTGACCTGCTGCCCGCCGACCTGGTCGTCCCCGCCGGGTCGGGGCGGTTGTTCGTCCTCACGGAGCTGATGGTGCTTCCGGAGTACCGCTGCCGGGGCGTCGCCACCCGTCTGCGGGACCTCCTGTTGTCCCGGCACACGGCCGACGTCGTCGCCGCCGCGGTGCCGCCCGGCACGAAGTCCGCGCACGAGGTGCTGCGGGCGTGGTCCTACACGAAGCTGGGCGAGTTCCCGGCGCCGCCGGGTGAGGCGTGGCTGCGCCCGCGCTCCGACTGAGGGGGCAGGTTATCCACAGGCCTGGAACCCCGTCGGCGGCTCGGCTCCGGTTCCAGGCACTATGGGGCCATGAGTGAGACGGGTAAGCAGCCACACGCGGGGCCGGAGCGGGCCGACGGATCGATGCCCGACTGGGAGAAGCGCTTCCGCGCCCCGCGTGTCTCCCTGCCGGACTGGGCGGAGGACGCCCCGGACCGTTCCCTGTTCGTGTCGAACGCCACGGGGACGTACGAGTTGTACGCGTGGGACCGCGCGACGGGCGAGCAGCGCCAGGTCACGGACCGGCCGAACGGCACGACGGACGGCGTCCTGTCGCCGGACGGCCGCTGGATCTGGTGGTTCAGCGACACCGACGGCGACGAGTTCGGTGTCTGGCTGCGCCAGCCCTTCGACGGCAGTGGCACGGACGGGCCCGCGGTCCCGGGGCTCGACCCTTCGTACCCCGCGGGCCTCGCCATCGGCCGCGACGGGCGCACGGTGGTGGTGGGCCGGTCCACCGACGAGGACGGCTCGACGATCCACGTCGTGCGCGCCGACGCGGCCCCCGGCGAGGCGCCCGCCGAGATCTACCGCCACCGCGAGTCCGCCGGCGTCGGCGACCTGTCGCACGACGGCACGCTGATCGCCGTCGAGCACACCGAGCACGGCGACGCGATGCACGCGTCGTTGCGCGTCCTGCGCACCGACGGCTCGACGGTCGCCGACCTCGACGACAGCAGGGGCGGCACCGTCGACCTGGGCCTGGAGGTGCTGGGCTTCGCCCCGGTGGACGGCGACACCCGACTCCTGGTGGGCCACCAGCGCCGCGGCCGCTGGGAGCCGATGGTGTGGGACGTGGCCACGGGCGAGGAGACCGACCTGGCGCTCGACCTGCCGGGCGACGTCTCCGCCGAGTGGTATCCGGACGGCTCCGCGCTGCTCGTCGCGCACGGCTTCGAGGCCCGCGGCGACCTGTGGCGTTACGACTTCGCCACCCGCGAGCTGACCCCCGTACCGACCCCGCGCGGCTCGGTCTCCGGCGCCACCGCCCGCCCCGACGGCACCGTGGAGTACATGTGGTCGTCGGCCGCCGAGCCGCCGGTCCTGCGCTCCACCTCCGGCAAGGTCGTCCTGGACCCGCCCGGCATGAAGGCGCCCCGCTCGGTGCCGGTCGAGGACGTGTGGGTGGAAGGACCCGGCGGCCGCATCCACGCCCTCGTGCAGAACCCCGCGGGGGCGGCCGGGCCGCTGCCCACCGTCTTCGAGGTGCACGGCGGCCCGACCTGGCACGACAGCGACGCCTTCGCGGCCGGTCCCGCCGCCTGGGTGGACCACGGGTACGCGGTGGTCCGGGTCAACTACCGCGGCTCCACCGGGTACGGCCGGGAGTGGACGGACGCCCTCAAGCACCGTGTCGGCCTCATCGAGCTGGAGGACATCGCCGCCGTGCGCGAGTGGGCCGTGTCCTGCGGCCTCGCCGACCCGGACCGCCTGATCCTCGCCGGCGGCTCCTGGGGCGGCTACCTCACGCTCCTCGGCCTCGGCACCCAGCCGGACGCCTGGGCCCTCGGCCTGTCCGCCGTGCCCGTCGCGGACTACGTGACGGCGTACCACGACGAGATGGAGGCCCTGAAGGCCCTCGACCGCACCTTGTTCGGGGGTACGCCCGAAGAGGTCCCCGAGCGCTTCGAGGCCTCGTCCCCGTTGACGTACGTGGACGCCGTGAAGGCCCCCGTCTACATCTCCGCCGGGGTGAACGATCCGCGCTGCCCGATCCGCCAGGTCGAGAACTACGTCGACCGGCTCGCGGCCCGGGACGCCGTGCACGAGGTGTACCGGTACGACGCGGGGCACGGGTCACTGGTCGTGGACGAGCGGATCAAGCAGGTGGGCCTGGAGCTGGACTTCGCCAGGCGGCACCTGGGGTAGACCTTAGGAGGGGCTGGAAACAGCCCCTCCGGCGTTCGAGGAGCGGGGTCTGGGGCGGAGCCCCGGTTTCGGGAAGGGGCGGGGTGGGGGGAGAGCCCGCCGCAGGCGCCCCGTACCGTGGAGGGGTGTACCGGTTCCTGCTGACCCCCCGCTGGTGGGGGATCAACCTCTTCGTCGCGCTGTCGATCCCCGTATGCCTGTTCATGGGCTCCTGGCAGCTCAGCCGCTTCGAGGACCGCGTACAGGACCACGAGGACGCCAAGCAGCACGCCACCACGGACACGGGCACGGCCCGCCCCCTGACCTCACTCCTTCCGGTGGACAAGAGGACGTCGGGCGAGACGGCGGCGGCCACCGGCCGGTGGGGCAGGCAACTCCTCGTACCGGACCGGGAGTTGGACGACAAGCGCGGGTTCTACGTGCTGACGCTCCTGGACACGGGCGACGGCAGGTCACTGCCGGTGGTCCGGGGCTGGCTGCCGGGCACCGCAGACGCGAAGAAGGCCCCGGCGGCCCCGCGGGGCCAGGTCGAGGTGACCGGCGCTTTGCAGGCGTCGGAGAGCCTCAGCTCCGACGGTGTGTCCAAGGCGGGCGGCCTGCCGCCGGGACAGGTCGGCATGATCAGCGCGGCGTCCCTGGTGAACCTGGTCCCGGACGACGTGTACGACGCGTGGATCACGCTCGACGAGGGCGACAGGAGCGGGGCGGGCCTGAAGCCCGTACCGGCGTCGGCGCCCGAGGACAGCGGCCTGGACATGAAGGCGTTCCAGAACCTGGGTTACACCGGTGAGTGGTTCGTCTTCGCCGGGTTCGTGCTCTTCATGTGGTTCCGGCTTTTCCGGCGGGAGCGGGAGTTCGCACGGGACGCGGCGCTCGGCCTGCTGCCGGACCCGGACGCCGATCCGGCCCCGGACACCGTCGAGGACCCTGACACCGCCGAGGACCCTGACACCGCCAAGGACCCCGATCCGACGGCGAAGGCTGCGCCCACCCAGGGCTGACGCACCCAGGGCACCCAGGGCTTCCGGTGCTGACGCACCCGCGGCCCGCGCGGGGCTACTGCGCCGCGAGCACCCCGGTCTTGTACACCGTCCCGGAACACGCGTTGCCGACCGTCGTGCTCACCGAGGGCGATCCCGGGTCCGCCGTGAGGGACACCGCGACGCTGCCGTCGACGGTGCCGTCGTCCGCGCGGACCAACTGGGGTGTCGCGCCGCCCGGGTCGCCGCTCTCGGAGCCGCCGGTGCCGCCGCCCGCGCCGCCGCCGTCACTGGGCGACGGGTTCGGCGAGGGGTCGCCGCCCTCGGACGGGCAGGTGGCCGAAGGCACCCAGGCGAACCGCACCTCGTAGGCCGCGCCGGCCTTGAGGACGAGCGAGCTCGACTCCTGTGCCGGGTCGGGCAGGCCGACCGCGGCGTCGCCCGCCGTGTGGTCGACGACGTTGACGTTGCCCGGCTCGGTGGCGCCCTGGGCCGCGGCGACGACGGTGCCCGCGCTGTTCACGGTGCAACTGTCGCCGGAGACGTTGGAGATGCGGAACGTGCCGTACACCTTGCCGTCGGCCTCGGCGGGCCCGGTGGTGCCGATGGCGCTGAGCTGGGCGGCGTCGCAGGCCGGTGAGGAGGCGGCGGCGGTGTCCTCGGAGCCCGGTTCGTGGCCGCCGGTGGCGCCGCCGGGCTTTTCACCCTTGTCCTTGCCGCCCTTCTCCTTGTCCTTCTTGCCCTTTTCGTCCTTCTTTTCCTTCTTGTCCTTGGGCTTGTCGCCCTTGGACTCCTTCTCGTGCTTGTCGCGGTCGGTGGTGCCGCCGGAGTCCTGCCGGCTCGGCTGGTTGCTGCCCGCGCCCACGATGGAGGGGCGGGCGTCGGAGTCGCCGCCGGAGTTGGTGACGTGCACCAGGGCGGGGACGGCCGTGCCGACGAGGAGCGCGGCCGCGGCCACGCCGACGAGGGCCTGGCGCTTGCGGGCGCGGCGAGCGGGGACCGCGTGCCGCAGCCTTTCCAGGGCGGCGTCGCCCGGCTCGATCCCGCCGACGGTGTCCTTGAGCAGGCGCCGCAGCGCCAGTTCGTCGTTGTCGAGGCCGTCGGGTTCGTCGCCGTCATCGGCGGCGCCGTCGCCGAACGGACCGCCTCCGAAGCGGCCTCCGCCGGAGCCGCCCCCACGGGACCCGCCGCCCGAGCCGCCCGAGCCGGAGCTGCCGGACCCGCCGGACCCCTTGGCCCCCTCGCCCGCCGGACCCTCCGCGGCGTCCTTCAGGCCCCCTTCAGAGCCCTTCAGACCCCCTTCGGGACCCTTCAGGCCGCTACCGCCCCGGGAGACGCTGCCCGCGTCGGAGCCACGCGCGTCGGAGCTACTCGCGCCCGAACCGTCCGCGTCCGAACCGTCCGCGTCCGAGCCCTCCGCGCGGGAGGCGCCCGCCTTCACAGCCAGGTCCAGGACCACACCGGCCCCGCCGGAGCCGCCGGACCGGCCGGGCCCACCGCTCCCGCTCCCGATCAAGCCCAGGACGCCCGTTCCGCGATCGCAGTCGCGGGCGGTACGTCGCTCTTCGTACACGTTCACGTTCACGTTCTGTCGTTCGCGCGTGGTGCCGCGCGCAGCGCCGTTCCTCGTGCGCCCCTTGTACGTCATGCCGGGGCCTCCATGGCTACCCGCAGGGCGGCGATGCCCCGCGAGCCGTACGCCTTGACCGAGCCGAGGGATATGCCGAGGGTCTCGGCGACCTGGGCCTCGGTCATGTCGGCGAAGTACCGCAGCACGAGGACCTCGCGCTGGCGGCGCTGCAGGCCGCGCATGGCCTTGATGAGCTCGTCGCGCTCAAGGATGTCGTACGCGCCCTCCTCGGCGCTCGCCATGTCCGGCATCGGCTTGGTGAGCAGCTTCAGGCCGAGGATGCGGCGGCGCAGCGCGGACCGGGAGAGGTTCACGACGGTCTGGCGCAGATAGGCGAGGGTCTTTTCGGGATCGCGCACCCGCTTGCGCGCGGAGTGCACGCGGATGAAGGCCTCCTGCACGACGTCCTCGCAGGACGCGGTGTCGTCGAGGAGCAGGGCGGCGAGGCCGAGCAGTGACCTGTAGTGCGCGCGGTAGGTCTCGGTGAGATGGTCGACGGTGGTGCCCGCGGTCACGCTCAACTCATCGCCCTCGCGCTGAGTCGGGATGCGGGCAGGCCGCGCCGCCGGCATGGGGGCGATCACCGGCATGCCGCCGGGAACGCGCCGCCGGGGCGGTCGCAGTGCCGCCGCGCCGCTCGCCGCTGTGAAGTCCAGTACCTCTGCCACGCCTGTTGGACACGCTTCCCCCCATCAGGGTTGTACGCGCCGGGTGTGGCGTATTGCATCGCGTGCCCGGTGCGAGGCGTGCACGCCGTGGTCGCGGCGTGCGTCGCGGCTGTGGGAATCGCTCGCGACGATGCATCAAATGCCCCCATGCGTACCAGCTCTTCCCCTATGCCCCATCTTCTTCGCGCAGCACTTCAGGCAGCCGCCCACTGGAGGGCGACGGCGAAGACGCGCGCTGTGCCGCCGCGGTTGCAGCGCACAGGAGCCGAATCTTCGAACGCGGAGACGTCCCAGTTCAAGCGGTCTGGACCATCAGGTTGGACACAGAACTTACACACTTCCCAGCGGGCCTTCCGCTCCGGGCACCGGAAGCACGGCGTCCGCTGACGGAAACCGTGGGTCCGCTCAGCGGTTCCGGACGCGGCCGCTCAGCGGTTCCGCACGCGTCCGCTCAGCGGTTCCCGAGCTCCCCCGCCACCAGCTCCGCGATCTGTGTGGTGTTGAGGGCGGCGCCCTTGCGCAAGTTGTCCCCGCACACGAAGAGTTCGAGGGCCGTCGGGTCGTCGAGGGCGCGGCGCAGCCGTCCGACCCAGGTGGGATCGGTGCCGGTGGCGTCGGCGGGCGTGGGGAACTCACCGGCGGCGGGGTCGTCGAAGAGCACGACGCCCGGCGCGGTCGCGAGGATCTCGCGGGCGTGGGCGACGGTCACCTCGTCCTCGAAGCGCGCGTGCACGGTCAGGGAGTGGGTGGTGACGACGGGCACCCGTACGCAGGTGACGGCGACCCGCAGATCGGGCAGGCCGAGGATCTTGCGGGACTCGTCGCGGACCTTCATCTCCTCCGAGGACCAGCCGTCCTCGCGGAGCGCGCCGACCCAGGGCACCACGTTCAGCGCGACGGGCTCGGGGAAGGGCCCGGTGTCGTCGCCCACGGCCCGGCGCACATCGCCGGGGCCGGTGCCTAGCTCGGAGCCCGCGACCAGGCGCAGTTGGCGCCGCAGGGTGTCGATGCCGTCGCGTCCGGCCCCGCTGACCGCCTGGTACGAGGAGACGATCAGTTCGCGCAGGCCGAACTCGGCGTGCAGGGCGCCGAGGGCCACGATCATCGACAGGGTCGTGCAGTTGGGGTTGGCGACGATGCCCCGCGGCCGCACCCGGGCGGCGTGCGGATTGACCTCGGGCACGACGAGCGGCACGTCCGGGTCCATCCGGAAGGCCGCGGAGTTGTCCACGACGACGACGCCGCGGGACGCGGCGATGGGCGCCCACTGCTCGGCGACGGCGACCGGGACGTCGAACATGGCGACGTCGACGCCGTCGAAGACGTCCTCGGTCAGCGCGAGGACCTCGACCTCGGCGCCGCGCACGGCCAGCTTGCGGCCGGCCGAACGCGGCGAGGCGACGAGTCGGATCTCGCCCCAGATGTCGGCGTGCTGCGACAGGATCTGGAGCATCACCGTGCCGACGGCCCCGGTCGCTCCGACGACCGCGAGCGTCGGCTTGCGGTTCATCGCCCGGTGCCTCCATAGACCACGGCCTCGTCCGAGTCGGAGTCGAGCCCGAAGGCGGTGTGCACGGCCCGGACGGACTCGTTCACGTCGTCGGCGCGGGTGACGACGGAGATGCGGATCTCCGAGGTCGAGATCAGCTCGATGTTCACGCCCGCGTCGCTGAGCGCCTCGAAGAACGTCGCCGTGACACCGGGGTTGGTCTTCATGCCCGCGCCGACGAGGGAGATCTTCGCGATCTGGTCGTCGTAGCGCAGGGAGTCGAAGCCGACGCCGGCCTTGGTCTTCTCCAGGGCCTCGATGGCCTTGGGACCCTCGGTCTTCGGCAGCGTGAAGGAGATGTCGGTGAGCCCCGTGGAGGCGGCGGAGACGTTCTGTACGACCATGTCGATGTTGACCTGGGCGTCGGCGATGGCGCGGAAGATCGACGCGGCCTCGCCCGGCTTGTCCGGGACGCCCACGACCGTGATCTTGGCCTCGGACGTATCGTGTGCGACACCGGAGATGATGGCCTGCTCCACCTTGCGGTCCCCTTGCGGTTCGTTGCTGACCCACGTGCCCTGCAGTCCGCTGAAGGACGAGCGCACATGGATCGGGATGTTGTAACGGCGGGCGTACTCCACACAGCGGTGGAGCAGCACCTTGGACCCGGAGCTGGCCAGCTCCAGCATGTCCTCGAACGAAATCCAGTCGATCTTCCGCGCCTTCTTCACGACGCGCGGGTCGGCGGTGAACACACCGTCGACGTCCGTGTAGATCTCGCAGACCTCCGCGTCGAGCGCGGCGGCGAGGGCCACGGCCGTGGTGTCGGAACCGCCACGGCCCAGCGTGGTGATGTTCTTGCCCTCCTGGCTGACGCCCTGGAACCCGGCGACGATGGCGATGTTGCCCTCGTCGATCGAGGTCCGGATGCGGCCGGGCGTGACATCGATGATGCGCGCTTTGTTGTGCACCGAGTCGGTGATGACACCGGCCTGGCTGCCGGTGAACGACTGGGCCGCGTGGCCCAGGTTCTTGATCGCCATGGCGAGGAGGGCCATGGAGATCCGCTCTCCGGCGGTCAGCAGCATGTCGAATTCGCGCCCGGCAGGGATCGGCGATACCTGCCCGGCGAGATCGATCAACTCATCCGTCGTGTCACCCATCGCCGACACCACGACGACCACTTGGTGGCCGTTCTTCTTGGCGTCGACGATCCGCTTGGCGACCCGCTTGATGCCCTCGGCATCGGCTACGGAGGAGCCTCCGTACTTCTGCACGACAAGGCCCACGTGCGCTCCTCGCTCGTTTGCGTCTCTTACCGCACTGCTGCGGTCGGCTCAGTCTAACGAGCGGCCGGGATCCACCCGGCGGGTATCACATCATGAGATGTCCCGCTCACTTGGTGATCGCCGGGCGGTCCGTACTCCGGCCGCTCCGCGAGGGCACATGCCCGCCGTGGAGCGGCCCACTCCGGAAAGTGGGGCGGGTCACAGCGCCCGGCCGGTGCGGTCTACTTCGCCTCGCCAAGGCCCAGCGGGCCCGCCAGCTCCTCCGCCATCACCTGGCCCGCGACCTCCGCGAGGGCGTCGTCGGAGAGGTCCTCGTCGGTGTCGAGGCCGTCCAGGTCCTCCAGGGGCTGGTTCAGGCGGACGTGGGCCACCAGGGACTGCAGCGCGCGCAGGGACGCGGACGCGGTGGCGCCCCAGTTGGAGAAGTAGGAGAACTGCCACCACCACAGGGCTTCGGAGGTGCGGCCCGCGCGGTAGTGGGCGAGGCCGTGCCGCAGGTCGGTGACGACGTCGGTGAGGTCGTCGGAGATGCGGGAGGCGACCGGCGCCTTGCGGGGTTCGTAGGGGTCGAAGACCTCGTTGTAGACGTCGACCGGGTCGAGGAGGGCGGCGAGGCGCTCGCGGAGCTCGTCCACGTCGCCCTCCGGGCCGAGGTCCGGCTCGTACCGCTCGTCCGGGACGATGTCCTCGTGCGCGCCGAGACGGCCGCCGGCGAGGAGCAACTGGGAGACCTCCAGGAGAAGGAAGGGGACGGCCGAGTCCGGCTCGTCTCCGCGCGCGACTTCCGTGACCGCCACGATGAAGCTCTCGATCTGGTCGGAGATCTGGACCGCGAAGTCGTCCGGGTCCGGCGCGGCGGAGTGCAGGAGCGTGCTCTGGTGTGCTTCGGCTGACTTAGACATCTAGGAGTCGTCTCCCCTCGAAAGCGCGGCCCAGGGTGACCTCGTCCGCGTATTCCAGATCTCCCCCGACAGGGAGCCCGCTGGCCAGGCGGGTGACTTTCAGGCCCATGGGCTTGATCATGCGTGCGAGGTACGTCGCCGTGGCCTCGCCCTCCAGGTTCGGGTCGGTGGCCAGGATCAGCTCCGTGACCGTGCCGTCGGCGAGCCTGGCGAGGAGTTCCCTTATGCGCAGATCGTCGGGTCCCACGCCTTCGATCGGGCTGATGGCCCCGCCAAGGACGTGGTACCGGCCGCGGAACTCACGGGTCCGCTCGATCGCCACCACGTCCTTGGGCTCCTCCACCACGCAGATGACAGCGGGGTCGCGGCGCGGGTCGCGGCAGATGTTGCACAGCTCTTCCTGCGCGACGTTCCCGCAGGTCGCGCAGAAGCGGACCTTGTCCTTGACCTCAAGGAGGGCATGGGCGAGACGGCGTACGTCGGTGGGCTCGGTCTGGAGGATGTGGAAGGCGATCCGCTGCGCGCTCTTGGGACCGACGCCGGGCAGCCTGCCCAGTTCGTCGATGAGGTCCTGGACCACGCCTTCGTACACGGAGTGCCTTCCTGTTTCCGGTCGCCGTACCCGACTTCCGGATCTTCATTCTTCGGGGCTCAGGGAGCTTTTGTACGTACCGTAGTTGGCCGTCGGCCGACTTAGAAGGGAACCGCAGTGGCCAGGGCCGCGGCGCCCTAGAACGGCAGGCCGGGGATGCCGCCGCCGCCAAGGCCCTGGGCGAGCGGGCCGAGCTTCTGCTGCTGCAGCGCCTGGGCGTTCTCGTTCGCCGCCTGCACGGCCGCGACCACCAGGTCCGCGAGGGTCTCGGTGTCCTCGGGGTCGACCGCCTTCGGGTCGATCACGAGGCCGCGCAGCTCGCCGGAGCCGGTGACCGTCGCCTTGACGAGGCCGCCGCCGGCCTGTCCGTCGATCTCCGTGCGCGCGAGCTCCTCCTGCGCGGCGGCGAGGTCCTGCTGCATCTTCTGGGCCTGCTGCAGCAACTGCTGCATATTGGGCTGGCCACCACCGGGGATCACGATCAGCTCCTGGTCGTCAGAGGGGTCGATAGGTCGGTTCGGATGGTCCGTATGGCGGGGTTTTCCCGTCTGTCACGAGCCTACGTGGTCAGGGGTGCACGCGCCCCAGCACTCCGGCCGCCACTCGTTCGGGTGAGATCTGCCGCGCGCCTATACCTGATCAAGCGCCCCTTCCAGGCGGAAAAGGCGCGAAAACTGCCGCATAGCCACCCATTGGGCGGTAGGACTGGTGCCGCGCAAGGGCACGATCCACTACGTTGCGTCACTTATGCATGCAGAAGCTGCGTGCGGAAGCCGAGGGAGTGCCGGGTGAGCCACCACCAGCCGGAGATGCAGCCTGAGGGGGTGCCTCAGGAAGGGAGCGGCGCCGGTGACCGCACGCCGCCCGGGTCGCCGCCCGGGGACCTGGCGGGGCGGGCGTTCCCCCTGGGCGACTGGGGCGAGCCCGCGGACCGGCTCGACGAGCTGTACCGCTGGGTGGAGCGCGGGGCCCTCGACACCGCCGCCTGGTACCTGCGCGACCGGGCCCGCAAGCGGCTTGGCGCCCGGCTGCTGCGGGGCGGGACCGCGCTCGGGGCCGTGGGGGCGGGGGTGCTTCCGCTGCTCGACCTCGCGGGCGGGGTCGCGGGCGCGGCTCCCTGGGGGTACGTGTCGCTGCTCGCCGGGGTGGCGTGCGCGGGGTGCGACCGGTTCTTCGGGCTCACCTCCGGGTGGATGCGGGACATGGCCACCGCGCAGGCCGTGCAGCGGCGGCTCCAGGTGTTGCAGTTCGACTGGGCGTCGGAGAGTGTGCGGGAGGTGCTCGGGCCCACGGACGGGACTGCCAGTGAGGCGGCCGAGCGGTGCCTCGGGGTGTTGCGGCGGTTCTCCGAGGACGTGACGGAGCTCGTCCGGGCCGAGACGGCCGACTGGATGGTGGAGTTCCGGGCGGGGCCCGCGCCCCTGGTGATGCAGGGTGCCGTGCCCGGTGGGGGTTCCGGGCACCCCCGGGAGGGGGGACCGGGCCCGGGGCGGTTTCCGTTGCCGCCGGGGGCCCGGCCGAACATGCCTCGGCAGCGGCCGCCTGAGCCTCGGTAGGCCTTGCGGGTGCGGGAGCGGCTGGGGCTAGCTATAGATGATCATGGAACCCTGGGCGAGGCTTCGTGTTGTGGCCGCGTGGAGGCCCAGCCAGACGTGGCGTTCGCGGGCGAAGGGGCTCGGGTCGTGGGGGGCCGGGGTCGCCGGTTCCTCCAGGGTGGTGGGGGCCTGGGGCGGGGCCGGGGGCAGCGGGGGGTTCGCCGGGTCTATGCCGATGGACGGGGCGACGTACTCCAGCTCCCGCAGGAGGGCCTGGGACGAGCCGAGCGGCCCGCCGCCGGCGAGGAGCTCGTCGTTGGAGAGCGGCGCGGGGAAGTCCACGGGCACGTACGCGCCCGCGTGGTCGTAGTGCCACACGAGGTGCGACTGCTGCGCGGTCGCGTCGAACATCTCCAGGAGCTGTTCGTAGTCGCCGCCGAGCGCGTCGACGGGCGTGACCTCAAGGCCGCAGATCTTCAGGAGATAGGCGCGGCGCAGGAAGTGCAGCGCGTCGTAGTCGAACCCCGCGACCGGGGCCACGTCGCCGGAGAGACCCGGCATGTAGGCGTACACGGGCACCGAGGGAAGTCCGGCCTCGCCGAGCGCCTTGTCGTACACGGCGAGTTCCTCGGCGAAGGGATTGTCGGCGCTGTGACACAGCACGTCGACGAGCGGGACCAGCCACAGGTCGCAGGCCAAGAAATGCTCCTAGGGTCGGCTCGGTGAAGGGCTTCGTACATGGCTTCGTACAAGGCTTCGTACAAGGCTTCGTACGCAGCTATCTGGCGTAGCTACCGTGCGTGTTGTTGCGGAAGCGTAGTGGCACCGGAACCCGCTCAGCCTCCCCCGTGCACGTCCCAGATCCACACCCCGTCTACCCACTTTGCGCGCTGTCCAAGGAGGTCGTCGACCGTCGTGCGCAACGCCGTGTCGGCGGGCTGCGGCGCGAGCACCAGGACGCCCGCGTTCCAGTACCGCAGGTCATCGCGGGCGGCACGGCGCCAGGCGTCGCTGAGCCGCACCGGGCGGCCGGAACTGCGGATGTCGCGCAGCAGGTCGGAGGTGTTGCGCGGCGACGCGCCGTAGATGCCGACGCGGTCCGGGCCCCAGGGCCCGTTGAAGTAGCCGCCGGGGAGCCGGAAGCCCAGGCCGGTGACGGCCTGCCAGTGCAGGGCCTCCGCGTTCGCGGGGTCGGGCAGCGGCACCGGTACGAGGGTCTCGCCCGCGGCCGTGTCGACGTACTCCTTCCAGGTGCCGTCCGCGATGAACGCGGGCACGTCGGCGCGGTCCACCGCCTTCAGGGGCAGCGGGACCAGGGGCAGCAGGGCGAGGGCGACGGCGGCGAGGCCCGCGTACCGCACGGGCGCGCCCCGCACCGGGCGGCCCTCGGTGCCCCGCGCCACGAGCCGCCCCACCGCCAGGGCGACGAGCATCCCGAGGGCGGGCGCGCACACCATCGCCACCCGTGACTCGATGACCGACTCGAACAGCGGCTTGTCGGAGAGCAGCGCCCAAGGACCCGAGAGGACCACGTCGGTCAGCGGAATGCGGAACTTCGGCCCGAGGGACAGAAAGGCCGCGGCGAGGGCGGTGAACGCGAGGGCCTTCACCACCGCCCGCCGCCACAGCCACCCGACGATCAGGAACGCCAGGACGACGAGCGGCCAGCCGTAGAAGGCGTTCTGCTCGGTGGGGTTCATGGACAGCGAGGCCGCGGTGTCCGCGTCGCCCGCCAGGGAGCGCTCGGAGAAGGAGAGCAGGGCGAGCGGGCTGTTGCCCGCATTGTCGCCGTGCAGCACGCTCTTGTAGCTCTGCGGCCCGAAGAACTGCCACCAGAGGGGAAAGGCGATCAGCGGCAGACAGACCGCGAGCGCGATACCGATCCCGCGTGCGAGGGGCCGCCACGCGGCGCGTGCGACATCGCGGCGCACCACCGCGTACGCCACCGTGAACAGCAGCATGCCCATCGCGGCGAGCAGCAGCGGCTCCTCGCCGAGGAAGATCTGGTAGGTCGCGAAGAGCCCGAGGACGACGCCGTCCCGCACGACGCGCCGCCCCTCGCAGAGCCGCAGCGCCCTGTCGATGATCAGCGGAATCATGAAGAGGACGATGAAGTTCGGGTGGGCGTGCGCGTGGCTGATCATCGGCGGCGCGAACGCGGCGAGGGCCGCGCCGAGGGTGGCGGCGCCCCGGTGCGTCACGAGTCTGCGGGCGATCAGCCAGTACCAGGCGAAGGCGGTCGCGGCGAGGCCGAGGGTCATCGCCACGTTCAGGCTGACGGCGGGGCCGAGGGCCCAGGTGAGGGGTGCGAGGGGGACGGACAGGCCGAGCATGACCGTGTTGGCCATGAGGTTCACGCCGTCGGGGGCGTTCTGCAGGTCCGTGAAGAGCGGGTTCTTCAGGTGGCCGATGTTGTGGGCGGTGACGTCGAAGAACCACTCCCACTGGTTCTGGTCCTGGAGGGAGTGCGGGAGGTAGCGGTGGTCCGGGGAGATCCAGCGGGCCGAGTACAGAACGGCGGCGAAGACCACGAAGAGGGCCAGGGCCAGGAGGTCGGCGCGGCGCAGGGCGCGGACGCGCAGGGCGGAGACCTCGGCGAGGACCCGGACGTAGTCGGTGGGCCTGACCTTGGAGCCCTCCTGGTGCGACCAGCGCACCGGCACCTCCGCGACGGGCCAGCCCTGTCGCCGGAAGTGGTGCAGGATCTCGACGTCGATGCCCCAGCCGCTGAGCCGGGACGCGGCGAACGCCGCTCGGGCACGGTCGCCGTCGAAGAGCTTGAAGCCGCACTGGGTGTCGCGGATTCCGGGGACGGCGACCGTGCGTATCAGGAAGTTGCCGCCGCGGCCGAGGAGCTCGCGCAGGCGGTGCTGGTGGACGTCTATGGTCGCGCCGGGCCGCGCGCGGGAGCCTACGGCCGCCGCGTTTCCGTCGGCGAGCGCCTTCTCCAGGGCGGGCAGCTCCTCGATGGGCGCGGCCAGGTCGGCGTCGGTGACCAGGACCCGGCGGCCGTAGGAGGCGAGGACGCCCCGGCGCAGGGCGTGCCCCTTGCCGCGGTTGCGGCCGCCGCGGATGAGCTGGACGCGCGGGTCGCGGGCGGCCGCCTCGGCGGCGATGTCGGCGGTGCGGTCGGTGGAGCCGTCGTCGACGACGATCAGCTCCCACCGCGGGGACTCCGCGGTGGGGCCGCCGGGGTGGTCGAGGTAGGCGCGGATCGCGTCCAGGGTGGGGGCGAGGCGGCCTTCCTCGTTGTACGCGGGGATGACGACGGACAGATCGACGCTCATGCGGAGGGTCCTGCGGGCCCTGCCGATCCCGCGGGCCCCGGGGGTCCCGCGGGCCTCACGGACCCTGCGGCGAGGGAGGCGACGAGGTCGAGCGAGTGGGCGTTGTACTCGTCGACGATGGTGTGCGCGTGCGCGGCGTCGCGCCGGGTCAGGGCGTCCACCAGGTCCGTGTGCCGCGACCAGAGACGGCCGCGCAGGTCACCGCCGCGTTCGCTCTCGCGGCGCAGGTGGGGGACCGCGCAGACCCAGGACTGCACGCGCAGGCGGTGCAGGAAGTCCGAGAGGTAGGCGTTGCCGAACAGGGCGCTCAGCTCGCGCCAGAAGCGCAGGTCGTAGCCGATCAGGACGGTGAGGTCACCGGCCGCGGCGGCGCGGGCCGCCTCCTCGCCGCGGCGGCGTACGGAGACGAAGGCGGCGGCGGGCACCGCGTGGTGGGCGGAGGTGGTGGTCACGTCCCGGAAGATGGCGTCCGCGATGAGGCCGCGGGCCTGGAGCATGCCGCGGTAGTCGTCGAGGGTGTGCTCGTGCACGCGGAAGCCGCGGTGCTGTACGGAGTCCAGGAGGCCCTGCGCGGACAGGTTCACCAGGGCCTCGCGGACCGGGGTGGCCGAGACGCCGTACTGGTCGGCTATCTCCTTCACCGTGAACTCCTGGCCCGGCACGAGGCGGCCCGCGAGGATCTCGTCGCGCAGGGCGTCGGCGATCTGCTGGCGCAGGGTGCTGCGGATGACGGCCGGGCCGTCGGGTCCGGGCATGGTGGTGGGCCTCCCCCAGGTCGCTTACGAGCACGTCAGACTACGCGGTCGGGGTTGCGGGCCCGAGTGACCGGGGTCACGGAACAGAGGCACCCGGGGGGCGAGTGCGGTCACGTGAAAGCGAGGGTCACCGCACCCGCCCCCCGGGTGCCTCTGTTCAGGCGATGTGCGCGTCGGCGGCGTCCAGGGCCGAGTCGAGGGCCGCAAGGCCAGCCTTCGCCTCGGGCTCCGAGATGTTGCACGGCGGCACCACATGCGTACGGTTCATGTTCACGAACGGCCACACCCCGTTCGCCTTCGCGGCAGCGGCAAACGCGGCCATCGGAGCGTTGGCATCGCCGCTCGCGTTGTAGGGGACGAGGGGCTCCCGGGTCTCCCGGTCCCGTACCAGCTCCAGGGCCCAGAACATGCCGAGCCCCCGCACCTCCCCCACGCTCGGGTGCCGCTCCGCGAGGTCCCGCAGCCCGGGCCCGATGACGTCCGCGCCGACGCGGGCGGCGTGCTCGACGACCCCTTCCTCCGCCATGACGTTGATCGTGGCGACGGCGGCAGCGCAGGCCAGCGGGTGCCCGGAGTAGGTGAGCCCGCCCGGGTAGGGCCGCTTGGCGAAGGTCTCCGCGATGGCGCCGGAGATCGCGACGCCGCCGAGCGGCACGTACCCGGAGTTCACGCCCTTGGCGAAGGTCAGCAGATCGGGCACGACCCCGTCGAAGTGGTCCACGGCGAACCAGGCACCGGTACGCCCGAAGCCCGCCATGACCTCGTCGAGGACGAAGACGATCCCGTACCGGTCGCACAGCTCGCGCACACCGGCGAGATAGCCGGGCGGCGGCGTCATGATCCCGGCGGTGCCGGGCACGGTCTCCAGGATGATCGCGGCGATCGTCGAGGGCCCCTCGAAGGCGATGGTGTCCTCCAGATGTTGGAGGGCCCGCTCGCACTCCTGGGCCTCGTTCTCGGAGTGGAACGGCGAGCGGTACAGGAACGGCGCCCAGAAGCGCACGACACCGGCCGAGCCGTTGTCGGAGGGCCAGCGGCGCGGGTCACCGGTGAGGTTGATCGCGGCGGCGGTGCCACCGTGGTACGAGCGGTAGGCGGAGAGCACCTTCGGGCGGCCCGTGTGCAACCGGGCCATGCGCGTCGCGTTCTCCACGGCCTCGGCGCCGCCGTTGGTGAAGAAGATCTTGTCCAGGTCGCCGGGGGTGCGCTCGGCGATCAGCCGGGCGGCCTCGCTCCTGGCCTCCACGGCGAAGGCGGGCGCGAACGTGGTCATCGTCGCGGCCTGCTCCTGGATCGCGGCGACGACCTTGGGGTGCTGGTAGCCGATGTTGGTGTAGACGAGTCCGCTGGTGAGGTCGAGGTACCGGTTGCCCTCGTAGTCCCAGAAGTACGAGCCTTCCGCGCCGGCGACGGCGAGCGGGGCGATGAGTTCCTGGGCGGACCAGGAGTGGAACACGTGGGCGCGGTCCGCCGCGGATACGACTGCGCCGAGCTGCGGGTCTGGCTGAGGGGTCATGCGGCCGAGGGTAGATGTCCACGCCCGCGCCGAGCCATGGGCGTCCTGTCTGCCCCCTCCCCGGGAACACGACATTCTGTCGCCCGGGGGGCGCCTGCTCGCTCCGCTCCCCCGGCACTCCGGCACCGTACGCCGGGGCTGTGCCCACCCCCTGTGGGCAACTGGTCCGCCAGGGGCGAGGGAGGGCACCTCCCTGCTCGAGCGGAGCCGAGAGCTTGGGGGAGGGTGGGCACAGCCCATGTTCCGGTGCGTGTGATGTGGGGGGTCAGTCGTCCGGGGCTTCCGGTTCGTCCCGGTCGTCCGGGGCGTCCGGGGCGTCCGGGACCACCTGGGCCCGAGGCCCCTCGGGGGTGCACCGGATCTCGTACGCGAGATCGTCCCGTACGTCGTCATCGTTGGCCTCCGCCTCCAGGCGGGCCACCGCACCGGGCCCCCGGCTCACATCGTCATCGACGTGGTACCCGTCGGCGGGACTCCAGGAGACGAGGTACACGGTGGAGTCCGCACGGCACTCCACAGTCGCGGTCCCCCCGGTGAACCGGACGGTGGCCCGCTCGGCCCGAGCACCCGTCGACGGCGTCGCAGCCGGGGCTGAGCCCGGGCCAGGGCCCGAAGCCGAAGCAGACGGCACCGGCCCCCCCGAAGTCTCCGTGAGCGCCCGCCGCACGGCCCCCTCGTCCAACGGCCTGCTGTGGGCGGTCCCGCCAGAATCCGCGCTGGCCAACTGCCAGGCACCCAACGCCCCCGCGGCCGTACCGACCGCCACCCAGGCCGCCGTCCCCGCCGCACTCCACCACTTTCCCACCCCGCCACCCTCTCCCACCGTTCCCTAACGTCCGGTTAAAGGCCCGGTTAAGGTCGCCCCACGGAGCCCGCTCCGGCGTGAATCGGCGGCCGATTCCCGGTGAACCCCTGGTTACCGTGTCCGCATGGCCCACCTGCTCGTCATCGAGGACGACCCCCAACTGCGCGGCGCGCTCGTCCGGGCCCTGCGCGACAGGGGCCACGCCGTGGCGACCGCGCCCACCGGCATGACGGGCCTGGACGCGGCCGTGACCCACCGCCCCGATCTGGTCGTCCTGGACCTCGGTCTTCCCGACGTGGACGGCGCGCAGGTCCTGCGGATGCTGCGGGCGGTCAGCGACGTACCCGTCATCGTGGCGACCGCGCGCGACGAGGAGCCGGAGATGGTGGCCGTCCTCAGTGACGGCGCCGACGACTACATCGTGAAGCCGTTCGGCGCCGCGCAGTTGGACGCGCGGGTGAAGGCGGTGCTGCGGCGCCTCGGCGCGGACGAGGGCGAGGAGCCGCTGCGGGTGGGCGGGCTCACCGTGCACCCGGGCGCCCGCGAGGTCGCCCTGGACGGCGTGCCCGTGGAACTCACGCCCCGCGAGTTCGACCTGCTCGCCCATCTCGCCCGCCGAGCGGGGCAGGTCGTCTCGCGCCGCGAACTCCTCGCGGAGGTCTGGCACCAGCCGCTCGGCGGTGCCGACAAGACGGTCGACGTCCACCTGTCGTGGCTGCGCAGAAAACTGGGCGAGACGGCGCAGGCACCGCGATATCTGCACACCGTACGCACGGTGGGCGTGAAACTCGCAGCACCCGGGGGTGCCGAAGCCGAGGCCCGCACCGCAGCCGAAAGCGGCTTCGGCGCCGGACCCGGGTCCGGCATCGAAGCCGAAGCCGGACAGGGGCCGGGACCGGGAGTCGAGGCCGGCCCCAGCGCCGCAGCCCGACCCGACGTCACGGCCGGTCCCGAAGCCGGACCAGACGCCGAGGCCGGACCAGACACCGAGGCCGGACCCGGACCCCAGGCCGGACCCGGCGTCGCAGCCGGACCCGGAGCCGGAGCCGGACCCAGAGCCGGAGCCGGACCCGGCGTCGCAGCCGGACCCGGGTCCGGCGTCGAAGCCGAAGCCGGACAGGGGCCGGGACCGGGAGTCGAGGCCGGTCCCAGCGTCGCAGCCCGACCCGACGTCACGGCCGGTCCCGATGCCGAAGCCGAAGCCGGACAGGGGCCGGGACCGGGAGTCGAGGCCGGTCCCAGCGTCGCAGCCCGACCCGACGTCACGGCCGGTCCCGATGCCGGGCCGGGCCCGGCGTCGCAGCAGGACCCGGAGCCGAAGTCGGACCCGGAGCCGGAGCCGGAGCCGGGGCCGGGGCCGGAGCCGGGGCCGGGGCCGGGGCCGGAGCCGCACCGCCGCCACCACCGCCCTCGTCCTCACCGCCCTGCTCGTCCCCCTCACCCTCCTGACCCGCAGCCACGCCGCCGACCGCGCGACCGCCGAGGCCACCGCACGCGCGCAGTGGGTGGCGCACGCGATCGGGCCCGCGCTCGCCTCCGCCCGGGAGCGGCCGACCGCCGAGCAGACCGTGGCGAGCGTCAACGGGAACGGGCTGCCCGTCACGTCCCTCGTGCTCGGTGACGGCCGCACGGTCGGGCCCGCGGGCGGCGGCCGTGGCGCCGTCGGCGACGCCGTCCGGCTCGCCCGTACCGGGCGGGCCTTCACCTACGAACCGTCGACCGGCGGACGCCAGGTCCTTGTCCCCGTGCACGGGGCCGCCGACGGCACCGCGGTCGTCCGCGTCACGCTCACCGAGCGGCAGTTGTACGCGGGCACGCTCACCTCGTGGCTCGTGCTCGCCGGGATCGGCATCGGCCTCGTACTCCTCGGGCTGCTGCTCGCCGACCAACTGGGGGCGCGGCTCGTGGGGGCCACGCGGTCGCTCGCCGGTACGGCGGAACGGCTCGCCGCGGGAGACATGACCGCCCGTGCCGCCGTCGAGGGCCCGCCCGAACTCCGCCTTGTCGCCTCCGAGTTGAACCGGCTTGCCGGGCGTATCGACGAGCTGCTCGGCGCCGAGCGGGAGACCGCCCGCGAGAACGCCGCCGATCTCGCGCATCGGCTGCGGACGCCCGTCGCCGCGCTGCGGCTCGACGCCGAGTCGCTGCGGGACGCCGGGGAGGCTCGGCGGATCGCCGGTGACGTGGCCGCCCTTGAGCGCAGTGTCGACGAGGTGATCCGGCGGGCCCGGCTGCCGCTGCGCGGGGCGGCCCGCTCGGACCTGGCGGAGGTCGCCCTGGAGCGGGGGGCGTTCTGGTTGCCGCTGGCGGAGGACCAGGGGCGGGCGCTTTCTGTGGACGTACCGGAACCGACCGGCCCCCCACGTCACGGGTGCCCGGAACCGGGGCTGCGCCCACCGGGCGGGACGGACAGTGGACGCCTACCGGGCGGGACGGTTCGCGGACGCCCACCGGGCGCGACGGAACGCGGACGCCCACCGGGCGGGACGGATCGCGGACGCCCACAGGGCGGGACGGATCGCGGACGCCCACAGGGCGGGGGCAAGGTCCCGGTGGCGGTGTCCGCGGACGACCTCGCCGCCGCCCTAGACGCCCTCATAGGCAACGTGCTCGACCACACCCCCCAGGGCACCGCCTTCCGCATCACCGTCAGCGTCCCCGACCCGGGGCACGCCCGCCTCACCGTCACGGACGAAGGACCGGGGTTAGCGGAGAGCGCCGCCGCGACCCGGGGCACCAGCGGGGCCGGGTCCACCGGCCTCGGCCTCGACATCGCGCGCCGTACGGCGCAGGACGCGGGCGGCACCTTCGGTGTCACCACCGGCCCCACCCGCGTCACGCTCACCTTCCCGCTCGCGCCGCTCGCGGAAACACCGTCCGCACCGCCCGGGCCCACCGGTTGACGCCGAGGTCGGGACGTACGGCCGCGAAGCCGCCGCAGTACTTGGTGAACTCGGCGGCGCGGAGCCCGTACCGGTGCAGGACCCGGTCGGCCTCCGTCAGCCGCCCCCGGGTCTTCGTCTCCACCAGGACGAGCCCGCTGTCGGCGACGGCGGAGCGCCCCGTCGCCACGTCCCGCACCACGAGCGCCGCGTCACACGTCACGCGCTGCCCGTCGGCGACGAACGTGGCGCGGCGGTAGTCGGTGACGAGGGACGGCGTGAGCCCGACCGGTGCCTCGATGCCGTACGACCCCCGCAGCACCCCCGTGAGGAAGCCACGCCGGGCATCGTCGAGGGCGTGGTCCTCGCCCGCCATCCGCTGCCGGTGCTTGACGGTCTCACCGCGCCCGGTCTTGAGCTTGATCTCGAACTGCCGCTCCCCGCTGTCCTGGTAGACCCGCTCCCGTACGCGGTAGCGCAGCCTGCGGCCCTGCCGGTGGTCGTGGTACGTGTGCAGGGCGGGGGTGTCGTAGTACGTGGAGTGGTAGCCGAAGGAGCGGCGACCGCCGATGCTCAGCGCGCGGAACGGGCCGCCCGCCCTGCGCGGGTCGGTGAGCAGCGCGGCGAAGTCCGCGAAGATCTCCACGGGGACCAGATAGCTGTGGTCGTAGCGGGCGAGGAGCTCCGCGCGGGCGTTCAGCTCGTCGAGGGAGACGGGATGGGCGGCGAGTGCGGCACGGCTCAGGGCACGTACGGCGGGTTTCACGCGGCGGCCTCCTTGGCGGCGTACGACGGGGTCGGGGCTTCCACTTCCATGAACTCCCCTTCGTACCGCGTTGGTTCCGGCTTGCGGAAGCGGACTTCCAGCACCATCAGGTCCCGTACGTAGTCGACCTCCTGCACGGTCCAGCCGAGGGGTTCGCCGAGCCGCCGGGCGAGTTCGGCGCGCAGCGCGTCCTCGTCGCGGTACACGGCGTCGAGGGTGACGAAGGCCCGGCGGTCGCGGGAGTAGAGGCGGGGGTGGTCACCGACGTACATCACCAGGAGCAGCACGCCGGAGAGCCCCGCGGCCATCCCGAGCGAAAGGCCGGGGAGCCCGCACAGCAGGCCGAGGACGAGGGTCGTGAAGTAGTACGCGACTTCCTGATGGCGTACGGAGTCGGAGCGCAGCCGAACGATCGACAACACCCCGAAGAGCCCGAACCCGAGCGCGAGCCCGCCCCCGCCCGACGCCTCCGACAGCGCCGCCACGACCGCGAACAGCGCGACGTTCAGGGCGAGATACGCGGGGACAAGATCGCGTCTGCGGTGCCGTGGATAGAACACGGCGAAGGTGAGGAGACAGACGGCGGCGAGGTCGAGCCCGAGGTGGGCGGCGAGAGTTGGCAGGTCCATGGCCTTGACGCTAGGGAGGCACGGGTTAAGCCCGCCTCCGGCGAGGGTTAAGCACCCGCCGACTCATTGACAGCACGCTGCCATAATGACAGCATGCTTACAGACACATAAACGCACCGCGCCGCCGAGTGGAGCCCTCATGAGCAGCAGCACCACCGAATCCGCCGCCACCACGACCACCACCCCCGCGGTTCACCTCGCCGTGTACGACGCCCTCGCCGACTGGGAGACGGGCTACGCCACCGCGTACCTGGCCCGCGCGGGCCACGAGATCCGTACCGTCGCGGCGACGCGCGAGCCCGTCACCACGGTCGGCGGCGTGCGCATCCAGCCGGACCTGACGCTCGACGAGCTGCGGCCCGAGGACAGCGCGCTGCTGATCCTGCCGGGCGGCGACCTGTGGGACACGGGCGACTCGCTCGCCCCCTTCGCCCGCGCGGCCCGCGCCTTCCTCGACGCGGGAGTGCCGGTGGCCGCGATCTGCGGCGCCACGGCCGGGCTCGCCCGCGAGGGCCTGCTCGACGACCGGGCGCACACCAGCGCGGTGTCGATGTACCTGGACGCGACGGGGTACGGGGGCGCGGACCGGTACGTCGAGTCGGACGCGGTCACCGACGGCGACCTGATCACGGCGGGGCCGACCGAGCCGGTCGCGTTCGCACGCGAAGTCCTCAAGCGGATGGGGGCGTTCGAGGGCGAGAAGTTGGATGCGTGGTACCGCCTCTTCCACGACTCGGACCCGACGGCGTACGAGACGCTCGCGTCATGAGCGACGCGCAGCCCGCGGCGTCCACCCGGGGCGACGCCGTCCAGGACCTGCTCACCCGCACCGCACTCACGGTCTTCCGTCTGAACGGCCAGTTCCTCTCCGCCTCGGAGGAACTGGCGGCGCCCGCCGGTCTGACGGCGGCGTGGTGGCAGGTGCTCGGCGCGGTCCTGCGCGAACCGCTGCCGGTCGCGGGGATCGCCCGCGCCATGGGCATCACCCGGCAGAGCGTGCAGCGCGTGGCGGACCTCCTGGTACGGCGCGGCCTGGCCGAGTACGCCCCGAACCCGGCACACCGCCGCGCCAAGCTGCTGCGCCCCACGGAGGCGGGCAGGGCGGCCGTGGCGGAGATCGAGCCGGGCCACGCGGACCTCGCGGCCCGACTGCGGGAGGCGCTCGGCGGCACGGAGGAGTTCGCCCGCACGGCACAGGCCCTGGAGCACCTCTCCGTGGCCCTGACGAAGCTGGCCCCGCCCGTCACGGAGCCGCCGCGCCCGTAGCGGAACCAGGACGGCCGGGCCGCTCCTCTCCGTTCCGGGCCGCCCGGAGGAGGGCGCCCTCGACGCAGTCCGCGAGGATGCCGAGGTGGCGGCGGGGGCAGGTCGCGAGGTGTTCGCGGTAGGCGGCGCGCCGGTCGTGTCCATGTGACGCGGCCTGGTCGGTGGCGGTCATGAGTCGGGCGCCTCCAGCACGTCGGCCGTGGCCAGTAGCGCGGCAAGGTGCGCGGGGTCGCAGAGCCGGCCGCGGCGCCGCGGTTGCACCGCCCAGTACGTCACCGGCGAGAATTGCTTGCCGATGCGCGGCACGGCCAGGTAGGTGCCGGTGCCGAGCCGGTCGGCGGCGCCCTGCCACTGGGCGTCCGGGGCGATGAGGACGTAGTACTGACCGCTGCCGGTGCGGCTGTCGCGGATGACGGGTCCGTGCAGCCAGTCGGCCAGGGCCGCACCGACGGCTTCCGGCCGCCCGCTGCCCACGGCGGAGTGGACGAGCCGCCCGGCGACGCGGAGGGCGTCGAACCGCCCGCCCAGCGGCAGCAGCGCGACACCGCAGTTCGCCCACTCGGCGAGGGCTTGCCGCGGGACGGGGTGGGCCCCGGCGAACCAGTCGGTGACGGCTTCCCGTTCGGGTGTCTGCTTGCACGCCGAGCTTCCCGGGCCTGGCTCGGGGACCATACTTTCGCTCATGTCGACTCCTCGCGGTCGGCCACGCCCCCAGGCCGTTCGCAGTGGCCGCCGGGGTTCGTTGCCCCTGAGGAAACCGGACTCGTCCGGTCCGACATCAGGACGGATCGCGGACACTTCCCGGCGGGGAACCGGACAGTTTCCTCAGCAGGCGGTGACGGTACGACTACCGTCAGGCGACTCGCGCAGCAGGAGGACACGATGACCAGGCGGCGGAACACCGAACTGGAGGCGCTCCTGGCGGAGTTCGGGTACACACATCAGGCGTTTGCCGATGAAGTCAACCGCTTGGCCGTCGAGACGTTCGGCGAGCCCGCGAACTGCACTGACCGACATGTGCGGCGTTGGATCGCGGGGCACGTCCGCTGCCCATGGCCACGGCACCTTCGGCTGCTGGAGCACATTCTCGGCCGCAGCGCTCACGACATGGGGTTCTCTCCGAGAACGGAGCAACCGGCTCATGTCCCACCCCAGGTGCGGAACAAGTCCACCACTCCCGACGCCGAAGCGCCGCCACCCATGGACGCCATGGACGCACAACTTCGCGTGCAGCGCCGTACATTCCTCGCCGGAGCTCTCGTTGCCGCTCTCGGAACCGACCAGGCACCGCGAACCGGCCGCCTCGGGATGTCCGACGTCGCCCGGGCCCGGAGCACTACCGCCCGTCTCGACGCACACTTCAATGGACTGGGTGGCGGCGCCATGGTCGATGTCGCGGCCAACTACCTGAGAGGGCTGCAGCGGGCATTGAACCACTGCACGAGCAGCGAACGCGTCGAGCGTGCCATGTCCGGGGTGGTCGCTGCCGTGGCGGCCTGCGCGGGTTGGTCGGCGCACGACTGCGGCGACTACGCCCTCGCCTCCCGCTTCCGGAACGAAGCGCTCCAAGCAGCGCTCCTGGCCCGTGACCGGACGGCCGTGACTCGCGCCTGGTCCGACCTCGCTGTCCAGGCCAAGCAAACCGGGAGACCGGCTGAGGCGGCACGCATCGCCAGGGCGGCCCTCGCCGAGCGACACGTACGTTCCGAGCCTTTGATCGCGTCGCTCCTGCATGCCCGGCTCGCGGACTACCTTGCTCGGACCGACGACGTGCGGGGCATGGCCCGACATCTGGTAGCGGCCGATCGTGCCCACGATCGCGCCGATACGACCGGTGTCCCGAGCTGGCTTGCGTTCCTCACTCCTGCGGAACTGTCCGGGTTGAGCGCCCTCGCCCATCAGAGCGCGGGACAGTATGTCCGCGCGGAACAGCAAGCTCTTCGAACCCTGGACCTTCTCGGGGGCGACTTCCCACGCAACCGGACCTTCTACACGATGCTGATCGCTGAGCTGCAGTTGGCTCAGGGCGAGCGTGATCGGGCCAGCGCCACCATCGCGACGGTCCGGACCGGAACCGTCACCAGCAGCCGTATCGGCGACCGTCTCGCCCGGGTCGCCACCGCAGCCCAAGGAGGGCGCACTTGACCGGGCACCCGGAACTGGACCTCCGGCACTACGGACACGCTCAAGCGGCCGAGATCCGTGACCTCCTCCTCGACGTCCACGACGAGGTGTACGCGGGCGTCGACGACCCCCTCGCCCCCAGGAACGTCTTCGCCAGGTTCGCCGACAGTTGGTCCGGCAAGGAGGGCTTCGCGTGCGTCGTCGGCTACGCCCGAGGTGAGCCTGTCGGCTATGCCTACGGCGCGCCGCTCGGCCCGGCGACGACCTGGTGGGGGAAGGTCGAACCCACCCCGGCCGATGGGTTCATGGCCGAGACGGGCACACGGACGTTCGCCTTGTCGGAGCTGATGGTCCGTTCGCCGTGGCGCGGCACGGGAGCGTCACGGCTGATCCATGACGAGTTGCTGCGCGGCCGCCCGGAGGAGCGGGTGACACTCCTCGTACACAAGGAACACCCGAAGGTCCGCGCCCTCTACGAGAGCTGGGGCTACGAGCCCGTGGGCGAGGCGCGGCCGTTCGCAGGCGCACCCGTGCTGTGCGCGATGGTGCTGACCCACTGATCCGAGCACACCGGCCACCGCCGCGCCCCACGGGTAACGCTCCCCGTAGGCGACCCCCTCCTGGCACACCCCTCAGGCGCAGTCAGTCCCGTTCACCCACGCCTGCGCGGCACCAAGGTTCTCCGCGGTCCCGGCGGGGGCGTAGGCGAAGCCGTCCCACACCTCCAGGGCCCTGGGCCGGTCGGGTCCGAGGTGACTGGCGCCGCCGTGCAGTGGGCGGTGGCGGCGGTACACGTCCATGGGGGCCCGGCGCCGCTTTTCGTACGCGGCGAACGGGTCGCCGGTGTCCGCGCGCGGGACGGCGCGCGGCGGTTGGTTCGGGGGGCCGGGTCGGCGGTGCTTGCCCATGGGCTCGATGGTCTCAGGCCGCGGTCGCGGTCGGGAGGGTGCCGGTGCCGAGCCGGTCGGCGTCGCCCTGCCACTTCAGAGCGCTGCTGCCCGGGTCCGGCCGGGGCCCCGCGGTCTTCGCCGTGTCGACTCCTCATGGTCGCCGACGCCCAGGAACTCCGCCAACGCACCCAGTCCGGCGGGGCGGTTGGGCAGCGTCCGCAGGTCGCGGACGATGGCCACGGCCAGGGTGTGGTGCCGCATCCATGTCGGTGCCGTGCGGCGGAGGGACTCCAGGGTTTTCACCGCCCCGGCGGCGTCGCCGAGGTCCGTGTGCGCCCGGGCCACGTCCAGGAGCAGCCATGTCCGCCATGACGGCGGGGTGTCCTTGCTCAGCCGTATGCCCTTGGCCAGTTCGAGGGCCTCCTCGGGGTGCCCGTACTGGACGGCCAGGCGGACGCGTTCGATGCGTACCGACGTCGGGCTGAAGACGCTGACCATGCGACTGTCACTGCCCGTGGGCAGTGCGGCCACGCGGGTGGCTTCCTTCTCCGCTCCCGCCATCAACTCGGCTGCCCGCTGGTACTCGTTGCCGCGCGCGGCCGACGTGGCGGCGGACATGGTCAGCGCGCCCCAGACCTTCAGGCCGTCCGCGGTGCCCGCGTGGCCGCCGGACGTGATGTCGTCAGCGGCGCGCAGGGCGACGTGCAGCGCGTCGTCCAGGCGCCCTTGCCGCTGGTACGTCCACGCTACGGAATTGACGACCATGGGGGCGAGGAGCGGGTCGCCGGACTTTTCGGCGGCGCCGATGGCCCGCTCCAGGGCGATCAGGGCCAGGTCCGTCCTGCCCATGCGGACCCCGACGTGGCCGGAGAGTTGCAGCACCTTGCCCAGCGCCGCGAACCCGGCGCCGCGGGTGTCGTAGTCCCCTGTGACGGTGGCGGAACGCGCGTCCGTGATGAGGTCCGGAAGCGACTTCAGGACCGTGTCGAACTCGGCCGCGTGATACTGCGACCACCCCTCCGCGATCTGTTCGCGCAGGCGGTCGAGGGAGAACCCCGGGCCGGGCGGCCGCGGGCCCGGAGCACCGAGCACGGGCATGATCGCGCGCCGCATCGCCACGAACCGCGGGCCGTCGGACTCGCCGTCGGCGGCAACCGCGGGCGGGTCCCCGAGCAGCGTGGTCAGCTCCACGCCCAGACCGTTCGCCAGCGCGTGCAGCGTGGGCAGCCGGGCCGAGTGCTTCCGCCGCTGCTCGAGCCGGCGGATCACATCGACCGAAATCCCTGAACGCTCCGCCAGTTCCTCCTGCGTCAGGGAGGCGAGGCGGCGCAGGCGCCGAAGATTCCGCGCCAGGTCTCCGTTTGCCACGCTGCCACGGTACGCCGCGCCGTACCGTGAGCGCGGCGGTGCAGAGAGAGGGCCCACACCCTCCGTTACGCAACCGTAGACGTAACCCCGGGCCACCCCCGCCACCACCGCACTATCCTCGGTCTGTTGCACAGCGGTGTACGGAGAGTCGCCGCACGCGGTGGCTTGACAACAGGGGGAGGGCGGCGCCCGTGGGTATGGAGAAACTGGGGCCGGGGGATCCGCAGCGGATCGGTGCTTATCGGCTGCTCGCGCGGCTCGGTGCGGGCGGTATGGGGCAGGTGTATCTGGCGCGTTCCGAACGCGGGCGGACGGTCGCGGTCAAGCTGGTGCGCGAGGAGCTCGCCGCGCAGGACGAGTTCCGCGGGCGGTTCCGGCAGGAGGTGCTGGCCGCGCGGCGCGTCGGCGGCGCGTGGACGGCGCCGGTGCTCGACGCGGACACCGACGCCGCGATCCCGTGGGTGGCCACGGGGTACGTCGCCGGGCCCACCCTCCAGTCCGTCGTCTCGCACGAGCACGGCCCGCTCCCGGAACGCTCCGTGAACATCCTCGCCGCCGGGCTCGCCAACGCCCTGAAGGACATCCACGCCGCCGGGCTCATCCACCGCGACCTGAAGCCGTCGAACGTCCTCGTCACCATCGACGGGCCCCGCGTCATCGACTTCGGCATCGCCCGCGCCCTGGAGACCGTCACGGACGGCGGCCTCACCCGTACCGGCGCCCTCGTCGGCTCGCCCGGCTTCATGGCGCCCGAGCAGGTGCGCGGCGACCGGGTCACGGAGGCCTGCGACGTCTTCTGCCTCGGCTCCGTCCTCGCGTACGCGGCCACGGGCGCGCTGCCCTTCGGGACCGCCAACAGCGGGGTCCACGCGCTGATGTTCCGCGTCGCGCAGGAGGAGCCCGATCTCGAAGCCCTGCCGGAGTCCCTGCGGGAGCTGGTCAGCGCCTGTCTGACCAAGGCGCCCGGCGACCGGCCCTCTCTCGACGAGATACGTGCAAGGACCGGGGCCGATGACACCCTCTTCGAGGGGAAGTCCCTGGAGCCTTGGCTCCCCGGCGCCCTGGTCGCGCAACTCGGGCGGCATGCCGTGCAGTTGCTGGAAGTCGAGGACCCCGAGGGAGACGCCCCGCCGGTCCCGGCCGCACCCCCGAGCCCGGGTCAGGCTCCGGGCCCCGCTTCGGCGACCCCGCCGCCGCCCGCCGTGGCACCGGCCGCCCCGGCCACCCCGGAGCCCCCGCCCGCGCAGCCCCCGGAGAGCAGCCCCGCGGCAGCCGAAGGCACCGAGGGCACCCCGGCGGCAGCCGCCCCGGCAGCGGGCGCCACCCCGCCCCCGCCCGGCACCCCGGGCCACGCCCCCGTCAACCACCTCCCCACCATGGTCAGCGGCCAACCCCCGGCCCCCACCCCCATATCCACCCCCGCACCGGGCCAGGCACCGGGCCACACCCCCGCACCTGGCCACACCCCCGCCTACGCCTACCCCCCGCAGCAGGCACCCGGGTACGGCTACCCCCAGCAGCAAGCACCCGGGTACGGCTACCCCCAGCAGCAAGCACCCGGGTACGGCTACCCCCAGTCTGGCTACGGCTCCACCCCGCCCTACGGCTCCACACCCCCGTACGGCCCGTCCCCGGGCGAACCCCGGCGCCGCAGCGCACGCTCCACCGCGCTGCTCGTCGCCGTCGCCCTGATAGTCGCCCTCGGCGCGGGCGGCACGGTCTACGCGACGATGAAGGACGACGACCCGAAGGCGAAGAGCGGTGGCAAGAGCGGGGGGAGCAGCGCGCCCACGACGCCCGGCACCCCGTCGGACCCCGGCCCCTCGCCGAGCGCGTCGCCGAGCCCCTCGCCGTCCACGTCCACCGCGTCGGACAGCGGCACCGTGCCGGACAAGTTCCTCGGCACCTGGAACGGCTCCATCAGCGGCGACGCCGGAGTGAGCACGCGCCGTCTGACGATCCAGCAGGGTGACGTGGGGGACACCGTCCTTTCGATGACGGCGGACGGGCCGCTGGCCGGCGGCGGCACCTACCACTGCGTGTTCCAGGGCACGTTGGAGTCCGCGGGCGAGGACCAACTGAGCATCAGCGGCACGACTGTCACCGTGGGACCGCCGAAGACGTGCGAGCCCGGCAAGCCCAGCGAGGTCACCGTCCTGCCGAGCGGCGAGCTGCGCCGCGCCAACAACGACGGCAGCGGCGAGCTGACGTACACCAAGGGGAACTGAGCGCCGCGGCGGGCCGGTTGAACGCGCGGCGAACGTCCGGGGGCGGAAGGGACAAGTCCCCGGCCGGGGCGTTCCGCGCGCCGGGACGGCTCCGTAGCGTGCGGGCGTGGACTGGTTGAACCCCGAGAACGTCGTCGCTGTCCTCACCGCCGCGCTCGGGGTGATCGCCACCGTCGGAGCGATCTGGTACGAGCGCCGGGTGCCGCGCCGCAAGCGCATCGGCTACCGCGTGCAGATGGACACCGCGATCGGCGACAACGTCCGTACCGGTGGCGCGAACGCGCGCCTCGGCCTCTTCGACGAGACGCCGGAGATGTCGGACGCGACGCTCGTGCTGCTGCGGGTGGAGAACGACGGCTCGCAGTTCGTCTCCGACGCCGACTACACCGGGCGCGCGCTGCACGGCCTCACGGCCGTGTTCGCGGGCCGTACCGTGCGCGGCCTCGCCGTGACCGCGCAGGCGGGCGCCGACCATCTGATGGAGCACTTCACTCCGGCGGCGGGGCTGCGGTACGAGGGCTCGACCGTGCACATACCGCGCGTACCGCTGGACCGCGGCCAGCACTACAAACTGCTCGTGCTGCTCACCGGCGGCGCCGTCGGCGGTGAGGTGCTCGTCTCCGGCGGCCTCCAGGCGGGCGCGGTGCAGCCGAACCGGTCCACGACGCCCGACGACAAGGCGCCGCTCTTCAGCAGGCCCGCGAAGATCCTGACGGCGCTGCTCACGGCGGGCGTCGTCACGCTCGCCTCGATGATCCTGGCGGACGGGGACGAGTCGACCCCGATCGAGTGCGCCACGGGCGAGCTGACCGTGGTCGGCTCCACGGCGTTCCGGCCGGTCGCCGAGGAGCTGAAGGAGAAGTACGAGGAGGACTGCCCCGGCGCGTCCATCACCGTCTCCGCGCACGGCAGCACGGCGGGCATCAGGGAGCTGGACGCGCAGGGCGCCCGGTTCGCGCGGGAGCACAAGAAGTCGCCCCCGTTGATCGCCCTGTCCGACGGCCCCAAGTCGGACGGCTATCCGCGTCTGGTCGAGCGCCGTGTCGCGATCTCGGCGTACGCGCTCGTCCTCAACGACCGCGTACCGCTGAGGAATCTGTCGCTCACGGATGTACGGCGGCTGTACCGCGGCGAGATCCGCAATTGGAAGCAGCTCGACGGGCCCGACCTGGACGTCGTCCTTGTCAGCCGCGGCTCGAGCTCGGGCACCCGCGACACCCTGCAACGGCGGCTGCTCGCGGGCGGCTTCGAGATCAGTGCCTCGTCCAAGGACTGTGTGCGCAAGGACGACCCGCGGGCCCCGGTGATCCGCTGCGAACTCGACTCCACCGAGCAGGTCCTCGACGCCGTCGGCCGCGTCCCGGGCGCCCTCGGCTACAGCGAGCTGCGCGCCGCCGCGGGCCTGAAGGGCCTGCACCGGCTGTCCCTCGACGGCCACGAGGCGTCCACGGACAACCTCGCCGACAGCGGATACCCGTATCGCGAGATCGAGTACGCCTACACCTACGGCGATCCGCCCGCGGACTCCCTGGCCTCCGAGTTCCTGGCGTACGCGCGCGGCAGCGGCCTGGACGTGATCCGCGTCCACGGCCATCTGCCGTGCTCGGCGTCGGAAGGCCTGAAGGCGTGCTCCGAGCTCCCGGGAGAACCGGGGGCCCGGAGCACGGACAGGACCGCTGGACGAACGAGTTGACCTCGTTCGGACGAACGAGTTGATCAGACGAACGAGTTGATCTCGATCGTCTCGTCCCGGCCGGGACCCACACCGATCGCGGAGATCGGCGCGCCCGACATCTCCTCCAGGGCCTTCACATAGCCCTGCGCGTTCTTCGGCAGGTCCTCGAAGGTCTTGGCCTTGGTGATGTCCTCGGACCAGCCGGGCAGCATCTCGTAGACCGGCTTGGCGTGGTGGAAGTCCGTCTGGCTGTACGGGAGTTCCGCGACGCGCTTGCCGTCGATCTCGTACGCCACACAGACCGGGATCTGCTCCCAGCCGGTGAGGACGTCGAGCTTGGTGAGGAAGAAGTCCGTCAGGCCGTTCACGCGGGTGGCGTAGCGGGCGATCGGGGCGTCGAACCAGCCGCAGCGGCGGTCGCGTCCGGTGGTGACACCGCGCTCGCCGCCGATGGTGCGCAGCGCCTCGCCGTCCTCGTCGAAGAGCTCCGTCGGGAACGGGCCCGCGCCGACGCGCGTGGTGTACGCCTTCAGGATGCCGATGACGCGGCTGATCTTCGTCGGGCCGACGCCGGTGCCGGTGCAGGCGCCGCCGGCGGTCGGGTTGGACGAGGTGACGAAGGGGTACGTGCCGTGGTCCACGTCCAGGAGCGTGCCCTGGCCGCCCTCGAACAGGACGACCTTGTCCTCGTCGAGCGCGTTGTTGAGGATCAGCGTGGTGTCGGCCACATAGCCCTTGATGTTCTCGCCGTGCTCCAGGAGATGCTCGACGATCTGCTCCGCCTCGATGGCGCGGCGGTTGAACACCTTCGTCAGGAGCTGGTTCTTCTGCTCCAGGGCCGCTTCGACCTTCTGCTTCAGGATCGACTCGTCGTAGAGGTCCTGGACGCGGATACCGGTGCGGTTGATCTTGTCGGCGTAGGTCGGGCCGATGCCGCGGCCCGTGGTGCCGATCTTCCGCTTGCCGAGGAAGCGCTCGCCCACCTTGTCGACCGTCACGTTGTACGGCGTGATGATGTGCGCGTTGCCGCTGATCAGAAGCTTCGACGTGTTGACGCCGCGCTCGTTCAGACCGCTCAGCTCGGAGAGCAGGACCGACGGGTCGACGACGACACCGTTGCCGATGACCGGGACACAGTCCGGGGAGAGGATCCCGGAAGGGAGGAGATGCAGCGCGTACTTCTGGTCGCCTACGACGACCGTGTGGCCGGCATTGTTGCCGCCCTGGTAACGCACCACATAGTCCACGGAGCCACCGAGCAGGTCGGTGGCCTTTCCCTTGCCTTCGTCACCCCACTGAGCACCGAGCAGCACGAGTGCGGGCACAGGCGTACACCCCTTCCGGGCGGGGCATGTCCAAGGTCGGGGGCCGCAGCCGGAGGCCGTCCGCCGCCGGTGTGGGTGAGCCTTGGTTGCCCCGGAATAGACGAAGCCCCTGGCGCAATAGCGCAAGGGGCTCTTGCACAAAGATGCTACCCGAGGACTAAAGAAAGGGCGCACGTGTCGGCTCGCGACCAGCTTCTGGTGGTCATCGACCCGGTCGCCCGGCGTACGGACGGGGAGTCCGTACGCATCGCCAAGGACGTGCTTGGCGCGGGCGCGGGCGTCAAGCTGTGCCTGCCCGAAGGACCCGAGGAATTCGCTAAAGCGCTGGTCAGACGGGGGGCGAGACGGCCCGTTGTGGTCGGGGACGACCGGGCGCTGCTGCGTGCGGTGAGCGTTCTGCACCGGGAGCGGGCACTCGGTTCCGCCGTTCTGTCCGTCGTTCCCGTCGCCCAGGCGGCCGCCGCCGTCCGGCTCGCGCGGGAGCTCGGCGTCCCCGCCGGGGCGGTCGCCGCGGCCCGGGCGGTCCTCGAAGGGGCGCCCCGGCGGCTCGATCTGCTCGTGGACGACCGGGACGGCGTCGTGCTCGGTGACGTACGCATCCCCTCGGTCGGCCCCGGCGGGGACGGCAGGGGCGCGGGGGATGGCTGGGACACGCAGGACGGCTGGGGTATGGGGGACGGCTGGGGTACGGGGGATGGCCAGGGCACGCGGGACGGCCGGGGCACGCGGGACGGCCGGGGCGCCGGGGCCGGAAGCGGGGGATTCGGTCTGGGCTTCGGGGACGAGGCGGACCGCGCGGGCCGCGGCGCGGCCGCCGGGGAGCGGCATCCGTGGCTGCGGACCTGTCAGTCCCTCGTCCGCACCCTGGGCGTGCGGCCCTCGCGGCTGGCGCCGGGCGGCCCCGCACGGCTGCGCGTGGAGGCGGACGGGGTGACGCTCGTCGATCTCGACCAGCCCGTCGAGGGGGTGTACGTGCGGCCGGGCGGCGGGGGCTTCGCCCGGGTCGAGGTCCTGCCGGCGTCCGTCGGCGCCCAGATCGCGCCGGTGCGGGCCCGTGCCCGCTCGGTCACCGTGTCCGGGCCCGACTTCCGCTACCGCGCGGACACGCTGGTCACGGGCCCCGTGCGGACCCGCACCTGGCAGGTCAGGGCGCAGGCGTGGCGGCTGACGCTGCCTCGCTGAGGGCACGGTCGGCGCCCTCGGCCGCGGTCAGTTCCCGGCGTCGAAGAGCTCGGCCCTGCGCGTGCGCCAGCGGGTCATCATCCCGGCCAGCTCCTCCTGGACGAACTCGAAGAAGGCGAGGGTCTCGACCAGGCGGTGGCCCGCGGGCGAGTCGGGGCCGAGGTGGTCGATGCCCTCGCGCAGGGCGGACTCCCAGCGCTGGAGGACGTTGTCCCGGTTCGTCAGCGCCTCGTACCACTGGTTGCTGTGCACCCGGAACAGATCGCGCCGCGAACCGGGCTCCCGCTCCCGGGTCACCATGAACTGCTGCGTCAAATAGCGCACCGCGCCGGACACCGCCGCGGGGCTCACATGCAGCCGCTCCCCCAGTTCCGCCGCCGTGAGCGCGCCGGAGTCGGAGGCGAGCAGGGCGGCGAAGACCCGGGCGGGCATCCGCGGCATCCCGGCCCAGACCAACTGCGCGGCGAAGTGCTCCGTGAAGCGGGAGACGGCCGCCAGGTCCTCCACCCGGCCGCCCTGCCCCACGCCCCGCTCCCGGCCCTTCTCGTCCCTGGTCATGCGTAGATCATCTCCCGTGCTCGCCGCGCCGCTCCCCACTTTATACGTTTCCTTAACTTCACAAATTTGCGAAGACAGCGTACTTTCAAAAAACATGACGAAGGCAATCACCGTCTCGGGGCTGCACAAGTCGTTCGGTCGCACCCACGCGCTCGACGGGCTCGACCTGGACGTCGACCGCGGCGAGGTGCACGGCTTCCTCGGACCCAACGGAGCGGGCAAGTCCACGGCCATCCGGGTCCTGCTCGGCCTGCTGCGCGCCGACTCGGGCGCCGCCCAGTTGCTCGGCAAGGACCCCTGGCACGACGCGGTGGAGCTGCACCGGCGCATCGCGTACGTACCCGGCGACGTCACCCTGTGGCGCAACCTGTCCGGCGGCGAGGTCATCGACCTGTACGGCAGACTGCGCGGCGGCCTGAACCCCTCGCGCCGCGACGGCCTCATCGAGCGGTTCGAGCTGGACCCGACCAAGAAGGGCCGCGCCTACTCCAAGGGCAACCGGCAGAAGGTCGCCCTCGTCGCCGCCTTCGCCTCCGACGCCGACCTGCTGATCCTCGACGAGCCGACGTCCGGCCTCGACCCGCTGATGGAGGAGGTCTTCCAGGACTGTGTGCAGCGGGCGCGCCGCGAGGGCCGTACGGTGCTGCTCTCCTCGCACATCCTCAGCGAGGTGGAGAGCCTCTGCGACCGCGTCAGCATCATCCGCCACGGCCGCACCGTCGAGTCCGGCTCCCTCGCCGATCTGCGCCACCTCACCCGCACCAGCGTCGGCGCCGAACTCGCGGCCGCCCCGAACGGCCTCGCGGACCTGCCCGGCGTGCACGGCCTCCAGGTCGACGAGATCAAGGGGACCGACGGTGCCCACTGCCACCGGGTGGCGCTCCAGGTCGACACCGAGAACCTCGACGCCGTCCTGCGCGCCCTCACCGCGTCCGGTGTGCGGTCCCTGACCAGCACACCGCCCACCCTTGAGGAACTGTTCCTACGGCACTACCAGCACGAGGACGCCGACTCCGCCCCGGCGGTGGCGCGATGACCGCGCCCACCGCCCTGACCGGCTCCGGGCCCCTGCTGCGCCTGGCCCTGCGCCGCGACCGTGCCCTGGTCCCGGTGTGGCTCGCCGTCATCGCGACGATGGTCCTTGCCATGCCGAACACCCTGCAGAAGCTGTACGGCACCCCCGCCGAACGCGCCGACCTGGTGGACTCCCTCGCCACCAACGCCTCCCTGCGCGCCGTCTACGGGCCGGTGTTCGACCAGTCCGTCGGCGGGCTCACGGCCTGGCGCGTGGGCACCTTCGCCGGGGTGCTCGCCGCCGTGATGAGCCTGGTCGTCGTCGTACGGCACACCCGTGAGGAGGAGGAGTCGGGACGCCAGGAGATGCTCTCGTCGGCCGCCGTGGGGCGCCGGGCACCGCTGACGTCGGCCCTGCTCACCGCGGCCGTCGCCAACGGCATGCTGGGGCTCCTGGTGGCCGCGGGGCTCGCGGGCCGCGGTGGCGCGGGCGCGGTCGCGCTCGGGCTCGCCATCGCCTGCGTGGGCATGGTGTTCGCCACGACGGCGGCGGTCGTCGCCCAGTTCACGGAGAGCGCCCGGCTCGCCAAGGGCCTGACCGGGGGGCTGCTCGGCGCCGCGTTCGTGCTGCGCGCGGCAGGGGACTCGGCGACGGCCGACGGCTCGTCGCCCCTGACCTGGCTCTCCCCCGTCGGCTGGCTGGAGAACACGCGCGCCTTCGGCGACGAGCGGTGGTGGGTACTGCTCCTGTTCGCCGGTGCCGTCGGCGCCCAGGCCGCGGGCGCCTACGCGCTCGCCGGGCGCCGCGACGTCGGCATGGGCTTCCTGCCGTCCCGGCCAGGACCGGCGCGCGGCGGCATCGGCACGGCGGGCGCCCTCGCGTGGCGGCTTCAGCGAGGCACCGTCATCGGCTGGAGCCTCGGCTTCCTCGCCGCGGGCCTGGCCTTCGGCGCCATGACGGAGGGCGCCGCCGACCTGGTCGGCGACAACGAGAACACCCGCGAGATCTTCACCCGCATGGGCGGCCAGGCCGCGCTCACCGACTCCTTCCTCACCGCGATCGTCGGCATGACCGGCATGGTCGGCGCGCTGTACATCGTCGGCTCCGTCCTGCGGCTGTACGGCGAGGAGACCTCACAGCGCGCCGAGCCGGTCCTCGCGGGCGCGGTGGGGCGGCTGCGCTGGGCGGCGGGACACCTCGTCGTCGCCTTCGCGGGCGCCGCGCTCATCATGCTGCTCGCCGCCTGCGGACTCGCCGCCGGGTACGGGCACGACGCCGGGCAGATCGTCGGCGCCTGCCTGGTCCAGCTCTCCGCGATCTGGCTGATCGGCTCCCTCGCGGTGCTGCTGTACGGCATCTCGCCCCGCCTCGCGCCCCTCGCCTGGGGAGCGGCGGGCCTGGCGCTGCTCATCGGCTGGATCGGGCCCGCCCTCGACGTACCGCAGGCGCTCATGAACCTCTCGCCGTTCTCGCATCTGCCCAAGCTGCCGGGGCACGACGTGACGTGGCAGCCGGTGCTGCTGCTCACGGCCCTCGCGGCGGTGTGCACGGCGGCCGGGCTCGCGGGGCTGCGGCGCCGGGACCTGGCGACGGGCTGAACCACCGTACACAGAAACGCCGTTCAGCGGGTTCAGCGGGTTCAGCAGGCTCAGCAGGCTCAGCAGGCTCAGCAGGCTCAGCAGGCGACGAGCAGCTCCTCCAGGCCCCGCATCACGAAGTTGGGCCGTCGGCGCGGTTCCGCGGCGAGCCGCAGCCGAGGCGCCAGGCGCAGCAACGCGCCGAGTGAGGCGGCGAGTTCGATGCGGGCCAGTGGCGCGCCGATGCAGTAGTGGATGCCCGCGCTGAAGGAGATGTGCGGGTTGTCGGCGCGGGCGAGGTCCAGGGCGTCGGGCTCGGTGAACACGGCCGGGTCCCGGTTGGCGGAGCCGAAGAGCAGCGCGACCTCGCTGCCGCGCGGGATCGGCGCGCCGCCGACCTCGATGTCGTCGAGCACCCACCGCTCGAAGAGCTGCAACGGCGTGTCGAAGCGCAGCAGTTCCTCCACGGCCGTGGGCAACAGCCCTTCCGGTTCGGCGCGCAGGGCGGCGAACTGTTCCGGGTGACCGAAGAGAGCGTTCGCTCCATTCGCCAGAGAGTTGACGGTGGCCTCGTGCCCCGCGTTCAGGAGCAGCACGCAGGTCGAGATCATCTCCTGCTCGCTCAGCCGGTCGCCCTCGTCGTGCGCGGCGACGAGGGCGCTGATCAGGTCCCCGCCGGGCGCCTTGCGGCGGCGCGCGATCAGCTCCCGCAGATACGCGGAGAACTCGACGGACGCGCGCACGGCCCGCGCCGCCGTGGCCTCGCCCGGATTCAGCTCGTACATCCCGCAGATGTCCGCCGACCAGGGCCGAAGGAGCGGCCGGTCCGCCTCGGGGACGCCCAGCATCTCGGCGATCACGGCGACGGGCAGCGGCTCGGCCACCCGGGCCACCAGGTCACCGCCGCCGTCCGCCACGAGCCCCCGCACCAACTCGTCCGCGAGCCGCGCCACATAGGGGCGCAGCCGCTCCACCGTGCGCGGTGTGAAGGCCTTCGACACCAGGCGGCGGACGCGGGTGTGCGCGGGGGCCTCCAGGTCGAGCATGCCGTTGTCGTTCAGGACGTGGAACGGCTCGTGCGCGGGTGGCGGCGCCTCGCGGCCGAACTCCTCGTGCCCGAAGCGGTGCAGATAGGTGCGGCCGAGGCGCCGGTCGCGCAGCAGGGCCGCGACGTCGGCGTGGTGCGGGACCAGATACTGGCCGGTCGGCTCGTAGTGGTGCACGCGACCCGCGGCACGCAGCGCGGCGAAGGCGGGGTAGGGGTCCGCCACGAACTCGGGCGACCAGGGGTCGAAGGGGGCGTCCAGGAAGGGGTCCATGAGGGGGTCCATGAGGGGACGTTAGCCCGGCGTCACCAGGCGGGCCTCGTACGCGAACACGGCCGCCTGGGTGCGGTCCCGCAGACCGAGCTTCACCAGGACCCGGCTGACGTGCGTCTTGATGGTGGACTCGGCGACGACGAGCCGCGAGGCGATCTCCGCGTTCGACAGGCCCTGCGCGATGAGGACGAGGACCTCCGTCTCGCGCTCGGTCAACTCCCCGTACTGCGCCTGGGCTCGCGCGGACGCCGTGAGCCGCGGATTGTCCGAGAGCTTCGAGAACTCCGTGATGAGGCGGCGGGTCACGGACGGCGCGAGCAGGGCCTCACCGGCCGCCACCACGCGTACTCCGTCGGCGAGTTGCCGCGCGGAGGCGTCCTTGAGCAGGAAGCCGGACGCGCCCGCGCGCAGCGCCTGGTACACGTACTCGTCCAGGTCGAACGTCGTCAGGACGAGCACCTTCGTCTCCACCAGGGCGTCCGCGACGATCTCCCGGGTCGCCTCGATGCCGTTCAGCTCGGGCATGCGGATGTCCATCAGGACGACGTCGGGGGTGAGCTCGCGCACCCGCCGCACGGCCTCGCGGCCGTTCACGGCCTCGCCGACGACCTCGATGCCCGGCATCGCGTTGAGCAGCACGGAGAAGCCTTCGCGGACCATCATCTGGTCGTCGGCGATCAGGACACGGATGGTGCGGCTCATGCGCGGTCGCCTCCGGCGGGCTTGTCCAGGGAGAGGATCGTCGTGGTGTCCCGCGTGTCCCGCGTGTCCCGCGTGTCCCGCGTGTCCCGCGTGTCCCGCGTGTCCCGCGTGTCCCGCGTGTCCCGTGTGTCCTGCGCGGGCCGGGTCGCGGGCACGCGCGCGGTCTCCGCGGTGCCGGCCCGCCCCGCGGTCTCCGTCGTGCCGATCGGCACCGGCAGGAACACGGTCACCTCGTACCCGCCGTCCGCGGTCGTCTCCGCCGTCATCTCGCCGTCCAGCATCGTGACCCGCTCCCGCATCCCCGTGATGCCGTGCCCTGCTCCCGGCGACGGCTGTACGAGGCCTGTCGCGGGCCCGTTCACGATCCGCAGCCCGAGGCCGCCGAGGACGTAGCCGATCTCCACCCGGGCCGTCGCGCCGGGCGCGTGCCGCAGGCTGTTGCTGAGCGCCTCCTGGATGATGCGGTACGCCGAGAGCTCCACGCCCTGCGGCAGCTCGCGCACCGCGCCGGTCACGGCCTTCTCCACGGTCAGACCGGTGTCGCGCACGTTGTCGAGCAGCCGGTCGATGTCGGCGAGCGTGGGCTGCGGGGCGTCCGGGGCCTCGTAGTCCTGCGCCCGTACGACACCGAGGACGCGGCGCAGCTCGGTCAGGGCGATCACCGCGTTCTCGCGGATCGTCGCGAAGGCCTGCTCCAGCTCCGGTGGCGGGTTCTGCACCCGGTACGGGGCGGCCTCCGCCTGGATGGCGACCACGGACATGTGGTGGGCGACGACGTCGTGCAGCTCACGGGCGATATTGGTGCGCTCTTCGAGGAGCGTGCGCTTGTCCCGCTCGACCGCGGTGACGGTGCGCTCCGCGACGACCTCGCGGCGGGTGTTGCGGTTGAGGGTGACCAGGGTGACCAGGGCGACGGCGATGCCGCTGAGCACGACGAGGGGGCCGCTGTTGGAGCCGTAGCCGGTGCCCGTGCCCTCCGCGAGGAACGAGTACAGGACCGTGAGTGCCCAGGTCCAGGCGGCCGTGCGGGGGCGGGTGCGGGCCGCCACCACCATCATCACCGCGGTGTGGCCGACGAAGGAGCCCGCCGACCACGGGTAGTCGCCGCTGCCTGCCAGGACCACCATGACCGGGGTCGTCCCCAGGGACAGCCACCACGCGAGCACCGGACGCACCAGGGTCAGGGCCACGGCGGCCGCGGGCACACCGGCGACCACGAGGTGGGCCAGCTCGCGGCTGCCGCCGTACCCGGCCGACGTTCCCGTGTACGCGACGGCCAGCGTCAGCAGCGCCATGCCCAGGACCACGGTGTGCGGCGACCAGACCGCGTACTTGCGCAGGCGTCCCGGTATCCACTGGAGCAGGGGGGTGTCCGGCTTGAGCGGGGGTAGCGGGCGGTAGGCGAAGGCGCCGTGGAAGAGGTCCCTGCGCAGGCCCTGGAGGGCGTTCTGCGCGAGGTCGAACTCCGGGCTGCGAGTTTTCTCGGTCACGTCCTAGACGGTACGGGCCGCTCCCCCCGGGTCGCGTCCCCACGGGGACGGGTCCTTGGGGGTCCGTCGCAGGTACTACTTGGGGGACTGGTCCCTCGCGGGGCGCCCCAGTCCCACCCCTTCACCGTAACCAGAGGCGCTGCGCCCCCTGGACCCCCGCTCCATCGGCGCTCCGCGCCTCGTCCTCAAACGCCGGACAGGCTGAAATCGCGCTCCGCGCTCGTCCTCAAACGCCGGACGGGCTGGGGAACCTTCGCCGCACCGACGACAATCTGAGCCCGTCCGGCGATTGAGGACAAGCGCGTCAGCGCGGGAAAGGGCGGGCGGGTGGGGGAAAAAGCCCGTCCGGCGATTGAGGACGAGCGCGCAGCGCGATGAACCCCCGTTCAGAACGCGAGCTGCGCGATCTCCTCCGCGACCACCGCGCACGCGTCCGCCGCCGGATCGATCAGCGGGAAGTGCCCGACACCCTCGAGCAACGTCACGCCGACGACCTCACCGGCCTTCGCCGCGGCGTCGGCGTACGCGTCGGCGACGGCGGGCGGCACGACGATGTCGGTGCGGCCCTGCACGACGGCGGTCGCGATCCCGGTGGGCAGCAGCGCCGCAGGATCCACGTGTGCGAGCCGCTCGGCGTACCGGGCCTCGACCGCGTCGGCGTCCGCGTCCACGCCGGAGGCCGAGACGCCGAGGAACTGCCGCACGGCCCCACCGCACACCCCCAACTCGTCCGCCACCCGCAGATCCGCGAGGGGCGCAAGCCCCACCACGCCCCGCAGCGGCGGCGGCCGCTCCAGGCGCCACGGCGAGCCGAGCGGCAGGACATGCCGGGCGGCGGCCCACAGCGCGAGCTGGCCGCCGGCCGAGTGTCCGGTGAGCACGATCCGGCCGGGGTCGGCGGCCGGCAGGTGCGCGCGGACAAGGGCGGGCAGCGCGTCGAGCGCGGCGGCCACGTCGTCGAGGGTGTCGGGCCAGCGCCCGGCCACGGGACCACCACCGCCCGGCGCCTCCACGGACGAACCCTGCGCAGGAACGATCCCGCCGGCGGCCCCCCGGCGGTACTCGACGTTGGCGACGGCGAAGCCCCGTCGGGCCAGGAAGTCCGCGAACGGCGTCACGTGCCACCGGTCGTACGGTGCCCGCCAGGCCCCGCCGTGCAGCAGCACGACAAGCGGCACGACAAGCGGCACGACAAGCGGCGCGACGAGCGGCGCGGGACGGTCCGCGGTGTCACGCGGGGCGTAGAAGTCGATGATCTGCTCCGCGTGCGCGCCGTACGCGGCGGTGGCGTCGGGCGGCACCGCGGGGTGCCCGAGCGCGGCTGCTTCCTCGGCGGCATCGCGGGCCGCTGCGGCGTCGTCCGGCATACGGCAACCCTCCCAAACTCGCCCGGCGGTGGCAGCCCGTCGGCCCCGGTGAGACAACTCGCCGGGGACCGACGGACGTTCGTACCTTGATCCAATTCTGCCGGACGGTACCAGGCTCCGCCCGCCCAGCGCGCCGACCGGCCCGTCAGCTCCCCGTCGACGCCTCCGCCAAGGTCCGGCCGAGGACCCGGGCCGCGCGCTCCGCGTCCGCGAACGTCAGATACAGCGGTGTGAACCCGAAGCGCAACAGGTCCGGCGGCCGGAAGTCACCGACCACGCCCTGCTGGACCAGCCGCTTCATCACGCCTTCGGCGTCCGGGCAGCGCAGCGCGACCTGGCTGCCCCGCTCGGCGTGCGCGACGGGCGTGATCGACTCGACGTGGCCCGCGGGCACGTACGCCTCGACGCACTCCAGGAAGAAGTCCGTCAGGGCGAGGGACTTGGCGCGCACCGCCGTCATCGACACCCCCTCCCAGACGTCGAGCGCCGCGTCGAGGGCGAGCAGCGACAGGATGTCGGGGGTGCCGACCCGGCCCCGGGTGATGTCGGCGGCGGGCTCGTACCCCGGCCGCATCCCGAACGGTTCGACGTGCGAGTTCCAGCCGGGCAGCGGCGTGTCGAAGCGGTCCTGGAGCCCCCGGCGCACGTACAGGAAGGCGGGCGAACCGGGGCCGCCGTTCAGGTACTTGTAGGTGCAGCCGACCGCCAGGTCCACGCCGTGCTCGTCCAGGCCGACGGGCAGCGCCCCTGCCGTGTGGCACAGGTCCCACACGACGAGCGCGCCCGCCGCGTGGACGGCCGCGGTCAGACCGGGCAGGTCGTGCAGCCTGCCCGCCCGGTAGTCGGCGTGGTTGAGCAGCACGACGGCGGTGCGCGGCCCGAGCAGGCCCGGTACGTCCGCGGGGTCGGCCGGGACGATGCGGCAGTTGGTGAGGCGGGCCGCGGACTCGGCGATGTAGCCGTCGGTGGGGAAGGTCGTGGCGTCGACGACGATCTCGTCGCGCGCCGCCGCTCCCGCGCCGCCCTCGTCCCGGATCATGCGTACCGCCGCCACTAGCGCCTTGAAGACGTTCACGCTGGTGGAGTCGGAGACGACGACCTGTCCGGGGGCGGCGCCGATCAACGGTGCGACGCGGTCGCCGATCCGCTCGGGCGCGGTCCACCAGCCGCTCTCCGCCCAGGACCGGATGCGCAGCGAACCCCACTGGCGGCTGATGACGTCGACGACGCGCGCCTCGACGTGCACGGGCAGCGCGCCCAGCGAGTTGCCGTCGAGATAGACGCCGTCGTCGAGGACGAACTCAGCTCGCTTGGCGGCGAGTTGATCCCCGGCGTCCAGCTCCTTGGCCTTCGCCTCCACATCCGCCCGCCCCGCGGGCCCCCTCGCCTCAGACATGGCTGCGCGCCGTCCACAACTCGGGGAACACGCTCTTCGTGGCCCGCTTCTCCAGCCAGGCGACGCCCGCGGAGCCGCCGGTGCCGGTCTTGGATCCCATGGCGCGGCGGGTGGCGACGAGGTGGTCGTTGCGCCAGCGCCACACCAGCTCGCCGACGTCGGTCAACGCCTCGCCGAGGCGCGCGAGTTCGGCGTCCTGATCCCCGCTGTACAGGGCCGTCCAGACCGCCTCGACCTCGGGCGAAGGCTCGTACTTGAGGGAGACGTCGCGCTCCAGGACGGCGGGCGGCACGGCGTGGCCGCGGCGCGCGAGGAGCCGCAGGACCTCGTCGTACAGACACGGCTCGTGGAGCGCCTTCTCCAGTTCGGCGTGGACGCGCGGGGCACCGCGGTGCGGCACCAGCATGGACGCGGACTTGTCGCCGAGCAGGAACTCCATGCGCCGGTACATCGCCGACTGGAAGCCGGAGCCCTCGCCGAGCGAGCCGCGGTAGGAGTTGAACTGTGCCGGGGTGAGCTGCCCGAGCGGCTTCCACGAGTGGTTCAGGGCCTCCAGCTCGCGCACCGACCGCTTCAGGGCGGCGACGGCCACCGGCACGTCGTCCTCGCGGAGCGCGCGCGCCGCGGTCTCCCACTCGTGCACGATGACCGTGAACCACAGCTCCATGACCTGGGTGGTGACCAGGAAGACCATCTCGCCCGGGTCGTTCGAGCGCAGATGCTGGAGGTGGGTGAGCACATCCGCCTGTACGTAGTCCTCGTACGGGGTGGTGCCTGCGAAGTCGAGGTTCGGGCTGTCCTGCGCCGCGTGCGCCTCATCAGACATCGCTGTCTCCTAGATGCGTACTCCGGGTAGCGGTCCGCCCCTGCCGGTACCGGCACGGGGGCCCCGGTCCCCACCCGCATCCTCCGCAACATCCCGGGAAACGGCAAGACCTGCCTGGTCACACAGGGTGTCCAAGCAGGTCGTACGCGGTCCCGTGCGGGGCCGCGGCCACGCCGCCGTCAGCCAAGGGCGTCGTCCCGGCGTTCAGCCGAGGGTGCCGTCCCGGCGTTCAGCCGAGGGTGCCGTCCCGGCGTTCAGCCGAGGGTGCCGTCCCGGCGTTTCAGCCGAGGGTGTCCGCGGCGGTCGCCGACGAGTCGCGCAGGAACGTCGAGCACCGCTCGTACTCCTCCTGCTCGCCGATGACGCCTGCGGCGCGGGCGAGGCCGTGCAGCGCGCGCAGGAAGCCGCGATTCGGCTCGTGCTCCCACGGCACCGGGCCGTGGCCCTTCCAGCCGCTGCGGCGCAGGGCGTCGAGGCCGCGGTGGTAGCCCGTGCGGGCGTACGCGTACGACTCGACGACGCGGCCCGCCTCGAACGCCTCGTCCGCGAGGCGGGCCCAGGCGAGGGACGACTTCGGGTACTGCGCCGCGACGTCGGCGGCCGGGGTGCCGGACGCGAGGAGGTCGCGGGGCTCGGGGTCGTCGGGGAGGTGGGTCGGGGGCGGGCCCCCGAGCAGATCTTGGTGAATGGCCATGGGACAAGTCTGCGGCATGGCTCGCGCGCGGGGCGCCCAGTCCCGCCTCTTGCCCGGACCGGGGCTCCGTCCCGCAAACGCCGGAGGGGCTGGAAATTCCAGCCCCTCCGGTGAACGTGCTCGGGAAACTCCCGGCTACTTGAGCTTCGTGCCGGTGGAGCGCAGGTTCGCGCAGGCCTCGGTGACGCGCGCCGCCATGCCCGCCTCGGCGGACTTGCCCCAGGTGCGGGGGTCGTACGTCTTCTTCGAGCCGACCTCGCCGTCGACCTTCAGGACGCCGTCGTAGTTCTTGAACATGTGGTCCGCGACGGGCCGCGTGAAGGCGTACTGGGTGTCGGTGTCGAGGTTCATCTTCACGACGCCGTTCTCCAGGGCGGTGGCGATCTCCTCGGCGGTGGAGCCGGAGCCGCCGTGGAAGACGAAGTCGAACGGCTGCGACCCGGCGGCCCTGCCGTACTTCGAGCCGACGCCCTCCTGGAGGTCCTTGAGCAGCTCGGGGCGGAGCACGACGTTGCCCGGCTTGTAGACGCCGTGCACGTTGCCGAAGGACGCGGCGAGCAGGTAGCGGCCCTTCTCGCCCAGGCCGAGGGCCTCGGCGGTGCGGATCGCGTCGTCGACGGTCGTGTACAGCTCGTCGTTGATCTCGTGCGTCACGCCGTCCTCCTCACCGCCCGTCGGGGTGATCTCGACCTCAAGGATGATCTTCGCGGCGGCGGCCTTGGCGAGCAGCTCCTGGCCGATGGCCAGGTTGTCGGCCAGGGTCTCGGCGGAGCCGTCCCACATGTGGGACTGGAAGAGCGGGTTCTGACCGGCCTTGACGCGCTCGGCGGAGATGTCGAGCAGCGGGCGGACATAGCCGTCGAGCTTGTCCTTGGGGCAGTGGTCGGTGTGCAGGGCGACGGTGATGCCGTACTTCTTGGCCACGATGTGCGCGAACTCGGCGAGGGCCACGGCGCCCGTCACCATGTCCTTGCTGTGCTGGCCGCCCAGGAACTCCGCGCCACCCGTGGAGATCTGGATGATGCCGTCGCTCTCCGCCTCCGCGAAGCCACGCAGCGCGGCGTGCAGGGTCTGCGAGGACGTCACGTTGATGGCCGGGTAGGCGAACTTGCCTGCCTTCGCCCGGTCGAGCATCTCGTTGTAGACCTCGGGGGTTGCGATGGGCATGTGTCCGCTCCTTGTGATGTGCGGGTGTGTGCTTGGCCCTGACCTAAGGGGGGCGACGTCATCGTCGCCCCCATCCTTCCAGACTCGGCGAGGTCCTCAGTCGACGAGACCGAGGTCGTCCTTCGAGTACGCGAAGAGGTACGGGACGCCCGCACCCTCGGTGATCTTCTCGCCCGCGCCGGTGGCCCGGTCGACGATCGTGGCGACGGCCACGACCTCGGCACCGGCCTCCCGCACCGCCTCCACGGCGGTCAGCGGCGAGCCGCCGGTGGTGGAGGTGTCCTCGACGACCAGGACGCGGCGGCCCTTGATGTCCGGGCCCTCGACGCGGCGCTGCATGCCGTGCGCCTTGGCGGCCTTGCGGACGACGAAGGCGTCCAGGCGCCTGCCGCGCGCTGCGGACGCGTGCAGCATCGCGCCCGCGACGGGGTCGGCGCCCATGGTCAGACCGCCCACGGCGTCGAAGTCCAGGCCCTCGGTGAGGTCGAGCAGGACCTGGCCGACCAGTGGGGCGGCCTCGCCGTCGAGAGTGATCCGGCGGAGGTCGATGTAGTAGTCGGCCTCCAGGCCGGAGGAGAGCGTCACCTTGCCGTGCACGACGGCCTTGTCCTTGATCTGCTGCAGCAGGTCGCCGCGTACGTCGTTCGTCATGGTGACGAGCTTAAAGGCGCCGCCAGCTCCAGGTGGTCACCGTCTCCAGGGGGTCCACGGGGGTGACCAGGCGGGGCAGGGTGTTCAGGCCGTCGGGCGGCCCTGTCTGCGGTTCCACGCACACCGCTTCGGCGGGCTCGTCGTAGATCACGACCCACTGCTCCCTGCTGGTCACCGTCAGCTCCAGGCTGCCCGGCCAGGTCAGGGTCACGTTCACCCCGTCGGGCATGCCGAAGCAGTCGTCCCAGGGGCCCGGGGTGGGGTCGATGCGGGTGCCGGTGGGCAGGTGGTCGTCGCCGCGCTGCTCCTGCCAGGCGGCGTCGAAGCCGAGGCGTACGCCGTCGCCCTCGCCGTCACCCCCGAGGTGGCGGTTGAACCACGGGTGCCAGCCCGCCTGCGCCGGGAACGAGTCCCCGTACGTCTCGATCGCGAGGCGCAGCGTGAGGGCGTCCTCGGTCAGCTCGACGACCTGCGTGACCCGGCCCGGGTAGGGCCACGGGTCCGTCAGGTCGTAGGTGAACACGGCTTCCGTGGCGCTCACCCTGGCCGTCTTCCAGGCGGCGTCGCGGGCGGTGCCGTGGATGGCGTGCGGTGGGGAGTTGACGGGGAGCTGGTGCGGGATGCCGCCGTTCCTGAACCTGCCCTCACGCGTGCGGCCGCACCACGGCACCATCGGGAAGCTGCCGTAGCGCTCCCCCTGCCGCAGCAGTTCGACTCCGTCGATCCGCATGCTCCCCAGGCGGCAGCCGTTGCCCGGCCGCACGGTCACGTCCGCGGAGCCCGCGGCCAGCCTGATCTCTTCGCTACTCACGAGGTCGACCTTACGGGCTCGGCCCCACCCACCCGCCCTTACTCCCTGCCGAATCAGCCGACACCCCAGCCCACACCCCAGCCCGTCCGGCGGCGAATCCAAGCCCGTCCGGCGATTGAGGACGAGCGCGCCAGCGCGACAGCCTGGACCTCAACACCCACGGCGCGAATCCAAGCCCGTCCGGCGGCGAATCCAAGCCCGTCCGGCGATTGAGGACGAGCGCGCCAGCGCGAAGGCCCGCAGCCCAGCAGCAGCGACTCAGCGGCGACGGCGCAGCACCCGGCCGACGACGATCGCCGAGGCCAACACAACAGCAGCCGCGGGCGCAGCCCAGCGCAGAGTGGCGGCCCCGCCGGACATCGACTCGGGCACGGGCACGGGCGCGTACCGCCCACGCGGCGGCGCGTGATCAACCTCCTCCGCGCTGCGCCCGATCATCGTCCGCCGGGCATGCGCGGCCTCAGCCGCAGGCACCTCACCTCCGTCGAGCGACTCCCCGAACCGATCGCCGGGCCCGCCGGTGAGCGGATCGAGGGACGGCGGCGGCACCTCCGCCGCGAAGATCCCGTGCACACCCTCCCCACCCCCGGTGGGCCCGGCGGGCGGCTCCGGGACATCGGCCGCACCGTCGGGGACGGCCGCCGCGGCGACCCCCTCCGCGAACTTCGCGAGCAACCGCCGCGCAGCGGATTCCACAGCCTGTGGAGAACTCTCCACGAGCTCGGCGATGCGGCCGTCGCCGGACGCCGTCCCGCTGAAGGTCATCGACGTACCCCCCTCCGCGGCGGCGGAGAGCCGCAGGGCCAGGGCGAACTTCGCCTTCCCGCTGCCACGCACCTCCGCGCCCTCACCCTCGAAGGAGTACGTGCCGTCGTCCCGCGCGGCGATACGGAGACCGCCCCGGTAGGTGATCGTGTGCCCGGCGACCCGCACCCGCAGCCGCCCGGTGCCGGGCGGCGAATCCGCGTCCGCGTCGCGATGCAGCCCCGGCACCGCGCCGGCGACCCGCTCGGGGTCGGCCAGCGCCTCGCGGAGCGGCTCTTCCGTGACCGGTACGAACACCTCATGCTCCATGACAGTCGAGCGTACCGACGCGCACGCCGGGATGTACTCCACTTGCACGTGCCAGCGATCCGCGGCACGTCAGTCGGCGTACCGCGGATGGACCAGCGTGGACGGCGCGAACCCCTGCCCGGAGGGGGGCCGCACCCGTTCGGCGGCGCGTACCCCGGTCCGCAGGACGGCCGCGTCCCGGGCGGCGGCGAGCCGCCCGGGGTCGCGCGCGGCGAGGACGAAGCCCCAGTCGTGCGGCCGGGCGGTGCCGTCGTCCGTCCGGTCGGGTCCCGCGGCGTGCGTGGAGTGCCGGCCCGTCAGGCGGTAGGGGGTGGTCGCGAGGCCCGCGGCGCGCAGGGTCGCGTCCACCGTCCAGTAGGTGTGGGGCCGGGTCACGACGGGCCCGGCGTGCACGGCGAACCGTCCGTCGTCGGCGAGGACGCGGGCGACGAGGCCGAAGAACTCCTGGGAGTAGAGCTTGGTGCTCGCGGTGATGCCGGGGTCGGGCAGGTCGGCGAGCACGACGTCGTAGGGGAGGCGGCGCTCGTGCGGGCCGCGCAGCCAGTGGAAGGCGTCGGCGTGGATGGCCCGCACCCGCGGGTCCCGGTAGACCCGGCCGTTGAGTTCGCTGAGCGCGGGGTCGCTGCGGGCCAGCTCCACCACGCCGGGGTCGACCTCGACGATGTCGACCCGGCGGACGCCGGAGTGCCGCAGCACCTCGCGGGCGGCGAGCCCGTCACCGCCGCCGAGGACGAGGACGCGGGCGTGCGGCCCGCCGCGCATGGCGGGCTGGACGAGCGCCCGGTGGTAGCGGCGCTCGTCGCGGCTGCTGACGCGCAGCCGCCCGTCGACGTAGAGGTTCAGGGACGCGCGGTCGGCGCCGGTGAGGACGACTTCCTGGACGCCGGTCTGCACGGCGACGCGGATGTCGGAGCCGTACACGGCGCGGCGCGCGGCCCGCTCGAAGTCGTCGACGAGCAGCGCGGCGGAGGCGAGGGCGGCGAGCACGGCGACGTTGGCGCCGAGCAGCGCACCGCGCCCGCGGCCGCTCAGGTCCCGCCCGAAGAGGCCGAAGACCAGCGCGCCGCCCACGAGGACGTTGACGGCGCCGGTGAGCAGTGCCCCGGTGAGCTGACCGAACCACGGCAGGAGCAGGAAGGGGAAGGCCAGCCCGCCCACCAGGGCGCCCACGTAGTCCGCGGCGAACAGGTCGGCCACCGCACCGCCCGCGTCCTGCCGCCGGATGCGCTGGATGAGCACCATGAGCAGCGGCACCTCGGCGCCGATGAGCACACCGATGGCGAGGGAGAACGCCACGAAGAGGTAGCGCGATCCGCTCGCCCACATCTCGCCGCGGTCCCCCGCCCAGGCGAAGGCCGCGTACAGGACGAGGGCGCTGCACCCGCCGACCAGCGCGAGCGCCGCCTCGACGAGGCCGAACCCGACGGCGGCCCGGCAGCGCAGGCGCTTGGCGAGCAGGGAGCCGACGCCCATCGCGAACACCATCACGGACAGGACGACGGAGGCCTGGGTGACGGAGTCACCGATCAAGTAGGCGGCGAGGGCGACGAGTTCGAGTTCGTACACGAGTCCGCAGGCGGCACAGATGAACACGCCCGCGAGGACGAGGAACCGGCCTGTCCGGGGCGTGACGGGCAGGCGCTCGGTGGACGGTTCGATCACGCTGCGAACGCTACGTCACCGAACGCTTACACCAAGTCCCCCACATGGGTGGAGGTGCCCCGGAAGACGTGTAGGCCGCCCATGCCTCCTCAGAGCACGGCGGGCATGCGTACACCCACCCGGGTCCGTGTCGCCACCAACTGCCCGTCCTGGGGGTACGCGTGCCATGTGCGCCACATCACCGAGCCCTCGTGGCGCTGGGCCAGCATGGCGGTGAAGGCGTGCGGGATGCCGGGGAAGACACCGGCGAGGCCGTGCGGATGCTCGGTCACCAGAGCCAGCAACTCCTGGGCCCGGCCGGCGAACTGACCCCGCGACAGGGTCTCGACGCACGCCGCGAACTCGTACTCCCACTCGCCCACCCGCTTGGAGACGCCGAGCGGCAGCGGGGTGCTGCTGCCCGGAATGCATGCCACCGTCTCGGAGCAGTTGCCCTGCTCCTCCTCCAGGAGCACCTGGTGTGACGCTCCCAGTAGCCTCAACTGCACCGCCGCACCCGTCAGTTCGAGATCGAGAGTGGCGAGCGCGGGCAGCGGCTCGCGGCCGAGCGCCCAGGCCAGGTCCCCGGCGCACGTGTCGGTATAGACAGTCTTCAGGGTCGTGAGCATGAGTCAGCTCCGCTAGCACGCAATGGAGGTGAGGGCCGGCGCACATGGTCGAACACCTGGTCCCGGGAAATCGGAATGCCGGCTCGCGCCCACGGGCAGGTCCCGGTCGTTGAGCTCAGAACGTCCGCGGGCGGGGTGACAGTTGAAATGGAATCATGAACTAAGACACTGCCACAGCGTTTTTACCCAACTTCGTAGGGTTTCCATCCCCTAGAGGGCCGAACAGTTCACCTGTTCACGTATCCAACGATCCATAAGCGCCCCCGCACGGTCACCAATAAACCCATATCGCCCGTGTCGTCCCCGCCACCCCCGCTGTACAGCCCTCTTTCCCCGCATCACGTCAACGACGCGCCCCTGGTCGGCGTCAACTCGTCGGCGTCAACTCGTCGGTGCCAACTTGTCGGCGTCAACGACCAAACGCCCACCGGGAGTTGTTCCCGGTGGGCGTTTCGCCCAGTGGACCAGCTGCCCCGTGTCAGCTGCCTCCGCCGCATCCACCCCCGCCGCCCCCGCCACCGCAGGAGGAGCCGCCGCCGCACGACGACGAGCTTCCGCACGACGACGAGCTCCCACAGGACGAACCGTGGTGCCCGCCGCCGTCGCCGGTGCTCACGTACCCCGCGCTGTTGCTGCCGCTGCTGCTCCCCGACGCCCACCAGCTCGTGCCGCCAGATCCGGCGGCGGCCCGGCGCCGGGCACGGCCGCCCGAACCCCTCGCGCTCCTGGCGGCTGTGACGCCGAACGCCACGCAGATCGCCAGCACGAATCCGATGAAGATGATGGCCAGTGCCATGCCCCCCACCACCCTTTCTGTTCCCCCGTGGTTCGTGCCAAGGAGATGCCCTCGGCCAACCACGGCCAAAGCAGAGTTGAGGAAGTCCAGAGGTTCGGCGCAGGATGACGCCCATGACGTCCTCCGATGGCACCTCCGGCACCTCCGGGACCCCCAGCACCCCCGGCACCTCTGATGTCTCGGGCACCCCCGGCACCGCGCACGGCCGCCCGCTGCTCAACCGCCGCCTCGCCGAGTTCGGGACGACGATCTTCGCCGAGATGTCCGCGCTCGCCCTGCGGACCGGGGCGATCAACCTGGGCCAGGGCTTCCCGGACACGGACGGCCCCGAGGAGGTACGGGAGGCGGCCGTGCGGGCGCTGCGCGACGGGCGCGGCAACCAGTACCCGCCGGGGCCCGGCGTGCCCGAGCTGCGCACGGCGGTCGCGGAGCACCAGCGGCGCCACTACGGCCTGTCCTACGACCCGGACCGGGAGGTCCTGGTCACCGCCGGCGCCACCGAGGCCATCGCGGCCGCGCTGCTCGCCCTGGTGGAGCCGGGCGACGAGGTGATCGCCCTGGAGCCGTACTACGACTCGTACGCCGCCGCGATCGCCCTCGCGGGCGGCACCCGGGTGCCCGTCACGCTGCGGCCCGGCACGGGCCCTGGTGGCGCCGAGGACCGGCGCTTCGTCCTCGACCTGGACGAGCTGCGCGACGCCGTCACCCCGCGCACCCGCCTGCTGCTCCTCAACACCCCGCACAACCCGACCGGCACCGTCCTCACCCGCGAGGAGCTGACCGCGATCGCGAAGCTGGCCGTGGAGCGGAACCTGCTCGTGGTCACCGACGAGGTCTATGAGCACCTGGTCTTCTCCGACGCCACGGCACCCGACGGCTCCGGCACGCCCGCGCATCTGCCGCTCGCCTCGTTCCCCGGCATGCGCGAGCGCACCGTCACCATCGGCTCGGCGGGCAAGACGTTCTCGTTCACCGGCTGGAAGGTGGGCTGGGTGACGTCCACGCCGGACCTGGTCACGGCGGTGCGCTCGGCGAAGCAGTATCTGACGTTCGTGGCGTCGGGGCCCTTCCAGTACGCGGTCGCGGAGGCGCTCGCGCTGCCCGACACGTACTTCACGGGCATCCGCGAGGACATGCGCGCCAAGCGTGACCTGCTCTCCGCCGGTCTGACGGCGGCGGGCTTCGACGTCTACCGGCCCGCGGGCACCTACTTCATCACCACCGACATCCGCTCCCTCGGCGAGAGCCGGTCGCACGGCGGCGACGGATTCGCCTTCTGCCGCGCCCTGCCGGAGCGCGCCGGAGTCGTCGCCATCCCGAACGCGGTCTTCTACGACCACCGTCAGGAGGGCGCCCCCTTCGTGCGGTTCGCGTTCTGCAAGCGCACGGAGGTGCTCGCGGACGCCGCGGAGCGGCTGAAGTCGCTGTAGGGGGACCGGTAGGCACCCACACGGACCCACCCGGGTCGCGGACTCCGCCGCCACCCCTCAGGGTTCGGGTGTGACCCACCCGAGCCCCACCGTCCCCGCCCCCCTCACAGAACCACCCCGCACCCGGTGCCGCACCTTCGTCCCCCGGGGCCCGACGGCCGTCCGCGCCCTGGGTGTCTTCGCCGCCGCCCGGATCGCGGGACTGCTCGCCGTGTCGGTCGGCGCGCACGCCACCGGGCAGAACACCTTCCGGCTGCTCGGCCGCTCCTGGGACTCGCGCTGGTACACCGCCATCGCCACGGACGGCTACGGCCGCACCCTCTACTTCGAGAACGCCGTGGTCCAGAGCGACCTGGCCTTCTTCCCGCTGTACCCGGGCCTGATCCGCGCGGTCACCACGATCGCCCCGCTCTCCTACGGCGCTGCGGGCCTCGTCGTGTCCTGGCTCGCCGCGGGGGCCGCCGCCCTCGGCATCCACACCCTCGCCGCCCGGCTTCACGACCACCGCACCGCCACCGTCCTGGTGCTCCTGTGGGGCCTGCTCCCGCACTCCGTGATCCTGTCCATGGCGTACACCGAGCCGGTACTCACCGCCCTCGCCGTCTGGGCCCTGTACGCGCTGGGCACCGGGCGCTGGCTGTGGGCGGGCTCCCTCGCCGCGCTCGCGGGCCTCGCCCGGCCGAACGGCTTCGCGGTGGCGGCCGCGGTGCTCGTGGCCGCCGGGTACGAGGTCTGGCGGCGGCGCGGGCGCGGAGTTCCCCACAGGCTGTGGACGGGCGCGCTGCTCGCCCCGCTCGGCTGGGCCGGGTACGTGCTGTGGGTCGGCGCCAGAAAGGGCGACCTGTTCGGCGGTTACTTCGCGGTGCAGCGCAACTGGGGCTCGCGCTTCGACTTCGGCGCGGGCTCGCTGACTTTCGTACGGCACCTGCTCAGGGACGGCGACAAGCTGGTCTTCTCCGTGACCCTGGTGATCGTCGCGGTGGCGGTGCTGCTGTACGCGCTCCTGGTGGCCGGGCGGGCGCCGCTGCCGCTGCTCGTCTACACCGGCGTGCTGCTCCTGATCACCGTGGGCGGTTCCGGCTTCTTCGAGTCCAAGCCGCGCTTCCTGCTGCCCGCGTTCCCGCTCCTGATCCCGGTGGCCCTCGCGGTGGTGCGGACCGCGAAAGCCCGGCCCTGGGCCGCCTACCTGGTGGTCGGCGCCCTGGCCGGGCTTTCGGTGGCCTACGGGACGTATCTGGTGACGTTCGCCCGCATGCCGTTGTGAGCAGGGCCCTCGGGCCCGTTCACCGAGCGGGACCCTCGGCCCCGTTCACCGAGCGGAGCCCCTGGGCCCCGTCCGTGCGAGCGCCTCTCAGGCCTCGTCGTCCCCGGGCTTCTCCTCGCCTTCGGCGTCGGCGGCCGGGTCCAGGCCGAGCTGCTCGACGAGCCAGCGGTCGAACTCGATCGCGGCCCGCACCCAACTGACCGTCGACGAGACGAAGTGCTCCAGGGAGACACCCGTGCCGATCAGCATCTGGGCCTCGCCGATGAGGCGGACCGTGCCGTCGTCGTGGGTGTGGCTGTAGACCTTGGGCCACAGCGTGCGCCGGTTCCAGTCGTCGATGAGCTCCAGGAGCTGGATCTTCTCCTCGATGCCGTGCGGCCGGTCGTAGAACGTCCGTACCGAGAAGACCTGCTGGTCGTCCTCGCCACGGAACATGAAGTAGGTGCGGAACTCCTCCCACGGCGCCGCGAGGTCACCCTCGTCGTCGACGACGTACTTGAGCTCCATCTGGTCCAGGAGCTGCTTGACCAGGTCCTGGTCAGGGACGACGGGGCCCGCCGGTCCTGCGCCCTGCTGCGGTTCGGGCTGTCCCCCGAAATTCGGAATCGAGGACGGGTCGATGGTCACCGTTATTTCCCTTCGTACTTCGTACGGATCGAGTCATCCTCTCCCATGCCGGGCGGGGGCCCGCAACCCCCGCCCCGGTAAGTGACCGGTTACGGCGCTGCGGGACCCACGAGGAGCCCGCCGTCGAACACGTCCACGCGCACCGTGTCGCCCTCCTTGACCTCGCCCGCCAGGATCTCCTTGGCGAGCCGGTCACCGATCGAGGTCTGGATGAGCCTGCGCAGCGGCCGTGCGCCGTACGCGGGGTCATTGCCCTCGTCGGCCAGCCAGGCGAGCGCCTCGGGGGTGATGTCGAGGGTGAGCCGCCGGTCCGCGAGCCGCTTGGCGAGCAGCCCGATCTGGAGCTGGGCGATGTGCGCGAGCTCGTCCTTGCTGAGCGCGGAGAACACCACCAGGTCGTCGAGGCGGTTCAGGAACTCGGGCTTGAAGGACGCCCGCACCACTTCCAGGACCTGCTGCTTCTTCTCCTCCTCGCTGGTGAGCGGCTCCACCAGATACTGGCTGCCGAGGTTGGAGGTGAGCACCAGGATGGTGTTGCGGAAGTCCACCGTGCGGCCCTGGCCGTCGGTGAGGCGGCCGTCGTCGAGGACCTGGAGCAGGATGTCGAAGACCTCCGGGTGGGCCTTCTCGACCTCGTCGAGCAGCACCACGGAGTACGGCCGCCTGCGCACGGCCTCGGTGAGCTGGCCGCCCTCCTCGTACCCGACGTAGCCGGGCGGGGCGCCCACGAGCCGGGCGACGCTGTGCTTCTCGCCGTACTCGCTCATGTCGATGCGGATCATGGCCCGCTCGTCGTCGAACAGGAAGTCCGCGAGCGCCTTGGCAAGCTCGGTCTTGCCGACGCCCGTCGGGCCGAGGAACAGGAAGGACCCGGTGGGCCTGTCGGGGTCGGCGATGCCCGCGCGGGTGCGCCGCACGGCGTCCGACACGGCCTGCACGGCCTCGCTCTGCCCGATGAGGCGCTTGCCGAGCTCGCCCTCCATCCGCAGCAGCTTCTGCGTCTCACCTTCGAGGAGGCGCCCTGCGGGGATGCCCGTCCAGGCGGCGACGACGTCGGCGATGTCGTCGGGGCCGACCTCCTCCTTGACCATGGTGTCGGCCTCCGCGGCCTCCTCCTCGGCCTCGGACGCCGCCTCCAGGTCGCGCTCCAGGGCGGGGATCTCCCCGTACAGAAGCTTGGAAGCCGTGTCGAAGTCGCCGTCGCGCTGGGCACGCTCGGCCTGGCCGCGCAGCTCGTCCAGCTTCTCCTTCAGCTCACCGACGCGGTTGAGGGAGGTCTTCTCCTTCTCCCAGCGCGCGGTGAGGCCGCGCAGCTCCTCCTCCTTGTCGGCGAGGTCGCGGCGCAGCTTCTCCAGGCGCTGCTTGCTCGCCGGGTCGGTCTCCTTGCTGAGCGCCAGCTCCTCCATCCGCAGCCGGTCGACGGCGCGCTGCAACTCGTCGATCTCGACGGGCGAGGAGTCGATCTCCATGCGCAGCCGGGACGCGGCCTCGTCCACCAGGTCGATGGCCTTGTCGGGCAGGAAGCGCGAGGTGATGTACCGGTCGGAGAGGGAGGCCGCGGCCACCAGGGCGCTGTCGGCGATCTGCACCTTGTGGTGGGCCTCGTAGCGGCCCTTGAGCCCGCGCAGGATCGCGATGGAGTCCTCCACGCTCGGCTCGGCCACCAGGACCTGCTGGAAGCGGCGCTCCAGGGCGGGGTCCTTCTCGATCCGCTCGCGGTACTCGTCGAGCGTGGTCGCGCCGACCATGCGCAGCTCGCCGCGGGCCAGCATGGGCTTGAGCATGTTCCCCGCGTCCATGGCGGAGTCGCCGCCCGCGCCCGCGCCCACCACCGTGTGCAGCTCGTCGATGAACGTGATGATCTGCCCGTCGCTCTCCTTGATCTCGGAGAGGACGGTCTTCAGGCGCTCCTCGAACTCACCGCGGTACTTCGCCCCGGCGACCATGGCGCCGAGGTCGAGCGACACGAGCCGCTTGTTCTTCAGCGACTCCGGTACGTCGCCCTTGACGATGCGCTGGGCGAGGCCCTCGACGACGGCGGTCTTGCCGACGCCGGGCTCGCCGATGAGCACCGGGTTGTTCTTGGTGCGCCGGGAGAGGACCTGTACGACCCGGCGGATCTCCTGGTCCCTGCCGATGACGGGGTCCAGGCGGCCTTCGCGGGCGGCGGCGGTGAAGTCGGTGCCGAACTTCTCCAGGGCCTTGTACTGACCCTCGGGGTCGGGGGTGGTCACGCGACGTCCTCCGCGGCTCGTCTCGAAGGCGTCGAGCAGCTTCTTCGCGCTCGCGCCGTTCTCGTTCAGTACGTCACCGGCGGCGCCGCCCTTCGCGGCGAGACCGATGAGCAGATGTTCGGTGGAGAGGTACTCGTCGCCCAGTTGCCTGGCGCGGTCCGCGGCGTCGGTGACGACGGCGAGCAGCTCGCGGTTGGGCTGCGGCGGCGAGACCGTCGACCCGCTGACGCTGGGCAGGGCGCCGAGGACGCGCTCGGTCCCGGCCCGCACGGCCGCCTGGTCGGCGTCGACCGAGGCGAGCAGGTCGGTGATGTTCTCGCTTGCTTGTCGTCCTTGACCCTCCAGGAGGGCCAGGAGCAGATGCGCTGGGGTGAGGTCCGGGTGACCCGCGGACACGGCCCGGCTGGTGGCCGCGTTGATCGCGTCCCGGCTCCTGTTGGTCAGCTCGGCGTCCACGTGCGCGCTCTCCTCCTGCTCGGTCGGTCGGGCGGGTACCCGTACTCATGCTGACTTAACCAACGTACACAAAGTTGAGTCTATTCCACTCAAGGCGGCGTTCATAAGTCCCCCCGGGCCCCGGTCTCCGTACGGTTCGGCGGCGGGTTAGGTTCCTGACCATGAGCCTCGACCTCGGCGACCTGCCCGCCCCGTACCTCAGCTTCTGGCGGGAGCGCCATGTGTGCACCCTCACCACACCGCGCCCGAACGGCACCCCGCACGTGGTCCCGGTGGGCGTGACCTACGACCCGGAGACCCGCACCGCGCGGGTGCTCGCGAACCGGTTCAGCAGGAAGGTGGCGCACGTCCTGGCGGCCACCGAGGGCACCGAGGACACCGGGGACACCGGGGACACCGGGGACGGTGCCGGCGGCGCCCGGGTCGCGGTCTGCCAGTTCGAGGGGCGGCGCTGGGCGACCCTGGAGGGGGCGGCCGTGATCGCGGCGGAGCCCGAGCGGGTCACGGAGGGCATGCGGCGGTACGAGGAGCGCTACGGGCGGGTGCCGTCACCGAACCCGGACCGGGTGGTCATCGAGATCCGCGTGGACCGGGCGCTGGGGAGCCGGGCGCTCGCGGGGACGACCCCGGACCCGGCGGCCCTCGGCCCGGCGGACCCGGGCCCGACGGCCCCCGTGCGCCGTTGAGGGGCACGGACCCGCACACACCACAGCGGCGCCACCGTGTTCAGGTCCACGGTGACGCCGCTGCTGGGGGAAGCACCTGCGCGATTTACAACGACGGGGGAATCGCGTCAGGCGCTGCGGGGGGTGGCTGCGAGGGGATCTGCGGTGGCGGTCTGCCGGTCGATGGCCTGCTGGTCGGCGTCCCGCTTGCGCTTGTCGATGACCTGGTGGTCACGCTGGTCGAGGTTGACGAAGACCATGCCGTAGCGCACGGCGCACCGGACCGGCTGCGGGGCACCGCGGGGGCGGCGCAGGCAGCGGTAGGCGCGGATGTCCTCGTCGTCGTCGCGCACGATGATGACGGGCTCTCCGACCAGGGTCACCATCAACGAGTCACCGGCGTGGGGGATGGCGGTGGCGAGGTCGATGAAGTGCCAGCCGGAGCGGTAGGCGGTGGCCATCTCCCGGCGGAAGGTACGGTCGTCAGGAGGAGTACTCATGCCTCAACACCTGCCGGCACCACACTCCAGGCGAGGTCGGGGGGCGCTGCCACGGTGGCAGTCGCGTCCGCTGGCGCGCTGCCCCAGGACAGATCAAGAGCGCTCACCGCTCCTACGACCAGCCCTGCGGAGAGGGCGGTGACAAGCACCGAGCGAAGCATGCTCTGAAACATGGTCGGCTTCGTCCTCACTTGGTAGTTTCCTCTCCCCCGGCACAACAAGACGATGTCTCAATCGAGCACGTCAAAGCCACAGGGTGGATGCATCATGTTCCTGCATGTTCAGGACCCTGGGGGGTGGAGATTTGCTTACAACCAACGCCAAACCGACACATCCTCACCCCGAGACGCCGCTTTGCGACGCCGGGGCGAGGTTGTACGCGAGCGCTCTGACCAATGGCCGGCTGCCGCGCTCCGAGGCCGAGAACACTCCCTGTCTGCTGGAGTCGGGGCTTTTGCACCCGGATCCCGATGATGTGGACTGGTTGCGTCCCGTTCCACCGTCCACAGCACTCGCACAACGTCTTCACCCCATCGAGCGCGAAATCCAGGATCGCCGCCGTCTCGCTGTGGAACTGACCAACGTCTTCGAGCCATTCATGGCCATCACGGCGCGCGCCGAACCCACCACCCACGCCATCACCGTCCTGGAGGGCGACGCGCACATCAACGCGGCGATCGAGCGGGCCACCGCCGAGTGCCGTCACGAAGTGCTTACCGCCCAGCCAGGAGGCGGTCGCAGCGAGAACTCGCTCAACGTGGCGCTGAAGCGCGGCCAGACCGTCCTGGACCGCGGCATCACGATGCGCACCCTCTACCAGCACACCGTCAGGCACAGCCAGGGAACGCTGGCCTACGCGGCCCGGATGTCGCAGGGAAACGTACAGATACGCACGCTCGAGGAGCTCATCGACCGCATCATGATCTTCGACCGCACGGTGGCGCTCATTCCGGCCCGCGCGGACCGCAGGGACGCCCTGGAAATCCGCCATCCCGGTCTGGTCGAGTACCTTGCGAAGGTCTTCGAGGAACAATGGCAGCGTGCGACCCCGCTCCTGGAGGAGGTGCCGTACCCTCCCGCCACCAATGGGATCACCGGCGTCCAGCGCTCCATCGCCCGCCTCCTCATCGAAGGCCACGTGGACGAGGCCATCGCCCGGCGTCTCGGCATGAACGTCCGCACCTGCCGCGCCCACATCGCCAAAATCGCCGCCGCCCTGGGCAGCGGCAGCCGCGCCCAGCTCGGCTACCTCATCGCCCAGTCCGGCATCCTTGAGCAGGACAAACCGAAATGACCACCGAACCCCGCCCTCACCCTCACGGACCCGACGAGTTGTGTGAGGCGGGTTCGGCCCTCTACGCCCGCGCCCTGCGCGAAGGCCGCGTCCGGCACCAGGAGGCGGGCGACGCCCCCTGCCTCATCGACTTCGGCCTGCTGCACCCCGACATCGAGGACATGGCGTGGCTGCGCCCGACCGCCCCGGCCGTGGCCCTGCCCCAGCTCCTTCGCTCCATCGAGGACCACATCGCGCGCCACCGCGAACGCGAGGAGCGGCTCACGGCGCTCTTCGAGCCGCTGATGGCCCTCGACGCCCGGCAGACATCGGGACCCGAACCACCGGAGATCACGGTCCTTGAGGGCTTCGAGCGGATCAACGCCGCGATCACGCAGGCCATGACCGACGCCCGGCACGAACTCCTCACCGTCCAGCCGGGCGGCGCCCGCTCCCCCGAGATACTCGCCGACGCGCTCCCCCGCGAGCAGGAGTTCCTCTCCCGCGGCTGTCGCATGCGCACCCTGTATCAGCACACCACCCGCCACTCGCTCCCCGCCCAGGCCCACTACGAACAACTGGACGGCGACGTAGAGGTCCGCACGCTCAACGAAGTAACCGAACGCATGGTCGTCCTGGACCACTCGGTGGCTTTCATCCCCGCGAGCAAGGACCGCACCGTGGCCCTCGAAGTACGCCAGCCGGCCATCGTCGACTACCTCATCACCACCTTCGAGCGACTCTGGCATCTGGCGACGCCGATGTTTCCGCACGCCGCCCAGCTTCCCGCCGAGAACGGCGTCACCACTCGTCAGCGAGCCATCGCCGAACTCCTCGTCGAAGGCCTCACCGACACCGAGATAGCCACCCGCCTCGGCATGAACGTACGAACGGCACGCGAACACATAGCGAAACTCGCCGCGATTCTCGGCAGCAACAGCCGCGCCCAACTCGGTTATCTGATTGGCCAGTCGGGGATTCTCGATCAGAATCACTAGCCTGGGGCGGGGGCTTCGGTAAGGTGCGGGGAGGAACGGCGACGTGAGGATGGAACACCGGTCGCACGACGCGGGGGAACTGTGCGAGGCGGGCCGACGGATCTATGTCCGCGCGCTGCGCGAGGGCCATCTGCACGCCGAGGAGGCCCGCGCCGCCCCCTGCCTTTCCGACCTGGGCCTTCTCCACCCGGACGGCCAGGACGACCGCTGTCTGCGGCCCACCGCGCCGGCCGTCGCGCTGCCCCGGCTCCTCGGCGCCATCGACTCGCGCATCACCGCCCAGCGCCGCCGCGAGTCCCGGCTCGCCGATGTCTTCGCCCCGCTGATGGACCTGGACCGGCGCTGGACGTCCGCCGGTGACAGCGCCGGGGCCGCCGTCATCCACGGGCGGCTGCGCATCAACGCGGCCATCGACCATGTGGCGTCGAAGGCGCAGGTGGAGGCCCTGGCCATCCAGCCGGGCGGCAGCCGCCCGGTCGATGACCTGCTGCAGGACCTGCCACGTACGCACGGCGTCCTCGCCCGCGGCGGCCGGCTGCGCACCCTGTACCAGCACACCACCCGCCACTCCCCGCCCGCGCTCACGCACTACCGGGACCTCGAAGGCGACGTGGAGGTCCGCACGCTCAGCGAACTGCCCGACCAACTGCTCGTGTTCGACCGGCGGGTGGCTTTCCTGCCGGTCAACAAGGTGCGGGACACGGCCGTCGAGATCCGGCAGCAAGCCGTCATCGACTATCTGGTGACGGTGTTCGACCTGCTGTGGCGCCTCGCCGTCCCGCTGTGGCCGACGCCCGCCCCGCAGCGCGCGTCGAACGGCGTCACACCCCGCCAGCGGGCGATAGCGGCCCTCCTCACGGACGGCCTGAGCGACACCGAGATAGCGGCCAGGCTCGGCATGAACGTACGCACGGCCCGTGTCCACATCGCGAAACTCTCGGCTTTCCTGAACAGCAGCAGCCGGGCCCAACTCGGATATCTCATCGGCAGGTCCGGAATCCTGGACCTGCCCGTCTGACGTGTCCCCGCCGCGGGCGGCGTCAGTGGTGGAGTGCCCGTTGCAGCGGAAGGCCCACGGCCCGCAGGGCCTCCCGCACCACGCACTCCGCGTCGAGGCCGCCCGAGCCGAGGTGCAGGACGGCGGACTGCTCCCACCGTACGGACGAGGGGCGGCCCATGCTGACCTGCCAGCGGGGCGCGAGCGGCGACGGGCGGTCGTCGAGGGCGATGTTCAGGACCCGGACGACCGACACCTTGGCGACGACCTGGAGGGGGAAGTCACCGGCGAGGAGCTGCCGGTCCACGACCCAGGTCACCGGATAGCCGCGGCCGTTGAGGTCGTCGGCCATGGCGTGCACGACGGGGGCGAAGCACGCGGGCGCGAGGTGGCCCCGTCCCGCCTCCGGGGGAAGCGTCTGCGCGGCGTCCCTGACGGTCATCATCACCTCGGCTTCCTCCTCCATGCCGTCACGCCCGTTCCTCTCCCGCCCCGACCTCGGGCAGGGGGTCGAAGAGCAGGACGACGTGGCGTGCCCCGCGCGCGCTCGCCGGTTCCGAGACGACCATCGTGATCTGCCCCGGGCCCTTCTTGGGGTGGAACAGCGGCCTGACGTCGCCGTCGGGGTGGATGTACACCTCGGTGTTCCGCTCGTAGATCGGGCCCGTGTGTTTGTCCCTCTGGACGTCCCTGTGCAACTGGGCGAGAGCGTCGTTCTCCGGGTGCTGGATGTGCGCGAGCCTGATCTGGTTGAGTATTCCAGGAGCCCAGCGGGTCTCCCAGTCGGTCAGAATGTAGTCCCGTGCCTCATCGGCGAGAGCCATCCAGCGCATCGTGTTCTCCGGCGGTGTGCCGCCCTCGAAGATGTCGGCGAAAGGCTGGTTGTACGCGACGAGGTCCCACTGGACGTTGCTGACGTACGCGATTTCGCGCTGGCCGTTGACGGCCCGCTGCCAGGCGCCCGCGGCGGGCATCGTGACACCGCCGCTCGGGTCCAGGGGGTGGGGCGGCCGCTGCCCGAGGGAGAGCAGATACACCTGCGTGAACTCGTCCTCGGTCATGCGCAGGAGCCGGGCGACCTGGCGCAGATAGTCGTCCCGCGGCGACATCTTTCCGCTCTCGAACCGGTGGTAGGTCCCCACCGCGCGGTTCATCAGGATGTCCATGTCGGGCTGGGCGAGTCCGGCGACCCGCGGACCAGGACGCCCCGACGGCTTGGGGGTCAGTCCTACTTCCGCGGGCATGATTCTGGAACGTAGTTCTTTGAGTATTCGCCGCAGCGCGTCCTCGTCCACCGCGGTTCCCCCTTCCCCGTCCGCATGACTGGCGTGCCGCGCCCACGGTGTCTGCACCATAAACCCAAACGAGTCATCGACCAACAGATCGTAATCGGCTGCCGGTTCGGAGGGCGCGGCGGCCCGGGGACGCGGCACTACGCGCGGGAGGGCACCCCCTGACGCGCGTGGGCCCAGCGGGCCGCGTGGCCCGCCAGCTCGGCCATGCCCAGGGCGTCTCCGGTGCCGCCGAGGTGGTGGTACTCGACGAACGTCAGCATGACGACGCGCTCCGGGGCACCCAGGGACGGATGGAAGCCTGCCGCGAGGATGTCGCAGGCGGCCTCGTACGCGCCGAGTCCCCTGCCGTGCCGCTCCTTGATCTCGCCTTCGAGGTCCCGGAGATAGCCGATGTAGGCGCGGACGCCGTCCTGTCCCATCAGCTCACCGTGCCCGGGGACGATCCACCGCGGGTCGAGCGCGAGCACGGTCTCGCAGGCCCGCACCACCTCGGCGAGCGGTCCCTCCCAGTGCGCGGGGTGGTCGCCGGAGAAGATGACGTCGCCCGCGGCCACCACGCCGTGCTGCGGCAGGTGCACGATCAGGTCGCCGGACGTGTGGGCCGGGCCCACCTCGATCAGGCGCACCTCGGTGTCGCCCACCAGGAAGTCGTGGCTGCCGCTGAAGGTCAGCGTGGGCGGTACGACGGTGATGCCGGTGTAGTCGTAGGCGCCGAAGCGATCGCGCGCGTACCAGCCGAGCGGCTCCCGCGGGTCGCTGGCGTGCACCAGGTACTGCATCTCCTGGGGCGAGATCTCACCGCAGCGGTGGCGTTCGAGGCTGGCATCGGTACTGATGATCTCCGCGCCGGGGAAGAACCCGTTGCCGAAGCAGTGGTCCCCGTTGGCGTGGGTGTTGACGACGGTACGGACCCGGGCCCCTTCGGGCAGCACACGGCCGGCCGCCGCGATGAGCGCCTTGGTCATGCGCGTGTCGTAGGGCGTGTCGATGAGCGCGGCTTCTGTTGCCGAGGTTCCGGAGTTTCCGGAGTTTCCGGAGGTGATGAGCAGGCAGTTGGCCAGGCCCCAGGAGCCCGCGGCACCGCGGGGCGCCCACAAGTACAGGCTGTCGTCGGCAAGGACGGCGAGGTCGACAGGAAGGTCCATGGACGTCATCTTCGTCGACGCCCGCGTACGCCCGACTGTGTTCAGTGCCACAGCACGGCGACGCTCCGCCTCACCGACCCCACACACATTTAACTTTGAATAATTGGGCGGGCATCGCAAGCGATAACCCCGCCATTGAAAAACCGTTGCCCCGTTGACAAGGATGACGACACGTGTGACGTCCGTCATTCGCGCCAACGCCCCAGACCGAGTAGGGGGAAGCCTGTGCAGGACGCAGCGGCGCAGGCGGTGGCGCCCTTCCCGGCCGCGACCGAGCGTGCCACCCGGCTCCGGATGGCGGCGCCCGCACGCGGCGGCGCCCCTTCCGACCGCCGGCATGTGCCGCACGAGCCGGAGGAGCTGTGCGAGGCGGGCCGGGCACTGTACGCGCGTGCCCTGCGCGAGTGCGGGCTGCACCGCGAGTCCGTCGCCGACGCGCCCTGCCTCCTCGACTCCGGGCTCCTGCACCCGCGGGCCGACGACCCTGCCTGGCTGCTCCCCACCCCGCCCCTGGTGGCCCTGCCCCGGCTCCTCGCGGGTATCGAGGCGCGGGTCGCCCGGCAGCGCGGGCGGGCGTCGCGGCTCGCCTCCGCCTTCGAACCCTTCCTCCAGCTCGCCCCCGCAGCCGTCCCCGACACCACGGCGTCCCTCGTCACCGTGCTCAAGGGGACGACCCGTATCAGGCGGGCCGTCCGGCAGGCCCTCGCGGACGCCTCGCACGAGGCGCTCGGCATCCACCCGGGCGACCCTGACCGACCGCAGATGCTGCCCCACAACGAGCCCTGGCGCATGGCCGACTTCGCCGAACGCGGGGGCCGCCTGCGTACGCTGTCCCGGCCGGAGTCCGCCTTCGACTCGCTGCCGGGGCGCGCGCACCCGGACCGGCCCGTCCTGTCCTGCGAGGTCCGCACCCTCGACGAACTCCCGCCCTGTCTGCTCGTCTTCGACCGCACCATCGCCTTCATCCCGGCCGTCGACGACGGCGGCATCGTCTTCGAACTGCGCTCACCGGCCCTGGTCGGCTATCTGGCCACGGCCTTCGACATCATGTGGCGCCTCGCCACACCCCTGTACCGCGACGACACACCGCGACCGCCGGTCCACGCGGTCAGCCAGGTCCAGCGCGTCATCGCCCGCATGCTCACCGAGGGCCACACCGACGCGGAGATCGCGCACCGCCTTGACATGAATGTACGCACCGTCCGGCTGCACGTCGCCAAGCTCGCGGGCCTGCTCGGCAGCAGCAGCCGCACCCAACTCGGCTTCCTCATCGGCCGCTCGGGCATCCTGGACCGACACGTCTAGCCGGACGGCGCGTGCCCGACCCCCCTGGAGGTGGCACGGCCATGCCCGTGGAGTGGAGACCGTACGAGAAGGAGCCCGCACGGACCGGATGGGACGCGGGGCCCGCGCGGGGTGCCCCAGAGCACGCTCGGGACACCCCCGAACAGGCGCGGGACGCCCAGGAGCACACCCGGGACGACGCAGAGCACGCTCGGGACGCCCCCGAACACGCGCGGGACGCCCAGGAGCACACCCGGGACGACGCAGAGCACACCCGGGACACCCCCGAACAGGCGCGGGACGACACAGAGCACGCCCGGGACGAGGCGAGTGGGCAAGGTGGTGCCCGGCACCGGCCGCACGGTCCCGGGCACCTGTGCGCGCCCGCCTCGGCCCTGTACGCCCGTGCCCTGCGCGCGGGCCGTGTGCACGGCCGGGAGGCCGAAGCGGTGCCGTGCCTCGTGGACTTCGGGCTTCTGCACCCGGACCCCGACGACCTCCAGTGGCTGCTGCCGAGCGAGCCCGCCGGGGCCCTGCTGCGGCTGCTGCGCGGGTTCGAGGAGGAGGTCGGCCGTGAACGCCGGCGTGAGGCGGAGCTGACGGCGGCGTTCACGCCCTTGCTCGGCCTCTCCACCGGTGCCGGCGTCCCGAGGCCCTACGCGGGGCCCGGTACGGCGCTCCACGGCGTCCCTGGCCCCCTCAGGGCCGCCCCCGCCCCCTGCCCCGAGAGGACCGCCGCCGCGCTCGACGAGGCCGCGTCCCGGTGTGCCCGGGAGGTCCTCACCATCCAGCCGGGCGGCTTCCGGCCCGTCTCGGACCTCGGCACCGCGCCGTCCCGGGAGCAGGCCCTGCTGTCGCGGGGCTGCCGGATGCGCACCCTCTACCAGCACACCACCCGGCACGCCCTGCCCGTGATCGCGCACTTCGAGCGGTTGGAGGGCGACGTGGAGGTGCGCACGCTGAGCGAAGTGCCCGAGCAACTGGTGGTGTTCGACCGCACGGTGGCCTTCGTGCCGGGCGCCCCGGACTTCTCCGAGGCCCTGGAGATCCGTACCCCGGCCGTCGTCGGCCACCTGGCCGCCCTCTTCGACCGGCTCTGGCGCCTCGCCACCCCGATGTACCCGCACCCGGCCGCCCCCCAGCCCACGAGGGACGGGGTGACCGCCCGGCAGCGGACCATCGCGGAGCTCCTCGTCGAGGGCCTCACGGACGCCGGCATCGCCGACCGGCTCGGCATGAACGTGCGCACCGTACGGGTCCACATCGCGAAGCTCGCCCGCACCCTGGGCAGCACAGGACGCACCCAACTCGGATACCTCATCGGCCGCTCGGGCATCCTGGGCCCCGGCTGCCCGAACTGAACCACCTGCATCCGGAGAACTGCATCACTTACGTCCGGAAATGGACCCATTTGCGCCCACCCCCGCCCGTTGCACCGCAACAAGATGACGGTGGCGGAGCGTGCGCGGGCGTTGCATCGTAGTGACAGCGGCAAGGAACGGCCAGTCCCGCAAGCGGAACTGGAACCGGCCCGGTCCCGGCCGCGAGGTGGCTCTGTAGTGGTCTCCCCCCGCAGAGCCGCGCTTCCCTAAGGGTCGCCCCGGTTCGGCTATTTCCCGTGGCCGGCCGGGGCGCTCACGGCCACGGGGGACGTGAGCGCCCCGGCTCACCGCGGGCGGCCCGCACAGCGCCGTACCGCGGCTGCCTCAGGCACTCGCGGGCGGCCCGCACAGCGCCGTACGCGACTGCCTCAGGCACGCGTCGCGTTCTCGCCCGCCCACTCGCTGAGCAGCCGCTCCCGCTCGTCCCTGCGGGGCGTGCCGCCCTCGTGCGCGCGGCCCCACGCGGCCATCGCGTCCAGCGTCGTCAGGAGCGTGGCGGCGCCCTCGGTGAGCCGGGAGAGCAGGGCGCGGGACAGGTCGTACTCCTTCTGGCTGTAACCGGAGGCCGCGGCGACGTACGCCGTCAGCTCGATCTCCTCATCGGGCATCCCCACGCACACCGTCATCGTCGGCGCCTCGTCGCCGCCGCCGAGGCCCACCGAGAGCGCCAGATCGACGACCACGCCCACCTGCCGCTTCAGGGACTTCACGGGAACGTCCTCGACGGTGAGGCTACGTACGTCGTCCCAGAGCCACAGGCCCGCCTGCTGGTGGCCGAGCCCCGTGACGCCCTCCGGTGTCAGACGCACCCCGGGAGCGAGGCCCGACGGCTTGGAGCCCACGTACACATCGCCCTCGGCGATCCAGAACAGCCCCACCATGGCCATGAATGTCCCCCGGTCCCTCGTCACGCAGCGTCTCGCTGCGCCCAACTATAAGGAGTTCGGGCGGGCCGCCTCCGTTCCCCCGAGGGGCCTCGGTTAGGGTGCCTTGCCCCCACGGCACGCCCCTCCCCCCACGTCTGTCTCCCGCTTCTCCCGTGCAACGGAAGGGAACTCCAGTCGTGTTCCAACAGCACCGACCCGCGCCCGCCCCCCGGCGCGACCGCAAAGCCTGGTTCGTCCCCGCGGCCGCCGCGGCAGCGGTTCTCGCCGCTGGGCTCACGGCCACCCTCGGCGCCCCGGCCACCGCTTCCGGCTCCTCCGGGGAGACCGGCGCAGCCGCCGCTGCCGCCCCCCTCAAGGCCCCGGCGAAGTTCACGGCCGAGTCCGGGCGGGACGCCAACTCCCTGTCCTGGGCGGCCTCCACGGGCGCGCGGAAGTACGAGGTGCACCGGGCCCCGGCCGCGGGCGGCGCGTACTCCCGTATCGGCACGGTGACGTCGACGAGGTTCACCGACGACAAGGCCGTGCCCGACGTGGCGTACAGGTACAAGGTGCGGGCCCTGGGAACGTCCTCGCAGGTATCGCCGTACTCGTCCGTCGCACGGGCCACCCGCGACACCCTCGCCCCCCTGCCGCCCCAGGACGTCACCGCGCGCAAGGGCGCGGGGCCCGGGGTGCCGCTGGTCTGGCGCGGCGGCGGCACGGACGCCGTGTCGTACACGGTGTACCGGTCCACGTCCCCCACCAACCCGGCGACGAAGGTGGGTACGACCGGCACGACGTCGTTCCGCGACCTCGGGCCGCTGGAGGAGGACCGGCCCTACATGTACTACGTGACCGGTACCGACGCTGCCGGGAACGAGTCCGAGGCGTCGCAGATCGAGACCGTGCACAACTAGTCCGCACGCGACAGGGCCGGGAGCTCCCGCGAGGGATCTCCCGGCCCGTGCGTCATCGCCTCAGGGGGTGCGCCGCCTCAGGGGCTGCGCCGCCTCAGGAGCGCGCGCCCGCTCCGCTCACGGCTCCGTCGATCTCTTCGGCCGCCACACCACGAGCGCGCTCGCCTGCTGGACGTCCTGATAGGGCACCAGGTCCCTGCGGTACGAGGCGTGCACCGCGGCCTCGCGCTGCTGCATCGCCGCCGCGGCGCCCTCGACGGCCGACGACAGCTCGGCCACCCTGGACTGCAGCGCCGCGACCTGGTTCTCCAGCTCGATGATGCGCTTGATGCCCGCCAGGTTGATGCCTTCCTCCTGCGACAACTGCTGCACGGTGCGCAGCAGTTCGATGTCGCGGGCGGAATACCGCCGGCCCCGGCCCGCGGTGCGGTCGGGCGAGACCAGGCCCAGGCGGTCGTACTGCCTGAGGGTCTGCGGATGCAGGCCGGAGAGCTGGGCCGCCACCGAGATGACGTACACCGGGGTCTCGTCCGTCAGTTGATACGGGTTGCGTCGGCGGCCGTCCCGCTCCATGAGGTCACGCTCCCTTCGCGGCCTTGAACAGTTCTGCCCGCGGATCGGTGTCCGCAGTCGCGTCGCGGTACGCCTCAAGGGCTTCCTGCGCGGCGGGCGACAGCGTGGTCGGCACCGCGACCTCCACCGTCACGAGCAGGTCGCCGCGGGTGCCGTCCTTGCGGATCGCGCCCTTGCCGCGAGCGCGCATGGTGCGGCCGTTGGGCGTGCCCGGGGGCAGCTTCAGGGTGACGGAGGGGCCGCCCAGGGTGGGCACCTTGACCTCGCCGCCGAGCGCCGCTTCCGCGTACGTCACCGGCACGGTCACCGTCAGGTTGTCGCCCTTGCGGCCGAAGACCGGGTGGGCGTCGACGTGCACGACCACGTACAGGTCACCGGCCGGGCCGCCCCGCTCGCCGGGTCCGCCCTTGCCGCGCAGCCGGATCCGCTGGCTGTCGGAGACGCCCGCGGGGATGCGCACCTGCATCGTGCGCGAGGACTTCGCGCGGCCCGAGCCCTTGCACACCTCGCAGGGGTCCTGCGCGATGAGGCCGCGGCCCTTGCAGTCCACGCAGGGGTCGGTCAGCGAGAAGCCGCCGCCACCGCCGCGCGAGACCTGGCCCGTGCCCACGCACGTCGGGCAGACGCGCGGCGTGCCGTTCTTGTCGCCGGTGCCCGAGCACGCCTTGCACGGGGCCTGCGACGACATGCGCAGCGGAACCGTCGCGCCGTCCACCGCCTCCGTGAAGCTCAGGGTGACCTCGGACTCGACGTCCTGGCCGCGGCGCGGCTGGGTGCGGCTCCCCGCGGTCGCGCCGCCGCGGTTGAACAGGCCCCCGAAGACGTCACCGAGGCCGCCCCCGAAGCCGCCCGCGCCGGCCGTACCCCCGCCCGGGGCGCCGCCTCCGAAGAGGTCCCCCAGGTCGAAGTTGAACGATCCGCCGCCGGCGCCTCCGGGGCCCGGCCTGAATCCGCCGTTGCCGAAGAGCGCGCGCGCCTCGTCGTACTCCTTGCGCTTCTTCGGGTCGCCGAGGATGTCGTTCGCCTCGGAGATCTCCTTGAAGCGCTCCTCGGCCTTGGCGTTGCCCGTGTTGGCGTCCGGGTGGTTCTCGCGGGCGAGCTTCCGGTACGCCTTCTTGATCTCGGCTTCGGTGGCGTCCTTGGGGACGCCGAGGACCTTGTAGTAGTCCTTCTCGATGAAGTCCTTGGTGCTCATCCCCGACGCCCCTCCTTCCTTGTCATCCGGCGGGCGCCGGCGCCGAGGTCGCCCTCGGCGCCGGAGCCGCCGTCCGTCTCGGCGTCAGCCCTCGTCCGGGCCACCGCTCTCCTTGCCGTCCTTGCCGTCCGTGCTCTCGGGGGCGCCGTCGGCCTTGTCCTCCGGCTCCGCGGGCGTGCTCTCGCCGTCCTCGGACGCCTCGGACTTCACCGTCTGCGCACCGGGCTGCGGCTCGGCGACCGCGACCCGCGCGGGACGCACGATCCGCTCGCCGATGCGATACCCCGGCTGGAGAATCGCGACGCACGTCGTCTCCGTGACGTCCGGCGCATAGCTGTGCATCAGCGCTTCGTGGATCGTCGGGTCGAAGGGCTCGCCCTCCTTGCCGAACTGCTGCAGACCCATCTTGGCGACGACGGTCTCGAGCGACTCGGCGACCGACTTGAAGCCACCGACCAGCTCGCCGTGCTCCCTCGCGCGGCCGACGTCGTCGAGCGTGGGGAGCAGCTCGGTCAGGAGGTTCGCCGCGGCGATCTCCTTGACCGTCACCTTGTCGCGCTCGACGCGCCGACGGTAGTTCTGGTACTCGGCCTGCAGCCGCTGGAGGTCTGCGGTGCGCTCGTTGAGCGCCGTGCGGACCTGGTCCAACTGGGCGGTCAGGCCCGCTGCCTGGCTTGCGTCCCCGGCCGGGGCCGCCGGGCCCTCCTCGGTGGAGGGCCCGTCGGCCTGCGCCGCCTTCTCGTCAGGGGTGGCGCCGGCGGAGGGGACGTCGGGCTGCTCGGCGCCGTCGCCGAAACCCGGGGTCTCCTCCGTCATCAGGCAGCGCCGCCCTTCGCGTCACCGGGCTTCTCGTCGTCGACGATCTCGGCGTCGACGACGTCGTCGTCCTTGGACATGTTCGGGGCCTCGGCGCCGGGAGCGGCACCCTCGGCACCGGCGGCGCCCTGCGCGGCCTGGGCGTCGGCGTACATGGCCTGGCCCAGCTTCTGGGAGACGGCCGCGACCTTCTCCGTGGCCGTGCGGATCTCCGCGGTGTCCTCGCCCTTGAGCTTCTCCTTCAGCTCGCCGACGGCGGTCTCGACCTCGGTCTTGACGTCGGCAGGGACCTTGTCCTCGTTGTCCTTGAGGAACTTCTCCGTCTGGTAGACGAGCTGCTCGCCCTGGTTGCGGGACTCGGCGGCCTCGCGGCGGGCGTGGTCCTCGTCCGCGTACTTCTCGGCCTCTTCGCGCATCCGGTTGACCTCGTCCTTCGGCAGCGAGGAGCCACCGGTGACGGTCATCTTCTGCTCCTTGCCCGTGCCGAGGTCCTTCGCGGTCACGTGCATGATGCCGTTGGCGTCGATGTCGAAGGAGACCTCGATCTGCGGGACGCCGCGGGGCGCCGGGGGCAGACCGGTCAGCTCGAACATGCCGAGCTTCTTGTTGTACGCCGCGATCTCGCGCTCGCCCTGGTAGACCTGGATCTGGACGGACGGCTGGTTGTCCTCGGCCGTCGTGAAGATCTCGGAGCGCTTCGTCGGAATCGTGGTGTTCCGCTCGATCAGCTTGGTCATGATGCCGCCCTTGGTCTCGATGCCGAGGGACAGCGGGGTCACGTCGAGGAGCAGGACGTCCTTGACCTCACCCTTGAGGACACCGGCCTGGAGCGAGGCGCCGATGGCGACGACCTCGTCCGGGTTCACACCCTTGTTGGCCTCCTTGCCGCCGGTCAGCTCCTTGACGAGCTCGGCGACGGCCGGCATGCGGGTGGAGCCACCGACGAGAACGACGTGGTCGATCTCGGAGAGGGCGATGCCCGCGTCCTTGATGACGTTGTGGAACGGCGTCTTGCAGCGCTCCAGGAGGTCGGACGTGAGCTGCTGGAACTGGGCGCGCGTGAGCTTCTCGTCCAGGTGCAGCGGGCCCTCGGCGGAGGCCGTGATGTAGGGCAGGTTGATCGTGGTCTCGGTCGAGGACGAGAGCTCGATCTTCGCCTTCTCGGCGGCCTCGCGCAGGCGCTGGAGCGCCATCTTGTCCTTGCCCAGGTCCACGCCGTGGCCGTTGTTGAACTGCTTGACCAGGTAGTCGACGACGCGCTGGTCCCAGTCGTCACCACCGAGGTGGTTGTCGCCGTTGGTGGCCTTCACCTCGACGACGCCGTCGCCGATCTCCAGGAGCGAGACGTCGAAGGTGCCGCCACCGAGGTCGAAGACGAGAATCGTCTGGTCGTCCTTGTCGAGGCCGTAGGCCAGGGCGGCGGCGGTGGGCTCGTTGACGATGCGCAGGACGTTCAGACCCGCGATCTCACCGGCCTCCTTGGTGGCCTGGCGCTCGGAGTCGTTGAAGTACGCCGGGACGGTGATGACGGCGTCCGCGACCTTCTCACCCAGATACGACTCGGCGTCGCGCTTCAGCTTCTGCAGGATGAAGGCGCTGATCTGCTGGGGGTTGAAGTTCTTGTCATCGATGTCCACCTTCCAGTCAGTGCCCATGTGGCGCTTGACGGAGCGGATGGTCCTGTCGACGTTGGTGACCGCCTGGCGCTTGGCCACCTCGCCGACAAGCACCTCACCGTTCTTCGCGAAGGCGACGACGGACGGCGTGGTCCTGGCACCCTCGGCGTTGGTGATGACGGTGGGCTCGCCGCCCTCCAGAACGCTGACGACGGAGTTAGTCGTGCCCAGGTCGATGCCGACCGCACGTGCCATTTCGATGCCTCCAGATAACTTCTTGAGTGGAACTGACTCAAGGGTGCCTCACTCGTCCCGCCGAGTCAACAGAGCTGAGTCACCTCGACTCAACTCTTATCCGCTCCTTACGCGCAAGGCCGGGGCGCGCCCGTGCATCGCCCGCACATCGCCCACGTAATCCCACCTGCCAGGGCCCTGAGCGACGCAGATCACCGCTCGGCTGGCTACAGTGCGGCGAGGTAAGTGGGTAGTCTCGGACGGACTGCATAAGTTACCGCTTAGTAATAGCCTGACCGCTTGGATTGCCCACCCTCGCAGGCCCGAGGAGCCCCGAAATGCAACTCGCCGCGATCATCGTGTCGCTGGTCCTCATCGCAGTCGGCGTCGCCCTGTTCGGGCGTGCCATCGTGCAGATCTTCCGCTTCATGATGCTCGGCAGGCCGGTGCCCGCCGGGACGAGGAGCAACGATCCCGTACTGCGGACCCTCACCGTGGCCAGGGAGTTCCTGGGCCATACGCGGATGAACAAGTGGGGTGTCGTCGGCGTCGCGCACTGGTTCGTGGCGGTGGGCTTCTTCTCCCTGCTGCTCACGATCGTGAACGCCATCGGCCAGCTCTTCAAGGCCGACTGGATGCTGCCGCTCATCGGCGACTGGGCGCCCTACAACGTCTTCGTCGAGTTCCTCGGCACGATGACCGTGCTCGGCATCCTGACGCTCATCGTCATCCGCCAGTTGAACAGGCCGGACCGGCCGGGCCGCAAGTCCCGCTTCGCGGGTTCCAACACCGGCCAGGCGTACTTCGTCGAGTCGGTCATCCTCGTCGTCGGCGTCTGCATCTTCACACTGCACGCCCTGGAGGGCGCCCAGCACCATGTGGACGGCTACGAGGCCTCGTTCTTCCTCTCGTACCCCCTGGTCTCGGCGTTCCAGGACCTGGACGTCTCCACCCTGCAGAACCTGACCTACTTCTTCGCGGGCCTGAAGATCGCCACGTCCTTCATCTGGATGATCACGGTGGCCCTGAAGACCGACATGGGCGTGGCCTGGCACCGCTTCCTGGCGTTCCCCAACATCTGGTTCAAGCGCAAGGCCGACGGCTCCGCCTCGCTCGGCGCGCTGCTCCCGATGACGTCAGAGGGCAAGGAGATCGACTGGGAGGACCCGGACGAGGACACCGTCTTCGGCGTCAGCCAGGTCGAGCAGTTCTCCTGGAAGGGCCTCCTTGACTTCTCCACCTGCACCGAGTGCGGCCGCTGCCAGTCGCAGTGCCCCGCCTGGAACACCGGCAAGCCGCTCTCCCCGAAGCTCCTGATCATGTCGCTGCGCGACCACGCGCACGCCAAGGCCCCGTACCTGCTCGCGGGCGGCGGCAAGTCGATGGAGGGCGAGGAGAAGGCGACGGCCGAACAGCTCGCCGACGTCCCCGCCACCGCCCTCGCGGAGGCCGAGCGCCCCCTCGTCGGCACCCTCGAAGAGGGCGGTGTCATCGACCCGGACGTCCTGTGGTCCTGCACCACCTGCGGCGCCTGCGTCGAGCAGTGCCCGGTCGACATCGAGCACATCGACCACATCGTCGACATGCGCCGCTACCAGGTGATGATCGAGAGTGCCTTCCCCTCCGAGGCGGGCACGATGCTCAAGAACCTGGAGAAGAAGGGCAACCCCTGGGGTCTGGCGAAGAAGCAGCGCCTGGAGTGGACGAAGGAAGTCGACTTCGAGGTGCCGGTCGTCGGCAAGGACATCGAGGATCTCACCGAGGTCGAGTACCTCTACTGGGTCGGCTGCGCGGGCGCCCTTGAGGACCGCGCGAAGAAGACGACGAAGGCCTTCGCGGAACTCCTGCACATGGCGGGCGTCACGTTCGCCATCATGGGCGGCGACGAGAAGTGCACCGGTGACTCGGCCCGCCGCCTCGGCAACGAGCCGCTGTTCCAGCAGTTGGGCGCGGAGAACGTGATGTCCCTCAACGCCGCCTTCGGCGAGGAGACGGACGACGACGGCAAGGTCACCGACGAGTCGAGGAAGCCGAAGTCCGCGAAGAAGATCGTCGCGACCTGCCCGCACTGCCTCAACACCCTCGGCAACGAGTATCCGCAGCTCGGCGGCGACTACGAGGTCATCCACCACACCCAGTTGCTCCAGCACCTCATCGACGAGGGCAAGCTGGTCCCGGTGACCCCGGTCGAGGGCCTCATCACCTACCACGACCCGTGCTACCTGGGCCGCCACAACAAGATCTACACGCCCCCGCGCGAGATCATGGACAAGGTCCCCGGCCTGCGCCAGCAGGAGATGCACCGCCACAAGGAGCGCGGCTTCTGCTGCGGTGCCGGTGGCGCGCGGATGTGGATGGAGGAGCGCATCGGCAAGCGCATCAACACGGAGCGGGTCGACGAGGCGCTGTCCCTCAACCCGGACATCGTGTCGACTGCCTGCCCGTTCTGCCTCGTCATGCTCACCGACTCCGTCAACGGCAAGAAGAACGAAGGCGCCGCCAAGGAGTCCCTCCAGGTCGTCGACGTCGCCCAGCTCCTGCTGGACTCCGTCAAGACGCCGGTGGACCCGGCGGGCCAGGAGGAGCCGGCGGACGCGCCGGAGCCGGAACCGGCGAAGTAACCCGCCGGTGCGTAAGCGTTCGGGGGCCGGTTCCGCCTGGGGGCGGCACCGGCCCTTCGCGTTCGGTTTCTCGGCTGCGGGTCTCACCGTGGCGGCGCTCAGGTGAGTTCCAGCCCGTCCGGCGCTTGAGGACGAGCGCGCAGCGCGAAGAGCAGCACCCCGAGCAGCACAATCCCAGCCCGTCCGGCGCTTGAGGACGAGCGCACAGCGCGAAGAGCAGCACCCCGAGCAGCACAATCCCAGCCCGTCCGGCGCTTGAGGACGAGCGCGCAGCGCGAAGAGCAGCACCCCGAGCAGCACAATTCCAGCCCGTCCGGCGTTTGAGGACGAGCGCGCAGCGCGATGGGCGGCACCCCGTTTCCCCGGACGGAAAAGTCACCCGTGACGGGGCCCAGGGCGGAGCTCCCCCGGGCGCAGCCAAGGCTCACGGCTCCACCACCCGGAGGGCCTCGGCCGTGCGGAGCAGCGCGCTCAGGTGCGCGGTGTCGCACAGGACGCCGGGAGCCGACGGCGGCACCACCCACCGGGTGAGCATCGACACCGGGCGCCCGAGCCGCGGCACACCGAGGAAGGTGTTGGTGCTGAGCCGCTCCTCGGCCCCGTTCCAGGGGGAGCCGGTGCCGATGAGGACGTAGTAGGGCCCGAGCCCGCTGCGGATGTCACGGATGACAGGACCGGCGAGCCAACCCCCGAGGAACTCGGCCACGGTCCGGGGTTCGCTGCTGTTGACGGCGGCGTGTATGCGCTCGGCGGGTACGCGGATGGCGTCGAAGCGGCGCCCCAGGGGAAGCAGGGCCATGCCCCGTTCCGCCCACGCGGCATGCACCGCGTCCGGCAGCGGGTCGGCTCCCGCGAGCCAGGCGGTGAGCAGTTGCTTGTTCTCGTTGAGCGTGGTCATCGAGGAGCCCCCGGCTTCATGGTGATCGCTGTCACACCCATGACGGTAGAGGAGACGTGGCGCACGCCCGACCACGCCGCCGCCCCCGCGTGCGAACGGACCACAGGCCCGCCCTCCCGGAACGGACCACGGGCCCGCGCCTGCCCGGCGCGGGCCCGTACCCATATCCCCCGTGCTTCCCCCGTGTTCCCCCGTGCCCCCGTGCTCCCCCGTAACCGCCCGGCGAAGCCGAGCGGGGCCTCAGTACAGCTTGTTCACCGCCGTACGCGTCGTCTCCTTGAAGGCGGCCACCGGCGGGGAGCCCCAGTTGCTCTCCCAGGTCACGATGGTGACCACGGCACCGTCGCGTCCCACCGATGACAGGATGTTCTGGTACCCGTGGAAGCCCTGGTACCCGGCGCCGTGCACATGGGCGCCCTCCTCGACGTCGACCCGGCCGTGGTCCCAGTACGTCACGTCCCTATCGGGATACTCCGCCTCCAGGGTGGCCTCGCAGCGGGCGAGCGCCGCGTCGACGCGCTCCGCGAAGGCGGCGGCCTCGGCCTCGCTCGGCAGGACGACGACCACCTGCTCCGCGCTCGCGGTCTCGGGAGTGCTGTACGAGGCCGACCAGAGATCGTTCTCCGGGAACGGGAAGGAGCCGTCCACGCAGCGCGGGGAGCCCGGCATGCCCGCGGCCGGGCCGCCCGTCCCGTACCACGCCGAGAACGGGTCCGGCGGCATGTCGGACGGCTCCAGGAACCCGGGCTGCTCGGCCCGCGCTCCCGCACCCCCGCCCGCGGACACCTCTCCCGCGAGAGCTGACGGCGCCCCAAGTGCCGCCACCGCCGCCACCGCCACCGCCACCAGGACGGTTCCCCCTGTCACGGCCCGTCGGCGGCCCCGGCGTCCCTTGTCCATCGTGATCCCCCCTGTTAGCTGCACTCGACGCCCGCCCCCGGGCAAACGCTCTTGCCCAGAGCATGTGCCGCAGCGCCTCCGTCACTCGCCGACCTGCCTCATCCGGCCGGATTTCAACGGAAGTTACGCCGAATACGCCCCCTTGCAGATCTCGGCGCCCTCAAGGTCACAACACGCAAACTCCCCACCTCCACCACGCAACCTTCACACCCCGCCCCGGCAAGCTCCGCCTCGCGGGGGCGACCAGGGTGGCCGCCCCCCGTCCGCAGCCGTCACCTACGTGAGCGGCAAGAAGCACGCGGGCGCCGTCGTCGTCACGTACGGCAAGGCGGGTGGGGCCGGTCGCAGCGTGGCGTCGCCGACCGACCCCTGCCGCCCCCAAGGACCGCCGCCCCCGCGACACCCCCGCGCGGGGGCCGGCCCACACCCCCGAGGCCGACCGTGCGCCTGCGCGGCGGCGACAGCGGACGCTGACCTGGGGCTGTCCCCTCCGGGTCCCCCTAGGGGTTGTCACAGGTCGGCCGCAAAGCCGCTCTCCTCCACAGGAGGGACGACCCCGCCCCGCCAGACCGGGTACGTTCGATTCCGTGGCTGGATTCAGGAGCGGACGCGGCGGCCGGGACAACCGCGCACAGCAAGGACCCCGACAGGGACCGCACCAGGGAGGGCACCCGGGCCAGGGCGGCGGTCAGCAGGGACCCCGGCAGGACCCGTACGGGCAGCAGGCCCCCCAGGGCGGCCAGGCCCCGTACGGGTACCCGCCCGTGTACGGGGGCCCGGGCCCCGGCCAGTACGGCGGCGGCCCGCAGAGGAACCCCCAGGGCGGCGGTCAGCACTACGGGAGCGCCCAGCAGTGGCCCCAGCCTCCGGGCGGCCACGGCGAACCGGAGTACTTCGGTCCCCAGGGCGGCCAGGGTGGTCAGGGAGGTCAGGGAGGTCACCCCGGCGGCCACGCGGGTCCCGGAGGTCCCGGCGGCCACGGAGGCCACGGTGGTCCCGTCGGCGGTCACGGCGGCCCCGGTCATGGCCACGGCGGCGGGCACGACCCGTACGCCGCCAACAACCCCGGCAACACCCAGGCCTTCTCCCTGGGCGAGGACCCGTACAACGACGGGGACACCTACCACGCGGGCCAGGCCCCGCCAGGACCCATCGGCCCGAAGCTGCACTGGAAGGACCTGCTGCGCGGCATCGTGCTGCGCCCGGTACCGACCTTCATGCAGATGCGGGACTACGCGATGTGGGTCCCGGCCGTCGTCGTCACGTTCCTCTACGGCCTGCTCGCCGTCTTCGGCTTCGACGAGGCCCGCGAGGACGTACTGAACGCCACGCTGTCCACGGCGGTCCCCTACGTCCTCACCACGGGCGTCGCGATCTCCCTCAGCGCGTTCATCCTCGGCATCGTCACGCACTCGCTCGCCCGGCAGTTCGGCGGCAACGGCGCCTGGCAGCCGACGGTCGGCCTCTCCATGCTGATCATGGCGATCACGGACGCGCCGCGCGTCATCGTCGCCCTGTTCCTCGGCGGCGGCAACAGCTTCGTCCAGCTCCTCGGCTGGGCCACCTGGCTGGCCGCGGGCGCGCTGCTCACCCTCATGGTGAGCAAGTCGCACGACCTGCCGTGGCCGCGGGCGCTCGGCGCGTCGGCGATCCAGCTCCTGGCGATCCTGTCGATCATCAAGCTCGGTACGTTCTGAGGCACGCGGGCGGCGCGCACGCTCCCGTGCACGAGCCTCCCGTACACGAGCCTCCCGTACACGAGTAGGGCCCCGGCGAGCACAAGCTCACCGGGGCCCGACGCATGAACGCGTCGATGTACGGTCAGGCGTCGAGAACCTGTCCCTGCCGCCGTACGACGGGCGGTTCGACGCTCCATGGGAAGTTGATCCACTCATCGGTGCGCTTCCACACGTACTCGCACTTCACGAGCGAGTGGGACTTCTCATAGATGACGGCGGAGCGCACCTCGGCGACGGCGTCGAGGCAGAAGTCGTGCACCAGCTTCAGCGTCTTGCCGGTGTCGGCGACGTCGTCGGCGATGAGCACCTTCTTGTCGGTGAAGTCGATGGCGTTGGGCACCGGGGCGAGCATGACGGGCATGTCCAGGGTGGTCCCGACCCCGGTGTAGAACTCCACGTTCACCAGGTGGATGTTCTTGCAGTCGAGGGCGTACGCGAGTCCGCCCGCGACGAAGACACCGCCGCGCGCGATGCTGAGCACGACGTCGGGCTCGTACCCGTCGTCGGCGATGGTCTGCGCCAGCTCGCGGATCGCACCGCCGAACTTCTCGTACGTCAGGTTCTCGCGCACGTCACTCATGGGGGATGTCACACCTGGGTCCGATGGAAGTTGAGGAAGGAACGGGAGGCGGTGGGGCCGCGCTGGTTCTGGTAGCGGGACCCGTACCGCTCGGACCCGTAGGGGGCCTCGGCGGCGGAGGTCAGCCGGAACATGCAGAGCTGCCCGATCTTCATCCCCGGCCACAGCTTGATGGGCAGGGTGGCGAGGTTGGACAGCTCAAGGGTCACGTGGCCACTGAACCCCGGGTCGATGAATCCGGCGGTGGAGTGGGTCACGAGCCCGAGCCTGCCGAGGCTCGACTTGCCTTCGAGGCGGCTGGCGAGGTCGTCGGGGAGCGTGATGACCTCGTACGTGGAGGCGAGCACGAACTCCCCCGGGTGGAGGATGAACGGCTCGTCCCCCTCCGGCTCGACGAGCCGGGTCAGATCCGCCTGTTCGACGGACGGATCGATATGCGGGTAGCGGTGGTTCTCGAACACCCGGAAGTAGCGGTCGAGGCGCACGTCGATGCTCGACGGCTGCACCATGGATTCGTCGTACGGATCGATCCGCACCCGTCCGGCGTCGATCTCGGCCCGGATGTCCTTGTCTGAGAGAAGCACGCACCGAGGATACGCAGAGCGCGCGGGACCGCCCCAATCGGACGGTCCCCGCGCGCCCCGGCCACGGCGCGCCGCACGCGCCGCGCTTTCCTCAATCGTCCGCTACAGACTTCTGCTACCGCTTCGCCAAGGTCACCGGCACGGCGTGCCGGAGCCGGGCGCAGCGGGGACACCGGATGAGCCGGCCGGGGCCGAGCCGGTCGGCCTGCTGCATCGGGAACGAAGCGGTGCTGAACACGTGCCCTTCGGCACAACGGACGACGGTGCGCTCCATCAAGTCCACGATTCCCTTTCCCCAGAGCCGTAAAGAGAGCCGTCCACCCGCGAACGGGGGCCGCATCCGACCGACGGCGAAAGCCACATTACGGGATGAAAGGGACGCCATTCCAGGCGGCACTCCGTCCACGCGAACCCCCCGCACGAGCCTCGCGCGAGCCCCTCACGAAACCCCCACGCGGCACCCGGACACCCCCGGACACGCACACCGGGCACGCACCCCGGGCACACCGGGCAGCCCCCGAGTCACCCCCGAGGCGGCCCCCACCGTACGCCCCAACTCCCTTCGCCCGCAGTCACCCAGACCCCACGCAGCGCAGCCGGGCGCGGGGGCGGGGGCGGGGGCGGGGGCGGGGGCGGCCTGGGCCTGCGATGGGGTAGAGTGTGCGGCGGTACGAAACCGGTTCAACCGGGGTACTGCGCGGGTGTAGTTTAATGGTAGAACATCAGCTTCCCAAGCTGAGAGCGCGAGTTCGATTCTCGTCACCCGCTCCACAGTTAAGGCCCAGGTCAACGACCCGGGCCTTTTTGCTGTCCTCGTTGATCACTCGCTGCGTGCCAGATCCGTGCCAGAAGGGTGCTCGCCCGCTTGGTCGGGGTCGTCGACGGAGGCCGCTCGTCGGACCCGACGCACGGTGTCGTCCAGCCCTGCGGCGACCTCCCGCTGTCGGTCGTCGTCGGAGTGCTGATAGATCAACGCGGCTTTCTCGGACGACTGTCCGGCGCGGACCATGGTGTCTTTGAGCGTGGCCCCCGACCTGGTCGACAGCGTGTGCCCGGTGTGACGAAGGTCGTAGAACCGGAACCCCTCCGGCAGACCGTCGACAAGCTGCCGAGCCTTGCGCCACTTCCGCCCGAAGGTACTGCGCCGGAACGGGGCCCCGCGCTCGCCGACGAAGACCAGCCCATTGGGGCCCGGCTCGACGTACGACTCCATATGCCAGCGCAGCTAACGCCGGAGGAACGCGGGCAGGACCACGGTCCGCACCCCGGCCTCGGACTTGGTGTCGCCCTGAACACGTCGCCCGTTCATGCGCTCCGGCTCCGCCGCACGCACACGAATTCGCAGGGTGTCGAGGTCGATGTCCTTTCGCCGGAGGCCGGCCAGCTCCTCCGGCCGCAGCGGACCGTACGCCCCGAGATAGACCATGAGCCGCCACCGCATCCCCATGGCTTCGGCGAGCGCGTCGACCTGGCCGACGGTGGCGATGCGCCGCTCAGCGGCCTTCTCCTTACCGGCACCCTTGATCCGGCAGGGGTTCCGGGTGACCAGCTCGTCATCGACCGCCGTCTCCATGACGGCCTTGAGGAGTCGGTACGCCTTGGCGGTCATCGTCTTCGCCCCCGTGCTCCGCAGCCGTTCAGCCCGCCACTCGCGTACGCGCGGCGCGGTGATCTCGTCCAGGTCGAGGTCAGCGAAGGCCGTGAGGTGCTTGTCGAGGAGGTACCGGTAGAGGTCCTGCGTGAGCGGCGCGAGTTCCCGTTCCTCCACCCACTTATCGGCGTAGACGCGGAAGCCCACCGCCCCCGCGTCCGGTCCCTCCACTCGCCCCGGCGGATCTCCGTCTGTTTCTCGGCAAGCCAGTCATCGGCGTCCACTGTCGTCTCGAAAGTGAAAGGAGCTGGACGCATCACACCGTCCGGCCCCGGATAGCGCGCCTGGAAACGGCCGGACGGCAACCGCCTGATCGCACCGAAGCGGCGGCGCCTCCCTCTGCTGTTGGCCACTAGGCCGCCCTCCCGTAGCGAGCGCGAGGCCGCCTGCTGCACCGTGTGCGACGTGATGAACTCCTCGACCGCGCTTTCCGGGATGCGCACGTGGCGGCCGACCTTCACGTACCGGATGCGGCGCTCCTCGATGAGCCGACGCGGGAAGCAGGGCGTCGTGCCCAGCAGCTCGGCGACCTGATCGACGGATAGATGGCGCTCAGCCACGGGTGGGCTCCCCTTCCGTTCCGGGGGCGGGTGCGAGGGTTTCGGCAAGCCAGGCTTCGGCGTCGGTGAGGCCGGTTCCGGCGTAGATCCAGTGGGTGAGGACGAGGGTCGAGTCCGGGGCGGCCTGGTCGTCGGTGACGGCTTGAGCTCGGCGCCATTCGGCTCGGGCGTCGCGGAGTGCGCCGAGGGTGGTGGAGTAGCGGCGGGACTTGGTGGAGAAGTGGCCGCGGAAGCCGAGCATGTGGGCCCAGGCGCGGAGCCGGAGTTCTTCCAGGTCCTTGCGGGCGCCGAGGGTCACGCGGTGCGGATCAGGCGGCGGGCGTGATCGCTGATGTCGAGCTGGGCGAGTTCGGCGAGGAACTTGAGGGGCCGGTCCAGCGCTCCCGTGGCGGTCTCGGCGCCCTTGGTGGCGTACTTGGCGATGTAGGCGGCGACGGCTCGTTCGGTCAGCTCCTGGCCGCCGTCGAAGTCGGCGGAACGGATGGTGCGTACGTCGAGTTGGCGGCCGAGGGCAAAGACGTGCGCGCGTCCGTCGATGACCGGGCCGTCCACGCGGACAGCGGTCGCGGCGGCTCGGATGGCGTCGGTCAGCAGCTCGGCGGTGGCCCACCCGGGAGGCGGGGTGTCCCCGCCGTCGGGGCCGTCGATGCGGATGACGGCGTGGAAGTGGACGGCGCCGCGCTTCTGGTACTCGGCGACCTTGGCGAAGGAGACGCGGGCGTAGTCGCGGAAGGCTCGCTGTGTCAGTCCGGCGCGCTTGGCGACTTCCCGGCGGAGGTAGGTGGAGAAGCGCCGCCAGAGCGCGCCCGCGTGTGCGTTCCAGAGCACGGCCGCTTCGTAGTCGTAGGTCTCCGGGTTCAGCGGGGCGCCGAGGGCGGCGTCGTCCTGGTCGTGGAGGACGCCGCAGCGGCAGGGCCGGACGCTCCGGGTCGGGCCGGTGGGGCGGTTGTGGACCGGGCCGAAGCCGGGGGCGGTGAAGGTGGCGAAGACGCGGGGGTGGGCGGCGACGCGTTCGGGGACGCCCTTGCCGCCGCGCAGGCCGGAGGTGATCAGGTGGAAGGTGTCGCGGCGGTAGACCTCCGCGCAGGCCGCACAGCGGGTCGTACGGCGGTTGTTGCAGCGGACCAGGAGGTGACCGGCCGGCAGGGTGGTCGAGTCGAGGTGGTGGAGGACGTTACCGATCTCGCCCGTCCGGGTGTCGACGGTGTGCTCGGTGCGGTGGCCGTCGAGACGGATCGGGTGCGTGCAGCCGCCCAGGGCGGAGAGCTGACGCAGGAGCGCGGGCATGGTGCCGGTTGCGGCCAGTTGACCGAGATCGCGAAGCGGGGGCGGGGTGGTGCGGGTAATGATGGCTTCTCCTTCTGGCTTCGGTAAGGAGGGACAGGGCCTCCGGGGCGGCGGATGCTTGGCGGTATCAGGGCCGCCCCGGGGGTCTGGCAGTGCTGGCGACTAGCGCCGCCGCTGGTCGCGGAGCATCGAGCGGATGACGACGGCGCACACCGCGACGGAAATGGACGACACGGCGACGGCGGCCAGGAGCGCGGTCAGCACGACCCCGCCGACGAGGACGGCCACGACCGCCCCGCTCGTGATGGAGATCTGAGGCGCGGACCGCCGCACGGGAGCCGGGTCGGCCACGGTGTGGTGGTGGACGGGCGGCGGCGTCGGGCTGTCGGGGTACTTGGGCAGGAACATGGCGAGGTTCTCCTTACCTACTCGTCTAGTCATGTGAGCCGTTTACGACGTCCACGCCGGAGCGCGTGCCGGATTCGATGGCGGGGGCCATGAAGGTGTGCGAGAGCCAGAACCCGAAGAGGGCGATCACTACGACGATCCACGTGCGGACGCCGAGGAACTTGACCGCTCCCCAGGCGACGAGGCCGAGGACGAACACGAGCGGCAGGCTGACGGTCACGGGGACGGGTCCTTTCAGCGGACGGGGCAGCGGTGGGTACGGGCGGCCAGCTCGGCGGCGGCGCGGCTGTCGTAGTCGGCGGAGAAGCCGCAGCGCGGGGCCGTGCACGCGGCGGTGTGCTTCTCGCGGCCACGGCCGTTGTACGCCGTGCCGACCTGTACGGGACCGATACGGGTGACGGAGCGGAAGCGACGGTTGGCGCTCATGTGGATCTCCCTTCAGGACGTTCCGGGCTTTCAGAGCTGAGCGGCGATGGCGTCGGCCAGTGGCATCGGGACGCCGAGGCGGGCGCGCAGGGTCGTGGTGTCGATGGCAGTGCCGGTGCGGGCGTGGTGTTCGGTGGCGACTTTGCGGGCATGGTCGACCAGGGCAGCCGGGACCGAGACGGGAGTCGGAGGAGTCGAGGCGGACGCCGTGGCCGATGGTGACGGGAGCTCAGGCACGGGATCGGGCGCGTCCTCCTGGTCGCCCTCTTGCTCGTCGACGGGCACGGACTCTCGACCGTTCTCCTGGGCCAACTCGCGCCGAGGTGGCGCCGAGTGAGCAAGGAGCGTCCCGCCGAGGAAGGCGACCGCAGGCCACCCCGCGACGAGGATGCGGAGCCAGGCCGGCACATGGTTCAGGTCGAGCAGGCCGGCGGTGGCGATGTTCGCGCCGAGGGAGGCCGCGAGCGCGATGACGAACCAGCACCAGCCCGCGGCTTTGCTGTCACCGGTCCGCAGTCGGCGCCAGGCGGCGACGAGCAACAGGTCCACCGAGACCGGATAGGCCCACGCCTTCCACCCGTCCTGTCCAGCCGCCGAAGCGACGTCGTGCAGGTGGGCGAAGGACAGGGCAGCGGCGATGACGGCCTGGACGAGTACCGCGTCGATACGGGCCAGTTGGGCGCGCATGCTGCGGCTCCTTCCGGATTCAGGCATGGCAGGGGTAGGGACGTGGCGCGAGACGGTCACGCGGACCGGGGTGGGAGGGTGCGGCTCAGCCGGTGACCGGTCGCGGCTGCACGGCCAGGGTCGGGGACTCGACTGGCTGCACGGGCACGGAGGGCCGGAAAGGCTTCAGCGCGGGCAGATCCGGGACCAGGTGGGCCGAGGTGCGGCACGTCTCAGCGGCATCGGCCAGGGAGAGATACGGCGTACGGATACGGGACCAGCCGCCGGAGGTGTCACCGACGACGGCGAGGCCGGGCCGTTCGGCAGGGATGGCGCAGGCGGCGGAGACCGCTTCGGGGGCGATGTCACCGAGCGCCATTTTCGCAGAGGCTTCGTCGTTCACGCGGTGGCAGACCCGCCCGGTGAGCTGGGCCCGCAGCATGGTCGCGCCCTTGCCGAGCTCAGCACCGAAACGCTGCCCGCAGACCTCCAGATAGATACCGGCGGCGCGGCCGAGCTGGGCGAGACGGATGAGTTGGGTGACCATCTCGTCCCGCCGCTCCTCCTCCTTCTTCGTGGCGACGAGGAAGAGTTCCGCGACTTCATCGACGAACAGCACCACGGGCACGGGCCGTTCGTGCTCCGGAAGTCCCCAGATGTCAGAGGTGATCGTTTCGTCGGGCGTGCGCGGGGCGATCCCTTGCCGGGCCTTGATCGGGTCGTACCGGTCCTCCATCTCCTTGACGAGCACGGGCCGCAGCTCAGCGGGCTGCTCGGGGTCGGTGGCGAGAGCTGAGAGCCGAGGGGCGAAGGGGGCCAGCTCCACGCCGCGCTTGCAGTCGATGCCGATCAGGGCGACGCTCTGCCGCGCGAGCCCGGTGACGAGGTGCCGCAGGTACATGGATTTGCCCGACAGAGTGGCGCCGAGGCAGAGACCGTGCGGCACGGTCCGGTAGTCACGTACGAAAGGCGTCGCGTCCTCCCGCAGCGCTACGGACACTTGCAATGTGCCGCCCGCGACTTTGCGCGGCATGCGGACCTTGCTCAGTACGTCGTAACCGACGAGCCGTAATTCGACCACGCCAGGCTTGACCGTGGTGACGTAGACGGCGTGCACCCCCCACGCATGCCGCAGTCGTTCGGCCGAGGCGGCGACGTCGGCGGGTTCCTGCCCCGGAGCGAGCCGCAGGCGGAGCCGAAGGCCGGTCGCGGTCGGGCGGATGATCCCGCGCCGAGGCGGGACGGGCCGGATCTCCCGGCGGCTCGTGACCCTGGTCGCCAGAACCCGCAGTCGAGAGGGCGCGACGGTCAGGCCACAAGCCTCCATGACCGAGCCGTACGAGCTGAGCAGCCGGGCCGTGGACATCGGCAGGCCGACGGCGGACCAGTAGACCCCGGGGTGGTTGGCCCGGGTGTAGGCAGCCCCGCCGCCGAGCGCGGCGACAGGACCACCCACCTCCAGAAGCGTCATCAGGTCCGTCATCAGGCCGAGGCCCCCATGGCGGCCGGGAAGGCGGACGGAGTGACGGCGGCGCAGCGGTAGGCGATGCCGTGCCGCTGCTGGCCGTTGAAGACGCTTTCCCACGGCCGGGCCACGAGCCCCGGCAGCGAGACCGGCGCACCGAGCATCAGCCCCTCGGACACTCCGCTCTCCGGGACGGTCACCTTGATCAAGGACGACTCTCCCTCCTCGATGTAGACGACGCCGATCGTCATCAGCGCTTCACCGCTGGTGGCGTCCTTGGCGATCTCGCCGGTTTGACGGTCGCGGACCTTGGGCTCGGGCGCCTCAGTGAGCAGGATCGTCGCGGCCGAGGTCTCCACACGAATGGTTCGCAAGGTTCTTCCCGTCTACTCGTCTATACAAGATGCAGCGTTCGAACCCGATCTCCGGGAACGCCGACCACTGTGCCACACAACTTGCCAACTCGTCTATACGAGTAGCCCTGTTGGCGTATACGAGTTCGGGGTGCGGATCACCGCGCGCCACGGCCGTCAGGCCGTCACGTGGCCGGGAGCTGGTACGACAGGACGTAGGCGTCCGCCGCCATGACGGTGTCGCAGACCTCCACGGCCCGCCCTTCGGTGTCGTACGCGGTGCGGATCAGATGGATCACGGGCACGCCGGAGGCCAGCCGCAGCGTCTTGACCTCGGATGGCGCGGGCATCCGCGCCCGGATCTCCTCCTCGAAGTGGTCGAGGTGGTGGCCCAGCTCTTCGAGGCGGGCGTAGATGCCGCCGGGGCCGGGGTTGGGCTCGGCGATCTGCGTACCGCGCGCAATGTCGAGCGGAAGGTACGAAGTGGCGAACTCGACCGGCCGGCCATCCAGCAGATACCGACGCCGACGAGCGAGCACGCGCCGCACAGACCCAAGGCGGGTGGCGATGTCCTGCGTGGCCTTCTCCTCCTTGACCTCCAGGCTGTCGACCTGAGGGTGACTGCCCGCAGCGTCGGCCTCCACGATGAAGGCGGACTTGCCCTGTTCACGATGGCGCCGGGCGAAGCGGTCGGAGGCCAGACGCCGCACTGGTGGCCGTGGCCGCACGAAGACGCCCTTGCCATGCTCGGCATGGACCAGGCCCTCGCCTTGCAAAATCGAGAAGGAATTCCGAACGGTCATCCTGGAGACGCCGTAGTGCTCGACGAGTTCCGCCTCGGAAGGCAGCTTCTCGCCCTCCTTGAATCGCCCGCGGTCGATGGACTCGCGCAGCTGGTCAGCGATCTGCCGGAAGACCGCACGATCACTCGTGGGGTCAACAGCGCCAAGCAGGCCGGGAAGGGACATCACGTGTACTCCTTTAGGTATCTAGACGAGTGGGCGAGTGTTATTGCTACGGTGGAGAGCCTAGCCATCCGAGAGGGTCGAGGACCTTGAGCACTGACCGTCCGCACTCCGTGAGCGTCGCCGGAGTCATCGTCGACGACCATGGCCGGGCCCTCCTGATCAAGCGCCGCGACAACGGCAAGTGGGAACCCCCGGGCGGCATCCTCGAACGCGAGGAGACCATCCCCGAGGCCCTGCAACGCGAAGTCCTGGAAGAGACCGGACTCAAGATCGCGCTTCCGGCGACCCTCACCGGCGTCTACAAGAACATGACGGGCTTGATCGTCTCCATGGTCTTCCGCTGCGAGGCCGCCGACGGCACGCCCACCACCGGCGACGAAACCCGAGCTCTGCGCTGGGCCACCCGCGACGAAGTGACCGAACTCGCCGATGAGGCTTACGCGATCCGCGTCCTGGACGCACTCGACGCGGTTTCCCCGCCGGCCATCCGCGCCCACGACGGCATCAAACTCGTCTAGCTCGAACCCGCTGCACATGGCGGCCTACCAGCACGAAGGAACTTGTATGCACGAGTATACGAGCACCGCCCGAGTCTGGGGCCTCACTTGCCCAGGATTCCCCGAAGAGATCAGCCGGGCCCGCCGCTGGACGCGGGACATCCTGCGCGGCTCACCACTCGCGGACGCCGCCGAACTCATCGTGAGCGAGCTGAGCACGAACGCGATCCTGCACACGGCCAGCGGGCGCCAGTCGGGCAGCTTCTCCCTGGCCATCGAGGTATCCCCGCAGATGGTCACCCTGTCGGTCACCGACGGCGGAGGCACGGGAACCGCCCCCAAGGTCGAGCACCAGGACGAGGAGGCGGAACACGGCCGGGGCCTGGACATGGTCAGCGCCATCGCACACCGCGTCGTCGTCAACGACAGCGACCACGGCCACACGGTCACCGCGGCTTTCTTCACCGAGGCCGGCAGGGGAGGCCAACTATGCGGATGAGCGGGCCCCGACGCGGCTACTGGTGTGAGTGCTGGACGGAGTCCACCGCCACGGACGGCCAGGCGGGGCCGCAGCTACGAGCGTCGTTCGATGCCTACTCGGCGCCACAGGCGGATCGGTGGGTAGCGGTGACACTCCGCACGATCTCCCCGGCACTGAACACTCAGGCTTCAGTCGAAGCCTGGGAGTGGCTATACGAGGGCCGCGTCCGCACCCGCAGAGCCCTTCTCCAGATGCAGCCCTGCACGGTCTCAGTGACTCACACGGATACACGCATCACCTGGACGATACGACCAGTCCTCTTCCTGCCGCTCGCACACCGTCAGGCGGCAGAATCACCAGCCTGTGCCCACGACTTCACGCCTCGCCAGACAGACTGAGTTACAACTTTCTCTACTGGTTCAAGGCGGCTCGCTCCGCTCACCGCGCGCGGCCCGCCCCCCGGCCGGGTCTGCGCTCCTGTCTCCGCCCCGCTCCAGCCCGGCCGGCGACCGTGCCGCGCGCGTGAACGAGCCGAGGGCCACAAGGTGAGCACCGTGGGTGAGCCGCCAAGGCCAGAACGGTGCCTCCGGCGGGGGATCGGCCGGCACCGGGATGGGACGGGGCGCCGTCGCCGACTGCGGGTTCGTCGTGGCGTGCGCGGGGGCTTCCATCCCGTACGCCGTCGACCCAGGCAGAGCCGAGCAGACGCGGCCCCTGGCGTCCAGGTCGTTCGTACAGTGGCGCGCTCCACCTGGACGCCAGGAACCACGCCTGCTCCACGGTGTGTGGGTCGACGGCGTACGGGAGGGAAGCTGGGGCGGCGGGTGGGGGCTTAGGTTCTGTCCGGCTGCCTGTCGGCGCACCGAAGCACTAGACCTAGGCAGCTACCAAGATTCAGCCGTCGACGTGCCATCCGGATCGAGCCCGTACGGCCAAGGGTCATCGAACCCTTCGCGGCTTGCTCTCTCCTTCGAGAGCGCACGTACGGCACCTGCGTCCCCGGCATTAGCAGCCTGTAGCGCAATCTCGACCGCACCAGCGTGATCTCCCGTATACTCTTTGAGCTCACTGAGTCGACACATGGCATATGTATTTCCTGCCTCGATCGCTCGCCAATAAAGAGACTCAGCCTCTTTAAGATTTCCGGCCTTTTTCATCAAGTCGGCGAGGGATGCTAACGGAGCATTATCACCCGACCCGATGAGCGCTCTATACAGAGCTTCCGATTCCTTTAGTTTACCGGCCTTCTCTCGATTGTTCGCAAGCTCGATTAAGGCGTACGTATTCCCATCTCGCCCGGCGCGCTCCAGCATCTTTTCAGCTTGATCACGATCTTCTGAATTAAACAACAAATAGTGACACATGATTCCATAAGTGTCACCATTGCGGCTGGCATCTGCTACAGCTTCGAAAAATCCTCTATAATCCCCTGCATCCCCCTTCTCTTCGATCCCAAAAATTGGATGCGCTACCCTTTTTCTTGAGTCCCACGGCCCAATAGATGAGTGCTGTGCTCCCGTCACTCTGTCCAGACGCCCTATCGTTACGCGTGCGGCCTGGCGCACCATGAGACAGATCGAGCGAGTGAACAAAGATATTGCCTCGACATCGTCTCCACCTCTGTCGGATATGATGCGCCCCAGGGAGCCCAGAGCTTCGGTATCCCCTAAATCTAGAGCTTGCCGGTACAACCTCTCTGCTTTTTCCACATCCCCCAAATTCTCGTAAATCTCAGCGAGACGATAAGTGGCCTCCCCGTCGCCGGCTCCAGAAGCCTTCCGGTACCACTCTTCGGCCCCATCTCTGTCACCGGCGTCTTCACGAAGATATCCCATACTATTCATGGCGCGAGCATTTCCCATTTCGGCTGACCGTCGATATAGAGACTCGGCCAACGCGGGGTGCTCTTCCATCCACATATCCGCTAGCCCAATCACCGCAGAGGCATCCCCTTGTTCCTCAACCCGTCTGGTTAGGCGATGAGCCCAGTAGAGTCGGTGCCGATCGTGAGCAGCGACGGCCAGATTTGCGAGTTCTACGGAATCCGTTAGGTATTCATGAGCCGCCTCCCAGAACGAAGCTGGCGGGCAAAATTGGCTACGCTCGAGTCGCCCCAGTTGTTCGAGCGAGTCAGCCAGTCGGTATTTACGGGATCCGATATCGTTTATCTGGTGCGGTTGGTGCCTATAAGGCGCGCCGCGAATATGAACGGGCACCAGGGGCGCCAAGTTCCCATGGACTGGCCTATTAGATTCACAAAAGGCTTCGTCAAGCCAGTTAGGCCCAAGGGTCAAGTATTCGGTATCTGTGAGATAGTCCTCTGCCGCATGAGCAAGAAAATTCCCCGCTATGTGATTCCCGACATCGAAGCGACGTCCGTCCATGGCGGCCTGGATCAATGCTCTCACGGCAGGGGCGGCCATTCTGTACCGCTCGGACAAGGCTGGAGCTCCTGCGAGATATTGAGTCAGACGCCCGTCTTGCGCTTGCTTCAATGCTTGAGCCAGTTGCGGGTCGCCTGCGCTTGCCATGATCCGGGCATCTCTGATTGCGACTGCGTCAAAATTATCGGGAACTGAGATCAAGCGCCCCGCCAAGAGTTCCCGCGTTTGCGGGTATAGATCCGGCTTCCCCGGTGCGGGAAGAGTCGTGTATTCAGTCGCGTAGTTGTTCCACAACGTACCCAAAATCAGGATTGGGCTAGCCTGTCGATTAAGTAGGAGAGATCGAAGGGCAGCCGCAATGTGCTCTCCCACCCCTTGACCGGCACCAATGTAATGCTGGGCTTCGTTTAGCCATACCACAGTGCGCGGCCCCACACGCTTGAGATCGTTCAAGGCGGCCTCAGCTCGTGTGGGGTCGAATGGGTGCCAGAGGCACCATCCCCGAGGCGCTAGGGGTTGAATAGCCTCCCAACACGCGCGGGTCTTCCCTGTCGAGGACGGACCGACCAGCACGACCATCCCGCTTTGGCCGTCGGCTGCCGCTTTAACAAGATCCTTCAGATCTCGATCGTGGTTACGACGTACATAGCCAGGCAGCCGGCGAGCCTGCATGCTCTTCGGTTCACTCAAAGCGGGTACGACGTCAATGGCCGGATGCACTTCAAGGACGTGGGGGTCAAACTCAGCGATCGGCCGCCCAATGCCCGCCTCTAGGGAGGTCCCGCTCCGCTCTGGAGACCTGTGTTGAACACCAGCAGCGGTCGTCCGAAGCTTCAGGAGAGCCTGCACGTCGAGGCGCAGTGCTCGGGCAAGCGCGCCAACGGTTCGGGCGGAGGGAGCAGGAGCGGACCTGTTGAACGCTTCGCTGACAGCAGTTCGTCCCAACTCCGAGCGCCGTGCAAGGGCAGTCTTCGTTATACCCAGCTCCGCCAAGCCGCACTCCAGACGAGCACGTAGTTCAGCCAGGGCCGCCTCAGACGACGAATCATCCTCCATGGCCATGCCATCTCCCGTGGTCGTTCGCTCCTGTTCGTCTTCGACCAGTTCTACCGTCGCGGACCACAACGAACAGCAACTTGACGAGATTGAGCGGCACAGGTTGACGCACCGATAGGAGATCGATCGTGTCTGACCACTCTGCTGTTGTTGTTCTTGGCTGCGCCGTGGCCGTGTTGCTCGCTGTGCTTGTCGCGATTGCTGCCGCAGTCTTTGCACGCCGAGATGGCGCCACCTACCCCGCAGCTTGCTCGAAGGCAGCCGCAGCATTCGGAACGGCCCTGACACTGGCTTGCAGTGTCACTACGGCATTGATGGCCGTCACACGCTGATCAAGGGTCTCCAACCCACCGGAGCCCTCTCATTGATCGCCTCCACCGACCTCGGCAAGCAGATTCGCGACGCGACTGACTGACTCGGCTGAACCCGCTGCCGTGCCAGATGCGTGCCAGGTAGTGCGGGGAACCACGGGGAACAGCAGTCACCCACTAAGCACGCCCACAGGTCATGACACCGCTTCTCAGCAGGCCAACAAGCCTACCGGCCGCGCAGAGCCCAAGCTTCCCAAGCTGAGAGCGCGAGTTCGATTCTCGTCACCCGCTCCACGCGAAACCCCCTGGCCATAGGCCCGGGGGTTCTTTGTTGCCCGGGCGCTCCGAGCCAGCGGGCGGGGCGCGCACCGAATCGGCACCACAAGTGCTCCGCCCGCCTTCTCCCTGACGGCGGCCCGAGCCCTCCGGATGGCGGCGTCGAACCCGGCGGCATCCTCTTCCCGCCACACCTCGTCGGAGTGTTGAAGGGACAAAGCCGCCGTCTTTGACCACTGTCCGGCACGGACCATCGTGCCCTTGAGCGTGGTCCGGACCGCTTGCGCGGCCGCCGCCGGGTGTGACCACTGTCCGCCGTTTCCTTCGGTAGCCGAAGCGTGGAGGTTCAGTCCCCGAGGACCAGGACGCGACGGGGCCCAAGGGGAAGTCTGCGTGGGGTGTCGCCCTCCAGGTAGTGCCAGCCCCAGGACCGTAAGGTCTCGACGGTCTCCAGGTCGGTGGGGTTCACCAGCGTGACGCCGGCCGTCGCGCCGTGGTCGGTGAGGAGGCGGCGCTGGAGGCGGCGGGCGAGGTTCCAGGCGCGGTGCTGGTTCCGGGTGCGTGTCCGGGACGGCACGAGGATCTCGGAGACCGCGAAGAGGTGTCCGGAGGCGGCGAGGCGGTGGAGTTCTGCCGGGACGTAGCCGTCGAAGCCCTCCCACCGGGGGGTGCCACGGCGTACGGGGTAGCCGTGGGCGCACCCGGCGAGCGCGGTGGTCTCCGCGATCACCAGCTCGAACCCCGGTCGCCGTACGCCGTCGGCCAGCCGCCGCAGGAAGGCCTCGCGGGCCTCGTCGCAGGTTCGGGGGGAGCCGCCGCAGAACCCGGCTGCGAGAGCCCCGAGTTCGCCGACGCGGTCCTGTAGCTGGCTCCGGGACAGACGGCGAAGGCGTGCCCCTTCGTGCGGCGAGGGCCCTCTGTCAGGACGTCGTTTCCCGGACCCTCCCCGGTGGGCGCCGGTGTCCTGCCCGGTGAGGCTGGTGATCGTCGGCCGAACCGGCCCGTTCGCGGTCATGGGGCGAGCCCTGCCTGGGCCTTGGTGGGACCGGCCCGGCGTCGTCGGTCGCCGAGAACGGCACGGGTGTCGGAGCCGGTGCGCGACGTGCCCTCGGTGTGCCCACGGTACTCCCGCGCCGCCGTGGTCGGCCCGGCCGCGCCGGTCACCAGCGGCAGGGGCGGCCGGTTGCGTCCGCTCCGCTCCGCCGGGGGCAGGAGTACGGTGGGCCTACCGAGGGCATGTCGTACACCGGCTTCCACGCCGGTCTCGTTCTCGGTGAGACACCTCACCGGAAGAGCCGCGCAGCCGGCCTCCGGAGACAGGTCGGCATGATGGCCTCGGCCTTGGAAAAGTTCCCCGCCCGTACGCGTCGCACTTCCCGTACGCAGCGCATTTCCCGTACGCGGCGCACTTCGGCGCCCGGTCCTTCCCGCCCCTCCTGCCCTCGCCCCGGCGGGCGGCCCCGCGCGGCCGACGGACTCTCCGGCGACGCCAGGCCCGAGCAGGACCCGTGCCGTGCCGTGCTGTTGTTCTTCACGACGGGTCGCACGGGCCCGTCGGTGCTTCCTCTCCAGCCGCAGCGCCGCGCCTGACGCCTCCTCTGCCCGGCACGACTCACCGAAGGAAGCATTGTGACCACCGTGACCACCACGACACCGCCCGCCCCGCCCCTCCTGCGGCTGCGCCTCGCGGCCCCGGGAGTGCTGCCGCGCCGCCTCGACGGCGCTTGGTGGCCGCGCTCCCGCGACCTCCTGGCGGAACTGCCGCTGCTGCTCGCCGCGTTGCCGCGCGTCTGGGGCCACATCGCCAGCATCACCGTCGACCCGGGGGCATGGACCGCGGCACCGGGCCGGATGTTCGTCGCCAACCAGGTCGTACGGCTGCACAGGGCCACCGCGCTGCACCCCCCGAGCACCGTCGTCCTGCTCGCGCCCGGCCACGGCCGCTGGGACCTGTTCGTCGTCCCACCGGACACCGCCGATGCGGACGCCGAGCCGTTGATGGCCGCCGCGCTGAGCGATTACGGGGCCCGGACCCGGGCCGTTCCCCGCTGATCCCGGGCGGCGCGGCCCCGGGGCCCGGTCAGCCCCGTACCGGCACCCGTGCGGGCGGTCCGAAGACCGGCGTACTCCAGGCTGCGCGAGCAAGGCGTTCTGTGGGTCCTGACCGGAACAGGTGGCGATGAGCTGTGTTTCCAGCGGCCCGAGGAGCGGGCGGCCGTCGGCGACGGCTGGAAACTCCACCGCGTCCCCGACCACCTCGGTCCACGGGCCCGCGCCCACGTGGAATTCCTGGCCGAGGGGCTCGCCCCGGCCTCTGCCCTGCACGCTTCCACGCTCCTGGCACTGAGCACCCACAGTGCGACAGCCATGCGTCACGGGCTCTGGCCCATCAGCCCCTTGGCAGCTCCGCCTGTCCTGCGGTTCGTCCAATCCCTGCCGCACAAGTGGCGCCGGGACAAGTTCCTGCTGCGCGAACTACTGCGGCAGGCCGGATATCCGCAGGACGTGGTGCGCCCTCCTGTACCGGAGAACTTCAGGGAGATCTGCGACTCCGCCATGCACCGGCACGGCGTCCCCCTCCTGGAACGGCTCCTGCCGGACCTGCTGCTGGCCGAGGCCGGACTCATCGCCCCGGAGTCGCTTGCCGAGGCGTGCGCGGCGGTCGCTGCCACCGGGCTCGACGGCAGGGAGCTGTATCGGCCCCTCGCCCTTGAAGTGAGCCTGAGGAGCCTCGTGGCGGCCCGCGCCGCCACCTGACCACGCCCGGCGCTGCCCCCAGATGACGCAGAGGGAGAGCGGCCACGAAACCGCACGTCGCGTAGCCCAGGACACCAAAGTCGCCCCCAAGACACCTAAAAGCCCCCCACACGCCCCACCCGGTTCAATTCACCCTGGTGAAGTGGCTGCACCGTACAAACACCGGTGCGGACACCCGTACCGGTACGCGCGTCAGCGCCAGCACGTCCAAGGAGTCCCCATGCCCCGCCGCCCCCGTCTGTCCCGACGCCGACTCATAGCCGCCGCATCCGTGGGTGCCGCCACCGCGGCGGCGGTGACCCTCACCGCCACCGCCGGGGCCACCGACACCAAGGACCAGGCCCGGCGGGCGATCCAGGGCGGCAAGGCCAAGAACGTCATCCTGCTCGTCGGTGACGGCATGGGCGACTCCGAGATCACCCTCGCCCGGGACTACACCGTGGGCGCCAACGGGCGGCTGAACATGGACAAGTTCCCGCTCACCGGCGCCTACACGACGTACGCGGTGCACAAGGACGGCTCCCCCGACTACGTCACCGACTCCGCCGCCAGCGGCTCCGGCTGGGCCACCGGTGTGAAGACCGTCAACGGGCGGATCTCGAAGACCCCGGGCGGCGACAAGGCCGTGCCCACGATCCTGGAGCTCGCGCAGAAGAAGGGGTACGCCACCGGCTCCGTCACCACCGCCGAGCTCACCGACGCCACCCCCGCCGTCCTCGCCGCGCACGCCACCGACCGCAGTTGCCAGGGCCCGGCCGACATGGCCAAGTGCCCCGCCGACACCATCGCCGAGGGCGGGCCCGGCTCCATCGCCGAGCAGAGCGTCAACCACAAGGTCGACGTCCTCCTCGGCGGCGGCAAGCAGCGCTTCGACCAGAAGGTCACCGACGGGAAGTACAAGGGGCGTACGGTCACCGAGCAAGCGAGGAAGCTCGGGTATCAAGTTGTCACCAACGAGCGTGAACTGAAGAAGGTCAAGTCCGTCAAGGGCGGCAAGCCCGTCCTCGGACTCTTCGCCCCCGGCAACGTTCCCGTCGAGTGGACCGGCAAGGCCGCCGCCAAGGGCGGCACCGACCCGCAGCGCTGCACCACCTCCAACCCGGGCCGCCCGGCCGGCACGCCCGAGCTCAAGGACCAGGCACGCAAGGCCATCGAGCTCCTTGAGGCCAAGCAGAAGAACACCAAGAGCAAGCAGGGCTTCTTCCTGCAGATCGAGGGTGCCTCGATCGACAAGCAGGACCACGCCGCCGACCCGTGCGGCCAGATCGGCGAGACCGCCGCCTTCGACCGTGCCGTGAAGGTCGCCCGCGACTACGCCGCCAAGCACCCGGACACCCTCGTCGTCACCACCGCCGACCACGCGCACACCAGCCAGATCGTGCCCCTGGACGCACAGCCGCCCGGCCTGTCCTCCACGCTCGTCACCGACGAGGGCCAGCAGCTCAAGGTCAACTACTCGACCAACACCCCCGGCAAGGCCCAGGAGCACACCGGCACCCAGGTGCGCATCGCCGCGCAGGGCCCGCAAGCCTACCGCGTCCAGGGCGTCACCAACCAGACCGACCTGTTCCACACCGTCCGCGAGGCCCTCAGGCTCCGCTGACCGGCGTAGAGGCGCCGTACCGATGACTTCCCGCACCCCCCGCGGTCAGTACTCCACAGGCTTCGGGAGAGGACGGCATCGTGAGCAGTGTGCAGCGGCGGGTGCAGGAGGTCATCGACGGGATGGTGGCGTCGGGGGACGAGCGGGGGGTGCAGGTGGCCGTCTATCAGGGTGGGCGGCTGGTGGTCGATGCCGTGGCCGGGGTCGCCGATCCGGGGTCGGGGCGGCTCGTGGAGTCCGGGACGCCGTTCTATACGTACTCGATGGTCAAGGGGGCGGCCGCCACGCTCGCGCACATCGTGGGCGGGCGCGGGCTGTTCGGGCCCGACACCTTCGTCGCGGAGCTGTGGCCCGAGTTCGGTGTCCGCGGCAAGGAGAAGGTGACCGTCCGGCACGTTCTGAACCACACCGCGGGTGTGCCCGGCATTCCGCTCGACACCCGGGTCGAGGACCTCTGCGACTGGGACACGATGTGTGCCGCGATCGCCGACGCCGAGCTGTGGTGGGAGCCCGGGACGAAGGTCGGCTATCACGCCTACACCTTCGGCTACATCATCGGCGAGATCCTGCGGCGCGCCACGGGCAAGCCCATCTCGCAGTTGCTGCGCGAGGAGATCGGCGTTCCGCTGGGCATCGCCGACGAGATCTACTTCGGGATGCCGGTCGAGCAGCACGCGCGGTTGGCCCAACTGGAGGACGCGCCCGCCCCCGCGGGCGGGCAGGCGGGCGGGGCACTCGACGTGGACCCCGATCTCCCCATGTTCCGGTCCGCCCCGATGGCCGCGTTCCCCACGGCCGCCCTCGGCAACCGCACCGACATCCTGGCCGCCGACATCCCCGCCGGAGGCAAGACCACCGCCCGCGCCATGGCCCGCATGTACGCGGCCCTGCTGGGTGAGGTCGACGGCGTGCGGCTCATCGGCTCCGAGCAGTTGGACGCGGCCACCGCCCCCTCCTCCAGCGGCACCGACGAGATCTTCGGGGTGCCGAGCACCTGGGGTCTCGGCTATGCCATCGGCGGTCTGACGGGCGAGCTCACCGAAGCGGGGCGGGCCGTCTTCGGCGTCGGCGGCGCCGGCGGAACCTTCGCCTACGGCGACCGCGCCCGCGGCATCGGTTTCGCCCTCGCCAAGAACCGGCTCACCGATGACTTCGCCAGTTCCCAGAAGGTCATGGATGTCGTCGAGGAGGAGTTGGGGTGATGGCCCGTCCCCCTTTTGCCCTGCCCCCCGGTCCCTCCTTGGTCCCCTGACCCGCCGTCCCCGTCAGCCCCATGCCCCCGACCGGCTTCGCGTCACCACCGCGCTCAGTGCCCGTACCCCCTGCGTCGACGCGGGCGCGACGCCCGTGAGTTCGCGTACGCGGCGCAGGCGGTAGTCCAGGGTGCGGGGGTGGACGTTGAGGGCCGTCGCCGTCGCCGTGCGGTTCATGTCGTGGTGGTAGTACGCGTCCAGGGTGACCAGGAGGTCCGGGCCCGGGGCCAGGCGGCGCGCCAGGGTGCGCAGCCAGTCGTCGACGAACGGCACGTCCGCGACCGCCAGTTCGACGAAGACGTCCGCCATGGTGTGCGTGCCGGGACGCCGTGGGGCGCGGTGCAGCGGGGCCGCCCTGCTGACGCGGCGGGCGCGGTCGAGTGCCGCGGCCAGCTCCGGGCCCGACGCCATGGCGGTGCCCGCGGCGCAAGGGAGGCCCAGGGCCCCGGCGAAGTCCCGTACGAGGTCACCGACCGACGGCGGTGGTGGCAGCGGCGCGAAAGCCGCGGTGGGCGGCGCGCACGGGGTGAGGGCGATCAGTTCGCCGCCCCCACCCCCCGACGCCTCCGCGCACCGCCACACCAGCGGCACCTGGTACGCCTTCACCAACGACTCCAGATCGCCGTCGAGTTCGCGGTCGCGGCTCCGCTCACCAGGCCGGTCGTGGGCGTGGCCGTGGTGGCGGCCGCGGTCATGGTCGTGGCCGTGACCGTTCGTCGAAGGGCGCCGACCCGGCACCCGTACCACCGTCACCGCCCAGTGCTCCGCCTCCCACAGGAGCCCCACCGCCGACGCCAGTTCGCAGGCCATGGGGTCGCCGGTCAGCAGTGCCCTGGCGAGCAGGGCGACCTGGTCCACGTACGGCAGGCCGTGGCGCAGGCCCGTCACGAAACCCCGGCAGTACGCCCCGATGCCGCGCTCGCCCTGAGCGGCGAACCAGCTCATCATGCGGATGAGTTCGCCGACGCCTTTGCCGCGGAGCGCGTCGGTCGCCTCATTGATCTCGCGGAGCATCAGCGCGGTGTGCAGTCCGAGGACCCGCTGCCGGGATTCGAGGGACATTCCCGCCCGGCCGCGGGATTCCCCCATCGACGCTATGTGGTCGAGATCGTTCTTCGTCAGCGCGAGCTGGGACGGGGAGAGTTCGATTGTGCGGCGCCGCAACCACACCGCGTACTCCATCGTCTCGGCCCGCGCCCGGGGATCCGCTTCGAGCACCCCGAACTCCGGTATCTCACTCGCGTACGTCTCCACTTCCCGGCGTGCGGAGGCCGGTGCCCGCCGGGCCAGCTCCGCGAAGAGGCTGCCCATGGGCGTGAGGATGCCAGCGGGGGCGGACGGGCCGACAGATGAAATCCGGACGGGGTTTATCACTTCGCGTAAAGCGGGGTGGTTTTTCTCCGACGTCGCCGGGAGTTTATTTGTCACGGGGTGCAAAGTTTGCAGGATTGGCAGGCCCTTGTCGTTCCGGCCGCTTGTGGGGATCTCGACCCACTGGGCTAATGGGAATTCTTCTTCAGCAGCCAGCAGCCAGCAGCAAGTAGCCAGCAGCGAGCAGTTCAGCGTTCCGCGTTCCGCGTTCAGCAGCCAGGAGGGTTTCGCGTCATGAACAGAACTATCCGGAAGAGAATCATGGCGGCGGTAGCGGCCACCTCCGCGTCCGTCGCGCTCCTCGTGGCCGTTCCGGGCAGCAGCGCGGCTGTTCCCGACGCCCCCGCCGCCCCCGGCACTCCCGCCGCCCCCAGCCTGCGGGCATTCGGCATCACCGGCGACGGCACCCTGATGGCCACCTTCACCACCGACCGGCCGAACGTCCTCGACTGGGTACGGACCGTCAACGGGCTCAGCGGGGACCAGCGCCTCGTCGGCATCGACTTCCGTGTCCAGAACGGGCTGCTGTACGGCGTCGGCGACAAGGGCGGCATCTATACGATCAAGACCCCGCCGGAGGTTCCCGACGTGGTCGTCACCAAGGTCTCCCAGCTCCAGGTGGACCTGTACGGCACCAACTTCGGCGTCGACTTCAACCCCGCGGCCGACCGGCTTCGCGTGGTCGGCGACCGGGGGCAGAACCTGCGGCACAACCTCGCTGATCACAGCACCGTCGAGGACACCGTCCTGACCACCCCGCCCCTCACCGGGCCGACCCGTGGCGTCACCGCCGCCGCCTACACCAACAACGACCACAACGGGACCACCGCGACCACTCTCTTCGACATCAACACCACGGCCGACCAGGTCGTCATCCAGTCCCCGGCCAACAGCGGCTTCCTCGCCCCGACCGGCTCCCTCACCCTCGACGCGGGCGCGGACTCCGGCCTGGACGTCTTCAGCCATCTGACGAACGGCAAGACGACCGCGAACAGCGCCTTCGCCTCCCTCACGCCCTCCGGCGCGCGCACCCCGTCCCTCTACGGAGTGAACCTCTTCACCGGCGAGGCGACGTCCATAGCCCAGTTCCCGCTGAACATCACCGATCTGGCGATCACCCTCACGGGGAACTGAAGCAAGTCGGGCGTTCCGGGGCTGGAACTTACCGGCGGGGGAAGGCGTTGGCAGGAATACACGCGGGAGCCCCCGCGGACGAGCGAACGTCAATGACATGGCAGCCGAGGTGGCACGCATGGCGATGTGGGACCGGATCAAGGACCAGGCAAAGGGTCTGCAGCAGTCGCAGGGTTCCCGGAGCTCCGGCGGTCACGGGCAGTCGGGCCCGATGGGGTCCTCGGGGTCGGCGGGGCCGGCGGGGTCGGGGTCGTCGGGCTCCCGAGGATCGAAGGCCCAGCTCGTGGGCATGCTCAAGTCGCAGCTCACGTCCCTCAAGACGGAGCTGAAGAGCGGCGCCTACCGCGACGCCAGCATGGCCATGTGCGCCCTGGTCGCCGCCGCCGACGGGAACGTCGACCCGGCCGAGCGCCAGCACGTGGAAACGCTGATCCTGCAGAACGACGTCCTGCAGAACTTCCCGCCCGAGCAACTGCGGCAGCGCTTCAACAAGCACGTCGACAAGCTGTCGACGAACTTCCAGCAGGGCAAGGCCGAGGCCATGCAGGAGATCGTCAAGGCGTCCAAGAAGCAGACGGAGGCCAAGGCGGTCGTCCAGACCGGCTTCGTCGTCGCCGGGGCCGACGGGTACATCGCACCGGCCGAGGAGCAGGTGCTGCGCGAGGTCTGCCAGGCGCTCGGCGTGTCCCCGCAGGAGTTCGGTCTCTGACAGGTCCGTTGTCCGTCAGGGTCCGTTCCCTGACAGGTCCGTTCCCTGACGCGGGTGCGGCCGACCTCACTGGGTCGGCCGCCACCGGCTGGCCCCCGAGCCCCTGGCCCCTGGCTCCTGGGCCCCTGGCCCCTGACCCCTACTGGTCCGAGTAGCTGAAGTCGCCCACGGTCCAGGCGCTGACATCCGCGATCGCGACGCGGTACATGCCGCCGGTCTCGGGGATGCCCACGTTGCCCTGGAGGATGCGGGCGAGGTGGAAGTGCAGATGCGTGGGCGCCACGCCCGCCCCGCCGGCCTGTTCCGGCGGACCCTCGCCCCGCCTCCCCGAAGAGCCCTCCGCCCGGCCCTCGGACGGGCTTTCCGTCCGGCCGTCCGACGGACCCTCCGCCAGGCCGTCCGACGGACCTTCCGCCAGGCTTGCCGACGGACCCTCCGCCAGGCCGTCCAGCGGACCCTCCGCCAGGCCGTCCAGCGGACCCTCCGCCAGGCCGTCCAGCGGACCTTCCGCCAGGCCTGCCGACGGACCCTCCGCCAGGCCGTCCGGCGGACCTTCCGCGCGGCCGTCCGGCGGCCCCTCACCCCGGCTCCCCCCGAAGACGTCCGCGAACGGGCCGAGGCGGGACGAGTCCTTCAGGACCTCCGACACCCGTTCACGCCACACCCTTTCGGGGGCCAGGCGACCGGTGATGACCGTGCCTCCGACGACGACGGTCAGCGACATCTGATTCGTGTTCTCCGACTCCACCTTGGCGGAGATGTTGACGAGCAGCTCGTCGGGCTTCGACATGACAGAGGATTCTATTCGGCGCCCGGGCCCCACCGGCATGCCGCCGTCACACAGGAGCCGCGCGGCGCGGTGCCCGCTGGAACCACCGGACGCGGGTACCCGCCCGTACATGGGTGAGATTCTCGTCGGCTCCTGTTCGTGGACGGACCCCGCACTGGTGCGCAGCGGTTGGTATCCACGGGGGCAACGCGACGCGGAGGGCAGGCTGCGGTACTACTCCGGACGCTTCCCGGTGGTCGAGGTCGACTCGGGCTACTACGCGCTGCCGAGCGCGCGGAACAGCGAGCTGTGGGTCGAGCGGACCCCGCAGGGGTTCATGTTCGACGTGAAGGCCTTCTCCCTGCTGACCGGCCACCCGACGAAGCGGGCAGCGCTCCCCGCCGACCTGCGGGACCGGCCCCGCGGCCGCGGCCTGGTGACGGAGGTGTGGGCGCGGTTCGCGGCGGGGATCGAGCCGCTGCGGGCGGCCGGGCGGCTCGGCAGTGTGCTGTTCCAGTTCCCGCCCTGGCTCGAACCCGGGGCGCGGGGCGAGGGGCTCGTCGAGGAGTGCGCCCGGCTCACCGCGGGATGGCCGGTCGCCGTCGAGTTCCGGCACCCCGCGTGGTGGCGGCAGGGGCAGGAGCGGGAGACCGCGGCGCTCCTCGCCCACCACGGCTTCGCCGCCGTGGCCGTCGACATGGCGCAGGACCTGCCCTCGTCCGTGCCCCCGGTCACGGCTGTCACTTCGCCCCGGCTCTCCGTCGTACGGTTCCACGGCCGCAGCAGGTCCTGGGGGACCGGCAGCAAGGAGTACCGCTTCCGGTACGCGTACGGGGAGGACGAACTGGCGGAGTGGGCGCCGCGGCTGCGGGCCCTCGCCGAGCGGGCGGAGCGGGTGCACGTGCTGTTCAACAACTGCTGCGCCGACGCGGCCGTACGGGCCGCGGAGACGATGGGGCGGCTGCTGCGGGTGCCGCAACCCGCCTGACCCGGCGGGGGGGGAACCTCCCCGTCCGGGCGGCGCGGCGGCCGCCGCATCCTGTCCGGCAGGACACGCGCCGCCTCACCCCAGGTCCACCTTGCTCGTAGGAAGGCCAAATCTCTCTGAAAAACGGCCTCTTTGAGCCACACTCTCCCTCATGGTCAGTCGCGATCACGGGCCCGGTCCGGTCCCGCCCCCTCAGCCCGAGCACCGGCCCGTGCCCGGCAATCCCTACGCCCAGCCGCCGTCCGCCCCCGGCCCTGCCCGTGCGGGACGCGGGCGGGCCTTCGGCATCGGCGCCGGAGCCCTCGCCCTGTTGCTCGTCGGCGCCGGTGCCTTCGTCCTCACGCAGGGGGACGACGACGGCAGCGGTTCGCGCAAGGCCGCCGCGTCGGAGAGTCCACGTACGCCCCGTCAGTCGGAGAAGCCGGAGAAGTCCGGGCGGAGCGACGACAAGGACCGGGGCGACGACAAGGGCCGGGGCGACCCCGGTGTCGTCGACGTCAACGCCGGACGCGGACCCGGGGACGCCGAGGCCTGGGTCGCCGTCAACGACATCGAGCTGCCCGGCAAGGGCGCCATGCTGTTCGACCTCTGGCACGCCGACGGCATCGTGGCGCAGGCCGAGTACGACGAGGTCACCGGTTTCAGCGCCGACGACGGCACGAAGAAGTGGTCCGTGCGGGTGCCCGGCGAGGTGTGCGACACCCCCGTGAACGCCTCCCCCGACGGCAAGGTGGCCGTGCTCTACACCAAGAGCAAGGCCAAACAGACCGGCAAATGCAACCAGCTCCAGGTCATCGATCTGAGAACCGGCGAGAAGGGCTGGCACAAGCAGCTCGTCGAGCACGGCCTGTCCGACTCCACCAGCATGGCGCACGTCGCCGTCAGCGGCTCCACGGTCATGGTCGACCAGGACTCCACCGCGCACGCCTACCGCCTGCGTGACGGCAAGCGGCTCTACACCACCAAGATGGAGCGCGAGGGCGCCTGCTTCCTGCGCGGGGTCGCCGGTGGCAGCGGTCTGCTCCAGGTGCAGTCCTGCGCGGCCGGGAGCGAGAGCACCCACGGCCGCCTGAAGAGGCTCGATCCCCGTACCGGCAAGGTCAAGTGGGTCTACCGCAGCAAGAAGGGGTGGACCATCGACAAGGTGTACTCCGTGGATCCGGCGGTCGTCACCTTGCGCAATCGCGAGAGCACGGACAAGTGGGCCGTGGCCGCCGTCGGCGCGCGGGGCGAGCAGCGCTCCTGGATCGAGTTCGCCGACCGGGAGAAGTTCGAGATGTGCACCGGCGCGGGTGACTCCGGCGAGGGCGTGCAGAACTGTCCGGGCGGTGTCGTCTCCGGCGACACCCTGTACCTCGCCGGTTCGCCGAAGGACGGCATCCTCGGCCCCAGCAGGATCGCCGCCTTCGATCTGGCCACGGGCAGCCGCAAGTGGTCCGCGGGGGCGAACGGCCGCCAGCTCGTCCCCGTCGCCGCGAGCGGTGGCGACCGGGGCGGGGTGATCGTCTACGCCCGCGCCTCCCTCGGGAAGACCGGTCAGACCCTGCGCTTCGGCCCCGGGGGCGGCAAGCCCAAGGTGCTGCTGCGGCACACCGCCGCCGCCGAGGAGATCGAGTCCGGCATGTTCGCGGGCATCACGCTCTACGCCGAAGGCCGGTTCTATGTCAGCCCGACCCGGCTCGACGGCAAGGCCCACGGCGGCAAGGGCGAGGAGGGGAACGGGCGGCTGCTCTCCTTCGGCAAGCCGTAAGCCCGGCCCCTCCCGCAAGCCTCCGTGCCTCCCCCGCCCCTGACTCACCCGCCTCACCTGCCTCACCCGCCTGCCCCTTGTCTGCCTCGCCCTCTGACTTGCCAGCCTCGCCCGCCGCGCGCCCTTCTCTTCACGGAGCCCCGATGACCCAGCCGCCCCCGCTTGGCCCCGCGCCCGAGCAGCCCCCGCACGGCTCCGCAGCCGAGCAGCCCCCGCACGGCCCTGCTCCCGGGCAGCCCCACCCCGGCGGCGCCTTCGGCCCGCCCCCGCCGGATCACCCCGCCGGTTTCGGGCCGCCCATACCCCCGGGCCCGGGAGGCTTCGGCCCGCCGGTGCCGCCGCCCCCGGACGGCTTCGGGACGCCCGCGCCCGCGCGGGAACCGGGGGGCGGCCGGGGGTCCCGGAGGCGCACGGCCGTCGTCGGCGCCGCCGTCCTCGCCGTCGCGCTGATCGTCGGCGGTGGCGTCTGGTACGCCGTGGGCAAGGACGACAAGGGTGACAAGGACGGCAAGAACCGTGCGGCGGCCAAGCCGGTCGACGACGGTGCCGGGCCCGCGTACGAGAAGCCGCGGGAGAAGGTGCCCGCCGACCCCAAGGCCTTCTACAAGGGGGCGGGCGGACAGCCCGAGCCGCCCAAGGGCGAGAGCACCTATCGGGTGCGCGGGTCCTGGCTGACGGACAAGGTGTACGCCAAGGCCTCCGTCGGCAGGATCAGCGGGCTCGACGCGGCCACCGGCTCCCGCGTGTGGGTCCTGCCCAAGCCGGGCATGTCGTGCGCGGGCTCACCGAACCTCGGCGAGGGCAACATCGCCGTGGTGGTCACCCAGCCGCCGGGCGAGGACGAGCGCGGCACCGGCGCCCCCTGCACCGAGGTCACCGCGTTCGACGTCGACAACGGCAAGAAGCTGTGGACCAAGTCGGTCACCATCGGCTACCAGAAGGAGAAGACGGCCTTCGACCAGGCCACCATCAGCGGTGACACGGTCGCCGTCGGCGGTCTGTACGGCGGTGCGGCCTTCGATCTGCGCAGCGGAAGGCTGCTGTGGAAGCCGAAGCAGGGCGAGACGTGCCGGGACGTCGGCTACGGCGGCGGCGATCAGCTCGTCGCCGTCCGCTCGTGCGGCGACTACGGTTCCGCGCGGATCAAGGTGGAGGTGCTCGACGCGGCCTCGGGCAAGCCGCGGTGGAGCAGCAGACTGCCCGCGGGCGTCCGCACCCCGAGCGTCATCTCCTCCCGCCCCGTGGTGGTCGCGGCCGACTCGGGCGAGATCACGTCGTCCGGCGCGTCGGACGTCTTCTCGTTCGACGCCCGCGGAAAACTCCGCACGAAGATCGCGCTCCCGCCCGAGCGGTACATGCACGAGTGCGGCACCCAGTCGGTCGTCGAGGACTGCCGGGGCGTCACCGCGGGCAACGACAAGCTGTACGTCGCGACCGCGCGGCGCGACACCGCGGACGGCATCACCTCGACCAACGACATCGTGGCGTTCTCGCTGGCCACCGGCAAGACCACCGGGGAGAAGCTGACCGGCGGCGACAACTATCCGGTCTTCCCGATCCGCATGGACGGCGGGAACCTCCTCGTGTACAAGAGCGCGCCCTTCACCCGGGTCTACTCCGTCCACGGCCGCACCCTGAAGCAGACCCTGCTCCTCGACGCCGGCACCCGGCCGAGCAGCCTGGCCCCCCTGCGGTCCGAGCTGCGCTTCACCCACAGCAAGCTGTACATCAGCGGCGATCTGATCTCCCGGCCCACCTCCAAGCGCTCCAAGCCGACGATGGTGTTCGGTTTCGCCGCCAAGTAGCCTTGCCCCCGACGGACATATGGGTGCGAAGTGCCGACGGTGCGACGCGGTGGGCGAAAGAGGACGGTCGACCGATGCCGCGGATCGTGCGGAAGGTCCGGGGCGCGCTGCGGGCGGAGTGGCAGTGTCTGGCGCTCGCGGCCTGGCGGGAGCTGCGGGAGCGGCGCCCGCGCGCTGCCCTGCTCGGCGTTTCGCTCGGTGTCTCGCTGGCCCTGACGGCGAGCCTCGCCATGATCACTCTGCATGAGCTGCAGGAGATCCCGGCGAGCGACCGCGTCGTACGTTTCGCCGGAGAGGTGCGCGCCGATCAGCCGCTGTGGGTGTCGCTCCTGCGCACGCCCCTCTCCGTGCTCGTCCCCACCCGGGACCAGTTGGTGTGGGGCGGCCTGCCGCGCCTGATCCTGTCCCTCGGCCTGGCCCAGCTCCTCATCGGACCCCGGCGGGCGCTGCTCGTCGGGTACGGCGCGACGCTGGCCGGCACCCTCGGCGCGCGGGTCATGGTGGCCATCGGGCCCGACCACTTCGCGGGGGTGCCGGCCGCGTACGCCCACGACGTGGACACCGGGGCGTCCGCCGCCGTCGTGGGCCTCTTCACCTATCTCTCGGTGCGGCTGCGGGCGCCCGTGCTGTGCCTGGCGTTCGTCGTACCGACGGTCGTGGGCTCGGTCCTTGAACCGAACCTCGCCGGGCGCGAACACCTGGTCGCCGTCGCCTGCGTCACCGCCGTCGCCGTGCTCCAGGAGCGACGCAGGCCCGGCGAGTTCAGGGCGACCGGACCTGCGGGGTCGCTCAGACCGAGCCGAGGTCCGAGGACACCCACCGCTCGGGGCTGAGCCGTATGACCACCTGCTCGCCGTGCTCCTTCCAGGACGTCTCCACATAGCCGTCGACCTTCTCGGCCGGGAGATAGCGGGAGGCCATCTCGTGGAGCTGCTCGCGGGTCGCGGCCTCGGTGGCGACGACGGGGCCCTCGACGGAGACGTAACGGACCGTCGGCTCAAGGCGTTCCACCATGAGCGAGAAGCGGCCCGCCGCACCGATCAGCTTCGCCTTGCGCGAGTCGCGCTCCGTCATGATCCACACATCGCCGCCGGGTTCGTACTGGTACCAGATGGGGACGGTGAGCGGCGCCCGCCGCCCGCCCTCCCCGGAGTCCACGGCGAGCGCCGCGATGTGCGGCTCGGCCAGGAACTGTTCGCGTTCTGCGCGGTTGAGAGCCATCGTCGATCTCCTCAGGAGTACGTGAACCTCCTGCATACCCGTCGAATGCCGTGCCGTACACAGCGCATCGCGGTTCACCGCCGGGGTCACGTACGGTGAAAGTCCGGCTGAAGGAGCCGGAGGAGTCGTCACACTTGGGGGGCCTGACATGGCGCTGTTCGGAAACGCTCACACCGTCGACCCGGCGTCGGCGCAGCAGGACTACGCACGCCTCATGGGGCACGGCGAGCAGGTGTACGCGGCGTACCGGCTCATCCGCGACACGATCCTGCTCACCGACCGTCGCATGATCTTCATCGACAAGCAGGGCATGACCGGCAAGAAGGTCGAGTACCACTCGGTGCCCTACCGCAGCATCACCCACTTCTCGGTGGAGACCGCCGGTCACTTCGACCTCGACGCGGAGCTGAAGATATGGATCTCCAGCAACCCCGTGCCGATCGAGAAGACCTTCACCAAGGGTGTGGACATCTACGAGGTGCAGGCGATCCTCACCCAGTTCGTGGCCAGGTAGTCCCGAGTAGTCCAGATCCGGACCTGGGGGTACGTTCATAGGTGCACTGCACAGCGATACACAGGGAACAACCCCCATGATCTTCATCACCGTCAAGTTCACCGTCCGCCCCGAGCGGAGCGACGAGTGGCTCGACCTCGTCGACGACTTCACCCGCGCCACCCGTGAGGAGCCGGGCAACCTGTTCTTCGAGTGGTCCCGCAGCGTCGACGACCCGCACACGTTCGTGCTGGTCGAGGGCTTCCGCGACGGCGAGGCCGGCGCGGCGCACGTGGAGTCCGCGCACTTCAAGGCCGCCATGGACACCATGTCGTACGCCATCGCCGACGTCCCGCAGATCGTCAGCACCGAGATCCCCGGCATGACCGGGTGGGGCGAGATGGGCGAGGTCGCGCCGCGCGAGGCCTGATCGCGTACGCGCCACAGGTGCCCCGGACCGTGGTGGTCCGGGGCACCTGTGCGAGCGGGGTCCGGTGGCCTCAGGCGGTGGGCAGCCGGTCGAGGAAGCCGTGCACCGTGCGGATGCGGCCGTCGTCGGCCAGCTCGACCACGTCGAATCCGGCGACCGGGGCGGAGCCGTCCGCGTCGGACACCAGCTCCCAGGTGAAGCGGGCGAGGTTGTGGTGGCCGTCGACCTCCCCCGTGTGGCGGAACGAGAAGCCGGGGAACTGCTCCCTGGCTCCGGCGATGACGGCGGCGATGCCCTCGTGGCCCGCGACGTCGGCCAGCGGGTCGGTGTACGTGCCGTCCTCGGTCCACGCGGCGGCGATGGCCTTGGGCAGATCGGCGGTGTCGGCGGTGTTCCAGGCCTCGAAGTAGCGGGCAACGGCGGTCTCGTGAACGTACTGTGCGGGCATGGTGTTCGCCTCCTGCGTGGTCGTGGACCGGGCTTCTGCCCCGGAGCCCGGGCGGAGGGCGCCGCCCGGGTTCCGGTGACGCCAAGACTGCCGGGCGGGCGCCGGGGGGTCGATTACGCGGGAGGTAATGCCCGCCCAGCCACCCTGCGGACGGCTGCTCCGCCCGCGCCCTGCGGACGGCTCCTCCGCCCGCGCCCTGTGGGCGGCTGGTCCGCCCGCGCCCTGTGGGCGGCTGGTCCGCCCAGGGGGCGGAACGGGCGGGCACAGGGCGGAACCCCGCCGCCGGGCAACCACCCCCCCCGACCTCAGCCACCTCCGACCCCCGAGAACCTTCCGCCGCGCCCCCCGACTGTGCTTGCCTAAGACCCGATCCCGCCCCCCAGGAGAGGAAGTCGCGGATGCGCAAGGCGTGGTGGGCGACGCCCCTGCTGGTCGCGCTACTGCTGGGCGGCTGCGGAGACCCCGGTTCCGGGTCCCAGGACGCACCCCCCGCCCCCACCCCGGCCGACAGCACCCCCTCCCAGACCACCCGCCAGCGCGCGGGAGCCGACACCTCCGACAAGACCGACACCTCCGGCGGGGAGCGGAGCGGGAGCCGGGACAAGGGCCGGGAGAGAGCCAGGGACAGGGCACGCAAGCCCTCGGGGCAGCCGCCCGAGGTCCTCTACCTGGGCGACTCCCTGGCCATGGAGAACCAGGACGTCCTCGGCGAACTCCTCCGCGAGAACCTCGGCGCCCGCTACACCAGCGCCCCCTACTCGGGCACCACCCTCTGCGACTACCTGGAGAACACCGGCAAGGACTCCCTCGTACCGGACAAGCACAAGGCGGCGACCCTGGTGCGCGAGACCCGGCCCGACTATGTGGTGCTGCAGTTCTGGGGCAACGCCTGGGGCTACACGCCGTGCATGGACGGCATCACGTACGACAAGGCACGGCAGACGTACTTCTCGCGGTACGCGGCCGACGCGCGCCGCCTGACCCGGCAGATCGAGGAGGCCGCGCGGGACACCGGCGGCAAGCGGCCCAAGGTGGTGTGGGTGTCCCAGGGCCCGGACGCGATGACCCCCGACCGGGTCCGCCGCGTGAACGGGATCTACCGCCAACAGGCCGCCACCGCAAGCGATGTGGTCTCCGACGCGGGCAAGGCCGTCAGCCCGGCCGCCGACCGCTACACCTGGGCGGAGCACCTGCCCTGCACCGCGTACGAGCGCGCGCACCCCGCGTACTGCACCGAGCCGGAGAGCGGCCGCACCGCCCTGCACCGCCCCAAGGACTTCCTGCACTTCTGCCTGGCCCCGACGACGCCCAAGTCACGCCCCTGCCCGGTGCGTTCACCGGGCATCCGACGCATCGGCCAGGCGATCACCGACACGGTGCGCGCCCACCACGGCGGCTAGCGCCCCGCGCCCGGACGGCTAACGGCGCCAGGCGTCGTACGACATCACGTCCCCGGCGCGGACGGCGAAGTCCGGCTGGTCCCTGGTGAAGAGGACCTCAAGGCCGAGCACCTCGCCGCTGTCCGGGTCGAGGATCAGCATGTACCGCAGGTGCTCGTCCGGGGTGTCGTGCACATACGCCTGCCCGGTGCGGCCGAGGCGGTCGGTGACGGTGCCCTCGGCGCGCAGGCCGCCGGTGCCCGCGAGTACCCGGGCGAGCGCGGCCCTCTCGCGGGCGCCGAGCGTCCAGTTGTCCAGGAGCTGGGGCAGGGTGTCGAGGAGCTGCTGGGTGGTGACGGGGGCGGTGCGGCGCGGGAACCCGGGCTCGTGGACCTCGGTGAGGTAGTCGCGCAGGGCGGCGGGGGTACCCGGCGGGCGGGCCCAGGGCGGCGCGTCGGACCGGCTCGGCGGGTAGACGCGTTCGCCCACTAGCTTGCCGTCGGACTCGACGCGCTCGGTGCGGCTGCCGTCGGACCGCCAGCGGACCTCGCGCTCCTCGGGCAGGGTGACGGGGCGTTCGGCGTCGGGGCCCGAGTCCATGGCCAGACTCCAGCTCTGTACGTGGCCGCCCTCGCGCAGTCGCGGTCCGCCGTCGCGGGCGAGGGCCTCGGCGCGGTCGGCGATCCGGTCGAGCGGCAACGCGGCGGAACCGGCGCGCGGGTGCAGGGCGCTCGGCGCCGCGGTGGCGGACCCGGCGCCGAGGCCCGGCACGGTCAGGGCGAGCACGGCGGCGAGGGCGACGGCGGCGGCCTCCGCCCAGAACACGACGCGGCGGCGGGCACGTACGCGGGTGGTGTGCAGGAGCTGGTTGAGGCCCCGCTCGGCGACGGCGTTCAGGGGGCGGTCGCGCCAGGGCCCCGAGGTCGCGGACACGGGGTTGGCGGCGCGCAGCAGGTCCAGGTCGCGGCGGTCGTCGTCCAGGTGGTCAGTCACGGCTGTCAACTCCCGCTCGTCCCGCTCGCCCTGCTTGCTCTGCTCGTGCCGCTTGCTCTGCTAGCGCTTCTTGCTCTGTCGGCGCTGCTTGCTCTGCTCGTCCTGCTCGTACGTTCATCTGCATCCGGTCGATCTGCGCGCGGAGTCTGCGCCGGGCCCGGTGCAGGCGCATCGCGGCGGCGCCGGGGCTGCACTCCAGGGCCACCGCGAGCTCGTCGACGCCGAGCTCCTCCCAGGTGGTCAGGCGCAGGGCCTCCTGGTCGGCGGGGGAGAGCCGGGCAAGGGCGTCGTGCACCCAGGAGCCGGGGCGTTCGGTGTCCGGGCTGTCCATGATCTGGCGGCCGCCCACGGTCTCGTGGTGGCTGAGGCGGTGCAGCAGGCGTCGGCGGCGGCCGAGTCCGCGCACCGTGTTGGCCAGGCAGTTGCGGGCCACGGCGTACAGCCAGGGCAGCGGCGCCTCGGGGAGTTCCGCGCGGCGCCGCCAGGCTATGGAGAACACGTCCGCCACGACCTCCTCGACCTCGTGCTCCTCCCCCGCGTCGAGCCGGCGCGCGACGAACCGGCTCACCGCCCAGTAGTGCTCGCGGTAGGCGGCCGCGAAGGAATCGTCCGTGCTCATGGACCGTAGGTGTCCGGCATGTCCTCGATCCTCACACCCGGACGGTGTGACTTTTGCGGCGGGGGTCGACGGGTGTGCGCGGTGATGCCGGAGCGGCTGCCGGACACCTACGGGGCATGAGGGAAATCGTGAAGTGGCTGACGACCACGGACCACAAGAGGATCGGCACGCTGTATCTGGTCACGTCGTTCGCGTTCTTCTGCATCGGCGGGGTGATGGCGCTCTTCATGCGCGCCGAGCTGGCCCGTCCGGGCACGCAGATCATGTCGAACGAGCAGTTCAACCAGGCGTTCACGATGCATGGCACGATCATGCTGCTGATGTTCGCGACGCCGCTGTTCGCGGGCTTCGCGAACTGGATCATGCCGCTCCAGATCGGCGCCCCCGACGTGGCCTTCCCGCGCCTGAACATGTTCGCCTACTGGCTGTACCTGTTCGGCTCGCTGATCGCGGTGGGCGGCTTCCTGACCCCGCAGGGGGCGGCCGACTTCGGCTGGACCGCGTACGTACCGCTGTCCGGGGCGGTGCACTCACCGGGCATCGGCAGCGACATGTGGATCATGGGGCTCGCGTTCTCCGGCTTCGGCACGATCCTCGGCTCGGTCAACTTCATCACCACCATCATCTGCATGCGCGCCCCCGGCATGACGATGTTCCGCATGCCGATCTTCACCTGGAACGTGCTGCTCACGGCCGTGCTCGCGCTGCTCGCCTTCCCGGTCCTTGCCGCCGCGCTGTTCGCCCTGGAGATGGACCGCAAGTTCGGTTCCCACATCTTCGACGCGGCGAACGGCGGGGGACTGCTGTGGCAGCACCTCTTCTGGTTCTTCGGCCACCCCGAGGTGTACATCATCGCGCTGCCGTTCTTCGGCATCATCTCCGAGGTCATCCCGGTCTTCTCGCGCAAGCCGATGTTCGGCTACATGGGTCTGATCGGCGCGACCATCGCGATCGCCGGTCTCTCGGTGACGGTGTGGGCGCACCACATGTATGTGACGGGCGGGGTGCTGCTGCCCTTCTTCTCCTTCATGACGTTCCTCATCGCCGTGCCGACGGGCGTGAAGTTCTTCAACTGGATCGGCACCATGTGGAAGGGCTCGTTGTCCTTCGAGACACCGATGCTGTGGGCGGTCGGTTTCCTCATCACGTTCGTCTTCGGCGGTCTGACCGGCGTCATCCTGGCCTCACCGGCGATGGACTTCCACTCGTCCGACACGTACTTCGTGGTCGCGCACTTCCACTACGTCATCTTCGGCACCGTCGTGTTCGCGATGTTCGCGGGATTCCACTTCTGGTGGCCCAAGTTCACCGGCAAGATGCTCGACGAACGCCTCGGCAAGATCACCTTCTGGACGTTGTTCGTGGGCTTCCACGGCACCTTCCTCGTCCAGCACTGGCTCGGTACGGCGGGCATGCAGCGCCGCATCCCGGACTATCTGGCGGTGGAGGGCTTCACCGCCCTGAACACGGTCTCGACGATCTTCTCCTTCCTGCTCGGCATGTCGCTGCTGCCGTTCTTCTACAACATCTGGAAGACCGCCAAGTACGGCAAGAAGATCGAGGTCGACGATCCATGGGGCTACGGCCGCTCCCTGGAGTGGGCCACGTCCTGTCCGCCGCCACGGCACAACTTCCGCACGCTGCCCCGCATCCGCAGCGAGTCGCCCGCCTTCGACCTGCACCATCCCGAGGTCGAGTCCGACAGCGCCCCCGTCGAGCCGGGGAAGCAGGCCGCGGAGGTGCCGGCGTGACCGCCATGGACGAACGCGGGGCCGACGCGCAGGCCCTGGTACGTGACCTGGAGGGGCTGCTGCTCGTCGAGGCCGCGCGGTCCGAGTCCCGCGCGGCTGCCGAGCGTTTCACCCACCGCCTGCCCTGGCTCACCGAGAGCCAGCGCGAGGAGGTGGAGCGCCAGTACACCGAGGAGCACATGGTGCTCGTCCGCCGGGCCTGGGACCGCACCGCGTCCCGGGCGATCGAGCTGCGCACCGAGTACGAGGAGGCCTACCGGGTGCTCCAGCGGCGGACGTTCGCTTGGTGCCTGGTGGGGGCGGCGGTGTTCGTCGGGGCGGTGCTCGCCCTCCGGCCCTAGAAGGGCGGCCCGTACCCCTTGCACACAGGCTTGAAGTCGGGCTTGTCGGGGCCCAGGGCGTTGACGACGTTCTGGGTCGTGGGGCCGTCGGTGAACAGGCCCACATGGCCGACCGGGTTCTTCGGACACTGGTCCTGCACCGCGATGTTGCGGACGTTGTCGCCCTTCAGGAAGTTGTTGGTGTACGGGCTCGCCACGACGTCGTACTTGCTCGCGATGACCGTGTAGCGCACGCCGGGCACGGTGTCGCCGTCCGCCCACAGGGCCCGCTGGAAGTCGGAGCCCTCCTCCTGGTCCTTGAGCCCCTGAAGGTTCAGGTGGTCGAAGGCGTCGTTGACGACGCCGAGCAGGCCGAGCGCCCTGCCGAGGTTGACCAGACCGCTGAGGGTGGTGCCGTGGTTGGTGGGCGCGAGCGCGACGAGCCGGTCGACCTTCTGCGCGCCGCCGAGCCGCTTGATGTAGTGGTTCGGCAGCATGCCGCCCTGTGAGTGCCCGAGGACGTTCACCTTCTTCGCGCCGGTGGCCGCGAGCACCTTGTCCACGAACGCGCTCATCGTCTCGGACGACTTGGCGACGCCGGTCATGCCGCCGACCCGCCCGCCGAGGTTGAGCGGGCTTCCCATGCCGTAGTTGAAGGCGTAGACGCAGTGCCCCTCGTTGGCGAGGGTCGGGCCCATCGTGACCCAGTTCGCCCCGAGGTTCACCCCGGTGCCGTGGACGAGGACGACCGGGTTCGGGTGCTCGGCGGTCGGCTTGCAACTCCAGTCGTTCACACCGGCCACGGCGTTCGGGCTGAACAGGAAGTTGCTCACGCCCTCGGCGACACCGCCGACGGGGTAGCGCGCACGCGGCTGCTCGGTGGCCTGCGCCGGGGCCGCCGTGGCGGTGAGCGCCGTGGCCGCGAGGGCGGCGGGGGTGACGACGGCGGCGATCCGGCGGCGTGTGGTGCCTGGCCGACGGGCGGGTGCGGACGGTCTGTTCACGGTTCCGGTCCTCTCGGTCGGCCAGCCTCGCCTGTCTTGTCATAGGCATGACATAGCAAGTCCCAGGAATCTGAAACGGCAGCGCTTCAGATTGGTTACCTGAAAGTAGGGCGAGGTCGGGACCGGCGCAAGAGTCGTGCGCGGGACAATTCCCGTGCAGGATGCGGGAGTTGGCGTACGTCCAGGTGGGAGGGGTGGGGGCGGTGAGGTCCGAGGAGGCGCGGGGCACGCGCGGGCCGGCGAGGGCGTACGGGGGCAAGTCCGCCGAGCAGCGCAGGTCCGAGCGGCGACGGCGGCTCCTTCAGGCGGGCATCGAGTTGTTCGGCGCCGGGCCCGGCGCCTACCGGGCCGCGTCGGTGGCGTCACTGTGTGCCCGCGCCGATCTCTCGACGCGCCAGTTCTACGAGGAGTTCCGCAATCTGGAGGAGGTCCTGGCCGCCCTGCACGGGCAGGTGCAGCACTTCGCGCAGGCGGCGATCACCAAGGCTCTCGCCGAGGCCGCGGAGGGTGGTGTCCGCGAGCGCGCCGACGCCGCGTTCCGCGCGTACGCACGCGTGCTCACGGCCAATCCGCATCTGGTGCGGATCGCCTTCGTGGAGGTCACGGGCGTCAGCCCCGAGCTGGAGCAGCAGCGCCTGGAGGCCCGCAAGGGCTGGGTGGACCTCGTGGTCGCCGCCCTCGACGAAGCCGTGGCACGCGGCGAGATCGGTGCGCGGGACTATCGCATCGCCGCGCTCGGCTTCGTCGCCGCGGTCAACGGGCTGCTGTACGACTGGACGGCCGGGTACGTCGACGCGAGCCTCGACACGATCGTGGACGAGCTGATGCTGATGTTCATGGGGCTGCTGCGACCGCCGCCCGTGTGACCAGTGCTGACGCCGGGTGGCGTCTGCGCGGGCGCCGGGTGGCGGCAGAGGTGAGGGCCGGGCGCTGTCTGTCAGAGCTGGCGCCGGGTGACGTCAGTGCTGACGCCGGGTGCTGTCAGTGCTGACGCCCGGGTGGCGTCAGAGCTGTGGCGGGCCCTGCTCGATGCGGCGCAGGACCGGGTCGAGTCGGTCCAGGGACGTCGACGTCTGGAGCTGTCGTTCGTCCCACCAGGTGGCGCCCGCGTCGCGCAGGGGGCCGAGCAGGTCCCTGGCCTTGGCGGGGTCGGCGGCGCTCGCGCCGCCGACGACGAAGTCGAAGGGGGCACCCGCTTCGCCGTCCTCGCGGTGCGCGCGCACGTACGCGACGAGTTCGCGGAACTCCTCCAGGGGCGGGATCTCGCCGTGCGCGGCCGACTTGAACAGCGGTACGGCGCCGTCCCAGCGGGCCGCGCGGCGCATCGGCGGGCGGTTGGGCCAGAAGCCCGCGACCCACACCGGCGGCCGGGGCCGCTGCGCGGTGGCGGGAAGGAGCTGCACGTCGTCGACGTGGAAGTGCTTGCCGCGGTGTGTCACGGGATCGCCGGACCAGTAGCGGTCGAGGAGGTCGAGGCCCTCGTCGAGGCGTTCGGCGAGGACCCGCGGCTCGGTGGGTTCGCCGAAGCTCGCGTACTCGTCGTCGATCGGCCCGCCGAGCCCGGTGCCGAAAACCACCCGGCCCGCGCTCACGTCGTCGAGGGTGGCCACCTGCCGCGCCAACTGGTGCGGGCGTCGCCTGGCCACCGGCGTGACCAGGGTGCCGAGCTTGATCCTCTCGGTCGCGAGCGCCGCCGCCGTGAGGAGCATCCACGGGTCCCCGAACGGCTTGCCGCGCTGGGCCCGTTTGTCGTGCACCACGTGGTCCCATACGAACAGGCCGTCCCAGCCCGCGAGTTCGGCCGCGGCCGCGACCCGGGCGATGGTCCTGGCGTCCGCGAAGTCCCCGAAGTTCGGAATGTTGATCGAGAAGCGCATGACGGCATCGTGACGCCGGGGCCCACCACCGGGCAATGCACTTGGCACGGTTCGTCAATCGCCGTCCACCGTACGGCCGGATCGGGCGCCCGCCGTCGGGCCCCGGTCAGGCCGTGGCGCCCGCGGCGGTGAGGAGCGCGGCCGTTTCGGGGTGCGGGCCCTGGTTGGCCCAGTGCAACGGGGTCCAGCCGGTGCCGTCGTCCTCGCGGAGGCCCGGTGCCGCGCCGTGGTCGAGGAGGGCGCGCACCGTCTCGGTGTGGCCCCAGCAGGCGGCCGCGCACAGCGGGGTGCCGTCCGCGCCGAGTCCCCTGCTCTCGGTGTCGGGGGCGGCCCCGGCGGCAAGGAGCAGGCGGGCCACCTCCGCCCTGCCGTTCACGGACGCCTCGTACAGCGGCGTGACGCCCTCCCGATCCGGTTGGGACGGGTCGGCGCCCGCGCGCAGGAGTGCCCGCACCCGGGTGGAGTCACCCGACCAGATCACCTCGAAAAGACGCCCGTTGAGTTTCTTCTGCTTCCGCCGGTTCATGATCGTTGAGACTAGGCACCGGGTGGGTGGCCGGGCCAGCGATATTCCTCGCCGCGGCGCCGGGGGTTACCGTGCTGCCGGAACGCGGGCACCGCCACCGGTTCGACCGCTGACGCGCCCGCTGGTTCGGCTGCTGGTTCGACTGCTGGTTCGGCTGCTGGTTCGACTGCTGGTTCGACTGCTGGTCGGGCTGCGACGACGGAGAGGATGTGGGCAGCGCATGGCGAAGCGCCCTGTCACCGCCGAGGAACTGATCGCCCGGCACGGCCTGGAGCCCCTGCCCTTCGAGGGGGGCCGTTTCCGCCAGACCTGGGCGGGGCCGCCGGACGCCACGGGGCACCCCGCGGGGACGGCGATCGTCATGCTGCTGACCTCCGCGGCGGACGACTTCTCGGCGCTGCACCGACTGCCCACGGACGAGGTGTGGCACTTCTACCAGGGTGATCCGCTCGACCTGCTGCTCCTGGCCCCGGACGGCACGGACGAGCTGCGCATACTCGGCGACGGGGACGGTGAGGAGTTCCAGTTGGTCGTGCGCGCGGGTACGTGGATGGGCGCACGGGTGCGGGACGGCGGCGAGTGGTCGCTGTTCGGTACGACGATGGCTCCGGGGTTCCTGGAGTCCGACTACGAGGGCGGCGACCCGGACGTACTGGCCGCCCGCTATCCGCAGCAGGCCGAACTGATCCGGAGGCTGTGCCGTGACTGACCCCCGCCTTCCCACCCTGGAGGGGCGCGTGGCGCTCGTGACCGGCGCCAGCGGGATCGTCGGCGGTGGCATCGCCCGGCGGTTCGCGCAGGCGGGCGCCGCCGTGGTGGTGCACTGCCACCGGAACACGGAGCGGGCGCGTGAGGTCGCTGCCGGGATCGGGGCGGACGGCGGTGCCGCCCTCGTCGTCGCCGCGGACCTGGGGCGGGAGAGCGAGTGCGGGCGGCTCGTCGAGGAGGCGTACGCCTGGCGCGGGCGCCTCGACGCCCTCGTCAACAACGCGGGGATCCAGCCCGTGCAGGAGCTGTCCGCGATGGGGGCAGAGGACTGGCGGCGGCTCCAGGACGCCAATGTGACCAGCGCGTTCTGCTGCACACAGGCCGCCGCCGAGGTGATGTCCGGCCAGGAGCACGGCGGCAGCGTCACCCATATCGCGTCCATCGAGGGGCATCAGCCCGCGGTGGGGCACGCGCACTACAGCGCGTCCAAGGCCGCCCTGATCATGCACGCGCGTGCCGCGGCCGTGGAGTACGGGCCGCGCGGGGTCCGGGTCAACAGCGTGTCCCCGGGCCTCATCGAGCACCCCGGCCTCGCCGAGGCGTGGCCCGAGGGCGTGCGGCGGTGGACGCGGGCCGCGCCGCTCACCCGCCTGGGGCGGCCCGAGGACATCGGTTCCGCCTGTGTGTTCCTCGCGTCCGACGCGGCGGAGTGGATCACGGGGACGGACCTCCTCGTGGACGGCGGGGTCAGCGCACGCTCCACCTGGTGACCAGGGCCCCGCAAGGGCCGCGGGGGGGGGCGCCCCGCCAGGGGCGCGGGGAACTGCGCGAGCAACCCACGAAAAGCCGCGGACGCGTCTGCCGGGCGACCACGCAGACGCGTCTGCGGCTTGTCGCGCGCTGGGCGCGCAGTTCCCCGCGCCCCTGGCGGGGCACGGCAACGGCCGCCCGGCCCCCCGTAAGGGGGAACCGAGCGGCCGTCGGTGCCGCGTACCGCCGTACCCGCGGGTCGTACCGCTGTACTTCAGTGACCGGTCTTGACGTCCGCCGAAGTCTCGGCGGACTCGCTGCCGTCCGGCTGCGCCGCGCCCGGCACCGCGGCCGCTGGCGGCGCGTCGTCGCCGCGGGTCCGCATCAGCAGCAGGGACAGGGCGGCCGCGACCAGGACACCGATCGCACCGACCACGAAGGCCGAGGACATCGCTTCGGTGAAGGCGTCGCGGGCCGTGTGGACCAGGCCCTCGTCGCCGATGCGTGCGGCCTCCGAGAAGGCCTCGACGATGGACTCGTCGGACTTGCCGGGGGCGTCGTCGGGCATCTTGTTGCCGTAGGTGCTCGACAGGATGGAGCCGAGTACGGCGACACCGAGGGCGGCGCCCGCCTGCTGCACCGTGTCGTTCATGGCGGAGCCGACACCGGCGTGCTCGTGCGGTACGGCGCCCATCATGGCGGCCTGCGCGGCCGGCATGGCCAGACCGCCACCGGCACCCATGAGGACCATGGCCGTGGTCACGATGCCGAAGCCGTCACCGGGCTCCAGCGTGGCGAGGGTGAAGAAGCCGGACGCGATGACCGCGAGACCGAGCGCCGCCATGAAGCGGTTGCCGATCTTCGGGCCGAGCACGGCGCTGAGTGCGTTGAAGACGAGCGAGGCGAGGGCGAGGGGCGCGAAGGCCCAGCCCGTTTTCGTCGGCGTGTACTCCAGGACGAACTGGAGGTACTGGCTCAGGACCAGCATCAGACCGCCGTTGGCGAACGTCAGGAGGACGATGGAGAAGCTCGCGCCGGTGAAGACGCGGTTGCGGAACAGGGCGAGCGGCACCATCGGCTCGCCGACCCGGGTCTCCCAGACGCCGAAGCCCACGAGGCAGAACACCGACACGATCGCGGCCACATAGACCTTCGGGTCCCCGAAGCCCTCCTTGGGCCACTCGGTGATCGTCCAGACCAGCGAGACCATGCCGACCATCGACAGGACCATGCCGACCGGGTCGGCCTTGCGCCAGGGGCCCTTCGACTCCTTCATCAGGACGATCGCGGCGAGGAAGGCGACCGCGGCGATCGGCACGTTGATCAGGAAGATCGAGCCCCACCAGAAGTGGTCGAGCAGCACGCCGCCGAAGAGGGGGCCGCCGACGAGACCGACCATGGTCACGCCGGACCAGGCGGCGATCGCCTTGGGGCGCTCCTCGTCGTCGAAGACGGTGATCACGATGGACAGGGTGCTCGGCATGATCAGCGCGCCGCCGACACCCATCAGGATGCGGGCGCCGATGAGCTGCTCGGGGCTTTCCGCGATGGTCCCGATGAGGGAGGCCGCGCCGAAGAGCAGCAACCCGATGAGCATCACCTTGCGGCGGCCGAACCGGTCGGAGAGCGATCCGGTGGTGAGCAGCAGACCGGCGAACACCAGCATGTACGAGTCGAGGATCCACTGGAGATCCGACGCGCTCGCGTTCAGGTCCTCGGCGATCGGGGGGACCGCGACGGTGAGGACCATGTTGTCGATCACCAGGACGAGCGTGCTGAGACAGAGCACGATCAGAATCAGCCAGCGCTTCGGATCGCGCTCCGTCGGCTCCCCGGCCGCTGTCTTCGTTCCCACATCGTCCATGACGGACCTCCAGAGCAAGTGCAACGGTACGGCGTTCGCTTCCACCGAACACTGTACGCCCGCCGTACACTGATCGCAAACCCCGAACGGCGTGCGCCCCTGCGGTAGGCTGGAAACGACCACAACGCGAACGGCGAGCAGAAAAGGGGTGGCCGCATGCCACGCGCCGCGCAGCCGACCAATCCGTCGACCGGGCCGTCGACCGGCCCGTCGGCCAGGCCGTCGAAATCCTCGCGCAAGGAAACAGCCCTCGACGCGATCGGCTCGGTGTGGACCCGGCCCCAGCGCCCGCGCCGGGACCAGCCCACGCTCAGCCGCGACCAGATCGTGGCCGAAGCCGTCGCCCTGCTCGACACGGACGGCATCGAGGCCCTGAGCATGCGCAAGCTCGGCACCCGACTGAACGCCGGCGCCACCTCGCTCTACACCCATGTGTCCAACAAGGACGAACTGATCGAGCTCGTCGTCGACGAGGTGTATGGCGAGATTCGAGTGCCGCGGCCCGAGTCCGGCACCGAGTGGCGTGCGGCCGCCGTGGAGTGCGGGAACAACGTGCGCGCCGCGATCCTGCGGCACCCCTGGATCGCCTCCGTCCTCGGCGAGGTCGGCATGGCCCACCTCGGGCCGAACATGATGCGGCTCACCGAGGACACCCTTGAGCTCTTCGAGAGCGGCGGCTTCACCCCCTCGCGGGCGGAGGTCGCCCTCAAGACGATCTGGGCGTACGTCATCGGCACGGCCGCCACCGAGGCCGCGTGGCTGACCATGCTGGCCCGCAGCGGCCAGGAGGAGCAGGAGTGGGCGGAGCGGGTCGCCGCCATCTCCGAGCAGGCCATGGAGCCCTTCCCGCGGCTGCGGCAGTTGTACGCGGAGCAGGGCGCGGGCGCCGCGGACCAGACCCGCCGCAGCAACTTCGACGTGGGCCTCGACGTCATCCTGGACGGCCTGGAGGCCCAGCGCGGCGCCTGAGCCGCACCCCGTCCCTCCCCTGGACGTGCCGCCCTCCGGTCCCCCCTCCCGAGCGTCCGACCGGCCGGCCGGACGCACCCGAACGGCCCACCCCGTTCGCCGTGCCGCCCCGCCGGTCGGACGCTCGGTCCATGGACTCCACACAGCACGGCCACCACAGCCGGCACGGCCAGCACGCCCAGCACGGACGCGGCGTCCGGGTCTCCGGCAGCACGGTGTTCGCCGGTGTCCTGATGCTGGTGAACGGCGTTCTGGGCATCCTGGCGGGCATCGCGGGCATCGCGAAGGACGACGTGTACGCCCGGCTCGGCGACTACGTCTACAAGTTCGACCTCACCACCTGGGGCTGGATCCACCTCGTGCTCGGCCTGCTCATCGCCGTGACCGGCCTGGGCATCCTCAAGGGCGCCGAGTGGGCGCGGGGCGCGGGCGTCGCGCTCGCCGCCCTCGGCATGGTCGCGCAGTTCATGTGGCTGCCGTACACCCCCCTGTGGGCCCTCATCTCGCTCGCGCTCGGCGCGTTCGTGATCTGGGCGCTGTGCACGGACCCGGGCGCGGCGGCCGACAAGGGCCGGGGCACGTCGGACGGGACCTGGAACGCCGCGGGCAGGCCCTAGAACGCCGCGGGGCCGCCGTTGGCGGCCAGGACGTCCCGTACGGCACGGATGAATGCCTCCGTGCGGGGGTTGGTGCCGCCGGTGCGCCAGATCAGGCCTACGTCCGCCGTCGGCAGGTCGTGCACGGGGACGAAGGTGACGTCCGGGCGGGCGTAGTACGCCTCCACGGAGGCGATGACCGGGGACACGCCCTGGCCCGTGGCGATCAGGGTCATGAGTTCCTGGAACGTCGCCACGTCCTGCCCGCGCCGGATCTCGGCCCCGCTCGGCGTGCGCGGCGGCACGTGGAAGTCCCACCAGTACGCGGGCGCGCCACCGGCCACACCGAAGAACGTCTCGCCCGCGAGTTCCTCGAAGGACAGCGAGGCGCGCCCCGCGAAGCGGTGGCCGAGCGGCACCGCGAGGGCCCGGGACTCGTTGATGACGACCGGGCCCACCGTCAGATCGGGCTCCTGCACCGGCAGACAGGTGAAGAGGACGTCCACCTCACCCGCGCGCAGCGCGCCCAGCGGGTCCTGGAACTGCGTCTCGCGCATCCGCACCGCGCACCCGGGGCACCGCTCCCGGAACAGCTTCAGGACTGGCTGGGTGAGCGAACCGGCCCCCGACCCGAGGAAGCCGACCACAAGCTCCCCCTCCACACCCCGCGCCACGTCCTTGGCGCGGGCTACGGCCGCCTCCATCCGGTCGTGCAGCGGTGCGAGGTCGTCGTACAACTGCCGTCCCAGGGGCGACATCCGCACCACCCGGCTGGTGCGCTCGAACAGCGGCGCGCCGATCTTCCGCTCCAGCTTCTTCACGGTCTGGCTCACCCGGGCCTGCGAGAGCAGCAGCCGCTCGGCCGTGCGGCCGAAGTGCAGCTCCTCGGCGAGGGTCAGAAAGGTCTGCAGTTCCTGTCGTTCCATGGCGCGCTCCCCCTGTGACCTGCATCGATAAGCCCGAGCGTGGTGATCGTTTCACGGTTCGGCGTTGATGGGCCATCGCCGTGGGCGGATCTTTGAGTGGTCGGCACGGCAGCGTGCCGACCACCTCGGAGCCGGGGCGATCCCGGCTCCCTCACGGCCAACCTCCAGGAGTTCCCGATGTTTTCGCGTACCCGAACGACCTCCGTCGCCGTCGCCCTCGCCGTCACCGCCGGTACCGCCGTCACCGTCGCCCAGGCCTCCGACAGCGGGGCCTCCCGTCACGCAACCGGCCACGAGGCCGCCGAGGGGGCCTGGACCGCGGCGTGGGCCGCGGCGCCGCAGCGCCCGAGCACCAACTTCAAGGCCAACTGGTCCGAAGCGGGCTTCGACGACCAGACCCTCCGGCAGGTCGTCCGGGTGACGGAAGGGGGTGACAGAGCCCGCATCCGTCTCTCCAACCGGTACGGGGCCTCACCGCTGCGCATCGCGAGCGCGACCGTCGCCCGCACCGCGGGCACCAAGGGCGCGGACGTCGAGCGGGGCTCGGTGCGGCGGCTCACCTTCGGCGGCGCGGGGTCCGCCACCGTCCCGGCGGGCGGGCAACTGGCGAGCGACGAAGCCGGCCTCGACCTCGGCCGGTTCGAGTCCGTGACCGTCACCCTGCACCTGGCGGGCACCACGGGCCCCGCCACGTTCCACGCCCAGTCGTTCGCCACCAGCTACCGGGCGCAGGGCGACCACACCGCCGACACCGGCGCGCGGGCCTTCAAGGAGTCGACCGAGTCCTGGTACTACCTGTCCGGCGTGGACGTACGCGACTCGCGGACGGCGGGCGGTCGCGGCACCGTACCGCGGCGTACCGGGGTCGTCCTCTTCGGCGACTCCATCACCGACGGCTTCGCCTCCTCCACCGACACCAACCGCCGCTGGTCCGACGCCCTCGCCGAGCGCCTCGCGAAGTCCGGTACGCCGCGGCCCGTCCTGAACTCCGGCATCGGCGGCAACATGGTCCTCAACGACTCGGCCTGGTACGGCGACAAGGGCACGGGACGGTTCCGCAGGGACGCGCTCGACCTGCCGGGCGCGAAGACCGTCGTCGTCCTCGAAGGCGTCAACGACATCGGTTTCAGCGAGACCGACAAGCCCACCTACAAGCCCGCACCCGTCGTCAGCGCCGAGCAGCTCATCGCCGGGCACCGCGAGTTGATACGCGCCGCGCACGACAAGGGCCTGAAGGTCGTCGGGGCGACGCTGGTGCCGCTCGGCGGGTCCGACCACTACGGTGCGCGGGCCGCCGCCGTCAGCGACGCGTTCAACGCGTGGGTGCGGACTTCCGGCGAGTACGACGCGTACGTCGACCTCGACCGGGCGCTCGCCGACCCGGCGGACCCGGAGCGGATCCGTCCCGCCTACGACAGCGGGGACCACCTGCACCCGAACGACGCGGGGTACCGGGCCATGGCCCGGGCGGTCGACCTCGGAACCCTCTGAGGCACGCGCACCGCAGGGGCCAAGCCGTCACTCCCGTGTGTAGTACCGGTAGAACGCCGTCGCGAAGACAACCGCGGCGACCAAGGCCGCCACCACAGCCGTCCGCAGGACACCCGCGTCCGTGAGGCTGTACAGGAAGCCGAAGGACACCCCCGCGAAGAGCGCCCAGGCCGCGCCGCGCAGCTCGCGGGGGAGCGCGGGGGCGACGGCACGCAGCGCGACGTACAGTCCGGCGAAGACGAGGCCGGACAGCACCCCGAGAAGGACGTTGCCGCCGGTGATCGGACCACCGTCGCGGTGGTTGGCGGCGGCCCAGACGCCGTACACGACGGCGAGGAGGGCGGGCACCGCCCAGGTGGCCGAGAGTGTTCCAAGTCCCCCGTGCGCGCCGTGCCCGGTGTGCGCGGTGCGCGCGCCGTGCCCGGTGTGCCCGGTGTGTGCGGTGTGAGCCATGACGCGGCTCCTCTCTGCTCACGCCCAGTGGCGTCCTGTTCCCCAGCTCAAGGAAACACCCGTTCGACCCCGCGCTCCACCGGAGCGCGTGCCACGCTGGACAGCAGCGACCCGCCGCCGGGCCCCGCAGCGATGAGTTTCCGCCGCCGGACCGGTCTTCCCTCACGACGGACAGCCGACGAACCGCACAGCGGAGGGCACAGGGACATGAGCGACAAGCACCCACACCGGGGCCCGGGGTCCGGAGGTCCGGCCATCGAGACCGCGGGCCTGGTCAAGACGTTCGGCGACAACCGCGCGGTCGACGGCGTCGACCTGACCGTCCCCGCGGGCACGGTCTACGGGGTCCTCGGGCCGAACGGCGCGGGCAAGACGACGACCGTGAAGATGCTGGCCACGCTGTTGCGACCGGACGGCGGTGAGGCGCATGTCTTCGGCCACGACGTGGTCCGCGAGGCCGACACGGTCCGCGGCCTCGTCAGCCTCACCGGGCAGTACGCCTCGGTGGACGAGGACCTCACCGGCACCGAGAACCTGGTGCTCCTCGCCCGCCTCACAGGACACGGCAAGAAGGCCGCGTACGCCCGCGCCGAACAGCTCCTTGACGCCTTCGGGCTCGGGGACGCCGCGGCCCGGCAGGTGAAGCACTACTCCGGCGGCATGCGGCGCCGCATCGACATCGCCGCCTCCATCCTCAACACCCCCGACCTGCTGTTCCTCGACGAGCCGACGACCGGCCTGGACCCGCGCAGCCGCAACCAGGTGTGGGACATCGTCCGCGCCGTCGTCGGCCACGGCACCACGGTGCTCCTGACCACGCAGTATCTGGACGAGGCCGACCAGCTCGCGTCCCGTATCGCCGTCATCGACAAGGGCCGGGTCATCGCCGAGGGCACCAAGGGCGAGCTGAAGGCGTCCGTCGGCGCCGGGTCCGTGCACGTCAGGCTGCGCGACGCCGAGCAGCGCCCCCGGGCCGAGGAGGTGCTGCGGCTCGCGCTCGACGGCGCCACGATCCAGTTGGAGGCCGACCCGGTCGCGCTCACCGCCCGCGTGGGCGAGGGCTCCGCCAACGGCATCGGTGCCGCCGAGCAGGCAGCGCGCGCCCTCGCCGAACTGGCCCGCACCGGCATCACCGTCGACAACTTCTCCCTGGGCCAGCCCAGCCTCGACGAGGTGTTCCTCGCGCTCACCGGCCACCCGAGCGAGCACGAACCCCCGGGCGGGGGCGCCCCCCGCAAGGACATCGACGTCAACGACCGCGAGGAAGCCGAGGTGACCCGATGACCACCACGCGTACCGCGACCACCACCGAGGCCCAGGACCTCGCCCCCGTCCGCCCGGAGTCCCTCGCCGAACTGCTCATCGCCAAGGAACGCCCGCCGCGCCCCAGCGCCCTGTCCGCGTCCCTGACCTTCGGCTGGCGCGCCATCCTGAAGATCAAGCACGTGCCGGAGCAGCTCTTCGACGTCACGGCGTTCCCGATCATGATGGTGCTGATGTACACGTACCTGTTCGGAGGCGCCCTCGCCGGTTCCCCGCGCGAGTACATCCAGTACCTGCTGCCCGGCATCCTGGTGATGTCCGTCGTCATGATCACGATGTACACGGGTGTCTCGGTGAACACCGACATCGAGAAGGGCGTCTTCGACCGTTTCCGCTCGCTGCCGATCTGGCGGCCCTCGACGCTCGTCGGCTATCTCCTCGGCGACGCCCTGCGGTACGCCATGGCGTCCGCGGTGATGCTGACCGTCGGCATCATCCTGGGCTTCCGCCCGGACAGCGCGCTCGGTGTGCTCGCCGGGGTGCTGCTCCTGCTCGTGTTCTCGTTCGCCTTCTCCTGGGTGTGGACGATGTTCGGGCTGCTCCTGCGTACGGAGAAGTCCGTGATGGGCGTCAGCATGATGGTGCTGTTCCCGCTGACGTTCCTCAGCGACATCTTCGTGAAGCCGGAGACGATGCCGGGCTGGCTCCAGGCCTTCGTCAACAACAACCCCGTCACGCATGTCGCCTCGGGGGTGCGCGGTCTGATGGACGGTGACTGGCCGGCCGCCGACATCGCCTGGAGCCTCGGCTGGGCGGGCCTGCTCGTCGCGGTCTTCGGTCCCGTGACGATGCGCCTCTACAACCGCAAGTAGCCCGTACGCGGCGCGCGGGCGGCGTCCCACGAAGGCGGGCATTCCTGCCCCCATATGCAGTGACCCCGGTCGCGCGGTCCGCGGCCGGGGTCTTGCCTGGGGGGCGTGCCCCGACGTCCACGCGCCGCCCTGTCCGCCGTACTGCTGGTCCTCGCCTGCCTGCTCGTACCGCTCGGCACGGTCTCGACCTGGGCGAAGTACGAGATCGAGGACGCGAGCGCGTACGTGGCCACGATGGCGCCGCTCGCCTCCGACCCCGCGGTGCGTGCCGCCGTCAGCGACGCCGTCACCGAGTCCGCGATGAACGAGATCGACGCGGGTCCGCTGCAGTCGGTCGTCACGTCCTTCGTCCGGGACGCGGTGCACTCCTTCACCGAGACCGGCGCCTTCCAGGCCGCGTGGAACGCCGCCAACCGGGCCGCCCACGACGCCGTGCAGGCCGCGCTCACCCATGACGCCGAGGGCGCCGTCACCATCGACCTCGCGCCCATCACCCAGCAGGTCAAGCGCCAGCTCACCGAAGAGGGCACGCCCTTCGCGAACCGCATCCCGGTGCGGCACACCGAGGTCACCGTCATGAAGGCCCAGGATCTCAGCGACTTCCGTAAGGGGTTCCGCATGCTCCAGGTCGCGGGTCTCTGGCTGCCCGTCGCCGCCGTGCTGCTCGCCGCGGGCGGCATCCTCCTCGCGGTGCGCCGCCGCCGCGCGGTGGTCGCGACCGCCCTCGGCGCGGCCGCGGGGGCGGGCGCGCTCGCCGTCGCCGTAGCCGTGGGCCGCGGGCTCACCCTCGACGACCTGCCCCCGGACGTGTCCCGTGACGCGGCGGGCGCCGTGTACGACGCACTGACCGACACCCTGCGGACCGCGTCCTGGGTGATCGTCGCCGTGGGCCTCACGGTGGCACTCGGCACGTGGCTGATCCGACACCCCCGGGGCGGGGCGCCCCGGGGGCCTCGGATGTCCCGCCTGACAGGACTGTTCCGGCGAGCCGGATGGCGTACGGGGCCGGGGCGGGCGTCGTCCGGGGGGCCTGGGGGGACGACGGCCCGTACGGGCGGGATGGCTCGTATGGCCTGTGCTGCCCGCGCTGCCTGTGCTGCCCGTGCTGCCCGTGCTGCCCGTGCTGCCCGTGCTGCCCGTGGCGACTGTGCGGCCGGAGCTGCCGGTGCCGCCCGCGCCGACCGTGTGACCGGTGCCGATGGTGTGACCGGTGCGGCCGGTGCAGCCGGTGCTACCGGTGTGGCCGGTGTGGCCGGTGCCGACTGTGCCGACTGTGCCGCCGGTGCTACCGGTGTGGCCGGTGCCGACTGTGCCACCGGTGTGGCCGGAGCCGCCGGTGTGATCGGTGCTACCGGTTTGACCGATGCGGCCGGAGCGGCCGGAGCGGCCGGAGCCGACTGTGCCACCGGTTTGACCGGTGTAGCCGGTGCGGCCGGTGCGGCCGGTGCCGACTGTGCCACCGGTGTGGCCGATGTGGCCGGAGCCGCCGGTGCCACCGGTGCCACCCGTGCCACCGGTGTGTCCAGTGTGGCCGGTGTGTCCGGTGCTACCGGTGTGGCCGGTGCCAACTGTGCCGCCGGTGCGGCCGGAGCCGCCGGTGTCATTGGTGTGACCGGAGCCGCCGGTGTGATCGGAGCTACCGGTTTGACCGATGCGGCCGGTGCGGCCGGTGCCGCCGGTGCGGCCGGTGCCGCCGGTGTGGCCGGTGTGGCCGCCGGTGTGGCCGGTGCCACCGGTGGTGCCGGTGCCGACTGTGCGGCCCGTGTGGACGGAGCTGCGGTTGCTGCCGGTGCTGCCGCAGTTGGTGCGAGCGCCGCCGTCGGCGACGGTGATGGGGACGCCCCGCGCCCCGGCCGGACGCGGTGCGCCCCCGCCCCCGTTCCCGCCTTCGGCAACCCGCCCGCCGTCCGTTCGCGTCCCTGAGGGAGGATCTGCGCGCGCAGATCCTCTCCGCGCGAGACGAAAGGGCGCCCCTTGGAGCACGTGACGGCACCGTCCCCACCTCCCGAGGCCGGGCCCGGTGGCCTCGACGGCGGTGACGAGTACACGTACGTACGGCGGCCGCAGAGTCGTCGCGTCGCCGCCTGGGTCGCCGGGCTGCTGCTCGCCGGGGTGAGTGCCGTCCTCGGGTGCCGCGCCGCCGACACGGACGCCGTCACGCCCGTGCCGCAGGTCCTCGCCTTCCTGCCGTGGCTGCTCGTGCCCGCCGCGGCCGCGCTGCTGCTCGCCGCGCTCGGGCGGTGGCGGGTGGGCCTGGTGTGGGCGGTGACCGTACTCGGCGGGCTCGCGTGGTTCATCCAGCCGTACGGGACGGTGGCCGACCCCGAGGGGCCGCCGGTCGCCGAGGTGCGGGTCCTCGCGTCCAACGTCGAGTTCGGGCGCGGAGTGCGGGGGCTCGTGGAGACGGTGCGGGAGCGCAGGCCCGACCTCGTCTTCGCCTCCGAGTGCGACCGGGCGTGCGACGCCGCGCTGCGCGCAGGGCTGCCCCGGTCCGCCTACCCCTACCGGGTCGCCGTCTCCGGGAACGGTGCCGACGGCTCCGTCATCCTCAGCAACCTGCCACTGACACCGGCCGACGGCGTGCGCGGGACCCTCGGCATGCCCGGTGCCGTCGCCGACGTGAAGGGTGTGCCCGTACGCCTCCAGCTCGCGCACCCCATGCCGCCGACGCCCGGTGATGTCGGCCGCTGGCGTACCGAGCTGGGGCGGCTTCGTGACTTCGCCGCCTCGGGGGGCGGGCAGGCCACCATCATCGCCGGGGATTTCAACGCCACCCAGGACCATGCGGCGTTCCGGCGCATTCTCCGTGCCGGGGTGCGTGACGGCGCGCGGGTCGCCGGCTCCGCCCGCACTCCCAGTTGGCCCACCGCCGTGCCACGGCCCCTTGGCACGCAGATCGACCACGTTCTGGCCACGGAGGATTTCGCTGCGCGCGACGCCCGTTTCCTGGAGATCGGTGACACCGATCACCGGGCGCTCCTCATCGACCTGACGCTGCACCGTGCTCCGGAGTGACCGCGCCCCCCTGTCGGCGCTACGCGCCTCGTCCTCAATCGCCGGACGGGCTTTTTTTCCCCACCCGCCCGCCCTTTCCCGCGCTGACGCGCTTGTCCTCAAACGCCGGACAGGCTGAATACTCCGCCCCCGGCGGCACGGTTCCAGCCCCCGGGCAAAGCTCCTAGCCCGTCCGGCACAGCTTCGAGCCCGTCCGGCACAGCTTCAAAAGCCCGTCCGCCGAAGCTTCAAGCCCGTCCGGCGCTTGAGGACAAGCGCGCAGCGCGATTACAGCCCGCCCGGCAAAGTTCCAAGCCCTCCCGGCGAAGCTTCAAGCCCGTCCGGCGTTTGAGGACGAGGCGCGGAGCGCCGATGGGGCGGGGGTCCAGGGGGCGGCAGCCCCCTGGTTATCGGGAAAGGGGCGGGACCGGGGCGCCCCGCGAGGGACCAGCCACCCCCCACCAGCGATAATGACCCCATGCGGAACAGCACACTCCGTCCCCTCACCCCGCCCGACTGGCTGGTCCGCTCGCTGAAGCCACAACCGGCCACCACCCCATGGGCAGCCGTGGCCCGCGCAGCGATCGCCACGAGCCTGCCCCTGGCAGTGGGCACCGCCGCAGGCCACCCGGAGTACGGCGCACTGGCCTCGATGGGCGCCCTGTCGGGCGTCATCGGGGACACGGCGGACGCGTACCGCATGCGCATCCTGAACATCGCCGTCCCCCAGCTCTTCGGCGCCCTCGGCGTAACCCTCGGCTCCCTCGTCTTCGGGCACGGCTGGACAGCGGTGGCCGCGGTCACGCTCGTCGCCCTGGTCTCCGGGATGATGTCGACGATCGGCGCCGTCGCCTCCGTATCGGGACTGCTGCTCCTGCTGAACAGCGTGATCGGCGCGGGCCTCCCCCTGCCGGGCCAGTGGTGGCTCGCCCCCGCCCTGATGACCGGCGGCGGCCTCCTGGTCCTCGCCCTGGCGCTGCTCGCCTGGCCCCTGCGGTCCGGCGTACCGGAGCGCGCCGCGGTAGCGGCCACGTACCGCAGCGCGGCCGCACTTCTGGAGGCGGCAGGCCCGGGCGACGGCACCGCCGCCCGGCACGAGGCCTACGACAGGGCCCGCGCCGACGTCACCGCCGCCCTCAACAAGGCCTACGACCTGGTCCTGGCCCGCCGCACCCGCGACCACGGCCGCAGCCCCGACCTGGTCCGCCTCATCGCCGAACTCAACGCCGTCACCCCCGTCGTCGAGGCCGCCCCCACCGCCCACCGGTACGGCGAGAGACTGCCGCCCGAACTCCCCGCCGCCCTGCGCGCCCTCGCCGACGCCGTCGGCCGCGGCGAACGCCCGGGCGACCCGGCGTACACCGACATCGGCCTGCCGGAGGAACCGGCCCTGCCGTACGGGCCCGCCGCCCGCGCCGTGCACCACGCCCTGCGGCACGCCGCCGACACCCTCGCCGACCCCGACCCGCTCACGGTGGTGCACGCCGAGGACCGCCTCGGCCGCCCGGCCGCGCTGCGGGTCCGCGCCCGCCGCGCCACCCGCAACGTCATCCTCTCCGGGGCCTCCTGGCGCTACGGCCTGCGCCTGGCCCTGTGCATCGGCATCGCCCAGGCGCTGGTGTCGCTCGTCGACGTACCGCGCTCCTACTGGGTGGCCCTGACCATCACGTTCGTACTGAAACCCGACTTCGGCTCGGTGTTCTCACGGGCCGTGCTGCGGGCGCTCGGTACCGTCGCCGGGCTCGTGGTGGCCGCCGCCGTCCTCTCCGCCGTGGAACGCGGCTGGTGGGACGTGCCGGTGGTGCTTGCACTCGCCGCGCTCATCCCGGCCCTCACCCCCCGCGGCTACGGCTACCAGACGGCCGCCATCACCCCGGTCATCCTGCTCCTGTCCGACGTACTGAACCACCAGGGCTTCGGGCTCGTCCTGCCGCGTCTCGTCGACAGCCTCATGGGCTGCGCCATCGCTCTCGTCGCCGGGTATCTGCTCTGGCCGGAGAGCTGGCACACCCGCATCGGCGACCGGCTCGCCGACGCCGTCTCCGACACCGCGCGCTACGTCGAGTGCGCCTTCGGGCCCGAGTCCGAGCAGGCCCCGGCCGCACGGGCCCGGATGCGGCGCCGCCTCTACCGCGACCTGTCCGACATCCGCACCGAGTTCCAGCGCGCCCTGACCGAACCGCCGCCCACCGGGGCGCGGGCCGCCGCGTGGTGGCCGCTGGTGGTGGCCGTCGAGCGGATCGTCGACGCGACGACCGCCGCCCGGGTGCGGGTCCGCCACGGGGCGCGGCAGCCGGGTTCCGTGGAGGTCTCCGAGGTCTCCCGGCAGTTGCGGGAGCTGGCCGGGGGCCTGCGCGAGGTGGAGGTCCTCGTGCCGGTCCCGGTGGAGTTCACCGGGACCGACGAAGGTGTGCTCGGGCCGCTCCGCCAGGAAGTGACAGCGGCCCGCGCGGTGGCTTCACCGGGCGGGCAACTGTCCTGACGTGATCGTCAGCCCTGCTTCTGGACCTGCTTCATCGCCGTGGCGAGGCCGTTGGCCCAGAGCTGGTTGACGCGGGCCCGCTCCTGCGCGTTGGGCTGGGCGTTCTGGCAGGAGGTGCCGGGGCCGCCACCGGACATCAGCTCGGAGCACGGGCCGCGGTAGTTGTCGGGGAGACCGAGCACGTGGCCCGTCTCGTGGGCGGTCACCCGGGTGGAGTTGTACTGCTGGTTCTGCCGGTAGTCGAGGAAGATGTAGCCGCGCCCGTGGCCGTCGGTGCTCGCGTACGAGCCGCGCGGGTCATTGCCCTCGCGGTACGAGAAGCTGGCGCCGGACGTGCCCTGGCGGAGCTGGACGTTGGTGACGGCCGCGTTCCATATGGAGGTGGACGTGGCGATCTGCTGCCGGAACGTGGGCGCCTGCGCGGCGTTGTACGTCACGGTGACGGCCTTGGCGCCCGGGTTGGCGGCCCGCTTCTCGGCGACGGCCTTCACGACGGCCTGGAAGAACGCCTTGTTGGCGGCGGCCTCTTCGCCCGAGCCCGCGTACTTGGCGACGGACGCCGGCGTGGACACCGAGGACGTGGTGCCGGTCGCGGCCCGGGGGGAGTCGGTGGCCGACGCGACGGACGAGGTCCCGAGAGCGGCGACGGCGAGGCCGAGGGCAGCGGCGACAGACAGGTATCGCTTGTGCATGTGGGGGGCTCCCTGCTCGTTCGATGAAAGGTGAACGTTTCGGTATCCGTGAGTGTCGGGGAGCCGCGCCGCCCCGGGATGATGGCAGATGGCGATAGCACCGCCCTATCGCCGCACATCAGGACACCGGGCATACGTGCCAACTCATGGGGGTCCGTCGGGGTTTGGGAGGCTGGTGGGAGGCCGTCAGCCGCTCTAGTCTCACGCCATGGAGCTAGAGGTCAGGCACCTCCGCGCACTCTGTGCCATCGCCGATACGGGCAGCCTGCACAAGGCCGCCCGGCAACTCGGCATGAGCCAGCCCTCGCTGACCACCCAGTTGCGCCGCATCGAGCACGCCGTCGGCGGTCAGCTCTTCGCCCGCGAGCGCACCGGCTGCCGGCCGACACCACTCGGCCGCACCGTCCTCAGCCGTGCCCGCCCCCTCGTCGTGGAGATGCGCGCCCTGCTCACCGAGGCGCGCGCGGTGGCCGCCCGCTCCGCCGACGGCACCCCGCAGTTGCGCATCGGCTCCACCGCGAGCCGCGCCATACCGGGGTGGCTGCGCCGCCTTCGGCACCGCATGCCGGAGGCCGACACCTCGCTCCAGATGGACGTCTCCGCGAACGCGCTGCTGCAAATGGTGGCCGCGGGGCAGCTTGACATCGCCTTCGTGCACGAAGTGGAGGGCAGCCCGCTGCGCCTCCCCGACGGGCTGCGCCGGAGGGTGCTCGTCGAGCGCGAGCCGCAGTTCGTCTCGCTCGCCGCCGACCATCCCGCGGCCCGCAAGCCCGTCGTCCACCTCACGGACCTCGCGGCCGACCGCTGGATGGTGGACCCGACGGTCGACGGCGAATGGGACGGACTGCAAAGGGTGTTGCGCGAAGCGGGGCTCAGCCCGCGCGTCCTGCACGGCGACTACCTCACCGCGGCCACCCTCGTCGCCACCGGTGAGGTCGTCACGGTCTGCCAGCCGACCTCGGTGGCGAGACCCGACCTGGCGGTCAGACCCCTGTACGGCGATCCGCTCGGGGTACGGCTGCTCGTCGCGGCCCGCACCACCGCGGAGCTAGACGCGGTCTACGGCGAGCTGGAGGCCGCGTACTGGGAGGCCGCCGCGGAAGCCCCCGCCTACCAGGACTGGCTGCTCGGCACGAGAGCCACCACACCGCCCCCGGCCGTCGAACAGGTCCCGGCACCCCCCACGACGGCCCGGCTCCCACGCCTCACCCCGGGGCGCATCCCACCGCCGGGCCTCGGACCCGCCCCGGTCCAGAACCTCCGCCCCACCCCGCTGTGACCTCTCCGGCACCCTGACGACAGGGTGCCGTCGTCAGGGTGCTCAGACGCCGATGTCGGAGCCGTCCTTGCGCCACACCGACACGACCGCGGGACGCACGATCCTGCCCGGCCCGTCGGGCCAGGCGCTCGCGGGCTTCTCGACGGACGCGCCGTCGATCTCACCCGGGTGCTGCACGGCGACGAGCACGCGCCTGTCCTGCACCAGCGGACCGCAGGTCTCCGCGCCCTTGGGCATCGTCAGGAACTGCTTGAGCTCACCGCGCCGCTCGCCCTTGGTGGCGACGCCGAACAGGCCGTCGTGGGAGCCGAGCTGCGCGCCGTCCGTGGAGATCCACAGGTTTCCGTGCGGGTCGAAGGTGACGTTGTCCGGGCAGGAGATGGGACTGACCTTGTCCTTCGGGAAGCCCGCGAAGTACGTGGCCGGGTCGTTCGGGTCGCCCGCGACCAGGAAGAGGTTCCAGGCGAAGCGGGTGGACTCCGGGCGGTTGCGGGACTCCGTCAGCTCCAGGACCTGGCCGTGCTTGTTGAGGTTGCGCGGGTTGGCCTCGTCGGCGCCTGCCTTGCCGGGCTTGCCGCGGTCGGTGTTGTTCGTCAGGGCGACGTACACCTTGCCGGTCTGCGGGGACGGCTCGATGTCCTCGGGGCGGTCCATCTTCGTGGCGCCGACCTTGTCGCCCGCGAGGCGCGTGAAGACGTACACCTCGTCGGCGGTCATGCCCTCGACGTGGGAGACGGCCTTGCCGCCCGCGTACGAGGTGGCCAGCGGAATCCACGTACCGCTGCCGTCGAACTCGCCGTCACCGGGGAGCTTGCCCGTGCCGTCGATCTCCTTCTCCGGGGAGTCACCCGTGAACTTCGCGACGTACAGGGTGCCCTCGTCGAGGAGCGTGAGGTTGTGCTCACGGGCCCAGCGCGAGTTCCCCTTCGCCATCCGCTTGCTGCCGACGAACTTGTACACGTAGTCGAAGCGCTCGTCGTCGCCCATGTAGACGACCGGACGGCCGTCGGCGGTCAGACGCGGCTGGGCGCCCTCGTGCTTGAAGCGGCCGAGCGCCGTGCGCTTGCGCGGCACCGAGTCCGGGTCGTACGGGTCGAGTTCCACGACCCAGCCGAAGCGGTTGGCCTCGTTCGGCTCCTTGGCGAGGTCGAAGCGGTCGTCGAAACGCTCCCACTTGCGCTCGGACTCGGCCCCGGCGACGCCGTACCGCTTCAGCCGCGCGGCCTGCGTCGGGTCGGTCACCTTCGCCGCGTTGGCGAAGTACTGGTTGAAGTTCTCCTCGCCGTGCAGCGTCGTGCCCCACGGCGTCGTGCCGCCCGCGCAGTTGTTGAGGGTGCCGAGGACGGTGACGCCGCGCGGGTCGGCCTTGGTGCGGACGAACTCGCTGCGGGCGGCGGGGCCCGTCAGGTGGAACTTGCTGGTGACGGTCAGGCGCCGGTTGAGGTGGTGGCGCGGCACGGCACGCAGCGCACCGCTCCTGCGCTCGCCCTCCACCACGACCACCGAGAGGCCGTGCGCGGCCCAGGCGATCTCGACCTGCTCACGGGTGGGGTTCTTCGCGTCGTACCCCTTGAACATCAGGATCTCGTCCGTGTACTCGTGGTTGGCCACGAGGACCTGACGGCCGTGGTCCTGGCCGTGCTTCTCGCCGGGCAGCGGGAGCAGGCTGAGGAAGTCGTTGTTGTAACCGAACTGGCCCGCCTGCGCCTTGGCGGTCTGCTTGTCCGGGTCGAAGGCGGGCGCGCCGCGCAGGATGGGCTCGCCCCAGCGGATCACCACGTTCTGGCCGTAGCCGGTGGGGACGGTGACCGTGTCGGCGGTGTTGGGGGCGACGGGCGTGAAGCGAAGGCCGCGGGCCGCCCTTTTCCCTCTGCGTTTCGCCGCGGCGGCCGCCGCCTGTGCCTCGGCGGACCCGGACGCCGCCTGCGCATCGGCCGTGCCCGGGCCGAGGGCGAGGCCGCCGGACGCGGCCGTCGCGACGGTCACGACCGCCGCGGCGCGCATCATCGAGCGGCGGCTGAGCGCGCCCGCTATGACGTCACCCATGTACGCGTTGTCGCTGGTGTTGGGCACCGGGTGGAAGCAGGCGTCGCCGCAGCGGAACCGGCACGTCATGGCCGAGCGGCCGCCGGAACCGCCCGGGTGTGAGGTGATCAGAGGCAGCAGCTTGGGCACGGGGTCCTCCATGAAGTGGCCGGTTGGCGGCGCTTTGGCTTTTTTTTGCCGGTGATTCCGGCTGGAGGCTAGGCGGGGTGGCCTGCACGGCGGGGGACTGCGGGTGAACGGAGGGTGAATCCGTGCCTGTCGTGGGCCGCCGGTGCGGGCGCGGCGGGGGCCGCTAACCTTACGTGTCCCTCTTGGCCAGAGGGGGCTCCGGGATTTCGGGGACACAAGTCACGTGAAGGGTTGCGCACATGGGCATTTGGGATCGCCTGCGGGCTGTCTTCCGACGGTCCCGTAACGAGGGCGCTTCGACGGGGGTCCCGTCGACGTCCCCTGAGCTTGCTGCCTCCCCGGCGGGGTCGCCCGACGGCACGCCCGCCTCACCGGCGCGGGACACCGCCGACGGCACGTCCGGCTCCTCGGCGCGCGATGCCGACGGTACGTCCGCCTCTCCGACGCGGGATGCCGCCGACGGTACGTCCGGCTCCTCGGCGCGGGATGCCGACGGTACGTCCGCCTCACCGGCGCGGGATGCCGCCGACGGTACGTCCGGCTCCTCGGCGCGGGATGCCGACGGCATGTCCGCCTCACCGGCGCGGGATGCCGACGGTACGTCCGCCTCCGGCGGTGGGGGTGAGGGCGGGGTCACCGCCGCGCCCGCTGTGACCTCCGTCGGGTCCGCGGCCGCGGAGGCGCTCGTTGCTCAGGCCTTCGACCATGTGACCGTACGCGTACCCGCTGCCCGCCGCTCCGCGGCGGATGCCTCCCACCCGCCCACCCGTGACCCCGAACAGCCGGATGCGGCTACGGCGCCGGGGTCCGACGCCGCCACACCCCTCACCGCCGCACCCCTCACCGCCACACCGCAGGCGTCCCCCGCCGGGGTCACGGAGCCCGCGGAGGCGGAGACGAGCGCCTCCCCTGTGGGCACCTGGTCCGCCCAGGGGGCGGAACGGGTGGGCACAGCCACGGCCGACGGGACCGTCAACGACGAGGGCACCCCCTCCGACCCCCTGGCGAAGCCGGAAACCGGGGCCCCGGCCCACGGGACCCTCGACGACAAGGACGCCCCCTCCAACCCCCCGGCGAAGCCGGAAACCAGGACCCCGGCCCACGGGACCTCCGACGACAAGGACGCCCCCTCCAACCCCCCGGCAAAGCCGGAAACCGTCGGCGTCCAGGCGCAGGACGCGGCCCCGGCGCAGCCGAGCCCCACCCCTGCCGAGCCCAAGGCCGCCCCGGCAAAGCCGGAAACCAGGACCCCGGCCCACGGGACCGACAACGGCAAGGGCACCCCCTCCAACCCCCCGGCAAAGCCGGAAACCGGCGGCGTCCAGGCGCAGGACGCGGCCCCGGCGCAGCCGAGCCCCACCCCCGCCGAGCCCAAGGCCGCCCCGGCGCAGCCGGAAGCCACCACGCAGCCGCAAAGCCCGGCGCAGCCGGAAGCCGGTGCCCGGCCCGCCGGCAAGCCCGCCCTGAGCCTCGCCAGGGTCAAGGCCGTCGCCCCCACCCTCACCACCGCCTACAAGGCAGCAGGCGCAGCCCTCCGCAAGGGGGGCCAGGCCGGCGCCCGGGCGCAGGTGTACCTCGTTCTCGACCGGTCGGGGTCGATGCGCCCGTACTACAAGGACGGCTCCGTCCAGAATCTGGCCGACCAGACGCTGGCGCTCGCGGCCCACACGGACGCCGGTGAGAGCGGCGGCGGCCCCACCCTCCACGTGGTGTTCTTCTCGACGGACATCGACGGCACCGCCGACCTCACACTCGACGCCCACGAGAACCGCGTGGACGAACTGCACGCGGCCTGCGGCCGCATGGGCCGCACCAGTTACCACCGCGCGATCGAGGAGGTCGTGGCCCACTACGAGAAGTCGGAGTCGGCCCGCACCGGCGCACCGGCCCTCGTGGTCTTCCAGACCGACGGCGCCCCGGACACCAAGGGCCCCGCCACCCAGGCCCTGGCCGACGCCGCCCGCCACCCCCTGTTCTTCTCCTTCATCGCCTTCGGGGAGAAGGACAACAAGGCCTTCGACTACCTGCGCAGGCTCAAGGCGGACAACGCCGCCTACTTCCTCGCGGGCACCGACCCCCGGGAACTCACCGACAAGGAGCTCTACGAGGGCATCCTCGCCTCCTGGCGCCCGGAGGCACCGGAGGCACCGGCTCCGCACCAGGGCGAGGTGTGAGTCGATCTTCCTGGGGCCGTTAGGATTTCGGCCATGGCGGCCACTGGATCCGAGAAGCAGGGGACGAGCGAGAACGCGAAGGCGTTCTACGTGTCGACCCCCATTTACTACGTCAACGACGCTCCTCACCTGGGCCACGCCTACACGACCGTCGCAGGCGACGTGCTCACGCGCTGGCACCGCCAGCGCGGCGAGAAGGTGTGGTACCTCACCGGCACGGACGAGCACGGTCAGAAGATCATGCGCACGGCCGAGGCGAACGGCGTCTCACCTCAGGAGTGGTGCGACAAGCTCGTGGAGGAGGCCTGGCGGCCCCTCTGGGAGCACCTGAACATCGCGAACGACGACTTCATCCGCACCACGGAGAAGCGCCACACGGACCGGGTGCAGGAGTTCGTCCAGGATCTCTACGACAAGGGCGAGATCTACAAGGGCGGCTACGAGGGCCCGTACTGCGTCGGCTGCGAGGAGTACAAGCTCCCGGGCGATCTCATCGACGGTGAGGGCGAGTACGCGGGCGAGAAGCTGTGCCCGATCCACAAGAAGCCGGTCGAGCTGCTCAGCGAGGAGAACTACTTCTTCAAGCTGAGCGAGTACGGCGACAAGCTGCTCGCCCTGTACGAGTCGAACCCCGGCTTCATCCAGCCCGAGTCCGCGCGCAACGAGGTCGTGAACTTCGTCAAGCAGGGGCTTCAGGATCTTTCGATCTCGCGGTCGACGTTCGACTGGGGCGTCAAGGTGCCCTGGGACGACAAGCACGTCATCTACGTGTGGGTCGACGCGCTCCTGAACTACGCCACCGCCGTCGGGTACAACGAGAACCCGGCCAAGTTCGACGCCACCTTCCCCGCGAACGTGCACCTGGTCGGCAAGGACATCCTGCGCTTCCACGCGGTCATCTGGCCCGCGATGCTGATGGCGCAGGGCCTGCCGCTGCCCGGCAGGGTCGCCGCCAACGGCTGGCTGATGGTCGGCGGCGAGAAGATGTCCAAGTCGAACCTGACGGGCATCAAGCCGCAGGACCTGACCTCGCACTTCGGCGTCGACGCCTACCGCTGGTACTTCCTGCGCGCCATCGCCTTCGGCCAGGACGGCTCGTTCTCCTGGGAGGACTTCACCGCCCGCTACACCAGTGAGCTGGCCAACGACTACGGCAACCTCGCCTCGCGCCTCGCCGCCATGGTCGGCAAGTACTTCGGCGGCGCGCTGCCCGCCGACGAGGCGCCCGGCGCCGCCGAGCAGACGGTCCGGAACGGCCTGGCCACGGCGGTCGCGGAGGCCGACCGGCGCGTCGGCGACGACCTCGACTTCCAGGGCGGCATCCTCGCCGTCTTCGACTTCGTGAAGCAGGTCAACGGCTACATCACGGAGCAGGAGCCGTGGAAGGTCGCCAAGGACGAATCGCCCGAGGGCAGGGCGCGCCTCTCGACCATCCTCTACACCGCCGCCGAGTCGCTCCGCGCGGTCGCCGTGCTCCTGAACCCCGTCATGCCCGAGACCTCCCAGAAGCTCTGGGACTCCCTCGGCGCCGAGGCCCCGCTGGGCGCCCTCGCCGAGCAGCGGATCCAGGACGCGGGCACCTGGGGGCAACTCCCCGCCGGGGCCACGGTCACCAAGGGCGCCGTGCTCTTCCCGCGCCTTGAGGAGCCCAAGCAGGCCTGATCCCCGTACGGGATTCCCGTACGGAGTCCTCGTACAGAGTCCCCGTACGAAGTCCCCCGAAGGGCCGGAACCGCACGTCGGTTCCGGCCCTTCAGGGTTTGCGTACGCCCACGCGTACGCCCACGCGTACGTCCACGCGCACGTCCACGCGTACGTCTACGCGTACGTCTACGCGTACGTGCCGATGAGCCGCGCGAGCTGCCTGCCCGCCGCCCGCAGCGGCTCCTCGCTGCGGCTCACCTGGGCGGTGACCTCCGCGCCCTCCAGGGCGCTGATGACGGTGGTGGCCACCTCGCGGGCGTCCTGGTCGGCGAAGCCGCAGGCGCGGAGCTTCTCGGCGACGATGTGCTCCCAGCCGCGCAGGGCCTCGGCGCACACCTGCTGGATCGCGGAGTCGGTGCCGAGGGTCTCCAGGGCGGCGGCCGTGACGGGGCAGCCGTCGACCCAGCCGGACTCCCGCAGCCCGCGGGCCAGTTCGACGGCGCAGGCCTCGACGGCGGCGGCCGGGTCGTCCTCGGGGCCGAGCGTGTCCCTGAGGAGCTGGGCGAACTCCATCTCACCGTGCCGGAGCGCGGCCACGGCGACGGCCTCCTTGCCGCCCGGGAAGAAGTGGTAGACGGAGCCGAGCGTGGCCTGGGCATCGTTGGCGATCTGCTTGATGCCGGTGCCGACGTAGCCCTGCCGCTGGATGAGCCGCGCGGCGACCAGGACGATGCGCTCGCGCGTGCTGGGGGGCGCGCTGTGGGGACTCATCCGCCCACCATACCCATTCTCTAAGTAGAGCGTTCGTTCTAGAGCTGTGCTATGTTTTCGCACAGCGCTGGATAGAGCGCTCGTTCTAGTAACTTCACGTACTCACTGGGGGCACCCATGTCGCAATCCGTAACCGTCATCGGCCTTGGTCCGATGGGGCAGGCGATGGCCGCCGCATATCTGGACCGGGGCTACGAGGTCACCGTCTGGAACCGCACCCCGTCCCGCGCCGACGCGCTCGTGGCACGCGGCGCCGTGCCGGCCGCGAGCCCGGAGGAGGCGCTGCGCGCCAACGAGTTGGTGATCCTGAGCCTGATCGACTACGACGCGATGTACACGGCGTTCAAGGGGGCCGAGCAGGCCGTCGCGGGCCGGGTCCTGGTGAACCTGAGCTCGGACGTGCCGGAGAAGGCGCGCGCGGCGGCCCGCTGGGTGACGGGCCTCGGCGGTACGCATCTGACGGGCGGCGTCCTGTCCCCGCCGCCGGGGATCGGCAGCCCGGACATGTCGACCTTCTACAGCGGCCCGCGAGAGACGTACGAGAGGTACCGCGCGGACCTGGAGGTCATCACCGGCAGGACCGACCACCGGGGCGAGGACCCGGGCCTCGCCGCCCTCATGTACCAGCTCAACATGGTGATCTTCTGGCCCGCGATGCTCGCGTACTGGCAGGCCGTCGCGCTCGCGGGCGCGCACGGCATCACCGCGTCGGAGATCGCCCCGTACGCGGTCGAGAACTACGCGGGCATGGGGCAGTTCATCGACTTCTACGCGCCCCGGATCGACGCGGGCAACCACGCGGGCGACGTGGACCGCCTGTCCATGGGCGTGGCCAGCATGGAGCACGTCGTCCACACGAACGCGGACGCGGGCGTGGACACGGCGTTCCCCGAGGCGGTCCTCGACGCCTTTCGGCGCGGCGCGGCGGCGGGCCGCGGCGCGGACAGCTTCAGCAGCGTGGTGGAACTGCTCCGCGCCCCGGCGGGCTCTTGAGCGGCTCGCCGGGATCCCGGTGACCCGCCACGGGTCCTCACGGCAGCCGAGGCATGGTCACACCTGGTCACCGGCTGAGCGGGGCACCGCTCAACACCCGCGCGCCGGAGCACGCGGCGCGTGATACCGGATCGTCGCCGGTCCGCGCTCACCACCACCCCAACAGCGCTGCTCAAAGCCGTGATTGAGAAGCCCCGTTCGGATTCAGATTACGGAACGCCCTTGCGTGTGCGAAAAACCTGACCCTACGGTGTGTCACGCCTCGACCACACAGAGCAACGGCCCTGCCGCCCGCCTCCGACTCCACCACGACACACTGGAGTTCCGCATGCACCGCAGCAGCGACACCGGCGACGACCACACATCTCCCTGGCAGTACACCCTGCACATCCCCAACGATCTCCGTGCCGTTCCCATCTGCCGTCGCACGCTCGGCGTCATCCTCACCGCCCACGGCCTCCCGCACCTCGCCGAGTCCGCCGAACTCGTCACCACCGAGCTGGTGGCCAACGCCGTCACGCACACCAAGGGCCCGGCGGCCCTGCGCCTGTACTGGTCCGAAGCCGTCCTGCGCATCGAGGTGTGGGACGCGGACCCGACCCCGCCACGACCACCCTCTCCTTCGGCGCGGGACACCCTGCTGCTGGAGGCGGGCCGCGGCCTCGCCCTCGTGAGGGGGTGCGCCGACGGCTGGGGCTGGTATCACCTGGACAGCGCCCATCTGACGGAGGGAGAGGGCAAGTTCGTATGGTGCGAGCTGGCCGAGGCGGCATGAGGCGGCAGTCGTCCCGCACGGGGCCCCAGGGGGTCGGCTACGGCAGTGCGGCCGACCGCCCTCCCCCGGCCCCGAGCAGCGCCCAGGCCGCACAGGCCGCGCCCAGCAGGATCCAGAACCCCACGAACAGTGCGTCGGTGTAGCCCTGGACCGAGGCGGCCGCGGCGCTCGCGGCGCGGTGGGCGGCCACGTACGCCGCTGCCGCGCTCGACGCGACCGTGTTGAGCAGGGCGGTGCCGAGCGCGGCGCCCAACTGCTGCGAGGCGTTGTACGCGGCCGAGGCCGCGCCGATGTCATGGCCCGCCATCCCCGCCGTCGCCAGGCTCGCGGTCGGCGGCAGCACACAGCCGAGGCCCAGTCCGGTGAGGACGAGGGAGGGGACCAGATACAGCCAGAAGACATGCCCGCTGTCCGCGCTCAGTCGGGTCAGGACGAGCATGCCCGCGGCCGCCGCGAGCAGGCCCGACACCACCAGAGCCCTCGGCGCCACCCGCCCGTGCAGCCTCCCCGCCACGAACGTCGCCCCGACCAGCGCGGCGAGCGCGTTGACGATCAGCGTCAGGCCCGCCTCCACCGGCGAGTAGCCGAGCGCCGTCTGGGTGTAGTAGCTCATGAACAGGTAGAAGCCGAACATCGCGACGAACAGCAGCGTGATCGCGACGAACGCGCCCGCCCGTGCCCGGTGCAGCAGGATCCGCAGCGGCAGCAGCGGTCGGGGCGCCCGCAGTTCGACGGCGACGAACGCGACGAGGAGCACGACACCGGCGGTGAGGAGCGCGAGCACCCGGCCCGACGCCCAGCCCCGCGGCTCCGCCTCGTTGAACGCGTACACCACCGCTGCGAAACCCCCGGCCGACAGCAGCGCCCCCGGCACGTCGAGCCGCCCGGCGCCCTGCGCGCCCCGCACCTCTTGTGCCCCTTGTGCCTCCTGTGCCCCCTGTGGCTCCTGTGGCTCCTGCACGCCCTGCACGCCCTGCCCCTTACGGTCCCGCGGCACGAACGTGGCCCCGAGGACCGCGAGCAGCGCCACCGGCACATTCACGTACAGGCACCACCGCCAACTCGCGTACTCCGTCAGGAGCCCGCCCGCCACCAGGCCCACCGCCGACCCGGCCGCGCCGACCGCGGCGAACACGCCGAACGCGCGCCCCCGCGCCCGCGGCTCGGTGAAGGTGATCGTCAGCAGGGAGAGCCCCGCGGGCGCGAGCAGCGCCGCGAACACGCCCTGGAGGGCCCGCGCCCCGAACAGCATCCCGGAGTTCGCCGCGGCCCCGCCGAGCGCCGAGGCCGCGGCGAAGCCGACAAGACCTGCGACGAAGGCCCGGCGGTGGCCGAGCGCCCCGCTGACCCGACCACCGATGAGCAGCAGTCCGCCGAAGGCGAGGGCGTACGCGGTGATCGCCCACTGCCGGCTCGCGTCCGACATGCCGAGGGCGCTCTGCGCGGAGGGCAGCGCGATGTTCACGATCGTCCCGTCCAGGACGACGAGCAGTTGGGCGGCGCTCACCGCGAGCAGCGTCCACCAGCGCGTTGTGCGTTCCTTGCCGGCGTCGGTCAGGGGTTCGGCGGCCTCGGCCGCGGTGCGTTCGGGAGTCATGGATTCAAGTGTTTCGTTGAAGTGCTCCCGGAGACTTCGCGCGGGTGAGCGGGGAGGAAAGGCGGTCAGGTCTCAAGCGGGGGTTGAAGTGACCGGAGACACAGTTTGCACGTGGCTTGATTTGCACTGTGCCGATGAGCCGTTGATCACTTCGTGACCGGCCTCACTTCGTCTTCACGCTGACACACGTACGCTTCACACTATGCCCACGAATCCCGCTTCCGAGAGCACGCGGACCCCGCGTACCTCCGCCGAGGTGAACGAGGAGATCCGTGCGCTGTGGCTGCGTTGCGGCGGGCGCCTGAGCACCGAGCAACGGCGTGAGTACCAACGCCTTGTGACCGAGTGGGCCGCCGCCGAATCCCTGGCGCACAGCTCCCGGATCACCCCGAGCCCGCAGGCGCACGGCGCCCCCGAGCACGCCTCCGAACACGCCGCCTGACCGGCCCGTCCGACCGCCCGACCGGCCCCCGTCCCGCCCGTCACCCCTCACGTCCCGCTCGGCACCACGCAGTCCTTCGGCTGCGGCCGCCCCTCCGGCCATGCCAGGCCGACGAACGCCAGCTTCCGCGTACGGGGGTCGAGTTCGACGACGGCCATCGGCTTGTCGTACGGATTTCCGGCGTTGGTCAGACACACCCACCCACTGGTTCCGGCCACCCGGTGCGCGGACTCGAGGCGGGACCACTGGGCGGACACCCGCTCGCGCGGTGGCACCGCACCGGCCGACTGCGCGTTCGCCAGGTACACCGCCCGGGCGATCGTGCGCACCCCGTCGTGCACCAGCATGGTGCGGGAGTCGTCAAGCTCGACCGGGCCGATGTCCCCGGCGCCCTCCCGCCCGACGAGCCCGCGCAGCTCGTCCAGCTCCCGGGCGGGCTCGGCCAGGTGCGCGGGCCGGTTCTTCGCCCCGCGCGACGCCGCCGACCAGGCCGCGGGGTGCCCCGGGGCCGTGTACTGCACGGTGACCGTGGGCTCCTTGGCGCTCTCGTCGCCCCGGAGCTTGTTCCAGTCCGCGTCGCTCATGTACCGGTCGAGGGTCGCCGCACCCGAACCGCTCACAACCTTGTACTTCCTGCCGTGGCACGGCACCTCCGCCAGCTTGAGGGCGAAGAGCCGCAGGTGGGCGGGGCGCCCGGCGAAGTAGACGACCTTCGCCCTGGACTGGCAGATGTTGTGGCCGATCAGGGTGAAGTCGTTGCCGGTCTCCCCCGCATCGCTGATCGACGGTGAGACGAACGTCTGGTCCTTCGCCCCCGCCCGGCCCGGCTCGTCCCGGCTGAACGCCCGCGCCAGGGACTCGACATAGACGTCGTCCGGCCGGGTGTCCCTGACCAGGACGGTCTCGTCGTCGTTCAGATCGCCGTGGAACGCGGCGAGCGCCTCGGCCTGCTGCTGGTTGGTGGGGATCACGCGCGCGAGGCCCCGGAAGCGCGGCTTGCTCTCACGCCCCTCGGTGTTGGCGAGTTCGTCGGCGCTCGCGCGGCTGATCAGGACGGGGATGCGCAGCTCGTTGGTGAGCCGGTCCACGGCGTCGACCGTGTTGCGCAGACTCAGATTGAAACCGGTGACCGCGCGCAGATTGTGCCGCGTGGAGTCGGCGAGCACGGCGAGCTGGTCCACGACCCGCGCCTGCTGGCCGTAGTTCCGGCCGGGGTTGGCGAGAACCAGGCGAATCAGTGGCTTCTGCTCGGCGCGGTTCGCGCGGTACTGCGCGAGATAGGCGCCCTGGACGTCGCTGCGCAACTGCGCGCGCTCGGCGCCCGACTCCGGTTGCAGCGGCAGCATCATGGCCACCGTGATGTGCGGGCGGCCGTCCACGCGCCGGTTCTCCGCGGCGATCGCGTCGCTGACCTTGGTGATCTCCGGTGTGCCGAAGTCGTATCCGGAACCATTGACCCCGATGCACTCGCCGCCGTGCTTCTCCACACCGTCGGCGCAGTTGTCGGAGCCGCCCACGTTCCGCGGTACGACGATCGCCACCGTCGTCACCACCGCCACTGTCACCACGATCGTGACGGCCTTCTTCAGGCGCGTCGCCCACAGGTGGTTGTACAGCCAGTTCAGCACCGCGCCCGCCCTCTCCTGCCGTCGTGCATCGCCGCCCCCTGTACCGATCCGTACTGAGCCGCATGATCCGTACTGATCCGCGCTACCCGAGGTGCCGTGTGCACGCGCACGCGCTCAACGGCTGCCTCTCCTGCGCGAGTTGCGCCCACTCTCCCGCCATGCGCGTGAGCACCTCCGTGCCCGGCACCGGCTCGTCCGTGAGCCGGTCGAGCAACTGCCGCCAGGTGCCCGCGAGCGCCTGGTCGACCGGGCGCGTCCGGTCCTCGTACACCCACACCGCGTGCAGCAGCCGGTCGATCCGGCGCCGCAGCCAGTCGCCGCCGGACGGCGGTGCCTCCCCCAGGGCGCGCGCGTGCCGGTCGTCCGGCGCACCGGCGAGCGGGGCGGCGCAGGGGGCGCCCGCGATGGCGAGCAGTTCCGCGCACCACTCCCGCATCGAGCGGGTGGCGTCGCGCAGGGGGAACCCACCGGTCAGGTAGTCCACGGCGGCGTCGACGCCGCCCGCGGCGAGATGGTGGTGCGCGGCGTGCGCCGCCGCGGTGCCGCACTGGTCGTCGGCGGAGGGGAAGCGGTCGGCGAAGTGGTCGCGCAGCAGCACGTGGTCGGCCCGCCAGACGCCACCGTCCGCGCCCGCGCCATCACCTGCGCCCCTGCTCGCACCACCCGCGCCCGCGCCATCGCCTGTGCCCCCGCTCGCACCACCCGTGCCCGGGCCATCGCCTGTGCCCCCGCTCACACCGCCCGCGCCCCCGGCCCCGTCACCGCCCCCGGCCTCGTCCCCCCGCATCCGGTGCAACCGCCGCATCAGCAGATGCCGCAGCCCCCGGTCGCCGATGAAGTGGCGCGAGCACTGCGGCCAGCCGCTGTCGGCGAGCAGTTCGTCTATGCGGTACGCGGAGAGGCGCACATCGCGCCCCTCCTGCCAGGACTGCACAAGGCGCTGCGCGCACGCCCCGGTGTGCGCGACCGACAGATGGGTGAGCAGGTCGAGCCAGTGGTCGTGCTGCTCGGGCGGCAGTTCCTCGGGGAGCTGCCGGACGATCAGGTCGTCAAGGAGCAGGTCCGCCACGGGCACAGGACGCCCCTCCGGCTCGTTCCGCGACCGCACCGGGGCGTCGAGGAGGTCCCAGTCGGTGAACGCGTCCGGGTCCCGCACCCGTAACGACGCGGCGCCCTCCCCGAGCCGGGTGACGAACCGCGGCCGGCCGCCGCTGAGCCGGTGGACACCGCTCTCGACCCGCAGCCGCGACGCGTGCTCCCCGGGCGGATGCCCACCGGAGACCCGCGCCCCCGCGGCGCCGCCACGGCCGTGCCCCTGGAGCCGGGCGACCTCGTTGTTCTGCTGCTCGGTCGTCAGGGTGGGCATGCGGACGAGCAGTACGCCGCGCGCCGGGGCGACAAGACCGGGTACGCCGCCCCGCGTGCGCTGCCAGGCGGGCAGCCCACCGTCGGCGGGGCCCCAGACCGTCACGGTGCCCGCGTCGGCGTCCGTCGAGCGGTACAGGAAGCGGCCGCCGTCCGCGCGGCGGGCCGTCGCGCACACCACCACCCGGTCGTGGTGCCCGCTCTCCCGGTCGAGCAGGACGGGCCTGAGCAGTCGTCTGCCGAGCGGGTTGTCCGCGTGGTCGAGCAGCACCGCGGGGCGCCCGGCGCGCGCCATCCGCCCGCGCACCGACGCGTACGCCGCCTCGATGTCCTCGCGCAGCGCCCGGAACAGGAAGCTCTCGGCGTTGGCGCGCCCCTCGCCGCCCTGCTGGAAGTCCACGCTCAGGGCGTGCAGGCCGAGGCGCGGATGTCCGGCCGCACCCGAGTAGGCGCCGTAGCAGTCCTCAAGGGCCGCCCTGCCCTCCGAGGAGACCCGTTCGAAGAGTTCGTCGAGGATGGCGGTGATGAGTGGGGTGGCCAGGGGCTGGGCGGCGAGCAGGGCGGCGAGCGCGGCGAGGTAGGCGCGGAACGCCCGGTGCAGGACACCGCCCCAGAAGGAGCCCTTCGGCAGCAGGTCGTCGTGCCTGCGCACCTCTTCAAGGCCGGTGGCCGAAGCCGCCAGCGGGTCACCGGCGGCGACGGCCACCAGGCCCGCGTACAGGCGCGGCACCGGGATCGCGCCGCCGTCGCCGCCCCACGCCCCGAACTGCACGGCCAGTTCCCGCAGGGCCTCGGTGACGTCGGAGCGGGTGGTGGGGTGCTGGGCGGCGCGCTCGGCGTACACGGGGGCGGCGCAGTCCAGGTGGGCGGCCGGGACATGGCGTCCGAACTCGTCCCGTACGCAGCGCAGGAGCCGTCCCTTGCCCATGCCGGGGCCGCCGGTGAGCAGGACGACCGGCAGGTCGGGTCCGTACAGGAGCGGGCGGTTGCGCCCCTTGTGGGTCTTGCCGAGCAGCCGGGCGACCAGCCCGTCGTCGTCCAGCAGCTTGCCGAATCCCAGGTCGTCGGACACCGGCCCCCCGATGTGTCGCCGTTCGGCGCGTCCTCAACACGTTCCCGACGCGGGTGCGCACGGCGCGCGTCCCGGCGCGGGTGCGTTCCGAGTGCGCTCCGTACGCGCTTGGTGTGCGCTTGATGGACAGTCAGGGTAGTGGAGCGACCAGGGGGTTGGGGAGGTTCCGCCCACTCCCGCTCCACCGAGGACCCGTACGGCGCTCCACCGAGGACCGGTACGGCGCTCCACCGATGACCCGTACGGCAAGGAGGCCCACTCACGGCAGAGGGGCCCGGAACCACTCAGGTCCCGGGCCCCTCCCTGCCGTGCGGCAAGCGCTACTTGGCGCCCTGCTCCCCCTTGCCGGAGGCGCCTTACTTGCCGGAGGCGTTCTCCTTGCCGGCGGCGCCCTCGGTGCGGGCCGGGGCGGCCGGCTTGCGCAGCGAGATGTTCAGCTCCCTGAGGCGGGACTCCTCCAGCTCGGTCGGGGCGCCCATCATGAGGTCCTGGGCGTTGCCGTTGAGCGGGAAGGCGATCGTCTCGCGGATGTTCGGCTCGTCGGCGAGCAGCATCACGATGCGGTCGACGCCGGGGGCGATGCCACCGTGCGGCGGGGCGCCGAGGCGGAACGCGCGCAGCATGCCCGCGAACTCCTGCTCGACGGTCTCCGCCTCGTAACCCGCGATCTCGAAGGCCTTCAGCATGACCTCGGGCTCGTGGTTACGGATGGCGCCGGAGGACAGCTCGATGCCGTTGCAGACGATGTCGTACTGCCAGGCGAGGATGTCCAGCGGGTCCTTCTCCTCCAAGTCCTTCATGCCGCCCTGGGGCATGGAGAACGGGTTGTGGGAGAAGTCGATCTTCCCGGTGTCCTCGTCCTTCTCGTACATCGGGAAGTCGACGATCCAGCAGAACCGGAAGACGTTCTCCTCGAAGTGCCCGGCGCGCTTGGCGGCCTCGACGCGCACCGCACTCATGATCTTCGAGACGTCGTCGAACTCGCCCGCGCCGAAGAATACGGCGTGGCCGGGGACCAGGGACAGGCGCTTGGTCAGCTCCTGGACGTCGCCCTCGGTGAGGAACTTGGCGATCGGGCCCGCGAACGCGCCGTCCTCGCCGACGCGGATCCAGGCCAGTCCCTTCGCGCCGTGCTCGACGGCGTACTCACCGAGGCCGTCGAAGAACTTGCGGGACTGCCCGGCCGTGTCCGGCACCGGCAGGGCACGCACGTGCTTGCCCGCGAACGCCTTGAACTCCGAGTCCGCGAACACATCGGTGATGTCGACGAGTTCGAGCTTGGCGCGCAGGTCGGGCTTGTCGTTGCCGTACTTGAGCATCGACTCGCGGAACGGGATGCGGGGGAACGGCGAGGTCACCTCGCGGCCACCGCCGAACTCCGTGAACAGCTCCGTCATCAGCTTCTCGATGGGCTGGAAGACGTCCTCCTGCTCCACGAAGGACATCTCCACGTCGAGCTGGTAGAACTCGCCCGGCGAGCGGTCCGCGCGGGCGTCCTCGTCGCGGAAGCACGGCGCGATCTGGAAGTACCGGTCGAAGCCGGAGATCATCAGGAGCTGCTTGAACTGCTGCGGGGCCTGCGGCAGGGCGTAGAAGCGGCCCGGGTTCAGTCGCGAGGGGACCACGAAGTCGCGCGCGCCCTCGGGGGAGGTCGCGGTGAGGATCGGGGTCGCCATCTCGTTGAAGCCGAGGGCCACCATCTTCGAGCGGATCGAGGCGATCACGGCGCTGCGCAGCATGATGTTGCGGTGCATGCGCTCGCGGCGCAGGTCCAGGAAGCGGTACTCCAGGCGCCGCTCCTCGTTCACGCCGTCCTCGGCGTTGATCGTGAAGGGCAGCGGGGCGGCCGCGCCGAGCACCTCGACCTCGACGGCCTCGATCTCGACCTCGCCGGTGGGCAGCTCCGGGTTCACGTTCTCCGCGCCGCGCGAGACGACCTTGCCGTCGACGCGGACGACCGTCTCCTTGGAGAGCTTGTCCAGGGTCTCGGCCGCGGCGGTGCCGGGGCGGGCGACGAGCTGCGTGATGCCGTAGTGATCACGGATGTCGATGAAGAGGATGCCGCCCAGGTCGCGCCGATTGTGCAGCCATCCGCTCAGCCGGACGTCGGTGCCGACGTCAGAGGCCCGGAGTTCACCGCACGTGTGCGACCTGTACCGATGCATCGTCGTTCATCCAGTCTTTCGGAATCGGGGGGGTGCCCGCCCGGGGGCGTGCCGGGGGCGGACGTCAAGAAGGTGCTTGCGAATCAAGGCTACCGTCCGGCGGGAGATCGCTTCCCCCCATATATCGGGAGGTCACTTCTCCCCGTATGTGGGGAGCGCCGCCGGGCCGCGCGGACGGACATACGGTGGCGAGCGGCGCATCAGTGTTCCTAAAGTGATGCAATGCGCACCGATGAGCCCCGCGAGCAGGTGGGGGAAGGTTCCCTGCCTCCCGGACGGGACTCCCTCACACCAGTGGAGGACTCCTTGCCGCCCGTGGGCGACTCCCTGCCGCCCGTGGCGGACGTGCTCGCGGCGATCGCCACCGGCCTGTGGCGCTGGGACAACGCCACCGGAATCGTCACCCTGGACGCCGAGGCGGCCCGGCTGCTCGGCCTGCCCCCGCACGCCCGGATCACCACCGAGGCGGCGGTCCGCTCCCGCTTCCACCCGGTCGACTGGAACGAGATCCACGGCATCGTGCAGCTCGCCGTCGCCGAGGACACCCTCGCCGAGGCCCGGCTGCGGATCATGGACGAGCAGGGCCGCCGCGTACTGCGTACGGTGCGCAGCCGCACCCGGCCGATCGTGCACGAGAAGGCGAACACCTACGAGCTGATCGGCACCCTCCAGGAGGTCGGTGAGCCCGCCCCCGGCGCCGCCGCCCGCGCGCCCGTCACCGGCGACTGGCGGCGCTCCCGGGAGGCCTTCCTGCTCGACGCGGGCCGCGCGCTGGCGGAGGCGCGCTCCACGGAGGAGGTCCTGCGGGTCGCCGCGGGCCTGTCGATGCCCGGCTTCTCGCCGGACGGGCTCGCCGTCTTCGGTGCCAGGGGCGACCGTCTCACCGTCGTCGGCCACCACGGGCACCACGGCTTCGGGGACGACGACCCGCTCGCCTCCATGCCCCTGGACACGGAGTATCCCGCCACCGAGGTGCTGCGCACCGGCCGCGCGGTCTACCTCTCCTCCCCGGAGGAGTACCGCCGCCGCTATCCGACCACCTGGCCGCTGGTGTCGCGGTTCGAGCGACGGTCGTGGGCCTTCCTGCCGCTGACCGTCGCGGGCCGCACCATGGGCGCGTGGATGGCGGCGTTCACCTACCCCGTCTCGTTCACGCCCGACGAGCGCTCCGTCCTGACGACGGTCGCCCGGATGCTGGCGCAGGCCCTTTCGCGGGCCGGGGTCGCGGAGTCCGAGCGTGAGCTGACCGACGGCCTCCAGCGCTCCATGCTGCCGATGCTCGGCCCGGAGATCCCCGGCATGAGCGTGGCCGCGCGCTATGTGCCGACGGGCGGCGGCCTCCAGGTCGGCGGCGACTGGTACGACGTGATTCCGCTGCCCAGCGGCCGCATCGCCTTCGTCATCGGCGACGTACAGGGCCATGACGTGCGGGCGGCGGGCCTGATGGGCCAGTTGCGCATCGCCCTGCGTGCGTACGCCTCCGAGGGGCACCGCCCGGACGCCGTGCTCTCCCGCGCGACCCGCTTCCTGTCCGGCGTCATGGACGGCATCGCCTACGGCTCGACGGACACCCGTGAGGACCGCGACAACCGCGAGGACCGCGACGAGATGGCGGGCGACCCGCGGTTCGCGACGTGCCTCTACGTAGAGGCCGACCCCACGACCGGTGTCCTGGAGATCGCCCGCGCGGGCCACCCCGAACCCGTCATACGCATGAGTGACGGAACGGTTCTCCAGAGACCCATCGCGGGCGGCCTGCCCCTGGGCATCGACCCGGACGCCGACTACCCCACGACCCGGCTCGTCCTCGACGCCGGCGAGACGATGCTGGTCTGTACGGACGGCCTGATCGAGACGGGCGGCCACGACCTGGAGACGGGCTGGGCACGGATCCGGAGCGTGCTGGAGCGGGAGGGGCACGAACCCGAGCCGTACGAAGCGCAGCCCTCCGGGGCGCGGCCGTACGAAGCGCAGCCCTCCGGGGCACAGCCGTACGAAGCGCAGCCCTCCGGGGCACAGCCGTACGAAGCGACGCCCTCCGTAGCGCAGCCGTACGAAACCGAGCCCTACGTAGGGCAGCCGTACGAAGCGCGGCCCTCCGGGGAGCAGCCGTACGAAACCGACAGCTCCGTAGCGCAGCCGTACGAAACCAGGTCCTACGAGGCGCAGGCGGCCGAGAGCGACAGTCTGGAGGCGCTCGCCGACGCCCTCGTGCAGGCCGTGCACGGGCCGTCCTCGCACCACACCACGGGCCCGCTCGCCGACCGCAGGGAGGACGACATCGCCGTACTCCTGCTGCGCCGTACCGACCGCCCCGAGCGGAGAGCCCGCACCCGCCGCACGATGCTGACCATCGCTCAGGCCGAGCCGGAGCGCGTGGCGGGTGCCCGCAGCCATCTGCGGGCCCTGCTGCACGACTGGGCGGACTCCGACCAGGTCGACTCGGCGGTCCTGCTGGTCTCCGAGATGATCACCAACGTCCTGGTGCACACGGACGGCGACGCGCTCCTGGTCGCGGAGGTCACCGGCGAGGAGGGCACGCGCAGGCTCCGCGTGGAGGTCTCCGACGGCAGCGACGACCTGCCGCACAAGCGCAGGCCCGGCGAGCTCGCGTCCTCGGGCCGCGGCCTGGTGCTCATGGAGCTGCTCGCGCACCGGTGGGGGGTGGACCCCCGGGGCGAGGGCAAGAGCATCTGGTTCGTGCTGTACGAGGAGTCGGGGAGCCCCGAGGAGACGGCCGCGTAGTCGCGGTGGGCCCTGGGAGCTGTCCGGCCGGTCATGTGGTCGCCGGCTGATCTGCTCGTTGTTTCGGGCATGGGGCGGGAACGCGGCGATCTGTCGGACGTGGAGTGGGAGCGGCTGCGGCCCTTGCTGGCGGTGAGCAATGGGCGGTGCGGTCGGTGGCGTGATCACCGCTAGGTGATCGATGGGATCGAGAACACCAGGGCGAGACTCCGCGGCCGAGCCTGGTCGGCCGGCTGTGGAGGTGGTGAGCGAGGTGAGGGCCTGGGCTTTCGTGCGGCGGCTTCACCAGCAAGATCCACCTCAGCGCCGACGGCCGCTGCACCTCCCGGATTGCCCCTAAGGGACAAGGACGACCTTTCCGAGGTTACGGCGCTGCTCGATGAGGGTGTGGGCTCGGGCGGCGTCGTCGAGGGGGATCTCCTCATGTACGGCGGTGCGCAGGGTGCCCGCGTCGCGCATCTGCCAGAGTTCGCGCAGCCAGCGATCGTAGAGTTCAGGCTTGCCTACAGCGATGGCCCGCATCTGGAAGCCGATCATCGAGGCGCCGCGGACCAGGAGTTCGTACGCCTCCACCGTGCCGCCGCCGGAGCTGAAGGCCACCAGTCGGCCGCCCGTCGCCAGGGCTCGTACAGCGGGGCCGAGAAGGTCACCGCCGACGCCGTCGAGAATCACGTCGTACGGGGCGCCCCAGTCGGCGTCCTTGTAGAGGACGACCTCGTCGGCACCCAGCCCTCGGACGAAGTCGGCCTTGTCGGCGCTGCTGACGGCGGCGACGACGCGTGCTGCCCCACCGGCCTTGGCGTACTGAAGGGCGAGCGTGCCCACTGCGCTGGCCGCCGCCGTGACCAGGACCGACTCGCCGGGCTCCACACGTGCAGCCTCGTAGGCGCCACGAGCCACCAGCCCGCTGCGGACCAGCGCGACCGCCTCCACGGCACTCGCGCCGTTCGGGACCGGGGAAGTCATGGCGGTGTTCAGAACCGCGAACTCGGCGTAGGCGTCAGCGAAGCACAGCCCGGTGACGCGGTCTCCGACTCCGAAGGCGGTGACTCCCGCGCCCAGGGCGACGACCTCCCCGGCGACCTCGCCGCCGAACGGGATCGGCTCGCTGCCCTCCCGCACCTTGCGCACGGTGGGCAGGGTCACCCCGACCGCCTCGACCCGGAGCAATACCTCCCCGGCTCCAGCCTCGGGTCGGTCGACCTCCTCGGCGAACAGCACCTCGGGTCCACCGTTGACCTCATGGCGAATGCGCAGCACAGGACCTCCCCGATCCGGACTCATTGGGTGACCCAACGATAAAGCGAATGTCATTGGGAGGTCCAATGACTTTTGGATAGGCTGAGCACATGGCCTCGGACCTCCAGCGCATTCAGTCCCTGCCGACGTGGCTCGTCGGCCGTGTCGCGGCGCGTGGCCGGGGCATGGTCGCCGACGCGATCGCCGCGGAGGGGTTGAAGCTCATGCACCACGCGGTACTGGCCGCGACGGCCGAGTGCGGGCCCGTCACCCAGGCCGACCTGAGCCGTCGGCTGGCCGTCGACCCCAAGGACATGGTCGGCATCCTCAACCACCTCCAGAAGGAGGGCCTCGTCCTGCGCGCCCCCCACCCCTCCGACCGCCGCAAGAACGCCGTCACCGTCACCCCGGAGGGCACGGCCGTCCTCACGCGCTGCGGAGCTCTGGCCGAAGCCGCCAATGCCGAACTGCTGGCACCCCTCACCCCGGATGAGCAGAAGCAGTTGTTGGCGCTGCTGACCCGGCTCCACGAGACAACGGAGAGCTGGCCTGATCACACATGATCGGCGGGGACAGCTCCTGGGGCGCGTCGGCGCCGCGGCGGTGGGTGCGCATTGCTGGGTCCTAGGTGGGTGCGCATTGCTGGGTCCTAGGCGGCGTCGGGGCCGCGGTAGTGGGTGCGCATTTCGGAGACGACCCCGAACGCGGCGGCCGTCAGGGGCACGGCGAGCAGCATCCCGATGATCCCGGCGACGGACGCGCCCGCGGTGATGGCCAGCATCACCACCGCCGGATGCATCTGCACGGTGCGGCTCTGGATCACCGGCTGGAGTACATGCCCTTCGAGTACCTGCACGGCGAGGACCACGCCGAGTGCCCACAGCGCGATGACGAGACCGCGGTCGGCGAGCGCCACGAGCACGGCGATGGCGCCGGACAGGAACGCCCCCAGGTAGGGAATGTAGGCGCCCACGAAGACCAGCGCCCCGAGCCCGGCGGCGCCCGGCACGCGCAGGATCAGCAGGCCGACGGTGATGCACACGGCGTCGATGAGCGCGATGACCGTGGTCCCGCGCATGAAGCCCTCGACGGCAGTGAACGCGCGCCTGGCCATCGCCTCGACGGTGTCGGCGGAGGACTCGGGCACCAGGGAGCGCAGGGCGCCCGCGGCCTTGTGGGAGTCCCGCAGGAAGAAGAAGACGAGCAGCAGCGCGAGCACGGCGGTGGCGATCATCTGGCCGACGACGCTGATCCCGCTGACGACCCCGGACGCGGCCGTGCCGCCGAACTTGCCGAGCAGGTCCTTGGCGTTGGACGCGAGGTCGTCGAGGGAGGTCCCGGCCACGCTGAAGTGCTTCGACAGGTCGACGGCGGCCTGCTTCAGGGACGCGATGATCTGGTCGCCGGTGTCGATGAGGGCCTTGACGACGATGTACGTGGCTCCGCCGACGACGGCCAGGACGGCCGCGCAGGTCAGACCCGCCGCGAGGGAGCGCTGGACGTGCATCCGCACGAGCCGCCGGTACAGCGGCCCGAGCAGCGCCGTCCCGAGCAGCGCGAGCAGCACGGGCGTCACAGCCGTCTTCAGGACCGTGCACAGCCACACGCCGACGCCCGCGACACCGGCCACGAGCAGCACGACCACACACCAGGCGGCGAGCCGCCGCACGGCTTCGGGCAGAAGGGTATGCACGGGACCACCCGAGCACAGGAGTACGGCCCACGCATGCGCTGCGTAGGCCGTACGGCAGTGCGCGCGCACGCACTGCGTGGGGCGTACGGCAGTGCGCGCGCACGCACTGCGTGGGGCGTACGGCAGTGCGCGCGCACGCACTGCGTGGGCTGTACGGCAGTGCGGGGCGGAACGGGTGGCTCAGCCCATCCGCACCGCCCGCACCCGTTCCCGTCCCTTCCGTCCCCTCCGGGTTACATGCCGTGAACGGCCGGAACCGAACCCAGCAGCCCCTTCTGGAAGTCCTCGAAGGCCTGCTGCAGCTCCGCGCGGGTGTTCATCACGAACGGCCCGTAGTGCGCCATGGGCTCCCGGATCGGCTGCCCGCCGAGGAGTACGACCTCCAAGTCGGGCGTGTGCGAGTCCTGCTTCTCGTCCGCACGGACGGTCAGCGAGGACCCGGCCCCGAACACCGCGGTCTGCCCCAGGGCGACGGGCCGCCGCTCGGCGCCCACCGACCCGCGGCCTGCGAGCACATAGGCGAGCCCGTTGAAGTCCTCCCGCCAGGGAATCGATACTTCAGCCCCGGGGCGCACCGTCGCGTGGATCATGGTGATCGGGGTGTGGGTGATCCCAGGTCCCTCGTGCCCGTCCAGCTCACCTGCGATGACGCGGAGCAGCGCGCCACCGTCCCCGGTGGTCAGGAGCTGCACCTGGCCGCCGCGGATGTCCTGGTAGCGGGGGTCCATCATCTTGTCCTTGGCGGGCAGGTTCACCCACAACTGGAGCCCGTGGAAGAGCCCACCGGACATGACGAGCGACTCCGGCGGCGCCTCGATGTGCAGCAGCCCGGACCCGGCGGTCATCCACTGGGTGTCACCGTTGCGGATGGTGCCGCCGCCGCCGTTGGAGTCCTGGTGGACGAAGGTGCCGTCGATCAGGTACGTCACGGTCTCGAAGCCGCGGTGCGGGTGCCAGGGGGTGCCCTTGGGCTCCCCCGCGGCGTACTCCACCTCGCCCATCTGATCCATCATGATGAACGGGTCGAGGTACTTGTAGTTGATCCCGGCGAAGGCGCGGCGCACCGGGAACCCTTCGCCCTCGAAGCCGGTAGGCGCGGTCGTCACGGTGAGCACGGGGCGTGCCACCGCGTCGGCCGGCGCGACCACCTTGGGCAGGGTCAGCGGATTCTCGACGGTCACTGCAGGCATGTTTGGGGCCTCCTTGTACGCTCAGGTTAGTTGAACGTAGAACTTTCTGCCACTGGGAACGCGGAACGCCCGGAGGGCATTCCCTCCGGGCGTTCCGGTGATCACTGGTGGCGCGGCTCCTGGCCGAAACCGTCAGCCGTACATGCGGCGCATGGCGAAGTCGACCATCTGCTCGACGGCCTTCGCGTCGAACACCATGCGGTGCTCACCCTCCATGTCGAGGACGAAGCCGTAGCCGGTCGGCAGCAGGTCGATGACCTCGGCGCCGGTGATCACGAAGTACTTCGAGTCCTTACCGGCGTACCGGCGCAGCTCCTTGAGCGACGTGAACATCGGGATGACCGGCTGCTGGGTGTTGTGCAGCGCGAGGAAGCCGGGGTTGTCGCCGCGCGGGCAGTACACCTTCGACGTGGCGAAGATCTGCTGGAAGTCCTCGGCGGACATCGATCCCGTGGTGAACGCGCGCACCGCGTCCGCGAGGGACGGCGGCGACGGCTCCGGATACAGCGGGGGCTGCTGGCCGTATCCACCGGGCATCTGGCCTTGCGGCGGCGGCTGTTGCGGCGGGGCGTACCCCTGCCCCGCGCCCGCGTGCTGGTCGTAGCCGTACATACGGGCCAGGGTACCGACCCCGACGCGGGCGCCGTACGCGGTCGGGGACGTGACTTTTATATAGCGAGCGCTAGACAAAGGAGAGACGCGGGGGCTACGGTTTCTATAGCGCCGACTACAGAACACGGGTCGCCGCGAGCCGAACCTGTCCAAAGGATCCGAGGGGGGACCACGCATGCCTACGAGCACGACCGCGACCACGACCACGACCACGACCACGACGACCGAGTCCGAGGTCGAGACCGAGGACAAGGCCGCTACCGAGAGCAAGGCCGCTACCGAGACCGATGCCGAGCCCGCAGCGACCGACGCGCCCACGAAGCTCCGAGCCGTGCGCGCGGCGACGACCGGTGCGGGCCCGGTCCTGCTCCTGGCGCACGGCGCGGGCGGCTCCGTCGACGCCAACTTCGGCCCGGTGCTCCCGGCCCTGGCGGCCACGCACAGAGCGGTCGCCGTCGACTATCCGGGCACGGGGGCGACACCGAGGGCCACGACCCCCCTCACCCTGGACGGCCTCGCGGACGAGCTGGTGGCGGCGGCCGACGCGCAGGGCGCGGACACCTTCGCGCTCGCCGGGTATTCCCTGGGCACGGCGGTCGCCGTCCGTGTCGCGGCCCGCCATCCGTCGCGGGTGACCGCCCTGGTCCTGACCGCGCCCTTCGCCCGCCCCGACACGCGTATGACCCTGGCCGCCCGGACCTGGCACCACCTGGCGACGGCGGGGAGCACGCCCCGTGACCGGACGGCGCTGGCCCGCTTCCTGCTCCCGGTCGCCCTCAGCCCGGCGGCGCTGGCCGCCCTGTCCGAGGAGGAGGTCGAGCAGGCCGTGCGGAGCACGGCGGATTCGGTGCCGGAGGGCACCCCCGAGCACGTGGACCTGGTGCTGCGCACGGATGTCCGCGCGGACCTCGCCGCGATCACGGCGCCCACGCTGGTCATAGCGACGACCCAGGACCAGTTGGTCCCGCTCTCCGTCCAGCGCGAGGTCGCGGCCGGAATCAGCGGTGCGCGCACGTCCGATCTGGCCACCGGACACCTGCCCTTCGCGGAGCGCCCCGAGGAGTGGCAGCAGCTCATGGGCGACTTCCTCGGCGGCTTCCTGCCGGAAAGGACGGACGGAACGCACAGGACGCACAGGCCGCACGGGTGGAAGGAAGGCCCGGCCAGGTAGACCCTGCTCACACTTGGGGGATCAGGGGTTGCCTCTTATTACCGACGGGTAGCATCATGGGGAGCGATTAGCTACTTACTGGTACGCCTACGAGGATTCCAGCCTCCCGAGCCACTTACGGAGCCGTCGCCATGGGGCACTACAAGTCGAATCTCCGCGACATCGAGTTCAACCTCTTCGAGGTGCTCGGCCGCGACCAGCTTTACGGCAGCGGCCCGTTCGCGGAGACGGATGTCGAGACCGCCAAGAGCATTCTCAGCGAGCTGTGCCGTCTCGCGGAGAACGAGCTGGCCGAGTCCTACGAGGACGCCGACCGCAACCCGCCGGTGTTCGACCCGGAGACCAACACCGCACCGGTCCCGGCCTCCTTCAAGAAGAGCTACCAGGCCTTCATGGACTCCGAGTACTGGCGTCTCGGCCTGCCCGAGGAGATCGGGGGCACCACGGCCCCCCGCTCCCTCATCTGGGCGTACGCGGAGCTCCTGCTCGGCGCCAACCCGGCGGTCTGGATGTACTCCTCGGGTCCGGCGTTCGCCGGCATCCTCTTCGAGGAGGGCACCGAGGCGCAGAAGAAGGTCGCCGAGATCGCCGTGGAGAAGCAGTGGGGCTCCACCATGGTCCTCACCGAGCCGGACGCCGGTTCGGACGTGGGGGCGGGCCGCACCAAGGCCGTGCAGCAGGTGGACGGCTCCTGGCACATCGAGGGCGTGAAGCGCTTCATCACGTCCGGTGAGCACGACATGTCGGAGAACATCCTCCACTACGTCCTCGCCCGCCCCGAGGGCGCGGGCCCGGGTACCAAGGGCCTGTCCCTGTTCCTGGTCCCCAAGTTCGAGTTCGACTGGGAGACCGGCGAGCTCGGCGAGCGCAACGGCGTGTACGCGACGAACGTCGAGCACAAGATGGGCCTGAAGGCGTCCAACACCTGCGAGATGACCTTCGGCGACAAGCACCCCGCCAAGGGCTGGCTGATCGGCGACAAGCACGACGGCATCCGCCAGATGTTCCGCATCATCGAGTTCGCCCGCATGATGGTGGGCACCAAGGCGATCTCCACGCTCTCCACCGGTTACCTGAACGCCTTGGAGTACGCCAAGGAGCGCGTGCAGGGCCCCGACCTCGCGCAGTTCATGGACAAGGCCGCGCCGAAGGTGACGATCACTCACCACCCGGATGTGCGCCGCTCCCTGATGACGCAGAAGGCGTACGCGGAGGGCATGCGCGCCCTGGTCCTGCACACGGCGGCCGTGCAGGACGAGATCGCGGTCAAGGAGGCGAACGGCGACGACGCGTCCTCGCTGCACGCGCTGAACGACCTCCTCCTGCCCATAGTCAAGGGCTACGGCTCGGAGAAGGCCTACGAGCAGTTGGCGCAATCGCTCCAGACGTTCGGCGGCTCGGGGTACCTCCAGGAGTACCCGATCGAGCAGTACATCCGCGACGCCAAGATCGACACGCTCTACGAGGGCACCACCGCCATCCAGGGCCAGGACTTCTTCTTCCGGAAGATCGTCCGCAACCAGGGTGCCGCGCTGAACGGTCTGGCCGAGGAGATCAAGAAGTTCCTCGCCGTCGGCTCCGGTGGCGAGGAGCTCGCCGGTGCGCGGGAGGAGCTGGCCAAGGCGGCCGTCGAGCTGGAGGCCATGGTCGGCGTCATGCTCACGGACCTCGCGGCCACGGAGCAGGACGTCAAGGCCATCTACAAGGTGGGCCTCAACACCACCCGCCTCCTCCTCGCCTCCGGCGATGTCGTCGTCGGCTATCTGCTGCTGCGCGGTGCCGCGGTGGCCGCCGAGAAGCTCACGAGCGCCGGCGCCAAGGACGCGGCCTTCTACCGGGGCAAGATCGCTGCCGCCAAGTTCTTCGCGGCGAACATACTCCCCGGCGTCACCACCGAGCGCGCCCTCGCCGAGGGAGTCTCCCTCGACCTCATGGAACTCGACGAGTCCGCCTTCTAACCCCCTAGGGGCCCAGCCCCCAACCCGGTGGCCCGCCCACCCCAGGACGGGCCACCACCACACCACCCACAGCGGCTGCACCCACCGACCCCGCCCAGCGACCCGCCCACACCAACACCCGCAGACGGCAAGCCCTCCACGGGAGACGCCCACCCCCCGGCGGGCAGCAACGGGCGGGCGGGAGACACCCGACGCGAAGCGGCGGGAACGAACGGGGCCGCAGACGCCAACGATGGGCACCCCGCACGGGAGACGCCCACCCCCCGGCGGGCAGCAACGGGCGGGCGGGTGGGAACACCCGACGCGAAGCGGCGGGACCGAACGGGGCCGCACGCCCACGGCGGGCACCCCCACCGCAGGTGGGCCACGCAGCGGGCCCAGGGGCCTGACTAGGCTGGCAGCCATGAGCACTCGCCCCCGCTTCGACCGCGGCCACACCGACGACCTCATCAGCTTCCTCGCGGCAAGCCCCTCGCCGTACCACGCCGTGGCGAGCGCCGCCGAACGCCTGGAGAAGGCCGGCTTCCGCCAGGTCGAGGAGACCGAGGCGTGGGACGGCAGCACCGGCGGCAAGTATCTGCTGCGGGGCGGCGCGATCGTCGCCTGGTTCGTGCCGGAGGGCGCCGCCGCCCACACCCCGTACCGCATCGTGGGCGCCCACACCGACTCCCCGAACCTGCGGGTCAAGCCGCTGCCGGACACCGGGGCACACGGCTGGCGCCAGGTAGCCGTCGAGATCTACGGCGGGCCGCTGCTCAACTCCTGGCTGGACCGCGACCTGGGCCTGGCAGGCCGCCTCTCCCTGCGGGACGGCACATCGCGCCTGGTCAACGTGGACCGCCCGCTGCTCAGAGTGCCGCAACTGGCCATCCACATGGACCGTTCGGTGCACACCGACGGGCTGAAGCTCGACAAGCAGAAGCACATGCAGCCCATCTGGGGGCTCGGCACCGACGTCCGCGAGGGCGACCTCATCCGGTTCGTGGAGGAGGAGTGCGGCCTGGCGCCGGGCGACGTCACCGGCTGGGACCTGATGACGCACTCCGTGGAGCCGCCCGCCTACCTGGGCCGCGACCGCGAGCTGCTGGCGGGCCCGCGGATGGACAACCTGCTGTCCGTGCACGCGGCCACGGCGGCGCTGGCGGCCGTGGCCACCGCTTCCGACGCCGACGCGCTCCCGTACATTCCCGTGCTGGCCGCGTTCGACCACGAGGAGAACGGCTCGCAGTCCGACACCGGCGCCGACGGCCCGCTGCTCGGCACGGTCCTGGAGCGTTCGGTGTTCGCGCGCGGCGGTACGTACGAGGACAAGGCTCGGTCCTTCGCGGGCACCGTCTGTCTGTCCTCCGACACGGGCCACGCCGTCCACCCCAACTACGCCGAGCGGCACGACCCGACGCACCACCCGCGGGCCAACGGGGGACCGATCCTGAAGGTGAACGTCAACAACCGGTACGCCACGGACGGCGGCGGCCGGGCCGTGTTCGCCGCCGCCTGCGAGAAGGCGGGCGTGCCGTTCCAGTCGTTCGTGTCCAACAACGCGATGCCCTGCGGCACGACGATCGGCCCGATCACCGCGGCCCGGCACGGCATCAAGACGGTCGACGTGGGCGTGGCCATCCTGTCGATGCACAGCGTGCGCGAGCTGTGCGGCGCCGACGACCCGCACCTCCTCGCGGACGCGCTGCGGGCGTTCCTCGAAGGCTGAACCGGGCCGGGCGGGGCCGAACAGGGCGTCCGCGCGAGCGGAACGTCCGTTTCGGGGTACTCATGGCCGCATGAAGCTACTCGTACGCGACCGCGTGTTCGGCATCGGCGACGACTACTGGATCGAGGACGACCAGGGACGCAAGGTCTTCCTCGTCGACGGCAAGGCGATGCGCCTGCGGGAGACCTTCGAGCTGAAGGACATGCAGGGGCGGGTCCTCATCGACATCCACGTGAAGATGCTGTCCGTGCGCGACACGATGGTGATCGAGCGCGAGGGCGAGCCGCTGGCCACGGTGAAGCGCAAGCGGCTCTCCCTGCTGCGCAACCACTACCGCGTGGCGCTCGCGGACGGCTCCGAGCTGGACGTCAGCGGCAAGATCCTGGACCGCGAGTTCGCCGTCGAGTACGAGGGCGAACTGCTCGCCGACATCTCCCGCCGCTGGTTCACCGTCCGCGACGCCTACGGCGTCCAGATCACCCGCGAGGACGCCGACCCGGCCCTCCTCCTCGCGGTGGCGGTCTGCGTGATCCGCCTCGCGGAAAAGGAGCGGGGCCAGGCGGACTAGCCCCCTCCGCTTCCCCTCCGCTTCCCTTCCGGGCGCCCTCACCCACTCCCCCTGCGGGCGCCCCCGCCCGCGGCAACCGTGACGCCTACGGCAACCTACGGTCCTTGAGGGCCGGGAACTGCTCCCGGGTCTCAGCGACCTTACGGAGGTCGAGGTCCACGGTGAGGACCTCCTCCTCCGCCCCGGCCGCCTCGGCCAGAACCTCACCCCAGGGGTCGACCACCACACTCGCCCCGGCCTGGGGCACCCCCGCGTGCGTCCCCGCGGTCCCACAGGCCAACACGAACACCTGGTCCTCCACGGCCCGCGCCCGCGCGAACAACGACCAGTGCGACCGCCGCCGCGCGGGCCACCCGGCGGGCACCACGAACACCTCGGCGCCCGCGTCGACGAGGCCCCGGAAGAGCTCGGGAAAACGAAGGTCGTAGCAGGTCGCGAGGCCGAGGACGGCCTCGGGTACCCGGACGGTGGCGAGCTCGGTGCCCGCGCCCATCAGGACCGCCTCGCCCTTGTCGAAGCCGAAGCGGTGGATCTTGCGGTAGGAGGCGGCGAGCTCCCCCTCGGGCGAGAAGACGAGCGAGGTGTTGTACAGCGCCCCCTCGCCCGCGGCGTCCCGCTCGGGGATCGACCCGGCGTGCAGCCACACCCCCGCCTCCCGCGCGGCCTTGGCCATCACCTCGTACGTAGGCCCTGCGAGCGGCTCGGCCTCCGCGGCGAAGGACTCGTACGCGAACGCCCCGGTCGTCCACAGCTCGGGCAGCACGACCAGGTCGGGACCCTCCCGCTCGGCGACCTCGCGCACCAGCGAAGACACGCGCTCACGCCGGGAATTAACTGGTTCGTCATCATCTACGGCGATCTGGAGGAGAGAGGCGCGCACACTACCACCGTCCTGGCATTCGAGCCGTCAACTAGGCCTACGATCGTCATACGAAAGCACTGCCGGGGTGCCCGCGGGCAGCGTACTGTGCCTTTCCGGGGGTACCCCCCGGGCCCCCAGCATCCCAAGACACCCACCGCCCGCGTACGACCGCCGAGGGGTCCCGTGAGTCTTCATCCCAGCCTTCAAACCTACGCCGATGCCTGGACCCACGCAGTGGAAGCGATATCCGAGCTGGTGTCACCCCTCGCCGAGAGCGAGTGGAACCGCGCGACCCCCTGCCCCGCCTGGTCCGTGCGGGACATCGTGTCCCACGTCATCGGTCTCGACTGCGAGATGCTGGGCGACCCGCGGCCGATCCACACCCTGCCCCGGGACCTGTACCACGTACAGACCGAGAGCCAGCGGTACATGGAGATGCAGGTCGACGTCCGCCGGCACCACACGGCGCCCGAGATGACCTCCGAGCTGGAGTACACCATCATCCGCCGCTCCCGGCAGTTGCGGAACGAGTCCCGCGACCCGTCGGCGAAGATCCGCGGCCCGCTCGGCACCGAACAGACCCTGGAAGTGGCCTCGCGGGTACGGGCGTTCGACGTCTGGGTGCACGAACAGGACCTGCGCACGGCCCTGAACAAGCCGGGGAACCTCGACTCACCGGGCGCCTATGTCGCCCGCGACCTGCTGTTGCAGGGGCTGCCGAAGGTCGTCGCGGAGAAGGCGGGCGCCCCCGCGAGCTCGGCGGTCGTCTTCGACGTCAACGGACCCGTCGAGTTCCTGCGCACGGTGCGTGTCGACGCGGAGGGCAAGGCCACGGTCGACAGCGCCCCCTCCCTCGGCCCGCTCGTCACCATCGGCATGGACTGGGACATCTACTTCCGCCTCGCCTGCGGGCGGGTGACGTACGCGGCGGTCAGGGACCGCGTCAAGGTCGAGGGCGACCAGGACCTCGGTGACGCGATCCTGCGGGACTTCGCGGTCACGCCGTAGCCGTCGGCCGGGGGTTCCGGGGGTGGGCCCGGAACCCGGCCGTCCGCACCGGGGGCGCGTCGCACGGGAACGCGCCCGTCACACCGGGACGTACGCCGTCGCGCATCCGAGCACGTACGCCGCGCATCCAGGCTCGTACGCCGTCGCGCAGCCAGGCCGGTACGCCGCCACGCCTCCGCGTGCGCGCGCCGTCACACCGGAACGTGCACCGTCTCCACCCTGCTCGCCACGAGCCGCTCCCGCTCCCGTCGCGCCGCCCGGTTGCGCAGCCGCAGGATCTGGCTGACGCCGAGCGCCTCCAGGACGAAGACCGCGGAGAACGCGACGCGGTAGTTGTCGCCGGTCGCGTCGAGCAGCACACCGATGGCGAGGAGCGTCGTCATCGAGGCGATGAAACCACCCATGTTGGTGATGCCGGACGCCGTTCCCTGCCGCTCCGGCGGGTTCGCGGGGCGCGCGAAATCGAAGCCGATCATCGAGGCGGGACCGCAGGCGCCGAGCACCACGCACAGCACCACGAGCAGCCACAGCGGCGCGTGGTCCCCGGGGTGGGCGAGCGTGGCCGCCCAGACGGCCGCCGTGGCCGCGACCGTGCCGAGCGCCAGCGGCAGCCGCGCCGCGTGATGCCGGGCGACGACCTGCCCGTACACGAGCCCGATCGCCATGTTGGCGAGGACGACCAGCGTGAGCAGCTCCCCCGCCGCCCCCCTGGACAGGCCCTGCGCCTCGACCAGGAAGGGCAGGCCCCACAGGAGCAGGAACACCATCGCGGGGAACTGCGTCGTGAAGTGCACCCACAGGCCGAGCCGGGTGCCGGGCTCCCGCCAGGAGAGCGCGATCTGCTCGCGTACGTAGCCCGGGCCCGTGCCGCGCGCCCCGGAGCCCGCGCCGGGGCGCGGGGCGACCGGCTCCGGCTCGTGGCCCTCAGGGTGGTCCTTCAGGAACAGGGTCATGAGGACGAGGACGAGGACCCCGGCGAGGGAGCTGCCCGCGAACGCGGCGGTCCAGCCGATCTCGTGCAGCATGCGGGCGATGACCAGCGTCGAGACCAGGTTGCCCGCCATGCCCACAAGCCCCGCGAGCTGCGCGACGAGCGGGCCGCGGCGGGCCGGGAACCAGCGGGTGCCGAGCCGCAGCACGCTGATGAACGTCATCGCGTCGCCGCAGCCGAGGAGCGCGCGCGACGCGAGAGCCGTGCCGTACGAGGGCGAGAGCGCGAAGCCGAGCTGGCCGAGGGTGAACAGGACCACCCCGAACGTGAGGACCTTCTTCGTGCCGAGGCGGTCCACCATCAGGCCGACGGGTATCTGCATGCCCGCGTACACCAGGAGCTGGAGTATCGAGAACGTGGAGAGCGCCGAGGCGCCCACGTGGAAGCGGTCGGCGGCGTCCAGGCCCGCGACGCCGAGCGAGGTGCGGAAGATGACGGCGACGAAGTAGACGGCGACGCCCACGGACCAGACGAGGACGGCCCCGCGGCCGCCCGGCGGGTCCCCCGGCAGTTGTGCCGCTCCGGCGGACGGCGCGCCGGTGGTCATCGTGCCGCTCCCCGCGCCAGGTTCTGGAACCAGCCGACGTGCCGCGTGACCACGTCGACGGCCGCGTCGGTGTCCTGCGCCGTCAGGGCGGCGAGGAGCTCCTCGTGCTCGGCGAGGGTCTTGGCGATGCGGTCGGGGTGGGAGTGCATCACGGCGACGCCCATCCGCAACTGCCGGTCGCGCAGTTGGTCGTAGAGGCGGGACAGGATGTCGTTGCCGCCACTGCGGACGATCTCGGCGTGGAAGCAGCGGTCGGTGACCGCCGCCGCGGTGTAGTCGCCGGCCGCGGCCTGCTCCCGTTGCTGTTCGAGCAGCTTTGTGAGCCGGTCGAGCAGTCCGGGCGGCGCGGGCACGGCCTTGCGCACGGAGTGGGTCTCGACGAGGAGCCGGGTCTCCACGACGTCCGCGATCTCCTGGGCGGAGACCGGCAGGACGAGGGCGCCCTTCTTCGGGTAGAGCCGCAGCAGCCCCTCGACCTCCAGCTTGAGCAGGGCCTCGCGGACCGGCGTGCGGGACACACCGACGGCTTCGGCCAGCTCGCCCTCGGTCAGGAGCGTGCCGCCCTCGTAGCGGCGCGCCAGGACGCCCTCCTTGACGTGGGTGTAGACGCGCTCGGCGGCGGGGGGCTGCTTCAGGGACTTGGGGGAGGGGTGGGGGGTGACCGGGGGGGCGGGTGGGGCGGCGGGCATGCGCACAGCATAGATACAAGACGTATACGTGGGG
>NZ_JOAP01000009.1 GCF_000720475.1 Streptomyces aureocirculatus
GGGTGGGGGGCGGTGCCGGGGGCGCGGGGTTGTCGGGGGGCCGACAGTCACGGGCGGGCGGACGGCTGCCGCCCGCAGCCCGGCGAAAGCCTCAGCACCCACCCGTGGGCCGGGCCGCCAGCGGCCAGCAACCGCCGGTGGCAGGCGTCCGTACGGGGCGCCGGGGCCGACAGTCACGGGCGGGCGGACGGCTGCCGCTCGGAGCGCCGGGGCCGACAGTCACGGGTGGGTGGGTGGGAAGCACCGCCGCGCAGCGGCGGTGGACGGCCGCCGCCCGCAGTCCCGCGAAAGCCTCAGCACCCACCGCTTGTGGGCCGGGCCGCCAGCGGCCAGCAACCACCGGTGGCAGGCGTCCGTGCGGGGCGCCGGGGCCGACAGCCACGGGCGGGCGGACGGCTGCCGCTCGGGACGCCGGGGCCGACAGTCACGGGCGGGCGGGTGGGAAGCACCGCCGCGCAGCGGCGGTGAGGCGGCTGCCGCCCGCAGTCCCGCGAAAGCCTCAGCACCCACCGCTGGTGGGCCGAGGCGCCAGCGGCCAGCAACCGCCGGTGGACAGGCGTCCGTGCGGGGCGCCGGGGCCGACAGTCACGGGCGGGTGGGTGGGAGGCAGCGGCGGTGAGGCGGCGCCGCGTTACTGCTTGCGCGCCAGCGCGAACACCCGACGGAAGGGAAAGACCGTACCGTGCCCCCGCACGGGATACGCCTCACGCAGCCGCACACGATAAGCCGCCAGAAACTCCTCCGTGGCCCCCGGATCACCGGCAAGCGCGGAGAGGACCGGCCGCAGCCCCGTCCCCTTGACCCACTCTAGGACGGGATCGGCCCCGGGCAGCAGGTGCTGGTACGTGGTCTCCCAGACATCGACCTCACAGCCGAGCCCGGCAAGCAGCTCCAGATACGCGCCGGGCGGCAACACGGCATCGGCGTGCCGCAACACCCCGTCGAACCGCCCACCCCACCGTTCCTCCGCACACAGCTCCCGCATCAGGGTGTGGCTGGGCGCGTCGAAATTGGCGGGCATCTGGACGGCGAGCACACCACCTGGCCGCAGCCCGGCCACCCAGTCGGGGAAGCGGTCGGCGTGCCCTGGCACCCACTGGAGCGTGGCGTTGGAGAGGATCAGGTCGTACGTGTGCGGGTCGGGAGTCCAGCGACCGGCGTCCGCGACGGCGAACTCCAGGCGCCCACCCCCCGCCGTGGGCCCCGCGAACGCCTCGGCCTCGCGCAGCATCTGCGGGGAGTTGTCGTAGCCGGTGACGTGGGCGTCGGGCCAGCGCTCGGTGAGCAGAACGGTGACGTTGCCGGGCCCGCACCCCAGGTCGGCGATGCGGGGCGGGTGGCCCGCGGGGAGCACGGGCACCCGGGCGAGCAGGTCGAGGAAGGGGCGGGCGCGGGGGCCGGAGTGACGCAGGTACTGGCCCGGGTCCCACACGGGGGACGACGTACCGGACGACCCAGACGGCCCAGACGGCCCAGACGGCTCGGACGGCATGAGTACTCCTCTGCGACGACAAGGACGCCACACAACGCGACACCCCCCAGCACGGCGGCAAGCGCCACGACAGCACGCGCCACGGCAGCCCGGTCGCGCAGCCCCACGCACGGCAGCCCGGCCACGCGGCCCCACGCACGGCAGCCCGGCCACGCAGCCCCACCGCACCACAGCACCGCACCACAAGCCCGCAGCACCGCAGCGCCACCCTGCCGCACACCGCCGCCCCCCAATCCTCGGACCCAACTATCTCGACGTCAAGAGACTTCACATCGACAGACCCCCTACACTGATCGACATGGAGGACGAGGTCGACCGGCTGGTCGCTGCGTGGCGTCGGGAGCGCCCTGACCTCGACGTGGAACCGCTCGAGGTGCTGAGCCGTGTGAGCAGGCTGGCGCGTCACCTCGATCGCGCACGTCGGCTGGCGTTCGCCGAGCACGAACTGGAGCCCTGGGAGTTCGACGTCCTGACGTCGCTGCGCAGGGCGGGCGCGCCGTATCAGCTCTCGCCGGGCCAGCTCCTCACCCAGACCCTCGTCACCTCCGGCACGATGACCAACCGCATCGACAGGCTCACGAAGAAGGGCCTGGTCGAGCGCCTGCCGGACCCCAGCGACCGCCGGGGCGTCCTGGTGCGGCTCACCGACGAGGGCCGCGACCGCGCGGACCAGGCACTGGCCGGTCTGCTCGACCAGGAGCGGGCCATCCTGGCCGAGCTGTCCCGCGCCCAGCGCGGTGAACTCGCCGCGCTGCTACGCCAGTTGACCGCCCCGTTCGACAACGTCCCCGGCTAGGTCGACGGGGCCGACACCGGCCCTGCGGGCGAGGGCGACGGCGGCGAGCGTGGAGTGCACGCCGAGTTTGCCGAGGACGTTCTGCATATGGGTGCGGACCGTGTGCGGCGAGAGGAAAAGCCGCTCGGCGACGGCCTTGCGGCCGAGCCCGGCCACCATGCAGCGCAGCACCTCGCGCTCGCGCGGGGTGAGGGACTCGACCAGGCGTTCGCTCTCCGTACGGTGTTTGCGGGCCGCGGTCAGTTCGCGCAGCACGCCGGTGAGCAGGGCGGGCGGCAGATGCGTCTCGTCGCGCAGGACGCCCCGGATGACCGTGAGCAGCCGCGAGAGCGAGCAGTCCTTGGCGACCCAGCCGGAGGCCCCGGCCTGTAGTGCGAGGGCGGCGCGGCGCGGGTCGTCCTTCTCCGCGAGCACGACGGTGCGCACCGCGGGCTGGCCCGTACGCACCCCTGACACCAGGGTGATGCCGTCCACGAGCCCATCGGCCTGGCCGTCGTGCACGGGCACGGCGGGGCGCACGCCCTGGAGGGCGGACGCGGTGCTGCCGAGGTCGGCGTCCACGAGCAGCACGTCATATCTGCGGCCTTCGGCGGCCGCGCGGTCGAGGCAGCGCAGCGCCGCGGGCCCGCTGCCCGCGGCGGAGACGTCCACGTCGGGCTCGGCGGCGAGCGCCGCTGCGAGCGACTCGGCGAAGATGCGATGGTCGTCGACGACCAGGACTCGGATTCGAACCACGGAAACCCCCACAGGTCGGAGGACGCCCGACGCGGGTACGGCGCCCGGGTGGGGGCCACCGCAGCCCGCACGGCCGCCGCCGTGCCGTGACTGCCACCCCCACGCCGGGCGTCGTACCCGACTGTCTCGCCCCCTGATCGGCACCGGCCCCCACCGGCGCTGCCCTTCAGAGTACGGACGGGGGCCCCGAGCGGAAGTGGATTTGCAGAACTGATTGGCTGACGCGTTTATGGTGAGCCGTATGTTTCGTATGGAGACAGGAGTCGACAAGGAACGTCATCGTCTGCTTCGCGCGAGGCTGCGTGCGGCGAACTCGGGGGCCTCGGCGGTGCTGCGGGAGATGCGGGGTACGCCGCAGGAGCGGGAGGAGCCGCTCGGTGTGTGGGCCCTGGACGGGGGCGGTGAGCTGGTCGGGGGGATCACCGGGCACACGTGGGGGCGGTGGCTGCACGTGGGGTTGCTGTGGGTGGCCGAGGAGTGTCGGGGGGCGGGGGTCGGGGGGCGGTTGCTCGGTGAGGCGGAGCGGATCGCTGTGGAGCGGGGGTGTGGTCACTGCCGCCTGGAGACCTGGGACTTCCAGGCGCCCGCCTTCTACCGGCAACAGGGGTACGACGTCGTCTGCGTCATCCCCGACTACCCCGAGGGCCACAAGGAGTTCACCTTGACGAAGCGCCTGGGCTGAGCGCCGGTGCCCTCGCGGGTGCGCCCCAGTCCCGCCCCTTCTCCGATCCTGGGGCTCCGCCCCAGACCCCGCTCCTCAAACGCCGGAGAGGCTGGAACTTACCGGCACATATTTCAGCCCGTCCGGCACCCGCGGCTCCGCGAACCCGGCCCCCGCGAACGCCTCCCGCACCGCCTCGGTGACGGCCTCCGCCCCGGCGGCCTCGACGAGGACGACGGCGGAGCCGCCGAACCCGCCCCCGGTCATCCGCGCCCCGAGCGCCCCACCGGCGCAGGCAACCTCCACCACGAGATCCAACTCGGGGCAGGAGATGCGCAGATCGTCCCGCAGGGAGATGTGCCCCTCGGTGAGGACGGCCCCGGCGGCCCGGATGTCCCCGGCGTCGAGCAGGGAGATGACGCGCTCGACGCGGTGGTCGTCGGAGACGACGTGCCGGACGTAGCGGCGCACCTTCTCGCCGTCGAGTTCATCGCCCAGTTCCTCGTCGAGGCGGGCGAGCGCGGAGTGCAGCTCGGCGAAGGGAACGTCCCGCAGATGGGACACGCCGAGCGCACGCGCCCCCGCCTCGCACCCGGCGCGCCGCTCCGCGTACGCGCCGTCGCCGAGTTCGTGCTTGACGCGGGTGTCGACGACGAGCAGGCACAGGCCGTGGGCGGACAGGTCGAAGGGGACCTGGCGCACGGACAGGTCGCGGCAGTCCAGGTGCAGGACGTGTCCGGCCTCGCAGGCCGCGGACGCCATCTGGTCCATGACGCCGCACGGCACGCCGACGAAGGCGTTCTCGGCGCGCTGGGCGAGGAGCGCCAACTCGCGCCGGGTGAGGCCGAGTTCGTACAGGTCGTTCAGGGCGAGGGCGGTGGCGACCTCCAGGGCGGCCGACGAGGACAGGCCCGCGCCGGTCGGCACGGTGGACGCGAGGTGCAGGTCCGCGCCGCCGACCGCGTGCCCGGCCTCGCGCAGCGCCCAGACGACGCCTGCCGGGTACGCGGCCCAGCCGCCGTCGGACAGCGGTGTCAGGGAGCCCGTCGTCAGTTCGACGACGGGTCCTGGCGCGTCCGCCGAGTGCAGGCGCAGCACGCCGTCGTCGCGCCGGGCGACCGCCGCGACCACGGTGTGCGGCAGCGCGAGGGGCATCACGAAGCCCTCGTTGAAGTCCGTGTACTCGCCGATGAGGTTGACGCGGCCCGGTGCCGCCCAGACCCCGGTGGGCTCGTACCCGTACAGCGCGGTGAACTCCGCGGCGACCGCGGCGGCGGACTCCTCGGCGACCGGAGCGACGGCGGTCATGGGCGGTTTACCCCCTTTGCCGGGCGAAGGCCCAGGCGTCGGCGACGATTCCCGCGAGGTCCGCGCGGGTCGGATTCCAGTTGAGCTTCTCACGGGCGGTGGCCGCGGAGGCGACGAGGACGGCCGGGTCGCCGCCGCGGCGGCCCGCGACGACCTCGGGGATCGGGTGTCCCGTGACCTGGCGGACGGTCTCGATGACTTCGCGTACGGAGAAGCCGTTGCCGTTGCCGAGGTTGCAGATCAGGTGCTCGCCGGGCGTCGCGGCGTCCAGGGCGAGGAGGTGGGCGTCGGCGAGGTCGGCGACGTGGATGTAGTCGCGTACGCAGGTGCCGTCGGGCGTCGGGTAGTCGTCGCCGAAGACGGAGATGGCCTCGCGTTTGCCCTGGGCGACCTGGAGGACGAGCGGGATGAGGTGGGACTCGGGGTCGTGCCGCTCGCCGAACGTGCCGTGCGCGGCGGTGGCGTAGGCGCCCGCCACGTTGAAGTAGCGCAGGGACACCGCGCCGAGTCCGTGGGCCGCGGCCTCACCCGTGATCATGTGGTCGACGGCGAGCTTGGAGGCCCCGTAGGGGGAGGTGGGGGCGGTCGGGTCGGACTCGGTGATGGGGCTGCTCACCGGTTCGCCGTAGGTCGCCGCGGTGGAGGAGAAGACGAGCTTGCGCACGTCGGCGTCGCGCATGGCGGCGAGCAGTGCCATGGTGCCGCCGACGTTGTTGTCCCAGTACTTCTCGGGCTTCACGACGGACTCGCCGACCTGGGAGAAGGCCGCGAAGTGGAGCACCGCGTCGTAGGAGGCGTCCAGCCATTTGGCGGCATCGCGGATGTCGCCCTCGAGGAAGGCCGCGCCCGCGGGGACGCCTTCGCGAAAGCCCGTGGAGAGGTTGTCGAGGACGGTGACCTCGTGTCCGGCTTCGACCAGATGCTGCGCCACGACGCTGCCGACATAGCCGGCGCCACCCGTGACCAGGTACTTCCCACTCATCAACTCGCTACCTCTCGCAGTCGCTCGGCCGCGGTCTCCGGCGGCACGTCGTTGATGAACACACTCATGCCGGATTCGGAACCCGCGAGGAACTTCAGCTTGCCGGAAGTGCGGCGAATGGTGAAAAGCTCTAGGTGGAGCGCGAAGTCGTCGCGGTTGACGCCTTCGTGCGCGCCCGGCGCCGTGAACGGGGCCTGGTGCCAGGCCGCGATGTACGGCGTCGGCGGTTCGGTGCCGCCCTCGCGTTCACCGGGGCCGAAGATCCGGTCGAAGCGTCGCAGCAGTTCCAGATAGACCTGGGGGAATTCCGTGCGGGCCGCCTCGTCGAGACCGAGCAGGTCGGGGACGCGGCGCTTGGGGTAGAGGTGCACCTCGTAGGGCCAGTGGGCCGCGTACGGCACGAAGGCCACCCAGTGCTCGGCGTCCAGGACGACGCGTTCACCCGCGCGTTCCTCCGCCAGGACGTCGTCGAAGAGGTTGCGGCCGCCGGTCCGGGCGCGGTGCGCGGCGAGGTTGCGCAGCATCAGGGCCGTGCGCGGGGTGACGAAGGGGTAGGCGTAGATCTGGCCGTGCGGGTGGCCGAGGGTCACGCCGATCTCCGCGCCGCGGTTCTCGAAGCAGAAGACCTGGGCGACGGACGGCAGGTGTGACAGCTCGGCGGTGCGGTCGGTCCAGGCATCCAGGACGAGCGCGGCCTGTGCCTCGGTGAGGTCGGCGAAGGACGCCGTGTGGTCGCTGGTGAAGCAGACGACCTCGCAGCGGCCCGCGTCCCCCGCGAGGGAGGGGAAGCGGTTCTCGAAGACCGCGACGTCGTACGAGGAGTCGGGGATCTCGGTGCGGCGGCCGTCGGCGGAGGGGCACAGCGGGCACTCGTCGGCCGGCGGGTGGTAGGTGCGGCCCTGCCGGTGCGAGGCGATCGCGACGGCGTCCCCGATGAGGGGGTCGCGGCGGATCTCGGACGTGGTCGCGACGGGGTCCAGGGGCCTGGTGTCGACCGCCGTGCGGACGGTGTCGTCGCGCGTGTCGTAGTAGATGAGCTCACGACCGTCGGCGAGACGAGTCGAGGTCTTCTTCACGTTCGGGGCTCCTTCACACCGCCCACCAACAGAACCGAACACAACAAACCACAAGTCAACATCCTCGTCAATCCCTGTTCCGGCCGCCCCGCTCCCGTGCGTCGCCGCGCCCTCACTCAACGCGCTCGATCACAATCAAACAAAGAACATCAACAGAACTGTTCACTTACTGAAGCGTGGGGCGTAGGTTCCGGTCTGATTCAGTTCGCGCGACGAAGCGAGTTCATATGCAGTCCCCTCCTTCTGCTACGCATCCTGCTGCTACGCACATCACCCTCGCCGAGGGGCTTCGGCTGCCCACCAACGGTCTCGACTACGTGATCCTGGCGATCTACTTCGTGGTCGTCCTCGGCATCGGATTCGCCGCCCGGCGGTCCGTGCGGACCAGCCTCGACTTCTTCCTCTCCGGGCGCTCACTGCCCGCCTGGGTCACCGGCCTCGCCTTCGTCGCCGCCAACCTGGGCGCCACCGAGATCCTGGGCATGGCCGCGACCGGCGCACAGTACGGCGTCGCGGTCGTCCACTGGTACTGGATCGGCGCCATCCCCGCCATGGTCTTCCTCGGCCTGGTCATGATGCCCTTCTACTACCGCAGCAAGGTCCGCTCCGTGCCGGAGTTCCTGCTCCAGCGCTTCGACAGGTCCGCCCACCTGCTCAGCTCGGCCCTGTTCGCCTTCGCCGCCGTACTCATCGCGGGCGTGAACCTCTACGCCCTCGCGATCGTCGTGGAGGCGCTGCTCGGCTGGCCGCAGTGGGTGGCGATCGTCGTGGCCGGGTTCTTCGTGCTCGCCTACATCACCATCGGCGGTCTGTCCTCGGCGATCTACAACGAAGTGCTCCAGTTCTTCGTGATCCTCGCCGCGCTCATACCGATCTGCGTCATCGGCCTGAAGAAGGTCGGCGGCTGGGACGGTCTCACCGGCTCCCTGGAGCAGTCCCACGGCGACAACTACCTGAGCGCGTGGGGCGGCACCGGCATCGGCGACGCCAACCCGCTCGGCGCCAACTGGCTCACCATCATCCTGGGCCTCGGCTTCGTGCTCTCCTTCGGCTACTGGACGACGAACTTCGCCGAGGTGCAGCGCGCCCTGTCCGCGAAGAACCTCTCCGCCGCCAAGCGCACCCCGCTCATCGCCGCCTTCCCGAAGATCTTCATCGTGTTCCTGGTGATGATCCCGGGCCTGGTCGCCGCCGTCCTGGTCCCGCAGATCGGCACCAAGGGCTCCGACCTCACCTACAACGACGCGATCCCCTACCTGATGCAGGAGTTGCTGCCCAACGGCGTCCTCGGCATCGCGGTCACCGGTCTGCTCGCCGCCTTCATGGCGGGCATGGCGGCGAACGTCTCCTCCTTCAACACCGTCTTCACGTACGACATCTGGTCCAAGTACGTGGTCAAGGGCCGCGAGGACGGCTACTACCTGAAGTTCGGGCGGCTCATCACCGCGATCGGGGTGCTCGCCTCGATCGGCACGGCCTTCATCGCCTCGTCGTTCTCGAACATCATGAGCTACCTCCAGACGCTGTTCTCCTTCTTCAACGTCCCGATGTTCGTCGTCTTCATCATCGGCATGTTCTGGAAGCGGGCCTCCATGAAGTCCGGTGTGTGGGGCCTGGTCGCGGGCACCACCGCCGCGATGGTCAACTACTTCTGGATCTACAAGCAGGGCGTCGTCGACATCCCCACCGACCAGGGCGCCAACTTCGTCTCCGCGATCGTCGGCTTCGTCGCCGGTGCGGTGGTCATGGTGGCGGTCACCCTCTTCACCGCGCCCAAGCCGGAGGCTGAGCTCGCGGGTCTGGTGTACGGGACGGTGTCGCTCTCCGACAACGAGGCCGCCGAGGGGGCCGAGGCGGGGGACGACGCCTGGTACCGCAAGCCGGCGCTGCTCGGGTGGGGGGCGATGGTTCTGGCCGCCGCCTGCTACCTGCCGTACTCGTTCTGAACCGGCTCACCCCCCTGAACCGAAGGTCCAAAACACATGTCTGATCTGCAGAAGGAAGTCTCCGATCTGGAGCGGAAGTCCGCGACGGCCGCGCGGCTCTTCGACATCCGGCGCATCATCGGTGGCCTGTTCGTCCTCTACGGCGTCATCGTCACCATCGCCGGGCTCACCGTGTCCGATGCCGACCTCAAGAAGGCCGAGGACATCAACATCAACCTCTGGACCGGCCTCGGCATGCTCGCCCTCGGCCTGTTCTTCCTGATCTGGCTGAAGCTGCGGCCGGTGACGGCACCGGAGCCGGAGGAGTAGCAACCCCGTATCAGCCTGCGGCCTCGTCCTCAATCGCCGGACTGGCTCAAAAACTCTCGCCGGTGCGGCGAAGTCTGCGTCCGTCCCGGCGATGTATTCAGCCCGTCCGGCGTTTGAGGACGAGGCGCGAAGCGCCGATAGGGGGGTCCAGGGGGGCGCAGTCCCCCTGGTTCGGGAAGGGGCGGGATTGGGGAGCCCCCGGCGAGGCCTAGCGCTCCGCAGGTGTGTCCGCCCCCTGGAGGGAGTCCGGCCCCGGGCCGGGACGCTCGGCGCGGTCGAGGAGGCCCGTGCGGGCGGCAAGGGCGGCAGCCTCAAGGCGGGAGCCGACGCCGAGCTTCATCAGGACGCGCTGGACGTGCGTCCGTGCCGTACTGGGCGCGATACCCATACCGGCGGCGATCAACCGGGTGTCCTCCCCGTCAGCAACCCGCACAAGCACCTCGACCTCACGCGGAGTGAGCATCTGAAGAAGCCGCTGCCCTTCGTCGTCGGGCTGGGCGGCGGGGTTGAGCAGCTCACTGAAGGCGCCTTGAAGCAGTTGAGGCGCGACGGCGGCCTCACCGGCGCGCGCCTTCATGATGGCGCGCTCGACTCCTTCGATGCGCTCGTCATGACGTACGTATCCGGAGGCGCCGGAGGCGAAGGCCGCAGCGATGCCGCGCGGCGACGGCACGGGCCCGAGGACCACCACGGCCACCTGCGGCCGATCCCGCTTGATCCGCACCACCGGGTCGAACATGCCGGGCTCCGCCGGAGTGGCCGTGCCGAGCAGGCACACCTCCGGGGCACGGCTGATCACCAGGTCGGCCGCGCCGGCGGCGGGCGCGGCCGCGGCAAGCACCCGGTGCCCCCGCAGTTTCAGCGCCGAGGCGAGTGCCTCGGCAAGCAAACGATGGTCGTCGACCACCATGAGCCGCACACCCACAGCGCAACCCCCCACAGTCCCCCACGGAATTCCTCATCGGAATTCCCTCAATGATCCCCCCACGGATCGGGGCCCCCGGCCCTCCATCCCCCGGAAGCTACACGCTTGTTCGACGGAGCGCTGCCCCTACCGTCCAGAAGCGGCCCTGAATGCCTAAATCCCTGCCTTTCCGAGGGAGGGACTGCACGCGAGTACGGAGCGTGAATCGGGAGGGCGCAAAGCGGCCCCGCACTCGTTCGGGCGAGTGCGGGGCCGCTCGGTGGGCGCGGTCGGCGCGCCGCGCGCGGGGGCGCGGCGCCGCCGGTCACCCGGTGGTGAAGCCCAGCGCGATGTACTCCTTGTCGTCCTTGGAGTACGGCTTGCTGATCAGCTTCTTGCCCATGAACAAGTTGCCGTTCGTGTAGAGCAGTTCATTTGACTTCGGAACCATTCCGCTGATGGCGCTGCTGACCGATTCGGTCGCCGGAGTCTGAAGGAGCGTGGTTTCCTTCATGGACTTGCCGTCCAGGGAGACGACCTTGGCGCCCTTGTTGTAGCCGCCGTTCTTGTACGCGAGGACATTGCCGCCGTCCATGCGCATCGGGAACATCTCGCCGTCGTCGCCCGCGTCCGCGCGGTCACCGGTGGTCTTGCCGGTGGCCAGGGAGAACGCGATGATCTCGTTGGTGAAGCCGTAGTCGGAGCCACCCGCGTCGTGCTGGCGCGTGGGCACGTACAGCTTGTCGTTGCCGACCACGATGGCGCTGCAACTGGCCCACTTGTTGACCTCGCAGTCGTGGGAGTACTTGCCGTCCTCCAGCTTGATGCGGGCCCGCAGCTTGCCCGCGTTGCTCAGTGAGAACACGTCCGTGGCGCCGCTCGCGGTGATGTCCCCGGTGTCCTGGCCGAAGACGACCGGGTTCGTCGAGATGATCTTGGCGTTGTCGACGCCGGGCGACAGCGGGTAGGACCACTGCTCCTTGCCCGACTTGGGGTCCAGGAGCTGGATCTTCAGCTTCGGGGAGTCGTAGTCACCGCACTTGCGGACCGCGACGAGCTGGTCGCCGCCCGCGTAGCCCGCGTCCTTGCACTTGTCGCCGAGCTGCGGCTTCCACCGCAGTTTGCCGGACATGTCCCAGGCCGCGCCGGTGCCGCCGGTGCCCGCGCCCGCCGCGATGGTGTCCCCGGAGATGGCGATCTCCTCGAACTCCACCTTCGAGCCGCTGACTTCGACGTTCTGAGTCCACAGCTTCTTGCCGGACTTCAGGTCGACCGCGGAAGCCTCGCTGCAGTCGGGGTACTTGTTCGCCTTGGTGGACTTGGCGTCCTTGTAGACGACCGCGGCGATGCCCTCGTCGGTGACCTCCTTGGAGACCGCGCACGTCTCACCGCTCAGCGGGATCGTCCACCGCTCCTTGCCGTTCGCCGGGTCGTACCCGATGAGCGCGTGGTCCTTGGCCTTGCCGACGTAGCCGCTCTTGACGTACGTGTCGTCGGTCAGCCAGGAGCCCGCGACGCTCCAGATGTCGTCCTTGGGCACCTCGGGCGCCGGGACCTGGAAGCCCACCTTGGCGGTGGTGTTCGCCGGTATTTTCTCCTTGGCGGGGCCGCCGCCCGCGGGCGGGTCGTTCTTGTCGCCGCCCTTGTCCTTGCCGCCCTTGCCGTCGTCGCCCTTGGCGCTGTTGTTCTTGTCGCCGTCCTTGGTGGAGGCGTAGAAGACACCGCCACCGACGATCAGGGCGATGGCGGCGACGGCCGCCACGATGATCGTCATCTGCTTGTTGGGCTTCTTGCCGCCGCCCGGCTGGGGCTGCATCGGCATGGTCGGCGGCTGCGGGTAGCCGTAGCCCTGCTGCTGGCCGGGCTGGCCGGGGTAGCCCGGGTAGCCGTAGCCGGGCTGCTGGGGCGGCTGGCCCATGGCGGGGAAGCCGGCCTGGGTCGGCTGCGCGTACGCGGGCGGCGGGGTGCCGGGCGCCGCGGGCGGCGGGGTACCAGGGGCCTGCGGGGCCTGCGGGTAGCCGTAGTCCGGCTGGCCCTGCGGGGGCGGCGGAGGCGACTGGGGGGCCGCGGGCGGGGCGGCCGGGGGCGGGGTCTGCGGGGGCTGGGGGGCCTGCGGGTAGCCGTAGCCCGGCTCGGGGGCCTTGCCGAAGCCCTGCGGCGGCGGGTCCTGCGGGGCGCCGAACCCGCCCTGCGGGGGCTGGTTGGGCGGCTGGGGCGGCTGAGTCATGACGTCATTTCCTTGGGGACGGAAGGAGGGAACCAAGCGGTGGGGAGGGTCACTTGCCGTAGGCAAGCATCAGCTTCTCGCGGCCCTGCGCGGTGCCGGAGAGCCGGGTGGTGGAGAGGTAGAAGCGCCCGTCCACATAGTCGATCGCCTTCGAGAAGAAGCCGTTCTCGATCTTCGACGCCCCCGCCGGGTGCTTCAGGAGGGTCTTCGGCGTGTGCGAGCCGCTGGTCCCGAGGGACACCACCCGGCCGCCGCGGGAGTCGTACGAAGGCTCGACGTACGCCACCAGGTCACCGCCCTGGATCTTCATCGGCAGCATCGAGGTGTCCTGCGGGGACTTCTCCCGCCAGGCCGCCTTGCCGGTGTCGAGGCTGATCGCCACGATCTCGTTGGCGCCGGTGGTCTTCTTCGTCGGCAGGTAGAGGTACTTGTCGTCGGCCGCCACACCGGCGCAGTCCTGAAGGTCACGGCCGAGGCCGCCCCAGCCGCACTCGGGCGCGAAGTCGTCGTTGACCTGGACCTCGGAACGGGTGGCGGAGCTGCCCGGCTTCAGCGTGGTGATGTTCCACTGCTTCTTGTCCTCGTTGGTGGCGTAGAGCACCGTGGGGCTTGTGGAGTAGACGTGCTCAAGACGCCAGCCCTTGGGGAACTTCTTCGTCCACTTGGTATCGCCGCTCTCGGGGTCGAGCTCCACGATCTCGTCGTGCTCGGTGGGCGTGCTCGCCCCGCACGACAGCGCCATCAGCAGTCGGTCGCCGCCGGTGAACCCGGCCGGGAAGCAGGTGCCCTCGTCCTTCTTGCGCGCGATGAACTTCTCGTGGCCCCCGCTGACGCTGTACGCGGTGCCGGACTGGGAGCGGCCGACCATCAGGGTGTCGCCGGTGATGGACAGTTCGAGGCCGAGCGTGGAGTCGAAGAGACCTTCCTCCTTGATCTTCTTCTTCCAGCCCTTCTCGCCCGTCTTCAGGTCCACGATCTGCATCTGGTCACAGTCGGCGCCGCTCTTGGTGCCGTTCTTGTACGCGATGGCGATCTTGCCGTCGTCGCTGTACTGCGGCGAGGCCGCGCAGATCTCCTGCGGGAACTCGATCACGGACCAGGCGGGCTTGCCGGAGTCGACGTGGTAGGCGAGGAGTTCCTTGTACGCGGCCTTGACCGCGATGCCGTCCTTGACCCACATGCCGGGGGCGTCGGCGCCCTTGCCGGGGGCCTTGGGCGCCTCCTTGTACCAGAGGACCTTGGCCTCGTCGGCCTGGCGGCCCTCGTTGAGGTCCTCCTTGCCCGCGTAGCCGTCGCCGCTGCCGTCACCGGGGTCGGCCGGGGCGGAGGAGGAGGACTTCGGGTCCTTCTTCTTGCTCTCGGACTTCTTGTCGTCATCGCCGCCGCCGACGACCGCGTAGACGGCACCGCCCGCGACGAGCAGCGCGGCCACGGCCGCGCCGATGATCACCGCGGCCCTGCCCTTGAAGGGGCCCTTGCCACCGCCACCGCCGGGCGGGATGCCGGGACCGCCGGGCTGACCGGGGCCGGGATAGCCGTACCCGGGCTGCTGGCCGTAGGGGCCCGCCTGGCCGGGCTGCGTCGGCTGGCTGTACGGGCCCAACTGCGCGGGCTGGCCGTAGGGTCCCGGCTGCTGGCCGTAGGGACCGGGCTGCTGGCCGTAGGCACCCGGCTGGCCGGGCTGCGCGGGCTGGCCGGGCTGGCCGGGCTGGCCGGGGGCGTAAGGGCCGGGCTGAGCGGGCTGGGCGTAGGGTCCCGGCTGCTGCGGGTAGCCGTAGGGGCCTGCCTGGCCGGGCTGTTGCGGGGGGTAGCCGTAGCCGGGTGCCGGGGCTCCGGCCGGCGGCGGGGCCTGCGGCGGTCCGCCCGCGGGCGGTGTCGGCGGCTGCGTCGGCTGCCCGCCCCCGCCGCCACCCTGCCGTGGGTCCTGTGGAGCTCCGAAGCCGCCGTGCGGCGGCTGATTGGGCGGCTGAGTCATCAGCGCTTCCCCCTTCACTGATTTTTCGGCACGCCAAGTGGTGCTCAGGCCGACCTTTCTATCACTCTTATCCGGCCATGTTCGGGGCCGGTCCCGCCCCTGTTCCCAAGGGAGGACCGGCCTGTAATGCGTCTGTTACGGGATACTCACGCGTCCTCCGCGAGTTCCAGCCAACGCATTTCCAACTCTTCGCGCTCGGCGACGAGTTCGCGCAGCCCCGCGTCCAATTTCGCCACCTTTTCAAAGTCTGTGGCGTTATCGGCGATCTGTGCGTGGAGGGTGGTCTCCTTCTCGGAGATCTTGTCGAGCTGCCGTTCGATCTTCTGCAATTCCTTCTTCGCCGCGCGGGCGTCCGCCGCGGACACCGCCTTCGCTCCGGCCGGGGCGGGCGCGGGCGCGGCGGGGACGGCGGCCTCCGTCATCCGGCGCCTGCGCTCCAGGTACTCGTCGATGCCGCGCGGCAGCATCCGCATCGTCGCGTCGCCCATGAGCGCGAGCACCCGGTCGGTGGTGCGCTCGACGAAGAACCGGTCGTGGGAGATGACGACCATGGATCCCGGCCAGTTGTCGAGGACGTCCTCCAACTGCGTCAGCGTCTCGATGTCGAGGTCGTTGGTGGGCTCGTCGAGGAAGAGGACGTTCGGCTCGTCCATGAGCAGGCGCAGGAGTTGCAGCCGCCGCCGCTCACCGCCGGACAGGTCCCCGACCGGCGTCCACTGCTTCTCCTTGCCGAACCCGAACGTCTCGCACAGTTGCCCGGCGGTCATCTCCCGGCCCTTGCCGAGGTCGACGCGCTCGCGCACCTGCTGCACGGCTTCCAGGACCCGCAGCGCCGGGTCGAGCTCGGCGACCTCCTGCGAGAGGTAGGCGAGCTTGACCGTCTTACCGACGACGATCCGGCCCGCCGCGGGCTGCCGCTCACCTTCGCTGCGGGCGGCGTCCGCCATGGCGCGCAGCAGGGAGGTCTTGCCCGCGCCGTTCACCCCGACCAGGCCGACGCGGTCGCCGGGGCCGAGCTGCCAGGTCAGGTGCTTGAGCAGCAGCTTGGGTCCGGCCTGGACGCTCACGTCCTCCAGGTCGAAGACCGTCCTGCCGAGCCGGGTGGTGGCGAACTTCATCAGCTCGCTGGTGTCCCGGGGCGGCGGCACGTCCTGGATCAGCGCGTTGGCGGCCTCGACGCGGAAGCGGGGCTTGGAGGTGCGGGCGGGGGCGCCGCGGCGCAGCCACGCCAGTTCCTTGCGGACCAGGTTCTGCCGCTTGGTCTCCTCGGTGGCGGCGATCCGCTCGCGCTCGGCGCGCGCGAAGACGTAGTCGGAGTACCCGCCCTCGTACTCGAAGACCGAGCCCTTCTGCACGTCCCACATGCGCGTGCACACCTGGTCGAGGAACCACCGGTCGTGGGTGACGCAGACGAGGGCGGAGCGGCGCTCGCGCAGGTGCCGTGCCAGCCACGAGATGCCCTCGACGTCCAGGTGGTTGGTCGGCTCGTCGAGCACGATCAGGTCCTGCTCGGCGATCAACAGCTTCGCGAGGGCGATGCGGCGCCGCTCGCCGCCGGACAGCGGCCCGATGACGGTGTCGAGGCCCTGCTCGAAGCCGGGCAGGTCGAGGCCGCCGAACAGCCCGGTGAGCACGTCCCGGATCTTGGCGTTGCCCGCCCACTCGTGGTCGGCGAGGTCACCGATGACCTCGTGCCGCACGGTGGCTTCCGGGTCCAGGGAGTCGTGCTGCGTGAGGACCTCGAGGCGCAGCCCGCCGCTGTGCGTGACGCGCCCGGTGTCGGCCTCCTCCAGCTTGGCGAGCATGCGGATGAGGGTCGTCTTCCCGTCACCGTTGCGCCCGACCACGCCGATCCTGTCCCCCTCGGACACACCGAGCGAGACACCGTCGAGCAGCGCGCGGGTGCCGTACACCTTGCTGACTGCCTCGACATTGACCAGGTTGACGGCCATTTCTCTCCTGACGACGGAATGCGATCGATCGTCCAGCGTAGTCGGGCCCCTGGGCCTTGTGCGGCGGGCGTCCGTCGCGGGCGTGCGCTGCCCGCGCCGAGCGTGCGCGCCGGCTGCGCTAGGCGTGCGCCTCGGTCACCGTCGCGCCGGGGGCGGGGGCCTCGGCGACGCGGGCGGTGCGGCAGGTGCCGGAGGCGCGCAGGGTCTCGGCGACGTGTGCGGCGGACTCGGCGTCCTTGGTGAGGAAGGCGGTCGTGGGTCCCGAGCCGGAGACGACGGCCCCCAGGGCACCCGCTGCCGTGCCGGTTCTCAGGGTGTCGGCGAGGGAGGGGAAGAGGGACAGCGCGGCGGGCTGGAGGTCGTTGGCGAGGGTGGCCGCGAGGGCGGTGGCGTCGCCGGTGCGCAGGGCCGCGAGCAGGGGCTCGGACGCCTCCGGGGCGGGGGCCTTCGGGGTCAGGCGGTCGAACTCGCGGTAGACGGCCGGGGTGGACAGGCCGCCGTCGGCCACGGCGAAGACCCAGTGGAAGGTGCCCCCGACCGTCAGCTCCGTCAGTCGCTCGCCACGGCCGGTGCCGAGTGCCGCGCCGCCGACCAGGCTGAACGGCACGTCGCTGCCCAGCTCCGCGCAGATGCCGAGGAGTTCGTCGCGGCCGGCGCCGGTGCCCCAGAGCGCGTCGCAGGCCAGCAGGGCGCCCGCGGCGTCCGCGCTGCCGCCCGCCATGCCGCCCGCCACGGGGATGTCCTTGGCGATGTGCAGGTGCACGTCGGCGCCGCGGCCGTACCGGGCGGCGAGTGCCTCCGCGGCGCGTGCCGCCAGGTTCGTGCGGTCGAGGGGGACCTGATCCGCGCCGGGGCCTGCGCAGGTGATCCGCAGCTCGTCCGCCGGGGTCGCCGTGACCTCGTCGTACAGGCCGACGGCCAGGAAGACGTTGGCCAGGTCGTGGAACCCGTCGGCCCTGGCCGCGCCGACGGCGAGCTGGACATTGACCTTGGCGGGGACGCGTACGGTGACGCTGCGCGGGCCGGTCACTTACCGGGTTCCTCGGTGTCGGGGGTGGCTCCGGGGGCGGGCTGCTCGCTCGCGGCGGTGGGCTGCTTGTTCGCGGCGGTGGCGCCCGGCGCGGGCTGCTCGCTCGCGGCGGTGGCGCCCGGCGCGGGCTGCTTGTTCTCCGCGATGCGCGCGAACTCCGCCACCGTCAGGGCCTCGCCCCGGGCCTGCGGTGAGACGCCCGCGGCGACCAGGGCCGCCTCGGCCGCCGCGGCGGAGCCCGCCCAGCCCGCGAGGGCGGCCCGCAGCGTCTTCCTGCGCTGTGCGAACGCCGCGTCGACGACCGCGAACACCTCCCGCCTGGACGCGGTGGTCTTCGGGGGCTCGGCACGGCGCACCAGCGACACCAGGCCCGAGTCGACGTTCGGCGCCGGCCAGAAGACATTGCGCCCGATCGCGCCCGCCCGCTTGACCTCCGCGTACCAGTTCGCCTTCACCGACGGGACGCCGTAGACCTTCGAGCCGGGGGCGGCGGCGAGCCGGTCGGCGACCTCCGCCTGCACCATCACCAGCGTGCGCTCGATGGTGGGGAAGGTGGCCAGCATGTGCAGCAGGACGGGTACGGCGACGTTGTACGGGAGGTTGGCGACCAGGGCCGTCGGGGCGGGGCCCGGGAGTTCCGTCACGAGCATCGCGTCGCTGTGGACCAGGTCGAAGGACGACTTCTTCGCCGGCAGGCGGGCCTCGACCGTCGCCGGGAGCGCGCTCGCGAGTACGTCGTCGATCTCCACGGCGGTGACGTGGGCGGCGGTCTCCAGGAGGGCCAGGGTCAGCGAGCCGAGGCCGGGGCCGACCTCGACGACGACGTCGTCCGGGCCGACTTCCGCGGTGCGGACGATGCGGCGGACGGTGTTCGCGTCGATGACGAAGTTCTGGCCGCGCTGCTTGGTCGGGCGTACGCCGAGGGTTGCGGCTAGGTCGCGGATGTCGGCGGGGCCGAGGAGGGGGCCGTACTCGGTGGTCACCGCCCCAGGGTAGCCCTGGGTGCGCCGCACTCCTTCCCCCCGGCTGGGCGCCGGAGGGCTCTTCCCCGTCCACCCGCCCCTGCCTGGGGCTGCGCCCCTCTCCCCCCTGTCGGCCCTCCGGGCCTTGTCCTCAAACGCCGGACGGGCTGGAATTCTCCGCCCCGGACGTGCCGGCGCGCGTCAACCCACCGGCCCTGCGGGCCTCGTCCTCAAACGCCGGACGGGCTGGATACTCCGCACCCTGGACGCCGGGCGGACTGAGATACCGGTATCTGCCGTCGGACGCCGGACGGCCGGTGTGGCACCGGAAGCGCGGAGTGCCCGTACACCCGGGTGGCGGTGGCGTGGGCTCCGGCTGGAAACGTGCTCCGCCGGGTGAACGGGTGGGCGGGTGGGAGAAGAACCCCGGAGGGGAACGCGCACCCCTGGGGGCGTCAGAGGCGGCGGCCGCAGTGGGGCCAGGGGCTTGCGCCCCGCTGGGCGTACAGCTTCTTCGCGCGGAGGGTCTGTTCGGCGGCGGAGGCGTCCTGGGGGCGTCCGGTGCCGCCGAGGGCCTGCCACGTACGCGTGTCGAACTGGTAGAGGCCGCCGTAGGTGCCGGAGGCGTCCACGGCTCCGGGGCGGCCACCGGACTCGCACGCGGCGAGGGCGCCCCAGTTCAGGCCCTCGGCGCCGGAGACGGCGGTGGGCTTGACCTTCGTGCCGACCTTCACGATCCGCGGCTGCGGCTCCCGCACCACCTCGCTCTTGAGCCGCTTCGGCCGCCCCCGCACGCCGTTGACGACGCGTACCGAGTACGTGATCCGCCGCGCCCCTTCCCGCCCCGCCTGTGTCACCACCTCCGTGCCGCGCGGCAGCGAGGCGTCGTCGGACCGGTGCACGGCGTACGGAATAAGCTCTTCCCGCACCTCCTCGCGGTCGGAGATCCGCATGACGGTGACGGTCTGCCCGTCGCGCGGGAAGCCGGCCGCGGGCACGGAGGTGGTGTCGGAGCCGCGCAGGGTCACCCCGGACTCCTCCACGGCCTCCCCGACCGTCGCCGCGTTCGTGCGGATGGTGCGCGACCGCCCGTCCGCCATGATCGTGACCGTGCGTTCGGTGCGGACGTCGAGGTCGAGGCCGTCGCGGGCGATGCGCTTGCTGCGCGAGGCCGACAGATACGCGCCCTCGGCCCGCACCCCGAGCTGCCGGAGCGCGCCGTCCACCGTGCGCGCGGTAGTCCACACATTGCGGCGCTGCCCGTCCAGGGTGAGCTGGACGGGGCGCCCGTAGCGGACGGCGATCTCGTCGCCGCTGGCCAGGGCGGTCGCCGTGGCGGGGGCGACGATGTCGTGCGCGCCGACGTCCACGCCCTCGTCGGCGAGGAGTTCACCGACGTCGTCGGCGAAGGTGTGCAGGGTGCGGGACTTGCCGTCGACGCTGAGCTGTACGGCCTTGTCGTTGGCGACGAAGGCGGAGGTGCCACCGGCCAGGAAGGCCACGACGAGTGCCTGCGGGACGAGGCGGCGCAGCCCCTCGGGCCGCTCCCCGCCCCGTCTGCGCCGCCCGGCGCGCCGGGCCCCGGCCCGCCCGTCGGCACGCCCCCCGCCGCCCTGCCGGGGCTGCGGCAGCGACGCCTCGGGCGAGGACCCGTCACCCGGGTCGGGCGTGAACGTCCCGGGCGGGAACGCGTCCGGCGTGAACACCCGGGTCGGGAGCTCGTCCACCGCCCCCGCCGCGAACGCCTGCGTCGGCGTCGAGCTGCCCGCGATTCCCCCGGTCCTGTCGTGCCGCTCGGCCCCGCCGAACTCGTCGGCGGTGAACACCTGCGTCGCGGCCCCGTCCGCGGCGCCCACGGTGTCGTACCCGTACGCGGCCCTGTACGGGTCGTACGCGGCGTCCGCGGCGCCGTACGGGTCGTACTGCGGCTGCTCATACGTCTCGTAGTGCGGTTTGCTCACGACGCTCCAGCTCACAAGTGACCACTGACAAGCCAAATGCAGATCGGCTTGCAGAACCTAGCGGAGGCGTCGTCACTCTCCAAAGCAGCACGGATACGCAGTGTCGCCGTTCTGACCCAAGCTGTCAGGTCTGGAACGGCTTCAGTCGTTATCGATCAGTAATCAAAAGCGCGGGCGGTGTTCGCGGAGATCGCCGCGGCCATGGCGTCCTCATCGATGCCCCGCACCTCGGCCATCGCGCGCAGCGTGACCGGAATGAGATAGGGGGCGTTGGGCCGTCCGCGGTACGGGGCGGGGGTCAGGAAGGGCGCGTCGGTCTCGACGAGGACGAGCTCCAGCGGGGCGACGGCGAGCGCGGCGCGCAGCGGCGCCGCGTTCTTGAAGGTGACGTTGCCCGCGAAGGACATGAAGTAGCCCGCCTCCGCGCAGACTTGGGCCATAGCGGCGTCGCCGGAGTAGCAGTGGAAGACGGTGCGCTCGGGCGCGCCCTCCTCCTTCAGGACGCGTAGCACATCCTCGTGGGCCTCCCGGTCGTGGATGACCAGGGCCTTGCCGTGCCGTTTGGCCATCTCGACGTGCGCGCGGAAGGAGCGCTCCTGCGCCGCCTTGCCCTCGGGTCCGGTGCGGAAGTAGTCGAGTCCGGTCTCGCCGACGCCCTTGACGTGCGGCAGCGCGGCCAGCGCGTCGATCTCGGCGAGTGCCTCGTCGAGGGCGGTCTCACCCCCCGCGGGGCGCGCGCCCTGCCGTGACCAGCCGTCGGGGTCGCCGTGCACGATCCGCGGCGCCTCGTTGGGGTGCAGGGCGACGGCCGCGTGCACGGCGGCGTGCGCGGCCGCGGTCCCGGCGGCCCAGCGCGATCCGGCGACGTCGCAGCCGACCTGGACGACGGTGGTCACGCCCACCGCGGCGGCCTGCGCGAGGGCCTCATCGACGGTGCCCGACTGCATGTCGAGGTGGGTGTGGGAGTCGGCGGCCGGCACCCGCAGCGGTGCGGGTGCCGGGGGCGGCGTGGTGTCGGCAGGCATGCCCCGATCCTACGAAGGGGCCGGTGCTCCTCGCAGCGGCCGGGGTTCCTCACAGCGGCCGGGGGCCCTGCCGCTCGGCCCACCCCGCTCGGCCCGCCCCGCTCAGCCCGCCCGGCGGAAGGGGTGCAGCAGGTCGGACAGGTGCCAGTGGTGGGCGGGGCGTGGGGCGCCGCCGTCCGGTGTGGCCGCGGCGGCCGCGGTGGCGCCCGATGTGGTCCCCGTGGCCGCCGGGCGCCGGTGCAGGGACTCCAGCGCCGAGCGCACCGAGGACACCTGGCCCGCGCGCATGATCCGTACGACGTGCCCGCCGCAGTTCAGGCAGGTGGGCCGGGTCAGCGGTGACGGCACCCGGAGGCCGTGCGCCAGATAGGTCACGAACTCCTGGCCCTTGGCGTCGGTGTGGTGCTCTATGTCGTACGACTCCTCCCAGCCGTGCCCGCACCGCATGCAGGCGAAGGCGTAGGACTCGTGGGCGACGCCGACCGCCGTACCGCGGTGACCGGTGTCCGCTGTCTCACTCATGCCGGCTCCTCTTGTCCGCTGGACAAGCGCCGTCGGCCGGGGTCTTTCCTTCCCCGGAGCGGCGGCGTGGGACGGGTGCGTCCCCGCACCCAGTGGACGCCTTTCCCGGAGCGAGCGCATCAGACCTGTCGACTGTTGGAACCGATTTGGCATTTCCATAGAAAAGCGGTCTGGTGCGCGGCCCGCACTTTGCCTTTTACGATAGTCCTTTGCCTATTGATGGGCGCGCGAAGCGCCCGCGCGCCGGTGTCTTTGCCCGTGCGCCGGGCTGTGCGCCGCGTCAGGCCCCGCGGTCGGCGTTCTTCGCCGCCACCACCGCGTCGAAGACCGCGCGCTTGGGCAGCCCCACCTCGGCCGCCACCGCCGCGATGGCCTCCTTGCGGCGCTCCCCCGCCTCCTCGCGCACCCGCACCCTGCGCACAAGCTCCTCGGGCCCGATGTCGTCGGGGCTCTTCTCCGGGGCACCCTCGACCACCACGGTGATCTCGCCGCGCACACCGTCGGCCGCCCACTCGGCGAGTTCCTTCAGCGGGCCCCTGCGGACCTCCTCGTACGTCTTGGTCAGCTCCCTGCACACCGCGGCCCTGCGTCCGGCGCCGAACGCCTCCGCCATCGCGGCGAGCGTGTCGTCCAGGCGGTGCGGGGCCTCGAAGTACACGAGCGTGCGCCGCTCGTCGGCCACCTCGCGCAGCCGCGAAAGACGCTCGCCCGCCTTGCGCGGCAGGAACCCCTCGAAGCAGAAGCGGTCCACGGGCAGGCCCGAGAGGGCGAGAGCGGTGAGCACCGCGGAGGGCCCCGGCACGGCGGTGACCTTGATGTCGCGCTCGACGGCGGCCGCCACCAGGCGGTAGCCGGGGTCGGACACCGACGGCATGCCCGCGTCCGTCACCAGGAGCACCCGGGCCCCGCCCGCGAGCGCCTCGACGAGCTCCGGCGTGCGCGCCGACTCGTTGCCCTCGAAGTACGACACGACCCGGCCGCCCACCTGCACGCCGAGCGCCTGCGTGAGGCGGCGCAGCCTGCGGGTGTCCTCGGCGGCGACGACATCGGCGCCCGCCAGTTCGGCGGCGAGCCGCGGCGGGGCGTCCGTGACGTCGCCGATGGGCGTGCCCGCGAGGACGAGGACGCCCGCCGACCCCGGGCCGTCGGCGGCCGATGACGTGCTCACGACTGAATCTGCGCTTCCTGTCACGGATCCATCCTCGCAGGGGCCGGGCGCGGGACTGTCACAGCCCGGTTCCCTACGATGGCGCGGTGACCAGTACCGCGTCTTCCCCGGACACCCGCGAGGGCCAGGCAGCCGAGGAGCCACCACCGTCGTCGTGGCAGCACCGGCTGCGCCGCTTCGGCTACGCGGCACGGCCCAGAGAGGATGTGCGGACGCGGCTCGTCCCGCCCTACGCCGAGCCCGGCAGCCGGATCTGGGCGGCGCTCGGGGTGCCGAGGGACGCGTCCCAGTGGCTGGTGCGGTGGTCGGGCTGGCTCGGGCCGCTGGGTGTCGCCCTGGTGGCGGGGCTGCTGCGGTTCTGGAATCTCGGCAGCCCGAAGGCCGTGATATTCGACGAGACGTACTACGCCAAGGACGCCTGGGCGCTCATCCACAAGGGCTATGAGCTGAGCTGGCCCGACAAGGTCAACGACGCGGTCATCGAGCAGGGCAGCGGGATCGCGCTGCCCACGGATCCGGCGTACGTGGTGCATCCGCCGGTCGGCAAGTACGTGATCGGCGTCGGCGAGTGGCTGTTCGGCTTCGACCCGTTCGGCTGGCGGTTCATGACGGCCGTGCTCGGCACGCTGTCGGTCCTGATGCTGTGCCGGATCGGGCGGCGGCTCTTCCGCTCCACGTTCCTCGGCTGCCTCGCGGGCGCCCTGCTCACGGTGGACGGCCTGCACTTCGTGATGAGCCGCACCGCGCTGCTCGACCAGGTCCTGATGTTCTTCGTGCTCGCGGCGTTCGGCTGCCTCCTCGTCGACCGGGACCGGGCGCGGGCGCGACTCGCGGCGGCGCTGCCGGTGGACGAGGACGGGGTCACGCGCCCGGACGCGTATGTGGCGCAGACGCTGCGCCTGGGGTGGCGGCCCTGGCGGTGGGCGGCCGGGGTCTGTCTCGGCCTGGCCTTCGCCACGAAGTGGAACGGCCTGTACATCATGGTCTTCTTCTGTCTGATGACCGTGTTGTGGGACGCGGGCGCGCGCCGCGTCGCCGGGGCGGACCGGCCGTACACGGCGGCCCTGAAGCGGGACGTGCTGCCCGCGTTCGTGACGACGGTGCCGGTCGCGTTCGGCACCTATCTGCTGTCCTGGCTCGGCTGGATCCTCTCGCCGAGCGACGGCAGCGGCGGCTACTACCGCGACTGGGCGGCGACCGCGGGCAAGCACACCGACTGGCCCTGGCTGCCGGACTGGCTGCGCTCCCTGTGGCACTACGAGAACAAGGTCTACGACTTCCACGTGGGCCTGTCGTCGCCGCACACCTACCAGTCCAACCCGTGGAGCTGGATCGTCGACGGCCGCCCCGTCTCGTACTTCTACGAGTCACCGATGCCGGGCCGGGACGGCTGTCCCGCCGACACCAAGGAGAAGTGCGCCCGCGAGGTCCTCGCCCTCGGCACACCCCTGCTGTGGTGGGCGGCCGCGGCGGCACTCCTGTACGTCCTGTGGCGATGGTTCTTCCGCAGGGACTGGCGGGCCGGCGCCATCGTGTGCGGCATCGCGGCGGGCTATCTGCCGTGGTTCATGTACCAGGAACGGACGATCTTCTACTTCTACGCCGTGGTCTTCGTGCCGTTCCTGTGCCTGGGGCTCGCGATGCTGCTCGGCGCCATTCTGGGACCGCCGGGTTCCTCGGAACGGCGCCGGGTGGCGGGAGCCGCGGCCGCGGGCGTCCTGGTCCTGCTGATCTTCTGGAATTTCATTTACTTCTGGCCGATCTATACCGGACAGGCGATCCCGATCGATTCCTGGCGGTCGCGGATGTGGCTGGACACCTGGGTCTAGCCGGGCGAACGCCGTCCGAGTCCCGCCCAAAGCTGACCGCTACCGGCTTCCCGTGGCCCAAGACGTAACGGGATCGGGTGACTCGACTGACTGTGACAGACACCGCAGCTAGCATCGTCAAGCCGATCAAGAATGAGGGGGACGCGCATCTTGAACTGCATGCCCGAGCTTGATCCGGTGACGGGCCTCCTGCCGCCAGGCCGCTACGCGGCATCCCTCGATGAGCTGCACGCGGCGCTCGTACTATCCACAGGCTCTGCGACACGGCAAGAAATCTGGGAAGAATGGGCAGACCACCGGATGATGGTCGAGGCACTAGCAGGGGAGATCACACGCATGTGGGTGGGAGGCAGCTTCGTCAGCGACAAGACGGACCCGGGCGATGTGGACGTGACGTACCTGCTGCGGGCCCGGGCGTACGACCGACTGGACCGTGAGACGCTCGCCGACCTCAGTGACCTGACGCTGCGGGGCTGGTGTGTGGAGCAAGGCATGCGTGTAGACGCGCACCTGCTCCGCCTGCCCGAAGAGATGCCAGTCTCCGAGATGATGCCCAGCCTCTTCACTCAGGGCACAAGTGAGTCGTTCAGAGATATCGGCCTCTACGACGAATTGTGGCAACGCACCCGGATCCCTTCTACGGACGGTACTCCTACTGGGCTGCGCCGAGGCTACGTGGAGGTACTCTCATGAATCCACGCTTGCCGAGGCCCGACCCATCCGACAAAGACGCATTGCGGCAATGGATGAAGGCGGTCCGGAATAGTAGTGCTCACGGGGATCGTCCCGCCCCAACCACACCGTCCGAATTTGCTGCAGTTCAGCGTAGTCGACTTCTTGAATCTGTAGGCTTGCCTCCAGGGGATGCAGGACGGCGACGTCTGGATCTAGCACTGACTGGGGCTCCAACGGATGAGCACATCATCCAGGTGTCCACCCTTGGCCCGTTCCTGACTAACCTCCAGGAGTCGGTCTCCGCTGTGGCGCAGTCACTCACTGGGCGGCCAACTAGCTCCGCCTCCATCCCTCGCGATATTCGTGAAGCGACGACATTGAGCGCTGCGGCAACCTTCCCTTCGTCTTTTGGCGTCGTCATCTACGGGCCACCGGTCGACGTAGAGGAGGACAGCCTCTTCGCTGAGTACTTTGGCGACTTGCGGACTGTCCTCGATGACGCCGTGGACACTGTGCTGGACATCGTGGACCTCTCCGAGGGTGCTGGTCAGTCCAACGAACTCCTTGCCGAGCAGCTCGTTCCACTCGGCCAGCGAGCCATGAAGCATATTGGCGCGCTGACTGCTGGGCTTACCGATGCCGGTGTGGGCCTCAGGGCTTCCTGGCATTCCCAAGGCGGGCAGACCAGACTAAGTCAATGGAGCCCGGCCGGCGTCCAGAGAGTGCATTACCTCTGCGAGCACAGTGAATTCACTCAGCCGGAAACAGTGACCGTAACAGGATGGCTGGGATCCGCTAGCTCATTCCACGGCAATGTGGAAATCCGGGCAGATAGCGGGGAGCGCATTCGTGCGAGCACCGACGAAGAACTGACGTCGCATCTGGAGCGGCACTTCAATAAACGAGTTGAAGCGGAAGTTGAAGTAACTAAAGTTCGCTCTGCCGGGGGACGCGAGCGGAGGATCTACTCCGTCCTCAGTTTGCGTAACTTGCCAACATAGCTTGAAGCGTTATCAGTGCATGGCGGTTGATCAGCCGCCCGGCAGTGGGGTTGAGAGCTGCCGGGCGGCATCATGGACGAGGGCGAAGCCGCCGAAGCAACAGCGCTTCGGGAGGTCGTGGAGGAGTCGGGCCGGCGCCCGAAGACCGTGGAACACGTCGTCACCTATCAGCCCATGGTCGGCATGGTCGACTCGCCGCATGAGATCGTCGCGGGACACGTGGCGGAGCGGGTCGGTCAACGGATCCATGCCTCCAAGGCGGCGTATCCGACGGGGACGTGTTCGCGCCCGTTACCGACGGAGCGCGCTTGAAGGCACCGTGCCTGCCGAGTCGAGCAGCCGCGTCATCGTCGGCATGGTGTCGGCCGCGCTGCATGCAGCCGCGGAGGACGGGCTCCTTCCGAAGAACCCGTGCCGCGCCCGCACTGTCCGCCTGCCGAAGCCCGCCAAGCCGCGCGTCGCCCCATGGACAACTGCTCGGGTCTTTGACGTGCGGTCGGCGCTGCCCAAGCGGGTTCAGGCCACCGCGGACCCGGACGCGGGATGTGGCCCGCGTCCAGGTGAAATCTTCGGGCTCTCGGATGACGAACTCGACTACGTCGACGGGTGAGCGCACGTCACACACCAGCTCAAGCGCATCCGCGGGAAGCACGTGTTCGCACCGCCCAAGGGCGGCGAGGAGCGCAGGGCGCCGCTCCCACTGCTTGTCCCCAAGATCACGGCCCGACTGCGGCCCACAGGGGGCAGCGGTTCGCGTTGCAGGGTTCCCGGCCAGGTCGGGGCCGCAATGGCCCCGATCGCTCGGAATCTCATCTGCTTCTGGCCGATCTATACCGGGCAGGCGATCCCGATCGATTCCTGGCGGTCGCGGATGTGGCTGGACACCTGGGTCTGAAATCGGTCCGCCTACGCCATACCTGGGTCTGAATACGACACTTCGAGCCCTTGCTTCCCACCCGCCCCATAAAGTTGGGGCATTCCTGGGGAGGGAGCGCTCGATGCGCAGGGGAGCCAAGGCTGCTCTTGTCGGCGGGGTGTTCGCCGTCATGGTGGGGGGCGCCGGATACGGCGCGTACAACGTGGTGCATGTGCTGAACGAGGACGGCGGCCCGTCCGCGTCGGGGGACGGCGCGCGCCCGACGGGGCCGCCGTCGCGCGCCGAGGTCCGCGAGACCGCGGCGAGGTTCCTCACGGCCTGGGCGAAGGGCGACGCGGACGGCGCCGCGGCGTGGACCGACAACGCCGCGGCGGCCGCCCCCGCCCTGACCGGCTACCGCGAGGACGCCTCCATCCGCGAGGTGCGGCTGACGGCGGGCCGGATCAGCGGGACGCGGGTGCCGTTCACGGTCCGCGCCACGGTGACGTACGAGGGGAGGAGCAAGCCGCTGCGGTACGAGTCGGCCCTCGACGTCGTACGCGGTGTCCGCACCGGACGGGCCCTCGTCGACTGGCGGCCGGGCGTGCTGCACCCGCTGCTGCGGCGCGGGGACACCCTGGAGACCGGCGAGGCCACGACGCCGCCGATCAGGGCCGTCGACCGGCACGGCACGGTCCTGAGCGCCGCGAAGTACCCGTCGCTCGCTCCGGTCCTCGACCAGTTGCGGTCGAAGTACGGCGAGCAGGCGGGCGGAAGGCCGGGGACCGAGCTGTACATCAGGCGTGCCGGGGAGGGCGCGGGCACCAGGACGCTGCGCACGCTCGCGAAGGGGCGCCCGGGCAAGCTGCCGACGACCCTGGACGCGTCGGCGCAGCGGGCCGCGGAGCGGGCGGTGGCCAGGTACGCCGAGTCGTCGGTGGTCGCGGTCAGGCCGAGCACGGGCGAGGTGCTCGCGGTCGCCAACCACCGTGCGGACGGCTTCAACGCGGCCTTCGAGGGCAAGCTGGCGCCCGGCTCGACGATGAAGATCGTGACGGCGGCGATGCTCATCGACAAGGGCGTCGCCAAGGCGTCGGGGCCAGCGCCGTGCCCGCGGGAGGCGACCTGGCAGAGCCAGACGTTCCACAATCTGCGGGGCATGGCGCCGAACGCGGACGCGACCCTCGCGGACAGCTTCGCGCGGTCCTGCAACACCGCGTTCGTGAAGCTCGTCGACGAAGCGCCGCTCACGGACGCCTCGTTGACCGAGGAGGCGCGGGAGCGCTTCGGGCTCGGCAGGGACGACTGGCGTACCGGCATCACATCGGCGGACGGTTCGGTGCCCGCGTCCGCGGGGCCCGACCGCGCCGCCAACGCGATCGGGCAGGGCCAGGTGCAACTGAACCCCCTGAACCTGGCGTCGGTGACGGCGACGGCGCGGACGGGCTCCTTCCGCCAGCCCGTCCTCGTACCGAAGTCCCTCATCGACGGCGGACCGGCCACCGCGCGGGGCCTGTCCGCGGACACGGCGGCCCAGTTGCGGCAGATGATGCGGCGGACCGCGGTGTCGGGCACCGGCGCGCGGGCGATGGCGGGGCTCGGCGGTGACATCGGCGCGAAGACCGGATCGGCCGAGGTCGACGGCCAGGCGAGGCCCAATAGCTGGTTCGCCGGCTACCGCGGGGACGTGGCGGCGGCAGCGATGGCGCAGGAGGGCGGGCACGGCGGTGACACGGCGGGGCCGATCGTGGCGGCCGTGCTGCGCGCGGGCGGGTGACCGGGCGCGCCGGGGGTACGCGGACGTCCGGCGGACGGGTGCCGTGGTCGTCGGTCGGTGTGGGTGCCGCTAGGTTGGGCTTCCGGTGAGTGAGGTGCGGCGGGGGCGAAGGGAAAAGCGGAGGGTCTGTGGGCAAGAGAAGACGCGCCACCGAGCGTGAGAAGAAGGTGCACCCGGTGGTGCTCGGCGGCGCGGCGGTGGCGATCGTGTGCGGTGTGGGGGTCGCCGCGTACGCCGTGGTGGGCGACGGCGGGAGCGGCCGCGGGGGCGACGAGAAGTCGGTGGCGACGGGCCCGCCGACGGCCGCCGAAGTGCGTACCACCGCACGGGCGTTCCTCGCCGCGTGGGAGAAGGGCGACACGGCCGGGGCCGCGGCCCTCACCGACGACCGGAAGGCGGCGCGGGCCGCGCTCACCGCCTACCGCAAGGAGGCCAGGATCTCCGAGGTCCGGCTGAAGCCCGTCGAGCAGGCCGCGGCCAAGGGCGCGAAAGTGCCGTTCAAGGCCGCGGCCACGGTCTCGTACGGGGGAAAGAAGAAGCCGTACGCGTACGAGACCGCCCTGACCGTGGTACGCCGGGCGGCCGACGGCCGGGCCCTCGTGTCCTGGCAGCCGACCGTGCTCCATCCCGAACTGCGGCCTGGTGACCGCCTGGTGACCGGCGCGGCGGGCGTCCCGCCGATCAAGGCCGTGGACCGGAGCGGCTCCCCGCTGACCGCCGCGAAGTATCCCTCACTCGGCACGGTCCTCGACGGTCTGCGGGAGAAGTTCGGCAAGAAGGCGGGCGGCAGGGCGGGCGTGGAGCTGCGGGTGGTGCGCGCTGAACCGGAGCAGGACGGGGACGGCAAGGACTCCTCGGCGAAGAAGAACGACGCCAAGGACACTCCCGACAAGACGCTGCTCGACCTCTCCCCCGGCACCCCCGGCACGCTGGAGACGACGATCAGCGCGCGCGTCCAGGCGGCGGCGGAGAAGGAGACGGCGAAGCGCAAGCAGGCCTCGGTCGTGGTGGTCAAGCCGTCCACCGGCGAGATCCTGGCCGTCGCCAACTCCAACCCGAGCGGCTTCAACACGGCCATGCAGGGCTCCCTCGCGCCGGGCTCGACCATGAAGGTCATCACGGCGTCGATGCTCCTGGAGAAGGACCTGGCGAGCGTCGACAAGAAGCACCCCTGCCCGAAGTACGAGACGTACGGCGGCTGGAAGTTCCAGAACGACAACAAGTTCAAGATCAAGGGCGGCACGTTCCGGACGAGCTTCGCGCGGTCCTGCAACACGGCCTTCATCACGCAGGCGAAGAAGCTGAAGAACGACGACCTGACCCGGCAGGCCCAGGACGTGTTCGGCCTCGGCCGCGACAACTGGTCCGTCGGCGTGCCCACGTTCGACGGTGCCGTGCCCGTGCAGTCGCACGCACAGATGGCGGCCTCGCTGATCGGCCAGGGCGGGGTGCGGATGAACCCCCTGAACATGGCGTCGGTCGCGGCCACCGTCGAGTCCGGCATCTTCCGCCAGCCCTACCTGGTCTCGCCGGACCTCGACGACCGCGAACTCGCCACCGCCCCGCGCAAGATGTCCGCAAGGACCGTCTCCGACCTGCGTGACCTGATGCACTTCACCGGTGTGTCCGGGACCGCGGCCAAGCCGATGCGGGGACTCGGCCCGGACTCCGGCGCGAAGACCGGCTCCGCGGAGGTCGACGGCCAGAAGAAGCCCAACGGCTGGTTCACCGCGTACCGCGGCGACATGGCCGCGGCGGCCGTGGTGCAGGCGGCCGGGCACGGCGGGGACACGGCGGGTCCCGTGGTGCGGGCGATGCTGCTCGCGGGGCGCTGAGCGGGAACGCTCCGGCTGGGGTGCGACGCGGCGGCCCCGCGTTACAACGGCCCGCTGTGACGCGGGCCGCGTCACAGCGGGCCGCGTCGTGTCTCGTCGCTTCGCGCTCACGCGCCAGCCACTCGCGTGTCATACACACGTACCGCTAGCGTGCGGCGCATGAGCACTACGGACAAGGAACCGGGCGCCGTCCGCGCCCACCCCCGTTTCGTCGAGGCCCTGCGTGACCTGGGCCTCGACGAACTCCCCGGCCGGGTCCGCCGCTTCCCCGAAGGGACCCGCACCGCCGCCGAAGCCGCCGCCGCGATCGCCCGCCGCGTCGACGTGGAGCCGGTGCGGCGGGAGTTGGGCGGGCGGAAGGTCACCCGGGCACGGGCGGACGTCGTGCGCGAGGCCACCGGGTACGCCATCGGGGGCGTCCCGCCCTTCGGCCACGCCACCCGCACCCGCGTACTCGCCGACCGCTCCCTGCTCGCCCACTCCGTGGTGTGGGCGGCGGCCTGGACCCCGTACACCGTCTTCCCCATGGACCCCGTAACCCTCGTCGCGCACGCGGGCGCCACCCCGGCCGACGTACGCGAGGCCGCCGGACCCGCACAGTGACCCCGCTGGTCGCGGCGGCCGTCCTGCTCGCCGCCGTCACCCACGCGAGCTGGAACGCGATCGCCCACCACATCACCGACAAGCTCGTCGGCTTCACCCTCATAGCCGGCGGCGGCACCCTCATCGGCCTCGCCATGGCGCCCTTCGCACCGTTCCCCGCGGCCGCCGCCTGGCCCTACCTGGCGCTGTCCGCCGTCCTGCACGTCGCCTACATGGCGCTGCTCATGCGGTCCTTCCGGCTCGGCGACTTCGGGCAGGCCTACCCCATCGCCCGCGGCAGCGCACCCCTCGTGGTGACCGTGCTCGCCGCCGTGTTCGCCGGTGAGGTGCCCGGCGGATGGCAGGCGGCCGGTGTCGCCGTCTGCTCGGCCGGACTCACCGGGCTCGCCCTGTGGGGCATCCGGGGCACCGGGAAGCGGCCCGACTGGGCGGCGATCGGTGCCGCGCTCGCCACCGGCGTCGCCATCGCGTCCTACACCGTCGTGGACGGCCTCGGCGTACGCGCCTCCGGCAGTTCCCTCGGCTACATCGCCTGGCTGATGATCCTGGAGGGGCTCGCCGTGCCCGCGTACGCCGCGTGGCGCTGGCGCGGGGGGCTCAGCGCCCAACTGCGGCCGTTCGCCGCCGTCGGCCTGCTCGGGGCCGCGCTGTCCGTCGCCGCGTACGGCCTCGTCCTGTGGGCCCAGACCCGGGCCGACCTCGCGCCCATCTCCGCTCTCCGCGAGTCCTCGATCATCGTGGGGGCGGGGATCGGGGCCGTCTTCTTCAAGGAGCGGTTCGGGTGGCCGCGGATCGTGGCGGCGGGGGTGATGGTGGCGGGGATCGGGTTGATGCTGCACGCGGGGTAGGTGCCCTCGCGGGGGCGCCCCAGTCCCGCAATCGCCGGACGGGCTAAAACTCTGCCGCACTGGCGAAAGTCTCAGCCCGTCCGGCGTTTGAGGACGAGGCCGCGGGCCGATACGGGGTCTGGGGCGGAGCCCCAGGATCGGAGAAGGGGCGGGGTTGGGGGCTACGCAGCCGCGGCCCGTACCGCCCGCACCAACCCCTGCGCCCGCGCGTCCGCGGTGACCCCCTTGCTCATCCCGTTGGTGACGTAGCCGAAGGCGACCCCGGAGTCCGGGTCGGCGAAGGCGAGGGCCCCGCCCCGGCCGGGGTGCCCGAAGGAGCCGGGCCCGAGGAGGGGTGCGGAGGGGCCGTGGAGCATGTAGCCGAGGCCGAGCCGGGTCGGGACGACGAGGACGCGGTCGGGACCGGCGGACGCCTCGGCCCGGGCGAGGGCGACGGTGTCCGGGGAGAGGAGGCGGACCCCGTCGACGGGGCCGATGAGCGCGGCGTAGAAGCGGGCCAGGGCCCCGGCGGTGGCGATGCCGTTGGACGCGGGCAGGACGGCCGTGTGGTAGGCGGCGGAGTTCTCGTCGGGGAACGGCTCGACCGCCCCGAAGGCCCGCCGGGTGAGGGAGGCGGGGTCACGGTAGGCGGCGGCGACCTCCGGTCTGGCCCGCGCCCTGAGCCCCGCGGCGGCCGGCGGATCGAGCCGCCCGAGCCGCCCGACGCGGCCGGACTCCGCACCGGGAAGCCCGATCCACAGGTCGAGGCCGAGCGGCCCGGCGATCTCGTCGGCGACCACGTCCCGGATCGAGCGCCCGGTGACGCGCCGCACCAGCTCCCCGGTCAGCCAACTGTAGGTGTGCGCGTGGTAGCCGTGGTCCGCGCCCGGCTCCCAGAAGGGGGTTTGGGCGGCGACCGCGGCGGCCGCAGTCTCGGGGTCCAGGGCCTGCGCGGGCGTCAGCGGCACATCTAGGGCGGGCACCCCGGCCCGGTGCGCGAGGACGTGCCGTACGAGGACCCGGTCCTTGCCGCGCGCCTTGAACTCCGGCCAGTACGTGCCGACGGGGGCGTCCAGGTCGAGGTCGCCGCGCTGGTGCAGCAGGAGCAGGGCGGCGGCGGCGACGCCCTTGGTCGCCGAGCGCACGACCTGCGCGGTGCCGTGCTCCCAGGGCTCCCGGGGTCCCCCGGGCTCCTCGGGCTCCCGGGACTCCTCGGGACCGGTGCCCTCCGCCGCGCCGTCGAAGTGCTTCGTGCCGCCCCAGAGGTCCACCACCGGCCGCCCGTCCCGGTACACGACGACGGCGGCCCCGCGCTCCCCCGCCACCCCGAAGTTGCGTACGAAGGCGTCCCTGACCGGCTCGAACCCGTCGGCCACGGTGCCGTGCACCCCGGCCGCCTCCACGTCAGTGTTCATGTACGGCACAACGTGCTCACAGCGCCGATGATTCCGTCGTCACTTCCGCGGTGCCGTCTTCGGATCGAAGCCGAACGGCAGTTCAAGGCGGTGGCCGCTCATCAGGTCCTGGTCGGCGAGGAGTTCACCCGTGGGGCCGTCCGCCACGATCACGCCCTCGCTGAGGATCAGCGCCCGCGGGCACAACTCCAAGGCGTAAGGCAGGTCGTGCGTGACCATCAACACCGTCACGTCCAAGGAGCGCAGGATGTCGGCGAGTTCGCGGCGTGCGGCCGGGTCGAGGTTGGAGGACGGCTCGTCGAGCACCAGGATCTCCGGCTCCATGGCGAGGACCGTCGCGACCGCGACCCGGCGCCGCTGTCCGAAGGACAGGTGGTGCGGCGGGCGGTCCGCGTACGCGGCCATGCCCACCTGGCCGAGCGCCTTCAGGACCCGGGCCTCCAGTTCGGGGCCGCGCGTCCCGGCCGCCGCGGGCCCGAACGCCACGTCCTCGCGCACCGTGGGCATGAACAACTGGTCGTCGGGGTCCTGGAAGACGATGCCGACCTTGCGGCGGATCTCCGCGAGGTGCCGCTTGCCGAGGGGCAGCCCGGCGACCGTGACGGTGCCCGCGCCCGCGGTGAGGATGCCGTTCAGGTGCAGGACGAGGGTCGTCTTGCCCGCGCCGTTGGGCCCGAGCAGCGCGACGCGTTCGCCCCGTTCGATGCGCAGGTCCACGCCGAACAGGGCCTGGTGGCCGTCCGGGTAGGCGTAGGCGAGTCCTGCGACCTCCAGGGAAGGGGGCGCGGCGGGTGCGGCGGTCACGTCAGGGTCCATCCCAACAGGCAGACGGCGAGGGCGGTGAGGGGCAGGGTCAGGGCGTACGTCCACTGGGCGCGGGACGCCGTCACCTCGTGGATGACCGGCATTGTCCCCGTGTAGCCCCGGCTGACCATGGCGAGGTGCACGCGTTCGCCCCGTTCGTAGGAGCGGATGAACAGGGCGCCCGCGGACTTGGCGAGCACGCCCCAGTGGCGCGGGCCGCGCGCCCGGAAGCCGCGGGACTCGCGGGCGACGCGCATGCGCCGCATCTCGTCCGTGACGACGTCGCCGTAGCGGATCATGAAGGACGCGATCTGTACGAGGAGCGGTGGCAGGCGCAGGCGTCGCAGGCCGAGGAGGAGGTCGCGCAGCTCCGTGGTGGCGGCGAGCAGCACGGACGCGGCGACGCCGAGGGTGGCTTTGGCGAGGACGTTCCAGGCGCCCCACAGGCCGTCGACGCTCAGCGACAGGCCGAGGACGTCGGTCCGCCCGCCCTCCGCCACGAACGGCAGGAGCAGCGCGAACGCCACGAACGGCACCTCGATCAGGAGCCGCTTCAGCCAGAACGCGGGCGGGACGCGGGCCGCGTACGCCACCGAGGCGAGCAGCAGCGCGTACGCCGCGAACGCCCAGATCGCCTCGCGCGGCGTGGACACCACCACGACGACGAAGCAGAGCACGGCGGTGAGCTTGGTGTGCGGGGGCAGGACGTGCACCGGGGAGCGCCCTTGCCGGTACAGGCGGTGGGCGGGTCCCGCTCCCATGTCAGGCCCCCTGGGCGGGCTCGGTGCCGGAGGCGGGCTCAGCTCTGGGGGTGGGCTCAGCTCCGGGGGTGGGTTCGGCCCTGGGGGCGGGCTCGGCCCTGGCTGCGGGCTCGGCCCCGGAGGCGGACTCGGCCCTGGCTGCGGACTCGGCCCTGGCTGCGGGCTCGGCCCCGGAGGCGGGCTCAGCTCCGGGGGCGGACTCGGCCCAGGGGACGGGTTCGGCCCTGGGGGCGGGCTCGGCCCTGGGGGCGGGCTCGGCCCCGGAGGCGGGCTCGGCCCCGGAGGCGGTCTCAGCCCCGGAGGCGGACTCAGCCCCGGAGGCGGACTCAGCCCCGGAGGCGGACTCAGCTCCGGAGGCGGACTCAGCTCCGGGGGCGGGCTCAGCTCCAGGGGCGGGCTCGGCCCTGGCTCCGGGCTCGGCACCGGAGGCGGTCGGCGCCGGGGTACCGCCCGGGGCGCCGGTGGCCTCCGGGGGCGGGACGTCGTCCGGGGTGCCCGTGGCCGTCGACGCCGCGCTGGTGGCCGTCGGCGAGGCACCGGTGGCTGTAGGAGCGGCGCCGGTCGCCGTAGACGCGGGGCCTGTCGCCGTCGCCGTGGCACCGGTCGCCGCCGGAGAGGCACCGGTGGACGTCGGCGTGGCACCGGTCGCCGTCGACGCGGAGCCGGTCGCCGCCAGCGAAGCACCGGACGCCGTAGACGCGGGGCCGGTCGCCGCCGGAGAGGCACCGGTCGCCGCCAGCGAAGCACCGGACGCCGTCGACGCCGCGTCGCCGCCCCCCTCGCGCCGCCGTCGTACCGCCCAGAACACCGCGCTGCCCGCGGCCACCGTCACGCCGACGCCGATGGCGCCCGCGAGGCCGCCGGACAGGCGGGCGTCGGTGATGTCCTCGATGCCGTAGTCCGCGAGCGGCGAGCCCGCGGCGGCGTGCTCCTTCTCGCCCTTGTCGAAGCCCTTGTCCTGAGCGACTTTCTCCAGGCCGTCGGGGTTGGTGGAGGCGTAGAAGGAGACGAAGCCCGCGAGGACGAAGGAGGTCAGCAGGCCCGCGGCCCACAGCTTGCGGTGCGAGCGGGCAGGGGCGGGAGTGGCCGGTGCAGCGGCGGTGGCCGGTGCGGCGGGAGTGGCCGGTGCGGCGGGGGTGTCGATCAGTTTGCCGGCGACGCGCAGCTTGAGCGGCGCGGTCAGACCGCGCGCGCCGTACACCAGGTCAGGGCGGACGGCGATCACCGCGCCGACCGTGAGGGCCGTGATGACGGCCTCGCCGACGCCGATCAGGACGTGGACGCCGATCATGGCGGTGGCGACCTTGCCGAGGGACACATCCGTGGTGCCGCCGACGGCGTAGACGAGGGTGAAGGCGGCGGCCGCGGCCGGAACGGAGACGAGCGCGGCGGTGAACGCGGCGGCCGTCACCGAGCGGCGGCCACGCGGCAGCACCTTCACGAGGCCCCGGCAGACCGCGTACGCCACGAAGGTCGTGACTACCGCCATGACCAGGACGTTCACGCCGAGCGCGGTCAGACCGCCGTCGGCGAAGAGCAGCCCCTGCATGAGCAGGACGACGGCGACGCACAGGACACCGGTGCAGGGGCCGACGAGTATCGCGGCGAGCGCACCGCCGAGGAGATGACCGCTGGTCCCGGCGGCGACCGGGAAGTTCAGCATCTGCACGGCGAAGATGAAGGCGGCGACGAGCCCGGCGAGCGGCGCGGTGCGCTCACCCCCGTCCGCGACCGTGCCCGCCGGGGACAGCGCCGCCTGTTCACGCCGTGCGCCGCGAAGGCTCACGGCGATCGCGCCGACGGCGAGGGCCCCGGCGGCGGCGGAAACGGGCGCATTGATGAAGCCATCGGGGACATGCATGCGCGCACTCCTGGAAAGGCGCATGTCGTAAGCGTGGGGAGGCACTCACGACGAGAGCGGATCGCTCCGAGCGGGTCGCTCGTGAACCTTTCAAGGATGGGCGTTGTTGCAAATGGCTAGCAAGAGCGGCCCGGCAACGATTGCGCGCCCCTACGGCGCACCGGGCGCCCCTGACCCCGACCGTATGCGCGAGTGACATTTACGTACATATGGGACATTAGGGAGTAGCCGCCAGGCGTGGGCCGGAACGACGACGAGGAGTAAGCCGCATGTCCGCAGTCGAGCAGTACACCCGGGCCCACCTGGTCACCGACTCCCCCGACGAACATGTCGTCGTTCCCGTCGCGCTGCGCTACGACCCCGAGGCCGACCCGCAGTCCGTACGGGTCGGCCTCCCGGGCAATCAGGGGAGTGAGTGGGCGGGGCTGCCCGGCGGGGCCGAGTGGGTCGTGGCCCGCGAGCTTCTGGAGCGGGGTCTCAGGACCCCCGCGCGCAGCGGTGACGTGACCGTCTGGCCGTGCGGCCGGGTGCAGGCGGTGCTTGAGTTCCACTCACCGGCGGGGGTGGCGGTCATGCAGTTCGACTCGTCGGCCCTCATCCGCTTCCTGCGCCGTACGCGCACCGTCGCCACCGCGCCCGTCGGCCACTGACCCGGGAGCGAGCCCTGGTCGGTGGCCGACGGACGCGGGCCGGGGCGGTGGCCGACGGACGCGGCCGGTGCCGACGGACGCGGGCCGGGTCAGCGGCCCGGGAGCGTCAGACGTTCACCAACTCGCGCCGCCCCTCGGGGCCACCCTGGTCCGCGGCGTCGCGCAACCCCTCACCCTCGACGTCCACGTTAGGCAGCGCGCGGTCGAGCCACCTCGGCAGCCACCAGGCCCTGCGGCCGAGCAGCGCGAGAACCGCCGGTACCAGCGCCATGCGCACGATGAACGCGTCGAAGAAGACCGCGATCGCGAGCCCGAAGCCGATCATCTTGATCATCTGCTCGCTGGAGCCGATGAACCCGGCGAACACCGCGATCATGATGACCGCCGCCGCGGAGACGACCCGCGCCCCGTGCTTGAAGCCGGTGACGATCGCCTCCTGCGGGCTCTCGCCGTGCACGTGCGCCTCCCGCATCCGGGTCACGAGGAACACCTCGTAGTCCATCGCGAGGCCGAAGACCACACCGACCATGAAGATCGGCATCATGCTCATGATCGGGCCGGTCTGCTCGACGCCGAACAGCGAGCCGAGCCAGCCCCACTGGAAGACCGCGACCACGGCGCCGAGCGCGGCGAGCACCGAGAGCAGGAAGCCGAGCGCCGCCTTGAGCGGGACAAGGACCGAGCGGAAGACGACGATCAGGAGGAGGAAGGCGAGCCCGACGACCAGCGCCAGATACGGCACCAGGGCGTCGTTGAGCTTCTGCGAGACGTCGATGTTCATGGCCGTGGTGCCGGTGACCATGACGTCGGCGCCGCTGTCGGCCTCGACGTCCTTCGCCTCGTCGCGGATGGCGTGCACCAGGTTCTCGGTCTCGGTGCCGCTGGGCTTGGACGACGGCACGACGGTGATCATCGCGGTGTCGCCCGCCTTGTTGAACCGCGGGGGGCTCGCCGAGAGGACGTCGCCCATACCGGCGATCTGCTTCTGGACCGCGGCCGCCTCGCCCTTCGGGTCGTCGACGCCCTTCAGGTCGGTGACCGTCATCAGCGGGCCGTTGAAGCCGGGCCCGAAGTTGTCCGCGATCAGGTCGTAGGCCTTGCGCTGGGTCGTGGACGTGGGCTGTGCGCCGTCGTCGGGCAGGCCGAGTTCGAGCTGGGCGACCGGTACGGCGGCGGCGCCGAGGCCGATGATGCCGAACAGCAGGACGGCGACCGGCCGGCGGACCACGAAGCGGGCCCAGCGGGTGCCCAGGTTCTCCTTGGCGGGGCTCCCCTCGGCGGCACTCCCCGTAACAGGGCTTCCCGCGGTGGCGGCACCGGCAGCCTTCGCCGCCCGCTTGCGGCCGCCGAGCAGCCCGCCCTTCGCACCCGTGGGCTTGACCTTCCGGCCCGCGTAGCCGAGCAGCGCCGGGATCATGGTGAGCGCGATCAGGACCGCGATGGCGACCGTGCCCGCCGCGGCGACACCCATCTTGGTGAGCATCGGGATGTCGACCACGGCGAGGCCGACGAGGGCGATCACGACGGTCAGGCCCGCGAAGACGACGGCGGACCCGGCGGTGCCGACGGCGCGCCCCGCCGCGTCCTCGCGCTCGCGGCCCTCGGCCAGTTCGGCGCGGTAGCGGGAGACGATGAAGAGCGCGTAGTCGATGCCGACGGCGAGGCCGATCATCATGGCCAGCGTCGAGGTGGTCGTACCCAGGTCGAGCGCGTCGGCGAGCGCGGCGATCGAGGAGACACCGATGCCGACGCCGATCAGCGCGGTGAGCAGCGGGAGACCGGCCGCGACCAGCGAGCCGAAGGTGATGACCAGCACGACGGCCGCGATGGCTATGCCGATGATCTCGGTGGCGCCGGTGTGCGGCATGGCCTGCAGCGCGTCACCGCCGACCTCGACGGTCATGCCGTCGATGCGGGCCTTGTCGGTGGTCTTCTCCAGGGCGTCACGGCTGTCGTCGGTCAGCTCCATGGAGGTGACCTTGTACGTCACGGACGCGTACGCCGTCGTGCCGTCCTTGGAGACGGCCTTGGCCTCGAACGGGTCGGCGGCTGCGGCGACTTGGTCCGAGCCGGAGCCGAGCGCGGCGACCGTCTTCCGGATGTCGGCCTTGTGGGCGGGGTCGGTGACCTTCTCGCCGTCCGGCGCCTTGAAGACGACGCGGGCGCTCGCCCCGTCGGCGCTGGCCTCGGGGGCGCGCTTCTCCAGGAGGTCGAAGGCCTGCTGCGCCTCCGTGCCCGGAATGGAGAAGGAGCTGGACGCGGCGGTGGGCGCGGAGGCCGCGCCGACTCCGGCGAGGGTCAGCAGCGCCACCCAGATCAGGGCGACGAAGTGCCGTCGCCGGAAGGCGAGTCGGCCTAGTTTGTAGAGGAACGTGGCCACGAGGGCGTACTCCCGGTCAGGTCGTGGGTCGAATCAGGGCAGGTCGGGGCATACCTTGGCGAGCCAGGGCAGGCCGGGGCAGCGCGGCTCGGCCCGACGACGTGAGCGGTCGCGTCAGGAAGGAACTGCGAGGCGGGATATAGGGGGTATCAGGGGGTTGGGGGTTTCGAGGGTGGCAGGTCAGACGCCGAGGACGGGGAGGATCACGGCGTCGACGTACCGGCCGAGGAAGGCCTGGTCGACCGTGCGCTCCTCGACGAGTTCACGGGCGACGAAGGCGCCCAGCATCATGTGGCTGACGTATTCGAGTGCCGGGTTGTCCGCGGCGACCTCGCCGCGCTCCACCGCCCGGCGCAGCAGCGCGTTGAGGCCGGTGATCTCCGGCTCGATGAGCAACTGCCGCAGCGCCTGGTGGAGTTCGGGGTTGTCGTGGATGGCATGGAACAGACCCCGCATCAGCGCGTTGTCCCGCTCCATCTGGCAGTCGTCCGTGCGGGCCACCAGCTCCTGGAAGTCACCGCGCAGCGAGCCCGTGTCGATGTCCGCGAGTGACACCGGCTTGTTGTGTCTGAGGGCCCGCGCGACCAGCTCCGGCTTGCTGCCCCACTGGCGGTAGAGCGTGGCCTTGCTGGAACGCGTGCGGGTGGCCACCGCGTCCATCGTGAGGCCGTCGTACCCGACCTCGCGGAGCAGGTCGAGAACGGCCTCGTACAGCTCGGCCTCACGCTCGGGCGTGATCCGGCTCCGCCGTACCGGCGTCGCCACGTCGGCCACCGTTTCGGCCATGCGCCGACTCCCTTCGCGATGGGACCGCTGTTCTGCTCAGTATCGTATGCCCCGCAATAACGAAACGAAACGGTTTCGTACGTGTTCTGGAGCACACCGTTCCACGAGTTGCCGCCCTCGACGGCGCGGAAAAGCATGGGAAGGGTGACCCAGGCCTACCTACGTTTCCCGCACGTGAGCGGCGACCACCTCTGCTTCGTGGCGGAGGACGACCTCTGGGTGGCGCCCCTGGGCGCGGAGAGCACGCCCGTACGAAGGGCGTACCGCCTCACCGCCGACCGCACCAAGCTGGGCCACCCGAGGTTCTCCCCCGACGGCCGCCACATCGCGTACACGAGCTGGCGCAGCCTCGACCCGGAGGTGCATCTGGCGCCGGTGGAGGGCGGGCCCGCGCGGCGCCTGACGTACTGGGGTTCCAGCGACACCCGGGTGTGCGGCTGGACGCCGGACGGCCACATCCTCGCCGTGTCCTCGCACGGCCAGCCCTTCTCGCACTTCTGCTGGGCCTACAGCGTGCCCACCGACGGCTCACCCGGCGGCAAACTGCCGTGGGGCCCGGTCCACGACATCGCCGTCCTCGACACGGCCGGCGCCGCCGACTCGGCCGAGGGCGAGTGCGACCGCAGGACGCTGCTGCTGACGGGCAAGCCGCCGCACGAGCCGGCCGCCTGGAAGCGGTACCGCGGCGGCGCCACCGGCCGCCTGTGGCTGCACGGCGAGCGGTTGCTCGAAGGCCTCGGGGGGCATCTGGACTCCCCCATGTTCGTGTCCGGGCGCATCGCGTTCCTCTCCGACCACGAGGGCGTCGGCAACCTCTACTCCTGCCGCCACGACGGCACGGACCTGCGGCGCCACACCGACCACGACGCCTGCTACGCGCGGCACGCCGCGAGCGACGGCACCCGCGTCGTCTACCAGTGCGCGGGCGAGGTCTGGCTGGTGGACGACCTGGCGGCCGACTCCGTACCGCGCCGCGTGGACATCGAGATCGGCGGCCCCCGCGCGGGCCGGCGCGTCTACCAGGTACCGGCGTCGCGCCACCTCGACGCGCTCTCCGTGGACACCACGGGCCGCGCGAGTGCCGTCGTCGTCCGCGGCAGCCTCTACTGGCTCACCCACCGCGACGGGCCCGCCCGCACCATCGCCGACACCCCGGGGGTGCGGGTACGGCTGCCGGAGATGCTGGGCGCCTGCGGGAAGGTCGCCTATGTCACGGACGCGGAGGGCGAGGACGCCATCGAGATCGCCTGTCTGCCGCGGGCCAGCGGCGTCCGGGACACGACCAGGCTGGCGAGCGGACGGCTCGGGCGGGTGCACGAGCTGGTGTCCGACCCGGACGGCGAGCGCCTCGCGGTCGCCTCGCACGACGGGCGGCTGCTCCTGGTCACGGTGCCGGAGGAGGTCGCCGACGGCCCTGACGGCGTGTCCGGCGCCCCGGGCGGTGCGCACACCGTCGTCGTGGGCACGACGGTCACGGGCGTGCCGGTGCTGGGGCCCGCGCGCGAGGCGGCCGGGGAGGCCACCGCTTCTGGGGAAGCCGGGGAGGCCGCCGCCTCCGGGGAAGCCGACCCCGCCGCCGCGATCGCTCCCGCCGACCCCGACCCGGACCCCGACCTGGGCCCCGACCTGGACCCGGACTCCGCTCCCGCTCCCGCTCCCGCTCCCGTCTGCGAAGTGACCGAGCTGATCCGTTCCGTCAATGGTCCGGTGCGCGACCTCGCGTTCTCGCCGGACGGGGCGTGGCTCACCTGGTCGCACCCGGGCATCGGCAGGTCCCTGCGGCAGATCAAGCTGGCGCGGATCACGGGCCCCGGCGCCCCCACGGTCATCGACGTGACGAACGGCCGCTTCGAGGACGAGAACCCGGTCTTCACCCGGGACGGCCGCTATCTCGCCTTCCTGTCCTGGCGCGGCTTCGACCCGGTCTACGACGTGCACACCGGCGACCTGTCCTTCCCCCTCGGCTGCCGCCCCTACCTCGTACCGCTGTCGTCCGCGACGCCCTCGCCCTTCGCGCTGCTGCCCGACGGGCGGCCCGCGGCGGGCGGCCTCGACCCGGCCGTCGACGACAGGGACGGCGGGCCCGGCGAGGGCACGGTGACGGTGGAGGCGGAGGGCCTGGCGAGCCGGGTGACGCCGTTCCCGGTGGCGGCGTCGAAGTACTCCGCGCTGTGCCCGGTCAGCGGCGGCGGCCTGGTCTGGCTGCGCTGGCCCATCTCGGGCGCGCTCGGCGAGACCTTCGCCAACCCGGCGGACATGTCGGGGCGTCCGACGCTGGAGTACTTCAACATCACCAAGGCCAAGAAGTACGAACTCGTCGACCACCTGGACTGGTTCGCGTCCAGCGGGGACGGCTCCCGGCTCGTGGTCGTGGACGAGGGCGAGCTGCGGGCCGTGCCGTCCACGGAGTCCGGCGACCTCGACACGACCGTCTGGATCGACCTGCGGCGCGTCCTGCACGACGTCGACCCGGCCGCCGAGTGGCGGCAGTCCTTCGAGGAGGCGGGCCGCCTGATCCGGGCCTACTTCTGGGAGCCGGGGATGTGCGGCATCGACTGGGACGCGGTGCTCGCCCAGTACCGGCCGCTCGTGGACCGCGTCGCGTCGCCCGACGAGTTCGCCGACCTGCTCCGCGAGGTACTCGGCGAGCTGGGCACCTCGCACGCCTATGTCACCGCCGCCCGGCGCAACGAGGGGCCGCCGCACTACCAGCGGGCGATGGGGCTGCTCGGTGCCAACCTGGTGCGCCGGGACGAGGGCTGGGTGGTGAAGCGGATCCTGCCCGGCGAGTCCTCCGACTCCAAGGCGCGCTCGCCCCTCGCCGGTGCGGGCATCCGCGAGGGCGCGGTGCTCACCCACGTCGACGGGCGCCCCGTGGACCCGGTGACGGGCCCCTATCCGCTGCTCGCTGCGGCGGGCGGCACGACGGTCGAGCTGACCTTCCGGCCCGCGGAGGGCGGCGGGCGTGCGCGCCGGGTCGCGATCGTGCCGCTGGTGGACGAGCGGCCACTGCGGTACCAGGACTGGGTGGCCAAACGCCGGGACGTCGTCAAGGAGTTGAGCGGTGGCCGGTGCGGCTATCTGCACATCCCCGACATGGGCGGCTCGGGGTGGGCGCAGTTCAACCGGGACCTGCGGCTCGCGATGTCACGGCCCGCGCTGCTGGTGGACGTACGGGGCAACGCGGGCGGCCACATCAGCGAGCTGGTGGTGGAGAAGCTGACCCGGAAGATCATCGGCTGGGACCTCACCCGGGACGCCCAGCCGGTGTCGTACGCGTCGAACGCCCCTCGCGGGCCCGTCGTCGCCCTGGCCGACGAGGCGACCTCGTCCGACGGCGACATGATCACGGCGGTGTTCAAGCTGCTCGGGCTCGGTCCCGTGGTGGGGCAGCGGACGTGGGGCGGGGTGGTCGGGATGACCGGGCGGCATCCGCTCGGGGACGGCACGGTCATCACGGTGCCGATGAACGCGGCGTGGTTCGACACCTACGGCTGGTCCGTGGAGAACCACGGCGTGGAGCCGGACCTCGCGGTGGTGCGAACTCCCCTCGACTGGGCGGAGGGACGGCACGCGCAGCTCGACGACGCCGTACGCCTCGCCCTCGACCTCCTGGAGCGACAACCGGCCGCGGTGCCGCCGGGCTACTCGGACGTACCCGACCGGCGCCGCCCCGCGCTGCCGCCCCGCGACACCGCCCACCACGCTCCCCGCGACACAGAGTGACTGATCGAAATGCGGCTTCCGCACCGCTGTGTGAGTCTGGTCGAGCCCCGATCCCCTCACCCATCACGGGAGTGAACCTCATGGGCATCAAGGACCAGTTCCAGGACAAGGCCAACCAGATGCGCGACAAGGCGCAGGACTCCATGGGCAAATCGAAGGAAGAGGCGAGCGAGCGCTCCTCGAAGGCTCGCGACCGCGCCTCCAAGGGCAAGGACGACACCAGCCGGGCCGCCCAGGAAGCCCAGGACAAGTTCAACCGGGAATACGACGCCTAGTCACTGGAACTGAGCAGCACCGCGGTACCGCGCGGCACAGGAGCGGGGCTCACCCGGAACACGGGCGAGCCCCGCTCACGCGTCCACACAACGGCGAGCCCCGCTCACGCGTCCTCACGACCCGCCGCGCTCCCGGCGGGCCACTTCATCGGCGGTCCCCCCGGCCCCGACGAGCCCGACCCGCACCCCGTCGAGCCGGGGTTCGAGCCGGCGCACCTCCCGCTGCCCGACCAGGGCGATGACCCCCGGCATGTACGGGCGGAGGCCCTGCATGCCCCGCAGCCACCACTGCGCGTACACATGTGCCGAGCGCCGCTCGATCCCCGCGACGATCCGGTCCACGGCGGGCCCCAGCGGATACGTCTTGTTCGACGGCCACGGCAGCCGTTGCCGCATCTCGCGCATGACGTCGTTCTCGTCGGCCCCGCGCACCATGTCCGTGTCGGTCCAGGACAGATAGCCCACGCCGACGCGCACGCCCTTGTGGGCGACCTCGGCCCGCAGCGCGTGCGCGTACGCCTCGACGCCCGACTTGGACGCGCAGTACGCGGTCATCATCGGCGCGGGCGCGAGCGCGGCGAGCGAGGCGATCTGGAGCAGATAGCCGCGGCTCTCCATGAGGACGGGCAGGAACGCCCGCCCCGTCACCGCGCTGCCGATCAGGTTGACCTCGACGACCCGCCGCCAGGCGACGGGGTCGGACGCCAGGAACGGACCCCCGCTCGCCACCCCGGCGTTGGCGACGACGATGTCCACCTTGCCGAACCGCTCCTTGACCTCACCGGCGACCCGCGCCATCGCCTCGTGGTCGGTGACGTCGGCGTGCCAGTGCTCGGCGTCGCCGTGCAGTTGTGCGGCGACCCGCTTCAGCTCGTCCGGTTCGAGGCCGACGAGCGCCACGTGCGCCCCGCGCGCCGAGAGTTTGCGGGCGAGGAGTTCACCGACTCCGCGTGCCGCTCCCGTGACGACCGCGACCTGTCCCTCAAGGCTGACCCTGCTCACGCGCCCTCCCTCTCCCGCTGCTGTCCCTGGTGGCCCTGCGCCCGCCGTCGTACGGGGTCCTCGCGCGGCTGCCCCGGCGGTTCGCGCCGTTCGCGTCCGGGGGCCCGCGCCGCGGGGGCCACCACATACGCCTCGGCGAGCTCCGCTATGCGGCCCGTCACCGCTTCCGGTGCCTCGATCGGTGTCATGTGCCCGACGCCCGTCAGCTCGGTCAGGCCGACGCAGTGCGGCAGCGCCTCGGCGAGCCGGCGGGCGTGCACCACGGGGGTGAGCCGGTCCACCGTGCCCGCGAGCACCGCCGTGGGGGCCGTCAGTTCGCCTATCCCCGCGTCCAGGTGCAGCTCACCGAGGACGTGCGCCCAGCGGTAGCGCACCACCCGCGGGCAGGCGTGCACGATCCGCGCGCACGCCTCCACCCGGTCACGGGGCGAACCCGCGCCCATCGTCCCGTACCTGAGTACGCGCATACCAAGCGGTGTGACCGGTCCGAGCGGCGCCCGCGCGCCCAGGATGCGGTGGGTGAGCCGCGTCCGCAGCGGCCCCGCGCGCAGCGGCACCACCGTGGACTCGGCGACGAGCTGCGAACTGCCCGTGCTGCACAGGAGTACGGCCGCCGCGTGCTCGCGCACCCCCGGCCTGTCGGCCGCCGCGAGCAGCGTCATCGCGCCCATGGAGTGGCCTGCGAGCACGGCGGGTTCACCGGGCGCGAGGGTCGCGGCGAGCACGGCCTCCAGGTCGTCGGCGAGCGCCCGGGTGCTGTACCCGGCGGGCTCCAGGGGCGCGTCGCTGCGGCCGTGCCCCCGCAGGTCGTAGGCGATCACGCGGTACGTGGCCGACAGGGCCCGCACCTGCGCCGCCCAGAACGCCGTCGAGCAGGTCCAGCCGTGCACGAGGACGACGGCGGGCGCGTGCTGCGGCCCGTGCACCTCCACGTGCACGCGGGCGCCGTCGGCGGACACGGCCGTCAGCTCGTGCCCGGGGACGGGCGGCGCGTACGGTCCGCTGCGGACGTGGCGGAGCCTGCTCATGCCGTCGCCACCGCCTTCGCGCCCTTGCCCGCCCCGAGTTGCCGGGGAGCTGCCGCGGGGGTGCGCAGGACCTCGTACTCGGTAAGGTCCACGCGGCGTGTCGCGGTGCGGAACTCCGTCGTGGTGCCGGGCCAGACCGTGGTGTTGACGCCGTTCGCGTCCAGGTACCAGCTCGTGCAGCCGCCGGTGTTCCACACGGTGCGCTTCATCCGCTCCTGGACGCGGTGGTTCCAGGCGTCGACGGACGCGGGGCGGGGGTCGAGGGCGGCGCCGTCGCCCATGACGGTCAACTGCCGCATGTAGTCGGCGAGATAGTTCAACTGGGACTCGATCATCAGGATCATCGAGGAGTTGCCGAGGCCGGTGTTCGGGCCGATGACGGTGAAGAAGTTGGGGAAGCCCGCGGCGGTCGCGCCGCGCAGCGACTTCATGCCGTCCTTCCAGCTCTCCATCAGCGTGACGCCGTCCGCGCCGACGACCCGTTGGGCGATCGGCATGTCCGTGACGTGGAAGCCGGTGCCGAAGACGATCGCGTCGACCTCGGCCTCGGTGCCGTCGGCGGCCACGACGGTGGACCCGCGCACCTCGGCGAGGCCGCTCGCGACGACGTCCACGTTCGGCTCGGCGAGCGCCGGATAGTAGGTGTTGGACAGCAGGATCCGCTTGCAGCCGATGCGGTACGAAGGCGTCAGCTTGGCGCGCAGCTCCGGGTCCTTCACGGCCCGCGTCATGTTGCGCCTCGCGATCCGCTCGACCAGGCCGAGCTCGTCCGGGCGCTTGGTGAACGCCTGCACCTGGAGCTCCCTGATGCCCCACAGGATGCCCCGGCGCGCGTGCGTCGTGAACGGCAACTGCCGGTGCAGCCAGCGCTCGGCGCCGCTGATGGCCCGGTCCGCGCGCGGCATGACCCACGGCGGGGTGCGCTGGAACAGCGTGAGCCGGGACACCTCGCGCTGGATCTCCGGCACGATCTGGATCGCGGAGGCCCCGGTGCCGACCATGGCGACGCGCTTGCCCCGCAGGTCGTAGTCGTGGTCCCAGCGGGCGGAGTGGAAGACCTTGCCGGGGAAGGTGTCGAGGCCGGGGATGTCCGGGGTCCTGGGGTCCGAGAGCGGCCCGGTGGCGGAGACCACGACGTCGGCGGAGAGCCGGCCGTTGGTCGTCTCGATCAGCCAGCGCAGCCCTTCGCCGTCCCAGGTCATCTTCAGGACCTCGGTGTTCAGACGGATGTGCGGGCGCAGCCGGAAGGTGTCCGCGACCCCCTCCAGGTAGTCCCAGATGTGTTCCTGCCCGGAGAAGGTGCGCGGCCAGTCCGGGTTGGGCGCGAAGGAGAACGAGTACAGATGGGACGGTACGTCGCAGGCGCAGCCCGGGTAGCTGTTGTCGCGCCAGGTGCCGCCCACGGCGGCGGCCCGCTCCAGGACCACGAAGTCCGTGACGCCCTCCCTGCGCAGCCGGACGGCGGCCCCGATCCCGCCGAACCCGGACCCGATCACCGCCACCCGGACGTGTTCCACACGTTCGCTCCCGGCCATGCCGACGCCTCCCGATACAGGACTCCGCCAGTAATCACTGGCGCAATGGGAACGTTAGGGCAACTCCGTACCCATGGGTAGGGGGCGGAACGGGAAAGTTACCGGCGGTACGACCCCGGCGTCCCGGAGCCGCGCCGACATAGGCTGCACGCGTGGCAGACGAAGCGGCGGACCGGACGGCAGACGGCGCGGGCGCAGACGCGGGTGCGGGCGCGGTCTCAGGCGCGGGCGCGGTCTCAGGCGTACGCGAGTACCGCATGGAGGAGCTGGCCGAGGAAGCCGGCATCACCGTACGCACCGTCCGCTTCTACCGGGAGCGCGGGCTGATCCCGCCGCCGCGCCGCGAGGGCCGCATCGCCTGGTACGACGAGCACCACCTGGCCCGTCTGCGCACCATCGCCGCCCTCCTGGAGCGCGGCCACACGCTGAACGGCATCGCGGAGCTGGCCGACGCCTTCGAGCACGGCAGGGACGTCGCCGAACTCCTCGGCATGGAAGGCCCTTCGGAGGAGACCCCGGTGCGCCTCACCCCGGAGGAACTGGCCGACCGGTTCGCGGGCGAGGTCACTCCGGAGAACCTGTCGGCCGCGCTCGACCTCGGCTACCTCGGCACCGACGGCGGCGACATCGTGCACATCAGCCGCCGCCTCCTGGACGCGTCCGCCACCCTGGTCCGCCAGGGAATCCCGCTCGCGGCGGTCCTCGACGCGGGTCAGCGCGTGCGGGAACACGCCGACGCGCTCGCGGAGTTGTTCGTGACGGTCGTGCGCACGCACGCCCCGAAGGACACGGATGTCAGCGTCGAGATGCTGCGGCCGGTCGCGAAGAGCGTGGTGGAGGCCGAGCTCTCCCTGGCCCTCGACCGGCGGATCGCGGACGAGAAGCCGACGGACGAGAAACCGGCGGGTGCGAAGCCTACGGCTGACAAACCGGCGGGTGCGAAACCTACGGCTGAGAAACCGGCGGGTGCGAAGCCGACGGACTAGCGGGCAGGCGCCCCGGACGCAGGCGGGCTCAGCGCGGGAGCCACCAGCGGGCCTTGTAGATACCGCCGTTCACCAGCGTGTACGTGGCGGTGGGCCGGTGCACCGTGACCTTCGTCGTCCACCAGGTTTCGTCGAGGCCCTTCTCCGGTACGGTGCTGAGGACCTGTCCGGTACGCGGATCGTTGCCGACGGCCTTCACCGAGGCACGGTCGACGAGTTCGTGCCCCGCGTAGTCGCGTACGAAGTCCCCGGTGCGCTTGTCGTACTGGAACACGGCCGCGCTGGTCGTCACCCACAGCCGCCCGGGCCGCCCCGCCACCGGGAACAGGTCGTGCCCGCCCGCCTTCCTCCCCGGCACGGCGACCGGCAGCGGCACCGCGAAGCTCCGCGCCAGTGTCGGCCGCGCCGCCGTGCCGCCCACGGCGTACGCCACGAGATCGTCGTCGCCGATCGCCCACAGCACCCGCCGGGCACGGTCCCAGTGCAGCCCGTGCGCACCCTTCAGGCGGTCCTCCGCGTACCGGGTGGCGGCAGGACCGAGGGAGGCCGCGTACACCCGCACGAGCGCGCCCGTGCTGCACGCCACCGCCACATTGCCGTCCGGCAGGAGCTCCGCGCTGTGCGGGTTGCAGAGGTCGTCGCCGGGGCCGAGCGCCGCGCCCCAGTAGCGCCGCCCCGACGGGTACTCGACGGCGGCCACGAACCCGAACGACGCCGTGGTCAGGACGAGCGTCCGCTTGCGGTGCAGCCGTGCCTTGGCCTCGCACGGGTACACCCAGCTCACGTCGGGGCGCAGGTCCTGGTAGCGGGGGTCGCCGAGGGGCGAGAACTGCCAGCGCACCACGGACGGGTCGGTGGCCGGGTCCCAGACGCGGCGGCGCGGGTCGAGCAGGAGGAGGCGGTTGCTCGCCTGCTCGGTGACCAGGACGGGCGGGGTGCCCGGGGGGACGCCCGGGGCGGCGGTGGCGGGGTGCGCGGGGTTCTCCCCGGACGCGCCGCCCGCCGCGTACGCGCCGCCCGCGGGCAGCGCGCCCGCCAGCGCCCCCGCGGCTCCGGCCGCCCCGATCAGCAGTCCCCGTCTGGAAAGACCAGCAGACATGAAGCACCCCCGCGTGACCGGCAGTCGGCGCGACGCTTGTCGCGTACGCGACCGCAATCTGCCATGCGGTACGGGGCCGGGACAGCCCTCGACCGGACTTTTCGCCGTGTCTTGGCCTGCCGGTAGCCGACTGGCCTACTCGTAGACGACGGTCACCGGCGCGTGGTCCGACCAGCGCTCGGCGTGGGTGGCCGCCCGCTCCACGTACCCCTTGACCGCCCGTTCGGCGAGACCCGGCGTCGCCACGTGGTAGTCGATGCGCCAGCCCGTGTCGTTGTCGAAGGCGCGGCCCCGGTAGGACCACCAGGAGTAGGGGCCCTCGACGTCCGGGTGCAGCGCGCGTACGACGTCCCCGAACTCCTCGAAGACCTCCGTCATCCAGGCCCGCTCCTCGGGCAGGAAGCCGGAGTTCCTCTTGTTGCCCCGCCAGTTCTTGAGGTCGGCCTCCTGGTGGGCGATGTTCCAGTCACCGCAGACCAGGACCTCGCGCCCGTCCGCCGCGGCCTTCGCCTTGAGCTCCTTCAGATGTACGAGGAACTCGCCCATGAACCGGACCTTCTCGTCCTGGCGCTCGGTGCCCACCTCGCCCGAGGGGAGGTAGAGGCTGGCGACGGTGACGCCGGGCAGGTCGGCCTCCACATAGCGCCCGCTGCCGTCGAACTCGGCGGACCCGAATCCCACCCGTACCCGCTCCGGCTCGCGCCGCGTGTACAGCGACACCCCGGCGCGGCCCTTGGCGGCGGCCGGGGCGTGCGTGACGTACCAGCCCTCGGGGGCGCGCACCTCGTCGGGCAGTTGCTGCGGCTCGGCCCGCACCTCCTGCAGACACAGCACGTCCGCGTCGGTCCCTGCGAGCCACTCCACGAAGCCCTTCTTGGCGGCGGCACGCAGGCCGTTTACATTCACGCTGGTCACTGTGAGCAAAACACTCGCCTAACTCTTTGCCGGCCTCTTCCTCCTTGGGCCAGGGATCAGGCTCCCACACCGGGTGCACCTGCACTGTGACGCCCTCGGGGCCACGGGTAGGACGACTCGGCGGACAAGGTGTCGCAGGATGGCGTTCTGCTCGGGTCCATGGCGCGCTGAGTGGTGAGAAAGAGGGCGGCAATGGGGCACTTGGTAGTGCGCAGCCTCCGCGCCGATGCTTCATATCCAGGTTTGGGGCGCAGCCCTTTACACGTTGGCATGACGCTATTCGAACCCCCTGCTCAGCTACTCGTTACTCCTGCTTGCATACGGAACGTAAGGGGCCGATCCGACGTGGGTCGGCTCCAGAGCAGAGGAGTTCCCCATGCGCTTTCGTTCCGCCTGCCTCAGCGTCGTCGTAGCTCTGGCTGCAACCGTCCTCGGTGTAAGCAGCGCCGACGCCGCACCGTTGAGCGGCACCAAGATCCGCAGTTGGCAACTGGGCCATGTCCTTGGCGTCGCCGGTAACTCGACGGTCGGCGGCGCTCAGATCCAGTACCAGAACGACACCGACGACCTGTCCCAGAAATGGGCCGTCGAGCCGGTGAGCAACACGACCTTCATGCTGCGCAATCTCCACAGTGACATGTGCGTCACTGCCGTTAGCGGCGGCGACGCGGAAGCGATCCAGCAGCGTCCGTGTGATTCCCGATGGGATGAGCAGATCTTCAGCTTGGAGGACTCCAGCAAGCCCAGTCGGCCCCTGCTGAAGAACCAGGCACACAACAAGTGCATGCAGACGTACGCCGGTAACACCACCAGCTTTGCCCGGCTCGCTGGCTGTGCGCCTACCAGCGGCTGGCAGACGCACTCGTTCGACGTCCGCTGACGTCTGGACACGCCAGCACCGTCCCGAAGGGGGCCCGCCAGGCGCGGGTCCCCTTTCCGTTTGCGCGCATCCGGCCGAGCGCCAGGCACGCACGGCCCCGGACACCACCCCAGGAGGACCCGCGCCAACCTCGACCACCGCCCCCGCCCAGGCCCCGTCTGGGGTCCCGTCGAGCCGGTCATCGGTCGGGGTGGCCAGTCCGGTGTTGCCGAGCATGGCGCACACCGCGTAGTGCGCGGAGTTGAGTGCGGTGGCGCCGTTGGCGCCGGTCTTCTTGTGGGCGCCGCGGCCCTCATACGATCCCGCTGTACGCGATGAGACCCTGCCCAGGGTCACCGGTGCCCTCGCCGTCGCCGGTGGCCTCGCCCGCGTGATGGCGCTGCCCGCGGTCGAGGCCCTGCTCGACCGCATACAGCGGCGCACGGATCTTCATGCTCTTTGAGATCGCCGGCCGCCCCGGACAGTCAGCCGACGGGCAGAAGCACAATCTTCCCGCCACCTTCTGACCCTCCCCAGACAGCCAGGCTCGGCGCGTCGGGAGAGCACCACACCGTTCAGCACCATCCCACCGCCCAAGGGAGAAACTGGTCATGTGTGAACACAGACACCGCGGGCGACGCCTCGACCCCGGCGAGTGCTCCCAGTCGGGGTGGGCCGCGTGCGGCGCCTACTTCCCGAACACGGCGCCGGGCGAACCCGCCCCCGCACATCAGGCCGAGGGCGAACGGGACATGTGCCCGGGCGCCGGAAACCCGACCGTCGGATAGCACGCCATTTTCGTAGGTGGGTACGCCACCCCAGGCATGCAGAGGCTCCCAGGACCACGCCTGACACTCAGGGCTGCCCAGGCCTACCGAGCAACAAGAACAACCACCCAACGCACCACACACCGGCTGCGTTCAAGCGGCAGTGCACCATGTGGTGCTCTGGCCGACATACGGCGAAGCGAAGATCACTCCAGCACGTGAAGCCTACTGCCTTGTAGATCCGGTGCGTCCGGTGCATACGATGCGGCCCCGGCCCCCGAATGGGGTGCCGGGGTTCCAGTACCATGCGCCACCAGGCCGAGGGTTTGCATAGAAGTACGATTGAACGCGTGAGCATACAGATACAGACCGTCGCCTTCGACCACCCCGACGCGATCAAGCTGAACGACCGTGTCCAGCTCGAATACGCCGAGCGCTACGGCGACGAGGGCGACGTGACGTACCTGGATCCCAGCATGTTCAAGACCCCCGTCGGCCTGTATCTGATCGCGTACGACGACGCGGGCACCCCGCTGGCCACCGGCGGCTGGCGCACCATGGACGAGAACGGCGAGGGGTACGCGGACGGCGACGCCGAGATCAAGCGCATGTACGTGACGCCGGAGGCCCGGGGGCTCGGCCTCGCCCGCCGCATCCTGGCCGCCCTGGAGGACGACGCCCACGCCGCGGGCCGCCGGCGCATGGTCCTGGAGACCGGCACCAAGCAGCCGGAGGCCATCGCCCTCTACACCTCCAGCGGCTACTCCCCCTGCCCCAAGTTCGGCTACTACCGCAACCACGAACTCAGCCGCTGCTACGCCAAGCCCCTGCGCTAGGGCCCGTCAGCTCCCGGCGGGCCCGGCGAGCCCGGTCACCGCCTCCCGGGCCGCCGCGAGGGAGGCGTCCGCGGCGTCCCGGAAGGCGGCGAGGCCGGGGATCTCCCGGGCCCGGGTCAGCTCGGCCCGCACCACGTGCAGTTGCTCCGCCGCCACCCCGAGCCGCGCGAAGTAGGCCCGCAGATAAGGCACCTGGAAGTCACAGGCGGCCAGCGGCGCCCCCGCCCCGTACCCCCCGCCACAAGCGGCGACCACCACGACCCGCGCGTCCCCGAGCAGCGCCCGCCCGCTGTCCGGATCGGTGAAGACGCCGGGGAAGGACACCCGGTCGATCCACGCCTTCAGGGCCGCGGGCACCCCGAAGTTGTACATGGGCACACCGACGAGCAGGGTCCCCGCCGCCGCGCCCACCGCCCGCACCTCCTCGACGAGGGGCAGCGTCAGCGCCCACTCCCGCTCCTCATCGGCGCCCTCCACGAGCGCGGCCACCTTCGCGGGCGGTACGACCCCCTGCCGCTCCACCCGCGTCCCGAGCCCGACATAGCCGGAGCCCACCAACGGCACCGGCGCCTCGGCCAGGTCCCGGTAGCGGTATCCGGCGCCCCCGTGCCGCTCCCGCCAGATCCGCGCGAACTCCCCGGTGAGCCGCCGGGTCACCGAGCCCCCTCGCCGGTCGGCACTGGAATCCAGATGCAGCAGAACCCCGCCTCGCCCCACACCACTCACGGCACACGCTCCTTGTCACTTCCGTACGGTCGGCTACGTCAAGGAGGTGACGGAGCACGCCGGGGAAAGGTGACCGATGGACGAGCAGGCCGCTCTCGCCGACCGTTTCGAGACGCACCGCGGGAAGCTGCGTGCCGTGGCGTACCGCATGCTCGGGTCCCCGGCCGAGGCGGACGACGCCGTCCAGGAGACCTGGCTGCGGCTGAGCCGCACGGATCCGGGCACCGTCGCCCGCGTGGAGAGCCTCCCTGCGTGGCTGACGACGGTGATCTCCCGCATCTGCCTCGACCTGCTGCGGACCCGGGCATCGCGCCGGGAGGAACTGGTGGGCGACCACGTCCCCGACCACGTCACCCGTACCGCCGCCGCCACCCTCACCGATGCCGATGCGCGCGGCCCGGAGGACGAGGTGCTCCTGGTCGAGTCGGTGGGCCGCGCCCTCCTTGTGGTGTTGGACACGCTCACCCCCGCCGAACGCGTCGCCTTCGTCCTGCACGACACGTTCGCGGTGCCCTTCGACCGCATCGCACCCGTCGTGGAGCGTTCCCCTGCCGCCACGAAGAAGCTGGCGAGCCGCGCCCGCGGCAAGGTGCGCGGCACCCCGGCGCTCCCCGCGGCGGAGCTGACCCGGCACCGGCACGTCGTCGAGGCCTTCCTGGCCGCGGCCCGCGGCGGCGACCTCGACGCCCTGCTCGCCGTCCTGGCCCCCGACGTCGTACGCCGCGCCGACCCCGCTGCGCTGCCCCTGGGCACCGCCCCCGAGATCCGCGGCGCGGACGCGGTCGCCCGCGAGACGGTCCTGCTCACCGCGAACGCCCGGTACGCGGCCCTCGCCCTGGTCGACGGCGCGCCCGGCATCGTGGTGGCCCCCCGGGGCCGACTGCTCCTGGCCCTCAGGGTCACGGTGGACACCGGCAGGGTCTCGTCGTACGAGGTCGTCGCCACCCACGCCCGCCTGCGGCACCTCGCCCTCGCGGTCGTCCCCGACTGAGAACGCAAAGATCCCGCCCGATCTTCCGATCGGACGGGATCTTCATGTGCAGTGGACCTGTGGGGATTTGAACCCCAGACCCCCTCGATGCGAACGAGGTGCGCTACCAGACTGCGCCACAGGCCCTTGCAACGAGTGAAACTCTAGCATCCCCATCCGGGTGCTTGGAAATCCGTTCCCGCGCTGGTCAGGGCGGCGGATCGAGGAGGGTCCCCGAAGGTCACTCGTTGGCCGCGCGGGGGCGCCCGTCGCCCTCGGCCGCGTCGTCGTACTGGTCGAACAGCGGGGTGCGGCCGCGCTCGCGGGAGCGGCGGGCGGAGGCGGCGCGGCGGGCGTCGCTGCGGCCGCCGTCGGCGCCGCCGTCGCCGTCGTCGGCACGCCGTTCGTCGGCGCGCGCGGACGCGTCGGCGCCCTGCGCGGCTTCCCGGCCGTCACTGGCGGCCGCGTCGGCGGGCTGGGCGGCGCTCGACCGGGCCGAGCTCCAGGTGTCGGGGGCGCCCAGGTCGATGCTGCCGGTGGCGCGGGGCGCGACGGGAGCCGTCACATAGGTGGGCAGCGGCACCGGGACTGGGTCCCAACTGTCGGCGCGGCCGGGTCCGTGCTGCCGCTCGCGCTGCTGGTCGACCCACTCGGCGTGGTCGGTCTGCTCGACGAGGGCGCGACGGTCCGCCGCGAGGGCGGAGAGCCCCGGGTCGGGTTCCGGCGCGGGCTCCTCCGCGGCGGGTTCGGCGCCCGTGCCGTGCCCGCGGCGCTGCCGCTCGCGCAGTTGCCGCGCGGCGGCCTCGGCGCGGCGCCGGTCCATCGTGTACGTGAACCTGCGGTGCTCCTGGCGGCGCAGATAGGCGATGTACGCGCTCAGCAGCGCGGCGGGGGCCGCGGGCGCCCACAGGAAGGCGAGTCCGCCGACCGCGGCGACGACCGTGCCGAGCGTGAAGGCCACGAACAGCATGACGGTCGTGCGCCTGCGCCGGGCGAGGACCTTGGTGCGCCGGGCCCGAGCGGCGGCGTCGGCCGCGGCGGCGCGGCGGGCCGCCTGGGACGGGCCGTTGGCACGACCCGCGCCAACGCCCGCACCGGGACTTCCGGCGGGCCTGGCGCCGGAACTTCCGGCGGACCGCCCGGCGGAGCTTGCGCCGGGCCGTCCGGCGGGCCTGGCGCCGGGCCTACCGCCGGGGTTCCCGGCGTGGCTTCCGTCAGGGTTCCCGGCGAAGCCCCCGTCGGGGTTTCCGGCGGACCTTCCGCCAGGGTTCCCGGCGTGGCTTCCGTCAGGGTTCCCGGCGAAGCCCCCGTCGGGGTTTCCGGCGACGCTTCCGCCAGGATTCCCGCCCTGGCCCCCGGGGGCGCTTCCGCCGGGGGTCCCGCCGGGGGCTCCGCCGGAGCCCCCGGCGGCCCGTGCACCCGGCCTCGCGCCGTACTTGGCCCCCGGCCTGCCCCCCAGCCGCGCCTTGACCGAGGGTTTGGCCTGCTCGGCGGCGGCGGCCGGACGGCCACGCGACTCCGCGGGGCGCTCCTCGCGTTCCTCCTCCGGAGGCACGGCGAAGGCCCGTACGTCCACCGAGTCGGTGATGACGTCCGGGTCGCCGCGCGACTCCTCCTCTTCGGGCGAGCGCGCTTGCAGGTCCCTGGCGTACCGGCGCTCCATTCCCGCCCGTCCGGAAAGCAGCCGGATGGCGGTGCTGAAGCGTTCCGTCGGACGGGCTTCGTTGAGCTCGTCCTGCCTACGGAGCCACATCGGCACCAAGTAGGCGGCCCAGGCCCCGACGATGACTGCGTAGATGAGGCCGCTGCTGCTCACGCCTCACACGGTAGAGGGGTTTTGTCGAGGCCATCCGCCAATCGCGCCGGTGTGTCGCACGATCTGGCTGATATCTCGAACTTTTTTTGTGACTGATGCGATCAACACACCGGCAGGACCGCGAATTTAACGGTCTCTCAGCGACCAATTTCGAACAGGTATTTCATTTATGAGAGTCGGCATTGTGTCGGTCCGAGCGGCGCGGGAACGCGCGACCGACCGCCCGACGGCCCGATGGCCCGTCAGGCCTTCACGCACTCAAGCCTGCACGCCTGCACGCCTTCACGCCTTCACGCCTTCACGTCATCACGCCGTCTTCCGCGAACGCGCCCGGTGCCAGCGCTGCACGAGGCCCTCAGGCACCTCCTCCTCGGTGAGCGCGAACACGAGGTGGTCGCGCCACGCCCCGTCGATGTGCAGATAGCGGGGCCGCAGCCCCTCCTCGCGGAAACCTAGTTTCTCCACCACCCGGCGGCTCGGCGCGTTCTCGGGCCGGATGCAGACCTCGACGCGGTGCAGCCCCACGGTCCGGAAGCAGTGGTCGACGGCGAGCGCCACGGCCGTCGGCATCACCCCGCGCCCCGCGACCGACTCGTCGACCCAGTAGCCCACGTGCGCGGAGCACATCGAGCCCCAGGTGATGCCGGCGACCGTCAACTGTCCGACGAGGCGGCCCTGGTACTCGATGACGAACGGCAGCATGCGGCCCGCGCTCGCCTCCGCGCGCAGGTGCCGGACCATCTGCCGGTAGGTGGGGCGGTGGGTGACGGGGCCGCTCGGCGTCGGCGGCGGGATGGTGGCCTCCCAGGGTCGCAGCCAGTCCCGGTTGCGCCGGTTGACCTCCCGCCAGGCGCGCTGGTCGCGGAGTTTTATCGGCCGCAGGACGACGTCGCCGTCCGTCAGCTCGACGGGCCAGCCGACGCTGTTCAGCTCGCACCCCCGTCGCTTCTGGGATGGTCGCCGCCGCGGAGCTGGTCGACGGCGTGCACCAACAGGGGCGAGAGGACGGCGATTCCGTCGCGTACGCCGCCGCTCGAACCCGGCAGGTTCACGATGAGGGTGCGTCCCGCGACGCCCGCGAGGCCGCGGGACAGGGCGGCCGTCGGCACCTTCTCGCGGCCGTGGGCACGGATCGACTCCGCGATCCCCGGCACTTCGTGGTCGATGACGCGGCGGGTGGCCTCGGGCGTGGAGTCGGTGGGCGAGATGCCGGTGCCGCCGGTGGTGAGGATGACGTCGTAGGCCGCGGCGACGCCCTCGCGCAGGGCCCGCTCGACGGGGGCGCCGTCGGGTACGACCCGGGGCCCGTCGACGGTGAAGCCGAGGGCACTGAGCCCCTCGACGAGGATCGGGCCGCCCTTGTCGGCGTAGACACCGGCGGCGGCGCGGTTGGAGGCGGTGACGACGAGCGCGCGGTACCTCATGCTCCGGCTCCCCGCACGCCCCCGGCCCCCTGCTCCCCGTCGCCGCCCGAAGCGGCGGCACCCGCCCCGCCCCCGGCTCCCGGCGCGCCCTCGGCTCCGGACCGGCCCCCGGCTCCCGGCACGCCCTCGGCTCCGGACCTGCCCCCGGCGCCCGGGGCGCCCTCACCCCCGCCCCCCGGGGCACTCCGCCGGTGCCAGGCGCCCGACTTGCCGCCGGTCTTCTCCTCGACCTGTACGTCCGTGATGACGGCGCCCTTGTCGACGGCCTTGACCATGTCGATGACGGTGAGGGCGGCGACGGTGACCGCGGTGAGGGCCTCCATCTCGACGCCGGTGCGGTCGGTCGTCTTCACGGTGGCGAGGATCTCCACGGCGTCGTCGGCGACCGTCAGGTCCACCTCGACGCCGGAGACGGCCAGCGGGTGGCAGAGCGGGATCAGGTCGGGGGTGCGTTTGGCGCCCATGATGCCCGCGATGCGGGCCGTCGCCAGGGCGTCGCCCTTGGGCACGCCCGCACCCCGCAGCAGTTCGATCACGCGGGGCGAGACGAGCACCCGGCCGCTCGCGCGCGCCGTGCGGGCGGTCACGTCCTTCTCGGATACGTCGACCATGCGGGCAGCGCCCGCCTCGTCGATGTGCGTCAGTCGCTGCTGCGTGCTCATGTGCTGTGGCGCTCCCGGTCCGGGCTCCGCGCGGTGCGGTGCGCGGGCCTGCTGTGCGCGACACAGTACCGTCCCGCCGCCGCGCCGCCCGAGCACGTCGCCCCTGCCCCGCGGTGCCCCGGGCCCGGCCCGCGGGGGCGGGCCGGGTGCGCTCGCGGGCCGGTCGGCGCCGGGCGCACGTCAGCCGAGCAGGACCACGCCGACCTCCGTGCCGGGCTCCACGGACGTCGTGGCCTCAGGGACGACGATCAGCGCGTCCGCCTGCGCGAGCGCGGCGACGAGGTGCGAGCCCGCGCCGCCGACCGGCGTGACCGTGCCCGCGTCGGCGTCGTACCGCCCGCGCAGGAACTGGCGCCGCCCCGACGGCGAGGTCAGCGGCTCGTCGGCGGTGAGCCGGGCGCGGACGGTGGTCCTGTGCAGGTCGGTCAGGCCCATCAGCGCGCGCACGACGGGGCGTACGAAGATCTCGAAGGAGACGTACGAGGACACGGGGTTGCCCGGCAGCGCGAGCAGCGGGGTGTGGTCGGGGCCGATGGCGCCGAAGCCCTGCGGCTTGCCGGGCTGCATGGCGAGCTTGCGGAACTCCACGCCCCCGCCCGCGCCGAGGCCCTCCTCGTCGTCCGGGTCGCCGATCGAGTCGAGCGCCTCCTTGACGACGTCGTACGCGCCCACGCTGACGCCGCCCGTGGTGACCACCAGGTCGGCGCGGATGAGCTGGTCCTCGATGGTGGAGCGCAGGATCTCGACGTCGTCGGTGACCGCGCCGACGCGGTAGGCGATGGCTCCGGCGTCGCGGGCGGCGGCGGTGAGGGCGAAGCTGTTGGAGTCGTAGATCTGGCCGGGGGCCAACTCCTCGCCGGGCTGGATCAGTTCGCTGCCGGTGGACAGGACGACCACGCGCGGGCGCGGGCGCACCTTGACCGTGCCCCGGCCGATCGCGGCGAGCAGGGCGATCTGCGGCGGGCCGAGGATCGTGCCCGCCGCCAGGGCGCGGTCGCCCGCGCGGACGTCGCTGCCCTGCGCACGCACGTGTGCGCGTGCCTCCGCGGGGCGGTACACGCGGACTTCGCCGGAGGCGCCCTCGGGGGCGGTGCTGTGGGCCCGCATCCCTGCGGCGGTGCCCTCGCCGAGCCCGCCGTCGGTCCACTCCACGGGCACCACGGCCTCGGCGCCGGGCGGCAGCGGGGCGCCGGTCATGATGCGGGCCGCCTCGCCCGCGCCGACCGTGGGCTGCTCGCCCTGGCCCGCGGCGACGTCCCCGATGACGGTGAGCACGGCGGGGAACTCCTCGCTCGCGCCCGCGACGTCGGCCACCCGGACCGCGTACCCGTCCATGGAGCTGTTGTCGAAGGGCGGCAGTGAGACGGGCACCGTGATGTCCTCGACGAGGACGCAGCCCTGGGCGTCGAGCAGTTGCAGCACGATCGGTTCGAGCGGTCGGACGGTGGTGAGGATGTCGTCCAGATGCTCGTCCACCGACCACAACCGGCCGGTGCCCCGGGACGCGTCGTGGCCGTGGCCCGGCGGCACGGGGGCGGCACCTCCGTGCGCGCCGTCCGTCCCTTCCGTGCCGTGGTGCGTCGTCGTGCCGCTGCTGCTCAAGTGCTACATCTCCTCGGTGACGTAACTGCGAAGCCAGGCCTTGAAGTCCGGGCCCAGGTCTTCACGTTCGCACGCGAGTCTGACAATGGCACGCAGATAGTCGCCGCGGTCGCCGGTGTCATAGCGGCGGCCCTCGAAGACCACGCCGTGCACCGGGCCGCCGATCTTCTCCGTGGCTGCGGCCGCCGACTGATGCGTCGCGGCGAGCTGCTGGAGCGCGTCGGTGAGCTGGATCTCGCCACCGCGGCCCGGCTCGGTCTTACGCAGTATGTCGAAGATGTGCGGGTCCAGGACATACCGGCCGATGATCGCGTAGTTGCTGGGCGCGTCGGCGGGCTCCGGCTTCTCCACCAGGCCGGTGACCTCCACGACGTCGCTGTCCCCGGTGGGCTTCACCGCCGCGCAGCCGTAGAGGTGGACCTGCTCCGGCGCGACCTCCATGAGCGCGATGACGCTGCCGCCGTGCTCCTCCTGGACCTCGACCATGCGCTGGAGCAGCGGGTCGCGCGGGTCGATCAGGTCGTCGCCGAGGAGGACGGCGAACGGCTCGCGGCCGACGTGGGGAGCGGCGCACAGGACCGCGTGGCCGAGACCTCTGGGGTCACCCTGGCGGACGTAGTGCATGGTGGCCAGGTCGCTGGACTCCTGGACCTTGGCGAGCCGGGACTCGTCGCCCTTCTTGGCCAGGGCCGACTCCAGCTCGTAGTTACGGTCGAAGTGGTCCTCCAGGGGGCGCTTGTTGCGGCCCGTGACCATGAGGACGTCGTCCAGACCCGCTGCGACAGCCTCTTCGACCACGTACTGGATCGCCGGCTTGTCGACGACCGGCAGCATCTCCTTGGGCGTGGCCTTCGTGGCGGGCAAGAAGCGCGTACCAAGACCCGCTGCTGGAATGACAGCCTTCGTGATCTTGGGGGGAGACTGAGTCATGAGCGTTACCTTAACCGGTGCCTATGTGAGGAATCTGTGGCTCCGGAATATTGGCCCACATGTGCGCACAATAGGAAGGATTTGTGAGTTCACCATGGAGCAACCCGGCCCCGGCAAGGGAACCAAGCGCACGTTGCGAGGAGAGATCCTCACGGTGAGACGCGGGTTGACGGCCGGTGACACGCAGAAGGCCGCCGCCGCGCTCGCCGAGCGCGCCCTGGAACTTCCCGAACTCTCCACCGCCCGCACGGTCGCCGCCTATGTCTCCGTGGGCACCGAACCGGGCACACATGCCCTCCTGGACGCCCTGCACGCGCGCGGGACCCGGGTCCTGCTGCCCGTCCTGCTCCCGGACAACGACCTGGACTGGGCGGCGTACGACGGGCCGGATTCCCTCGTCCAGGTGCAACACCCCGGCCGGATGACCCTCTTGGAACCGGCCGGCGAACGGCTCGGCCCCGACGCGGTCCTGGAGGCGGACGCCGTGCTGCTCCCCGGGCTCGCGGTGGACGAGCTGGGGACGCGGCTCGGGCGCGGCGGCGGCTCCTACGACCGTGTGCTCACCCGCCTGGAGCGCGCGGCCGTCCCGTCCGCCCTCGTCGTGCTCCTGTACGACTCCGAAGTGGTCGCGCACGTCCCCGGCGAGGCGCACGACCGGCCGGTCCACGCCGTGGTCACACCGACGGGCACCCGCCGCTTCGTCTGACCCGGCCGCGACGTACGAAGACGCGTAAAGATACGAAGACGCGCAAAGAGCCGCCTCGTACGAAGACGCGGGAGGGGCCGCCACGCGCGCGTGGCGGCCCCTCCCGCGTCTCACCTGTCCCTGGTGGTCCTACCCGTCAGGGCTAGGGCTTGAGCACCAGGGTGTCGTCCGTGCTGTCGTCGACGGCCTTCTCGGAGTAGGCCCACGGCAGCAGCTCGCCCTTGATCCACTTGCTGGTCTGGTCGGTGTAGTGCTCGCTGTAGGCGTGCCCGGACGCGCCGGTCAGGTTGATCCACCGGGACTTGTCGAGGTCCTTCAGGTTCACGACCATCCGCATGGACGGCACCCAGATCACTCCGTAGCCGCCCGCCGCGTTCCAGCCGGTGGCGTTGACCGTGGCCTCGCCGCCGCCCAGCTTGTGGGGGCCGCGGTTGAGGACCCACTGGAGCCAGCCGGGGCCGTCGGTGCCGAGCGTCTGGTTCTTCAGCGTGAGGCGGTGCAGCCGGCCCCAGCTCCAGGTGTCGATGTCCTTGCCGAGCTTGGCCGTGAGGTCCCAGCGGGCGTCCTCCATGGCCCGCGCGAACAACTGGTCGCGGTTCTTGGTCTCCGCGTCCGTGCGCGTGCCCGGCGACTTCCACCAGTCACTGTCCTTGTTGTCGAGGTTCTTGCGGATGACCTCGAAGTAACGGTCGCCGCCGTCGGGCTGCGCGGAGTCCGCGTCCCGCTCACCGCACTCGCGCACCCGGTTCTCCTCGTCGGCGGGACGGGTGTTCCCGGCCGGCTCGACGGACAGGCACTGGCCCTTGACCCGCAGCTCCTTGGGCAGCTTGTTGCCGATGGAGAGCTGGAGGATGCTGCGCCACACCGCGTTGAAGTACGCGGCGGCGGCCGAGTCGGCGTCCTGGGTGTAGTCCCAGCCCTCCAGGAGCTTCTGCGCCTCACGGACGTGCTTGTCGGCGATGTCGATCTTGAGCAGCTTGGGCACGAGCAGCCGGGCGATCTCGCTGCTGTTGTCCGTCTGCATCAGCCGCATGTCCTCCGTGGAGATCTTGCCGCCGTTCTTCGTCTTCGCCTTGATGAGGTCGTCGATGCGCTGGCTGCGCGCGCCGTAGCCCCAGTCCGCCGTGAGCTTGTACGGGTACTTCTTGCCCTCGCCGCCGTCGATCACTGCCTGGTTGGCGGTGACGATGTAGCCGCGCTTGGGGTTGTACTCGTACGGCAGGGCGTCCTGCGGGATGGGGTCGCCCCAGCGGTAGTCCGGGTCCCAGCCCGGCGAGGGCAGCGAACCGTCACCCTTGCCGCGGGTGGGGATCCTGCCGGGGGCCTGGTAGCCGATGTTGCCCTCGGTGTCGGCGTAGATCAGGTTCTGCGAGGGCACCTCGAAGGACGCGGCGGCCTTGCGGAAGTCCTTGAAGTTCTTGGCCCGGTTCAGCTCGAAGACGGCGTCCATGGACTTGCCGGGCTCAAGGGCGGTCCAGCGCAGCGCGATGCCGTAGCCGTCGCCGCGGTCCGGGGCCGCCGCGTCGACCTGGGCCTTCTTGCCGACCTTGACCAGCTCGTCGTCACGGTCGGAGATCAGCGGGCCGTTGTTGGTCTCGCGGACCGTGATGGTCTTGGTCTTGCCGCCCGCGACCTTGATCTTCTCCTCGCGGGGCCGGAAGGGCTTGATCTTGCCGTCGTACTGGTAGCCGTCGGCGGTGAACTTCTCCAGGTAGAGGTCGGTGACGTCGGCACCGAGGTTCGTCATGCCCCAGGCGATGTCCTTGTTGTGGCCGATGACCACGCCGGGCATGCCGGAGAAGGTGTAGCCGCTGACGTCGTACTGGCACTTCGACGACACGGAGCGGCAGTGCAGGCCCATCTGGTACCAGACGGACGGCAACTGCGGGGCCAGGTGCGGGTCGTTGGCCAGGAGGGGCTTGCCGGTGATGGTGTGCGCCCCGGAGACCACCCAGGAGTTGGACCCGATGCCGTTGCCGTTGGAGCCGAGGCCCGCGTCCGGGATCTTGTCCAGGACGTCGGAGAGGCCGGAGAGCTGGGACTGCAGGCCGGTGCCCGCGGTGCCGCCCGTGCCCGTGCCGCCGGTGCCGGTGCCACCCGTGCCGCCGGTGCCACCCGTACCCGTACCGCCGGTCCCGGTGCCCGCGGTGCCGCCGGTCCCCGTGCCGCCCGTGCCGGTGCCCGTGCCGCCGGTCCCCGTGCCGCCCGTGCCGCCGCCCGTCGCGTCGTCGTCGCTGTCGAACTCCTCGGTGAGCTTGTTGTAGCGGCCCTCCTGGACGATGGGCTTGTGCAGGTCGTACGGGTACTCCGGGTAGAGGTCCTTGATCTGCGACGGGCCGAGACGGCTCGTCATCAGGGCGCGGTCGATCTCGTCCTGCATGTTGCCGCGCAGGTCCCAGGCCATGGCCTTGAGCCAGGCGACGGAGTCGACGGGCGTCCACTTCTGCGGCTTGTAGTCGTTCTTGAAGGAGAGTGCCGCGTACTCGACGGAGATGTCCTTGCCGTCCTTGCCGTCGAGATAGGCGTTGACCCCCTTGGCGTACGCCTGGAGGTACTTCTTCGTCTCCGGCGAGAGCTTGGAGTCGTACTCCTTCTTGGCGACGTGGTGCCAACCGAGGGTGCGCAGGAACTCATCGGTCTTGACCTGGCTCTTGCCGAACATCTCGGAGAGCCGGCCGGAGGTCATATGGCGGCGTACGTCCATCTCCCAGAAGCGGTCCTGCGCCTGCACGAAGCCCTGTGCCATGAACAGGTCCTCGTCGGTCTCGGCGTAGATCTGCGGGATCCCGTTCCCGTCCCGCTTGACGTCCACCGGGCCGGAGAGGCCCTTGAGGTCGATGGTGCCCTTGGTCTGCGGGAAGGAGGCGCGAACCGTGCTGATGCTCCAGTACGCGCCGAAGCCGATGCCTCCTACGACGGCCAGGACCAGGACGATCACGATCAGTCGGGCTCGGCGCCCCTTCTTCCTACCGGACTTGCGACCGGAAGAGGCGTTGGTGTTGGAGGGCATCGCTGTCCTTGCTGTCCTTCGCGCGCGGCAGGGCGGGGCGTGTGCGGGTCCTGGAGTGCTGGAGCAACCATAGGCGCAGGGCGATACGGCCTCGGACGCGGAGTCGGAAACCGATGTCGAACAAAAGTTCGAAAGAAGGGATGCGACACAGGGGTGCCCGTCAAGAGTGCGTTAAAAGTTAGGTAAAGTAACGAAGCATTACGGCTCGCACGAAGTGTCTCAGCTCTCGTACGAGGTGCCCCGGCTCTCGCATGAAGCGTCACGGCTCGCACGACGGAAGGAACGCCCCTGTCTGTCCACGACCTCAACCAGCTCTTGCTCATCAGCTCGCTCGTCCTGCTCGTCGCGGTCGTCGCGGTGCGCCTGTCGTCGCGGAGCGGGCTGCCCAGTCTGTTGCTCTACCTCGGCATCGGCATCGCCATGGGCCAGGACGGCATCGGCAATGTCACCTTCAACAACGCCCAGCTCACCCAGGTCATCGGGTACGCGGCCCTGGTCGTGATCCTGGCGGAGGGCGGCCTCGGCACCAAGTGGAACGAGGTCAAACCGGCGCTGCCCATGGCCGCGTGCCTCGCCACCGTCGGCGTCGCGGCCAGTGTCGGCGTGACGGCCGCGGGCGCGCACTATCTGGTCGGGCTCGACTGGCGGCAGGCCCTCATCATCGGCGCGGTGGTGTCATCGACGGACGCGGCCGCGGTCTTCTCCGTGCTGCGCAGGGTGCCCCTGCCCTCGCGGGTCACGGGGGTCCTGGAGGCGGAGTCCGGGTTCAACGACGCCCCGGTGGTCATCCTGGTCGTGGCCTTCTCCACCGCGGGTCCCGTGCACCACTGGTACGTCCTCGTCGGTGAGATAGCCCTGGAGCTGGCCATCGGCGCGGCCATAGGTCTCGCGGTGGGCTGGCTCGGCGCGTACGGGCTGCGGCACGTGGCACTGCCCGCTTCCGGTCTCTATCCGATCGCGGTGATGGCCATCGCCGTCACCGCCTACGCCGCCGGAGCCATGGCCCACGGCAGCGGATTCCTCGCCGTGTACCTGGCCGCGATGATCCTCGGCAACGCCAGGCTGCCGCACTGGGCGGCGACCCGCGGCTTCGCCGAAGGGGTCGGCTGGATCGCCCAGATCGGCATGTTCGTGCTGCTCGGGCTGCTCGTCACCCCGCACCTGCTGCTCGACGACATCTGGCCCGCCGTGATCATCGGGCTCTTCCTGACCGTGGTCGCCCGGCCCCTGTCCGTCGTGCTCGGCCTGCTGCCCTTCCGGATGCCCTGGCAGGAGAAGGCGCTGCTGTCCTGGGCCGGCCTGCGCGGCGCGGTGCCCATCATCCTGGCCACCATCCCGATGGTGAACGGCGTCGAGAACAACGAGGAGATCTTCAACATCGTCTTCGTACTCGTCGTCGTCTACACCCTGGTGCAGGGCCCGACGCTGCCCGGACTCGCCCGCGTCCTCGGACTCGGCAAGGGCACGGCCGCCGACGACCTCGGCATCGAGTCGGCGCCCCTGGAGCGGCTGCGGGGACATCTCCTCTCGGTGCCCGTCCCGGAGGGCTCCAAGCTGCACGGCGTCGAGATCGGCGAGCTGCGGCTGCCCGCGGGCTCCGCCGTCACGCTCGTCGTGCGCGACGAGAAGTCCTTCGTACCGAGCCCCACGACCGTGCTGCGGCAGAACGACGAACTCCTGGTGGTGGCGACGGACCCGGTGCGCGACGCCGCCGAGCAACGGCTGCGGGCGGTCGCCCAGGGCGGCAAGCTCGTGGGCTGGCTGGGGGTGCCGGACTCGAAGTGACTCGTAATCACAGGTTCCTCTTGCGCAGCACCTGTAGTATGAAGGCACACTTCCGTATGCACGACACTGATCGAACCAACTCTGTCTGACGCAGAGCTGGCGCGACCGTATGGCGGCCGCGGCGCCCCGCAGTGGGCGGCCCGGTATCTACCGCAGTTCTGCGCAAGAGGACAGCTCTCGGCGCCCCCGCACGGGCGCTACCAGGCAGCAGAAAGGCATGGGCCGTGGCATCCACGGTCACCGAAACCCGACCGGGCTACGGACAGTTGCTGCGCACCCCTCGCGCCTGGACCTTCCTGCTTCCGGGCTTCGCCGCGCGGCAGCCGTTCGCGATGCTGACCATCTCCATCGTGCTGCTCGTGCAGCACACCACGGGCTCGTACGGAGCCGCCGGTGCCGTCTCGGCCGTCACCGGCGTCTCCATGGCCCTCTTCGCCCCCTTCGTGGGCAAGCTCGCCGACCGCTTCGGGCAGCGCGCCGTGCTGCTTCCCGGCGTCCTCGTGCACAGCGCGTCCGGCGTCGCCCTGACCGTGCTCGCCCTGTCCGGCGCCCCCCTGTGGACGCTGTTCGTGGCCGCGGTGCCCACCGGCGCCTCGACCCCGCAGATCGGGCCGATGGTGCGGGCCCGCTGGGGCGCACAGCTCCAGGGCACCCCGCTCGCGCAGACCGCGGCGGCCTTCGAGTCCGTCACCGACGAGCTGACCTTCGTCCTCGGACCGCTGCTCGCCACCGCCCTGTGCACGGGCTTCGACCCGGCGGCGGGACTGCTCACCGAAGCGGGCCTGACCCTCGTCGGCGGTCTCCTTTTCGCCGCGCAGAAGAGCACCCAGCCGCAGCCCTCCGGGGCCGGCGGCCACGCGCGCGTACGGCACGATTCGGCGCTCCGGGTACCTGGAGTGCGCGTCCTGATCGTCACGTTCCTCGGCATCGGCACCGTCTTCGGAGGCATGCAGGTCTCGCTCGCCGCCTTCACGGAGTCCATCGGCAGGCCCGGCCTGAACGGCGTCCTGTACGGCACGTTCGCCGCCGGGAACATGCTCTCCGGAGTGGCCTGCGGCGCCATCGCCTGGAAGATCACCCCGCAGCGGCGGCTCCTCTTCGGGTACGTGGGTCTGACCCTGATGGCGGCCGGACTGTGGGCGGCGCACTCCGTGCCGCTGCTCGCCGGACTCGGCCTGCTCGTCGGCGTCTGCATCGCACCCGCCCTGATCACCGGGTACACACTGGTCGACAGCCTGGTCGCGCCGACCGCGCGCACGGAGGCCTTCACCTGGCTCACCGGCGCCGTCGCGCTCGGGCAGGCGGCGGCCGTCACGGTCGCGGGCCAGCTCGAGGACCGCTTCTGGGACGGTGCGGGATTCCTCGTGCCGCTCGGCGGCACCGTCCTCGCACTGACCGTGCTCCTGGCCCTGCGCTCCCGGCTCACCCCCAAGTCCTCGGGGCGGACCGTGGCACGTGGCGTCGGTCACCGCGTGCCGGTCACGGTGGACTGATCCCGCGGAATACGTCACTATGGACCGTCGTTAGCACTCATCGAGTGAGAGTGCCAGGAGGAAGCAAGTGCCGACGTACCAGTACCAGTGCACCGAGTGCGGCGAGGGCCTCGAGGCGGTGCAGAAGTTCACCGATGACGCCCTGACCGTATGCCCGAACTGCGACGGACGCCTCAAGAAGGTGTTCTCGGCCGTCGGCATCGTCTTCAAGGGCTCCGGCTTCTACCGCAACGACAGCCGTGGTTCGTCGTCGAGCAGCGCGCCCGCGTCCGCCTCGTCGTCGTCCGGCTCGAAGTCCTCGGACCCCAAGCCGTCCTCGACGTCCGCGTCGACGTCTTCTTCGGCGTCCTCGTCGTCTTCGTCGTCGGGCTCTGCCTCCTCGTCGTCCAGCACGTCGTCGACGAGCTCCTCGGCGGCCTGACCCGGCACTTCACAGGCCCGTTTCTCTTTACGGGCGCTCAGCTTCTTGAGGCCCCGCTGTCGTACGACGGCGGGGTCCTCGGCGTTTCCGGGTCCCGCTACTGTGCCGCCCATGGTGAACACGGCGAACGCGACTCAGGCCGAGATCGGCGTCATCGGCGGCTCCGGTTTCTACTCCTTCCTCGAAGACGTCACCGAAGTGCACGTCGACACCCCGTACGGCTCCCCCAGCGACTCCCTGTTCCTCGGTGAGCTCGCCGGGCGGCGCGTGGCGTTCCTGCCGCGCCACGGCCGCGACCACCGCCTCCCGCCGCACCGCATCAACTACCGCGCCAACCTGTGGGCGCTGCGCTCCATGGGCGTACGCCAGGTGCTCGCCCCGTGCGCCGTGGGCGGACTGCGGCCCGAGTACGGGCCCGGGACGCTCCTGGTGCCCGACCAGCTCGTGGACCGCACCAAGAGCCGCCCCGCGACCTACTTCGACGGCATACCGCTGCCCGACGGCACCACCCCGCACGTCGTGCACGTGTCGCTGGCCGACCCCTATTGCCCAGCGGGCCGCGCGGCCGCGCTCAAGGCCGCGCGGGGCCGGGACTGGGAGCCGGTGGACGGCGGCGCCCTCGTGGTGATCGAGGGGCCGCAGTTCTCGACCCGCGCCGAGTCGCGCTGGTACGCCGCGCAGGGCTGGTCCGTGGTGGGCATGACCGGCCACCCCGAGGCGCCCCTCGCCCGTGAACTCGAGCTCTGCTACACCTCGCTGAACCTGGTCACCGACCTGGACGCGGGCGCGGGGACCGGCGAGGGCGTCTCCCACGAGGAGGTGCTGCGGGTCTTCTCCGCGAACGTGGACCGGCTGCGCACGGTGCTGTTCGACGCGGTGGCGGGACTGCCGGCGAACCACCGGCGGGACTGTGCGTGCGTGGGGGCGCTGGGCGGGATGGAGACGGGGATACGGCTGCCGTAGGGCGCGCCTGGTCCCGCCTCTCCCCGTTCGGGTGAGGGAGTTGTCCACAACCGGTGAGTAGTCCACGGGGCTCGGCGGGGCGGGGGCACGAACCCGCATCGTGAGAACGGAATCCGGACCCGGATCCGCACTTCTCACGACAGGCGGTGGTCGTCATGGCGCGTGCTTCTTTCCATGTCTCTCAGCGGGACGGTGCCTCGCGGCCGGGCGGTGCCTCACCGCGGGACGGTACCTCGCAGCCGGGCGGTGCCTCACCGCGGGACGGTGTCTCGCAGCCGGGCGGTGCCTCTGAGCGGGAGGGCGCCTCGCGGCGGGGCGGCGGGGGCGGTTGCTCGGGGCCGCCCGGTGGCAGCGGCGCACCGCCGCCCTGCCGGATTCCGCACTTCTCGCCGCTCCATGTGCGCGGCGGACGCCGGCGCCTGCGGCGGCTGATGCGGCATCGCAGGCGGGCGCTGGCCGCGGGACTCGCGATGACCGCCGCCGCGCTCGCGGCCGCGGGGCCGCCGGTGCGCGGCGAAGCCGGAGCGCGGGGCGTCGCGGAGTCCGCCGCCGAGTCAGCCGAGTCCACTGAGTCCGGCGAGTCCGGCGAGTCCGCCGAGTCCCGCGAGACGTCCGGCCGGGGCGGTGACGACGGTGCGCGGCTACGGTCGCGGCGGGCGTCCCATCTGGTGACGGCGCCGGTGCGGATCGCGGACGCGGCGACGGTGCGGTTGCTGCGGCCCGGTGTCCGCGTGGACGTCGTGGCGGCCGAGGGGGCGGGGGCGGGTCCGGCGGCGGGCGGGAGCGCGCCGCGGGTGGTCGCTGCGGGGGCCAGGGTGGCTCAGGTGCCGGAGACGTCCGGCACGGTGGCCGGGGACGGGGCCCTTGTCCTCCTCTCCGTGCCGCGTTCGACGGCGGCCCAACTGGTCGGGGCGAGTGCGACGGCGCGCCTTGCGGTGACGCTGCGATGAGCGGGTACGGAACTCTGTCGAGTCGCTCGTTCGTGTTACCGAACTGGACAGGGCTGCCACGCGCTGCCGTAGGTTGCGGAGCGATTCGCCGCACGATCCGCACATGCAACGAAAGGCCCAGTGGTGAGCGAGAAGCAGGAACCGGGCATCTGGCAGGGCTTCAAGGCCTTCCTGATGCGCGGCAACGTCGTCGATCTGGCGGTGGCGGTGGTCATCGGCGCCGCGTTCACGAACGTCGTGAACTCGGTGGTCAAGGGTGTCATCAACCCCCTGGTCGGCGCCTTCGGCACCAAGGATCTCGACCACTACAGCTCCTGCCTGAAGTCGCCGTGCGCGGTGAAGAACGGCGAGGCGGAGAGCGGCATCCCGATCATGTGGGGCTCGGTGCTCAGCGCGACCCTCAGCTTTGTGATCACCGCGGCGGTCGTCTACTTCCTGATGGTCATGCCGATGGCGAAGTACCTGGCCAAGCAGACCGCCCGCAGGCAGGCGAAGGAAGGCACGCAGGAGGTCATCGAGATCTCGGAGCTGGAGGTGCTCAAGGAGATCCGCGACGTACTGGTCGCCCAGCGAAGCACGGATTCCGGGGCCGCAGGCGGCTCCGGAACCGCCGGGGGCCCTGGAGGCGCCGGGGGCCCTGGAAGCACCGGTGGCCCTGGAGGCGCCGGTGGCGGGACCGGGCCTGGCGGCTCGCCGCAGTAGTTCCGGCGGGAGACTCGGGCCCTGCTCTGGGCGCGGGCCCGGGGCGCGGGCCTGGCACGAGCCGCCCTGCGCGGGAGGCGGGCCCAGAGTTCGGGCCTGGCACGAGCCGCCCTGCGCGGGTGGCGGGTCCGGGGCGCGGGCCTGGCGCAAGCCAAGCCCAGGTGCCGGGCGGGGTCGGGCTCAGATGTGGTGGGGCGGCTTCTCGTCCAGGAAGCGGGCGAGATCGGCGGCGCTGTCGCCGGACGACGTCGGCCGCTCGCCCCACCCGCGATCCGTATCGTCCGAGGACTGCTGGGCCAGCGGGTCGTCGAAGACCAGCGCGCTCGCCGGCTTCTTGACGTCCTGCCGGGGCTTCGGCTCGGCGTCCTTCGGCTCGGCATCCTTCGGATTGCGCGGTTCGGGGGCGGGGGCGGTGCTCATGCTTCCAGCGTACGCCGGTGGGCGCCCCCGCGGCGGGGCACGGGGCTCGGGGGGCGGGGGCGGCGCGGCAGGCTCCGGCGGCAGGTGGCAACGGCCGTGGTACGCATGGCGCATGACGACACGTGACGTACCTGACGTGGCTGCGGAAGCCGGGCGGGCCGGGGCGCTGACCGATGTGGCCGGGCTGCGCGTCGGGCACGCCGGGAGGGCAGGGGACGGCTGGCTCACCGGCACCACCGTCGTACTCGCGCCGGAGGGCGGGGCGGTCGCCGCCGTGGACGTGCGCGGCGGGGGCCCAGGCACCCGGGAGACGGACGCGCTCGACCCGCGGAACCTGGTGCAGCGGGTGGAGGCGGTCGTCCTGACCGGCGGCAGCGCGTACGGGCTCGACGCGGCGGGCGGGGTGATGGCGTGGCTGGAGGAGCGGGGCCGCGGGGTGCGGGTCGGGCCCGATCCGCGGCACGTGGTGCCGGTGGTACCCGCGGCGTGCGTGTTCGACCTGGGGCGCGGGGGCGATTACGGGGCGCGGCCGGACGCAGGGACGGGGCGGGCGGCGGTCCTTGACGCGGCGGCCCGGGAGAGCGGTCACGCGGTGCCCGAGGGCGGGGTGGGCGCCGGGACCGGGGCGGTGGTGGGGCAGGTCAAGGGCGGGGTCGGGACGGCGAGCACGGTGCTCGGCTCGGGCGTCACGGTTGCCGCGCTCGTGGTGGCGAACGCGGCGGGGTCGGGGATGGATCCGCGGACGGGGGTGCTGTACGGACGGTATTTCGGTGACGAGGACGTGCGGCGGCCGGCGGCCGGGGTGCACGCGGCGGCCCGGGAGCGGCTCGCCGCGGCGGCGGCGCGTAATGTGTCGCCGCCGCTGAACACGACGCTGGCCGTGGTCGCCACCGACGCCGCGCTGACCAAGGCGCAGGCGCAGAAGCTCGCGGGCACCTCGCACGACGGCATGGCCCGGGCGGTGCGGCCGGTGCATCTGCTGAACGACGGTGACACGGTGTTCGCCCTGTCGACCGGCGACCGGGACCTGGACGCGGCGGACCCGCTCGCCCTGAACGAGGTCCTGTCGGCGGGGGCGGACATGGTGACGCGGGCGATCGTCAGGGCGCTGCTCGCGGCGGAGTCGGTGGAGACACCGGGAGGAATATTTCTCGCATACCGGGATCTTTATCAGGAATAGCGAAGAGTAGCCGCATATCCGGCAAGGGAGGCATCTGCGCACTCGGCACCCGCCTGGGGCGCTAAGTCCCTTTTGGTCCACGGTTGTTAGCGTGGGAGGGGGCGGCCGGGTGTGCCGGTCTTCACATCGGGCGGCGGAACCATTTCGCCGTCGGGCCGCTCTTTACTCGTACTGGATCAGACGACGTACTTGGAGCAGCTCGTGACAACGCCGGACATTGCAGCGCAGCCTCAGCACCGTCGCCGTCGGCGGGTGCTGCTGGCGACCGCCGCGCTCGCGGCCGTCGGCGCACTGACGCTCTCGGCCTGCGGCGGGGACGCCGGCGCCAAGGACGACAAGAAGTCCGGTGGCGGCAAGGACGCGTCGGGGGCGCAGATATCCATCTCCTCCAAGGACGGCGCGACCGACGCCTCCATCAACGCCACCGGCGTGAAGGTCAAGGACGGCAAGCTCTCGACCGTCGAGATGACGGACGTGGCCTCCGGCAAGGCCGTCGAGGGCGCCCTGTCCGCCGACGGCTCCACCTGGAAGCCGAAGGAGCAATTGGAGCGCGGCACCAAGTACAAGGTCACCGCGAACGCCAAGGACTCCGAGGGCCGTCCCGCCACGGAGAACGCGACGTTCACGACGGTGTCGAACGCGAACAGCTTCATCGGCAGCTACACCCCCGACGGTGGCACCACGGTGGGCGTCGGCATGCCGGTCTCCTTCAACTTCGACAAGGCGATCACCGACAAGAAGGCCGTGCAGTCGCACATCACGGTCAGCTCGAGCAGTGGCCAGAAGGTCGTCGGCCACTGGTTCGGCAACCAGCGCCTGGACTTCAGGCCGCAGGAGTACTGGAAGGCCGGCTCCAAGGTCACCATGAAGATCGAGCTGGACGGTGTGAAGGGCGCCGCGAACGCGACCGGCGTACAGGACAAGACGGTCACGTTCACCGTCGGCCGCGCGCAGGTCTCCACCGTCGACGTGAACGCCAAGACGATGACGGTCGAGCGCGACGGCAAGGTCCTCAAGTCCGTCCCGATCTCCGCGGGCAGCGCCCAGAACCCGACGTACAACGGGCAGATGGTGATCTCGGAGAAGTTCACGCAGACGCGGATGAACGGCTCGACCGTCGGCTTCGGTGGGGAGTACGACATCAAGGATGTACCGCACGCCATGCGTCTTTCGACGTCCGGCACGTTCATCCACGGCAACTACTGGAGTTCACCCTCCATCTTCGGCAGCTCCAACACCAGCCACGGCTGTGTGGGGCTCCAGGACGCCCAGGGTGCGCAGGGCGACACCATGGGCAAGTGGTTCTTCGACAACTCCCTCATCGGTGACGTCGTGACGGTCAAGGGTTCCCCGGACAAGACCGTCGCCGCCGACAACGGCCTGAACGGCTGGAACATGTCCTGGAGCGAGTGGACGGCGGGCAGCGCCGCCTGACCGGCGGCCGGTCGCGGGGCACGTTCGCCCCCGCGCAAGAGCGCACCCAGCACTTGTCCGGGCGCCAACGCAGCGAGCCGCACGGGAACTTGCCGTGCGGCTCGATCGTTTTCCCGTTCCCGGACATGATGTCGGACCCAGGGGCTACGGTATGCACGCACAAGGTGACATGCAGCAACGCCGGAAGCATCCGGGAGTATCCGTGAGCGTCCCGTACGAGACAGCGTACGAACCACCCGAGTCGCCCGAGCCCGCCTCCCCCGAGGAGCATCTCGAGCGACTGCTCAGCCGCGCCCTGAACTCCTTCGACCTGCCGGACGAGGCCATCAGACACCTGGAACGGTCCCTGGCGTACGACAGTTCGCTGCACTCCGCGCACCACAGCGCGGGCATGCACCGCGAGACGTACCGCCACACCTGGCTGCTCGCCGACGGCCAGGCGATGACCCTCTGGGAGCTCGTGCACAACACCGGCCCCGGCAGTGCGGCTCAGTACGAGCTGTATCTGGACGAGGAGGAGGCAGGCGTCGCCACCGCCCGCCTTCCGCTGCCCCCGGACACCCCCGCGGGCGAGCTCTCCGTCGTCCTCCAGGCCCCCGCGCCCGAGCCGCGGCACACCTATGTGCCGGACGACTCCGCCGACCACGCCCGCCGTCTGCTGCGGCGCGCGGAGAACCCGGCGGGCGACGACCGGCCGGGCGACGACTTCGCCCGGCTGCTGCGCTCCGCGTTCGCGCACCAGATCACGCAGGCCTTCGGCCGGTCAGGCATCAGCGGCGAGACCCGCCTCGGCTTCTCGCTGTACGAGCACGCGTTCCTGCTGTTCGACGGCTCGGAGGTCAGCCTCTGGGAGGTCGAGCACACGGCGACCGCCGACGGCCGGCACATGTGCGAGGTGTACACGAGCGAGCACGCGGCACGTGCGGCGATGGCCCGCAGAGCCCGCGCGTTCCCCGCGACCCGCGCCCGCTAGGGCGACAGTTCGGCGCGGCCGTCAGGCCCGGCCGCCGCCGAATTGCCGTACGAGACGGGCGAACGCGGCGCGCTCGTCCGCGGTCAGCTCCACGGACTCCGCGCGCGGCGGGCCCGACTGCACGGGCAGTGAGCGCAGCGACGGGCCACCCGGAGCCGGGAGTTCGGCCGCGCGGCGGCGCTGTACGTGCAGGAATGTGACGGCCCAGATCGCGGTCACCGCGGCGAGCAGGGCCACGCCTGTCTGCTGAACGATCGATGCACCCTGGAACATGCGCTCAGTAGACAACAGCGGCCAGACCTACAACAGAGGTGCCAATGGCCCTTTGCGTCTGAAGTGACGCATCTCGCACTTGTCACCCTTGTGTCACTCTCACCGGTCCGTCGTGAGCCCTCAAGCGGCAACCGGCACCCGGCCATCAAGCGGCCACCGGCACCCGGCCCTCAAGCGGCCACCGGCACCGGGCCATCGCCCTGGGCCGCCGCGTCTCCCGCACCGCCGTCGCCCGCAGGTCCCGTGGTCTTCCGCGCGCCCTTGAGCAGGACGACCGCCGCCGTCGACACACCGACACCAGCGGCGATCGCGACCAGGTAAAGGAGCGGCTGCCCGATCAGCGGGACCACGAAGACACCGCCGTGCGGGGCACGCAGGGTGCAGCCGAACGCCATCGACAGGGCGCCGGTGACGGCGCCGCCCGCCATCGAGGCGGGGATGACCCGCAGCGGGTCGGCGGCGGCGAACGGAATCGCGCCCTCCGTGATGAAGGAGGCACCCAGGAACCAGGCCGCCTTGCCGTTCTCGCGCTCGGTCCTGGTGAACAGACGTCCTCGTACGGTGGTGGCGAGGGCCATCGCGAGGGGCGGCACCATGCCCGCCGCCATCGCGGCGGCCATCACCTTCAGGGAGCCGTCCGTCGGGTGGGCGAGCCCGCCGACGGCGAAGGCGTACGCGACCTTGTTGAGCGGGCCGCCGAGGTCGAAGCACATCATCAGGCCGAGGACGACGCCGAGGATGACCGCGTTGGCGCCCGTGAGCCCTTCGAGCCAGTCGGTCAGCGCGCTCTGCAACGAGGCGATGGGCTTGCCGACGACGAGGAACATCAGGAAGCCGACGACCGCCGCCGAGATCAGCGGGATCACCACCACCGGCATGAGACCGCGCAGCACGGCCGGGATCCGGACCCGCTGGATCCCGAGGACCACCGCGCCCGCGAGCAGACCGGCGGCGAGGCCCCCGAGGAAGCCCGCGTCGATGGTGACGGCGACGGAACCGCCGACGAATCCGGGTACGAGGCCGGGGCGGTCGGCCATGCCGTACGCGATGTAGCCCGCGAGGACCGGGACGAGGAAGGCGAAGGCGAGTCCGCCGGTCTGGAAGAGGAGCGCCGCCCAACTGGTGTGGTCGGTCCACACGAAGTGCTCGGCCACGGACGGGGCCTTGTCGATCTTCCAGCCGCCGATGGCGAAGCCGAGGGCGATGAGGAGACCGCCCGCCGCCACGAAGGGGACCATGTAACTCACGCCCGACATCAGCCACTTGCGCAGCTTGGTGCCGTAACTGTCGCCGCTGTCCCCCGCGCACTCCACCGGGGTCGGGCCCGCGGGGGCCGTGACTTCGCCGCGGGCCGCCTTCTCCCTTGCCTCCGTGAGGAGTTCGGCGGGGCGGCTGATGGCTGCCTTCACGCCCACGTCGACGGTGGGCTTGCCCGCGAAGCGGGGCTTCTCCCGTACGGGGACGTCGTGGGCGAGGATCACCGCGTCGGCGGCGGCGATGGTCTCGGGCGTGAGGCGGGTGAAGCCTGCCGAGCCCTGGGTCTCGGCCGTCAACTCCACGCCCGCCTCGTGGGCCGCCCGCTCCAGGGACTCGGCTGCCATGTAGGTGTGGGCGATGCCCGTGGGGCAGGAGGTGACGGCCACCACGCGGAACGGCACGGCGGTTGCCGCCGGGGGGCTTTCCGCCGCGCTCTCGGGGCGCTCACCGCGGATCAGAGCCGCCGCCGACTCCGCGTCCGCTGCCGTGCGCAGTGCCGAGGTGAACTCTTCGTTCATCAGCTTGCGGGCCAGGGCGGACAGGATCGTCAGGTGGTCGTCGTCGGCGCCCGCGGGGGCGGCTATGAGGAAGACGAGGTCGGCGGGGCCGTCGGGGGCGCCGAAGTCGATGCCGTTCGCCGAGCGGCCGAAGGCCAGGGTCGGCTCCGTGACGTGGGCGCTGCGGCAGTGCGGGATGCCGATGCCGCCGTCGAGCCCCGTCGGCATCTGGGCCTCGCGGGCGGCGACATCGGCGAGGAAACCGTCGAGGTCGGTGACGCGGCCGAGGTCCACCATGCGGGTGGCCAGGGCGCGGGCCGCGGCTTCCTTGGAGTCGGCGGACCGGTCGAGTTCGAGGTCGACCAGGTCCGCGGTGATCATGGCACTGCTCATCGCGGGCTCCTACGCGGGTTCTGTCAGGGGGCGGTCGAGGGGGATCTCGGTCGTGCCGGTGACGGTGTCCGGGGACAGGTCGGACGGGGTGGGCATGGCACTGCCGGGTAGCTGGACGGCGGCGGCGCCGTGCGCCACGGCCGAGGCGAGGGCGCGCGGTCCGGCGCCGCCCGCGATCAGGAAACCGGCCAGGGAGCTGTCGCCGGCGCCGACGTTGCTGCGTACGGCGTCGACGCGGGCGGACGCGAAGTGGGTGCCGGAGGCGTCGACGAGGAGCTGGCCGTCGGCGCCGAGGCTGGCGAGGACGGCGCGGGCACCGCGTTCGCGCAGTTCCTCTGCGGCCTTGACGGCGTCGCCGACGGTGGTGAGGGGACGGCCGACGGCACCGGCGAGCTCCTCGGCGTTCGGCTTGACGACGTCGGGGCGTTCGGCGAGGGCGGCGAGCAGGGCGGGGCCCGAGGTGTCGAGGGCGATCCGGGCGCCGGCGGCGTGGCAGCGGGCGACGAGCTCGGCGTACCAGGAGGGGGCGAGGCCGCGCGGGAGGCTGCCGCAGCAGGCGATCCAGTGGGCGTGCGCGGAGTGGGCGCCGACGGCGTCGAGCAGCGACTCGCTCTCGGCGGGGGTCAGTTCGGGGCCGGGCGCGTTGATCTTCGTGAGGGTGCCGTCCGGTTCGGCGACGGCGATGTTGGAACGGGTCTGTCCGGCCACGGGGACCGGGGCGACCTCGATGCCCTGCTCGTCGAGGAGCCGGGCGACGAGAGCGCCGGGGGCGCCGCCGAGCGGCAGGACGGCGAGGGTGCGCACGCCCGCGGCGGCGACGGCCCGGGAGACGTTGACGCCCTTGCCGCCGGGGTCCATGCGCTCGCCGGTGGCGCGGATGACCTCGCCGCGGCCGAGGGCGGGGACCTCGTAGGTGCGGTCGAGGGAGGGATTGGGGGTGACGGTGAGGATCATCGGCGTGCGTACCCGGGTGTTCCTGTGTTCGTGTGCCGCTCGGGGGCCGGGGGTCATACGCGTACGACCGCCGTGCCCGCGTTCTCGATGGCGGTGGCGTCGGTGTCGGTCAGGCCGGTGTCCGTGATGAGCAGGTCCACGTCGGCGAGGTCGGCGAAGCGGGCGAAGTGCTCCTTGCCGTGCTTGGCGGAGTCGGCGAGCAGGACGACCCGGCGGGCGGCGGCGACGGCGGCGCGCTTCACGGCGGCCTCGGCCAGGTCGGGGGTGGTCAGGCCGTGGGCGGCGGAGAAGCCGTTGGCGGCGAGGAAGAGCACGTCGGCGCGGATCTCGCCGTAGGCGCGCAGGGACCAGGCGTCGACGGCGGCGCGCGTACGGTGCCTGACGCGGCCGCCGACCAGGTGGAGCTGGATGCCGGGGTGGTCGGCGAGGCGGGCGGCCGTGGGGAGGCTGTGGGTGACCGCCGTCAGTTCCGCGTCCAGCGGGAGGGCGGCGGCCAGGCGGGCCACCGTCGAACCCGCGTCGAGGATGACGCTGCCTTCGGCCGGGAGTTCGGCGAGGGCGGCGCTCGCGATGCGGTCCTTCTCGCCCGCGGCAGTGCTTTCGCGTTCGGCGAGGTCGGGTTCGAAGTCCAGGCGGCCTGCCGGGATGGCGCCGCCGTGCACCCGGCGGAGGAGGCCCGCGCGGTCCAGGGCCTTCAGGTCGCGGCGGATGGTTTCCGCGGTGACCTGGAACTCGGCGGCGAGGGAGGGGACGTCTACGCGGCCTCCCTCGCGGGCGAGCCGCAGGATTTCCTGCTGGCGCTCTGGGCCGTACATGGCTGGGGGCCTCCTGCTTTTCGCCCGGGTGTGTGGGTCGGGCCCGAGGATACGACGCCTCGATCCCCGAAGTAAACACATACGGGCATCAGATAAGCATGAACGGGCATCGCCAATACGACGAAACCCCACCCGTCCCCCGGCCGACCCCTGACTGCGGGGTGAACGGTAGGTGGGTGGGGCGTTCCGTCGCGCGGAGCGGGGGTTACGTCAGGGCCGCCTCGCGGGGCTCCGCGGCCTCCGGGGAGGTCTCCGCGGCGTCCGGGCCTGAGGCCTCCGCCCCTTCGACGTGCTGGGCGGGCCGCTTCGGCAGCGTGAACATCAGCAGGAAGATGGCGACGAGGATGCCGACGACCCACCACAGCGCGCTCTCGAAGGCGTTCGCGAACTCGGCGGGGACCCGCTGCGGGGCCGCGTCCTCGTCGATGACGCCGAAGAACACCACGGAGACCAGGCCGAGCCCGAGCGCGTTGCCCATCTGCGTGACGGTGTTGATCAGGCCTGAGGCCGAACCCGCGTGCTCACGCGGGACTTCGGAGAGCACCGCGTCCGTGAGGGGCGCGACGATCAGGCCCATGCCGACGCCCATGACGACCAGCGGGAGCGCCATCTGCCAGGAGGCGATCGAGGCGCCGTACCGGTCGGCCTCCCAGATGTAGATCAGCACACCCGCGGCCATGGCCAGGGCCCCGGCCTGCAGCACCTTGCGGCCGAAGCGCGGCACCAGCTTCTGCACGGAGAGCCCGGCCGCGGCGGACACCGCGATGGAGAACGGGATGCCGGTCGTCCCGGCCCTGAGCGCGGTCCAGCCGAGGCCGACCTGCATGTAGAGCGTCCACACCAGGAAGAAGATGCCGAGCGAGATGCCGAACACGGTCTCCACGGCGATGCCGCCGGCGAAGCTCCTCACCTTGAACAGGGACAGCTCGATGAGCGGGGAGCCGTCCAGCCGCGCCTTGCGCTTCTCGTACGCGACCAGGGCGCCGAAGACGACGACTCCGCCCGCCATCATCACGTACCCCCACACCGGCCAGTCCAGCTCGCGGCCGCGCGTCAGCGGGTAGAGCAGCATGAGCAGGCCCGCCGTGACCAGGACGACGCCGACCAGGTCCAGCTTGCGGGCGCGCGGGGCCTTGGACTCCTCGATGTACTTGCGGCCGAGCAGCAGTCCGGCGATGCCGACCGGGAGGTTGATGAGGAAGATGGGGCGCCATTCCAGGCCGAGGATGTTCCACTCCGTCAGGAGCGCGCCGAGCAGCGGCCCGGAGACCGCGCCCAGGCCGACGATCATGCCGAACAGGCCGAAGACCTTGCCGCGTTCGTGTGCGGGGAAGGTGGCGTGCACGATCGACAGGACCTGCGGCACCATCAGCGCGGCCATCGCGCCCTGGAGGATGCGGGAGGCCACCAGCATCTCCGGGTTCGCGGCGAAGCCGCAGAGCGCGGAGGCGAGGGTGAAGCCCGCGATGCCGACCAGGAATATCTTCTTGCGGCCGTAGATGTCACCGAGCCGCCCACCGGTGATCAGACCGGCACCGAGCGCGAGTGCGTACCCCGCGGTGATCCACTGGATCTGGCTGAACGTGGCCCCCGCGTCCTCCTGGATGGACGGGATCGCGACGTTCACGATCGTCACGTCCACCAGGTCCATGAACGCGGCCGTCATCACGATCGCGAGGGCGAACCAGCGCCGCCGGTCCGATCCCTGTGACGCAGGGGTGCTGCTGGGAGAAGTCATGCCGCAAGGCTAGAAGCCATATAGGTCAGATCGTGTCCTAGTTGTACGGCATCCTGGTCGAAGGGAGAGCGACAGGACGACGGCGGGAGACCCTCATGAGTACGCGTCCAAGCACAAGAACAAGTACGAGAACAAGTACGAGTACGAGTACGGACACACCGGCGCGGCTGTTGCAGTTGCTGTCCTTGTTGCAGACGCCCCGCGAGTGGCCGGGCGGTGAGCTGGCCGAGCGGCTGAGCGTGTCCCGGCGCACCGTGCGGCGGGACGTCGACCGGCTGCGGGAGCTCGGCTATCCGGTGCAGGCGACGCAGGGCGCGAGCGGCGGGTACCGGCTCGTCGCCGGGAAGGCGATGCCGCCCCTTGTCCTCGACGACGAGGAGGCCGTGGCCATCGCCGTGGGGCTGCGGGCCGGGGCCGGGCACGCGGTCGACGGCGTCGAGGAGGCGTCCGTGCGGGCGCTCGCCAAGCTGGAGCAGGTGCTGCCGTCGCGGCTGCGGCACCGGGTGTCGGCGCTCGGCGCCGCGACGATGTCGCTCGCCGTCGGGGACGGTGTCCGGGTCGCGCCCGAGACGCTGACGGTGATGGCGTCAGCGACGGCCGGGCACGAGCAACTGCGGTTCGCCTACGAGGCGAAGGACGGGACTCCGTCCCGGCGCCTCGCCGAGCCGCACCGGCTGGTGTCCACGGGGCGGCGCTGGTATCTGGTCGCGTACGACCTGGAGCGGGAGGACTGGCGCACGTTCCGGGTGGACCGGGTCTCGGAGCCGTTCGCCACGGGGGTGCGGTTCGCTCCGCGGATGCTGCCCGGGGGCAGCGCGGAGGCGTATGTGCGGCGGAGTGTGCTCGCGCGGCGGCAGGAGTCCGCCGCGTACGAGGTCGACGTGGAGTTCCAGGCCCCCCTCGACCGGGTGGGTGGCCGTCTTCCTGCCTCACTCGGCGAAGTGGCCGCTACCGGTGACGGGCGCTGCCGTCTGCGGGGAACGGTGACCGAGCCCGTGGAGTGGGTGGCGGCGCGGCTCCTCTGGGTGGAGAGCGACTTCACCGTCCACGGGCCGCAGGAACTCATCCTCCGGGTACGGGACCTGGGCCGCCGCCTGGTCGCGGCTGCGGGCAACGCCTGACCCCCCGCGCTCCGCGCGGGTATTTTTCCCACCCACCCACCCGTTTACCGGCGGCCGAAACCTCGACGTCGCCCGACCGCCGCGAGGGCTGAACCCGCCCCCGGGCTACCGCTTCAGCCGGCGACAGTTGAAGCCCGTCCGGCGTTTGAGGACGAGGCGCGAAGCGCCGATATCGGTGACCGGAACGGAGAGAACGCCCTCAGGCCACCGCATCGAACCCCGTGTCACGAGCCAGCTTCTTCAGCTCAAGCAGCGCATGCTTCTCGATCTGCCGAATGCGCTCGCGCGTGAGGCCATGCTCCTTGCCGACCTCCGTCAGCGTGCGCTCCCTGCCGTCCACGATGCCGTACCGCATCTTGATGATGGAGGCCGTGCGCTGGTCGAGGCGGCCGAGGAGGTCGTCGAGCTCCTCGCTGCGCAGCAGCGTGAGGACGGACTGCTCGGGGGAGACGGCGGAGGTGTCCTCCAGGAGGTCACCGAACTGGGTCTCGCCCTGGTCGTCCACCGGCATGTTCAGCGAGACCGGGTCGCGGGCCCAGTCGAGGACGTCCACGACGCGCTCCGGCGTGGAGGCCAGCTCGGTGGCGATCTCCGTGGGCTCGGGCTCACGGCCGTGCTCGCGGTTGAACTCGCGCTGCACACGGCGGATCCGGCCCAGCTCCTCCACCAGGTGCACGGGCAGCCGGATGGTGCGGGACTGGTCGGCTATGGAGCGGGTGATGGCCTGGCGGATCCACCACGTCGCGTACGTGGAGAACTTGAAGCCCTTGGCGTAGTCGAACTTCTCGACGGCGCGGACCAGGCCCGCGTTGCCCTCCTGGATGAGGTCGAGGAGCGGCAGGCCGCTGCGCGGATAGCGCCGGGCGACCGCCACGACCAGACGGAGGTTCGAGCGGATGAAGACGTCCTTCGCGCGCTCGCCGTCGGCGACGAGGGCTTCGAGCTCCTCGTGCGAGGCGGAGGCGGTCGCGTCGGCGCGCTCCACCTGGCCGTCCAGGATCTGCCGGGCGTAGACGCCCGCCTCGATGATCTGGGACAGCTCCACTTCCTTGGCGGCGTCGAGCAGGGGTGTGCGTGCGATCTCGTCGAGGTACATGCCGACCAGGTCGCGGTCGGCGATCTCGCCGCCTACGGCGCGAACACTGCGTGCCGCGTCGGTCCCGCCGGTGTCGGCGGACTTACGACGGGCGACGGCACGGGTTGCCATGCGTGCTCCCTTGCGTGGTTGTCACTGGTCGGTCCGGCGTGGACCGGTCCTCGGGCGGTCCGGGGCTGGACCTGTGGCGGACGGCACACCTTCCCAGGTGCCCTGCATCCGATGGAAACAACGACTGGAATCCGGACAGAATTCCCAAGCCGCTCTCTCATTTTCGTGATCATGCAGTACCCTGTGCGGCTCCACGTGGGGGGCCGCTGCCGTCGGTAAGTACAGAGACGCAGGTCAGGGCGGGAGTCGTGAGTGGTCGGGTGCCCCTGACATGCAGTGGCAACCCCCTCATATCTGAGACCGCCGTCACAGCCGGTGCCTCGTTCCCGATGGTCCCCCAGGCATCAACCGGGAGAAGTGCCGCCGTCGACCGCTCTCCCGATCCAGAAGACGGCCCCGAACGCCCGATGGTTGCGCAGCAGTACAAATCCGGCATGCCCAGGAGGCCGGAGGTGCCCTCTGGTCTCCGAGGACCTGAGGCGTACTCGGGCCAGGGGCCTAGTCCCCCCACCAGGGGTCTAGTCCTCCAGACCGTTACGGCGGGTCACGAGCGCCGCTTAGCGTGCCGCCCATGAACGACATCAGCGGCATCCTCGACGAAGCCCTCCAGCGGCTGCACGCCTCAGGACCCGAGCGTCTGGGGCGCCTCACCAACCACGGACCCATGGCCGTCGAGGCCCTCGTCCACGGCGGTCAGGCCCACTCCGTACACCGCTGGCTCGACTACTACCGGGCCAAGCTCGAGGACATGCCCGCCCGCCTCTCCCCCGTCACGGACGAGGACTGGCGCACGGCGCTCGGCGACCCGCGGCGCGCCGCCGACTGGATCGCCCACTTCGAGCGCGCCCTGGCCGAGCGCCCCTGGCGGGAGGTGCTCGCCGCCTGGTGGCCGGTGCTGCTCCCCGGCATCGCGGGCGGCTCCACGCACCCGGTGATCCGGGTGGGCCACGCCGTGCGCACCCTGCTCGGGCCCGGCGGCGAGACCGCGCCCCGCGTCGCCGAACTCGCCCACGGCCTCGGCTACTGGGCCGCCCGCCACACCCCGCTGCCCGGCCGCACCCCCGTCGCCCTGCCGTCGTCGGCCGACGCGGCGGCCGCGCTCGACGCGGTGGCACGCATCCCGGACCAGGACGGTTCCCTTCCGGAGCGCTTCGCCCAGCTCACCTCGGTCCCGACGTGGCCCGCGGCGGGGAACGGACGGGACGCCACTCCGGCCGGGAACGAGCCGGACGCCGCCCCGGCCGGAGACGGGCCCGACGCCACCCCGGCCGCGCTCGCCCCCGACGCCGCCCGTGACCGCCTCTCCGACCTCGTCACCGCCGCCGTCCACCGCTACGCCGCCCTCGGCCACGGCGAGCCGATCATGCTGGTGCACGCCGCGACCGCTCCGAACGCGGTCCTGCGTACGCTGCCCGCGCTCCCCCGCGAGCTCTGGGCCCCCTCCCTGGACGCGGCCTGGGCGGCGAGCGCGGCGGTCACCGCGGCCTACGCGCCCGCGACCCCGGTGGCGTACGGGACCGCGTACGCCGAGGCCGGGACGAGCACCTTCGACGATGTCTTCGCGCGGGCGGCGGCGCACGGCGACGACCATACGATCAAGTTCGCGGACACCGCACTCGACGTGGGCGACCGTGCGGCGCGGGCGGCGGCGCTGCGCGGTGTGGAGCTGAACCCGCCCGCCCTCGGCTGACCTGACGCACTCCCCGGGTGCGCGCCGAAAGACACAGGAAAGGCTCGTACAGTGGGATACATGGACACGCCATCCACTGCGTCGGCGGACGCCGCAGGACCGCGCTGGCTCGACACGGAGGAACAGCGCACCTGGCTGTCGTACATCCACGCCGCCACGCTCCTCGAGGACTTCCTCGACCGTCAGCTCCAGCGCGACGCGGGCATGCCGCACGTCTACTACGGGCTGCTCGTGCAGTTGTCCGCGGCGCCGCGGCGGCGGCTGCGCATGACCGAGCTCGCGAAGAGCTCGAAGATCACTCGGTCCCGGCTCTCGCACGCGGTCGCCCGCCTGGAGAAGAGCGGCTGGGTGCGGCGTGAGGACTGCCCGACCGACAAGCGGGGGCAGTTCGCGATCCTCACGGACGAGGGTTTCGAGGTCCTGCGCGCCACCGCGCCCGGGCATGTGCGGGCGGTGCGGCAGGCCCTCTTCGACCGGCTCAGCCCGGAACAGCAGAAGTCCCTCGGCGAGATCATGAGGATCGTCGCCGAGGGACTTCAGCCGAGCGAGGCGGGGGCGGACCTGCCCTGGCTCCGTTAGGAGCACCGGGCGGGTCCGCCCCCGCCGCGTCGTGTGACGCGGTGTCCGGGTGGCGTCAGTGCGCCACGACGGGGATCTTCAGCGCGTCCTCGGCGCCCTCACCGTCGCCGGACGCCACCGGAGTGCCGCTGTCGGCACCGGTGTTGATCAGGACGGCGGCGATCGCCGACGCCACCACCAGGATGCCGACCGCCCACCAGATGGCGGCGGTGTAGCCCTCCACCATGGACTGGGCGGCGAGCAGCTTCTGCGCCGCCGGGGTGGTGGCGGAGGCCGCGTGGTCGGTGATGTACGCGCTGGTCGCGGAGGCCGCGATGGTGTTCAGGAGGGCCGTGCCGATGGCGCCGCCGACCTGCTGGGAGGTGTTGACCATCGCGGAGGCGACACCGGCGTCACGCGGCTCGACACCGTAGGTGGCGAGCGACATGGCGGGCATGAACGCCGTACCCATGCCGAGGCCCAGCATGAGCTGCGCGGGCAGGATCAGACCGGTGTACGAGGTGTCGATCTCGAGCTGCGTCAGGAGCAGCATGCCGACGGCTGCGAGCAGGAAGCCCGGGGCCATGAGCAGGCGCGGCGCGACGCGGGTCATCAGGCGGGTGCCGATCTGCGTCGAACCCACGATCATGCCGAAGATCATCGGCAGGAACGCGAAGCCGGTCTTGACCGGCGAGTAGCCCTTGACGATCTGCAGGTAGTACGTGAGGAACAGGAACAGGCCGAACATCGCGATGATGGCGAGGCCGAGCGAGAGGTAGACGCCGCCGCGGTTGCGCTCGGTCAGGACGCGCAGCGGAAGCAGCGGCGACTTGACCTTGGCCTCGGTGACGACGAACGCGGCGAGCAGCACGACGGAGGCGACGAACATCGTCACGGTCACGGCGTCGGACCAGCCGTTGGACTCGGCGCGCGTGAAGCCGTAGACGAGCGCGACAAGACCGAGGGTGGAAAGGACCACGCCGGGGATGTCGAGCGGCGAGCGGTTGCGGCCCTCGGAGGGCTCACGGATCACGAAGTACGCGCCGGCGGCGGCGATGATCGCGAACGGGATGTTCACGAAGAACGTCCAGCGCCAGTTCAGGTACTCGGTGAGGAAGCCGCCGAGGATCAGGCCGACGGCGCCACCGCCACCGGCGATCGCACCGTAGATGCCGAACGCCTTGGCGCGCTCCTTGGCCTCGGTGAACATCACCGCGAGCAGGGAGAGCGCGGCGGGCGCGAGCAGCGCGCCGAACACGCCCTGGAGGGCGCGGGCGCCGAGCATCATGGCCTCGTTGCCCGCGGCGCCGCCGAGCGCGGAGGCCGCGGCGAAGCCGATGAGGCCGGTCACGAAGGTGCGCTTGCGGCCCCACAGGTCGGCGATGCGGCCGCCGAACAGGAGCAGACCGCCGAAGGCGAGGGCGTAGGCGGTGATGACCCACTGCTTGTTGCCCTCGGATATCCCGAGGTCTTCCTGGGCGGACGGCAGCGCGATGTTCACGATGGTCGCGTCCAGGACGACCATGAGCTGGGCGAGCGCGATGAAGACGAGTGCTCTCCAGCGCTTCGGATCGGGTGCGAGTGAGGTGACGGGTGACTGTGACATGGGTGTATCCACCTAGGAAGACAAAGAGGTAAGTACGGGGTGAACGAGACACCGTTCAGGCGTGCGTGCGGAAGGGCCCCTGGTCGTGGGGGCGGGTCCTACTTTTGACCCAGGCCCTCCTCGCTGCGGCGCGCACGCCGCTGCCCCCGTTCGTCGACGTCGTGGCGCAGTTCCTCCAAGGTCGCGGCGTGCCCGGGGAGTTCGGAGCGTGCCGGTGCCATCAATCCGTCCAGGAACAACTGGAGGTGACGGTGGACGAACTGGTCGAAGTCCACCAGGCAGTTGGCGCCGGGCAGCGGCCTGGTCAGTTGGGAGAGGGCGACCATCAGATCACCGACGGCGATGTCGGTCCGCAGTTGACCGGCGGTGCGTGCGCGTGCCATCAGCCCCTCGACGGCGTCTTCGAGGCGGATACGGGCGGCGTGCAGATCGGGGTGGTCGGGGTCGACGGCCTCGGAGAGGATCGGGCAGAGGGCGCCGATGCGCTCTTCCACCGCGGCGTGGACGAAGTCCCGCAGCGCCTCGAACGCGGAGCCGGACTCGGCGTCGGCGGCCTCGATGGCGCGGACGGCCAGCTCCGTGACCCGGTCGGTGACGTACAGGACGACGTGGTGCACAAGCTCTCCGCGGTCGGCGAAGTGGCGGTACACCGTGGCGTTGCCGACTCCGGCGCGGCGCGCGATCTCGTCGAGCGGCGCCTCGGAGCCCTGCTGGACGAACATCTCGCGGGCGGCGGTGACGATCCGCTCCCGGTTGCGCAGGGCGTCGGCCCGCGGGCGGGTGACGCGGCGCTGCACTGCGGTGGCGGTTTCCACGGCGGACACTCCTCGAAGCGGTCAAAGGCCCTCAGACTCGCAGGGTCCGCGGTGACGGGTCCAACGAATTTCCCGGTGGGGGCCTGAGGTGGGCGATCCGGGGAGTGGATCCCCGTTTCGCTCGGACACCGGTTAAACGGGGAGCCGCTCCCCGCTTATTTCCCCGTTCTGCTGTGACCTGCGTCACAAACCAACGGACCCTTCCATTCCTCCCGAAAGATCCGCCCCGCTCACCCGAACGACCCACGATCGGTCGCGCTCAGCGAGCGCCCGCGCACCCCCCGACACAGGGTGATCGGACAGGGTGCAGCTCAGGACCGTGGGCTGCCGCGGAGCGGAAGGCCCATGGATGCAGCAGCCGACCTGGAAGCCGATAGCCCGCTCCCGCCGAGCCGTCCGGGTGCGAAGGCGCCCCGGCAGGCGGGACAGCCGCGGCACCCGGACGCCCAGGCGGCTCCCGCCCACGACCACCGCGCTCGCCGGGCTCACCGTCCTCGCCCTCGCCCTCACCGCGTCGGCGAGCACCGGACGACTCCTCGCCGAGCCGCCGTCGGCGGCGGGACCCAGCGCGCAGGCCCGGGCGACGACGCTCGGCCGCTGCCTGATCGGCGGGGACCTCGGGGTGCAGATGTCGGAGGGCATCCCCACAGGGCCCGGCTACGCCCGCTCCACCGGCACGGTCCGCGCCCTCAACCTGATGGTCGACTTCTCCGACGCCCGCGGCGAGGGCCGCGCCCTCGACCGGCTCGGGGAGTTCTTCCCGCAGACCACGGACTGGTTCCGCACCAGTTCCTACGGCCGCGTCGACTACCGGCCCGAGGCCCCGCTCCAGGACTGGCTGCGCATGCCCAAGCCCTTCAAGGCGTACGGGATAGAGCGCGGCGCCCCCTTCGACCCCGGCTACCGGGAGCTGGTCGACGACATCGTGGCCGCCGCCGACCCGGACGTGGACTTCGCGGCGTACGACCTGGTGAACGTCCTCATCACCCCGAACGCGGGCCCCTCCGCCCTGGACACCGTCCTGTCGGTGACGTTCGCCGGCAACCACGAGGCACCGGTCGCCGACGGCGTGCCGATCTCCAACGCGTCGTTCGTCTACAGCCGTCAGGACGACGGCTCGGGCAACTACGACCAGACCGGCTACCGCGTGCTCCCGCACGAGAACGGCCATGTCTTCGGCCTCCCCGACCTGTACACGCAGGACGGCGGGGGCGCGGTCGGGCACTGGGACATCATGAGCGAGGACTGGGGCGCCAACAACGACCTCCTCGCCTGGCACAAGTGGAAGCTGGGGTGGATCGACGACAAGCAGGTCGACTGCGCGTCGGCCGCGGGCACCACGGAGCACCTGCTCTCGCCGCTGGCCCGCACCGGCGGCACCAAGCTCGCCTTCATCCCGCTGAGCAAGAAGACCGGCTACGCGGTGGAGGTGCGCACCCGCGCGGGCAACGACGAGGTGGTGTGCCGTCCCGGCGTCCTCGTCTACCGCGTCGACGCGGACGTCGACACCGGCCACGGCCCGGTCACGGTCTTCGACTCCACCCGCGACAGCGGCGGCTGCACCCGCAGCGCGAACGTGCACGCCGAACTGTCGGACGCGCCGTTCACCCCGGGCGAGACATTCACCGACCGCTCCTCGGGAGTACGGGTGACGGTCGCGGGGGCGGACCTGGACGGGAACTACCGGGTGCACATCACCCGCACGGAGACCTGACCCCCTGCATCTGGCCAATTCACCCGTTCACTCAAGGGAATTGACGTCCGAACGTTAGTCTGACGTCGAGACGGTGCCCACCGGCTCAGCGATGCGCAGGCGAAGGCGCGAACAGGGTGAGAACAACCCACGGGGGTGGTCATGAAGTCGGAGAACTCCACGGACACGAGGGCTGAGAACTCCACGGACCGGCGTATGCAACTGGCTCAGACGGACCCAGCGTGGGGCGGCGCCGGGGAGGTGTCGCTCGCGAGTTCGGCGACGGACAAGAAGCGTGCCGTCCGGTTCATGGAGAACCGACTGCTTCCGGACACCAAGGCCGCCGGGCGCATGGCCGAGGATGGCGGCCGGACGCACGCGCCGCTGGCCGGGCCGGGATCCCCACAGGGCGGTCTGGGGAAGCCCGACACGGGACTGAGCGGCGACTTGACGAGCTGGGCCACGTACAAGGGACTCTCGGAGGCCATGACGGTCTGGCAGGGCCAGACTTCGGCACTGCTCGGCCGCCTGCACCAGGAAATGAACGGCTTGCGCGGCGCGAAGAACGCCTTGCACGCGCCGGACGTCGGCGTCGGGTCCCAGGTCGAGGGCATCGGCGTACTGCGGAACCCGTCCAGCGCGTTCGACCGCATGTGACATCCCGGGGGGGGAACCGTGGCATTGACGTATCGGGACGTGATGACCACCGATCTGTCGCCGCTGTCGGACGTGTCCGACGCCTGGCGGAAGATGGGCGAGCGATTCGGCGAACTCAAGGACGACTACGAGAAGCAGGTCCCGCGGGCGCTGGCCAACGGCAAGTGGGAGGGCGAGGCCTTTCGCGCGCACCAGAAGGCGGCCACGGCAACGGGGTTCGAGTACGCGGCGGCCAGACACGAGGCGCTGGCCCTCGCGAGCCTCCTGAAGCAGGCGCACACCAAGCTGACCGCGATGCAGAAGTCCCTGCGGGACCTGGTGGCCGACGCCGAGGCGAAGGACTTCAGGGTCGACAGCTCGGGCAGGGCCACCTACGCCGGCCTCGACAAGCACTCCGGGAGCGGGAGCCTCGACAACGACCCCGACTACGCGCGCGTGATGGCCGAGGCTCGCATCGCGGAGCGGGAGTGGACCGAGCGGATCGCCGACTCGGTACGGGCCGTGGACGACGCCGACCAGAGCGTGCGCCAGGCGCTGTCGCGCGCGGCGGGCAGCGTCCCCGCGAGCCGGGGCGGCGCCATCGGCTTCAACCCTTATGCCGACGGAGACTTGGACAAGCCCTGCCGCGTCCCTTCGGGCGGCGCCTCGTCGCAAGACACGTCGTGGCAGGCCGACGGCAATCTTGACCTCACCGGGCCCGGCGTCGACTCCTCCCTCACCGGGCCGGGGTACGGCAGGCAGGCCATGGCCAAGCTGGCGGCCGACGGATTCCACCTGACCGCCGACGGGAAGATCACCGATGGCCACCGGACGTTCTCCGGCATCGCCGATGTCTATGGCGGGGCCAGGATCACGGGAGGGCTGGACATCACCGATACCGGTGTCAGCCTCAACGGTGAGGCGTCGGCGGGGGTACGGGGCATGGCCGAAGGACGGGCGGAGGCGGGGAACTTCGGTGTCTACGGCCGGGGGACCGGGTTCGCGGGCGGCGAAGCTTCCGGTGACGCGAAGATGGACCTCACGCAAGGGTTCGAGGTTGGGGGAAAGCTGTTCGCCGGGGCGAAATACGGTGCCGCCGCGGGAGCCGACATCGGCGGCATCGGCGTGGGCGTCACGTATGAGGACTGGAAGGCGCTCGGCGCGGAGGCAAAGCTGATCGCCAAGGGTGAGGACGGAAAGTACCACTTTGGCGCCAAGGGTGGCCTCGGTCTCGGGCCCGCCGGTCTCGGCCTGGGCCTGGAGTTCACGGTGGAGCCGGGCAAGGTGGTGGACACCGCCAAGGACGCGGCCGGTGCGCTCGGGGACGGCGCCGGGAAGGTCAGGGACATCGCGGGCGGGGTCACGGACGGGTTGCGCAGCCTGCGGCCCTGAGCCTGGCCCTCTACGGCAGGCCCACACGCGCACGGCAGACTCCTACGCCTACGGAAGCGAGAACATTATGCCCAGCCCGATGCCCGTACCCCTTGAGCTCCGGCTCCCAGAGGGCTGGCACGCGGCGACCCCGGAGCGGACGGGTGTCCCGGACGCCGCCTTCGTCGCGGTCCACGCGCATCCGGACGACGGCTTCACCGCCAACGTGACCGTCGACAGCACGTATCGGCCGGACGCGGCGACCCTGGCCGAGATCGGGGACGAGTCGGTGGGGAACCTGAGCGAGGTCGCCGAGGCTCTTGACGTCATCAGCCGTCACGAGATCGGCTCCGCCGCTGCCCCCGGCCTTACCCAGACACTGACTCTCACCACTGCGGTCAGCGGCGTGCGCCGCGAGCTCACGCAGTCCCAGGTGTATCTGTCCCTGCTGGACGTCCACGACCCGGACCGCCGCGTGGTGGTCCGGCTGGTCCTGACCGCCACCGCGGCCCAGCACGACGACGTCCTGGAGGACTTCCGGGACATCGTGGCCACTGTGCGGCTCAACTAGGTTGCTTCCATGGGTCTCTTCAGCCGCTTCGAACGTGTCACGCGTCCCCCCGACGACATCCCACCCTGCACACCGGAGGAGGTCATCGAGGCACTGCTCGACCTCAACGGGCCCCACGCCCCCTGGACCGTACGCGACGCAGACCCGGACGAGGGCGCCGACCTGGTGGCGGACTGGCACTGCACGGATCCCGCCTGGCGTAAATATTTCCACTCGGCCACAGAGGACTCGGTCCTACAGACGCGGATGCGCCTGATGCCGGACGAGCACCAGGTCCGCTCCCTCGACCACCAATGGCAGTTGCCGCTCACCTCGATGTCGCGCAGCATGTACACCTCGGGCCGAGGGCAGCTCCGGTGGGCGTCCGTCTCCTGGTCGAGAGAACGCGGACCGGACGGAAAACGCCGCATCAAGAAGACGGTCGAGTACGACACCGCGGACCTCAAGAACCCCCTGCGGGACACCGTGCTCGACATGGGCTGGTCCTGGAGGGCCAGGTTCTCGAAGCTGTGACCGGCTCACGCCGCCGCGGCCCTGGGCACCGTTTCCCGCACCTGCCGTAGGAAGGCGGCGTTGCTCGGCGTTCGGCGGATGTGTTCCAGGAGGGCTTCGACGCCGCTGCCCCCTTCGCGTACGTCGTGGGTGTTGCGCAGGTCCAGGGCGCGGCGCAGGCCGCGTACGGCGGTCAGTTCGGCGGGCGGTACGAGGAGTTCCTCGCGGCGCGTGCCGGAGGGTGTGATGTCGACGGCCGGGAAGACGCGGCGGTCGGCGAGCCTGCGGTCCAGGCGCAACTCCATGTTGCCGGTGGACTTGAGCTCTTCGAAGTAGTAGTCGTCGGCGCGCGATCCGGTGTCCACGAGGACGGTCGCGAGCATGGTCAGGGAGCCGCCCTCCTCGGCGAGGCGCGCGGCGCCGAAGAGCCGCTTGGGCCCCTGCACGGAGCCCGCGTCCACGCCGCCGCTGAGCGTACGGCCGCCGGACGAGGCGGAGTTGTTGTACGCGCGGCACAGCCGGGTCAGGGAGTCCAGGAGCAGCACGACGTCACGGCCTTCCTCGACGAGTCGCTTGGCGCGCTCCACGGCGAGTTCGGCGAGCGCGATGTGCGCCTTGGGGGGCCGGTCGAAGGTGGAGGCGAGCACCTCGCCGCGTACGGAGCGCCGCATCTCGGTGACTTCCTCGGGGCGTTCGTCGAGGAGGACGACCATGAGGTGGCACTCGGGGTGGTTGTCGGCGACGGCGGCGGCGAGCTGTTGCAGCAGGACGGTCTTGCCGGTGCGCGGCGGTGCGACGATCAGGCCGCGCTGCCCCTTGCCGACGGGTGCGACGAGGTCGACGACGCGGGTCGCGACCCGGTCGCCGGTGGTCTCCAGGCGCAGCCGCTCCCGCGGGTGCAGCGGAGTGAGGTCGCCGAACCGGGGCCTGGTGCCCGCCTCTTGGGGCGCGTGGCCGTTGACGCGGGCTACGTCGGCGAGCACGCGCGGCTTGTCGCCGGGGACGCCTTCGACGAGGTCGCCGGCGCGCAGGCCGTACCGGCGGATCAGGGCGGCGGGGACGAGCAGGTCGTCGGGCCCGGGGAGGCAGCCTTCGGCGCGGAGGTGCCCATTCGGGGCGGTGCGGGCGGTGCGGGTGGTGTGGGTGTTGTCGGCTCGGGGGGTGTCTTGGGCGGGGGTGTCCTTGAGGTCGAGGACGCCGCTGTGGAGGGTCTGGCTGGTCATCTGGATTGTCATGGGTGAGGGTCCTTTCGCGGACAGGCGAGTGCGGGGACCGGCGAGGCGGAGTGATCACGCCTCGTCCGACGGGCGGCGGCTCCAGGTCGCACGGCACGATCGGGCCGCGGACAAGCCGCCGAGCGGATTCCCGGAATGGGACAGCAACGGGACAGCAACGGGACAGACGAGAACGAGAGCCCGAGCCCGCGCCGGGAGGAGAAACGCACGGAGAAGAAATCAATGCACGCTCAGAAGAACTCAGAAGTTCTCTGAGGAGAAGCACGGCGCCCAGAAGGGGCGTACACACGTGCTGCACGCACTGTAGCACACTGGGACGGCGTGAACGGCACTGCGCACGCGGGATCTTGAGCCTCCGCACGCCGGGTGACTCATAGTACGTGATCGCGTACCGTGAGTTGCCATGGGTGTCCGTCCGGCCCCCGCTGACCCCCTGCCCGGCTGCGGCCCCCATGGGCAGCCGACCAGGGTGTGGGTGCGGACGGCGAAAGGGGTGCGCGCGCCGACGGCCACTGCGCGCGCACCCCTGGCTGCGGGGCCCGTGAGGCCGGGTCCCGCAGCCATCGAGCTGATTACCCTGCCCTCCCGCCCCCGCTCCGCCGTACCGTTCTCCCATGCCCGAACTCCAGCGCCTGCGCCCCGACCACGCTTCGGCTCTGCTCGCCTTCGAACGCGACAACCGCGCCTACTTCGCCGCGTCGGTGCCGGACCGCGGTGACGCCTACTTCGCCGAGTTCGACGCCCGGCTCGCGGCGCTCCTGGCCGAGCAGGAGAGCGGCGCGTGCCACTTCCATGTGCTCGCGGGCGGGGACGGCGAGATCCTCGGCCGGGTCAACCTCGTGGATGTGGCCGGGGGTTCGGCCGAGCTCGGGTACCGCATCGCGGAGAAGGCGGCCCGGCAGGGGCTCGCCACGTCCGCCGTGGAGAAGGTGTGCCTGCTCGCGGCCACCGAGTACGGGCTGACGTCGCTGCGCGCCGGGACGACGCTGGACAACCCGGGCTCCCAGGCGGTCCTGGCCCGCGCCGGTTTCGTCGCCACCGGCGAGACCGAACTCGACGGCCGCCCCGGGATCACGTACACCCGGGACCTGACGGGCCGCCCCCGCCGCACGGACACGGTGTCCGGGCGACGGTACACGGGGTAGCGGCACTGGCCGGAGAAGGACGGTCAGAGGAAGCTGACGTTCTGCGCCAGTGACAACCGCCCCGAGTAGTTGACGGTGTTCGTCGCGGACCGCATGTACGCACGCCACGCGTCGGAGCCCGACTCGCGGCCGCCCCCGGTCTCCTTCTCGCCCCCGAAGGCCCCGCCGATCTCCGCGCCCGACGTGCCGATGTTGACGTTGGCGATGCCGCAGTCGGAGCCCTCGGCGGACAGGAACAGCTCGGCCTCGCCCTGGTCACGGGTGAAGACGCTGGAGGACAGACCCTGCGGCACGTCGTTGTGCAGGGCGATGGCCTCCTCGAACGAGTCGTAGGTGAGGACGTACAGGATCGGCGCGAAGGTCTCCTCGCGTACGACTTCGGTCTGCGCGCCGACGCGGACGAGGACCGGCTCGACGTACGCGGCGCCGGGCGCCAGGTCCGCGAAGCGGCGGTCACCGCCCGCGAGGACCTTCCCGCCCTCGGCCCGGACGCGGGCGACGGCCTGCCGCATGCGGTCGAGCGCGGTGACGGAGATCAGCGGCCCGACGAGCGTCGCCTCGTCGAAGGGGTCGCCCACGGGCAGCTTCGCGTACGCGGCACTGAGCCGGGCGACGAGGGTGTCCGCGATGTCGCGGTGCGCGATGAGGCGGCGCAGCGTCGTGCAGCGCTGCCCGGCCGTGCCCGCCGCCGCGAACACGATCCCCCGCACGGCGAGGTCCAGGTCGGCGGAGGGTGCGACGACCGCGGCGTTGTTGCCGCCGAGTTCGAGCAGGGACCGCCCGAACCTGGCGGCGACGCGCGGCCCGACCTCGCGCCCCATACGGGTGGACCCGGTGGCGCTGACGAGCGCGACCCGGGGGTCGTCGACGAGCAGTTCCCCGACGGCCTTATCCCCGATGAGCAGTTGGTGCACGCCGTCGGGGGCCCCGACGTCCGCGGCCGCCCGGTCGAGGAGGTGCGCGCAGGCGAGGGAGATCAGCGGGGTCAGCTCGGACGGCTTCCAGACCACGGTGTCGCCGCAGGCCAGGGCCACCGCGGTGTTCCATGACCACACGGCGCAGGGGAAGTTGAAGGCGGAGATGACGCCGACGACGCCCAGTGGGTGCCAGGTCTCGGTGAGCCGGTGCCCGGGCCGCTCGGACGCGATGGTCCGCCCGTACAACTGCCGGGAGAGACCGACCGCGAAGTCGCAGATGTCGATCATTTCCCTGACCTCACCGAGCGCCTCCGAGCGGATCTTGCCCGCTTCGACGGTGACGAGGTCGGCGAGGTCGCTCTGGTGCTCGCGCAGCAACTCGCCGAGTCGCCGTACGAGTTCGCCGCGCACCGGAGCCGGGGTGGAGCGCCAGGCACGGAAGGCCCGGTGCGCGTCGGCGACGGCACGGTCGGCGGCGGCCGGGGTGGTGGCGGCCACGGGGAAGAGGTGCTCGCCGGTGATCGGGGTCCGGGCGTGACACACCTGCCCCGCGCCACCGCCCCCCGGGAGCGTGCCGCCGACGTCCACGCCGACGCGGTCCACGCCGACGCGGTCCAGGGCGGCGCGGGCGCGGGCGCGCAGCTCGTCGGTGGTGGGGAGGGCGGAGGGCGTGAGTGGCATGAGGGCTCCTCGGTGTCGGCGGGGGTTCCGTGGTGCCACGCTTCCGTGGGCGGGCGCCGGAGCGCTCACGCGGACGGGGGTGGCGGAATCGGGCGTTCCAGGCGCAGCTCGTGTGCGGCCCGCGCCAGGGAACGGGACTGCTGCTGCTCGTACAGCGCGAAGGGGTCGAGCACGTCGCGGCCGACGGCGCCGGACAGCCAGTCACTGTCGTACGCGACGCCCGTCTCGCCTTCCTTACGGGCGCCGGATTCCTCCAGGTTCGACTGGAAGATCCCGGCGGCTGACCGCGGCAGGAAGTCCTCGTACACGATCGGTTCCGCACGCACCCAGCCCTCGCGGAGGAGCCCTGGCAGGTCCGGGGGCGGGGTGCCGCCGTCGCGGGCCCGGTCGGCGACGGCGTGGTACGTGAAGTGGGCGAGGCCGCGTTCGGCGAGGGCGCGCTCGGTGCCGGGGAAGCGGGTGGGCCAGAGGGAACGGAGGAGGTCGGCGCGGGTGGGGGCGGTGGTGCCGTGGGCCTCGGCGGGGGCGCGGCGGACGGCGGGGTCGTGGCGCACGGCGGAGTCATGGCGCACGGCGGGGGCCTGGGCATCGGCACCGTCACGGGTCCCGGCACCGTCACGGGTCCCGGCACCGTCACGGGCCCCGGCACCGTCACGGGCCCCGGCCGCCCCGTGCGCCGCGGCCGCCTCCCGGTCCGCCAGGTCCAGCAGCTCGTCGTAGCAGGCCCGCCCCCGCCGCGTGAGGGCGATGCCGCGCGCCTCCACCTCCCCGAACCGCACCCGCAGCGTCCCCCCGGTCACGGTCCCGTCGGGGAGCCGCAGGGCGCGCGGCTCGTCGAGTGCCCGGAACGAGGTCTGCCGGAGCAGCACGTCCGGGCCGACCCCCCGCGGCGGGCCCTGGATGGTGTCGATCATCTCGATGCCACGGTCGGTCATCCGCCGGTACAGCTCGTCGATGTCGAGGACGCGGGGCGTCAGATGGTTGATGTGGGTGCTGCGCACGCCGCCGATGTCGGCGGCCACGGCCGACACCCGTTCCAGCGTCTCGTACCAGGCCTTGTCGACGGGTTCGGCCGACAGCTCGAACGCGGCCACGGCGAGGCTCAGGAACCGTTCGGCGTCGTCCTCCGGCAGGCCCTGCTCGGCCTCGGCGCGGTCGGCGAGTGCGAGCAGCTCCGGCGGGAACAGCTCCCGCCCCGCGAGGAACCGTTCGAGGCGTCGCCGCAGCTCGGGGCCGAAGAAGCGGGGGTCGGCCGGGGTGAGCAGGGAGGTGAACACGCGGAAGGGGTTGCGGGCGAGCTCGTCGCCGTCGACGGGGCGGAAGGCGGTGGACACCACGGGTACGGCGCTCGCGGCGGCCTCCCGCAGGTCGTAGAAGCCGACGGGCCGCATTCCGAGGGCCCCGAAGACGCGTCCGACCTGCTCCAGCTCCGCCGGTGTGCCGACCCGGACGGCGCCGTGCCGCTCGGCGGTGACCCGCGCGATCGCCCCGAGCCGCTCCGCGTCGCCACCACGTTCGCGCAGCACGTCCTCGTTCACTTCGCGCGTCACGTCGACGAGGGTGTCGTACGCGGGGACCTCACGCCCGTACATGGCGGAGAGCCGGACGGCGAAGGCGGCGCGGAGCTGCCAGGGCGCGAGAAGGGTCGCCGGGTGCCGCCCGGCCGGACGTCCGGTCATGGGTGTGCCTCCTACACCACGTGGGCCTCGGGACGGCCGCCGGAGACGGCGCCGTCGGCGAAACGGTCGGCGCTCAGGGGCGAGACGTCGACGAAGGGCTCGCGTCCCAGGTACAGGTCGCGTACGACTTCCCCGACGGCCGGGGCCTGGAGGAACCCGTGCCCGGAGAAGCCGGTGGCGTAGAGGAAGTTGGCCACGTCCGGCGCCCGCCCGATGAGGGCGTTGCAGTCGGGTGTCACCTCGTACAGACCGGCCCACCCGTCGACGACCTCCAGTTCGGCGACGTCGGGCGCGCGCACCCGGGCCGCGTCCCGGAACAGCTCGACCCAGTCGTCGGACCACGTCGTGTCGAACCCCTCCTCCTGGCCGGGGTCGGCGAGCCCGATGAGCAGTCCGCCGCCGTCGCCGTTGTGGAAGTAGGCGGTGGAGGAGAAGTCGATGGTGAAGGGGATGCGGGGTGCGGGCGGGCGCGGTGGGCGCGGGGGCCGGGTCAGGGCGATCTGGCGGCGCAGCGGCCGTACGGGAAGCGGCACCCCGGCCGCCTCGCCGATACCGGCCGACCAGGCGCCGGCCGCGCACACCAGGGCGGCGCAGGGGATGACGCCCCGGTCGGTGCGCACGGCGGTGACGCGTCCGGCGTCGGTGTCGACATCGACGCCGGTGACCGTGGTCCCCGTACGGAACCGCACCCCGGCGCGGGCGGCCGCGCGGGCGTATCCCCGGACGACGAGACCGGGTCTCGCGTGCCCGTCGTCCGGCGAGTGGACGGCACCTACGAGGCCTTCGGCGCGTACGTACGGGCACAGCTCGCGGGCACGCTCCGGGCTGACGATCCTGCTGGGCACGCCCATGCGGTTCTGCACCTCGACGCTCGCCTCGAACGCGGCGAGGTCCGCGGGTTCGCTCAGCAGGAACAGGTACCCCACCCGGTCGAACCGGATGTCGCCGCCCGGCCGCCCCGCGAAGTCCTCGTACGCCCGCAGGCTCCGCAGCCCGAGCGCGATGTTCAGCGGGTCGGAGAACTGCGCCCGCACCCCGCCGATGGGCTTCCCCGAACTCCCGCTCCCGAGCGTGCCGCGCTCGACGACGACGAGGTCGCGTACGCCGGATTCGGCGAGGTGGAAGGCGATGGAGAGGCCGATGACGCCGCCGCCGACGATGACGACGGGGGCGGGGGCCGCCGGACGAGGACCGGTCGTACGGGAGATTGCGGACACAGCGAGAACCCTCCAACTCAACAGGAACTGCTGACGGGCGGGCGATCCACCGGTCATCGTCCAGCACGGCGGCCGTCATCGTCCATTGCGCCTCGCTGCGTCTCGGGATACCTCGCTGCGTCTCGGGATGTCTCGCTGCGTCTCGGATGCCTCGGGGCGCCTCGGTCGTCAGTCGGCTTCCTGCTCCGTCCCGGGTTCACCCGCCAGCACGAGCTGGGTGACGGCGTGGCCGTCGATGGTGCGCACGGTGACGCGGTACAGGCCCGGCGCGCTCACGGTGGCCCGGGCCATGATGTTCCCTTCGCCCCACATCGGCCTGAGGGGGCGCGGGTTGTGGCCTTCGTCGTCGGCGATCTCGCACTTGAGGCCGGACAGGGAGTCCACGCCGGTGAGCTTGACGGTCCACGGCGTTCCGGCCTCCACCAGGTCGGGCACTTCGAGGCCGCAGCCGGGGGCGCCCTGGGGCGGGCCGAGGTGATCGTCGCCGCGCAGTACCTCGGCCACGGCCTTGAGCGCGACGCGGTCGCAGGCCACGGCGCCGTGCTGGAGCGGAAGCGGTGTGACGGCGGGGCCCACGGCGGCGGAGTCCTTGTGGACGGTGCCGTCGCCCTTGACGTCGTAGAACCGCAGCGCGCCGCGCGGGTCACGGATGAAGGCGCCGCTGGTGTGCTGGCGGGCCCCGTGGTGATGCGCGTGGACGACGCCGTCCTTGACGGTGAGGCTCTGCATCGTGGCCTGGTTGGTACCGGCCACCGCCCAGTGTCCCGGCAGCGTCATGTGGATCTGCTTGCCCTGGAAGTCAGCCGCCGCCTGGGCGAGTTCCGCGTTGCCGCCGATACCGGCCACGTCGCCGGGGGTGAGACGGCGGACGTCGTCGCCCTCGATGAGGCAGGCGTACTGCGGCAGCAGGTCGTGCAGGCCCGGCATGGTGGCGGAGACGGACCGGAGCTGCCGGTGCGGGAGCGGGACGGGGGTGCCGCGGCCGCTGTTGAGGATCGCCGCCGCCTTCACCGCGCCGTAGAAGGGCGTTCCGAGGGTGAGGACGGCACGGGTGTCGTCGAAGAGGTCGCTGTCGTACGAGGCGTCCAGGGCCGCCCGGGTGACGAGCCCTCCCATGGAGTGGGCGACGAAGACCAGTTGCGCCGGGCGCTCGTCGACACGGTGGCGGCGGGCCTCGTCGTGTGCGGGGTGCGCCTGCCAGGCGACGAGGTGGCGGCGGGCGGCTTCGGCCAGGAGGCGGCCGTTGACGGTGACGGGCAGGCGCCAGTCGTAGGCGAACTCCAGGACGGCGGCCTCGTGGGCGACGCAGCTCCGGACGACGTCGATCAGGGCGGTGTAGGGCTCGAACCCCTGTAAGTAGGGCGTCCAGTACGAGTGCCGCATCAGTTGCGTGGCCTTGAGGCGGCCGGTCCTACCCTCCAGTTCCTCCGGCGTCAGACGCAGCGGCTCCAGGCCCCGGGGCCTGGTCCACGCCTTGAGGAGCCATGACACACCCGACAGGCCCCAGACGGTCTTTTGGGTGACGGTGTCGTAGAGCTCGCTGCCCATGATGCCCGGCACGATGACGACGGCGTTCTGCGTGATGTCGGCGGTCACCACCGGTGCCGGTGTGCCGGTGGCAAGTTTGTCGCTTTCTCGCTCGTGGGGATTCATGGCTGTGAACAATAGGGAACATGCAGGCGGAGCGCGTCCCCGGGACGGAAGTCGAGCGTCCACGGGCGGAAGTCGCGTACTCGGAGCCGACGACGGGGACCGCCGGTTCGCTGGTCGTCGTGGCGGTGGAGGACGGGGACCCCGAGTTCGCCAAGGCCGTCGACGAGCAGCTCTCGGCCGTGACCGCGTGGTGGCCGACCGGTCCCGCGCCGGGCCAGGGTTTCGTGCAGACCGTGCTGCGCGCACCGGAGGAGCGCAACGACGTGGAGCGCTTCCTGCACACCTCCGGTATCCGGGAGGCCGCGGAGAACGAGGCCCTGGTCGTGTACATCACCTCGCACGGCACCGTCGGCAGATCCCTCAGGCACTTCCTGATCCTGCCGGACACGGACACCGACCGGCTCCTCGCGACGGGCATGCCGACCAACGACGTCGTCGTGGCCGCGATCGACTCGCGGGCCCGCCACGTACTCGTGATCGTGAACGCCTGTGAGGCGGAAGGCATCGACGCGGAGCTGAAGGCCCTCGTACGCGAACTCGTCGACCCACCGGGTGCCAGGCGTTCGGTGAACGTGGTGGCGACGACGGCGACCCGTTCTCCGGTACTGGGCCGGGAGTTCGCCGCGGTGCTGCGCCTGGCCTTCGACTGGCTGCGGGACGCCGCGGGCATCGCCCGCCCGCAGCTCTCGATCTCCGAGTTCATCCAGGCCCTGGAACAGGCGACCGAGCGGCTGAACGAGGAACGTGACCTCGGGCTCGCAGGACCGCGGCCTGTCCTCCTCGCCAGGCTCGGGGATCCGGCCCCCACGCTGCCCAACCCCGGCTACCGGCCGCGGCCGAAGGTGGTCACGGGCGCCCGTGCGGAGGTCGCGGCCACGCCGGAGGAGCTCGAGTACTGGCTGGACCGCGCCAGTGGACGCGCCAGCAGCGACGATCCCGGCTGGTACTTCTCCGGACGCAAGAAGCTCAACCGCGAGCTGGCGGACTTCGTCGCGGGCCCGCCGGGAGTCCTCGTGGTGACCGGCACCGCGGCCAGCGGGAAGTCCGCCGTGCTGGCCCGTGCGGTGACCCTCAGCGACCCCTCGTTCAGGGCATCGCCGCGCTACGCCGACGCGGTGCGCAAGGCACCGCCGGACAGCGTTCCTGGCGAGGGTTCCATCCATGTCGCGGTGTCCACCCGCAACCGTGGACCGCTGAGCCTCATCGCCGCCGTCGGCACCCGGCTCGGCTGTGCGCGGGACCTTACCCGACCGGCGACGGATGCTCTGCGGCAGTGGCAGGAGTCGCTGCGGGCCTTCTTCACGACGTGCCCTGCGGACGTGGCGGACGTGACCGACGGGGCCGACGGGGCCGACGGGGCCGACGGGGCCGACGGGGTCACCGTGGCCGATGTGGTCACCGTGGTCGTCGACGGCCTCGACGAGTCACCCGATCCGGTGGCGTGCGTCCGCGATGTGCTGGTGCCGCTCGCGGACCACGCCGGTGCCGGCGGGTCCCGCCGCGGGCTGCGTCTTCTGCTCGGCGTCCGCAGTACGAGCCCGGGCACTCCGGAGGCGGCGGTCTCGGGTGGGCCGCCTGGCCTGCATGGCTTGCACGGCTTGCTTGGCCTGCACGGCTTGCACGGCCTGCACGGCCTGTTGCAGGAGCTGCTGCTCGCCTTCCCCGCCGCGCGGGTGCTGCGTACGGACAGCGAGGGCGTGCGGGCGGACATCGCCGCGTATGTGGCCGCGCTCCTGTCCGGGGTGTCCTGGGGCGGCGACGACCCGTCCGCGATCCCCTCGGCGGCGGAGTGTGTCGCGCGGCGCGTCGGCCGTTCCTTCCTCGACGCGCGCCTGGCGGCGGAACAACTGCGGCGCGGCGACGGCATCGAGCTGCTCAGCGACTCGCGCTGGCTCGCGGGGCTCGACAGGGGCACGGTCGGCCTGTTCGAACAGGACCTCGACCAGGTCGCCGACGACGGCCTGAACAGGGCGGAGGCACTCGCGCTGCTGCGCGCCACCGCCTTCGGCCTCGGCCGGGGGATTCCCTGGGCACAGGTGTGGCCGACGGTGGCATCGGAACTACTCGGCGCCCGCCTCGAACACGCCGACGACAAGATCCGGCACCTCCTCGAGGGCCGCCTCGCCGGATATCTCGCGCACGACATCGAGGACGACCACGTCGTGTACCGGCCCGCGCACGAGCAGCTCGGGGGCATGCTGCGGCGGTGGGCGCCCGAGCCGAGCGCTTCGCCCGTGGCGGGCGAGCGCATCGCCGCCGCCCTGGCGGGTCTGGTCAAGGCCGACACGGTGACCGTGCCGCACCCCTATCTGCGCCGGTACCTGGCCCGCCACGCGGCGATCGGCGGGGCCCTTGACGACCGTCACGTACCGCCGCCCCTGCTGCCCTGGACCACCGGCGACGGTGTGCGGGGCCTCCTCGGCCTCCCGCTCGTCCCCGGCGCGGGCCGGTCGTGGCTCACCGCGTGGGCGGCCGTCGAACCCTACGTACAGGGTGCGGACCTCGCCTCCCGGTGCTCCAGCCTGCATCTGGCTCGTACCGCCATGCGGTTCCCCGGCCGTCCGCACCATCTGCTTCCTCCGGAGGCGGCCTTCGCGGGCTCCCGCCTTTCGGTGCTGTGGTCGCAGTGGGAGCCACCGGCCAACGTCCTCGCCACCCTCGGGCGGCCGGGTCTGGCGCTGGCTCCGGCGGCGGGCCCCGGTGGTGCGGCGCTCCTTGCGGTGGGCGGCGCGTCGGGCTCCGTCGAGTTCGTCGACGCGGTGTCGGGCGCGCCCGTCGGGGACCGGGTCTCCGCGCACGACGGCGACGTGCGGTGCCTTGACTTCGTGCCGGACGCCGCCGGTGGCGGTGCGCTCGTCTCCGGCAGCGCGGACGGCACGGTACGCATCCGGGATACGAGCCGGGGGGCGCTGCTCGGCGGGATGGCCTTCGAAGGGCGGACCTGGGTCGCCGATGTCGCCGGGTGCCGGGACGGGGCGGGGACATTGGTGGTGGCCGCGGTCGACGGGACCGGCGCGGTGCTCCTGTGGCGCGAGGGCGTGGCGGAGCATGTGGCCGACCTGAGCCCACACCCGGCGGAGCGTGCGGCGTTCGCGCTGACCGTCGTCGCCGCCGCCGACGGCCGCCCGTTGCTCGTGGGTGCCGGTGGCACGGTGCGGATCTGGGACATCGCGGATCGCCGACTGCTGTACGAGTACGCCGTCGACGTCGACGCCCCCGTCAGGTCCCTGACCGGTACCACCGTGCCGGGGCGGGTCGCCACCGGGCACGGCGACGGCTCCCTCACGCTGTGGGACACGGCCACGGGGTCCCGGACGGTGTTACGGGGGGCGGGGGAGCCCGTCACCGGGCTGGCGGGGGTGCGGGTCGACGGGGTGGATCTGCTGGCGGCGGCGGGGCCGGGGGTGGCGATCGAGCTGTGGGACGTCGGTTCCGGCGGCTTTGGCGGCTCCACTGGCTCCGTCGGCGTTGACGGCTCCGTCGGCGTTGGCGGCTCCGTCGGCGTTGGCGGCGTTGGCGGCTCCGTCGGCTCCGGAGCGCCTGTGGCCCGGCTCACGGGACACACGGATTCCGTGACGGCCCTCTGCCCCCTCCCCTCCTCCGGGGCCTCTTCCCAAGGGGCCTCTTCGTACGGAACCACCTCCCGGGGGACCTCCTCCCGGGGAACCTCCCCCCAGGGAACCTCCTCCCGGGGAACCCCATCCCAGGGAACTGAACGCCGCCTCGCCTCCACGTCCCGTGACAACACCGTCCGGCTGTGGGACGCGGACGCCGTCCGCCGCGCCCTTCAGGACACCGCCACGGCCCCCGCCGCAGTGGCCGCGGCACTCACCTCGGACCTCTCCGGCTCGCCTCACCTGGCCGTCAGCCACACCACCGCGCGCACCCAGCTCCGGGACCTGACCAGCGGGGAGGTCACCGGCACCGTCACCACCGCCCTCCCCGTCACCGGCGATCCGCCGCACCCCCCGGCCGCCCTCGCCTGGGTACCGGAGGAGCAGGACCGGCACATACTGCTCCACACGGCGCCCGATCACACCATCCGGTCCTGGGACCGTCTGCGCGGCTGCGCCGCCGACATCCGCCTGGAGGGGCACGTACAACCCGTGCGTGCCCTTGCCGCGACCGTGGCCGCCGGCGGACGACGACTGGCCGTCAGCGCCGACGACTTCACCGTCCGGCTGTGGGAGTTGGACGACGGGCGGCAGCTCCAGCGATGGCCGCATCCCTACTCGGTCCGTACGGTGGCCGCGGCGTCCGACGGTTCCGGCACGGACTGGTTCGCCTCCGGCGGGACGGACGGAAGGGTGCGGCTGTGGGAGTCGGACGACGTACAGGGACGCCGCTGGGAGCTGGAAGCCACCGCAGCCGGACAGACCAGCGCACCCGGACAGACCACCGCAGCCGGACAGACCGGCGCTCCCGGACAAGCCACCGCACCCAGGCACGTCTTCCGCTGCCGACAGGGAGTCATCAACGCCGTCGCCATCAACCCCCACCGCACACTGCTGCCACCGTTCCTCGCGAGCGGGGGAGATGACGGCACGGTGCGCCTGTGGGACCTGACCACCCACACGGCCCTGGCCGAACCCTTCGTAGGGCACACGGACGCGATCGAGGCACTCGCCGCCTGGACTTCCCGCGCCGAAGCTCCTCGGCCCTACGTCGCCAGCGCGTCCCGGGACGGCACGATCCGCTTCTGGGACGCGGCGACATCGCGCTGTGTGCTGCGCCTTGCCACGGGAAGTCCCGTGCACACGCTCTCCGTGGACCCGCGGGGCGCGCCCGGCGGCGAGGTCACCGTCGCCCTGGCCGGGCAGGCCGGAGTCGCCGTCCTCAGGCTCGACTTGCAGGATCTGCCATCAGCTCAGCAGGATGCGTGCGCCCCCTGAAGTCCTTTGTGCGCCCCCAAGGGAAACGGCAGGACCGCTGCCTCCGCGCCCCCGGAAACAAGAAAATGATCGTTCGCCGACACCTGCAAGCCCTGTCCGACACAAGCCCTACCCGAGTGAGGAGCGGCCCGTGAACGAGGGCGCGCCGTTGGAGGCAAGACTCGTACCGGCACCGGAGCGCGGGGTCTGGCGCCTGGGCAAGGCCAAGGATCCGCTCAAGTACAACCAGATCAGCCGGGAGGACGACAGCCGCACGGGAGGCAACCGCTGGAGCATGCTGAGCCACGGCACGCTGTACTGCGCGTCCGACCTGGACGGCTGCTTCGCGGAGGCGCTGGCCCCGTTCCGTGTGGATCCGGAGCTGCGCGCCTTGATCGGCACCGACTGGGACGACCCCTATTTCATGTCTCCCGGCCAACTCCCCCAGGACTGGCGTACGCGGCACACGCTGGTGCGATTACAGCCGGCCGCGGAGGCGCGGTTCCTGGACGTGGACGACGAGCAGACCTTGCGGGTGCTTTCGACGGAGCTCAAGGAGGAGCTGGCGCAGTTCGGCATCACCGACCTGACCCTCGACCACGTCCAGGGCCCGGACCGCAGGGTGACGCGCCAGATCTCCACGTGGGCGATATCCCGGCGAAACCGGCACCGGGAGCGGCAGATCCACGGCATCGCCTACAGCTCCCGCTTCGGGATGCGGCAGTGCTGGGCCATCTTCACCGATGTCGCCCTCAAGGAGGTGGGGCGCCAGCCGATCTGGCCGGAGGCGACGGAACTCCAGAGAGTCGCCGACGAATACGGCCTGACCATCCGCTGACACCCCCCCCCCCGCACGCGCACACCCCCGGCCACCCCTGGACGGCACAAAGGCCCAGCCCAGCGACCACGCCAACTCCCCAAGAGGGGTTCACGCCAACAATCTTGACGCATAATCACCCCCCATTGGACAGCGCAAAAGTGGTGGAGTTGAGGGGGGTTTCCGGGTAGCCTTAACTCACTGGCTACTGAGGAGGACTCATGATCACGTGTAGCCCACCATTACGGACAGCCGCCTTCGCCATGTCTGCGATCGCGAGGAGAGACCCTGCGACGGGCACGCCTGACGCTGCCCGCAGACGCCCGCGCCACCAGGGTCCGTAGAGGTCACGCTTCCCCACGGACCACCCCATCAGAAGCGTCACACCAGTCGGCGGCACCCGGCCCGCATCCGCACCCGCTCGGACGTGCGGCAGGCCGAGTGATCCGCGACCGAATCCTGCACCCGTCGCCTGACGCACGGCCCATGGGCCACCGGAGCCCGGTGCGCGGTCGGAGCACGAGGGAGGAAGAGCCATGACCACCACAGCCGACAGCCCTGCCCCCACCAAGAGCGCCGCCAGCGCCGAGCGGGCCCACCTCGCCACCGTCCGCATGTCCATCGCGGACATCGCCCGCTTCCTGCAGGAGAACCTCGGCCAACGCCTGACCGCCCGGATCACCAACATCAACGATGCGCGGCAGGTCGGCAAGTGGGCTTCCGGCACCTCGGCACCCCGCCAGGAAGCGGAGGAGCGACTCCGGGCCGCCCTCCAGGTGTTCCAACTCATCCAGGACGCCGAAAGCCTCTACACCGCACGAGCCTGGATGATCGGAATGAACCCCCAGCTCCAGGACGAAGCCCCCCTCACCGTGATCGCCGACGGCCGCTTCAGGGACGTCATGGTCGCCGCCCGCGCCTACGTCGACGGCGGCTGACCACCCCCGCCCGACCACCTGAGCCCACACGGTCCCCACCCCTGCCGCTCCCCCACCCCACACCGACGAGGCCCACCGGCACACATCCGCTACGCTGTCCTTGGTCACGCCTTCGTAGCTCAGGGGATAGAGCACCGCTCTCCTAAAGCGGGTGTCGCAGGTTCGAATCCTGCCGGGGGCACCAGTTCAGAACGGCTAAGGCCCAGGTCACGGAGCAAGTCTCCGGCCCTGGGCCTTAGTTGTGCGCACTCTGGCTACCCTCTCGCGCACCCTCGCTACACCCTCACTACCGGAGATCATCGTCCAAATATCGTCCAAACGATCTCCGTGTTTCCGCAGGTCGCCCCGCGCGTGGATGTTGCGCGCACAGCAGGCCGCCCCCGCCTCCGCGGCGGCGGAAGCGGGGGCGGCCCCAAGTGCCGGGCCGTGGAGGGGGGCACCCTGTCACACGGCCCGGCACGCCCTACGGTGCGGGCGCTACCTCATGTGTAACAGCCACGGGCCACCACAGTCATCGCCCATACGGGTGAACACGCGTTCGATTCCTGGACCATACATCTAGCCCTGCGGCATATGCCAGAGCCGCAGGGCTGAGCGCTCAGCCTGATCACAAAAAGCCTAATGCTTTGGGCAGACATTTGGCCATGATCAGCTTGAAGTGGAGCAGGTGCGAGACCTGCCCGCGGACGACTCCTGGATCAGCGACCACCGCCGGGCCACCGGCGCAGCCATCCGCGAAGAACGGCTGCGCCAGAACCTCACCCAGGACGACGTATGGACAGCCGCCCGCATGAGTCGCTGGACCCTCCAACGCGTCGAAGCGGGCGAGGACGCCACGCTGTCCACACTCCTGCGCATCGCCCGCGTCCTCGGCGTCCCGCTCGCCGACCTTCTCCGCTGACGGTGAGCCCGCCCGCTCCGTCGCTGGGGGGTGTCCGGAACGGGCGGGCGTCTGAGGGTTCAGCAGTCCTCACCCCGCGGGCGGATGTGGCACCGCTCCAGGTGCAGGTAGCTGAACAGCATCCCCGAGAGGCCGAGCCACAGGTGCGGGCGGAACGTGTCTGGCTCGACCGTGTGATGGCAGCTCGAGCAGAACGCTTTCGGCTTCCCGGCCCGGGCCAGTGCGTCGATGTGGTCCTGGCCGAGGGCGCGGGCGGTGATGCACGGCGGCTCCGCGGCGCACAGCGGGCACTCGGCGGCGTGGTCGTGCCAGTCCAAGTACGTCGCGAGCGCCCGCGTCTGCGCGTCGTAGCAGTCACGGCAGGCGTGAGGCAGCCAGTTGCCGGAGCCACCCAGGCCGATGCCCTGTCCGGGACGCAGCGTGCGCGTGCACCACGCGCAGGCGCTGCCCGCGTTCTGCTGTACGTCGAGCAGGGCGGCGCCGGGCACGACGAACAGGTGCAGGGGTTCGATCACGTCCCGCATCGGTTGCCTCCCGTGCGGTTCAGGTGGGCCCTGACGGCAGCTCCCTGAGCTGCCGTCCACGCCCGGCGCAGGCGGGTGCCTGTCGGGCAGTAGTCCTCCTGTCGGCAGGGGGCGCAGGCGTTCAGGTGTCCCATGTACGTCGCGTAGACCCGCGTCGCCGCAGCGTCGAGTTCCGCCGACGTGGCACTCATGACTCGACCGCCAGCGGCGCGGCCGTCGCGAGCAGCGCGGCGAGGTGCGCGGGGTCGCACAGTTGCCCAGGGCAGAGAGGGGGCACCACCCAGTGCGCGTGCAGCGACAGCACGCCGGGACGGGGGACGCCCAGGTAGGTGTCGTTGCCGAGGCACTCTTCCGTTCCGTCCCACGGGGAGTCCGGTGGGATCAGCACGTAGTAGGGCCCCATGCTGCTGCGGAGATCCCGGATAACCGGGCCGTCGAGCCAGGAGAGCAGGGCGGTGGCGACTATCTGCGGGTCGCCGCTGCCGACGGCGTACACGCGCTCACACGGGACACGGATGGCGTCGAAGCGGCGGCCGAGCGGGAGCAGGGCGACGCCGTCCTTGTCCCACGCACGGTAGACCGCGCGTGGGTTGGGGTCGGTCTGCGCCAGCCACTCAGTGATCAGATGCCTGTCGCCCATCAGCCCGCCCTCACAGTCGTGGTGATCTGCCTCACACCAGCGACCGTAGGGGTGATCGTGCTCCGCAACAGGTAGAGGTCCTACCCCCTTGCCCGGGGGTAGGGTTCCTACCCCTTACGTGATCATGCAGGGATCGGAACGCCCACCTCCTGCGCCAACTCGTTCGCGTCCTCACGGACTATCCGCGGACCGGACGTCACCAGTCCCGGCAGCGCAGAGCGCGTGTACAGGTTGTACTGAATCGTCTCGGGAGACTCTCGGTGCGCTCGCTGCAGGTAGGAGACGGCTGCCGCGCTTTCGGCGAGCATGCCGTGGGCCCGCGCTGTCTCAATGAGGTGGTACGAGCGGCGTGTTGCCGAGGGGATGCGCCGTAGGTCCAGAGCGTCCGCCACCTCCAGAGCCTTCACTGGCTGTACGAGATCGTTGTGCATGGTGATGGCATACCCGTCGACGATGCCGCGTCCGAAGATCAGCCACGGATGTGCGTAGTCGTCGCCGAGCTGGCGGGCGACGGCGTCAGCCTTGTCCCAGTATCGCCAAGCGTCTCCGTCCTGGCCGGTCTTGGCATAGGAGAGGGCGACGGCGAGGTAGAGCAAGCCGCGGCGGGCGATGTACTCCGGATCGTCTTCCGCGGGGAGCAGGGCGACAGCCTGTTCGGCCAGTTCGACGCGCGCCTCTGCGGCGTCCCCGGCATCACGGTGAACGTGGTTGACGTACCAGGCCGCGGTGGCGATGGCGCGCGGGCTGTCGGCTTCCTGAGCGGCGGCCATGGCTCGGTCGCCGCTCAGCATGACCAGATCGGGAGCGGGCTGGAAGGACAGGAACAACTGCGCGAGGTGGTAGGCCTGGGCCTGTGCCATCAGCGCACGCCTGCGTTCCGGGCCTTGCAGGGTCCGCGCGGCGTGCCGGGTGTCGGAGAGGAGCGTGGGCAACAACCGTCCGATGCGGGAACGGTTGCCCTCGCCAACGCCCTGCTCGTCAGCGGAGTGCCACAGTTTCCACGCCCGCCGCAGCCGCGCGGCGAGGACTTCGGCCGACTCCGCCGGGCGGTCGGCGGCGACCAGTTCGTACCTGTTCAGGGCCTGCTTGATGATGGGCAGATGCCGGTGCTCGGCCTTGGTATACGTGGCCGCCGCGATCCGGTCATCGCCGGTCAGTTCGGTGATGTCCTCGACGCCGAGGACGTGGGCGAGGCGCAGCAGTTTCGGAAGCCGCGGCATTCCGATGGTGCCTCGCTCGATGGCCTTCACCCATTCTTCTGAGTGGCCCATCACGTCTGCCACGTAGGCGCGGGTCTTGCCGCCGCGTGTCCGTGCGCGCTGGACACGTTGGCCGAAGGTGAGCTGCGGTACCGCACTGGTGTCGGTGGTCTCGGGCATACTGGTGCCTCCGTTCAGAGCTCGACACTCAGAACGGTACGCCTGACGGCCCTCACCTGGTGGGGGCCGTTGTGCTGTTGACCCCGGACATGACGAAGCGGCCCCGTCCTCCCGAACGCCGATACCCTCGCCGCATGGCTGACTACGTGCAGGTGTCCACTGCCACCGAAAACCACGATCAGGCCGTCGAGTTGGCGCGCACGGCCGTGCGCGACCGCCTGGCGGCAGGTGCCCAGATCATCGGCCCCGTCACCTCCGTGTTCTGGCACAACGGAGAGTTCGGCACCGGCGAGGAATGGCAGTTGCTCCTCAAGACCACCACCGACAGGTACCCGCAGTTGGAGAAGCACCTGGTGGACAACCACCCCTGGCAGAACCCGGAGGTCTGTGCGGTGCCGATCGTGGCGGCACCGGACGCCTGCCGGGAGTGGATCCGCTCGTACACTGCCACCGACTAGACACGGGCCTGCTCCAGTACTTCGGCGACGGCGGGGAGCGCCCGGTACCGGGCCGCCGACAGTCGCGCCAGGACCGGCTCCAGCCGTCGCCGCGGCCGCACTGACGCAACGCCGTCCGACAAGGCCAGGGCACGGCTGGTCACGGCCGCTGCCTGCTCTGCCTCTCCTGCCGTGAGGTAGGCCTGCGCGAGCCACGAGAAGTACAGGGCTTTGTCCCGTGCGTGGCTGTCGTCGTACTGGGCCAGACCTTGCTCCAGCACGGGCACCGCGCGCAGGGGGCGGCGCAGCTCTGCCCAGCACCGGCCCGTCATGATGTCCAGCTCGGTGCGATCCACCCACGTCGCCCAGTCCGGCTGCGGCTGCCCATCGGCTCCGGCCAGTGCCTCGCGGGCTGCGACCAGGGACCGCTCTGCCTCAACCGGCATGTCGGCGACAGCGCACGCCCATGCCCGACGCTCGTGCAGCAGCGCGCGCACGCTGGCGGGCGTGCGGCCGTCGATCGTCTCCGTTGACCGGCTCGCGATTTCCGCTCCTGCTCGCCGGTCCCCGCCGAGCCGCTGGTACGCGAGGAACGCGAGCGCATTGCCCACCAGCGCCGGAGCTCCCGCGTCGAGTGCGGCTGTCCGGCTTGCTTCGTACAGCCTGGTCGCGTCCGCCTCGCGTCCGCCTCGCGTCCGCCGTCGAACGCTGCCCACCCGGCCTGTTGCGCCTGTTCGGCAAGGACGGACAGCAGCGCGCGACCGGTGGCCTCGTCATAGCTCGCCTCGCGCAGCAGCTTCTTCGTTGCTTGGTACTCGGCCGTGTACACCCTGTATGTGTCACAGCCGCCGAGGACGTCGTCGAGTCGCCGCAGCCGCGCGGTGCGCTCGCGCAGGCAATTGACCTTGGCGGGGCCGATCCTGACGGGCGGGCGGGCGAGGTAGGCCGGCATCGTGGCAGCAAGCCCGGCGACCCCGAGGAAGTGGCGGCGCAGCAACGCTTCGTCCTCCTCCCTCCCTGCCGTACCGTTGTCCGGCCCTGTCTCCCACGGCCGTTCGGTCAGACCCGCCAGGCGCCCAGGGATGCGCAACGCATCGCAAATCTGAGCGATCTTCTCGAAGGTTGCCACCTTGCCCCGGCCTCGCGCCAGAGTCCCAACGCGGTCGGGCTTGATGTCGCACTCGGCCGCGATCTGCGAGTAGCTGATTCCTGCTCGTCGGCGGGCCAGACGGAACACGGTCCCGAAGTCGTGGCGGGCCGCAGCGGCACGCAGCTCGCTGTCGCCCACGAGCCAGGCCGGGAGGGCTGTCGGCGGCGTGTATCCGGTCATGCGCCGCACTCTTCCGTGCGGTCGCAGCCAACGGCGGCGGATCCAGGAAAGCTACCCATCATGGGTATACCCGCGCGGGGGACGAACGTCTGCGGGTGCTCCCACGACAGTTGGCAGCAAAGCACCCGGCGGCCGTGCGACCGGCCCCGGGGCATGGCCGACTACGAAGGAGTCGACGTGGCCGACACTACGAGCCCCCGGCCCGGTAGGGAAAGCAGCGCACAGGAGCAGCCACCGGACCGCGATGCGACCGCCGAGTGGTTCGCCCGCGCCCATCCCGTGCCGCCGCAGGCCCTGGCGGAGTGGAGTAACCGCGGCCTCGCCCTGCTGCCGCTCGGTGTCCGCTTCGACGCCATCCGCGTCCCCGGCCAGCTCATCCACGCTGCCCTCGGCAGCGAGGGCCCGCAGGTGGTGGAGCAGGCACTGGGCGACTGGCTGCACGGCGGCCCCGTCATCCGCGACACCCGCACAGCCAGCGGCCGCTACTACGTCCTCATCGCCCCGGACGCCCCCTGGCAGGGGCCCGCCGACCGGCTCGAACCGGGCACGTACCTGAGCGTCCCGCGCATCCGGCCACCAGGCTTCGCCCGTCACCTTCTGGGCCGTGCCCCCGCAGCGCTACGGCGTACTGTGCGACCCCGCCCACCTCGCCGCGCTCCTCGCGACGGCCGAACCGCTGGCGGTCGAGTCATGAGTGCCACGACGGCGGAACTCGACGAACGGGCGACGCGGGTCTACGCGACGTACATGGGACACCTGAACGCCTGCGCCCCCTGCCGACAGGAGGACTACTGCCTGACAGGCACCCGCCTGCGCCGGGCGTGGAATGCCGCACGGGGCGCCGCCGTCAGGGCCCACCTGAACCGCACGGGAGGCAACCGATGCGGGACGTGACCGAACCCCTTGCGGATGTTCGTCGTACCTGGCGCCGCCCTGCTCGACGTACAGCAGAACTCCGGCAACGCCTGCGTGTGGTGCCCGCGCACGCTGCGGCCCGGGCAGGGCATCGCCCTGGGCGGCTCCGGCAACTGGCACGACCTTACTGGTTGTCGAGCGACGACAGCATGGTGCTCAGAAGCCACGCGGCACGTTCGCTTGCCCACCATCACCGCGGGCCGCGGGCTGTTTCCATCATCGCCATCAGTGCAGCACCTCTGCCGGGGCCGAGACGGTACGCCAGAACCTACGCCGTAAGCGAGCAGCACACCTGCACAGGCCTCGAGTTGTGCCTGGAGCGCCGCACGAGCCTTTAGCCAGCCGGCAGAGCCCGTCCCGAGGGCGGCGATGTTCGTAACGCTAGGCCACGGGACGGCGAAGAGGCTGCCGATGGTGACGGCGTCGTAGCCGAGAAGTTCACCTGCGAGTGCGACTCGAGCACGGGTACGGGCACCATCACTCATGGGTGGGTTCGCCAGGACGCAAGAGCAGTGTTCGAGTGACGGCTACCGGCGAAGCGTCTGAAGCTTTAGGGCCTCGAGAATGCCGTCAGTGTCCGGCTGACGGAGCCAGTCGTCGTTCTTCGCCCACAGGGTGTAGATGCCGGCACGGCTCTCAGGGTCGAGCCCGCTCAGCAGGCCGGCAACGGCCTCACGTGAGGTATCCCCGAGTGCCAGGACAATCAGCTTACGAACGTCCTCCGGCGCCGTCTGTAGGGCATTTACCAGCTCGGCGACGAGATCGCGCTCAGCCAACAGGTGCGCAGCCGTAGCGGCCCGGCGAAGGTCATCGGTATGAAGCCAGTTCAAGAGCTCGTCCAAGCACTCCTGAGGCAGGTCCGACGGCATAACCGCCGCAGCGTGTGTCGCGATAAGCCTGCTGGGATCGTTGACGAGGCGCATGAGCTTGGCGGGCGCCTTGCGGGCCCCAGTCCCGAGCCCCCAGGCGGCAGCTGCACGCACCTCTTCCGGAACCGCCGGCTCGATGCTGCTGGCAACCGAGTGCAGCGCCTCCGCGGCTTCCTCGGTGTCGATCTCCGACAGGGAGAACACCGCCTCCATGCGCACCTCATCGGTCGAGCCGGCACATTCAGCGAGCACGAGTAGCGCAGCGACGGACGCTGGACGCGTGGGGGCAAGGCTGGCGTGAGCTTCGAGGCGCAGGCGCCAGTCATTGGACTCGTCGTCCGCTATGCCGATGAGGATGTCCTCGACCGGCTCTGCGCCGAGGAACCTGGCCGCCTTGATGGCCGGAAACCGAATGTCTTCGTCAGTCGACAGGAGGTCCTGCTGCCAGCTCCAGGATCCGTCGCCGGCGCAGGCGACCGAGTCAGCCATGCGGAAGCAGAACGCGACCGGCTGGCCGGCCTCGAACGCCGTCCCCACTGCCAACGTGTGAAAGGCAGCCCAACGGCTGCCGCTCCCGTAGAGATACGTGCCAGTGCCCTTCGTGACGCGAACCTTTCTGAGGCCGTCGTCGACAGCGACGACCTCACCGGCATAGGCGGGGGTCCACATCGGCCACCTACGGTCCATCTCCGATCCCTCGGAAACGGACTTTCGGTTTCCCTCCTTGGAGGACCCCAGAGCATCTTCCAAGCTCTGCCGAGTCACGTAGACAAGGTTGGACACGCTCACAGGGCTCGCCTTCATATCCACACGCGCGAAGGCGAAGATGTCGTCCAGGCGCATGCCCCCGTCCCGCCAGGAGCGGCCTGGCAGCGTGGAGTCGGAGAGCTTGATCTCAAGCTTTGTCTTGCCCTTGGACTCGAAACGGCGCCCACAGCTAACGCACATGAGGTCGGGCAGGCGCATGCGCTTGACCTTGGTCTGCCAAACCTTGTTGGCCTTGGCGTACCGCTCCAGCTCGATAATGCGGTGCCCATGATTGCGCTCAAGGTCTTGGGTAATTGCGTCGGCGGCGTAGACTCCCATACTGAGGAACCGAGCGAAATCAGCGTCTTCCTTGAAGCCCATCAAATGCCTTCGAGTAGTTGTGCGGCATCGACCTTGAGTGCACGCGCGAGGGCAATGATGTTGTCAAGGCTTACGTTGCGCTGACCTCGTTCCAGCGAAGAGACGTAGGTGCGGTGGATCCCCGCAGCTTCCGCGAGCTCTTCTTGTGAGAGGCCTGCCGAGAGACGGTGCTCCCGCACACGATGGCCGAATGCCTCGCGCCGCTGGATGCGGAGTTTGTCGGAGGCTTGCGTCATGATGTGCGGAGGCTAGGACGGTGCAGACGATGGGTCTACAGACTATGAGTAACATTGGCGGCACGGCTGAGGAGATCGTGGTGGGCCGTGGTGACCCTGCCTACCTTGCGCACGCCTACCTGACGAAGGTCCCCGTGCCTGCGATTACGCCGTTCATCGAGGCATGCTGTCCGCCCGGCGGCGTCGTGGTCGACCCGTTCGCTGGATCTGGCATGACCGGGGTCGCGGCGCGGATCACCGGGCGCCAGGCGCGCCTGTCGGACATCTCTGTGCTGGGTCGGCACATCGGGTCCAACTACCTGAACATGGTGGAAGGGTACGAGTTCACCAGTACCGCACAGGCCGTCATCAAGCGGGCCCAGGACGCTGTGGGCAAGATCTACGAGGTCCCCTGCACTGGGTGCGGCGGGAACGGCCAACTTGCGAAAACCGTCTGGAGCGTTCTGGTGAGGTGCGCGGGCTGCGAGAAGCCCGTGAACTACTACCACTCACTCGAGGCCGCAGGGTGGTCGAAGCCGAAGATGGTTTGTCCCCATTGCTCGGCTCACATTTCGAGTAAGCTCGAGCGTGTGGGTGAGCAGCCCGTGGTCGACTACGTCAACTGCGGATGCTCCCCGAAGCAGCGTGAGCAGCCGGCGGTCGCCGCGCCGCGCATCGACGTCGACGGCCTGGACTTCCCCCACGTTGAGATTACGCCTGACCGGGAGATGTATCGGGCGTCTGCGCTGGGCAAGAGCGGCTACACGACCGTGGCTTCGTTCTATTCGCCGCGTAACTTGCGCACTCTAGTGGCCCTGCGCGATGAGATCCGTTGCATTGAAGACCGTGCCCTGAGTCAAAAGCTGCTGTTCGCGTTCACTGCAACGTTGACTCGGGCGAGCAAGCGATATCAGTGGTCGCACAAACGTCCACTGAACGCCGCGAACCAGAATTACTACATCGCGCCGGTCTTCTACGAGTGGAACGTCTTCGAACTATTCGAGCGCAAGACGACCGCTGTGCTGAAGGCTGATGACTGGATCCGGGCACAGGCGTTCACGCGCAACGTGGACGCGGACACTGTGCCCGCGGAGTACGTCACGGAGAGCGCCGCGGAGCTGTCCCTGCCGGACGCGAGCGTGGACTACGTGTTCACGGACCCGCCGTTTGGTTCGAACCTCTTCTACGCGGATATGGCGCTGTTCCAGGAGGGCTGGCTGGATGGCTTCACGGACGTCAGTAAGGAGGCGGTCATCGATCGCTCCACCGGCACGAAGCGCACAGCGGGCCGCTATGAGGCGCTGCTGACGGAGTCGCTCAAGCAGTGCCGCCGCATCCTGAAGCCCGGCGGGCGCATCTCGATGGTCTTCGGTAACGCCTCGGGCAAGATCTGGGCAGTAGTCCAGCGAGCAGTCGCAGCAGCCGGCCTGCGCATCGAGCCGGAAAAAATCGCCATCCTGAACAAGGGACAGCGCTCCGTGAAAGGGCTGGCTTCGGGCTTTGAACACGTCGCTACGCTCGATCTTGTCCTGACGATGGTTCCGCAGGACGACGCCGAGGCTTCGTTCAAGCAGCCGACGGCTGAGGCTGTGGCTGCGGCGACACGCGAGTTGGTTGGGGCTGCCGGCCCTGCCTCTCCGAGTCACCTCTATCTGGAGCTGCTTCGCCGCGCGATTCGTGAGGGATGGAGCGTCGCGGACCTCAACCTGCATACGGCGACGGCAACGCTGCTCCACGACGGGTGGAGCATCGACCCGAAGACGGGCCTACTGGTCGAGCCCCAGTAGGCGCTTCGAGTAGCCGCAAGGCGACATCCGCAAGATTGTAGAATTAGGTCTACAGCATCAGAGGAGCGCCTCGGAGCGGAATATTCAGGATCGAGTCGGTAACGATGCAATAGATGCGCTGGGGCGAGAGTGCAAAAAAACTGTCGCAAGATTGCATTTTAAAGCTGAACGCAAGAAGAGTCCCAACCGGACGGCACCCGTGCCCGCAAGTTCGCCTACGGCAAGACCTGGGCCAAGTGCGATGCCAAGCGCGGCGGAAACTCAGCACGTTCGACAAGTACGAGGCGCGCAACCTGTACCGCTCCTTCACCCGCGTCGCGCAGTCCGCCGGCACCTGAGGGATTCGGCTGCACGACGCTCGCCATGGAACGGCCACCTTACTCAGGGCGGCCGGAGTCGCGCCGCGTGTTCCCGCGTTGATGTCAGATGTGGATGTCAGAAGGGGCCCACCTCCGAAATCTCGGAGGTGGGCCCCTTCTGAACTGGTGCCCCCGGCAGGATTCGAACCTGCGACACCCGCTTTAGGAGTTCGATCGGGGCCCGGCGTGGTGGGGACTCGCCTCGCGCATTGGCGCCGTACATGGCCGTCGGTTGTTGCCGCCGTCCGTGCTCGTTGATGTCAATGTTGGATCTCAGCGGAACAGCCCCGGGAACGGACAGACCTCCAATGGTTCGTCCGGCCGGTCTGCCCAGCTCCACCAGACGTGCCGATCGGCACACCGCCATAGCGACCGGCAGGTCCGCCGGCCATCGTCCTCCCGTTTGACGAGGACAAGACCGCCGGACTTCAAGGGCTGGCTGCACTTGGGACAGGCTGGGGTGTCGTCGGCCATGCGGGGCACCCTAACGGAGCGACATCTTCGTCCCGAAGCAACTTGGGTGAGGGTGGTGTCTTGGGCTGGTGTGGCTCTCACCTGCACTGATGGTGTAGATGTTCCCGTGCGTCCGCCAGTGTTATCGGCGTTGTCACGCAGCTAGACACTCAAGCTGCTGCCTCAGGCAAACGTGTGGGTTGCGCCGTTGGATGACGCTTACGTAGCAAGCGGCGCACCCAACTTCTGCTCGTCCACCAGGCGCCTCGATACACCCGCCGCTGCTTCGGGAGGTACCAGAGATCATCCCGAAAGACGTCCATGCATGATGCTCACCAGGCGGCAGTCATCTGCATGTCAGTTCAGGTTCGCCGGTGTTGCTGCTCCATCTGGGCGGTCGTAGTAAGGCGTGATCGTGTCCTTGGCAAGGCCCGCCGCGCTGGGTCCTCAAAGCTCGGCCTTCTTGGGGCTGACAGCGGTAGCCTGGCACCTTCAAGGCCGTCATGGCCTGGGTCAGCTTGGCCAGTTGGGAAGGTTGGACGCTCAGTGACATACCTCTACGAGCAACTGGACCCTGAGCGGTTTCAGCACCTTTGTCAGGCGCTGATCTCACTGGAATATCCCGGAACGCAGTGCTTTCCTGTCGGTCAAAGGGATGGGGGTCGAGATGCCGTCCAAATGTTCGCCAATAAACAGGGGGGCTATCGGGTATTTCAGGTCAAATTCGTCAGGAACCCTTTCGTTATCGAAGATGTCCATAAGTGGCTCGTCGAAACAATGAAGGACGAGATTCCTAAGATTCTGAGCATCCTGAAACGCAAGAAGGGTGCGATTGAATATATCTTGGTTTCTAATGTCCCCGGAACGGCTTTTCCAGATTCGGGATCTATTGACACTCTGAACGGACTGCTAAACGCAGACTCGCCTGTCCCCATTCGCGCTTGGTGGAGGGACGACCTGGACCGGAGATGCGATGGGCACGCTGACGTCAGGTGGTCCTATCCAGACATGCTGCGCGGAACCGATTTGCTGCAAGCCTTGGCGGAATCCATTGGAGGTGACCTATTGGGTAACCGACTGGATGTCCTGCGAAGCTTTACTGCAGAACAGTTCGATATGGATAACGAGGTACGCTTCAAGCAAATCGAGTTGAGTAACGAAATCCTTAACCTCTTTGTCGATGTTCCCGCAGTTATTCCTTTGGATCACGAAGAGGGGCGGCGCAAAGAAGAAAAGCGCGCCCTACAAATTCGTGACGCTGTTCAGCAGATTGCTCAACGTGGCGGCACTGTTAATGACGGAAATGAGCCTGTCGGTGCGGCAAGGCTCCTCCTTCACGACGACATAGCTAAACTCTCGGACCTGGTGGTGCTAGAGGGTGGCCCCGGGCAAGGAAAGTCAACACTGGCACAATATGTGTGCCAAGTGCATAGAATGCGCGTTCTGGGAAAGCCTGATTTTCACGCCCTCCCTGAAGAACATCAAGCCAAGTCTGTCCGCTTCCCAATTAGAGTGGACTTGAGGGAATATGCGACTTGGCTCTCCGGAAAGAACCCGTTCGGCCAGGAATCTGACTCGCAACGGCCAGCGCAATCGTCTAGATCGCTTGAATCGTTCATCAGTGCGTTGATCAGCGAGCAATCAGGTGGACGCACCTTCACTGTGGATGATCTATCTGCTGTCGCGCGTTCCAGTTCACTCCTCATTGTTCTTGACGGCCTGGACGAAGTCGCGGAAGTCCGCCTGCGCAACGACGTGGTTAAGGAAATTGGCTCTGCGGCGAGGAGGATGAAGGAGTCTGCCGCCACACTTCAAATGCTAGTTACCACAAGACCTTCAGCTTTGGCCGAGGTATCTGAATTCCCATCCAAGCTGTTTCAGCGATGGACTTTGACGCGCCTCGGCCGTTCTCTCATTGAGGAATACTCTGAGCGGTGGGCGAAGTCACGTCACTTGAAGCCGAAAGAAGCTGCTAATCTCCGCAAAACCCTGGCTGAGAAACTAGATCAGCCGCATATGAGGGACCTTGCACGTAATCCTATGCAGCTTGCCATCTTGTTGACTGTAATTCATACAAGAGGCGGAAGTCTTCCTGATAAGCGGACAGCACTATACGACATCTACGTTGAACTCTTCCTGGCACGCGAAGCCGAGAAGAGCGAAATCGTAAAAAAGCATCAAGAGGTGCTGATTGATCTGCATAGGTATCTTGCCTGGCTTTTGCATAGCGAAGCGGAGACCGGTAGGGCTCTCGGGAAGATCGAGGCTAGTCGCCTTCGAGAGGTGATCAAGGATTACCTTGTCTCGGAAGGTAGAGATCCCGCTTGGACTAAAGACCTCTTCACTGGTCTTGCGCAACGAGTTGTGTTCCTCGTGGGTGCCGTTGAAGGTCTATTCGAGTTTGAGGTTCAACCCCTGCGAGAGTACTTCGCTGGCAGATTTCTCTATGAAACCGCGCCTTACAGTCCAGTGGGGAGCCCAAGACGGGGAACGAAGGATGAGCGGTTCGATGCTGTAGCGCGTAGTACTCACTGGCTGAACGTGACACGATTTTACGCTGGCTGCTTCAGCAAAGGCGAGTTGCCGTCGCTCGTGGATAGACTTGAGGTTCTTTGCGCCGACGGTGACCTAGGCCTTACGTCCCATCCCCGTTCACTTTCGGCAACGCTTGTAGCTGACTGGGTCTTCAGCCAAAACCCTAGAAGTCTTAAGAAGGTGATTGAGCTCATCCTGGATAAGGACGGATATCGTTCTCTTCTCGGAGACGACCGCTATAGTACGAGTGGCGGTGAGCCCATTACACTTCCCGACGGATGTGGACGTACGGAACTGCTCGAGCGCTGCCTAAGCGTTCTAAATGGAGCGCCTCCACGGGACATCCAGGTCTCGATCACTGCACTTGCGCAGAAGAATGGAACTCGAGAAGAGCTATATCGGCTATGGCTCGATGGGTTCTCCTCCCTCCCATCAAATGATGCGAAAATCTCTTGGGTGTGGTCTGGCTACTTCCTAGGAGTCCTAAACTTCCAAAGTGAAGAAGTCTTGCTTGAGATCTTCACGGAATTCGATGTACCTCTTGATAATCAAGTGATTCAAGCGGCTATTGCTGCCGGTAGAGCGAGTTATTTCGCCAAGCGTGCTGATCTTCTCGAATATTTTCGAGACACCCTATTCGATGGTTTCGTATCAGGGTTTCGCGCTCCCCGTAGGAGTCAATCCACGCTGGACCTTTTGTGTGCGGCACTCAGTCCTATGCCGCTGTTGAGGCACTACCCGGATATTCGACGCACGTACGGTGAAAACCTGTCCCGCGGGGTTGGCTTTAACATTTTGCAGAGCGAACTGGATCCTGTGCAGGAAGTCAGTATTGATGCGGTGGTAGCAGCTTTCCAGGAGCTTTTGAGTACTCCTCAGCAAGAAGGCTCCCCGGCGCCTGATGGCTCATTCGCCCAATATGTTGAGCGGATTGAGTCGATTTTGGGTCAACGATGGCCTGTGTGGAGTATGGCTTGTGCGCTTTCGCTTGCTGCCAAGCGCGGTAGGCGAGATGAAGTTCCTGCCAGTGAGCTGTTTGATGGCTCTGTGAAAGTCGTTGACCGAGTCAGATATGCGCGGCTGCAGGCTGGAAACGCTGCTTGGTGGAAAAGGCAGCTTGGGACTGCGAATCCAGAAATGCGGCAGATTTGGGCGTCTATGGCTCTCGCTTTTTGTGGCCCTGCTACGCTCGCAAGGGTTTTTAGCGAACTCGACGACGTAGTTGAGAGCCTAAATGCGCGGGAGATTGAGCGACTGGTTGGCAGTATAGAACAAATCCGAGGGTGGGTTGGCGTGTATCGAGAGGTGCGCGTGGATTTGTTGCCGGAAGTGATGAGTCCGCGACTCGCCGCCGTTCTTACGGTTTGGTCTAACAGCGGAATTCGACAGGAAATCGTAAACAAATACCTATCAAACTACATTGGTGACGAAGTTTACGTTCATGAAGCCATTTCCGATTGCGCGATTGGGAAAATTCGATCCGGACAAGCGGAGTGGGGAGTGGAAATCGATAGAATTAAGCGGGCGTATCGAGTGACAGGGCGTTCCATGACACACCTGGGATACATCCGGTCACCCGAAAGTATGCCGATGGATGTGGCTCGCAAAATCGCGAGTAATGCCGCCTCCTACCCGATTTTCTTGGTTCGGGTTGCTGAGCTCAGCATGCGGAGGGCTCTAGCCGAGAAAACAGTTCCTCTATCAAAGGTCGCAGAGAGCGGCGGCTGGTTCGAAGAGGAGTGAGGTCGATGGAGCGGCTTTGGGGTGGCGCTGCTTTGGCGCGAGTGATCATGGCTCCGTAAGTTTCCGGCGCGTCGGGCAGTCTGTGGGCCTGCCCGTTAAAGCACGACGTTGGGACCATGATCTTCGAGGCTCGCGCCAAAGTGGCTCCGTAAAGCCGTGGAGCCGACCGCCCCAGCCACGACGTACCCCTTCTCTGGCATCAGGTGGCTGCATGCTTTGAGCGCGGCACGGGCGCCGGCCGGGCTGGAGCGGGGCGGAGACAGGAGCGCAGGCCCGGCCGGGGGCCGTGCCGCGCGCGGGGAGCGGAGCGAGCCGCCTTGAACCAGTAGAGAAAGTTGTAACTCAGTCCGACTGGTGGGGCTTGAAGTCGTGTGCGCAGGCTGGGAGTTCGGCCGCCTGGCGGTGGGCGAGGGGCAGGAGGGCCCAGGTGCCTGGCCCGGTTGTCGTCGCGTCGGCGACGTCGGGCAGCCCTAAGCCTCCACAGGGTGTGGAGGACGTCCGGTCCGGCGTACGCCCGAGGGCGGCGTGGCCCCAGCGGATGATGGGGGCGTCGCTCAGTGGCTGCCGCTGAGTTCGCCGGTGAGCTTCTCGTGGATCCGTGCGCTCGGCGTGTTCAGGCCGATGATCTCGACGGACTTGCCGCGCTTGGCGTACTTGGTCTCGATCGCATCGAGCGCGGCCACCGAGGAGGCGTCCCAGATGTGGGCCGCGGTGAGGTCGATGACGACCTTGTCGGGGTCCGTGACGTAGTCGAACTGGCCGACCAGGTCGTTGGACGAGGCGAAGAACAGCTCGCCGGTGACTGTGTAGACCACGCGCGCGCCGTCGGGGGCGGTGACCGAGGTGACGTTCGCCAGGTGCGCGACGCGCTTGGCGAAGATGACCATGGCGGTGATCGTGCCGACGACGACGCCGATGGCGAGGTTGTGGGTGGCGACCACGCAGGCCACCGTGATGACCATGACCGCGATCTCGCCAGTGGGCATCCGCCTGAGCGTCTTCGGGGCGATGGAGTGCCAGTCGAAGGTCGCGAACGACACCATCACCATCACCGCGACCAGAGCGGCCATCGGGATGTCGGAGACGATCGGGCCGAAGACGATGCACAGCACCATCAGGAAGGCGCCCGCCAGGAACGTCGACAGACGGGTACGGGCTCCGGACACCCGTACGTTGATCATGGTCTGGCCGATCATGGCGCAGCCGCCCATGCCACCGAAGAAGCCGGTGACGATGTTGGCGATGCCCTGGCCGAGGGACTCGCGGGTCTTGGAGGAGTGGGTGTCGGTGATCTCGTCGACCAGCTTGGCCGTCATCAGGGACTCCATCAGGCCGACAAGCGCCATCGCGAACGCGTACGGGGCGATGGTGGTCAGGGTGTCCATCGTGAAGGGCACGTCGGGCAGGCCGGGCACGGGCAGCGAGGAGGGCAGGGCACCCTTGTCGCCCACGGTCGGCACCGCGATCCCCGCGGCGACCGTGATCGCGGTCAGGATGACGATGGAGACGAGCGGTGCCGGGATCGCCTTGGTGACCCTCGGGAAGAAGACCATGAGCGCGAGACCGCCGACGATCAGCGGGTAGACCGCCCAGGGCACGCCGCGCATCTCCGGTACCTGCGTCATGAAGATCAGGACGGCGAGCGCGTTCACGAAGCCGACCATCACCGAGCGCGGCACGAACCGCATCAGCCTGGCCACCCCGAGCGCGCCCAGGACGATCTGGAAGACACCGGCGAGGATGACGGCGGCGACCAGGTACCCCAGGCCGTGTTCGCGGTTGAGCGGGGCGATGACCAGGGCGACCGCGCCGGTGGCGGCGGAGATCATCGCGCGGCGTCCGCCGACGACCGAGATCACCACCGCCATCGTGAAGGACGCGAACAGGCCGATGGCCGGGTCGACCCCCGCGATGATCGAGAACGAGATCGCCTCGGGGATCAGCGCGAGCGCGACGACGAGACCGGCCAGGACCTCGGTGCGCCAGACCTTCGGGTCGTTCAGCCAGTCGGGCTTGAGGCCGCGCAGTTGGGCGGCCGGGGACGGTGCGGAGGTGGACAAGAGCAGTTACCTGTCGTGCTCGGGCACATCCGGCCGTGGTGCGGGGGCCAGGGGCGTGCGGGAAGGCGTGGGAGTACCGGGCGGACGTCCGCGCAGCCCACGTACGGCGGGCCGAGGCTCACGGAGCAACGGAGCAGCAGCGGGCGCGAGCGGAGGGCGTCCGGGCGCTGTTTCAGGGGCGAAGGGTCACGGCGGGCAGGCGGCGGCGCTGGGCATCATGGGCATGCGCACGCTCTCTCCTACGGACCTACGGACCTACGGGCCTACGGACCTACGGGCTCGGTCTTCGCCAGGGGCTTCGTCGGCCCCGACACGGCTGACGGGCCGGGAACGATCCCGCACCATAGGCACCATAGGGACGACAGAACTGACGACAGAACTATAGAACTATAGAGGGAAGCCGCCAGCCTGCGCGAACGCCTCATCCGCGTTCCCCGCCCGCTGCCGTCGGTCGCTGCCGTCGCCCGCTGCCGTCCCGCAGCTCTGCGAGTCTCCGGCCCTCAGTCAGGCTTACGCGGCGCCCTTCGGCGGCGGCTGCGCCGTCCGGGGTGTGCTCCCGGCGGTCGCGGCGGCGGTCTCCACGGCCGCGGCGGCCACGGCCACCATCCGGGTGCGTACGCCCTTCGGCAGGGCATCCCCCTGGACCGTGGCGTTCACCAACTCCTCGGCGAGGGAGTGCAGCTTGGTGTTGGTGTTCTGCGACGCGGTCACCAGGACGTCCCAGGCGCTCTCGGGGCTCAGGTCGAAGGACGACATCAGGATGCCGCGGGCCAGGTCGATGGTCGGGCGGGTCTGCATGGCCCGGCGCAACTGGGTGACCGTGGTCCGCAGGTCCTCGGTGGGCTCCTTGGCGGGCTCCTTGGCGGGCTCCTCGGGTGTGCCCGGCGCCTGTTCGTCGGCCTCGTCAGTGGGCGCGTACAGGAACGTCGCACCAGTCAGGTCGAGCAGTCGCTCGACGACGGGGCTGAGGGAGCGGATCGTGACCGTCTTGCCCCGCCTGATGGCTTCCTGGCGCAGACTGAGCAGGAGATTCAGGCCTGAGCAGTCACAGAAGTTCACGTCGCCGAGATCAAGTTCCAGGCCGTCGGCCGAGCGGCTGAGGGCGCTGAACAGCTCCGGCCGCAGGCGATGGGCCGCGTCGAGGTCGAGGTCGCCCCGCACGGTGACGACAGTACGGCGGCCGCCCTCACCGGGACCGGACACGGCCCCGTCCACCGATACGACGACCGCACCACGGCCGCCCCCCGCAAGCACGGCAGCAACCCGCCCGACCGCCCCTGGCGCGGCGGAACCCCAGCCATCCGCAAGCCCCGCGCCCCCCGTCGACAACGACGCAGGCGTTATCGGGGAACCACCGTCCGAAACGCATCCGGTGCCTCCCCCCACGAAGGGTCGCTCAGGGTATGCGGGCTCCGGCATGACCTCTCCCTCTCGTCTCCGCCTACCGCCGCTTCCGCACCTAGGCTGCCCCGATCTGCTCACACCAGTCAACTAATACATGAAACGTGGTACGTGTTTTTGAAGGCGTGCAACCCAGCACCTAGAGTTGCCGCATGGATGGAGTGCCCGAGCCGCATACCGGATGGACGTTTCTCACCAATCACGCACGGGTGCTGGCAGCTATCGCGGACAATCACCACGCGCGCATCCGCGACATCGCCGCACACTGCCGCCTCACCGAACGTGCCGTCCAGAAGATCATCGCCGACCTGGAGCGGGACGGATATCTCTCGCACACCCGCGAGGGCCGTTCCAACACCTACCGGATCGACCCCGGGAAGGTGCTGCGCCACCCGGCCGAGTCCGGCCTCGTGGTGGCCTCGCTGCTCTCCTTGCTCGTCCGTGACGAAGCCGACCGCGCCGGCTCACCGGTCACCGGCAGCCACTGAGGGCGGTGCACCGGCGGCCGGCAAGCACCTCACCGGCCACCGGTGACTCCGTGGCGGGCCCTCCTCAGCGCCCCCGAGTAGCCGCCCCCTCCGGGCGGGACTCCGGGCGGGACTCCGGGCGGGACTCCGTCGGCACGGAGCCCCCCGTACGTACCTTCCCCACCGTCTTGAGCAGCCGGTCCGCCTGTTCGCGCAGGCCGGGGTGGGCGAGGACGGTGTTCCGCAGGCCGCGCACCGGCCTGCGCCACAGGCGGTGGGCCGTCGCGACCGGGTGCGGGCGGGTCACGAAGCCCTCGGCCACGCGCAGTTCGCGGGTCTTGAGCCAGTCCTTGTACTCCTTGTCGCCGCGCCCCAGGTCCAGGACGCGGACGCCCGCCCGGCCCGCCGCCTCCGCCATGCGGAGGTGCATGATCAGGCCGGGTGAGTAGTAGCGCAGTTCGGGGTCGTACGCGGTGAACCAGGCCGCGAAGACCGTGCTCGACATCGGGCCGAAGTGCGCGGCGACCGGGCGGTCACCGGCGTACACGACCGAGAGGACCCCGGTGAACTGTTCCTCCCTGACCTGGAACAGTTGCTCCACCAGATCCACTATCCACGGCCGTGCGAAGCGGTCCATGCGGGCCGTCCTGCGGTATTGGGCGGACTTCCACCGCATGAGCCGGCGCAGCATCGCCGGGTCGCGCTCGTCGAAGACGAACCGCATCTCGCCCAGGTCGCGGCCCAGGCGGCGCTCCTTCTTCAGGGTCGTCTTGGCGAGGCCCGGGTAGGTGGCGCGCAGCCACTCCGTATAGCCGTCGGCCCCTACGGCCCCCTCGCCCCCTTCGGCCCCGTCTCCGTCGGCACCGCCGCCGTCCTTGAGGTCGACCACCGGTGAGGCGAACGTACCGGTGACGTAGCGGCCGAACGGCTCCTGTTCCTCCACGAGGTGATCGAACTCGAAGACGGAGAGGCCGCAGGCCCGCAGCAGTTCCCTGGCGTCCCAGGAGATGCCGGGCCGGTGCACGAGGGCCTGGCAGTCGGAGAGGCCGAGGCCGACGGCCCTGCCGACACCGAAGGCGGTGCGCTCGTACGGGAAGAAGCCGACGGGCTCCCCCCTCTCGTGCAGGACCGCCACGCGGGCTCCGCCGCGGCTCCTGCCGACGCCGGCCGCGAACTCCGGTGCCAGAAAGGGGTTTCCGTAATCGGGCGACTCCTTCATCGTCCGATGCCAGGCCTCGATGAGCGGGGTGCTCAGCTCCTCGGCCCTGTGGTTGGTTATCTTCACTCAGATCGACCGCCCCTCCGCGGGCTCCGCGAGGGGCGCAGTCGCGGTACGGGCCGGTAAGACGTGTCGATCGTTGTTCTTGGATCGCATGAGCGACCCTCCCCCCAACAATTCACCTGACGCGCTGTTCGCGTCCTGATCTTGCGCTGGCTCTACCTGGCTTTCTCTTTTCGGCTCCAACCAGCTCTTCCCGACGCGGGACATCCCTGCTCGGATCCGCGTCATCGCTGGTCAGCGCCGCGTACCTGGTTCTCGCACCGCCAACGGTCGCACATCGAACGGCTCCGCGCGGCCCAAACCTGTCGAAACCGTACGTCAAACTTTCGAACCGTCGGAGGGACCAACTCAGCGGCATATGCGGCCCGTTATACGTGCGTCCCGTCAACGCCTTCTGAATTCCCGCGCCCTGCGGAGCCCCCGCCTCCGGCACCCGCCACCGCGTTCAACAACGCGGCGCCCCTTTCCGCGTCGTCCACCGACACCGCGAAGTTCTTTCCTTTGGCCCGGACGACCAGGCAGGTACCGGCGCGCAGCATCACCGTGGTGCCGAGGCCGCTGAGGCGGTAGCCCCAGCCGCCGACCTGGGCCGGGGTGCGGTGTTCGGCGTGGGCCGACTCGATGTCGGCGGGGCGCCAGCGGCGGGCAGGCCTGCCGAAAGGACCGAAGGACACCCGCAGGCCCTCCTCGGTCACGAGGACCTGGACGGACGCGCAGCCCAGGGTCAGCACGGACACCACCGCCAACGGGGCGATCAGGGACCACAGCGGGTGCGTCACTCCGTACACCGTGAGGACGAGGGCGATCAGGGCTGCCGCGCCGGTCACCGCGGCGAGTGCCTGTAGCCAGGGGTTGGTGGCGCCCGCGAACCAGGCGACGCGCTGGTCGGGCGGTACGTCCGTACGCGGGGGCGGAGGCGGGAGCGGGCTCGGAAGCGGGCCCTGGCTCGAACGCGGGCCCGAGCGCGGCAGCGGCCCCGAGCGCGGCAGCGGGCCCGGTCCGGCACCCGCCCCCGCCCGCCCGCGCCACACCGCCGCCCCGGCCGCTCCCGCCGCCGCCCCGGCCACCAGCGCCCCCACCACCCACGGCGTCACGGACTCGGCGTCCCGCCAGTGGGCGTGGTCCAGGTTCGCCCGCACCACCGCCGCCTGGGCGCCGACCAGCGTGACTCCCATGGAGAGCAGCAGCGTGCCGCCCCAGGCGATCGGCGTCCGCAGACGGGCGACCGCGGTCCCCGCGACGACGGCCGTCCACACAAGGGCCGGGAACAGCGCCGCCGCCCACAGCGGCAGGGAACCGTCGGGGTGGCCCGAGGTACCCGACCAGTGCGTCGCCACCCGGCCCGGCAGCCGCCCGGCCGCCAGCAGGGGCAGCCCGAGCAACAGGAGCAGGACCCCCGCCGCCCACACGGCCCCGGCGACCCCGCCGCCGATTTTCCCTCGCTCCCCGCCGAGGTTTTCTCGCCCCCCGCCGAGGTTTTCTCGCTCCCCGCCGAGGTTTTCTCCCTCCCCGCCGAGGTTCTCGTGCCCGCCGGACGTCCCGGAGCCCGGCCCTCCCTTACCACCGCTCATATGATCACCCTGATCAAGTCTATGAGGTCCGTCTCCGCGTACCCCAGGTGCACAACCTCCGGCGGCGGCGAGACACCCCGACCCGCCCGCACGGGCAACGCGCTCACCCCCTCGCGCAGTTCACGTCGCCCCGACTGTTACGCACCGCTGACAGGCCGCCGCCCAACCGCCGCTCCCGCCGCCGCCCTCTCTTCGATCATGCGGACACACGCGTCGATCATGCGGACACACGCGCAACGCGAGGGTGCACCAAAGGCCACGGCCCGGCGGCGTCGGCGGCGCCCTGTCGACTATCCGCGGCGGGGGCGGCGGGGCGTGCGGCGCTGGCTGCCGTCGTGGCGGCAGTGGCTCGGCGGCCTCCTGCTCGGCTTCGGCGCGGTCGCGGGGCTCCTCGGGTATGTGTACGTCACCGTGGACGTACCGGACGAGAACGCGGCGGCCCGGCGTGAGGCCAACGTGTACTACTGGGCCGACGGCACACAGATGGTGAGCATCGGCGCCGTGAACCGGCAGAACGTACCCCTTGAGGACATCCCGGAGTCCGTGCGGAACGCGGTGATCGCGGCGGAGAACGCCAGCTTCTACAGCGACTCGGGCGTCGACCCGCAAGGGCTCGGGCGGGCCGTGGTGAACATGGTGAAGGGGCAGGAGACGCAGGGCGGTTCCACCATCACGCAGCAGTACGTGAAGAACACCTATCTGTCGCAGGACCAGACCATGACGCGCAAGGTGCGGGAGTTCGTGATCTCGTTGAAGGTGGACCAGCGCAAGAGCAAGGACGAGATCCTCCAGGGCTATCTGAACAGCAGTTGGTTCGGGCGGGGCGCCAACGGAGTGGAGGCCGCCGCACACGCCTACTACGGCATCCCGGCCCGGCAGCTCGACGCGAGCCAGGGCGCCCTCCTCGCCGCGCTCCTGAAGGGCGCGGAGCTGTACGACCCGTCGGTGAGCGCCGCCAACCACCGCCGCGCCGAGGCCCGCTGGTCCTGGATCCTGGACCGGCAGGTCGCGGTGGGGCGGATGAGCGCCAAGGAGCGGGCCCGGTACGAGAAGTTCCCCGAACCACTGAAGGAGTCCAGGTCCACGAGCCTGAGCGGGGACCACGGGCAGACCGGCTACCTCGTCGACGTCGCCAACAAGTACGTGCGCCAGCGCACCGCGCTCACCGACAAGGACCTCGCCCGGGGCGGCTACCGCATCCACACCACCTTCGACAAGCGCCGCGTCCACCGACTCGCCCGCGCCACCCGAAGCGTCCTCGACCGCCGCCTCCAACCCCGTGAGCGCGCCGACGACAAGGGCGTCCAGGTCGGTGCCGCCTCCGTGCGCACCCAGGACGGCGCGGTCCTCGCCCTGTACGGCGGCGCGGACGCCACCCGGCACTTCAGCAACAACGCCGACACCTCCGGCGTCCCCGTGGGCTCGGCGTTCAAGCCGTTCGTGCTCGCCGCCGCCCTCCAGGACGGCCTGCACGCCGACCGCGAGGGGCCCGGCGGCATGACGCCGGGTGAGGCGCTCGTGGAGGGCGGCAACGCCACGTACCGCGAACTCGGCGAGGAGGTCGGGCACCGCCGGGTAAGGGAGGTCGCGGTGGACGCCGGGATGCTGGGGCGGAGCATGGCGCGCCCCGACGAGTCGTTCCCGCTCGGTACGTCCACGCCGAGCGCCATCCGGCTCGCGAGCGCCTACGGCACGTTCGCGCGCGGCGGCCTCCAGCACGACCCGTACTCGGTGACGTCGGTGACCAAGGACGGCGAGGCCGTCGGCGGCCTGGAGCCGCCCCGCACCCGGCGCGCCCTCGACCCGCGCGTCGCCGGGCAGGTCGACGCCGTGCTGCGGGACGCCGCCGACGACAGTCTCGGCCGCCTCACCTCCCGTGCCGGGCAGCCCGTCGCGGCCGGGCGCACCACCGCCCAGGACCGCTTCAGGTCGGCGTGGTTCGCCGGGTACACGCCGGAGGTCTCGACGGCGGTCACCCTCTTCCGTACCCGTCCGCGCGATCCGCTGCTCCAGCCGCTGTCCGGCGTCGGCGGCGAGAAGTCCCGGTACGGCAACGCCCTCACCGAACGGATCTGGCGGGACGCGCTGCTCGGCGTCGACCTTGCCCCGGGGGCGGGGCGTTGACCTTGCCCCTGGGGCAGGGTCCAGAGTCGCCGCACCGGAGGCAGCCGCCTTCGGTGACCGGTGAACCGCCGGTCCCGGAGGATGACCTCGTGGACGAACTCCTGAGCATCGGCGCCTTCGCCGCCCGCACCCGGCTCTCCGCCAAGGCCCTGCGCCTGTACGACCGGCAGGGGCTGCTGCCCCCCGCGCACGTGGACGCCGCGACCGGCTACCGGTACTACCGGCCCGAGCAGGTCGAACAGGCCCGTACCGTCGTGCTGCTGCGCCGCCTCGACATGCCGCTCGCGGACATCGCGGCGGTCGTCGGCCTCGACGGCGAGCGGGCGGCCGAGGCCGTCGGGGAGCACTGGGCCAGGATCGAGGAGCGGTTCGCCGCCCAGCGCACCCTCGTGGACTACCTCCGCGGCCGCCTGTCCCGAAGGAGCCCCGCCGTGTACGGCACGTTCGAGATCCACACCACCGACGTACCCGAGATGTTCGTGCTCAGCGAGCGCAGGCACGTCTTCACCGACGCCCTGCCCGCCTGGATCGACGCCTCCCTCGGCCGCCTGGAGAAGGCCGCCGCGGAGCTCTGCGGCGGCGTCACGGAGTCGCCGTTCGTGGTCTACCACGCCGAGGTCACGGAGGACAGCGACGGCCCCGCCGAGGTGTGCGTGCCCGTCGCGGACCCGGCGGCGGCCCGCGAGTGGGCCGCCGGGCACGGGCGGCAGTGGGGCGTGCGGGCCCGCGTCGAGCCCGCTGCCCGGCTCGCGTACACCCGTATCACCAAGGCACAGGTCGTCTATCCGCAGATCATCGCCGCCTACGACGCCGTGGAGGAGTGGCTGGCCCGCGAGGGGCTCACACAGGCGGGGGCCTGCCGCGAGGTGTACTTCACGGATTGGGAGACGGCGGGCCCCGAGGACCAGGTGTGCGATGTGGCGTACCCCGTGGCACGGTCGGGGGCTGCCGTGAGCGAGTGATGCTCCGTCAACTCCCTTGCGGGTTTCCGCATTTCTCCTGCCGACTCGTCGGGGTCAACGTTCTCGTACGCGTTTATCCTGATGCGCCATGGAGTCCCGTGAGGGCGACGGCGACTCGTCCCTGCCGCCGCTGTTCGTCGCCCTGCCGCCGCAGCGTCCCGCCCGCGTGGTGCTGCCCCCCGAGAGTCCGGACCCCACGGTCCTGCCGGAGATCACCCTCCTGGACCGGGCGGTCTCGCGCGGCGACGACCCGGACGCCCTGAGAGGCCTGCCGCTGCCCCCCGACCGGCTGCTCGCCCGCCAGTACCGGGTGGTGCGGCCGCTCGGGTACGGCGGCATGGGCGAGGTCTATCTCGCGCTCGACACGAAGGTCGGGGGGCGCGAGGTGGCCATCAAGATCCTGCGCCCGGAGAACGGCGGACCCGAAGGACCCGCGCCGCATCCCGCGCCCGACTCCGCCGACCACCCGCTCGCCCGCGAACGGCAGGAACTCGTCGAGCTCAACCACGACGACATCATCCGGGTCTTCAACTACGGGCACCACCCGGACGTCGGTGACTTCCTCGTCCTTCAGTACGTCGACGGGCCCACCCTCGAAGAGGTCCGCACCCGCGCCCTGCTGCACCCCGAGGAGTTCGGCGGCGCCCGCTTCTACGAGTTCGTGCTCGCCTACGGAGTGCGGTTCCTCGCCGGGCTCGCCTATCTGCACGCACCGGAGCGCGGCAAGGTGTACGGCGACCTGAAGCCGTCGAACGTCATGCACGACGGGTCCACGACGAAGTTCATCGACGTCGGCAGCGTCCGGCGGGCGGGCGCGCCGGGCCTCACCACCGCGGACTACCGCGCCCCGACGGTCGGCCCGCGCGGCGAGTCCACCAGCGGCGACGACCTGTTCAGCCTCGGCGAGACCCTGCGCCACCTGTGCGGGCTCGACGACCTCGACGCGCTCGCGGACCTCTCCCCGCTCGCCGGTTCCGACGCCGTACCGGACGCGCGGTCGCCGCAGGTCCACGCCGCGCGCCGGATGACGGTGCCACTGCCGCCCGACGGGCTCGGGCTCGGCCTCTTCTCGCTCGCGCGGGTCCTGCGCCGCGCCACCCGCCCCGAACGCGCCGACCGGTTCGCCACGGCCCGCGAGATGGACGAGCAACTGCGCGGGGTGTTCCGCGAGATGCGTTCGCTGCGGCTGCGTACGGAGACCTTCGAACCGTCACCCCTGTTCCTCCAGTCCGCGTACGCCCTGGACGGCGGGCTCGGCTCGCCGCCACCGCCGCGGCAGTGGGCGGCGGAGGCGGCGCGGGGTGCGGGCGGCGGCGTGCCGGACGGGTACGGAGCCGGAGGGGACGGAAGGGACAGTGGGGACGGAGGGGACAGTGGGGACGGTGGGGCGGCCGTGCGGTACCCGGCTCCCGCGCCCGGGGACACCGCGCAGGAGCTGCCCGTCCCGCGCCCCGACCCCGACGACGCCCTCCACACCGGCCTGAGCCGGCTCGGCGACGACGATCCGGCCGCGCTCCTCCAGCACACCGCGGACTGGCCGGGCACCCCCGAGGTGGAGCTCCTGCGCTGCCGTCTGACGCTGCGGGTCGCGCTGCGCCCCGGCGCCCAGGTCCCGCCGCAACTGCACGACGCCGCCGTCGCCCTGGGCCGCGCCGAGGACGCCATCGGCCCGACGGCGGCCCCGTACGACTGGCGGCTCGACTGGCACCGCGGCCTGCTCGCGCTCGCCGCCGACGACGTGCCGCGCGCCCGCGGCCACTTCGACCGGGTGTACGCGGCCATCCCCGGCGAGTACGCGCCGAAGCTCGCCCTCGGCCACTGTGCCGAGCGGCTCGGCCGCCCGCGGGAGGCGCTCACGCTGTACGAGGGGGTGCGGATGCGCAATCCCTCGCTCGGCGGGGCGGCGTTCGGGGCGGCGCGGGCCCGGATCGCCCTCGGCGGGCCGCGGGCGCTCGCCCACGCCGTGGAGGCGCTCGACGCGGTGGCGCAGCACTCCCGGCACCGCACCGCCGCGCGGGTCGCCGCGGTGCGGGTGTGCGCGGACCACGTGCGGGGCGGGGACGACCTGGCGGAGGTCGTGCGGCGGCTCGGGCGGTTGTTCTTCGCGCACGGGCTCACCGACGAGCAGGCGCGGCTGCGGATGCGGGCGCACGTCTGGGAGGGGGCGCGGGTCCTCCTCGGTACGGGGGCCGTCTCTGCCGGGCAACTGCGCGAAGTCGCCCGCGGGGCTGATGCGCGGTTGCGGTTCCCCGCCTCCGCGCGGCAGTTGCGGGTCGATCTGTCGGGGTTCTGGCTGGGGCTCGCCCAGCAGGCCGCGCGTGAGCCCGGCGGGGCCGGGGCCGCTGTCGCCGAGCTTCTGCTCGACCGGGCCTATGCCATCCGGCCCTTCGGGCTGCGTCATGCCCGGGGGGCACGGTGAACCCCTCCCCTCACACCACGGCTGCCCGGAGTCGGCGGGCCCGCATGAAGGGCGGGCGGGTCTGGCGGTGGGTGTGGGCCCCGGCGGTCCGGGGGAGCCGGAACCACGCCTATCTGCGGGAGCGGCTCGTGGTGCTTCCGCTGCTCACCGCTCTCACCTTCGCCCCCTTCGCCTGGGCGTACTCCTCCGTGCGTGACGACGCCGCGTACATCCAGGAGCGGGCCGCCCCCGCCCTCGGGGATCTGGCTGCCGCCCGGGTGTCGCTGGAGATCGCCGATCAGGAGGCGGGCGACAGCTTGCGGGCGGGACGGGCGGTCGAGCTCAGCGGGCTCAGTGAGCGGTACCGGACCCGGACCACGCGGGCCACCCAGCGTCTCAACCAGGTGGGCCGCAGCGGTGCCCTGTCGACCGCGGAGCGCCAGGACCTCGACGTGGTCGCGGGCCTGGTGGCCGACTACGGCACCTGGACGGCGTGGGCCCAGGCCAACGCCGCCGACCGCGCGCTGCGCGAGGCCGCCCTCGCGTACGCGCGCAGCATCCTGTGCTCGGCCCGCGAGGAGCCGCGCGGTACCGGGGAGGGCGGTGGCACCGGGGAGGGCGGCGGCACCGGGGAGGGCGGCGGCACCGGGGAGGGCGGCGGACCCGGGGGCCACCGTGGTTGCCGTCCCGTCACCGGCTCCGACGCCACCGCCGTCGTGGACCGCGTCACCGCCCTGGAACGCGCCCTACAGGGGCGGGTCGCGGGCCGGGCGGCCGTGGGCGCGGGCGTGCTCGCCGCGTTCGTCGTGTCCGGGGTCGCGTTCCTGCTCCTGGCGCACGGCAGTTGGCGCACCCAGGTGTTCCTGCACCGGCGCTTCCGGCTCTACGTCAGCGTGCCGCTGCTCGTCGCCGCCGTGCCGCTCCTCGCGCTGCCGCTGCTCGCGGCCGACGCCGTGCTCGTCCAGGAGGCGCAGGGCGACGCCGCGGCCACGGCCCGCGCGCTCTCGCACCGGACCTCCCCCGGGATCGAGAGCGCCGCCGAGAACGACCCGTTCCGTACGCCGGGCCGGTATGTGATCGCCGCTCTTGAGGACGCCGTGGACCGCGAACTGGCCGACGGCCGCCTCGCCCTCCTCGACGGCGTGTCCGTGTGGGTGCTGCCCGCGGGCCTGCTGAGCGCCGCCCTCACCGGCGGCACGCTGCACGCGTACCGGCGCGAGTACGTCCGTCTCACCCGTACGGGAGCCGCCCCATGAGCAGGAAGGACCAGCGCCCCTCCAGTTGGGAGGAGCGCGGCCCGCGGGCCCGGCGGCGGCCGTCGCGCACCGCCGTCGTCTGCTGTCTGCTCCTCCTCGCCGCCGCCCTCACCGGCGGCTGCGCCGACGAGGACCGCGACACCCTGGTCGTCCTCGGGCCGTGGACCGGGCCCGAGGGCACGGCGTTCGAGGCGATGCTGCGGCGGCTCGACGACGGCACCGGCGAGACGTACACGTACAAGGGCACTCGCTCGCTGCGCGAGACCCTGGTGGCGCAACTGGAGGCCGGGGACCCGCCGGACGTCGCCGTCCTCAACAGCGTGGGCGAGCTGACCGAGTACGCCCGCGGCAACCGGCTGCAACCCCTGGACGCTCCGGGGCGGCCGCCGTGGGCGCCCCGCATCGAGGTGAACGGCGCCCCGCGCACGTACTGGGTGCCGCTGAAGGTGGATCTGAAGAGCCTGGTGTGGAGCAGGGCGGGTGCGGCGGGTGAGGAGCGGGGCGGCGGGCGGCCGCGGTGGTGCCTGGGGATGGCGTCGCAGGCCACGTCGGGCTGGCCGGGCACGGACTGGATCGAGGACCTGATCCTGCACCGCTCGGGCCCCGGCACGTACGCGCGCTGGGCCACGGGCCGCCTGAGCTGGCGCAGCCCCGAGGTGCGGGGCGCCTGGACGGCGTGGGCGCGACTGCTCGGGGAGCGGTCGCGGAAGTGGGTGGACCTCGCGCTCACCACTTCGTACGAGGGCACACCCGGCCCCGGTGGCGCTGCCGGGGCGGCCCCCCGGGGACTTCTGAACTCGCCGGAGCTGGACTGCACGCATGAACACCAGAGCGCCTTCATCCGCTATCTGTACGCGAACGCAAAGGGTGAAGGGGGCGGGCAGGCGGGCCGGGGCAGGGGTGTGCGGGTCGATCCGTCCGCCCGTTTCCTGCCGGGGCCCGCCGCCCATGACGACGCGTACGAGGTCGCGGGCGACATGGCGGCGGCCTTCGGCGACCGTCCCGCCGCCCGCGACCTTGTCGAACGTCTGTCCGGTTCCGAGGCGCGGCGGCTGTGGCACGCGGAGGCCGAACCGGCGCTGCGGCCGTTCTTCCCCGGCGCCGGTGACCCGCAGCCCACCGACCCCGGCGGGGGCCGGGCCGCCGCCGTGCTCACCGGCGAGGCGGCGACGCTGTGCTTCGACGCGTCGGACGCGATGCCGCCCGCCCTGCGGGACGCCTTCCACCGGGCTGTCCTGCACTACCTGCGCGACTCCGCCGCCGACCGCCTCGACACCCTCCTCGGCCAACTGGACACGGTCCGCGCGGAGACCGGTGGCAGTGCCCTGCCGCCCGGCGCCCTGTGCGCGCCCCCCTCGGACGGGTGAGGCGTCGGTGGTGCTGCGGTGACCGCCGTTCGACCCCATACTGGCCAAGACCTGCCCTTGGGGTCGCTGTCTGCCAACCATTCCGCAGCGGTTAGCGTCTACTCCGAAGGAGTTGCCCCAGCCAGCCGAACGGATCGCCGCCCGTGGCCTCTGCCGACCTGTCACCCCCGTCACTCAGCCGAGCCGACCGGGGCAGCGGCATGCGCGAACCCTGGTACCAGCGGCACCGCATGGCGCTGCTCATCACCGCGGGTCTGCTGCCGCTGTATCTGCTGTGGTGGACGGTGTTCGCGACGGGCGGCGGCGACCTCGCCGCCCAGCAGGCCTGGGCGGGCTTCGCCAGGCGCTACCCGGGCTCCGCGTACAGCCTGTTCTGGTACGGCGGCCTGCACACCGCGAACTACAGCGTCATCTCGCCGTATCTGATGGCCGCCTTCGGCGTGCGGACCGTGGCGGCCGCCTCGGGGCTCGCCGCCACCTTCATGGGCGTCTCGATCATCATGCGCAGCTCCATCCGCAAGCCGCTGTGGCCCGCGCTCGTGGTCGGCTTCTCGATGTGGTGCCAGGTCGTGTGCGGGCGGGCGACGTTCATGCTGGGCGTCGCCTTCGGCGTCGGCGCCGTGCTCGCGGCCGTCGGCGGCAACAGCCGCCGCCGGATCGTGGCCGCCACCCTGTGCGCGGCCCTCGCCACGATGGGCAGCCCGGTGGCGGGTCTGTTCCTCGTCGTGGTGGGCGCCGCCTATCTGTTCCTTCGCCAGTGGGGCCGTGCCCTCGCCCTGATCCTGCCGCCGTTCGTCGTGGTGGGCCTCACGACGTGGCTGTTCCCCTTCGAGGGCGAGCAGCCCATGGCGTTCGTCCGGATCTTCCCGCCGGTGCTGCTGTGCGGCGTCGTGATGCTGGCAGCGCCGCGGTCCTGGAAGCTGCTGAAGTTCGGCGCCGGGGTGTACGCGGTGGGGGTCGTCCTGACCTGGCTGATCCCCACCCCGATCGGTACGAACGTCGAGCGCTTCGCCGAGATCGCGGCCCCGCCGATACTGCTGGCCGCCGTCATGAACCGGGACTTCACCCTCCCCAAGTCGCTGCGGCCCCTGCGGCCGAAGCGGGTCCTTGAGACCCTGCGGCGGCTCGGCTCCCCGCGTCCGGTGTGGTCCGGCGTCAAACGGCACCACATCTGGCAGCGCGCGGTCCTCGTCACCGCCGTCGTGCTGTCCCTGACCTGGGTTTCCATCAAGACGACCGCCGACATAGTGGCCTACACGAAGGTGCCCACCTGGGCCGTCGAGACGGACGGCGTCGTCAAGGAGCTGAACCGCCTGGGCGCCGACCGCACCCGCGTCGAGGTGGTCCCGGCCCGCGACCACCGCGAGGCCGCCGTGCTCTCGCCGTACATCAACATGGCGCGCGGCTGGAACCGGCAGGCCGACGTGGAGCGCGGCCGCCTCTTCTACGAGGGCCGGCCGGTGTCCGAGGTGGAGGAGGGCGCCTTCACGTCGTCCTCGTACCGTGCCTGGCTGAACCACTGGGCCGTCGGCTTCGTGGTGCTCTACAAGGGCGACGGCAAGCCGGACGGCGCCGCCGAGCGCGAGCACGACCTGGTGACCAGCGAGCCGAGCTATCTGGACCAGGTCTGGCACGACGACAACTGGCGGATCTACCGCGTGAAGGACGCCGTCCCGCTGGTCGACAGGCCCGGCTCCGTGGTGACCGCAGACGGCGCCCACCTCACCGTCCGCATGTCCGAACCCGGCTCGGTCATCGTCCGGGTCGCCTACTCGCCGTGGCTGTGGGCCGAGGGCGGCTGCCTGTACAAGGAGGGCGACTTCACCCGGCTCACGGTGAAGAAGGCGGGCGACATACGCATCGCGTCCAACTACGGGGGCCCCTCGGGACCGCAGCCGCGGTGCGCGCCCGACAAGGACGCGGATTAGGCCGACGCGGGGCCCGGGCGCGGGCCTGACGCACAAAGGGGTGGGGCGAGCCGAAACCGGCTCGCCCCACCCCTTTGCCGTGCGCTACCGGACCGTCAGCCGATCCGGGTGAGCTTCGCGCCGAAGCCCGGTTCGGAGAGGTCCTTCTGCAGGGCCACCGGAACCTTGATCGCCCCGGTGGTCGTGCCGTCCCCGACGGTGAGCCTGCCGACGACGGTGCCCGCCTTCGCGGAGTGCGGCGGGGTCTTGCCCGCGTCGTCGATCTCGACCTTCGAGGTCAGTCCGGACCAGCCGACGGCGGTGACGTCCCTGGTGGCGACGACCGGCGTGGTGCCGCCGAGGCCGTCGTCGACCTCGCCGACGACCTGGCCCTTCTTCACCACGGTCCTGGCCTTCAGGGCGTCCTGACCGGCCGCGATCAGGTCCTTGGTGACGCCTGTGACCTTGTCGATGTTGGCCACGCCGCCCGAACCGAACTGCGCGAGGGCCGCGCCGATGATCACGTGGGTCCTGCCGCCGACCCTCTTCTCCGCGGCGAAGAGGATGTTGCCGCCCGCGGCGGTGGTGGTGCCCGTCTTGATGCCGATGGCGACGGTCGGGACGAGACCGAAGTAGTTGGTCTGCCGGTCCCCGTTGAGGTCCTTGTAGTTGCGCTGCCCTGCGATCTCCTTGAAGACCGGGTTCTCCATGGCGACGCGGCCGAGCTTCACCAGGTCCTCGGCGGTCGAGACGGTGGTCTTGTTCAGGCCGCTCGGGTCGGTGTAGTGCGTGTTCTTCATGCCGAGTTCCTTGGCGGTCTCGTTCATCTTGGCGACGAACTTGTCCTCGGAACCGTTGCTGTCCCAGCGCGCGAGCATCCGGGCCACGTTGTTGGCCGACGGCAGCATCACGGCCTGCAGGGCCTCGTACTGGGTGATCTTCTGGCCCTCGGTCACCTTGACCACGGACTCGTTCTCCGGCTTGCCCTTCTCGTAGTGCCGCTGCGCCTGGGCGTCGACGGTGAGCGTCTTGCCGTTCCCACCCTTCTTGATCGGGTGGTCGCGCAGGATCAGGTACGTCGTCATCACCTTGGCGATGCTGGCGATCGGTACGGGCTTCTGCTCACCCGCCGTGCCGAAGGAGCCGATGCCGTCCACATCCATGGCCGCCTGGCCCTTGCCGGGCCAGGGGATCGACGGCTTTCCGCCCTTGAACGCGTACGAGGACGCACTCGTCAGCGTCAGCTTCGCCTCGGGAAGGGGACGCACCGCCTGTGCGACTGCGAACACCACGACGAGCAGCAGCACGAGCGGCGTCCAGATCTTGAACCGGCGCACGAGGGTGCGCACCCGGGTCTCCGGAGGCGGCGGCGTGTTGGTCAGCTCGGCGAGCAGGTCGATCGGGGGCTTCGGGGGCAGGGGCTGCTGCCGGGTGGCTTCCGGGGAGGCGGCTTCTGGCGGGGGCGCCTGGGGGGAACCGGTCCGCGCGGGACCCGTCCGGGCGGACCCCGGCTGCGCGGGCAGGGCGGTGGCACCCGCGTCGGGCTTGGCGCCCGGCTTCGTCAGGGTCCTGGTCCGGGAGTCCTCAAGGGGCTTGAGCGCGACGAACTTGCTGGTCCGCTCGGACTCCGACTCGGTCTCCGGCTTGCCCCCGGGCTTCTTCTTGCCTTCGGGCTTCTTCTCGGCGTCGGCGCGCTTGTCCGGCTCGGGTACGTCACCGAGCTTGAGCGTCGTGGTGGGCTGGTCCACGCCCGAGGAGGCGGGCCGGGGGGCCTTGAAGACCGCGGTGGCCTGGTCGAGCGGACGGCCGTCCTCGGAGCGGGGCTTCGCGCTGCCGGGCTTGGCGGGGTCGGGCTTGGGCTTCGCGCTGCCGGACTTGGGCTTGGCCTTGAAGTCGGCGTCGGGCTTGGCGTCAGCTTCGGCCTTGGAGTCAGCGTCGGGCTCGGAGTCGGCGTCGGCCTTGGACCCAGCCTCGGCCTTGGAGTCGGCGTCGGCCTTGGGCTCGGCGTCAGGCTTCGCAGGTCCGGCCTTGGACTCGGCGTCCGCGTCGGGCTTCGTCGGCTCGGCCTCCGCCTCGGCTTCCGGCTTCGCGGCGGCGGCCCAGGACGGGGTCTTCGGCCCACCGGAAGCACCGTTCCCGCCCTTGCGGCCGGTGTTGAACACGGCGGTGGCCCGGTCGGCCCGCGGGTCCTGGGGCTGGGACTCACCGCCCTCGGCCTTGGCCCCGTCCTCGGCGTCCGCCTTGGCGTCGGCGGAGTCGGCGTCATCGACGGCACCGGCAGCAGTGCCGGACTCACCCCCGGCGTCCGGAGTGTCCGCCTTCGCGGCAGGCCGCGCAGCCGTGAACACGGCGGTGGCCATGTCGACCGCGGACCCCGAGGCCGCGTCACCGCCACCGCCACCCGCGCCGGAGTCACCGCCGCCGCTCACCCCCACGCCGGAGTCACCGCCGCCGGTCACCCCCACGCCGGAGCCGTCACCGCCGGTCACTCCCTCGGCGGAGGCATCCGCCGCACGGTCCGAGTCACCGCCGGAGGCGTCCGCGGCGTCCGCGGAGGCATCGGAGGCATCGGAGGCACCGGCGTCCGCGCCCACAGCGGTGGAGGAACCTTCCCGCTCGGCCCCACCGGCACGGTCACCCATGCCGGAATCCTCGGCTCCGGGTTCCGCCCCCTCGCCCTCCGAAGAGGATTCGTCACTCGCGACCCACGCGGCAACCGCGGCGCGCAGTCGTGCGTCTCCATTGACGTCGCCCGGCTTGGAGCCGGACGCAGCATCGGCCGACGCGTCGGACGCCGGAGCAGCGTCGCCCGCACCGTCCGAGGCGCCCCCGCCAGAAACCGTCTTCGACCTGTCGGGGAACTCGCCCGCCACCGATGCCTCCTCGTTCGCCGTACTCGCCGCACTTACCACGCAAAACCACCGCCCGGACCCACTGTCCGAACCGTGTACCAGTGTCCTGTGTGAGGGCTTAACCCCCGTGGTAGACGAGAACGACATACCTACTGGTTCCCGTACGTACCGCCCACGCGCTCTCGACAGACCAATGTGAGAGGGGTCACCCTGTCATTCATCCACGCGGGGAGGCATGGATGGGCAGGAGCCGCAGAACAATTCCGGAGGAGCTTCTGCTGCTCGCTCTGGACCCGGCCACGGGTACCACAGCGCAGCCGCAGTCGCTCGACCTCGGTCTGGCCGGAGCACAGCTAGTGGAGCTGGCGCTGGCCGGACGGATAGCCCCTGACGGGGATCGTATCGCCGTGGTGATGCCACGGCCGACCGGAGATCCGACTCTGGACTCCGCACTGGAACTGCTGCGCAGGCGCGGCAGCCCGGTACGGGCGGTCCACTGGATCGGCGGGCCCCGGCTGGGGCTGCGCCAGATTTACCTCTCGCATCTGGAGCGGTGCGGCATGGTGCATGCCGTGGCGGGCCAGATGTGCGGAGTGCTGCCGACGACTCGCTACCAGGCGACGGAGACGGCGATCAGCCGGGACATCAGGGCCCGGCTCGATTCGGCGATCCGCACCGGTGTACCACCGGACCCGCGGACCGCCGCGCTCGCCGCACTGGCCCACGCGGTCGGACTCGGCAAGCACCTGTATCCGGGCAACGAGGGCCGCTCGTCCCGTTCCCGGCTGCGGGATCTGATCAGGCACGACCCGATGGGCGGCCTCGTGGCGCACGCCGTGATGGACGTCCAGAACGGGGTGGCGGCGCAGCCGCGCCGCAGTCCCGCGACTGCCGTGGGGCAGGGCGGGCGACAGCCCGCGCAGACGGCACGGGCCGTACCGGAACCCGGCAGGGTCCCGATGCAGCCACGCCGAGGTGCGGGAGCCATGGCCCGCGCCGTGGCCCACTGAGTACCGAGCACTGAGTTCGGCAACGCCAGCATTACTCGCACCCCCCAGGTGCACCCAGCGCCGCACCGCAGTCCCCAGACCCGGTTCGGGAGCCGCTGGTCCGCGCGGTCGGGGGGCCGGATGTCCATGGACGGGCACCGGCGCCCCGGCCCGCGCGGCCGCAACCGCCGCACCCTGCACGCGTGTTGCGAAACCGCCCACGGCGACCGCCGCACCGGCACCCGCGCCTACCGCTGTTCTGCTGTTTCCCAGCGCCGAGTTGACCCGTGGTGGCACTCTGCATGGCAGCAGACACGCAAAGTAGAGGCATAGTGCCGGAGGTGCACGTCCCGTGGCGTCCAACGTCAATCCCACTGTCAGGCGACGCCGGCTCGGACAGGAGCTGCGCCGGCTGCGTGAGCTGAAAGGCATGACGGCAGAGGAGGTGGCGGAGCGACTCCTTGTCTCACAGTCGAAGATCAGCCGCCTGGAGAACGGCCGCCGTTCCATCAGCCAGCGCGACGTCCGCGACCTCTGCGGGGTGTACGAGGTCGAGGACCACCGTATCGTCGACTCCTTGATGCAGATGGCCAAGGATTCGCGCCAGCAGGGCTGGTGGCACTCCTTCGGCGACATCCCGTACAGCGTGTACATCGGCCTGGAGACGGACGCCGCCTCCTTGCGGGTGTACGACCCGCAGGTCGTCCCCGGCCTGCTCCAGACCCGTCCGTACGCGGAAGCCCTGATCACCGGCGCGCTACCGGAGACAACACCGACGGACATCGAGAAACGGGTGCAGGTCCGGATGCGCCGCCAGGAGCGCGTCGCGGCGCCGGAGAACCCGCTGCGCCTGTGGACCGTCCTGGACGAATCGGCGCTGCGCCGCGTCGTCGGCACCAGAGCGCTGATGCGCGAACAACTGGAGCACCTGGTGGAACAGTCGCAATTGCCGCATGTGACGGTGCAGGTGATCCCGTTCGAGATGGGTGCGCACCCGGGGCTGAACGGCCAGTACGCGATCCTTGAGTTCCCGGACGCCTCGGATTCCAGCGTGGTCTACATCGAGGGCGTCACCAGCGACCTGTATCTGGAAAAGGCGAACGACGTCCAGCAATACAGCGTCATGTACGAGCATTTGCGGGCGCAGGCGCTGAATGTGGAGCAGTCCCGTCAGCTCATCGCGGACATCGCCAAGGACTACGCCCGCTGATGTCCGGCGTCCACACGGGCCCCCGAGGGCCCTGGGTCGGGAAAATGCCGCACAGTACACCTTGGCCATAGCGCGGCGGAAGACCCCTCTGGAATATGCCATCCGGTTGAGTGAACGACCCATCCGCCGATCGATGTTGGCGAGTAGCGTCATTCACGCCAGCAGCAAGCACGTTGGCGATTGCCGCTCTCAGCGGTCACAGCAATTCACCAACTGGGCAAAACGGAGCGAACATGGCTATTCAGCAGGGTGCCGCGCACGCGTGGACCAAGTCTTCCTACTCCACCGGTAACGGCGCTTGCGTCGAGGTCAAGTCACCAGTGACACAGGCGATTTCCGTGCGGGACTCAAAGGTCTCCGACGGTCCCGTCATCGCCTTCCCGGCCTCGTCCTGGAACGTTTTCGTGGCCGAGGTCCGCAGCGGGGCCCACGAACGCGGGTGATACGTGCCACTACGCACAGACACAACCACATAAGCATCACCGCAGCAGCACCGCGACACCGCTGCGACGCAGCATCGCATGAGCCCTCTCGACTGGCCCGCCGTCCTGGCCGAGGGGGCTCGGCCTTGCCCCGGGGGCCCCGGTCGCCGCGCTAGCGGAGCTGGTCGACGTACCGGTCCGTGCCCGGGACCGTCGGGATGAACGGGGCGACCAGTTCCACCCGCCCGAGCCCGGACGCGGCCACCGGGTCGGTGAGCGCTCCGGTGAGCGCGTCGGCGGGAGGAGCGAAGCGCTCCGTCCAGCAGTCGCGCGGATCGCACTCCAGGAACCACAGCAGGGTCAGACGGGTGTCGACGCCCTCGACCTGCTTCACATAGGTCATCCGGTCCCCCGGCAGCGGCGTCGGCCGGAAGATCACCACCATGGCGGCGGGCGACCCCGCGAGTGCCCCCGGCAGTTGCCGCGCCACCAGCCACTCCAGGAGCTCCCCGCGCCGCCCGGGACCCTCGGCGTCGACGACCTCAAGGACGAGGCCGCGGTAGGGGTGATCGAGGGCGTGGAAGTCGCGGGGACCTGCGGCGCCGTCCCGGTACACGGTGGCCTCGTGGTCCTGGAACGCGGTGAAGACATGGGTGCGGGCCTGGTGGACGCGGCTGTCGCGGTTCAGCCGCTTGTTGATGCCGACGGTCCACTTCATGTGGTCGGCATAGCGCCCCTCGGTGATCCAGTACGTGGAGAGATAGCAGCCGGCCGTCACGGGCCGCGCGACCGCCGACTTCCCCGGGAAGCGCAGGAGCTGGAGGTCCCGGGTCGCCACCCAGCGGCGCCCGGCGTACATCCAGGGCATCGCCATCGCGCCCGCGTAGTAGTGGTCGTCCTCGTACCAGCGGTTATAGGCGTACTCCTGGCCGGGGTGCGGCTCGACCATGGTGATCAGCGCATGCCCCGGGCGCACCCCGTAGGGCCCGACGGCGGCCAGCTCGCCATACACGTCACTGCGCGTCCCCCCGCCCGCGCCGCTCCCACTGCCGCTGCCGCCCCGCTCGCCCATGGCGCTCACACCCCTCCCCGCCTCTTCCTTCCATCCCCGGACGTCCTTACTCTGACGCCCCGTCAGGCAATTCACCAGAGAGCGAGCCGGAGGAATCGTGTCACTGCTCACCGGCAGGACCGTCGTCGTCTCGGGGGTGGGTGCGGGTCTCGGTCACGAGGTCGCCGCCGCCGTCGTACGGGACGGCGGGTGCGCCGTGCTCGGCGCACGCACCGAGGAGAACCTCGCCAAGACCGCCACCGCCGTCGACGCGGGCGGCGGGCGGGTCGCGTACCGGGTCACGGACATCACCGACGAGGACCAGTGCCGGGCCCTCGCCACGCTGGCCGTCGAGCGCTTCGGGCGAATCGACGCACTGGTCCAGGTCGCCGCCTGGGACAGTTGCTTCGGCGGCATCGAGGAAGCGGACTTCGCCACCTGGCACCGCATCCTCGACGTGAACCTGCTCGGCTCGCTGCGCATGACCCGGGCGTGCCTGCCGGGCCTGAAGGAGCGCGGCGGCTCGGTCGTGCTCATCGGCACGCAGTCGTCGGTGGCCGCGCCCTCGCAGGTGCGGCAGGCGGCGTACGCGGCGTCGAAGGGCGCCCTCGTCTCGGCGATGTACTCGCTGGCGCGCGAACTCGGCCCGCACCGGATACGGGTGAACACGGTCCAGCCCGGGTGGATGTGGGGGCCACCGGTGGAGGCGTACGTGAAGTTCACCGCGGACGCCGAGGGCGTGCCGGAGGCGGAGGTGAAGCGGCGGCTCGCCGAGCGGATGGCACTGCCGGACCTGGCGACGGACGGCGATGTCGCGGACGCGTGCGTGTTCCTGGCGTCCGACAGGGCGCGGGCCATCACGGGCCAGTCGCTCCTGGTGAACGCGGGAGAGCTGATGCGCTGACCGAGCCCTCCGAGGGGTGGCCGACCCACCCCTCGGCGGGCTTTCGTCACCCAGACGTGGGCGCGAAGTGGGCCTCGATCGCGACCCTGCTGTCCGTGTTCACCGGCGTCTCCCTGAACCAGGGCATCCTCATCACGGGCGTCGTCACGGCGATCTACCGCACCATCGGCGGACTGTGGGCCGACGCGCTCACCGAACTCGGCCAGTTCATCATCCAGCTCCTGGCCGGGGTCGCCATGTTCGTGGCGGTCGTGGTGAAACTCGGGGACTACGGCGGCTTCTTCGGCGTCCGGGACCGGCCCGAACTGGACGGCCACGCGAAGCCGCTGGTCGGGCCGTACGGCACGGTGTTCCTGCTCGCGTTCCTCTTCATCAAGCTCTTCGAGTACAACGGCGGCATGCTCAACCAGGCCCAGCGCTACATGGCCACGGCCAACGCGCGCGAGGCCTCGCGGTCCGCGAGGCTGTCCGCCACCCTGTGGCTGGTGTGGCCGCTCGTCCTCTTCTTCCCCATGTGGATGTCGCCGCTGCTCGTCGACGCGAAGAAGCCCGACGGGTCGGACTCGTACGCCCTGATGACGGAACAACTCCTGCCCCACGGACTCCTCGGTCTTGTCATCGTCGGCTTCTTCTCCCACACCATGGCCATGTGTTCCTCCGACGGCAACGCCATCGCGGCCGTCTTCACCCGGGACGTGGCGCCGGTCCTCTCCCGGAAGGCCCGCGCCTGGAACGACAGGTCCGGACTCATCGCCGCGCGGCTCACGACCGTCGTCTTCCTCGGCCTCTCCATGGCGGTGGCCACGCAGGTCAACTCCCCCGCCTTCGAGGACATCATCACCGTCGTCATCAAGTGGGTCGCCGGCCTCATGGGCCCCATCGCCATCCCGATGATGCTGAGCCTGCTGCGCCAGTTCCGCCGCTCGGGGCCCACCGCGGCGCTCACCAGTTGGGGCCTCGGGCTGCTCGCCTTCTGGCTGGTCAACTACCCCATCCACTGGAACGCCGACGGCGGCGTGCCGCTCCAGTACCGGGTGTCGATCCCCCTCGGCGTCTCGCTCCTCCTCTACGTCGTCATCGGCTACGTCAAGCCGGAGGACACGCCGGAGCGGGACGCGTTGATCGAACGCATCAACACCGACGGGGGTGACGGGGCTGACGGCGCCTCCGCCGCAGCGGTGCCCCCGCAGGCGGAACCCGCGCCCCTCAGGCCGGTCGCCTAGCCGTCCTGGCGGGGTCTCCCACCCGCCCGCCCGTTACTGTCGGCCCGGTCGCACGGTCGGGGCCCGACGGTTGGAGGCGGGCGGGCCCCCAACCACCGCACAGCGGAATCCCCCACCCACCCACCCGTTACTGACGGCCCAACCACACCGCCGGGGCCCAACGGCTCAGGGCAGGCGAGCCCGCAACCACCGGCGATGGGCCACCCCCCCACGGGAAGGGAGTGACCCCACGCGGGGTCTCCCACCCGCCCACCCGTTACTGTCGGCCCACTCGCACCGTCGGGAGCGGGGGGGGTACCGACGGCTGGGGCAGGCAGGCCCGCAGCCGCTGACGGTAGGCCACCTCCACGGCAGGACATGACCCCACAGCAGGCTCTTCCGCCTCGCCACAGCAGGCTCTTCCGCCTCGCCCACCCGCCCGTTACTGACGGCCCGGTCGCACCGCCGGGGCCCGACGGCTCAGGGCGGGCGAGCCCGCAACCACCGGCGATGGGCCACCCCCACGGGAAGGGAGTGACCCCACGCGGGGGTTTCCCACCCGCCCACCCGTTTCTGACGGCCCAGTCGCACAGTCGGGAGCGGGGGGTACCGACGGCTGGGGCAGGCAGGCCCGCAGCCGCTGACGGTAGGCCACCTCCACGGCAGGACATGACCCCACAGCAGGCTCTTCCGCCTCGCC
>NZ_JOAP01000010.1 GCF_000720475.1 Streptomyces aureocirculatus
CGGCTCGCGGTCGAGCTCGTCGGGCGTGGGGTGGGTCCGGAGAGCGTGGTGGCCGTGGTGCTGCCGCGCACGGCGGACCTGGTGGCGGCCCTGCTGGGCGTGCTGAAGGCCGGTGGCGCCTATCTGCCCGTCGATCCCGCCCACGCGGGCACACGGCTGCACCACATCCTCCACGGCGCCCGCCCCCACCTGATCCTGACCGACACCGAAACCCGCACCGTCCTGCCCCCCACCGACACCCCCGTCCTCCTCCTGCCCACCGACGGCACCCCCGCCGACGGCACCCCCACGAACGGCACCCCCACGAACGGCACCCCCGTACACCCCACAGCCCGCCCCGAGCACCTCGCCTACGTCGTCTACACCTCCGGTTCCACCGGCCTGCCCAAGGGCGTCGGCATCACGCACCAGGGCCTCACCAGCGCCCTTCAGGCCCTGGCCGAGCAGGCCGGTCTCGCGCCGGGACGGCGGATGCTGACCAGTACCTCCATCGGTTTCGACGTCGCCACCTTCGAGGTGTTCGCCACCCTCACCACAGGGGCGACCCTGGAGATCGTCCGCGATGTGCTGGTCCTCGCCGAGCGCGAGAGCTGGGACGTCGACATCATCAGCACCGTCCCCTCGGCCTTCGCCGAACTCGTCGACCGGATCGGCGACCGGGTGCGGCCCAAGTCCCTCGTGTTCGCCGGTGAGGCCCTCACCCCGGCCCTGGTCGAGAAGATCCGCTCCCGCTGGCCCGAGGCCCGCGTCGTCAACGGCTACGGACCCAGCGAAACCTTCTACGCCACCGCCCACCGACTGCACCCCGAGCAGCCCTACACCACCGGCGTACCCATCGGACGCCCCCTGCCGGGCCTGCGCGCCTACATCCTCAGCCCCGGTCTTACGCCCCTGCCCGCGGGCACGGTCGGGCCCTCACCACCCACCCCCACATCACCCAGGCCGCCGTCCTCGCGCACGACGCCCACGGCACGGGCCGCCTGGCCGCCTACCTCGTCCCCGCCGACGGCGAGACCCTGCCCGACGCGGACGGGCTGCGTGCCTTCCTGTCCCGGCGGCTGCCCGAGTACATGGTGCCCACCGCCTATGTGCCTCTCGACCGGCTGCCCCTGTCCCCCAACGGCAAGCTCGACCACAAGGCCCTGCCCGCCCCCGACCTCACCACCACCACGACGTTCCGCGCCCCCGGAACACCCCGGGAGGCGGAGCTCGCCGCCCTGTTCACGGACGTCCTCGGGGTCGAGAAGGTCGGCGTCGACGACAACTTCTTCGACCTGGGCGGCCATTCGCTCCTCGCGATGCGCCTCGCGGGGCGGATCCGTACCGCGCTCGGCGCCGAGGTGCCGATCCGTGCGGTCTTCGACCACCCCACGGTGGCACGCCTCGCCGCTCACGTACGCACGGGAGGCACGGACCGCCCGGCACTGCGGCGCCGCGCCGAGCGCCCGGAGCGGGTGCCGCTGTCGTACGGCCAGCACAGGCTGTGGTTCATCGACCACTTCGAGGGCCCGTCGGCGACGTACAACATCCCGGTGACGCTGCGGCTGCACGGCACCCTCGACGCCGACGCCCTGGCCGCGGCCGTCGCGGACGTGGTGGCGCGGCACGAGATCCTGCGCACGGTCTACCCGCAGGACCCGGACGGCATCCCCTACCAGCAGGTCCTGGACGTCGCGGAGGCCCGTACGAGACTGGACGTGCCCGTGCGGGAGATGTCGTCCGCCGCGGCGGACGACGAGGTGATACGCCTCGCCCGGCACGCGTTCGACCTGGCCGCGGACATTCCGGTGCGCGCGGCGGTTCTGCGCCGCGCCCCCGGCGAGCACGTCCTGTGCCTGGTGATCCATCACATCGCCGCCGACGGGCAGTCACTCGCGCCGCTGTTCCAGGACCTGTCCGTGGCGTATGCGGCGCGCACCGGGGGCGAGGAGCCGGACTTTCCCGAACTGCCGCTCCAGTACGCCGACTACGCGCTGTGGCAGCGGGACGTACTGGGTGATCCCGAGGACCCCGGCAGCCTGCTCGCGCGACAGGCCGCGTACTGGCAGCAGGAGCTTGCCGGAGTGCCGCAGCCGCTGCCGCTGCCCACCGACAGGCCCCGCCCCGCACGCGCCAGTCACCGCGGTGACCTGGTGGAGTTCGTGTTGGACGCCGAGCTGCTCGGGGCGGTGCGGGAGCTCGCGCGCCGTCACGACATGACCGTCTCCATGGTGATGCAGGCGGCTCTGGCCGTGCTCCTGCACCGGTTGGGAGGCGGCGAGGACATCCCGATCGGTACGCCCGTCGCGGGCCGCACGGACGCCGCCGCCGACGGCATGGTCGGGTTCTTCGTCAACACCTGGGTGCTGCGGGCCCGGGTCGGCGGGCGGCACAGCTTCACCGAGCTCCTCGCGCAGGTCCAGGAGAAGGCCCTGGCCGCGTACGACAACCAGGACGCCCCCTTCGAGCGCCTCGTGGAAGCCCTCAACCCGGAGCGCTCCAGCGCCTACCACCCGCTGTTCCAGACCGTGCTCGGCTGGCAGAACACCGACCGTGCCGTGCTCGACCTGCCCGGCATCGATCGCGTCGAGCAGCTCTGGGCCAGGACGGGGACGTCGCGGTTCGACCTTTCGCTGCACCTCGTGGAGGCCGAAGGGTCGCACGGGGACGAGGTGCAGGGGCTGATCGAGTACGCCACCGACCTCTTCGACCACGCGTCGGTGGAGCGGCTCGCGGACCGTTTCGTCCGGGCCCTGCGCCAGTTGGTGGCCGCGCCCGAGGCACCGGTGGACGCCGTGGACCTCCTCGATCGGGCCGAACGCGAGCGGCTCCTCACCGACTGGAACGACACCCGGGCCGAGACGCCCGCGCTCACCGTCCCCGAACTCTTCGCCCTGCGGGCCGCCGATCAGCCGGCCGCCACCGCCGTGTACGACGGCGGGAACGCCGTGACCTACGCGGAGCTCGACGCCCGCGCCAGCCGGCTCGCCCGGGTCCTCGCCGCGCGCGGTGTGGGCCGGGAGTCGATCGTGGGCCTGGCGCTGCCGCGCTCGGCGGAGCAGGTCGTGGCGCTGCTCGCCGTCCTCAAGGCGGGCGGCACCTATTTGCCCGTCGACACCGACTACCCGGCCGAGCGGCTCACGTTCATGCTGTGCGCCGCGGAACCCGTACTGCTCCTCACCGACACGACGGGCGCGGCGAAGCTGCCGCGGCACGAGTGTCCGCTGCTCGTGCTCGACGAGCCGGGCACGGTCCAGGAGATCGCGCGGGCCTCGGCGGCGGGCCTCGACACCGGGGGCGACCCGGGGCAACTCGCGTACGTGATGTACACCTCCGGGTCGACCGGCCTGCCCAAGGGCGTCGGGGTGACCCACCGGGGCGTGGTGGGCCTGGTCCTCGACCGCCGCTTCGACGGCGGCGCGCACGAACGCGTCCTGATGCATTCGGCGCAGGCCTTCGACGCCAGCACCCTGGAGCTGTGGGTGCCGCTCCTTCGCGGCGGCGCGATCGTGGTCGGCCCCGCCGGACGCCCGGACCCGGCCGCCCTCGCACGAGTGATCGCCGAGCACCGGGTGACCTCCGCCATCATGGCGGCGGGCCTGTTCCGGGTGGTCGCCGACGAGATGCCCGAGGCCTTCACCGGTGTACGTGAGGTGTGGTCGGGCGGCGACGTGGTGTCCCCGGAGTCCGTCGAGCGGGTCATGGAGGTCTGCCCCGGCATCGTCGTCGTCAACGGGTACGGCCCGACCGAGGCGACGGTGGCCGCCTCCGCCCACGCCATGACCGTCCCCGCCGAGGTCGGCGCGGTGGTGCCCATGGGGCGGCCGCTGGACAACACCCGCCTGTACGTCCTGGACGAGGCGCTGCGGCCGGTGCCGCCCGGTGTGCCCGGCGAGCTGTACATCGCCGGTGAGCGGCTGGCCCGCGGCTATCTGTCGCGCCACGCCCTGACCGCCGAGCGGTTCGTCGCCTGCCCGTTCGGCGGTCCCGGCGAGCGGATGTACCGCACCGGTGACGTGGTCGTCCACACGCAGGACGGGCGGCTCGTCTTCCACGGCCGCGCCGACTCCCAGATCAAGGTCCGCGGCTATCGCATCGAACCGGGTGAGGTGGAGGCCGCCCTGACCGCCCACCCGGGCGTCGCCCAGGCCGTGGTGACCGCGCGCGGGACGGAGGCGGGGGAGCGCCGTCTGGTGGCCCATGTGGTGCCGGTGGACCTGGGTGTGCACGAGAGCGCCGACAGCCTCGCCGAGCTGGACATGGATCTGACGGGCGCGGTGTCGGCGCGTGAGCTGCGGAAGTTCCTGACGGGGAAGCTGCCGGAGTTCATGGTGCCCGCGGCGTTCGTCCTGCTCGACCGACTGCCGCTGACGCCGAACGGCAAGGTGGACCACCGGGCGCTCCCGGAGCCGGAGTTCGGCGGCGGCACCTACCGTGCGCCGCGTACGGCCGTGGAGGAGGCGCTCGCCGCCGTCTACTGCGAGGTGCTCGGTGCGGACCGGGTGGGCGTCGACGACGACTTCTTCGCCGTCGGCGGCGACAGCATCCGCTCCATCCAGGTCGTCTCCCGTGCCCGCGCGCACGGCGTCGAGGTCACGCCCCGGCAGATCTTCGAGCAGCGCACCGTGGGCCGCCTCGCGGAGGTCGCGAAGGCCGGAAGGCAGGACGCGCTCCTCACCGAGGACGCCACCGGCGGTGTGGGCTTCATGCCGCTGCTGCCCGCGGCCCGGTTCGTGACCGCCCTCGGCGGCTACGACCGGTTCGCGATGTCCATGGTGGTGGACCTGCCCGCCGGCATCGACGCAACCGGCCTGACCGCGACGCTGTCCGCGGTGTTCGACCGGCACGACGTGCTCCGCTCGACCCTGGTGACCGGTGCCGAGCCCGGTCTCGACGTGGCCCCGGCCGGCACGGTGGACCCGGCGGGCCTGGTCCGGCGCGTGCCGTGCGACGGCAGTTGGGACGAGGCGTGGCACGACGGCGCCCAGGCCGAACTCGACGCCGCGGCGGGCCGTCTGGACCCGGGTTCCGGGGTGATGGCGCAGTTCGTGTGGTGCGACGCGGGCCCGCGCTCCGCGGGACGGCTCATCGTCGTCCTGCACCACCTGGTGGTCGACGGCGTCTCCTGGCGCATCCTCCTGCCCGACCTCGCCGCGGCCTGGGAGCAGGTCCGCGACGGCCGCACCCCGCGCCTCGCCGATGTGGCCACGTCCGCGCGCCGCTGGGCCCACGCCCTGACGCAGGAGGCGGCGTCGGAGCGCCGCGCCGGCGAACTCGCGCTGTGGCGCCGGGTCCTGTCCGGGCCCGACCCCGACCTCGGCCCGCGCCCCTTCGACCCGGACGTCGATGTGGCCGCCACGGTCCGGCATGTGCACCTTGAGCTGCCCGCGTCCCTCACCCGGACCCTGCTCACCACCCTGCCCGGCGCCTTCCGCTGCGGCGTCAACGACGGTCTGCTGACCGCGCTCGCCCTGGCCGTGGCGCGGTGGCGCGGCCGCCGCGGTACCGACGAGAGCACGCTGCTGCTGCGCGTCGAGGGCCACGGCAGGGAGGAGGCGGCGGCGCCCGGCGCGGACCTGTCCCGCACGGTCGGCTGGTTCACCAGCATGTTCCCCGTCAGGCTCGACGTGAGCGGCGTCGACATGGAGGAGGCCCTCGCGGGCGGCGCCGCCGCCGGAACCGCCGTACAGGCCGTCAAGGAGCAGCTCCTGGCCGTCCCGGACAAGGGCATCGGCTACGGCATGCTCCGCCACCTCAACCCCGACACCGCCGAAGTCCTCGCCCGGCACACCACCGGACAGATCTCCTTCAACTACCTGGGCCACTACGCGACGGCCGGCAACATGCCCGAGCAGTTGCGCGGCCTCGGCTTCACCTTCGCCGAGGGCACCGCCGCCCTGGTCCCCGAACCGGACGCGGACATGCCCGCCCTCGCCACCCTGGACATCAACGCGTACGTCACCGACTCCGCCGAAGGCCCCCGGCTCGGCGCCCGCCTCAGCCACCCCGCCCAGTTGCTTGCCGGCTCCGACGTGGAAGAGCTCGCGCAGGCGTGGCGCGCCGCCCTGGAAGCGCTCGCCCGGCACTCCGCGCGCCCCGGCGCGGGCGGCTTGACCCCCTCCGACACCCCCCTCGTCGACATCAGCCAGGCCGAACTGGACCTGTGGCGGCGCAAGTACCCCGCCCTCACGGACGTATGGCCGCTCACGCCGATGCAGTCCGGTCTGCTGTTCCACAGCATGCTCACCGGCGGAGCCACCGACGGCGCCCCCGGTTTCGACAGTGCTCCGGTGGACGCCTACCACATGCAGCTCGTCCTGCATCTGTCCGGGACGGTGGACCCCGAGCGCATGCGCACGGCAGGGCAGGCGCTGCTCGACCGGCACCCGAACCTGACGGTGGCGTTCGCGCAGGACCCGGCGGGCGGATGGCGGCAACTGGTTTCACGCGGCGTCGAGTTGCCCTGGCGCTTCCTGGACCTCAGCGCGCTGGACGAAGCGGAGCGCGACGAGGAACTGCGGCGCTTCCTGGCCGCCGACAGCACCACCTACTTCGACCCGGCCGCGCCGCCGCTGCTGCGGCTCTCCCTGGTGAAGCTGTCCGAGGACCGCTGGGAGCTCGTCCTCGCGGTGCACCACGTGCTGATCGACGGCTGGTCGCTCCCGGTCCTGATGCGGGAGCTGCCGCTCCTGTACGCCGCGGAAGGGGACGCGGCGGCCCTGGAAGGCACCACGGGGTACCGCGACTTCCTGGCCTGGCTGACGCGGCAGGACCAGGACGCGGCCGCGCGGGCCTGGGCCGCCGAACTGGCCGGGGTCGAGGAGCCCACGCTCCTGGCTCCGGGCACGCCGGTGGACGGACACAGCGCCGGGGTCGGACTCATCGACGTACCGCTGCCACCGGAGACGGCACGCGCCCTCTCGCGCTCGGCCGCGGAGTGGGGAGTGACCCCCAGCACCCTGTTGCAGGGCGCCTGGGCGGTGCTTCTCGCGGGTCTCACCGGGCGTGAGGACGTCGTGTTCGGCACGACCGTGTCCGGCCGCCCGCCACAGATACCGGGCGTGGACGCCATGGTCGGTCTGTTCATCAACACCCTGCCGGTGCGGGTCGGCTGCGCGCCCGCGCGGACCCTGCGCGAAGTCCTCACCGGACTGCAGGAACGGCAGGCCGCGCTGCTCGACCACCATCACCACGGGCTGCTCGACATCCAGCAGGCCCTCGGCCTGAACACCCTCTTCGACACGATGGTGGGCCTGGAGTCGTACCCGATCGACGGCGCCGCCATCGGCGAGGCGACCGACGCCGCGGGCATGCGGATCACCGGCCTGAGCCCGCTCAGCGGCACCCACTACCCGATGGGCGTCCTCGCGATGGCCGAGCCGCACCTCAAGGCGGTGATCCAGTACCAGCACCACCTCTTCCCGCGCGACCGGGTGACGGACATCGCGGCCGCGTACGCGCGGATCCTGCACCAGCTCGCCGTCGACCCCGACGTGCCGGTGGGCAGTGTCGCCATCGTCCCGGACGCACAGCGCGCGCGGCTCCTGACCGAGTGGAACGACACCGCCGTGCCGCTGCCCGGCCGGGCCCTCGACGTGCTGTTCGCCGAGCAGGCCGCCGCGACGCCCGACGCGCCCGCCGTGGTCTTCGGGGAGCAGCAGCTCAGCTACCGGGATCTCGACACGCGGGCGAACCGGCTCGCGCGGGTACTCGCCGGGCGCGGCGTCGGCCGGGACACCCTGGTCGGTCTCGCCCTGCCCCGGTCCGCGGACCTGGTCGTGGCGCAGCTCGCGATCCTCAAGGCGGGCGGCGCGTATGTGCCGCTGGACCCGGACTACCCGGCCGAGCGCCTGGAGTTCATGCTGCGCGACACCACTCCCGTCCTGGTCCTCACCGACACGGAGTTCGCGCACCGGCTCCCGGAGAGCGGGCGCCCGTGCGTGCTCATCGACGACCCGGACACCGTGCGGGAGATCGGCCTGGCCGCGGACGGGGCACCCGAAGGCGGCCGGCACCCCGACGAACTGGCCTATGTGATGTACACGTCCGGCTCCACGGGTGTGCCCAAGGGCGTCGGCGCCACCCACCGCGCCGTCGCGGGCCTGGCCCTGGACCGGCGGCACGCGGGCCCCGCGCACCGGCGGATCCTGCTGCACTCCCCGCAGTCCTTCGACTCCTCGACCTATGAGCTGTGGACGCCGCTCCTGCACGGCGGCACGGTCGTGGTCGCCCCGCAGGGCCGCCTGGACGCGGGCGGCCTCGCGGCGCTCGTCGCGGCGCACGGCGTGACCGCGGTGTGCATGGCGGCGGGCCTGTTCAAGGTGGTCGTGCACGAGGACCCCACGGCGTTCGCCGGGATCCTCGACGTGTGGATCGGCGGCGACGTGGCCCCGGTGGCGGAGGTCGAGCAGGTCCTCAGGGCCTGCCCGGGCGTGGCCGTCGTGAACGGCTACGGGCCCACCGAGATCACCACCGCGGGCGTCTACCACGTCATCCCGCAGGCCGTGCCGGTGCCGGACCCGGTCCCGATCGGGCGGCCGATGGACGGCATGCGGGCCTACATCCTCGACTCCGCCCTGCGGCCCGTACCGCCGGGCGTGCCCGGGGAGCTGTACGTCGCGGGCAACGGCCTCGCCCGCGGCTATCTGGGTCGCCTCGCGCTGACCGCGGAACGCTTCGTGGCCTGCCCGTTCGGGGCGCCGGGCGAGCGCATGTACCGCACGGGGGACGTCGCGGCCTGGACGCAGACGCATGTGGCGGGTGCCCCCGGGACGGGCGCGGGCGAGATCGCCTTCCTCGGCCGCGCGGACGCCCAGCTCAAGATCGGCGGCTTCCGCGTCGAGCCCGGCGAGATCGAGGCCGCCCTCGACGCGCACCCGGGCGTCGCCCAGGCGGTGGTGTCGTTCGTGGAGGACAGCACCGGTGAGCGCCGCCTCGTCGGCTATGTGGTGCCGGGCGCCGACCTGCCCGCCGCCGTGGCCGCCGAGCAGCAGGTCGAGGGCTGGGCGCAGATCTACGACCGGGTGTACGCCGACGCGCGCGCCCCGTGGGGCGAGGACTTCACCGGGTGGGACTCCAGCTACACCGGCCGCCCCATCCCGCTCCCCGAGATGCGGGAGTGGCGCGACGCGACGGTGCAGCGGATCGCCGCCGAGCAGCCGTCCCGGATACTCGAACTCGGTGTGGGCTCGGGCCTGTTGATGGCGCGGCTCGTCGGCCGGGTGGCGGAGTACTGGGGCACGGACCTGTCCGCGGAGGTCGTCGAACGCCTCGGCAGGGAGGTCGCGGCGGCCGGGTACGCCGACGTGTCCACGCTGCGCCACCAGGCCGCCGACGACGTGTCGGGGCTGCCGCGGGGCCACTTCGACCTCGTCGTCCTGAACTCGGTGGCGCAGTACTTCCCGGACGCCGGCTACCTGGACCGCGTCCTCACCCAGGCGCTCCCGCTCCTCGCGCCGGGCGGCCGGATCCTCGTCGGCGACGTGCGCAACGCCGCCACCCTGCACCTGTTCCACTCCGGTGTGCGGCGCGCGCAGCGCCCAGAGGACTCCCCGCAGGCGGCCCGCACCGCGGTGACCCGTGCGATGCTCCTGGAGCCGGAACTCGCCCTCGCCCCGGCGTGGTTCACGCACTGGGCGGCGCGCAACGCGGTCGCCGGCGTGAACGTACGGATTCGATCGGGCCGCGTCCACAACGAACTCACCCGGCACCGCTACGACGTCGTCCTGCACCCGAGCGCGCCCGCAGCCGCCCTCGACCCGGAACAGCTCCCGGAGATCGTCTGGGGGCGGCAGGCCGCGGACCTCACCGAGCTGGCGGAACTGTGCCGCGCCCGGCAGGAGAGGGGTCCGGTCCGTGTCACCGGCATCCCGAACGCGCGGCTGACCGCCGAGGCGGCGACCGCCGCGCAGCTCGGCCTGGGCGAGGCCCCCGTGCCCGGCGCTCCGGCACTCGACCCGCACGCCCTGTGCGCGTGGGCGGCCGAACACGGCTTCACGGCGGAGCCGACCTGGTCGGACGCGGGCGTGGAGTGCTTCGACGCGGTGCTGGTGCCCGGGGGGCAGGCCTCCGGCCGTGTCATGGTCCCCGTGGCCCGTGCGGGCGCCCAGGGCGCTGCCCAGGTCACGGACCCCGCCGCCACCGCCCGCGTCGGCGCCCTGGTCGGCTCGCTGCGCGGGCACCTCGGCGAGCGGCTTCCGGCGCACATGGTGCCCGCGGCCGTCGTGGCCGTGGCCGAGGTGCCGCTGACGCCGAACGGGAAGCTGGACCGGCGGGCGCTGCCCGTCCCCGACTTCGCGCCCGCGGCGACGGGCAGGGCACCGCGCACCCCGCGGGAGGAGTTGCTGTGCGGCTTGTTCGCCGAGGTCCTCGGCCTGGACCGGGTCGGCATCGACGACGACTTCTTCACCCTCGGCGGCCACTCGCTCCTCGCGACCCGCCTGGTCAGCCGGATCCGCGCCGTCCTGGGGGTGGAGGTGCCGCTGCGGGTCCTGTTCGCCGCGCCCACGGTCGTCGCCCTGGCCGAGCAACTGCCCACGGACTCCGCGACCAGGCTGCCGCTGCGGCGCGCGAGCGTACGTCCCGAGGTCGTGCCGCTGTCCTTCGCGCAGCGCCGCCTGTGGTTCCTGGACAAGTTCGAGGACGAGCCCGGCACCTATCACGCGCCGTTCCCGCTGCGGCTCACCGGCACGCTCGACGTGGCCGTGCTCGCCGCGGCCCTGCGGGACGTGGTCGTACGCCATGAGAGCCTGCGCACGCTGTTCCCCGAGGACGCCGCGGGCGAACCCCGCCAGCACGTCGTGGACGCCGCGGAGCTCCGCCTCGAACTGCCCGTGGTCGAGGTCGCCGCGCAGGACCTGGACCGGACCCTGACGGAGGCGGCGGCCGAGGGCGTCGACCTGGCGTCCGAGATCCCCGTCCGCGCCACGCTGCTTCGCCTGGCCGAGCAGGACCACGTACTGCTTCTGATGATCCATCACATAGCGGGCGACGGCGAGTCGTTCGCACCGCTCGCCCGTGATCTGTCCCTGGCCTACACGGCCCGGCTGCGCGGCCGTGCGCCGCAGTGGCCCGAGCTGCCCGTGGCCTACGTCGACTACACCCTGTGGCAGCGCGAGCTGCTCGGCGACGAGGACGACCCGGACAGCCTGCTTTCCGCACAGATCGCCTACTGGAAGGACGAGTTGCGCGGCCTTCCGCAACCTCTGCGCCTGCCCACCGACCGGCCACGGCCGCCGGTCGCGAGCCACCGGGGCGACGTGGTGGAGTTCGCCATCGACCAGCGCACCGCCGAAGCGGTGGAGGCGCTGGCCCGCGGTCGCGGCGCCACGTCGTCCATGGTGCTCCAGTCCGCGCTCACCGTGCTGCTGCACGCGCTCGGGGCCGGCGACGACATCGCCGTCGGCTCGCCCATCGCCAACCGCACCGACGAGAACCTCGCGGACCTGGTCGGATTCTTCGTCAACACCTGGGTGCTGCGCGCCAGGCTCGCGGGCAACCCGACCTTCCTCGACCTGCTCGACCAGGTGCGCGCCACGTCCCTGGCCGCGTACGACCATCAGGACGTGCCCTTCGAACGCCTGGTGGAGGTCCTCAATCCCGAGCGGTCGACCGCGTACGCGCCGCTGGTGCAGGTGGTGCTCGCCTGGCAGAACTTCGCCCGTGAGGACTTCGCCCTGCCGGGCCTGCGGGCAGGCTTCGAGCCGCTGCGCGGCAGGACCGCGAAGTTCGACCTGTTCCTCAACCTGGCGGCGCTGCCCGGGCAGGGCGTCCTCGGTCATCTGGAGTACGCGACCGACCTCTTCGACCGGGCCACGGCCGAAGGGCTCGCGGAACGGTTCGTGCGGGTCGTGGAGCAGCTCGTGGCCGAGCCCGCGCGGCGCATCGGCGCCGTGGACGTCCTCGCACGGGAGGAGCGCGGGACCCTGGAGCGGTGGGCGCGGGCGGGCGGCCCGGGCGCGCCGGTGCCCGACCTCACGGTGGACCGCGCCTTCGAGGCCGCCGTACGGGCGCATCCGCTGCGGCCCGCCGTCACCTGCGGCGAGCGGACACTCGGCTACGCGGAGCTGAACGCGTCCGCGAACCGGCTCGCCCGGCTCCTGCGCGGGCACGGCGCCGGGCCCGGCCGGTACGTGGCGGTGGCGCTGCCCCGCTCCGCCGAACTCGTCGTCGCCGTCCTCGCGATCCTCAAGACGGGGGCCGCGTATGTGCCGGTCGACCCGGGCCACCCGGCGGACCGGATCACGTACACGCTCACCGACGCACGGCCCGAACTCGTCGTCACCGACACCGGGTTCGCGGGCCGCCTTCCGGACGGGCCGCGGGTCGCCCTCGGCGACCCCGCCACCGAGGCCGCGCTCGCCGAGCTGCCCGGTCACGACCTGACGGCGGCCGAGCGCGGCACGCCCGGCGCCGACCAGGCCGCGTACGTGATCTACACCTCGGGTTCCACGGGCCGTCCCAAGGGCGTCCTGGTCACCCACCGCAACGTGCTCAGCCTGATGTCCCGCACCCAGGACCTGTTCGCCTTCGGCGCCGACGACGTGTGGACGATGTTCCACTCCCCCGCCTTCGACTTCTCGGTGTGGGAGCTGTGGGGGCCGCTGCTGCACGGCGGACGGCTCGTGGCCGTTCCGTACGAGGTCAGCCGGTCGCCGGAGGACTTCGTCGCCCTGCTCGTACGCGAGCGGGTGACGGTGCTCAACCAGACTCCCTCGGCCTTCCACCAGCTCATCCGCGCCGACCGCGAGAACCCCGCCCTCGGCTCAGGGCTCGCGCTGCGCACCGTGGTGTTCGGCGGCGAGGCGCTCGATCTGGCGCGGCTCACCGAGTGGTACGAGCGACACGCCGAGGACGCGCCGCGCCTGGTGAACATGTACGGCATCACCGAGACCACCGTGCACGTGACCTACGGCCCGCTGGACGCCGCCCTGGTGCGCGACGCGGTGGGCAGCACGATCGGTGCCGGTCTCCCCGGGCTCGTGGTGCGGGTCCTCGACGCCATGCTGCGGCCCGTGCCGCCCGGTGTCGTGGGTGAGATGTACGTGGGCGGCGACCAGGTGTCGCGGGGCTATCTGAACCGTACGGGGCTGACCGCGGCGCGGTTCGTGGCCGACCCGTTCGGGCCGCCCGGAGGCCGGTTGTACCGCTCGGGCGACCTGGCCCGGTGGACGCCGCAGGGGCAACTGGAGTACGTGGGGCGCTCGGACGACCAGATCAAGCTGCGCGGGTTCCGTATCGAACCCGGCGAGATCGAGGCGGCGCTGCTCGCACGCCCCGACGTGGCCGACGCGCGCGTCGACGTACGCGTGGACGCCTCCGGAGAGAAGGCACTGACGGCGTACGTGGTGCCGACCGCGCCCGAGGGCCTGCCCGAACCCGCGGTGCTGCGTGCGGGGTTGCGCGGGGTCCTGCCCGACTACATGGTCCCCGCGGCCTTCGTGCCGCTCGCCGTCATCCCGCTGACCGGCAACGGCAAGCTGGACCGCGCGGCCCTGCCCGCACCGACGCGCGCCGCTTCGGCGCCCGCGGCCGACCGGGCCGCCGGCGCCCTTGAGCTGCACGTCGTCCGGGCCTGGAGCGAGGTCCTCGACACCGACATCGACGCGGTCGGCGTCGACGACGACTTCTTCGACGCCGGGGGCGACTCGTTCAAGGCGGTGGCGCTGGCCCGTGCCATCGGCCACGGCCTGCGCGTGGTGGAGGTCTTCAAGAACCCCACGCCGCGCCGCCTCGCCGCCCGCCTCGCCTCGTCGGACTCGGCTCAGGGCGCGCCCCGGCTCCTGCACCGCCTGACACCCGAACGCCCCGCCGACGCAGGCGCCCCCGGCCACACGGTGGTCTGCGTGCCCTACGGCGGCGGCAACGCGACCGCCTACCAGGCCCTGGCCGGACACCTCCCTGCGGACACGGAGCTGTGGGCGGTCGAGTTGCCCGGGCACGATCCGGTGCGCCCCGAGCCGTTGCAGCCGTGGGCGGAGACCGTCGGACTCCTCGCCAAGGAGATCACCGACACGGTGCGCGGCCAGTACACGCTGTACGGGCACTGCGTCGGCACGCTCCTCGCCGTGGCCGTCGCCCGTGCCCTGGAGGACCGCGGTGCCGCGCCCTCGCGGCTCGTCCTCGGCGCGGCGTTCCCGCAGGGGGACGCGGCCACCGCGGTCGACCGCCTCACGGCCGTCGACGAGGACCGCCTGTACGACGACCTGCACTCCGTGGGCGGCTTCTCCGGCGCCCTGGACGGCACGGACCGCCACCGCGTCCTGTCCGTCGTACGCCACGACATGCTGGAGGGCGCACGGCTGCACCGCGACACCGCCGCCGCCTTCGAGCGGCTGCGCACCCCGGTACGCGTGGTGATCGGCGACGCGGACCCGCTCACCGCCGACTACCCGACGGGCCACCGTGCCTGGGAGCACTACGCGCACGACGTGACCCTCTCGGTCATCGAGGGTGCGGGGCACTACTTCGTCAAGGACCGCGCGCGGGAGGTGGCCGACCTGCTCGACGACTGAGCCCGGTCCTGGCGCCGAAGGGAACGGAGACGAGGGGCCACGCCGCGGTGTGCGGCGTGGCCCCTCGTCTCGTTCCGATGATCCGGCGTCTCCCGTCGGCCCGTGAATCCGCTTCCACAGTGCGCTAGTTGGCGAGCGCCGCGTACTTCCCCGGCTTCCAGCCGTACGTGCGCCCCTTGACCCGGCCGGAGCCCGCGCCGGACCTGCGCTCGGCGCCCTGGCCGGTCTCCCACGTGTACGCCCACTTCACGCCCTGCTCCGTCACGTCGAAGGTGACCTCGACGGTGACGCCGGGGTGCACCGCCTTGCCGAGGCGCGGCGCGGGCGTGCCGAGTGCCAGCTTCCGCTTGTCGCCCGAGAAGACGAAGAGCCGCAGCACCACGAAGCGCGCCACCCCGGCGAGCGCCGAAGCGGAGAGGTAGACGATCTGCTCGTACACCGCGCCGGGCGAGCTCTGCACCATGTGCAGGGCGATCATCGCGGCGGTCGTCACCGCGTAGGCGCCCGCGGCCGTGCCCGCGGACTGCAGATGCCCGCGCAGTCCGCACCGGCCGCCCTTGCCGAAGGTGAAGCGCGCGTGCAGCTCGGAGGCGAGGACGGTCGACACGACCGTGATCACCGCGTTCGCCACCGCCCACGGCATCAAGGCCGCGAGCAGGAACACCGCGAAGCTGGAGGCGAGGCCGATGCCGCCGCCGCAGAACACGAAGCGCGCGAACGCCGCGAGCGGGCCGGGCGAGGCCGCGGCGGCAGGCTTCGCGGGCTCGGCCGCCAGCTCCGCGGGGGCCGGGGCGGCCGAACCCCAGGCGAGGTCACGGGAGGGTCGTACGAGACATTCCATCGGGGCTCCTCTTCCCTCCCGTCCGGCGAGCCGAGTGCGACTGGCCCGAACAGTGTGCGTCTTCTAAGAACACCGTACGGAACCCGCACAGCGTGCGCAAGTCGCCCAGCGTACGGCTGGTGCGTACGGTGTTCGTGTGCACGGTGAGACGGAAGGGAGAGAGAAGAGAGGCGGCGAGGGGGCCGTTCAGCTCAGGACTGCGGTGGCCTCCAGCTCGACCAGGTGGGCGGGGATGTCCAGGGCCGCGACCCCCACCAGGGTGCCGGGCGGCACCGGGGCGCCGCCGAGCTTCGCGGCCGCCCGGGCCGCGCCCGCCAGGAACAGCGGCATCTTGTCGGGGGTCCAGTCGACGACGTAGACGGTCAGCTTCGCCACGTCGTCGAAGGTGCCGCCCGCCGCGGCAAGGGCGGTCGCGACGTTGAGATAGCACTGCTCGACCTGAGCGGCGAGGTCGCCCTCGCCGACCGTGACGCCGTCCGCGTCCCAGGCGACCTGACCGGCGACGAAGACGAGCCTGCTCCCTCTCGCGATCGCCACCTGCCGGTACGCGTCGATCCTCGGCAGTCCTTCGGGGTTCACCAGGGTGATGGCCATGCTGCCCGCCTCCTTGTCACGGTCTCTTGCGGTTACTTGGGAACCGTAGGAGAGTGTGCGCTGACATGGAAGAACGCACTTTTAGGTGACTGGGGAACCCCATGGTGACCAAGCAGTTCACGGGTGTCGCGGGCGCACCCGAAGAAGCGGATCTGCGGCGCGCGGACTCCCTCGCCCGGGAGATCTTCTCGGACGTCGCCAACAAATGGGCGCTCCTGATCATCGAGGCCGTCGGTGACCGCACCCTGCGCTTCGGCGAGGTGCGCGACGAGGTCGAGGGCATCAGTCACAAGATGCTCACCCAGAACCTGCGCATGCTGGAGCGCTACGGCCTGGTCGAGCGGACCGTGCACCCCACGGTGCCGCCGCGGGTCGAGTACACCCTCACCGAGCCGGGCCGGGCCCTGCGCACGACGGTGGACCACATGTGCGACTGGACGCACAGGTACCTCGGTCACATCGAGGCCTCGCGCGGCCGCTTCGACGGCTGCGGGTCCGCCGTTTCCGGCGCCCCGTTCGGTCCGCGGCTCAGCCCGGGCTCGTGACCGAGACCACGTAGTCGACGACGTCATGGAGGCTGGAGCGCCGCCGGAAGGCGGCACGCTGGCGTTCGGCGCCGTTCCCCTCGGCACGCAGACGCGCCCACTGCTCCCGCGTCAGATCGAGATCCCCATGGCGGCGCAGCGCCGGGGCGACGCGGGTCAGCAGCCGCTCCACCAGGTCGGTCTGGGGCACGAGGCGGCCGGTGACCAGGTCGATGCCGTCGCCGGCCAGGCCGTCGCGTGCCGCGCGCCAGCAGGCGGCACGCAGCATCTCGGGAGCCGGGCGCGGGGCGGGTTCACCGGTCCGCAGCGCCTGTAGGGCGGAGGTGGTCAGGGCGCGGACGAGAGCGGCGAGCAGGACGGTGTCCCCGGCGGTGAGGGCCGCGTCGGCGACGCGCACCTCCAGGGTGGGGACGTGGTGGGAGGGGCGGATGTCCCAGTACAGGCCGGAGCGGTCCATGACCGCTCCGGCTTCGACGAGCCCCTGCACGAGTTCGTCGAAGTGGGCGGTCGACTCGAAGTACGGCGGCGGCCCCGCCACGGGCCACCGCCCCCAGCACGTGGCACGCCAACTGTCGTACCCCGTGTCCTGACCGGCCCAGTACGGGGAGTTCGCGGCGAGCGCGGTCAGCGTCGGCAGCCAGGGCCGCAGATGGTTGCTCACCTTGACCGCGTCCCTGGTGTCGGGCAGGCCGACGTGGATGTGGCACGCGCAGGTGCTCTGTTCGTCGTCGAGGGCGCGGAAGGTGGCGACGCTCCGCGCGTAGCGGGGGCCCGGCGTGACCGGCAGCGGTGAGGCCTGGCCGAATACCGGCGTACCGGAGGAGGCGACACGCAGGCCGTGGCGGGCGGCCGCGCGCACGAGGGCGGCCCGTGACGCGCGGATCTGATCGCCCGCCGCCGCCAGGCCGGTGTGCGGGTCGGTCCGCAGCTCCACCTGATAGCGGGACAGCTCGGTGCCGACCCGCCCGCCGAGCTCACCGGCGACGCTGAGCGCCACCTCCGGACCCTGCGGGCTCACAGCCCTGGACACGGGGTCGACGAGGAGGAGCTCCTCCTCGATCCCCACGGTGAGCGGGGCACCACCGCGCCCGGCACCGGCGCTGCGGCTCGCGGGTCCGGGGCCGTCGGCGGAGGCGGGGAGGTGGTTCGGCGACGCCTGGTCAGGGTGTTGGGAGGTCATGGTGATTGCATGGTCGCAGACGGTGGTCGGCACGGCAGGGGCTGAACCGCGCCAGGAATGGTGGCGGACACAGGACGGCGCGGTCACAGGAACGGCCGGAGCCACAGGCGAGCGGTAGCGAGAGTTCCGGCCCGTCCGGCGAATCGAGGGCGGGGCGCGGGGCGCCGATGAGCGGGGGTGCGCACACCTTCCGGCGTGCGGGGCGCGCCCGACCTGCGAGGAAATCGGAATGCGCCCGCCACATGGGGTACACGTGCACCTGGGCGGGTGCCCGAACCGCCGAAGAGGGCGGGAAGAAGAAAGGCGGTAGCGGATGCGTACCGTGGGAGTGGAAGAGGAACTCCTTCTGTTCGACCGGCAGAGTGGGGAGCCGCGGGCGCTTTCCTCCGCTGTCCTTGCCCGGGCGGCCAAGGACAGCGCCGAGGACTCAGGAACCGGCAGTCGTCCCAGCCGGCCCACCGATTACCGTGATCCCGAGGACGAGGCCTTCGAGAAGGAGCTGCACCGGCAGCAGATCGAGTTCGCGACCCAGCCGCACACGGACATGGGCGACCTCGCGGACGAGATCCGCCGGTGGCGTGCCGATGCCGCCCAGCACGCCGACGACGTGGGCGGGGCCGTCGCCGCGCTCGCCACCTCGCCCCTGCCCGCCAGCCCCTCGGTCAATGTGGGCCCGCGCTTCCAGTGGATGGAGCAGCAGTTCGGCCTCACCACCCAGGAGCAACTGACCTGCGGCTGCCATGTACACGTGGAGGTCGAGTCGCGGGAGGAGGGCGTGGCGGTCGTGGACCGCATCCGGCCCTGGCTCGCGGTCCTGGTCGCGCTCAGTTCCAACTCGCCTTTCTGGCAGGGCAAGGACAGCAAGTACGCCAGCTACCGCAGCCGGGTGTGGGGGCGCTGGCCCATGGCGGGCCCCGCCGAGATCTTCGGCTCCGCGGAACGCTACGACGCACAGGTGGAGACCATGATCGCCACCGGTGTGCTGCGCGACGCGGGCATGGTCTACTTCGACGCCAGGCTCTCCCACCGCTACCCCACCGTGGAGATCCGCGTCGCGGACGTCTGCCTTGAGGCCAATACGACCGTCCTCGTGGCCGCGCTCGCGCGGGCCCTTGTGGAGACGGCCGTGGCCCAGTGGCGCGCGGGGACGCCTCCGCTCGGGCACGGCGTCAGCGTGCTGCGTCTCGCGGCGTGGCGCGCCGCGCGCTCCGGTCTCGACGACGTCCTGCTCCATCCCGTCACGATGCGGCCCGCTCCCGCCGAGGAGGTGGTGGCGGCACTGCTCGACCACGTACGTGACGCCCTGGGTGAGAACGGTGACCTCGGCATGGTCCGCAAGTACGCGGCGGAGCTGTTCGAGCACGGCACGGGCGCCCGCGTACAGCGTGATCTGCTCGACCGGACGGGCAGCCTCGGCGCGGTGATCACGGAGTGCGTGCGGCGCACGCAGGCGTGAGTTCGCGGGGGCGACGTCGAGGACGTACAGGGGGCGACAAGGCGTCGAATGTGCGCTGTACGGGAGATGCACACTTGGCGCCGCCTACAACCACGCCCGGCGCTCCGTGAGTCGAACCCTGCGCCGGTACCTCCGGCAGGCAGCACCGGTATCGCCGTGGGCAGTGCGTGGGCCCGCGGCGATACCGGCCTCGACCGCGCCGCGACCCCGACGGAGTTCACGTGCCCATGCGTCCGCGTTTTCCGGTTGCCCGACTGACCGCGACCGCCGCCCTCACCCTCGCCCTCGCCACCATCGGCCTCGGCCCGGCATCCGCCCACGGCGCGGACCCCGCGTCCGCGCCGGGCGGTCAGCCCGAGCCCGCGTACACCGTGTCCGTCTCCACCAGCGCCTCAGCGACCGACTTCGACCACCGCGCTGTCGATGTCACCGGCACCGTGTCCCGTGCCGACGGCTCACCCGTGGCCGGTGCCCCTGTCGAGCTCGGCAAGGCCGTCCTGTACAACACCTGGAATCCGTGGGGCGACCCCATCGACCCGACCGAGCGCGAGTACCTGAAGCTCGGCACCGTCCGCACGGACGCCGACGGGCGGTTCACGCTGCCGGATGTGACGGCGGACCGCTGGGAGAACACGGACAGCGTCCATCTGTTCCCCCGGCACCAGGTGGAGTTCCAGGCCTCGTACGACCCGGGCCCTCCCGACGACAACGAGATCTACTTCGGCGACACCACGGTGCGTGCCCAGGCCGTGGCGAGCAGCATCAGCTACAAGGTCAACCGCACGAAGGTGCGTGCCGGTGACACTCTCGTCGTCACCGGCAAGGTCACCTGGCCCGCGGGCCACGGCCCGGTCGCGGGCACCCGGGTCCTGCTGCGCACGTACTACGAGTCCGCCTACAACGCGCGGACCACCACGGACGCGCGGGGCAACTTCACCGTCCGCGCCAGGATCCGGAGCTACGACCGCGATTTCGTGCTCTTCTCCGCTCCCAAGGACTACTACCTCGCGGGCGCGAGCAAGGACCTGCCCGTCAAGAACGTCACTCCCTGAAACGTCACTCCCTGAGCGGTACGCCGCCCGCGGGGCCTGCCCGCGTTCATACCTTGCGCCAGCGTGCGCAGGCCCACGAGAAGACGCCGAACGCCACGAGTGCCAGCGCCATCGCGACGAGCAGCCAGGGGCCCGCGGGGGTCTCGCGGAAGGAGCGCAGGACGTCGTCCATGCCCTTGGCCTCCCCGGCCTTGTGCCGCACGGCGGCCACGAGCACGAACGCGCCGACCGCGGCGAAGAGGCAGCCGCGGCCGACGCCGCCCGTCACGCCGAGTACGTCCACGGCCCGGCGCACCGGCACGGGCATCTCGCTCATCCGCAGGCGCTTGTGGTACTTGCGCAGTATGGCGCGGACGGCGATCACCAGACCGGTCACCACCACGGCGGCGCCCGCGGCGCTGACGATCCACTGCCCCGCGGGCCAGCCGAGGGCGGTCGCCGTGACGTCGTCGCTCTGCCGGTCGGTGGAGCCGCTGCCGCTGCCCTTGTCCCCGGTGACGTAGGCAAGGACCGTGTAGCTGACCACGCCGTAGAAGACGCACCTGGCTGCTGACGAGAGCCGTTTGCTCGCTTTGTCCCCGTCCGGGCCCACCTGGCCGAACAGCACCTCAGAGAGCCGCCACAGCGCCATGCCCGCGAGCGCGAGCCCGAGGAGCCACAGCAGGACGTTCCCGAACGGCTTGTCGGCGAGCTCCGTCAGCGCGCCGCCGCGGTCGGCCTGCTTGCCGCCGTCGTCGGAGAACGCGACGCGCAGGGCGATGATCCCGACGAGCACGTAGAGGGCCCCGCGTGCCACGAACCCGGCCCGTGCCGCCGTTTCCATCGCGGGCCCCCTGGCCACCCGCCGAGCCTGCCTCGTCCCGTTGCGCATCGCGCCGCCGAATCTCATGCAACGGCGGATGCCCCTCTTCGGCCGCAGGATGCGCGCAGCATCCGGAGTTTCCTCTTCCGCTACGGCCCCGACCTGGTCCGTTACCAAGGGGCCTGTTGGAGCACGTCCGTGCGGGGTAACCGGACGGCAGACAGCCGCGCAGTGCAGACCGCCGCGCAGTGGAGTCAGGCGAGTCAGGCGAGTGAGGGTGATCATGTCGGATGCTTCGGTACGGGCCGTGGGCTGGGCCCAGTCCTTTCCCGTGACCCGTGGGGTCAGGGCGGGGCGGGAATGGGCTCGGGCCCACATGGACTCCTTGGGGTGGACGCACACGGATCCCGACGCGGTCGACTCCGTCGTCCTCGCGGTCTCCGAACTCGTCACCAACGCCCACCACCACGCCCGCACCGGGGCGCAGGTGGTGCTGACCTGGGACGGGCAGGCGCTGCACCTGAGCGTGCACGACTCGGGCCCCGGAGCACCCGAGCCGCGCAAGGCGGACGAGGGCAGCCTCGGCGGCCGCGGCCTGGCCATAGTCGACGCCCTCGCGGACACGTGGAGCATCCATCCCACGACGGACGGCAAGACCATCACGGCCTGCTTCAGGCGGTCGGAAGAATCCGACTGCCGGAAGGACGAGGCCTGAGGGCGAACCGCCCCGGCCTCCCGGACCGCCGCGTCCACGGGTGCCACTGACAGAGGTACCGCGTCCACCAGAGGTACCGCGCCCAAGGGACACCGCGTCCAGGGGAGTACCGCAGACGCCGTACCCCGACTCGTCGCGATGGGCCGTCGCGCCCTGGCCGCCTCGTCGACTCCGGGGACAGGTATGGACTTGACCGCAGGGTCTCTCTACGCTCTGCCGCACCGCGATGAGAGCGCTCTCAGCAACTCTGGTCCACCTCATTCCCGCTGGCACGACGAGAGGTCCCCCACTGTGAGACGCACAACTGGAGCACGCTTCGGCCTGTCCGCCCTGCTGCTGATGGCCACCTGCGCAGGCACCGGGCTCGCCCCCACCGCTGCCGCCGCCGACCGCACGCCCCGAACGCCCGCCTCCCCCGCGCTGTTCGACGCCATGCGGCGCGACCTCGGGCTGAGCCCCGCCGCCGCGCGCGAGCGGCTCGCCGACGAACGCCAGGCCGCAAGGACCGAGCGCGCGGCCCGCAAGGCCGCGGGTGCCGCGTACGGCGGTTCCTGGTTCGACGCCGAACGCGGCCGGCTGACCGTGGCCGTCACCGGACAGCGGGCCGCGGCGGAGGTACGCAGGACCGGAGCCGCCGTGCGCCTGGTGAAGCACAGCGCCGCGCGGCTCGACGCGGCGAAGGCGCGCATCGACAAGCTCGACGCCCCGGCTGGGGTGGCGAGTTGGCGCGTCGACCCCGAGACGAACGGCGTCGTCGTGAGCGTGGTCGCCCGCCACCGTGCCGACAACGATGTCAGCTCCTTTCTGAAGCGGGCCCGCGCCACCGCGCCCGTACGCGTGGCGACCGTTCCCGAAGGCCCCCGCACCTTCGCCGCCGGAACCGTGGGCGGCGACCCGTACTACACCGGCAACGTCCGCTGTTCCATCGGCTTCTCGGTGCACGGCGGCTTCGTGACGGCCGGGCACTGCGGGCGCGCGGGCGCGTCCGTGCGCGGCTGGGACGGGTCCGCCATGGGCACGTTCCAGGGCTCGTCGTTCCCCGGCGACGACTACGCGTACGTGTCCATCGGGCACGGCTGGTGGACCGTGCCCGTCGTCCTCGGCTGGGGCACCATCCCCGACCAGTTGGTGCGCGGTTCGGCCGAGGCGCCGGTCGGCTCCTCGATCTGCCGTTCCGGCTCCACCACCAAGTGGCACTGCGGCCGGGTGCTCGCCAAGAACGAGACCGTGAACTACTCGGACGGCACCGTGGTGCACCAGTTGACCAAGACCAGCGTGTGCGCCCAGGGCGGCGACTCGGGCGGCTCGTTCCTCAGCGGCGACCAGGCCCAGGGCGTCACCTCCGGCGGCTGGGGCAACTGCGGCAGCGGCGGCGAGACGTGGTACCAGCCCGTCAACGAGATCCTGAACCGGTACGGGCTGAGGCTGCACACCGCCTGATCCCGCCGGGCACAGCCTGATCCCACCAGGCACGGTGTGATCCCGCCGGGCGTCGGCGGCCTCCAGTTGCGGGAGACCGTCGGCGCTCCTCACCACGGTGACGACGTGGGCGCCACGCGCTCAGTCCTGAAACGCGTCCATGACGTCGTCGAACCGCGTGAACTTTTGCCAGTGGCAGAACAGCGGCCGGACCGGGCTCGACGATCACTACAGTCCAGTCTCATGACGACGATCACGACGCGTACGGTCGAGTACCCCGCGGACGGTTTGACGATGATCGGGCACCTCGCTCTGCCGACCGGTGTCGACCGCCGGCCCGCGGTGCTGCTCGGACCGGAGGGCACGGGGCTCAGCGACGTCGAGCGCCGCCGGGCCGATGCTCTCGCCGAGCTGGGATATACAGCGCTGGCCTTCGACCTTCACGGCGGGCGCTATTTGGGCGACCCCGAGGAGATGCTGGCCCGTTGTCTGCCGCTGCTCGCTGATCCCGACCGGATGCGGGGCATCGGCCATGCGGCGCTCGACGTGTTGCGCGCCGAACCGCGGACCGACCCCGACCGGATCGCCGCCGTCGGCTACGGCACCGGGGGCGCCATCGGCCTTGAACTCGGGCGCGACGGCGTCAGCCTGCGCGCGATCGGCACAGTCAACGCAACTACCACGGGCCGGCCGGGCGAGGCGGCGCGCATCCGCTGCCCGGTGTGGGCCGGGGTCGGGTCGGAGGACCCGATCATGTCGCCCGCGCAACGGAGCGCGTTCACCGCGGAGATGCAGGCCGCGGGCGTCGACTGGCGCCTCACGGTGTACGGCGGCGCTTTGCACGCCTTCCACCACCCGACGGTCGACCACCCCACGGTCCCCGGCGTCGGCTACCACCCGCGGCACGCGCGGCGGGCCTGGCGCGACATCGTCGACCTGCTCGCCGAGTGCCTGCCCGTGACGGAGGCTCCGGGACATGCCCCAGGTAAGCAGGCCGACCCCGGGCACTGACAGTCCACTCCCCTCAAGTCCGCCGGGGTATGCCCATTACACGGTGCCCCGGGTGCGCGTGAGGAGAGGATCCGGCCGCGTTGTCCTTGGCCAGTGTCCACAGTGCGAGGTACGCGCGCTGGGTGAAGGCGCCGCTGAGCGTGGGGCTCGTGTTGGCCAGTGCGGTCAGCGCCACGTTCGTCTGCGGGCTGAAGCCCGCGAAGGTGGTGAAGCCCCTGGTGCCGCCGGAGTGGTGGTAGAGGTCGCGGCCGGGCCGGGGGCGGATGTTCCAGATCAGGGCGATGCGGTTGCCCGTGCGGGGCAGGGCGATCCGGGGGGTGGTGACGTCGGCGAGTGCCGTGCGCAGGGTGCGGGGGACGCCGGGCGGCACCGCGGCGGGGTCGAGGAGGGCGTCCAGGGCCGTGAGCAGGTCACGGGCGCTCGAGCGGACCGCTCCCGCGCCGGGCAGCGCGGGGATCTCCCAGGGGGGGCGCGCCCTGCCGTGCCAGTATCCGGTGGCCTGCGGCCGGTCCGCGGCGCAGTTGGTGCGGGTCAGGCCGAGCGGGTCGAGGACGCGGGCCGCGAGCAGCCTGGCGTAGGCGCCGTCGCCCGGGCCGTGGGCGGCACGGGTGAGCAGGTCGGCCAGCAGTCCGACGCCGAAGTTGGAGTAGCGGACGCGGGTACCGGGGGGCGTTCGGGGGCGGGTGCGGGCCAGGGCGCGGTGGCAGTCGTCGGCGGAGTAGGCGGCGTAGGGGTTGCTGAACCAGGCGGGCGCGCCGCGGCGCGCCAGGCCGGGCGGCAGGCGTGGCAGGCCCGAGGTGTGGGTGGCCAGGTGGAGGAGGGTGATGGGGGCGCCCCGCAGGCGTGGGGCCGCGGCCCGGGGGAGGAAGCGGGTGACCGGGTCGTCGTAGGCCACCTCGCCGCGGGCGACCATCTCGGCGAGGAGCAGCGCGGTGAACGTCTTGGTGAGGGAGCCGATCTCGAAGCGCGTGTCGGGGTCGGCCGGCGCGCCACCCCGCAGCGCCGTGTCGCCCCCGGCGAGCAGCACCCGTTCGGGCCCGCACCGGACGGCGAAGGCCACCGCACTCGCGCCGGGTGCGGCGGCACGCAGGGCGCCGAGCAGGTCGTCCGCCCAGGCGGGGTCACCTGGGCCCGCGTGCTGTGCGCCGGGGGGCCCGGCACCGGGTTCCGCATGCGGCGGAGCGGGGCGGCGTTCCGCATACGGCGAAGCCGGGCGGCCCTCGCGCGGGCCCGCGTCCCCTGCGCCGGGGCCCCCGTGACCGCGCTCCCCATGCGGCGGACCGGGGCGGCGTTCCGCATGCGGCGGAGCGGAGCGGCGTTCCGCATGCGGCGGAACCGGGCGGCCCTCGCACGGGCCCGCCTCCCCTGCGCCGGAGCCCCCGTCACCGCGCTCCCCATGCCGGGGACCAGGGCGGCATTCCGCATACGGCGGAACCGGGCGGCCCTCGCACGGGCCCGCCTCCCCTGCGCCGGAGCCCCCGTCACCGCGCTCCCCATGCGGCGCACCGAGGCGGCGTTCCGCATACGGCGGAACCGGACGGCCCTCGCACGGGCCCGCCTCCCCTGCGCCGGAGCCCCCGTGACCGCGCTCCCCATGCGGCGCACCGGGGCGGCATTCCGCATACGGCGAAGCCGGACGGCCCTCGCACGGGCCCGCCTCCCCTGCGCCGGAGCCCCCGTCACCGCGCTCCCCATGCGGCGCACCGGGGCGGCCGTCGCCAGGGTCCGCGTTCCCCACGCCGGGGCGCTCGCCACCTTGGCCCGCATGTGGCAGGCCAGAACGCCCACCGCCCGGGTATACATCCCCCGGGCCAGGGCGCCCGCCACCCGGGCCAGCGTCCTGCGCGCCGGGATGCCCGTCACCCGGGCCCGTATCCGGCAGCCTGGCACCCGGGCCCAGGTCCCGCAGGCCAGAACGTCCGCCACCAGGTTCCGCATCTGGCAGACCGGCACGCCTACCACCCGAACCCGCATCCTCCGCGCCGGGATGCCCGCCATCCGCGCCCCCCGCACCAGAACGTCCACCGCCCGCCCCCGCAGGCGGCGGATCGGTGCGGTCGCGGCCCGCGGCCGTGTCCCCCGCACCAGGGCGTTCCTCGTGCGGGCTCACAGTCCGCGCGCCGTCCCGTCCAGGGCGCGGGACACCGCGAGGGTGCCGGCGATCGTGGCCACCACGGTGGTGTGCTGGTGGTCCGCGAAGCGCAGGGCGGGCTCGTCGCGGATCGGGTCGCCGTCGCGCGGGACCAGACCGTCCGGGTGCTGAGCCCGGGCGAGGCGGTCCCAGTCCGCGGCCGTGCAGTACGGCTCCGGCAGGCAACAGCCGACGATCATCAGCTCGGCGACCAGGTCCCACTGCTCGATCTCGGCCCAGATGTCGATCCACACCGGCAGCCAGGTGCTCACGTAGTCGGTGAGGTCCCCGGGCAGGCCGGTCGGGCGGGCGCCCCAGTCGGTGAGGTGGAAGACCGTGTGGGTGACGCAGTAGCCGGTCATCCAGTCGATGAGCCAGGGCTCGGGGGTCGCCCCGAGCCACGTCGCCCGGGTCAGTGCCTCCCAGTCGTAGGCACGTTCGCCCTGGTCGAGGCCCACGACGCGAGCGGCGTTGGCGACGGCGAGCCGACGGTTGGGCACGCTCTCGGCACTCCGGACGGAACGCAGCGCGCTGGTGTGGGCGAGCAGGACGTCGAGCGCTTCATGGCGCAAGCCGATGCGCGCGAACGGGACGTACGACTCCAGCGGATCGGTCATCAGCGAGAACCGCAACTGCCGTTCGTACAGCATGTCGCCCTCCCGGAACTCCCGCCAGCAAAAGCCCACCAGTTCGCGGGCCAGGCGCAGCTCGGTGCTGCCCGCGACCGACTCCCGCAGCACGAGCGAGGCGGCAAGCGCGGTCTCGCCCAGCGGTTTGTAGGCGCCGTTGGGGTCACCCAGCTCCGCGGTGGCGTCGGCGGGCAGGGCGCCGCGCTCGCGATGGTCGTACAGCCAGGCCAGGGCCCGCGCGCTCACCTCGTGCGCGGTCCGCGTCACGGACGACGTCATGCGTCCTCCACTGCGAGCAGCCGCCGGGCGATGGCGACGTCGAGGGCCAGGCGGGGTCCACCGCCGTGCAGGCCAAGGTGCCGGACCAGGGGCACCGGGTCGAGGGGCAGGCGCTCGCCCTCGGCGGCCAGCAGGGCGAGCCAGCGTGCGATGCGTGCGGCGGTGGGGAAGTCCCGGCGGAGCACGGCGCGCGTGGCGCCGCGCGCGAGGGCCCGCGGGGCGGCGCGTGCCACGGCGTGCACGGGGCCATCGAGTCCGGGCAGAGCGAGCGGGGAGAGCTGCCCCATGCGCACGGACCAGGTCTGCCAGGTGGTGCCGGGTCCGGGAGTGCCGGTGGGGCCGGGAGCACCGGTGTGGCCGGTGTGGCTCACGGCCGGGACGCCGTCTGCCTCCGCCAGCTCGGGGGCCCCGCTGGGCTGCGGGGCGAGCGCGCCGCCGATGTCGGTGGAGGGGGGAACTCCGGCACTCCCGACGTCGGCGTAGGGAAGGTCCACCTCCGTACCGGCGGCGAAGGGACCGTCCGCCTCCGTACCGGCGGCGGGGAGTCCGCCCGTCTCCGTACCCGCGAACCGGGCGAGCAGCGTCGCCGTGCCCCAGTCCCGCCAGGCGGCCAGCCAGGGCTCGGCGGGCCCGGCCGGGGGCGGGGCGGGCGTGCCGACCGGGGGCGGGAACACCGCGAAGGACTGGGCGAGGGCCGCCGCGTCCGCCGGGTGGAACACCGCGTCGGCCAGGAGAAAGGGCGCGAAGACATCGGCGCCGACGACGCGGATGGCGGCCAGCGCCGCCTTGGGGTCGTCCGCCTGTTCGACATGGTCGGCGACCATGGCTGTGCCCCCGGCGCCGCGAAGGGCGTCGAGGGCACGAAGAGCCAGGTCAGCCGCCGACGCGGCATACGCGGCCTGCGACCGATCGGGACTCACTTGCCCTTCGGCTCCTTCGGCTCCTTCGGCGAGATCAGCAGGCCGAGCAGCAGTTTCCCGTCCGCTTCCGGCGCGTACTTCGGCGCATCGCTCAGAACCGCCTCAGGCTCCACCATGGCCGTACTGAGCGCCGCGGTGTCCGTCGGAGTGATCAGAAGCGGTGTGTGCTGAGCAAGCATCAGTGCCTCCTCATATAGACGTCGCCACTCTGTCCAGTGGCGCCCACCCTCGGACCAGTTTAGGGCAATTCATACCTATTGTCTGTTTAGTTGTGAACTTCGTACGGCACGGGCGCCCCACGGCATCGGTACCAGGGTGTGGAGCGCGACTGCGTCCATGCGCTCGGCGCGCCCACTGACGGCTGATCAGGCCGCTGCCAAGAGCGGGAGTTGCCGCTCCTGCACCTGGGGCACCGCTCACCCCCCGGGCGCCGCCCGCGCGGCGAGTGCCGCCAGCTCGTCCGGAGTGCGCGGCTCCGCGTCCGCCCCCGGCAGCAGCCCCCGCGCCCGCAGCAGCTCCGCCACGGCGATCCCCCACGGCAGGCCGAGGCCCGCCCGGGCGAGCAGGTCGCGCCGGGCCAGCGTCTCCGCCACCGGCCCTGTGCGCACCCCCTCGGGGGTGAGCAGCGCCGCGTCGTCGGCCCAGCGCAGGGCGAGGTCCACGTCGTGGGTCGCCATGAGCACGGTCGTCCCCGTGTCCCGCAGCCGCCCGAGGGTGGCGAGGAGACGTTCCTGGCCGTCGGGGTCGAGCCCCGCGGTCGGCTCGTCGAGGATCAGCACGCGGGGCCGCATCGCCACGGCCCCGGCGATGGCGGTCCGCTTGCGCTGGCCGTAGGAGAGCAGGTGGGTGGGGCGGTCGGCCAGGTCGCCGATGTCGAGTGCGGCCAGCGCCTCGGCGACACGGGAGCGGACCTCGCCGTCGGGCAGACCGAGGTTCAGCGGCCCGAAGGACACGTCCTGCGCGACGGAGGCCGCGAACAACTGGTCGTCCGGGTCCTGCACGACCAGTTGCACCGTGGTGCGCAACCGGGTCAGACCCTTGCGGTCGTACCGGACGGGGACGCCCTCGACACCGAGGGTGCCCGTGTCCGGGCGCAGGCCGCCGCTGAGCAGCCGCATCAGTGTCGTCTTGCCGCTGCCGTTGCGCCCGAGCAGCGCGACGGCACGCCCCTCGACGACGTCGAAGTCCAGGCCGCTGAGCACCGTGGGCCCGTCCTCGTACGCGTAGGACGCGCCGCGCAGCGCGACCAGGGGCGGGGCAGCCCCGTGCGGAGCGGCGCTCGGCTCGCTCATGGCAGAAACCTTTCCAGTACGAGGGTCAGGGCCACCAGGCCGGTGAGGAGCGCCGCGCTCGCCACCACGAAGCTCCGCGAGATCCGGACCTCGGGCACGAGCACGCGCAGCGTCCCGTCGTAGCCGCGTCCGGCGAGCCCGGCCTGAAGCCTGCTCGCCCGGTCGAAGGCCCGCACGAACGCGGTGGCGCCGAGACCGGCGAGGGAGCGCCAGGTCGCCGCCCGGGTGGTGTGGCCGAGCCGGGCGGCCTGGGCCTGCCGGATGCGGCTCATGGAGTCCAGGAGCATGAAGCTCATCCGGTACGTCACCAGGGCCACGTCCACCACCGGCGCCGGTACGCCCGCCTTGACCAGGCGGGGCAGCAGGTCCGACATCGGTGTGGTGAACGCGAAGAGCAGCACGCCGAGCGAGGCCGCCGACGTCCGAAGGAGCAGGCCGCCCGCTCGTGCGGGGCCGCCGTCGGCGAGCGTGACGAACCCGCCGGGCCCGCCGATCTGCAGGAGCAGGATCAGGGCGCCGGTGACACAGAACCCGAGCGGTACACGGTAGGCCCGCCACAGTTTGCGGGCCCCCACCCCCGCCGGGCCGAGCAGCAGGGTGAGCGCGGCGGCCAGGACGAGGGCGGCGCCCGGCCAGGGCGGCAGGGAGATGGCGAGGACCGTGAGGCCGAGGCCGAGGACGGCCTTGTCCACGGGGTGGCGGCGGCGCCAGCGACTGCTGTGCGCCGCCGCGTCGATGGGGAGCACTCCGGGTCAGACCTGTTCGGTCCGGGACCGGGTGTCTTCGGTCCGGGCCCGGGCGTCCTCCGCGTCGGTGGCGCTCCCGGCCGGGGCGGCCTCCTGTGCCCGTGCGCGCTCGGCGCCCTGGCGGCGGCCCCTGCGCAGCCCGAAGTAGTACGCGAGCACCCCCGCGCCGATGGCTGCCTGGAGGGCGAAGAGCGCGGACTCGACCTCGCCGGACGGCGGTTCGTACAGCGGTGTGAACCACGGCTCGTAGTCCGGCTCGATCTCGGTGATCGCCGTCTCCGCCTGGGCGTCGGCGCCGGTGAACGGCTCGTCCTTGTGGTCGCCGAGGCCGAGGGCCAGGGGCAGCACCGCGAGGGCGACGACGATGACGACGAGTAGAATATTGATCTTCGTGTTCCGGTTCATCAGGCACTCGCCCCCGTCTCGGACTTCTCGGGCTTCTCGGGGGCCTCGGGGGCCTCGGGTTTCTCGGAGGTCGCCGTCTTCTCCGTACGCGGCTGCTGCCGCTTGCTCTGCAGGAGCACGCCGAGCCGCGTCAGCTCGCCCTTGCTCGACTGCACGAGCAGGCGCATCACCAGGACGGTGAGCAGGCCCTCGCTGACGGCGAGGGGGATCTGCGTCACGGCGAAGATGCCGCCGAACTTGCCGAGGGCGCCGAGGAATCCGCTGCCCGGGTCGGGGAAGGCCAGGGCGAGCTGGACACTGGTGACGCAGTACGTCGACAGGTCGGCGACGAAGGCACCGAAGAACACAGCGACCATGAGCGGCGCTTCGTACCGTTTGAGGAGTTTGTAGACGGCGTACCCGGCCCAGGGCCCGATGATCGCCATCGAGAAGACGTTGGCGCCCAGGGTGGTGAGCCCGCCGTGGGCGAGCAGCAGGGCCTGGAAGAGCAACGTGATGGTGCCGAGCACCGCCATGATCGGCGGCCGGAACAGGATGGCCCCGAGGCCCGTTCCCGTCGGATGCGAGCAACTGCCCGTCACGGACGGAATCTTCAGGGCGGACAGAACGAACGTGAAGGCACCCGAGGCCCCCAGGAGCAGTGTGCTCTCCGGGTGTTCCTTGACCTCACGGGTGAGGGAGCGGACTCCGTGGACGACGAACGGCGCGGACGCTACGCCCCAGGCGATCGCGTGCGCCGGTGGGAGGAAACCCTCGGCTATGTGCATGGCTCAGCAGACCCTCTCCAGCACCTCGTGGATGGACAACGCGCCTTGGCCGGTCTCCTGGCTGACGGGTCGTACCGACCGGACTCCGCCTTCCCGGGCGCGTGTGCGCCCAGTGGCTGCCGTGAGGCTGGAGCCGGACTTCCCGATCACAGTGGCGAGGGCCGCACCGGCATCACACCGATTTCCCGTTCACCAAGGCGTGGTGACATTAGTGCGCGACAGAGAAGTCTGACAACTGCGAGCCGGTCGCAGTAGAGGTGCGCGCACGCGCGCGCCGGCTTCGCGTACGCCCCTGGTCAAGCCGCGTCCGCCGGGTTCAGCGGATGCGGCGGCTTCAGCGGCGGCCCGCGTCCTTCGCCCACAGGGAGCGCACATGACCCAGGTGCCGCATCATGCACTTCTCGGCCCGCTTGGCCTCGCCCGCGATCATCAGGTCGAGCAGTTCGACGTGCTCCTCGGCGGACGGGATCAGACGGTCGCCCTCGTCCAGGGCGGTCAGGCCGTACAGGCGGGAGCGCTTGCGCAGGTCGCCGACGGTCTCGACGAGCCGGTCGTTGCCGCCGAGGGCGAGCAGCGAGAGGTGGAAGCGGCGGTCGGCCTCCAGATAGCCGATGAGGTCGTGCTCGCGGGCGGCCCGCACGATCTCCTCGGCGACCGGTCGCAGCGCCTGGAGGTCCTCGCGGGCGGCGCTGCGTGTGATCCGGCCGACCATCGGCACCTCGATGAGCATGCGGATCTCCGAGTACTGGTCGAGGTCGCGTTCGTCGACCTCGGTGACACGGAAGCCCTTGTTCCGGACCGGCTCGACCAGGCCCTCGCGAGCGAGGTCGAGCATCGCCTCGCGCACGGGCGTCGCGGAGATGCCGAAGTCCTCGGCGAGGCCGGGCGCGGAGTAGACCTGTCCCGGCTGGAGTTCGCCGGAGATCAGCGCGGCGCGCAGGGCGTGTGCCACCTGGTCGCGCAGGCGCTCCCGGGTGGTGATGAGGTTGCGCTGCTTGAGGTGCCCCATGCCCGTGGTGTTCCCTTCGTGCCCCGCGCCCCCGTGGCCGAGGGGATCACCAGCGTACAATGTCACGTTGCTTTCCCGGGCGCCTGTGTCAGGCCCGCCCGCCGAGTGCCGGGCCCAGGGTGTAGGTGCGGCCCGATGTGTAGAACTCCAGGGCGGCGCGGCCCTGTTCGCGCGGTCCGTGTCCTGACTCCTTCGTGCCGCCGAACGGCAGGTGGAAGTCGACGCCGCTGGAGGGCGCGTTGACGCGGATCATGCCGGTGTCCAGGTGGTCGAGGGCACCGAACGCCGTGCGGGCGGCGCCGGGTGAGCAGCAGCCCGGGACCGGCGGCCGGGTCGTGGACGGCACCGGTCGCCTCGTAGGGCGCCTGGGCGTAGTACCGCCAGATCGCGGCGGTACGGGCGACCTCGGCACGGGCCTCGGTGACGGGCTTGCCCACTTCGCGCACGGCGAGGTCGGCGAGTTCACCGGCGGCCGCCGCCACGGCGGCGGCGACAGCGGTGAGCGCGGCCGAGCGGGCCGCGGCACCCCCGCGGTGCCAGTTGGGCTGTGCGTCGCGGGCGCGCTCGACGGTGTCGACGGCGGCGAACGCGCCCGGGGCGGGGGTCTGGACGAGGAGGTCGTCGGGGTCGGCCGGGTTGCGTGATTCCACCAGGGCCACGGTCGCGGTCACAGGAGGAAACCTCCGGGGAAGGGGTCGTCGGGGTCGAGGAAGTACTGGGCGGTGCCGGTGATCCAGGCACGCCCCGTGATGCGCGGTACGACGGCCGGCACCCCGGCGACCTCGGTCGCCCCGGTGAGGCGGCCGGTGAACCGGGTGCCGATGAAGGACTCGTTGACGAAGTCCTGGTGCAGGGGCAGTTCGCCCCGGGCGTGCAGTTGCGCCATCCGCGCGGAGGTGCCGGTGCCGCACGGGGATCTGTCGAACCAGCCCGGGTGGATCGCCATGGCGTGCCGCGAGTGCCGGGCGTCGGAGCCGGGGGCGGTCAGATAGACGTGCTTGAGCCCGGCGATGTCGGGCTGCGCGGGGTGGACGGGGCGTTCCGGGGACGCGTTGATCGCCTCCATGATCGCCAGTCCGGCCGCGAGCAGATCGTTCTTGTGGGCGCGGTCGAACGGCAGCCCCAGCGCGTCGAGGTGCACGAACGCGTAGAAGTTCCCGCCGAACGCCAGGTCGTAGGTGACCGTGCCGTGCCCGGGCACCTCCACCTTGTGGTCGAGGCCCGCGCAGAAAGCGGGCACGTTGGTGAGGGTGGCCGCCTTCGCGACGCCGTCCTCGACCTGTACGTCGACGGTGACGAGGCCTGCGGGCGTGTCGAGGCGGACGGTGGTGACCGGTTCGGTGACGGCGACCATGCCGGTCTCGACCAGGACGGTGGCCACGCCCAGGGTGCCGTGCCCGCACATCGGGAGCAGGCCGGAGACCTCGATGTACAGCACGCCGTAGTCGGCGTCGGGGCGGGTGGGCGGCTGGAGGACGGCGCCGCTCATGGCGGCGTGTCCGCGCGGCTCGTACATGAGCAGGGTGCGCAGGTCGTCCCGGTGCTCGATGAAGTGCAGCCGGCGCTCGGCCATGGTGGCGCCGGGGAGCACCCCGACGCCGCCGGTGATGACGCGGGTGGGCATGCCCTCGGTGTGCGAGTCGACGGCGTGGTAGACGTGGCGGGTACGCATGTCAGCGGTGCCCTTCGGCCAGGGCCTTCTCGGTGGCCGAGCGGACGGCCGACTCCGCTGCTCCCGTGAGCGGGGCGCGGGGCGGGCGGGTCGGGCCGCCGCGCCGTCCGACGATGTCCATGGACAGCTTGATCGCCTGCACGAACTCCGTCCTGGAGTCCCACCGCAGCAGCGGGTGCAGGGTTTTGTAGAGCGGCAGGGCCCGCTTCAGGTCGCCGTCGACGGCCGCGTGGTACAGCTCGGCGCAGGTGGCGGGGAACGCGTTCGGGTATCCGGCGATCCAGCCGACGGCACCGGCGACGGCGAGTTCGAGGAGTACGTCGTCCGCGCCGATCAACAGGTCCAGTTCGGGGGCGAGTTCGGCGATCTCGTACGCCCGGCGCACGTCGCCGCTGAACTCCTTGACTGCCACGATGCTGTTGTCGGCGTGCAGTTGGGCGAGCAGGTCAGGGGTGAGGTCCACTTTCGTGTCGATGGGGTTGTTGTAGCCGACGACCGGCACGCCTGCCCGCGCGACCTCGGCGTAGTGGGACCGGACGGCCCCGGCGCCGGCCCGGAAGGCGTTCGGCGGCAGCAACAGGACGCTGCCGCAGCCCTCTTCGGCCGCGTGCTCGGCCCAGCGGCGTGCTTCCGCGCTGCCGTACGCACCGACTCCGGGCATCACCCGGGCGCCGTCACCCGCCGCCTCGACGGCGGTGCGCACGACGCGGGCGCGCTCCTCGTCGGTGAGGGTCTGGTACTCGCCGAGCGAGCCGTTGGGAACGACGCCGTCGCAGCCGCTGTCGATGAGCCCGCGGACGTGCTCGGCGTAGGCGTCGTGGTCCACCGAGAGGTCGGCGCGCAGTGGCAGCGCGGTGGCGACCATGATGCCGCGCCAGGGGCGCTCGGGGTGCCAGGTGGCGCCGGGGGGGCTGGGGGCGGCATGGGCGGTCATGGAGGTCCCTTCGGTGGGTGCGATCTGGGAGGCGTGATCTGGGGGGATCTGTGGGAGGTGTGAGGCGTGGCTTGTGGGGTGCGGCCTGTGGGGGGCGATCGGTGGGGCGTGGCTTGTGGGGTGCGGCCTGTGGGGGGCGTGACCTGTGGGGTGTGATCGGTGGGGTGCGGCCTGTGAGGGGCGTGACCTGTGGGGTGCGGCCTGTGGGGTGCGGCCTGTGGGGTGCGGCCTGTGGGGCGTGACCTGTGGGGTGCGGCCTGTCACCTACTCGGGGTGGGGCTCGTCCTCGGCCGGGAGTCCGTCGGGGCGGAGTGCCGCGAGCGCCGCCAGTGATACGGGGGCGGCCAGCGGTCGGCGTTCCGGCGCGGGCGGCGGCGCCTCGCCCGCGCTCTCCGTCCCGGCGCGGGACGCGAGGCAGGTCACGGCCGCCCCGCACATCCGGCCCTGGCACCAGCCCATGCCGGCGCGGGTGAGGAGCTTGACGGTACGGGCGTCACGGGCGCCGTAGTCGCGGACGGCCTCACGGACGGCGCCCGCGGTGACCTCCTCGCAGCGGCACACGTCTGTCGCGTCGTCCAGCCACTCGGTCCAGTCGCGTCCGGGCGCGTGCGCGCGGGCCATGGCGGTCGCGAAGGCCCGCATCCGGGCGCGGCGGCGCCGCAGCGCGCGGGCGCGGCTCCCCCGGAGGTGGGTTTCCTGCCCGCGTACCCGGGCGGCCGCCGCGATCCCCGCCAGCTCCCCCTCCACCCGGGCGAGTTGGGCGCCGCCGACACCGCCGGTCTCGCCCGCCGCCCACAGCCCCCGTACCGAGGTCTCCTGGAACGCGTCGACGACGAGGGCGTACGCGCCGTCGTCGGTGCGCCGGGTCGCGCAGCCGATGCCGGTGGCGAGTTCGATCTGCGGGACGAGTCCGTGCCCCACCGCGAGCGCGTCGCAGTCGATCCGCCCGGCCGTCGCGGGCAGCGGCCGCCAGTCGCGGTCGAGACGGCAGACCGTCACGCCCTCCACCCGGTCGCGGCCGTGGACTTCGGTGACGGCGCTGCGGGTACGCAGGGGGATCCGGTGCCGCAGCAGGGCCGCGCCGTACGTCGCGGCCTCGGCGAGTTTGCGGGGGTTCGCGGCGAGGGCCGCGGGGCTTCGGGCGTAGCGGAGGTAGCCGGAGGCCTCGACGACGGCGGGTACGCGGGCGCCCGCGGCGGCGAGCGAGGCCGCGACGGCGGGGAGGAGCGGTCCGCTGCCCGCCACCACGATCCGCCGCCCCGGCAGTGCGAGGCCGGACTTCAGCATGGCCTGGGCGCCGCCCGCGCCCACCACGCCCGGCAGCGTCCAGTGGGGGAAGGGCAGTTGCCGTTCGCCGGCGCCGGTGGCGAACAGGACCGTGCGGGCCCGTACGCACACGGGTCGCTCGCCGTCGCCGTCCGCGCCGGTGACGGCGTGCACGGCCCACAGCTCCCCGTCGCGCGCGAGCGTCCACACGTGGTGCCCGGCGAGATGGACGACGCCGCTGTCCGCCAGTTCGCGGCGCAGTCCGGCGAAGGCGTCCCAGTCGTGGTGCAGGGCCTCGGGCCGGACGGCCCCGAGGGCGGGGGCGGGGTGCCGGTAGAACTGGCCGCCGACCTCACCGGAGGAGTCCAGCAGGGCGACGCGGAGCCCGAGCCGATCGGCGACGACGGCACCCGCGAGCCCGGCCGATCCGGCGCCGATCACTGCCAGGTCGTAGGTCACGGCGTGGGTGTCGCCGGGCGGCACGGTCTCGGCACCGCCGCGCGGCACGGCGCGCTCGTGGGGCGGCACGGTCTCGGCACCGTCGCGTGGCACGGCGCGGGCCTCCTCAGACGGCGAGTCCGGCATGCCCCTCCCCCTCCTGCGTCGTGATCGCGTCGCCGGGCCGGGCGGGTACGAGGCAGGCCCTGCGGTTGGGGCGGCCGTTGATGGTCGCGAGGCAGTCGTAGCACTGCCCGATGCCGCAGAAGGCACCGCGCGGGCGGCCGCCGACCCGGGTGGTGCGCCAGGCGAGGACACCGGCCGACCAGAGGGCGGCGGCGACGGACTGGCCGGGCAGCGCGCTGAGCGTCCGGCCGTCGAAGGTGATCTCGAAGGCGCTCTCGGTGGCCGCGCCCACGAGAGCGGCGGGGCTGCGGTGACGCGTCATGACGCGGTTCCTTCCGGAGGTGTCGGCAGGTACGGGCTCCGGGCCGGGCCCCGGAAGCGGGCGCGCGGTCGGCGCGCGTCGGGGGCAGGGCCAGGTTCCGGGGCAGGCACCGGGAGCGGGCCTGCTCGCGGTCGGCGCGCGTCCGGGACCGGACCCTGGGCAGGCACCAGGACCGGGCCCACTCACGGCCGGCACGCGCCCGGGACCAGCACCGCGAGCGGACCCACTCACCGTCAGCGCGCATCCGGGACCAGACCCTCGGCAGGCACCAGGACCGGGCCCACTCACGGCCGGCACGCGCCCGCCGGGCCCGGGACAGGCACCGGAAGCGGGCTCGCTCGCCGCCGGCACGCGTCCGGAACAAGGACGCGGACCGGGGCAGACACCCGGAGCGGGTCCGCCCGGCGGCGTCGGCAAGCGTCCGGGCCCGGGGCCGAGCCAGGCACCAGGAACGGGCCCGCTCGCCGTCAGCAAGCGTCCGGGGCAGGGACCGGGCCAGGCACCGGAAGCGGGCCCGCTCGGCGTCAGCGGGCGTCATCGAACCGCTCCGGCCGGAGCGGCCGCAAATCGCCGCCGGGCAAGGGCGGCTCTTCCCCCGCCACCAGCGCCGCGATCAACGCCCCCGTGGCCGGGGCGAGCCCGATCCCCGCCCCCTCGTGGCCGCAGGCATGCAGCAGTCCGGGTGCGCGCGGATCGGCTCCGATGGCGGGCAGGTGGTCGGGCAGGTAGGGGCGGAAGCCCGCGTACGTCCGCAGCACCCGGACGCGGGCGAGCACCGGGAACAGCCGTGCCGCCCCCTGCGCGAGGCGGCGAAGGACCTCGGTGGAGAGGGTGCGGTCGAAGCCGACGCGCTCCCTGCTCGCGCCGATCAGGACCGGCCCCGCCGGGGTGCCCTCGACGACGGGTGACGTCTGGAGGGCGGCCGACCCGGAGGCCACGTCCGCGATGTAGTCCGCCGCGTACACCTTGCGGCGCACCACGCGCGGCAGCGGCTCGGTGACGAGCACGAAGCCCCGTCTCGGCTGCACCGGAAGGGACACCCCGGCGATGCGGGCGAAGTCGCCGCCCCAGGTGCCGGCGGCGTTCACGACATACGGGGCGTGCAGCTCCCCCGCCGGTGTCCGCACCCCGCGCACGGTGCCGTCGGCCCGCGTCAGCACGCCCACGACCTCTTCGCCCAGCCGCAGGCGCACCCGGCTCCCCGCCGCGCGCAGCAGGTGGGCGGCGGCGAGGGCGGGCTGGACCTGGGCGTCCTGCGGGTAGTGGTAACCACCGGCGAGGCCAGGGGCGAGGTGCGGCTCCAGGTCGTGGAGCCGCTCCCCCGTCACCTCCTGTGCCGTCACGCCTGCCTGCTCCTGCCGGTGGGCGAAGTCCCGCAGTGCGGCCAGACCGGTCTCCCCGGAGGCGACGACCAGGCCGCCCTTCGCCTCGTACTCGATGCGGGCGGGCAGGACGTCCGCCAGCTCCCGCCACAACCGGGCCGACAGAAGGGCGAGTTGGAGCTCGGGGCCCGGCTCCTTGTCGGAGACCAGGAGGTTGCCCTCACCGGCACCGGTGGTCCCGCCCGCGACCGGGCCGCGGTCGACCACGGTGACGTCGAGGCCGCGCCGGGCGGCGTAGTGGGCACAGGCGGCGCCGACCACTCCGGCGCCGACGACGATGAGATCCGAGGAACTTCTCGTGGGCACCTCAGTAATATTTCACATGGCACAGAGCTTGCCAAGGGATCTCACACACACCGCCCGCCCCGAGCCTCATCTCCCCTCATCTCCCCACATCGGAGCGCGTGTTCGTGCCCTCCTCGGCCAACTCCCCCATCCACGCCTCGATCCCGTCGGGCGTCCGCGGCAGGGCACCGGACAGCAGCCGCGCCCCCTCGGGCGTGATCACCAGGTCGTCCTCGACACGTACGCCGATGCCCCGCAGCTCGACAGGCAGCGTCTCGTCGTCGGGTTGCAGGTACAGGCCGGGCTCGACGGTGAGCACCTGGCCCGCTTCGAGGACCCCGTCGAGGTAGGCGTCCGCCCGCGCCTGTGCGCAGTCGTGCACGTCGAGCCCGAGCATGTGCCCGCTGCCGCACAGGGTGTAGCGCCGGTGCGCGTCCGCGTCCGGGTTCTTCAGGACGCCCCATTCGGTGAGTCCCTCCGCGATCACACGCATCGCCGCGCGGTGGAAGTCACGGAAGCGCGCGCCCGGCCGCAGTGCGGCGATGCCCGCTTCCTGGGCGGCGAGGACCAGGTCGTAGACCTGCCGCTGCACCGGTGTGAAGCGGCCGGACAGCGGCAGGGTGCGGGTGATGTCGGCGGTGTAGAGGCTGTCGGTCTCCACGCCCGCGTCGAGCAGCAGCAACTCCCGCGCGTCCAGAGGCCCGTCGTTGCGGATCCAGTGCAGGGTGCAGGCGTGCGCGCCGGAGGCGGCGATGGTCTCGTAGCCGGTGCCGTTGCCCTCGACGCGGGCGCGCAGATTGAAGACTCCTTCGATCCAGCGCTCACCACGCGGGTGTGCGAGGGCGTGCGGCAGGGCGCGTACGACGTCCTCGAACCCGGTGGCCGTGTGATCGACGGCGAGTTGGAGCTGCTCGACCTCCCAGGCGTCCTTGACGAGCCGCAGTTCACTGAGGGCCGCGGCGAGTTCGGCGTCGGTCACGGCGTCGCGTCCTGGCGGCAGCGTCGCCGGATCCCCCAGTGGGGCGCAGCGGATGCCCGTCATGCGTTCGGTCTCGGCGAGGTCGGGGCGGCGGCCGACCCAGAACTCGCCGTGGCGGCGGTCCCGGTAGAACCCGCTGTCGGTGCGCGCGGAGCGGGGCCGCACATACAGGACCGCTTCGTGCCGGTGCGGCCCTTCGGGTTCCAGGACCAGGACGTGTCCGGCCTGGTCCTCGCCGGTCAGGCCGGTGAGCCAGGCGTAGCCGCTGTGCGGGCGGAAGCGGTGGTCGCAGTCGTTGGAGCGGACGCGCAGCTCACCGGCGGGGATCAGGACGCGCTCACCGGGGAAGCGGGCGGACAGGCGGGCGCGGCGTGCGGGGGTGAGGGCGGCGGCGGGCAGCCGGATGTCGCCGGACAGCGGCGTCGACGCCCAGTTCCGAGCCATGGAGTCCTCGAACTCCCTGGATATCGGCAGGTCGTGGCTGACCGTGCGGGGCGTGGCGGCGGGTTCGTTCACGGGGGCTCCTTCGGGCACATTTCTCGGCGCCAGGGGGTTGTCAGTGCAATTTCACATTACTACTTTACGCATCACATGGCGGAGCGAGCCCTGTAGCTGACGGTCCCTCATATCGCCCTGCTGCAAGGCGTGTTCAGGCTACAAGCGGCCGCTCCGTACGTACGTCATCCGCACGGACTCTCTTCTCCCCCACTCAGGAGTGATCGGTGTACCAGCCGAAGAAGCCCTCAAGAACCCTGTGCAGATCGCTGCTCACCGCCGCCACGGCCGTCGTGCTGTGCGTCACGGCCACCGACGCCGGTCTCGCGGCAACGCGGGCACCGGCCGCCCCGGAGGCGGTGTCGACGCCTGCCGGGGCCCCCGGCCCGAAGCCGCACGACACGGTGGACCGCAGGGCCACGGCGCCCGAGCCCGCGGCCCGCACCCTCCCGGCGCCCGGCGGTCTCACCGGCGGCCGTGTCCCCGGCCCCCGCACCCCCGCCCCGAAGGCCGCCAAGGGCGAGGAGGTGCCGCGCGCCACCCTCGGGAAGACGGCCGTGCCCTGCACTCTCGACGGCGTCAAAGGGCTCTCGCCGGAGCGGTTCGCCGACTTCCTCGCCGCCGACGAGGTCACCGCGGACAACTGTCTGCGGACGCTGATCTGGACCTCGGACCAGCGCCTCGCGCCCGTCATGTCACGGGCCCACATCCAGGCCGTCGCCGACCGCGCGAACCGGCTCGCCGCCGGTCACGACGGAAGGAACGGCACGCATCTCCTGGAGATGTTCACCTATCTCCACGCCGTGGCCTACCACGCCTTCTCGCACGACGAGGTCGACATCTCCGACCCCGCGACGCTGGCCGCCATGCGCCGGTCCGTCGACGCGTTCGGCGCGGCCGCCCGCTCCTTCGACGTCACCCGCAGCAACGCCGAGACCCTGCGTGAGGCCCTCACCGCCGCGGGCGCCGAAGGCCTGCGCCAGCACCAGCTCCCGCTGGTCGAGCGGGTCCTGGCCACCATGGACGCCGCCCACCCGGACACCGCGAAGGACGCCTCCTGGGGCGGTGCGGCCCTCGCCGCGCTCACCCTCAACTACCTGGGCGTCTACCCCGGCAACCAGGACGCCGCGTTCCGCGCCGCCGTGGCGGCCTCCCCCTCCTACCGTGCCGCCTTCAAGGCGTTCGCCGGTCACACCCATCTGAAGGGCTCGGCTAACGCCTGGGTGGTGCGCGACGCGCTCAGCGAGTACGGGCGCATGGGACAGATCGACGCGCTCCGCGGTGAGATCGTCGCGGGGCTCGGCCCGCTCCTCGCCGCCACGGCCCGCAACTTCGGCGAGCTGAGCGCGCCCTGGGCGAAGGTCGCGACCTGGCTGAACGAGTTCGAGGCCTGCGCGCCCCACCGGGTGTGCAGGACGGACATCGACAAGCGCCTCTTCCCGCACACCTACGCGTACGGCAAGAAGGGCGCGAACGACCTGCGCGTGCGCAGCAGTCTCTCCCGGAACACCGTCGACCAGCTCTACTACGCGAGCACCCAGGTCAAGGCGCAGTTCCACCGCGTGCTCGGCACCCTCGAACCCCTGCCGGGCGACACCAACTCCACGCTCAACATCGTCCTGTACGCCTCCCGGGCCGAGTACGAGAACTTCCAGCCGCTCCTGACCGGCCTGAGCACCGACAACGGAGGCATGTACATCGAGAAGGGCGCCACGTTCTACACCTATCAGCGGCGCGTCCCACAGGACTCCTCGCTGACGCTGGAGGAGCTGTTCCGGCACGAGTACACGCACTACCTCAACGGCCGCTGGGCGGTGCCCGGTTCCTTCGGCGAAGGCCCCTGGTACGAGGGTGACCGGACCACCGCGATGGACGAGGGCACCGCGGAGTTCTTCGACGGCGCGACGCGCGACGACGGGATCAAGGTCCGCAAGTCCCTCGTCAAGGGCATCATCGCCGACACCGCCGACGGCAGCCCGCGCATGACGGTCGACCAGCTCCTGCACGCCACGTACGACGGCGACGGGTTCCGCTTCTACGACTACTCGGGCACGTTCTTCGAGTTCCTGTGGACCCAGAGGCCCGCCCTGCTCAAGGAGATGTACGGTCATCTGCGCGCCGACGACCCGGCGGCCTTCGACGCCTGGCGCGACCGGCTCGGCGAGGACGCGGGGGTGCAGCGCGCGTACGACGCGTTCCTCGACGAACAGATCGCCCAGGTCGACGACCTGTTCGTGCCCGACACCTCGTACACCCCCCTGGACGAGCTGCGCGACACGTCCGCCGGCCAGGTCCGCGCCTCCTTCACCGCCACGACCGGCATCACGCCGAAGTGCGCCGCCACCGGGTCGCAGGACCGTCCCCGCTTCGAGTGCGACGGCCGCGTCACCGCGACCCTCAGCGACTCCGGGAGCCCCGACCGGGTCTTCAAGGACATGTCCGGGACGGTGGACTACTTCATCCTCGAACGGGCCGCGAAGGGCGACAACAACCTGACCGACATGAACTGCTCGTTCGGCGAGGTGGACATCTGGACGGACGGCCGGGCGGGGTCGTCCGCCTTCAACTGCGAGGGCCCGCTGCGCCGCTGAGCGTGTACGCGCGTGCCTCAGCAGGCCGCGAGGGCCGCGGCCACCGGGGCGACCGCGTCCTCCGTCGAGAGGCGGGACGCCAGGGTGCGGGCGCGGGACCGGTAGGAGGGGTCCTTGGTGACACGGACCAGGGCGTCGGTGAGGCGGGCGGTGGTCAGTCGGCGCAGGGGCAGCGCGCACGGCGCGGTGCCGAGGGAGGTGAGCCTGGCTGCCCAGAACGTCTCGTCGAACTGGATGGGCACCGGCACGGCGGGGACACCGGCGCGCAGCCCGGCGGCGGTCGTGCCCGCGCCCGCGTGGTGGACCACCGCCGCCGTACGCGGAAACAGCAGGCTGTGCGGCACCTCGTCGATGGTGAGGATGTCGTCGCCGGTGGCGGACAGACCTGCCCAGCCCCGCTGGATCACACCGCGCAGGCCCGCGGCGCGCAACGCGCCCACCACCTCGGCGCAGAGGCGGTCGGGGTCGGGGACGGTGGCGCTGCCGAGGCCGACGTAGACCGGTGGCGGGCCCGCGGCGAGGAAGTCCTCGAGTTCGGTGGGCAGTCGGCCGGTGTCGTGCGGCCACCAGTAGCCCACGACGTCGAGGCCGGGGCGCCAGTCGTGGGGTCGCGGCACGATGTGCGGGCTGAAGCCGTGCAGGACCGGCCACCGCCGGTGTTCGTGGGCGCGGCGTGACGCCGCGAGGGTACGGGGCTGGAGGCCGAGTTGCTTCCTCAGGTCACGGGCGGTGTCGTGGAAGATCCGCTCGATGACGGTGAGGGCCGCGTGCCCGGCGAGGCGGTTGCCGGTAGGGCCCAGGGAGCGCGTTCCCGTCATGGGGGGCGGGAACGCGCCGGTGGGATAGAAGGGCTGGAGGTGCACGCCGACGCTGGGAAGGCCGAGCCCTTCGGCGATGGTGCAGCCGAGGGGCGCCACCGCTCCGGACAGCACGAGCGCGTCGCTGTTCCGGGCGGCCTCCAGCAGGCCAGGTGCCAGCTCCGTCGCCGCGTCCTTGGCCATCGCCATGACGCGCAGCAGCTTGCCGGGGCCTGTGCGGCTGCGGTGCAGGTCCTGCCCTCGTCGCGAGTGCAGTTCCGCCCGCGGGTCGACGGGCAGGGCGTGGAAGCGGACGCCGGAGCCCGCCGTCAGCTCCGCGAACCTCGCGTGCGTCACCAGGGTCACCTCGTGCCCCGCGGCGACGAGCCCCGCCCCGAGCCCGGTGAAGGGGGCCACGTCACCTCGGGAACCTGCAGTCATGATCGCTACACGCACGGTGCCCAGTATGGCGACATCGGCGCCGCGGGGTAGGAGAAACGCACGGACGTGGCCGGACCACCTCGCCCCGGGAGGGGCGGGAGTCACCCCGGGACGCGCCGGAGCCGCCCCGGGGCCGGGACCCCCGCGCCCTCGTCAGGCGGTGAGCCCGAGCAGCGCCGCCCACGCGTCCACGGCGGGCCGCTCGGCGAGGTCGGTGAGGGCCACCTCCACTCCGTACGTTTCGCGCCAGCGGCCGACCAGCGTCATCAGGCGTACGGAGTCGAGGCCGTAGTCGATGAGGTTCTCGTCGAGGGGGATGTCGTCGGGCTCCTCGCCGAGTACGTCGGCGATGTCCTCACGGAGCTGCTCCAGGGTCAGGGTCGCGCTCACGGTGGTCAGTTCCCTTCGAGGACGGTGTCGGTGGTGGTGACCACGGCGCAGCGTCCGGCGGCCCAGCGCAGCGCCATCGCGTGGTCGTCGGCGGAGAAGTCCGCCACGGCGTCGGCCACGACGAACGCCTGGAGGTCCCGCGTCCAGGCGTCGGCCGCCGTCATCAGGACGCCGATGTGGGCGTAGATCCCAGTGATCACCAACTGGTCGCGGCCGAGGTCGCGCAGGTGCTCCTCCAGGCCCGTGCGCACGAACCCGCTGTACTTCCACTTCGTCAGGACCTTGTCCCCGGGCCCGGGGGCGACGGCGTCCGCGATGGCCGCGGCGTGCGCGTCGTCCGGCAGCCCCGAGCCCCAGAAGTCCTGCTGGAGACCGCGCTGTTCGGGCGTCTGGCCGCCGGGCTGCGCGGTGTAGAGCACCGGGACGCCGAGTGCGGCCGCGCGCTCCTTGAGGGTGCGTACGTTGGCCAGGAGCTCCGGCACGGGCGCGGCGTCGGCCTCGTACGCGGACAGGAAGTAGTTCTGCAGGTCGTGCACGAGGAGCACGGCGCGTGCCGGGTCGACCGTCCAGTCGACGCGGTTGCGGGGCAGCTCGGCGGCGGCGGGCAGGGGGTAGGAGCTGATGGCGGGCAGGGCCATGGTGCTGGGCTTTCCGTTCGGGTGGGTCAGGGGGTGCGGGGGGTGCCGGACTCGGCGGTGGCGGTGGCGGCTGAGCGGAGGTCCTTCTTGGAGATCTTGCCGACGCCCGTCTGCGGGAAGGCGTCCACGAACTCCACGCGGTCGGGGACCTTGTAGGCGGCGAGGCCACGTTCGCGGACGAAGCGTTTGACGGCGACGGGCCTGAGCGGCTCCGCGCCGGCCCGCAGGATCACATAGGCGCAGGTGCGTTCGCCGAGGTACGGGTCGGGTTCGCCGACGACGTTGGCGTCGTGGACGGCGGGGTGGGCCAGGAGGTGGTTCTCGATCTCCTCGGCGGCGATCTTCTCTCCGCCGCGGTTGATCTGGTCCTTGGCCCGGCCCTCGACGACCAGGTGGCCGGTGGGGGTGAGCCGGACGATGTCGCCGGTGCGGTAGAAGCCGTCGGCGGTGAAGGAACGCGCGTTGTGCTCGGGGGCGTTCCAGTAGCCGCGGATGGTGTAGGGGCCCCGGGTGAGGAGGTGGCCGGTGGAGCCGGTGGGCAGGTCGTTGTCCTCGTCGTCGACGACGCGTATCTCGTCGTCCGGCGAGATGGGCCTGCCCTGCGTGGTGACGATGATCTCCTCGGGGTCGTCGAGCTGGGTGTAGTCGACGAGCCCTTCGGCCATTCCGAACACCTGCTGGAGCGTGCAGTTGAGCGCGGGCCCGACCCGGCGCGCCGCCTCCGCGCTGAACTTGGCGCCGCCCACGAGCAGGACCTGGAGGCTGCCGAGGTCGTGCGCCGTCGTCGCGGCGGCCTCGGTCCACACCAGGGCGAGCGGCGGCACGAGTCCGGTGATCGTCACGCCTTCCCGCTCGATCAGCGGGAACGCGGTCTCTGGGGCGGGCAGCGGGCAGAGCACGACCCTGGCGCCCGCGTACAGCGCGCCGAGGGTGCCGGGCGAGGACAGCGGGAAGTTGTGGGCGGCGGGCAGCGCGCACAGGTAGACACTGTTCTCGTCGACGCCGCACAGTTCGTTGGAGCCCCACAGCGAGTACAGGTAGTCGTCGTGGGTGCGCGGGATGAGCTTGGGCACGCCGGTGGATCCGCCCGACAACTGCAGGAAGGCGAGGTCGTGCGGGGCGGGACCCGTCAGGTCCACGGGCTCCGCGGAAACGTCGGCCAGCGCCTCGAACTCCCCCGGCTCGCCCTGCGCCACCCACACGTGCCGCAGGGTCGGCACCTCCGCGCGCACCCGGGCGGCGAGGGCGCGGTAGTCGTAACCGCCGTGTTCGGCGGCGATGACGTAGGCGGCGGCCTCGGTGAACCGGCAGAAGTAGGTGATCTCCGTCTCGCGGTGGGCCGGCAGGGCGAACACCGGCAGCGCCCCGATCCGGAAAAGGGCGAAGATCACCTCGAAGAACTCGGCGATGTTGGGGAGTTGCACGACGACGCGGTCGCCCGCGGTGATGCCGCGCGCGGTCATCCCCGCGGCGAGCCGGTCGGCGCGGGCGTCGAGTTCGCCGTAGGTCCAGCGGCGGTCGGTGGCGGGGTCGACGATCGCCACGCGCCCGGGGTGGGCCGCCGCGCGCTCGCGCAGCATGCCGCCGAACGTCTCGCCGCGCCACCAGCCCGCGGCGCGGTAGCGCTCGGCGAACTCGGCGGGCCAGGTGGGGGCGCCGCCGTCCGGGCGGGTGAAGGTGCCCGCGGGGCCGGTGGAGGTGCCGCCGCCCGGGCGGGCCGAGGTGCCCGCGGGGCCGGTGGAGGTGCCGCCGCCCGGGCGGGTGGAGGCGCCCGCGGGGCCGGTGGAGGTGCCGGGGCCGGTAGGGGTGCCGGGGTCGGTGGAGGCGGTGCTCACAGCTCGGCCCCCACCGCGGCGAGGAAGGTGCGGAACTTGGCGGCGGTCTCCGCGGTCTCGGCGTCCGGCTCGGAGGCGGCCACGACGCCCGCGCCCGCGTACAGGCGCAGGGAGTTCTGCTCGGCCTCCGCGCAGCGGATGGTGACGACCCATTCGCCGTCGCCCGACGCGTCGCCCCAGCCGACCATGCCGGTGAAGAAGCCGCGGTCGAAGGGCTCGCTCTCGCGGATGACGTCGCGTGCCGTCGCGGTCGGGGTGCCGCACACGGCCGGGGTGGGGTGCAGGGCGCAGGCAAGTTCGAGCGCGGAGGCGCCGGGGCCCGCGAGGGTACCGATGACGGTGGTGGACAGGTGCCACATGGCGGCGGTGCGGATCAGCGTGGGCTTCGCCGGGACGGTCAGGTCCGTGCAGTGCGGTGCGAGTGCCTGGTGGACTGCGTCGACGACGACGGCGTGCTCGTGCAGGTCCTTGGACGACTGGAGCAGCGCCGCGGCCCTGCGCACGTCCTCGGCGAGGTCGTCGCTGCGCGGGACGGAGCCGGCGAGGGGGTTGGCGATCACGCGTCGGCCACGGCGGGAGACCAGGAGTTCGGGGCTCGCGCCGATGAGGGTCCTGCCGGGTCCTGTGGGCAGGGCGAAGGTGTAGCCGCCGGGGTCGCGGCGGGCCAGGCGCTGGAGCATGGCGGGGACGTCGAGGGGTTCGGCGCAGTCGAGTTCGAGGGTGCGGGCGAGCACGACCTTGCTGAACTCCCCGCGCCACATGCGTTCGACGGCGGCGGCCACGGAGGCGCCGTACACCTCGGGGGCCGGAACCTGCCGGATGCGCCAGTCGGCGCGCGCCGGTGCCTCGGCGGGCAGCGCGATCAGCGGGTCGGCGGCGAGCGGCGGTGCGTCGCGCAGCGACTGGGGCACCGCGAGTGCCGCGGGGGCGCTCTGGTCGAACGGCACGGCGCCGACGACGACCGGGGACGCGGCGCCGTCGGCGCGCGCCCGGTCGAGGGTCTGGGCGACGCGCGCCGCCAAGGGTCTCTCGTCGTGCGGTACTTCGCTGTGCACCCCCTGGCCGAGCAGGGTGCGGGTGGGTGTGCCGAGGAAGCGCTCGCCAGGACGGTGGTCGGCGAGGAGCGCGGTCGCCGCGCCGACGGCGGGGTGGGCCGGGTCGGCGAGGGCGGGGACGTGCGTGGCGACATCGGGTGCCGTCGACACCGGGGGCTCCGTTTCTCTCCCGGCCCGTGCTCCACGGGGAGGCACGGCCGCGAGTGCGGGGGTGGGTGGGGTGCACGTGCGGCCTGTCGGGTGCGGGCCGCGTGCGGAGGGGCGGGGCGTCACCGCAGGGTGGCGCCGCCGTCGACGTACAGCTCCTGCATGGTGATGTGCCGCGCCCGGTCGGAGGCGAGGAACAGGACCGCCTCGGCGATGTCGTCCGGGGCGGCGATACGGCCCAGCGGGATGCCGGTGCGGAAGGAGGCGGGGTCGCCGTCGATGACGCGCTGCGGGGCGGTGGCGTCGGTCCACAGGGCGCGTTGCATCGCGGTGTCGGTGGAGCCGGGGGCGACGATGTTGCAGCGTACGCCGCTGCGGGCGAGTTCGAGGCCCAGGCACTTGGTGTACATGGCCGCGGCCGCCTTGGAGGCGGCGTACGCGGCCATGCCGGTGCGGGGCACGCCGGCGGCGTTGGAGCCGACGGTGACGATGCTGCCGCGGCCGCGTGCGGTCATGCGGGCCGCGACGGCCCGGGAGGTGTGGAAGACGCCGGTGGTGTTCACGGCGAAGGTGTCGGCCCAGTCCTCGTCGGTGAGTTCGGCGGCGGGTCCGGGGCGAAGGATTCCGGCCACGTTGACGAGGATGTCGAGCGGGCCGTGCGTGCGCTCGACGTCATGCACGACGGTGTCGACCCTCGTGGCGTCGGTGACGTCCATGACGTGTGCGGTGATGGTGCCCGGCGGTCCCGCGTCGTACGTTGCCGGGTCTCGGGGCCGGTCGGCGGCGCTGCGGTCGGGGGCGCCGGTGCTGCGGTCGAGGGCATCGGCGGTGCGGTCGGTGGCCACGACGTGGGCGCCCTCGGCGGCGAGCCGCCGTGCCACGGCCGCGCCGATCCCCTGCCCGGCTCCGGTGACCAGGGCCGTTCTCCCGGCCAGTTCCGCGCCAACGCCGGATATGTGTGCGGACATGAGCAGCTCCCCCCTCTTTCTTAGGTAAGCCTAACCTAAACCAGTCACGACATGATCCGGGACAGCCCGCAACGGGCGACATGTTTGGTTAGGCTAACCTCACCTCATGCAGTCGCAGCACATGGGCACACCGCAGCTCACCGCCGAAGAGGACCCGTCGGCGGGGCAGTTGACCGAACCGCCCCCGCGGGGGCCTGATTCGGCCAACTCCACCTCCGCCCCTCCTTCGGCGTACGGCCAGGACGCCGACCGGCGCAAGGTCCGCGTCCGGATCGCCGTACTCGCCGTGCTCCTCCTCGTGCTCGGCGCCCTGTCGCTGTCCGTCGGCGCCGGTGAGGTGGGCGCGTCGGGCGCGCTCGACTATCTCCTGGACCGCGGCGGCGCCCGCGCCGACCCCCGGCTCGCCCTCGTCATCGGCGACTTGCGGCTGCCCCGCACCCTGACCGCCGTCCTCGTCGGCACCGCCCTCGGTGTCGCCGGATGCCTGCTCCAGGCCGTCACCCGCAACCCGCTCGCCGAGACCGGTCTGCTCGGCGTGAACGCGGGCGCCTCCCTCGGCGTGGTCGCCGGTATCGCCCTGCTCGGGCTCGACTCCGGATTCGCCTATCTGGTCTGCGCGTTCACCGGTGCCGTGGCCGCCAGCGCCCTGGTGCTCCTGATCGCCGGGCGGGGCGGCGGCTCGCCGATGCGCCTGGTGCTCGCGGGCTCCGCGCTCGGCGCCACCTTCGGCGGGCTCACCAGCGTGATCGTGGTGAACTCCGCCGAGACCTACGACCGTTTCCGGTTCTGGGTGCTCGGTTCGCTCGCGGGCGTCGAGGGGTACGGGGAACTGGCCAGGCTCGCACCGGTCCTCGGCGTCGGCCTCGTCGTCGCCGCTCTGGTCGTGCGCCCGCTGTCGGCGCTCGCCCTCGGCGACGACCTGGCCCGCGGCCTCGGCCACCGCCCGTCCGGCACATGCACCGTCGTCGCCGTCGCCGTCACCCTGCTCACCGCGGCCGCCGTGGCGCTCGCGGGTCCCATCTCCTTCCTCGGCCTGGTCGCGGGCTTCGCGGCACGGGGCCTCGCGGGGCCGCGGCTGCCCGCCCGCCTCGTGCTCGCCGGGCTCGTCGGCGCCGGTGTCCTCACCGCCGCGGATGTCACCGCCCGGGTGGTGTCCCGCCCCTTCGAGGCGCCGGTCTCCGTGATCGTCGCGCTCATCGGGGCGCCGGTCCTCATCGGCATCGTGCGGTCCAGGCAGCTCGCGACGATGGGCATGACCGAACCGGCCACGGAGGAGGCACGGGGCCGCGGGAAGCGACGGTTCGCGTCCGCCCGGGGCGGCTTCCGCTCCCGCGGGGAGCACACCACGGGCGCCCTCGGTGCCACCTGCCGCACCGGGCCCACCGGCAGCACTGGCACTGTGGGCAGCACTGGCACCACCGGCATCAGTGACACCACCGGCACCACCGGCACTGCGGGCAGCACTGGCACCACCGGTAGCACCGGGCCCACCAGCAGCACTGACACTGCGGGCAGCACTGACACCACCGGCACCACCGGCGCCGACCACACCGCCGACACCACCGCACCCAGCCTCCCCCCGCGCCCCCACCGCCCCGACGGCCTCACGGTGCTGCGCGGCGGACCGGTGTCGCTGCTCGTCGCGCGCCGTCCCGCGTTCGCCGCCCTTGGCCTCGCGGTCCTGCTCGCCGGTGCCGTCGTGCTTTCCGCGTACGCCGGGCAGAGCGACATGGGCGTCTCGCGCACCTTCCACGCGGTCCTCGGCCAGGGCGACCGCTTCGACGTACTGCTCGTACAGAAGTTCCGGCTCGGCCGGATCGTCGCCGGGCTCGTCGCGGGCGCCGCCCTCGGCCTCGCGGGCTGTCTCACCCAGACCCTGGCCCGCAACCGCCTCGCCACCCCCGAACTCCTCGGCGTCAACGACGGCGCCACCGCGGCCGTCCTGCTGTCCGCGACGCTCAGCGCGAGCGGCACGTTCGGGGCCTGGTGGGCGGGGCCGCTCGGCGCGCTCGTCGCCGTGATCGTGGTGACCGCGGTGTCCGGCGGCGCCGGGCAGCGCGGCTACCGTGTCCTCGTCGTGGGCCTCGCGATGTCGGCGCTCGCCTCCGCCGTCACGCAGGTGGTGCTGTCCCGGCGCTCCCTCAACTCCGCGAGCTCCCTGTACGTCTGGACGTCCGGCAGCCTCAACGGACGCGGCTACACCGTCGCCGTACCGGTCCTCATCGGCCTCGCCGTCCTGATCCCGGTCGCCCTGGCCGTCGCCCGGCATCTGGCGGTGCTCCGCTTCGACGACGACACCGCCGCCTCCCTCGGCGCGGGGCCCGCCCGCACCCGGGCCGTCTGCCTGCTCCTCGCGGTGGCCCTGGCCGGGCTCGCCGTCGGCGTCTGCGGGCCCGTCGGCTTCGTCGCCCTGGCCTCGCCGGTGATCGCCTCCCGGCTCGCCGGACCGCTGCGGGTGCCGCTGATCGGTTCGATGCTCACCGGGGCGCTGCTCGTGGTCGTCGCCGACACGCTCGGACGGATCGCGTTCTCCGGCTCCGAACTGCCCGTCGGCGTCGTGACGACCGTCCTCGGCGGGCCCTTCCTGCTGTGGGTGCTCCTTGGCCGTTCCGCGGCCACCCGTGTCTGACGGCACCCCGTCGACGCCCCCCTCCGTCACTCCCCGAGCCGCCCCGAGCCGCCCCCGAGAGGTACTCCCCCATGACCGAAGACACCCCGAGCCCGCTCCTGCGCACCCTGCGCCAGGCCGTCCGCGCCCAGGTCCCCGCCGCGGAGGCCGAGTTCTGGCTGCGTGTACGGCGCACCGGCGCACCGCTCGTCGAACCCGACCCCGAGGGCGACCCGGACCACCGCCTCGTCACGTTCCTGTGGCGGGACGACCCGGCGCGCCCCGCCACCGACGTCCTGGCGCTTCTGCATACCGTCACCGACAAGGACCGGCACGCCGGTGATCTGACCGGCCATCTGATGCGGCGCGTCGACGGCACGTCGGTGTGGGCGCTCAGCCACCGTCTGCGCGCCGACCACCGCGCCTCCTACCAGTTCGTCACCGGGCACGGCACCCGTGCGGACCTGCTGCGCACCGACCGGGCGTCCTGGATCGCCACCCTCGACGCCGCCGTGCCCGACCCGCTGAACCCCGCGCCCGCCCTGCCCGCCCGCGAGGGCCGCTCCCCCGCCTCCGTCCTCTCCCTGCCGTACGCCCCGCCGCAGCCGCACACCGGCCGCAGGCCCGGCGTGCCCCGGGGCCGCGCGGTGACCGCCGACGTCGAAGGTCGCAAGGTCACCGCCCAGTTGCCGCCCGGCCACACACCGCAGGGCGGCCCGTACGCCGTCGCCGTGCTCCTGGACGGTGAGATGTGGGGGCCCGTGCTCGGCGTCGGCGATGTCCTGGACAACCTGCACGCGGACGGCGCGCTGCCGCCGACCGTGGCCCTGCTCGTGGACACGATGGCCCGCAGGCCCCAGGACCTGTCGTGCAGCGGGGAGTTCGTGGACTGGCTGGCGGACGTGCTGCTGCCGTGGGCGGCCGACCGGTTCGCGGTGGATCCGCGGCCGGAGCGCACGGTCGTGGCGGGGCAGAGCGCGGGCGGCCTCACCGCCGCGTTCGCCGTACACCGGCGCCCGGAGCGGTTCGGGCTCGCTCTGAGCCAGTCCGGTTCCTTCTGGTGGTCCGACGACGAGGAGATCGGCGCGGAGTGGCTCACCCGCCAGTACGCGGCCACGCCACCGCGAGATGTCCGGCTGCATGTCGAAGTCGGCGCCCAGGAGTGGCTGCTCCTCGCCGAGAACCGCAGGTTCCGCGACGTCCTCCGAGAGCGCGGATACGCAGTGTCGTACGAGGAGTTCAACGGCGGCCACGACTACGCCTGCTGGCGGGGCGGGCTCGCGACGGGACTCACACGGCTGCTCGCCGCATGAGCGTGCCGGTGTCTCCGACGCCGCCCACCGCACACTCGGCGGAACCAGCCACCTGCCCTACTCGGCGCGTCCCGTGGCCGCCACCGTCACCCCCAGGCCGATCATCGCGAGCCCGCCCGTGCCGCCCACCAGCGAAAGCCGCCGGTCGGACCGGGCGAACCAGGAACGGGCCGCCGCCGCGCCCAGGCCCCACAGGGTGTCCGTGACCAGGCCGATGGTGATCGGCACCAGGCCGAGGACCAGCATCTGGAGGGGAACGTGCCCCGCCGAGTGGTCGACGAACTGCGGCAGCACCGCGGCGAAGAAGACGATGCCCTTCGGGTTGGTGACGCCCACGAGAACGCCGTCGAGGACCGTGCGCAGATCTCCACGCCGCTCGCCCGGCGGCGCCTGCATGTCCGCCGCCCGCAGGTCCTTGCGGTGCCGGAACGCCTGCACGCCGAGGTGGACGAGGTACGCCGCACCGGCCAGCTTCACGCCCATGAACACCACGGCCGAGCTCTCCACCAGCGCGCCGAGCCCCCACGCCACCGCGACCACCAGAGCGTAGGAGCCGATCACGTTGCCGAGGACCGTCGCCAGGGCCGTGCGGCGGCCGTACGCGAGGGCCCTGCCGATCACGAACAGCACGCTCGGCCCCGGGATCACGATCACCAGGAGCGACATCGCCGCGAACGCGAGCATGCTCTGCGTGGACACCATGGGCGCGCCTCCTCCGTACACCTTCGCAAGCAGCGACCGTACACGGTCCGGCACCGTGGGCGCCCCTGACGACCTCATCGTCCGGGCGTCCCCTCAACGCAGCACGGCCGCCAGCAGATCCGTCCCCAGCGCCGTCAGGTCCGGCAGTTTGAGGGTGTAGCGGATGTAGCGGCCCTGCCGTCGTGCGGTGAGCAGGCCCGCGCGGCGGAGTACGGCGAGGTGCCGGGAGACCTCCGGGGGTGAGAGCTGCCAGGCGTGGGCCAGTTCGCCGGTGGTGTGCGGGCCGCGTGCCAGGGTGCGGAGGAGGCGCAGCCGCACCGGGTGGGACAGCGCGTCCAGGCGCAGGGTGACCGTTTCCAGCGGTACGGGCTCCGCGGGGCCCGGCTCGGCCACGGGGTACTGCACCACCGGCTGCCACCCGGGCGCGTGCACCACCAGCAGGTGGGGGCTGCCGAAGACGCTGGGGATGAAGGTGACGCCGGCGCCGTGGGCGGCGGTCGCCTTGTCCTGGAGTTTGTCCACGACGATGCAGTCGCCGTCCGGTGCCAGGGAGACGGCGCCGGAGACCGACGCGAGCGCCGCCCCGATGCCCCGGCGTTTCAGCAGGTCGTTCTTCAGGCGCAGATCGGTGGCGAGCTGCGCGGCGACGCCCGTCCAGGCGGTGTCGAAGAAGGCGTCGGCGCACTGTTCGAGGGTGTCGCGCACCCGTGACCGTACGGCGGCCGGGTCCGCGAGCAGCCGCTCCGCGAAGGCCTCCTGCCGTGGACCGCGGGCCTGCGCCAGGTCCAGGGCCCGCTGCCGAGCCGTAGCGTCGGTGAGCGGCGAAGGCGCGGGGGAGCGGGCCCGGCCGGTGCCGCACGTGGTGGCGAGGGCGGCGGTCACATACGTCTCGTCGTCGATCCGGTCCACGTCGTCCAACTCCTCGGCGAGGGTCGGCCGCGGCCGGGCGGGGAACAGGAAGTCGGCCTGTGAGGAACGCCAGAGGAACTCCGCCTCCCGCAACCGCTCGGCGAGATCCGGCCGCAGCCCGGCCCGGACGTCCCCGGCCCAGGCAGCGCGCTCCGGGTGGTGGCCGGGTTCGGCGAGCACGTGCAGCATCGCGGTCAGCTCGGCCAGCGGCGACGCGGCGAACCGCAGCCGCTCGGACGGCAGCCCGCCGATGTCGATCCTCAACGTCATCCCTCAATGATCACCGACCGGGCGCCCGGCGACGGCGTGGATTGACGGTGTCCGTCAATCCACGCGGCGACTTCGCGGGCCGAACACACCGTTGACGCATGCCGACCACCACCAAGATCCAACCCCGTGCCCTCGTCCGTGCCTCCGGTGGCCCCCGCTATGCCGTCGCCCTGGCCGTGGACGCCCTCGGCACCGGCCTTCTGCGTCCCTTCCTGCTGCTCTACGGGGTGTCGGTGCTGCGCCTTTCCGCGCCGGCCACCGGTGTCGCCATGGCGGTGGGCGTCGTCGTGGGGCTGGTGTGCATGCCCGCGGTGGGCCGGTGGCTCGACCGGGGCGCCCGCAGCACCGTGGTGGCGGCGTCGATGGTGGTGCGGGTCCTCGGCGTGGTGGTGCTGCTCGCCACCCCGGCGGGGCACGTCTGGCTGTTCGCGGCGTCGGCGCTCCTCCTCGGCGTCGGCAACCAGGCGTGGCCTGCCGCCCACGCGGCCCTCGTGGCCACGGTCGCCCACGGCAGGGAACGCGACACCGCGCTCGCGGGAGGCCGTGCCCTGCGCAACGCGGGACTCGGCGCGGGCGCGCTCCTCGCCACCGCGTGCCTGGCGGGCGGCACCACCGCGCTCCAGGCGCTGGCAGCGGTCACCGGGCTCGCCTACCTCGCCGCGGCAGCCCTGGCCTGGTCGGTCCACGTACACGCACAGCCCGCCGCCGCTGTCGCGGAGGGGGACGGCGGCGGGCCCGTGCCCCGGATGCGCGCGCTGCTCGCCGGCAACGTCATCTACGCCTTCTGCCTCAACGTCCCCGAAATCGCGCTGCCGTTGGTCCTTGTGACCCAGTTGCACGCGTCCCCGGTGTGGTCGGCGGCCATCTTCGTCGCCAACACGGTGCTGGTCGTCACCTTGCAGGTGCCGGTCACCGTCGCGCTGTCCCGCTTCTCCCGACGAGCCGTGCTCGCGCTCGCCGGGGTGGTGCTCGCCGTGTCGTACGTGGGCTTCCTCGCCGCCACGTCGCTGAGCCATGCCGCGGCCGCCCCTGCCGTCGCCGCGGTGTCCGTGCTCTGCACCGTCGGCGAGATCGTCTACGCGGGCAGCGCCACCGCCCTTGTCACCGCCCTCGCCCCGGCGCACGCCCTGGGCCGCACCCTCGCCCGCTTCGAACTCTCCACAGGCTTCGGCCTCGCCGTCTCCCCGGCAGCCATCACCACCCTCGCGCCCCACGGCCCGACCGCCCTGTGGGGCTCCCTCGCCACCGCGACACTCCTCTCCGCCGCGGCCGTCGCCACCGAGAAGGACCAGCACGTCCCGCCGCAGGACCAGCACGTCCCGCAGTCCGCGCCCGACCGTACTTGCGAGCGCATCGCACCTGGTCACGCGCGGTAGGACGGCTGTAGCCGCAATCGGATCCACGTGCCATGGTGGCGCGCATGGCAGCCAACCACCCTCGTCCGCACGGTCGTCACCCCGCGCGTCCCGAGCACCGGGGCCGCGACCACGAACACGGCCACGAACACGGCCACGAACACGGCCACGCACATGAGCCGGACCGGACCGACGGGTGGTGGGCGCGCCTGCGCCACCGGCTCGCGCACCTGGTCACGCCGCACCGGCACGAGGCCATGGACAAGGTCGACGCGGAGTTGGAGACCTCGCGTGAGGGGCTGCGCACGCTGTGGCTGTCCCTCGCGGTCCTGGGTGCGACGACCGCCGTCCAGGCGGTGATCGTCGCCCTGTCGGGTTCGGTCGCGCTCCTCGGCGACACGATCCACAACGCGGCCGACGCGCTGACCGCGATTCCGCTGGGCATCGCCTTCGTCCTGGGGCGGCGGGCGGCCAACCGCCGCTACACCTACGGCTACGGCCGCGCGGAGGACCTGGCGGGGGTCGCGATCGTCCTGACCATCGCGGCCTCCTGTGCCCTGGCTGCCTACGCGGCTCTCGACCGCATCCTCGATCCCCGTGACGTCACCCACCTGTGGGCGGTGGCCGCCGCGGCCGTGGTCGGGTTCGCCGGCAACGAGTGGGTGGCCAGGTACCGCATCCGCACCGGCCGCAGGATCGGCTCCGCGGCCCTGGTCGCCGACGGCCTGCACGCCCGCACCGACGGCTTCACCTCCCTCGCCGTCCTCCTGGGCGCCGGGGGCGCCGCACTCGGCTGGCGGCTCGCCGACCCCGTCGTGGGCCTGCTCATCACCGTCGCGATCGCCCTCGTCCTGCGCGACGCCGCACGCGCCGTACTCGGGCGGCTCATGGACTCCGTCGACCCCCGTCTCGTGGAGGCGGCCGAGGAAGCCCTGCGCGCGGTGGACGGCGTACGCGGCGTCGGGCAGGTCCGGATGCGCTGGATCGGGCACGCGCTGCGGGCCGAGGCCGACATCGTCGTCGACCCGCGGCAGACCGTCGTCGAGGCCCACGCCGTGGCCGTCGCCGCCGAGCACGCCCTGATCCACGCCGTGCCCCGGCTGACCGCCGCCACCGTCCACACCGACCACACCCCCGCCGACACCGACCCGCACGCCGGCCTCGCCCACCACCACCGCCGTCCCGCCCGGGCGACGACCGGCCCCGTCCACGGCGCACTCGACGGCGGCTGACCCACTCACGTCACGGCGCCGCCTCGGAGCGCAGCGCCGCTCTCCCCGATCGCCTGGTCCAGGATCGTCAGGCCGAGCGAGAGTTCCTCCTCCGTGGCCGTCAGGGGCGGTGCCATGCGCAGCACTCCGCCCATGCCGGTGAGCTGGACGATGTTCATGTGCAGGCCGAGGTCGAGGCAGCGCTGGGTGACGCGCGCGCCGAGATCGCTGGAGCTGCGCCCGGCCTCCCGGTCGACGACGAGTTCCACTCCGGCGAGCAGGCCGCGGCCGCGGACGTCACCGACGACGTCGTGGCGTCCCGCGATCTCGTCGAGGCCCCGGCGCAGGAACGTGCCGAGGGACCGGGCGCGCTCGTCCAGGCTGTCGCGCGTCAGGACGTCAAGGACGGTGTTGCCGACCGCGGCGACCAGCGGGTCCGCGACGTGCGTGGTGAAGAAGAGGAACCCGCGCTCGTGCGCCTCCTGCTCGATCTCGGCGCTGGTGACGACCGCCGCGAGGGGCAGCCCGGCACCGAGCGTCTTGGAGAGCGTGAGGATGTCGGGCACCACGCCGTCGCGCTCGAAGGCGTACCAGGTCCCGGTGCGGCACAGACCGGTCTGGGCCTCGTCGAGGATCAGGAGCATGCCGCGCTCACGGCACTTCTCCTTGAGGGCGGCGAAGTACCCGGCCGGGGGCTCGATGATGCCGCCGGAGCTGAGGATCGGCTCGACGAGGCACGCGGCGAGGCTGCCGGTCGACTGCGCGTCGATGAGGTCGAAGGCGAAGTCGAGCTGACGGCGCCAGTCGAGGGCGCCGTCGGGCGTGGTGAAGTCGGGCCGGTACGCGTTCGGGACCGGGATGGCGAAGTTGCCGGGCGCGCCTGGACCGTAGCCCTTGCGGCCCGCGCTGTACGTGGCGGACGCGGCCGCCTGCGTCATGCCGTGCCAGGACCGCGCGAACGAGACGATCTCGTGCTTGCCGGTGACCAGCTTGGCCATGCGCACGGCGGCCTCGTTGGACTCGGCGCCGGTCGTCAGGAGCAGCGCCTTCTCCAGCGGCGCGGGCAGCGTCTCGGCGAGCCGCCGTGCGAGGTCCACCACGGGGCGGCTGAGCATGCCGCTGAAGAGGTGGTCGAGGCTCGCGATCTGCCGCTGGACGGTCGCGACGATCTCCGGGTGGGAGTGGCCGAGGATGGCGCTCATCTGCCCGGAGGTGAAGTCGAGGAGCTTTCGGCCGCCCGCGGTGTACACGAAGCTGCCTGCGGCGCGCTCGATGATCTCGGGGGTGAACTCGGGTCCGTAGCGGACGAGGTGCCGCTCGGCGTCGGCCCAGAAGGCGTCGTCGGACGCCCTGCCCGTCCCGGTGGTCGACCGGGCGGTCCCGGCGGCCCCCCAGGCGGTGTCGCCGGACGGAGCGGCACTGGACGGAGCAGCACTGGAGCGGGCAGCGCTGGACGGAACAGCGGCGGACGGGGCAGTGGTGTGCGAAGCAGCCATGCGGCCGACGGTAGGTCGCACCCGAGCGACACGTCCATCTCACGATTCCGGCTTTCCTGTTCGGAAGAACCGCACAAGAATGGCGGGATGATGAATCCCTGGAGGCTGCGGCTGCTGAGCAGGCTCGACACGCTCGGTACGGTGCGGGCGGTCGCCCAGGCCAGCAATCTGAGCGCGTCCAGCGTGTCCCAGCAGTTGGCCGTCCTGGAGGCCGAGACCCGTACCCAGCTCCTGGAACGCTCGGGACGGCGGGTGCGGCTGACCTCCGCGGGGCTGATCCTGGCCCGGCGCGCGCGGGCGATCCTCGACCACATGGAGGGCGTCGAGGCCGAGCTGCGCGGGTTCGGCGAGGAACCGGCGGGACTCGTGCGCCTCGGGGCGTTCCAGAGCGCGATCCACACCATGGCCGTGCCCGCGGTGACGCGTCTCGCACGCGAGTATCCGCACCTCGACGTGCAGTTGCTGCAACTCGAACCGCACGAGAGCGTGCCCGCGCTGCGCGGCGGCGACGCGGACATCATCATCACGACCACGGACTTCGACGAGCTGCCGCTCGGCCCCGACGTCGACTTCGTGCCGCTGGCCACGGACTCGATCCTGCTGGTGGTGCCGCCCGGCCATCCGGCGGCCGGGCGCGGCGCCGTGGACCTCGCGCATTACGCGGACGAGGCGTGGGCGTTCGACATGCCGCAGTCGTACATGGCGAACCTCGCGCTGCGCCTGTGCCGCCAATCGCGGTTCGAGCCGCGGGTGGTGTGCCGCTTCAGCAACTACCTGCTGGCCCTTCAGCACGTCGAGGCCGGGCTCTCGATCACGCTCCTTCCCGACCTCGCTGTCGACCGCCGCTACCGCGTCGCCACCAGTGAGCTGGCAAGTCCCCTGACACGCACGATCACGGCGGCCGTCCGCCGCGGCTCTCCCCCTCGCGCGGCGGTACGGGTCGTGCTCGACGCCCTGCGCCACGGCCCGGAACTGCCGCTGCCGCGGCCGGAGCACGGGTGAGCGGTGGCCTGCGCGCGGCTTCGCCCGGTTCCGGTCATCGGCTGTGCGCGCGGCTCGTGGGCACGACGAAGGGCCCCGTGGTGCTGCCCGGGGCCCCTCCGTGTCCGGGCGGTCAGGAGTGCGCGGGCTCCTCGGGCCGGTCGGCCGGAACATCCTCGTCGTCCGGCGGCGGCCCCTGCGGCCGGGCCTGCGCAGGCAGCCGCAGCGCCACCAGGGCAGCGACGGCGACCAGCGCCGCCGTCCCCCACACCGCTGCCCGGAACGGGCCGGGGTCCGGTGCGCCGCCGAGGCCGCCGCTCCCGATCACCGCCGCGCAGACCGCGATGCCCGCGGCCCCGCCGAGGGTGCGCAGGATCTGGAAGAGGCCCATGGCCTGCCCCATGTCGGGCGGCGCGATCGAGTCGAATCCCGCGAGCTGGACGGTGAGGACGGCCGTTCCGAGGACCAGGCCGACCAGGAACATCAGCGCCCGTACGGACCAGGCGTGTTCGGCGACGCCGGCCACGGCGAGCAGCGCGAAGACGGCGGTGGCCAGGAGCAGTGCGGGCACGGCGAGGCGGCGGGGTCCGAGCCGTGGCAGGAGCCGGTCCACGACCTGGGAGGCCAGCATCAGGCCGAGGGCCTCGGGGAACACGCTGAGCCCCGCGTCGAGGGCGGAGGCACCGAGCGCGGCCTGATAGAGGAGCGGGAACACGAAGAGCACGCCCATCAGGCCCGCGGCGGTGAGCACCGCGAGGACGGATGCGGTGCCGTAGTCCCGGTCCGCGAACAGGCTCAGGCGCAGCAGGGGTTCCTCGGCGCGCCGCAGGTGGAAGACGGCGGCGACGAGCAGGGCCGCGCCGAGGACGGCCGCGGTGGCGACCGCGGGGCGGGTCAAGGCGTGCGAGGGGCCGTGTCCGAGGGCGTAGGTGAGCAGGCCGAGCGCCGGTGTCGCGAGCCAGAAACCGGTGCGGTCGAACGGGCCCGTGCCGCCCTCGACGTGCTCGCGCAGGCCGAGGACGCCGATGAGGAGCGCGGCGGCGCCGACGGGCACGTTCACGAAGAACAGCCAGTGCCAGGAGGCGTGTTCGGTGAGCAGACCGCCCAGCGGCGGCCCGAGTGCGGGCATGAGGGCGGTCGGGACGATCAGTGCCTTGGCCAGCTTGCCCCGCTCGTGCGGGGCGAATGTGCGGAACAGCAGGGTCATTCCGACCGGTGTCAGCAGACCACCGGCGAGGCCCTGCACCGCGCGGGCCGTGATGAGGGTGGGCAGGTTCTGGGCGAGCCCGCACAGGGCGGAGGCGGCGGTGAACACGGCGAGCGCGCCGAGGAACACCTTCTTGGTGCCGAGGCGGTCGCCGAGCCACCCGGCGACGGGCAGGGCGAGGGCCAAGGCTACGAGGAAGGCCGTCTCCACGGCGTTGGCGGCCGACACCGGGCGGTCGAAGTCCTCGGCGATGGTGAACAGGGCCGGGTTGACGATCGTGGAGTCGAGGCCGTTCATGCACATGGCGGCCACATAGACGGTGACGACGGCGGCTCTCGGGGAAGGACGTCGGATCGGGCTCGTCACCGGGTCAGTGCTCCGGGGGCCGCGGCGTGGGAGGTGACCCAGGTCAGGGCCTGTGTGCGCGAGCAGGGCCCGTACACCGTCGTCCAGCCGTCGGGCACGTCGGCGAACAGCGGCCACAGGGAGTGCTGCCCGCGGTCGTTGCCGAGTACGAGGAAGGTGCTCGACGGGGTGTCCGCGTCGAAGGGGTTGGCGGGGGCGTCCGCGGTCACGGCCATCGGTGTCACTTCTCCAGCTCGGTCAGTCGGTCGGCGACCACGCGGGCGATGTGCGCGATCGGCTCGGGCAGGGTCATGTCCTTGTGGGAGCAGGCGACATCGGTGTTGTCGACGCGTCCGCTCACGTAGGGCGCCCAGGTGTCGGGGGTGAGGGTGTCGTCGATGGTGTCGACGGTGGCGCGGAAGAACAGCACGTCGCCGTCGAACCCGCGGTGGTCGTAGGCCCGTACGAGGTCGTTGGTGTTGAGGTAGATGTCCGCGAGTGCCTCGATGGTGGCGGTGGGCAGGGCGGCGAGTGGGCTGTTCTCGCGGTGCAGGACCTCGACGACGTTCTCGGTCGTCAGGGCCTTGCCCGCCAGGCTGTCGGGGCCGTAGCCGCCCATCGTCAGGAGCGATTCGAGTGCTTCGGCGCGGTCGGGGACCGGTAGGTCGCGGAAGCCCTCCGCCGGGTAGGCGTCGAGGATCGCGAGCAGTTCGACGTCCTGTCCCCCGGCCTGGAGGTGGGTGGCGACGGCGTGCGCGATGATGCCGCCCGTGGACCAGCCGAGAAGCCGGTAGGGGCCGGTGGGCTGCGCCTCGCGGACGCGGGCCGCGTAGTGCGCGGCGAGCTCGTCGAGGGTGGCGGGCAGCGGGTCGGCGGCGGTGGCGGGGCCCACGCCCTGGGCCTGTAGGCCGTAGACCGGCACGTCCGGCGGCAGGTGCCGGATGAGACCCGCGTAGCACCAGCTCAGGCCGCCCGCCGGGTGCACGCAGTGCAGGGGCGCGCGGTCGCCTTCGCGGGCCGGGCGCAGCGGGAGCAGCACGTCGAGCGGATCGTCGTGCCGGTCGCCGTCGAGCACGGCGTCGAGGGCGGCGGCCGTGGGCGACTGGAAGACGGTGCCGATGGACACGTCGGTGCCGAACGCGGCGCGCACCCGGCCGGCGAGGCGCACGGCGAGCAGGGAGTGCCCGCCGAGGTCGAAGAAGTTGTCATCGGCGCCGACCCGTTCGAGGCCGAGCACATCGGCGAAGATCGCGCACAGTTGTTCCTCGCGCGGGGTGCGCGGGGCACGTCCGCCGTCTGCCGTCGCGGGGGCGCCGGGCGCGGGCAGGGCCTTGCGGTCCAGCTTGCCGTTGCCGGTCAGCGGCAGTTGGCCGAGCGGGACGATCGCGGCGGGCACCATGTGGGCGGGCAGCCTGCGCGCAGCGTGCTCGCGCAGGTCCGAGGTGTCGCACGGCTCCGTAGTCGACGGCACGGCATAGCCGACGAGCCGCTTGTCGCCGGGGGTGTCCTCGCGGACGACGACAGCGCAGTCGGCGACGTCGGGGTGAGCGGCCAGGACGGCCTCGATCTCGCCGAGTTCGATCCTGAACCCGCGGATCTTCACCTGGTGGTCGGCGCGCCCGAAGTACTCCAGGGTGCCGTCGGCCCTGCGCCGCGCGAGGTCGCCCGAGCGGTACATGCGGGTGCCGCCGGCGCCGAAGAGGTGCGCGTAGGGGTCGGCGACGAAGCGTGTCGCCGTCAGGTCGGGGCGGCCCAGATAGCCGAGGGCGACGCCTTCGCCCGCGACGTACATCTCGCCGGTGACGCCGGGCGGCACCGGTCGCAGGCGGTCGTCGAGGACGTACACGCGCAGGTCGGGGATGTTGACGCCGATGGTCGGGGAGGTCGCGGTGGCGGCCGTGGCACGGTCGAGCGGGAAGTGGGTGACGTGGACGGTGGTCTCGGTGATGCCGTACATGTTCACCAGGGCCGGGGCGTCGGCGGCGTGCCGCTCGTACCAGTCGGTGAGCCGCCCGAGCTCCAGGGCCTCGCCGCCGAACACCACGTAGCGCAGGGCGAGTTCGTGTCCGGGCTCGTCGCGGTCGGCGGCGGCGAGCTGGTAGAAGGCGGACGGCGTCTGGTTGAGGACGGTGACGCGCTCCGCGGCCAGGAGCCGCAGGAAGGCGCGGGGGTCGCGGCTGGTGAGGTGGGGTACGACGACGACCTTGCCGCCGTACAGGAGCGCGCCCCACAGTTCCCAGACGGAGAAGTCGAAGGCGTAGGAGTGGAAGAGCGTCCATGCGTCGTCGGGGCCGAACGCGAACCAGTGGTCGGTGGCGGTCAGGAGCCGGGTGACGTTGTGGTGGGAGACCACGACGCCCTTGGGGCGGCCGGTGGATCCTGACGTGTAGATGATGTACGCGGGGTCCTGTGGCGCAAGCGGTCTGGTGCGGTCCGCCTGGCGCAGCGGTGTGTCGGCGTACGCGGCGGTCGCGTCGCTGTCGACGGTGATGACGGGCAGCGCGTGGGCGGGCAGCAGGGCCGCGGTGGCCGTGTCGGTGACGACGGCGGCGGGCGCGGCGTCGCCCAGCATGTACGCGAGGCGTTCCTGCGGGTAGTCCGGATCGAGCGGCAGGTAGGCGGCGCCGGACAGGGACACCGCGAGGAGGCCCGTGACGAGTGCGGTCGACCGGGGCAGCGCGAGGGCCACGACGGCGCCGGGGCCGATGTCGCGGGCGGCGAGCAGCCGGGCCAGGCGGTGGGCGCGGGCGGACAGTTCGGCGTAGGTGAGCCGTTCCCCGTCGTGGCTCACGGCGATGCGGTCGGGGTGGCGGCGGGCGGCCTCCTCGTACACCTCGGCCAGGGTGGTGGGTGTGGCGGGGCCGTCGGGCAGGGGCTGGGCGTTGCCGTCGACGAGGGCGCGGCGCTGTTCGTCGGCGCTCAGCAGCGGCAGCAGCCCGAGCGGGGTGTCCGGGGCCTCGGCTGCGGCCGTGAGCAGTCGGGCGAGGCGGTCGGCGAGTGCCTGGGCGGTGGCGCGGTCGAACAGGTCGGTGCGGAATTCCAGGAAGCCGCCGATGCCGCCGCCGGTCAGCTCGCCGGCGTTCAGCGTCAGGTCGAACTTGGCCGTGCCGGAGGGGACGGCGGTCATGCGGGCGCTGATGCCGGGCGCCAGCGCGAAGGTGGTGTCGGGGACGGACTGCCAGGCGAGCATCGTCTGGAAGAGGGGGTGCCTGCCCAGTGAGCGGGCCGGGTTGAGTGCTTCGACGAGGTGGTCGAAGGGCAGTGCGTCGTGCTCGTGGGCGGCGAGGGTGCCGGTGCGCACCCGCAGCAGCAGGTCGCGGAACGTGGGGTCGCCGGAGGTGTCCGTGCGCAGCACGACGGTGTTGGTGAAGAAGCCGACGAGGTCCGCGGTGGCGTCGTCGTCGCGGCCCGCCACCGGGGTGCCGAGCGGGATGTCGGTGCCGCAGCCGTGCCGGGTGAGCAGGGCCGCGAGGCCCGCCTGCACGGTCATGAAGACACTGGTGCCGGTGGTGCGGGCCAGTTGGGTCAGGGCGGTGTGCGCGGTGGCGTCGAGCGTGAAGGGGACGGTGTCGCCGTGGTGCGAGGCGACGGGAGGCCGTGGCCGGTCCGTCGGCAGCTCCAGTTGGTCGGGCAGTCCCGCCAGGGCCTCCTTCCAGTACGCCAGGTGGCGCCCGGCGAGCGCGGTCGGCGCCTGTGCCGTGCCGAGGAGCCGCTCCTGGTGGGCGGCGTGGTCGGCGTACTGCACCGGCAGCGGGGCGAACCGCGGGGCGCGGCCCGCGAGCCTGGCGGCGTACGCGGTGGCGAGATCGCGGGCCAGGGGCGTGGTGGAGGCGCCGTCGCCGGCGATGTGGTGCAGGAGCAGCAGGAGGGTGTGGCGGTCGGGTGCGGTGCTGAAGAGGGTGGCGCGCAGCGGGGGTTCGGCGCCGAGGTCGAAGCAGTGCCGGGCGGCCGCGGCGAGGTCCTCGCCCGGTTCCGCGAGGCGCAGGGCAGGCCGGGCCAGGGGGTCGTCCGCGTCGAGGATGCGCTGGCGGGGCAGTTCGTCGGTGCCGTCCGACGCCGGGTAGAGCGTCCTGAGCGTCTCGTGCCGCGCGCTCAGGTCGTGCAGGGCGAGGGTGAGGGCGCCGTGGTCGACGGGGCCTTCGAGAGCGAGGGCGAGGGGGATGTTGTACGTGGCGCTCGGGCCCTCCAGGCGGTGCAGGAACCACAGGCGCTGCTGGGCGGGCGACAGGGGGAGGTCGCCGGCGCGGGGGACGGGGGTGAGCGGGATCGCGCGCGCCCCGGTGGCGGCGCGGTCCCGGGCGCGGACGAGGGCCGCGAGCCCGGCGGGCGTGGGGGTGCGGAAGACGTCGGCGAGGGAGACATCGGCGGTGAAGGCCTCGCGGACGCGGGCGGCGAGCCGCGCCGCGAGCAGGGAGTGGCCGCCGAGGTCGAGGAAGTCGGCGTCGGGTGCGACGGCGCCGTCCAGGCCGAGGAGGTCGGCGAAGAGCCCGCGGAGGATCTCGGTGTACGGGTCGTCGGTGGCCGCCCTCGTTCCCGTGCCGGCGGGCGCCTCCGGCTCGGGCAGGGCGCGGTGGTCCAGCTTGTCGTTGGCGGTGCGGGGCAGCGCTTCGAGGAGGGTGACGGTGGCGGGGACCATGTGCTCGGGCAGCACGGCGGCGAGGTGGTCACGCAGCGCGGCAGGGTCGACCCCGGGGCCCGCCAAGGCCTCGTCACCGGCTCCGGCTCCGGCTCCGGCTCCGGCTCCGGCTCCGGCTCCGGCTCCGGCTCCGGCTCCGGCTCCGGCTCCGGCCAGCGGTACCGCGTACGCGAGGAGCCGTTTGCCGGTGGCGCCGTCGCGGGCGATGACGGCGGCCTGGGCGACGCCCGGGTGTGCGGCCAGGACGCTGTGGATCTCGCCGAGTTCGACGCGGAAGCCGCGGATCTTCACCTGGTCGTCGGTGCGCCCGAGGAACTCCAGGGTGCCGTCGGCGCGACGGGACACCAGGTCGCCGGTGCGGTACATGCGGCCGCCGGGATCGCCGTGCAGGGCGCCGAAGGGGTCGGCGACGAACCGCTCGGCGGTGAGGTCGGGCCGCCCGAGGTAACCGCGGGCCAGGCAGGCGCCCGCCACGTACAGTTCACCGGCCACCCCGTCGGGGGCGGGGCGCAGGGCGGCGTCGAGCACGTACGTACGGCTGGCGCGCACGGGCCGTCCGGTGGCGTCGGCGCCGGTCCAGCAGTACGCGTCGACGGTGGTCTCGGTCGGCCCGTACAGGTTGAGCGGGTGCAGGCCCGCCACCTCGGAAAGGCGCCGCCACAGGGGTTCGGGCACCGCCTCGCCGCCGACAACGAGGACGGCGGGGTGGTGCCCGCCACCGTCGAGGAGCCCCTCGGCGATCAGGGCGTCGGCGTAGGAGGGCGTCACGTCGAGGTAGTCGACGCGGTGGGCGTGGACGTAGCCGGTGAGGGCGGCGGGGTCGCGGTACGTGGCGTCGTCGAGCAGGTGCAGCTCGTGCCCGTGGACCATCCACAGGAGCGGGTCCCAGGAGGCGTCGAAGGCGAAGGAGGCGCTGTGGGCGACGCGCAGTCGGGGGCGGCCCGCGCGGGCGACGGCCGGGGCGATGTGGTCGGTGCCGTGGCCCGCGAGGAGGTTGGCCAGGGAGGCGTGGGTGACGACAACACCCTTGGGGCGGCCGGTGGAGCCGGAGGTGTGGATGACGTAGGCGGCGTCTTCGGGGGCGGGGGCGGCCGCGGGGGTGAGACCGGGTCTCTGTGCGAGGGCGGCTCCCAGGTCCGGTGCGTCCAGGGCCAGTTCGGTGGCGGTGTGGGCGGGGAGCGCGGCCAGCGTGCCGGTGGTGCCGAGGACGCACACGGGGCGGGCGTCCGCGAGCACCGCGGCGGTCCTCGCGGCCGGGTGGCCGAGGTCGAGGGGCTGGCACACGCCGCCCGCCTTCAGGACGGCGAGCAGGGAGACGACCATGTCGGTGCCGCGCGGCAGGGCGAGGGCGACCGGCGTCTCGGCGGTGACGCCGTGGGCGGCCAGTTCGTGGGAGAGCCGGTTGGCGGCGGCGTCGAGCGCGGCGAAGGTGAGCCGCGTCGTGCCGCAGCGCACGGCGACGGCGTCGGGGGTGCGGGCGGCCTGCGCGGCGAAGGCTTCGGGCAGCGTCGTCGTGGCGGGTCCCTCGGCGCGGCCCGCGGTCACCCGGCGTACGGTCTGCGCGTCGAGGAGGTCCAGGGCGCCGAGGGGGCGGTGCGGGTCGGCCAGGAGCTGCTCGGCGAAGGCGCGCAGCAGGTGCTGGAACACCCGCTGGTGGCAGGCGAGTTGATCGGCGTCGTAGCGGTCGGCGGCCGCGTCGAGACCGAGGGCGAGGCTGCCGTCCGCGCCGGGCCAGGCACCGATCGCCAGGTCCTCGACGGGGCCCGCGGCCAGGTTGCGTACGGTGCCGGGCAGTCCCGCGAAGTCGAGGGGTTCGGCGTCGAAGGGCTTGATGTTCACCATGGGGCCGGTGAGGGGCGCGGCGGCGGAGCCGAGGCCCAGGTCGCGGCGCAGATCCGCCTGGGGGTAGCGCTGATGGCGGCGCACGGCGCGGATCTCCAGGACGACCCGCCGCAGCAGTCCGGCCACGCTGTCGGCGGGCCGCACGGCGATGCGCAGCGGCAGCACGTTCACGGTCATGGCGGGCGTGCGCAGGGCGGCGGGGCCGCGGCGGTTGGTGACGGGAAGGCCGAGCACCACCTCGGGGGCGCCGGTGACGCGATGCAGATGGGTGGCGGCAGCGGCGACGACGAGCTCCGCCCAGGTGGCCTTGGCGGTGGCCGCCGCCGCGGACAGGCGGTCGAGGTCCGGCACTTCGCCGCTCACCTTGTGCGGGGCCCGGGTGCCGCCGCCGGTGGCGGGGCGGTCCGACAGGGTCACGGGGGCGGGGGCACCGGCCATGCGCCCGGCCCAGAAGTCGCGGTCGGCGCGGTAGCCCTCGCCGTTCAGGTACGCGCTCTCGTCGTCGACGAGTGCGCGCAGCGGCGCGAAGCGGGCCTCGGGCGCCTGTTCCTCGCGCGAGAAGGCGGTGTAGAGCTCGGCGACGCGACGGCCGATCAGTTGGAGGGCGTAGGCGTCGACGGCGATGTGGTGGACCCGCTGGTACCACCAGAGGCGGTCGTCGGCGAGGCGGATGAGCGCCTGCGTCATCAGGCCCCGTGCGTCGCCGGCGTCGGCCCGGCGGGCGAGGTCCTCGCGGATCCAGGCGTCGGCGGCCTCTTCGGGCAGGGCCGCCGTGCGCAGGTCGAGGCGGTGCACATGGACGGAAGCGGGGTCCGCCACCCACTGGTGCGGCTCGCCGTCCGTCGTGCGCACCCGAAGGCGGAGCGTCTCGGCCTCGCCCACGGTCCGCAGCACGGCGCGCGCGAGCCGCTCCTCGGCCGCGCCCGCCAGGCACCCGTGAACCTCCGTCAGATCCGCGGTGTGCAGGGCGGGGCTGCCGGGGTCGAGTTCCTGCGCGTAGTGGATGCCCGCCTGGGCGGCCAGGAGCGGGAACGCGTCGTCCGGACGCTGCTGCATGCGTACAACTCCTCGTGGATCGAAGCGCACCGGACCACCAGCGCGAAGTTAGGTAAGCCTAAGCTATGTTCCTGGGTGCCACGGCGCGAGCTCCCGCGCGCGCCGACACCCACATGAAGAGGACCCATGCCCCACACCGCCCACGGCGAGCCCCGCGACGCCGTCCCTCACGACCGGGACGTCAAGTCCGCCGTGCAGCAGGAGATCGCGCGGCACCGCGACGACCTCCTCGCCCTCAGCCGCCGCATCCACGGCCACCCGGAGACGGCCTTCACCGAACACCGGGCGGCCGCCTGGTGCGCCGAGGCGCTGAGCGCGGCCGGATTCGCGGTGCGCTCCCCCGCGTACGGTCTGGACACCGCGTTCGACGCGAGCGTCGGCTCGGGGCCCCGGACCGTGGCGATCGTGTGCGAGTACGACGCCCTGCCGGGGCTCGGGCACGCCTGCGGCCACAACCTGATCGCCGCGGCGGGCATCGGCGCCGCCCTGGGCCTCGCCCCGTTCGCCGACGAACTCGGGCTGCGCGTACGGGTCATCGGCACACCGGCGGAGGAACGCGGCGCGGGCAAGGCCCTGATGCTGGAGCAGGGCGCGTTCGACGGGGTGGACGCGGCGATGATGGTGCACCCGTGCCCGTTCGAGACGGCCGACTTCCGGTCCTTCGCCCTCGGCACGCTCTCGGTCACGTACACCGGCCGCGCCGCGCACCCCAGCCTCAATCCGCACGAGGGGCGCAACGCCGCCGACGCCCTGACCGTCGCCCAGGTCGCGCTCGGCCTGCTGCGCCAGCAACTGCCGCCGCGGTGGCGGGTGCACGGCATCACCACGGAGGCGGGCACGGCTCCGAACGCGATTCCGGCGCGGGCCACGGCCGAGTACGAACTGCGGGCACTGGCCGCCGAGGACCTCAGCGAGCTGCGCGCCCGCGTGGAGGACTGCTTCCGCGCGGGCGCCCTCGCGACGGGCTGCGAGGTGACTCTCGACCGTCCGGAGCCGGACTATCTCGACTTCCGCGGGGACCCCGCGCTCATCGCGCTGTGGACGGCGAACGCGCGCGCCCTCGGCCGCCCCGAGCCGGTCGAGCGCCCGCCGTTCGCCTGCACCGACATGGGCAATGTGTCCCATGTCGTGCCGTCCATCCACCCGGTGCTCGACATCAGCGGCGGGGCGTGCGGGCCGCACGAGCCCGAGTTCGCCGAGGCGGCCGTCGCACCGGCCGCCGAGCGGGCGCTCGTCGACGGGGCGACGGCGATGGCGTGGACGGCGGCCGACTTCGCACGGACCGGGTGAGACCCGCCGTACCGACCGGGCGAGGCCGGGTTCCCGGTCCGTGCGTCGTGACCGCACGGACCGGGAACCCGACGCGCATCAGGAGGCGGTCAGGGCCTTCGTGATGTCCTCGACGACGGCCTCGCCGGCCAGCGGGCCGCCCCGGGTGGACCACACGGAGCCGTCGACGGTCACCGCGTGCTTCTTCTTCACGGCGTTCAGGCCCTTGTAGGCGGGCTTGGACTGCACGTCCTTGAGGGCCTTCTCGCCGTCGGAGGTCAGCGTGGACAGGAACAGCCAGTCGCCGTCGATCTGGTCGATCTTCTCCAGACTCAGCGACGGCGTGTGCGCGTTGCCGTCCTTGTTCTGCGCCTTCGGTCGCTTCAGGCCCATCTCCAGGGCGACACCGCCGGCGAACTGCTTCTTCTCCATCCAGCTCGGGCCGTCCGGGTTCCAGCGGACGATGGACACCTCGGCGCCCTTGTCGGCGCCGAGCTTCGCGCCCGCGGACTTCGCGGCGGCCTCGTGGTCGGAGATGACCTCGTTGGCCTTGTCGAGCTTGTTCACGGCGTTGCCGACACCCCGGAAGGACAGCTTCCACTCGTCGGTGGGCGCCATCGTGACGAGCGTGGCGGGGGTGATCTCGCGGAGCTGCTCCAGGACCTGCTCGTCCTGCATGTCACCGGCGAGGATCAGATCCGGCTTGGCGGCGATGACCTTGTCCATGACCGGTTGAAGGAGGTTGCCGACGACATCGACGCCCTCGACCTTGTCGGCGAGGTAGGCCGGGGGCTTGTTCATGCCCTGGCCGTTGGTGATGCCCACCGGCTTGATCCCGAGCGCCAGGACCGCGTCGAGGTCCTCCTGGGTCAGGGTGACGATGCGCTTGGGGTGCGCGGGCACCTTCACCGCCTTGCCCGTGGCGTCCTTGACCGTACGGGTCGCCGACGAACCGGCCTTGTCCGCACCCCCCTTGCCGCCAGCGCCCTCGTCGTCCTTGTCGGAGCCGCAGCCGGTCAGCAGGAGTGCGGCCGCCCCGAGGGCTGCGACCACCTTCGCCGCACGGCGCGGCGCGAGGAGAGCGGATCTGTGGGGCTGGTTCATCAAAGGCTCCGTGTTCATGGGGACATGACGGTGCGCGGGGGGTGGCCCGGCAGGACGCACCCCTCGTACCGCAAGCTAAGGTTAGCCTTACCTTATAGCCATGGAGGAAGGGGGCCGTCTCGTTCCTCGGGGAGGACGAGGCACACAGTGGAACTGCGCGTTGAGCGACTCACCGCCGGATACGCCGGACGCACGGTGGTCGACCAGGTCGACCTGACGATCGGCTCCGGGCAGGTGGTGGCCGTCGTCGGACCGAACGGATGCGGCAAGTCCACCCTCCTTCGGGCCATGGCCCGGCTCCACGAACCCACCTCGGGACGGGTCCTGGCCGCAGGCACCGACGTGTGGCGGATGCGGCAGCGCGATGCCGCGCACCGCATCGCCCTGCTCCCCCAGGCCCCGCAGGCGCCGGAGGCCGTCTCCGTGGCGGGCCTGGTGCGGTACGGCCGCCATCCGCACCAGGGCCTGTTCCGCCAGTGGTCCCGCGACGACGAGCGGGCGGTCACCGAGGCGCTCGACGCCACCGGCACGGCCGCGCTCGCCGACCGCCGGCTCGACGAGCTCTCCGGCGGCCAGCGCCAACGCTGCTGGCTCGCCATGGCGCTGGCACAGGAGACCCCCGTCGTCCTGCTCGACGAACCCACCAGCGCGCTGGACATCGGCCACGCGGTGGAGGTCCTCGACCTGGTGCGCGCCATCGCGGCGGGGGGCCGTACGGTCGTGATGGTCGTGCACGACCTCGCCGCCGCGGCGCGCTACGCCGACACGGTCGTGGCGATGCGGGACGGCCGCGTCGTCGCGTCCGGGCCGCCGCGCGAGACCATCGATCCCGCGCTGGTACGCGAGTTGTACGGCATCGACGCCGAAATCCTCTTCGCGACCTCCGACGGCGCCCCGGTGGTGGTGCCCACCGCCTCGCCCCTCACTTGACCTCGACGCGCCCCTGCGGCTCGGGGTCGGCGGCCAGGGCGGCGCACGCCGCCTGCCAGGCCTTGCCCCCGTCGCCCCCGCCGTCCGAGGAGTGGAGTGCGCTGCGGAGGTAGGCCCAGGTGAGCCGCTGGACCGCCGCCACCCGCGCGGGGTTCTCGTCCGTGGTCTCGGCGACGTCGTACCCGGAGACGCCGCCGAGCCCGTGCTCGCCGCCGAAGAGGGTGAGCAGGGCCTTGGGGCCCGGGGCGAGGGTGTAGGGGTCGGCGTGCCAGTCGGCGCCCATGACCGTCAGATGGGCCGATTCGTCCTTGTCACCGGCGACCACGAGCGTGGGCGTCGTCATCGCAGAGAAGTCCGGGGCGCCCATGAAGCCGAAGCTCCGCGCCGCGAACTCGCTCAGCGCGCCTCCGCCCCTGCCCGGCGCGGCGAGCAGCACACCCGCCGTGATCCGGGGCTCGGTCAGGTCCACCTCGGTCCCGTCGTCCGGGTCGGTCAGCCGGGCACCGAGGAGCAGGCTCGCGGTGTGCCCGCCCATCGAGTGTCCGGCCACCGCGATGCTGCCGTGGTCCAGGCGCCCGCGGAGTTGCGGGACGGCGTCCTCGATCGCGTCGAGCCGGTCGATGATGTGCCGCATGTCCTGTGCCCGCGACCGCCAGTACAGCGGCGCGCCGGGGGTGTCGGCAGGGAGGCTCAGCGTGCTCGAACTCAGATGGGTGGGCTGGATGACGGCGAAGCCGCGCGCCGCCCAGAAGTCGACTAGGGGCGCGTAGCCGTACAGGGAGGAGAGGTGGCCGGAGTGGCCCTGGCCGTGCGAGAGGAGGATGACCGGTAGGTCGCCGCCGGTCGTGGGCGCGGAGACCCGCACCTCCAGGTCGACGGCGCGGCCGGGTACGGGCAGGACCACCGGGGTGACGGAGAGGACCGGGGCGGGCGAACCGAAGGCGCTGTCCGCGCCAGTGGTTTCGCCGGTGGTCTCGCTGGTGGCTCCACTGTGCGTGTGCGTGGGCGTGTGCGTGTGCGTGCTCATGATGTGCGTGTCCCTTTCGAGGGCCGCTGCTGCCGTGCGCGTGCGGCGAATGCGGCGAACGGCGAGCAGATACGGCGAGGAGCACCCGGCTTCGACTATGCTTGAAGCGGAGCGTTGTTCCGATTACGATACGGAGCGCTGTTCCGCTTTGTCAACGATCATCGGAAGGAGAGCGCGGTGCCCGATCCGAACCCGTCCGCAGCGGCGCCCGACACCAACCGCTCCGCCAAGGGGCCGGGCCGAAACAAGCGGGCCGACGCGCAGCGCAACGAGCAGACCCTGCTCACCGCCGCCGCCGCGGTGTTCGTCACCTCCGGCGTCGATGCGCCGATCCGCCGGATCGCCGCCGAGGCGGGCGTGGGGATGGGGACGATCTACCGCCACTTCCCCACGCGCGCGGATCTCGTCGTCGCCGTCTACCGCCACCAGGTCGACGCCTGCGCCGAGGCGGGACCGCGTCTCCTGGACAGCGCGGACTCCCCCTTCGCGGCACTCCGTGAGTGGGCCGACCTCTTTGTCGACTTCCTGGTCACCAAGCACGGACTCGCCAACGCGATGCAGTCGAACAGCGGCGGCTTCGAAGCGCTGCACGCCTACTTCCTGGACCGTCTCGTACCCGTGTGCGAACAGCTCCTCGACGCCGCGGCCGAGGCGGGGGAGATCGACCCCGGCACCCGTGCGTACGAACTGATGCGAGGCATCGGCAACCTCTGCGTCGGGCGTGACAGCGACCCGCGCTACGACCCGCGCCGCCTCGTCGACCTGCTCCTCAAGGGCCTCCTGCGACCGCGGTCCACCTCCGCATGACCGCCCGCCCCACGGGCGCCGAAGGTCCGGGCGCCGCGGCGTCCCGCCTCACCGGCCTCCCCGTCACCTCCGCACGCCCGCTCTCCGGAGCGCTCACCGAAGTCACCCTCGACGGCGGCCGCGTGGTGGTCGTCAAGCACGACGACGCGCCCGGCGCGGTACGGGCCGAGGCGGCGGGGCTGCGCTGGCTCACCGCCGCCGGGACGGTGCGCGTGCCCGCGGTGCACGGACACGACGGGCACTGGCTGGTGATCGACCGGGTACCGCAAGGCCGGGCGGGCGCGGACGCGGCGACACGGTTCGGCCGGGACCTCGCCGCCCTGCACGCCTGCGGTGCGCCCGCGTTCGGCGCCGCGCCGCCGGGCGGACCGGAGGACGCGTACATCGGGCGCGCCCCCATGCGCAACGTCCCCGGCGGCGACTGGCCGGACTGGTACGCGGAACACCGGGTGCTGCCCTATCTGCGCCGCGCGGTCGACGAGGGCACGGTGCTGTCCGCCGAAGCCGCCCTCGTCGAGGGCGTCTGCACGCGCCTTCCCGACCTCGCGGGGCCCGCCGAACCGCCCGCGCGACTGCACGGGGACCTGTGGAGCGGCAATGTCCTGTGGGGCGCCGACGGGCACGTGCGGCTGATCGACCCGGCCGCCCACGGCGGCCACCGCGAGACCGACCTCGCGATGCTCCACCTCTTCGGCTGCCCCCACCTCGACCGCGTCCTCGACGGCTACCAGGAAACGGCACCGCTCGCCGACGGCTGGCAGGACCGCGTCGGTGTGCACCAGCTCTTCCCCCTCCTCGTGCACACGGTGCTCTTCGGCCGGGGCTACGCCGAGCAGGCCGTGGCGGCCGCGCGCTCGGCTGCGGCGGCGGGGTGAGGCGTACGGGACGGGAGAGCCGGCCCCCGCCGCTGTCAGCCGATCAGCGGCAGCGCGGGGAACGCATGGCTCTCCCAGATCCCCCGTGAGCGCTCCTCCGGGTAGGCGGCGACGGCCGGTCGGGCGTCGAAAAGCTGAACGAGGCGTCGCCCGGTGTCGTACGCGGGCCAGCCGGGCTCGCCGTCGGCGGCGAACGACGTCCACGCGGAGCGCATCAGGCCTGACAGGTCCGCCGCCTCCGGGGACGGCGCATCGCCGATCAGCAGGGCGGGCTGCCCGCGGTCGAGGTTGCCGAGGACGAGGGGCACGTCGAGCCCGTGGCAGGCACCCAACGCGCCGCCCATCCCCGGCGCGGACCAGGTCAGCTCGTAGACGTGCGCCCGACCGCCGGCGGCCGAGTGGGCCTCGGCCAGGCGGAGCGTCGGCATGCGGAACAGCCAGTCGGAGTGGACCAGTTCGTACAGCTCGTCCGGGCCCGCGGTGGGAAAGGCGTCCCGGTAGCGGCGCGCGCCGTCGGGCCCCGGGGCGAACACGTCGAGCGCGCTCGCGGCCTGCTCCTCGTCCACCTCGCCGAGCAGACCGTCGATGGCCGTGAACAGGCGCTGCTCGTCGCGGGTGTGGCCCACGAGCAGCTCGATGTCGCGCGCCGCACCACCGGCAAGGGCCTGCCACGGGGTGCGGGTGAGGACGTCGCCGTCGACGACGGGGGCCACGGGGATCGTGCGGTGCGCGGGCGGGCCCCACCGTGGCGCCCACCGGCTCATGGTGGCGCTGACGGCGTCACCGGCGGCGGCGAGCAGGCGCGGGTCGGTGTCGCTCAGGTCGGCCGCCGTGGGCCGCAGTCCCAGCTCGGCGGCGCAGGCCCCCGCGATGTCCGCGGCGAGCTCCGGCGCGAAGTACGTGCCCTGCGCGCTCTGCGCGACGGCACGGCGGAAGAGCCCGGACGCGCACTTCATGGCCAGGAGCGCGGCGACCGATCCCCCGCCCGCCGACTGTCCGAAGACCGTGACGCGGCCGGGGTCGCCGCCGAAGGCCCGGATGTTGTCGCGCACCCAAGTGAGAGCGGCGACCTGGTCGAGCAGTCCCCGGTTGGCGGGCGCCCCCTCGAACTGCCCGAACCCCTCGAGGCCGACCCGGTAGTTGAACGTCACCACGACGACACCGTGTCGTGCGAGCCGCCCGCCGTCGTACTCGGGCAGCCCCGACATGCCGATCACATAGGCACCGCCCTGGATCCACACGAGCACGGGCAGCGCCGCGCCGGGGCCGGGGTCGGGCGACCACACGTTGACCGTCAGCCAGTTGTCGCCGACAGCGTCCCGCGCCAGCGCGTCCATGCCGAAGTGGCCGCCCTGCGGGGGCGGCGGGCCGAAGGCGAGGGCCTCGCGGACCCCGCTCCAGGCCCGTGCGGGCTGCGGTGCGGCGAACCGCAGCGCGCCGACCGGGGGTTCGGCGTACGGGATGCCGCGGAAGACCGCGACCCCGGCTTCCCGTCCGCCCCGTACCGTCCCGCCCGCCGTCCGGACCACGGGCGGCCGTGTCCCCGGCGGCCCCGACGGCCCCGACGGCCCCGACGGCCCCGACGCATTCGACCCGGGCTCGGACTCGGCAGCGGTCATCACGGCTTCCCCCCGGGAAGGTGGCAAGGGCGCCCGCGCCCTCGGACCCTGGGCATCCTCCGCCCTGCCGGGCCCCCGCGCCAGCCAATTTCGGCGTGCCCGGCGTGACCAGCAGGCCCGGCGTGACGAACGTGCCCGGCTATGGCAGCGCGTCGGCGACCACGGACGCCGCTTCGGCGATCAGCCGGTCGTCGGGCGTGGCGTCCTTGTCGGCGCGGTGCGACAGGACCGCGACGACGAGCGGGGCGGCGTCCGGACGCCACACGACGGCGATGTCGTTGCGGGCGCCGTAGTAACTGCCGGTCCCCGTCTTGTCCCCGACCACCCAGGTCTTGGGCACCCCGGCCCTGATGACGTTGTCCCCGGTCGTGTTGGTCTTCAGCCACCGGGCGAGCAGCGCGCGATCGGGCTCGTCGAGGACGTCGCCCAGCACATACGCCCGCAGATCCTTCACCAGGGCGCGCGGCGTGCTCGTGTCCCGCTTCTCGCCCGGGACCCACCGGCTCAGGAAGGGCTCGACGCGCTCCACCCGTGTCACATGGTCCCCGAGCTTCTCCAGGTCGGCGTCGAGGCCCTCGGGCCCGCCGAGCTCGTCGAACAGGAGGTTGGCCGCGGTGTTGTCGCTGTAGCGGACGGCCGCGTCGCACAGGGCTCGCAGGCTCATCCCCGTGTCGACGTGCTTCTCGGTCACGGGTGAGTTGGCGATCAGATCCTCCTTGGAGTACTTCACCACCTTGTCCATCCCCGCCGGGGTGTTCTCGCGCAGCACGGCACCGGCGGCGAGGGCCTTGAACGTGGAGTTGTACGCGAAGCGCCGGCCGTCGTTGTAGGCCACCTCGCGTCCGGTGCCGGTGTCGACGGCGTACACACCGAGCCGTGCGTCGAACTCGCGCTCCAGCTCCTTGAACGCGCGGGCGTACGGTTTCTTGGCCGTCGTCGGCCGCCCGGAGACGTTCGAGGTCTTCGTCGCCCCTGGCGTCCCCGAAGTCGCGGAAGTTCCTGAAGTCCCCGAAGCCCCGCCGGGTGACTTCGAGGACGACGGCGCCGGGGACTCGTCCTGGCCGCAGGCCACGAGCGGGACGAGGGCGAGTGCGGTGAGCGCGCCGACGACGGCACGCCGGGCACGGGTGTACTGCATGGTCCAAACCTCCAGGGCGCCCCGCGCGCGGGGCACAGGGGGACGGCGCGGCACGGCCCGTCCCGGTGCGGTGATCAGTGCCGGAACCACCTTCGCCGCGGGACGGTCATGCGGTCCAATACGCCAACGCGCGGTTTCATGCTGTTCCGGCATAGGGCATAAGGTGCGGGCTGTGGATCTCGTAGGGGCGTGTCGCGCGTTCGTCAGCGTCAGTGAGCGCGGCAGTTTCACCGTCGGCGCCGCGGCCGCCCGGATGTCCCAGCCGGTGGCGAGCCGTCGTGTGGCCGCCCTGGAGGAGCGCTTCGGCGAGCCGCTGTTCGAGCGGACCTCGCGCCGTGCGGTCCTGACCCCCTTCGGCCGGGACCTGCTGCCGACGGCCAGGCAGTTGGTGCGGGCGGCCGATGTGCTGCTGCACGAGGCGGAGGCCGTCAGGCACAAGCCGTGGCGGCTCGCGGTGCCCGGCATCTGCTCCACCGCAGCCCTCGCCCGCCTCGTCGCCGACGCGCGCGGACAGGGCATCACGCTCGACCTGCGTGTCGAGGGTCCCGCGCGGCGCAGGGAGCTCGTCGACTCCCAGCAGGTGCGGGCCGCGCTGCTCGCGGTGCCCGCGGACGAGGCCTCGTGGTCCGTGCCGCTCGGTCTCGCGACCGCACGGGACCCCGGTGTGCAGCGCGTGTACGTGGAGACGCTGCGGCTCCGCCGCGGGTCCCAAGGACCGGCCCGGCGCATCTGGATCCAGCCGGAGGACGACGTACCGCACATCCGGGACCCGCTGACCCGTCTGCGCGACGCGCTCGGCCTGCGCCCCGCCCAACTCGTCGCCGCCGAGCAGCTCACGATGGCCGCGGCGGACGTCCTGTGCGGCGACGATCTGCTGCTGTGCTCCCGCGCGCAGGCCGCGGAGCTCGGTCTGATCTGGCGGCCCGTCGGCGAACTCACGATCGACCGGGGGTTCGCCCTCGGCGCCGCCGCGGACGGCAACCCCCGGCACCTCCAGGCACGGCTCGGCGGGGCCATCGCCCGCTGCCTCGGCGCGGACAGTCGGGCGACCGCCGCGGGAGGGGCCACGTGAACACGGAATCGCTGCTGCGCGAGCTGCGCGCCGAACTGCGTGACGGTGGTCTGCGCTGCTGTGTCCTCGTACGCGATCTGGGATCGGGCGACGAGATCGGCCTAGAGCCCGACACCCTGCTGCCGGTTGCATCGCTGGTCAAGATTCCGCTGGCCATCGCCACGGCGGAGCGCGTCCGGCGGGGCGAGATCGACGGGGCGACAGCTCTCGACGTGCAGCCCGGCAGGATCACCACGCCCGGGCCCACGGGCGTGAGCCGCTTCCGCCACCCCGCCCGCATAGCCATCGACGACCTGCTGTATCTGAGCACGTCGGTGAGCGACAACTCAGCGGGCGACGCACTGTTCGACCTCACCCCGCCCGCGCGCGTCGCCGCCATCGTCGACGAGTTCGGGCTGCGCGGCTTCACCATCAGGCACAGCCTGCGCGCGCTGTCCGACACGCCGACGGAGCGCTTCACCGCCGAGCAGGTCCACCTCGCGCACTCCCTGGCCATCGACGCGGGCACCAGCGGCCGCGGCCATCGGATCCCCCAGCTCGACACCACTCGCGCCAACACCGGCAGCGCCCGCGCCTGCGTCGAACTGCTGCAGGCCCTGTGGACTCCGTCGAAGATCCACCCGGAGGTGGCCGCGCGGGTCCGGGAGCTGATGGCCCACAACCTCATCCGGCACCGCCTGACACCGGACTTCAGTTCCGACGCCACCACCTGGTCCTCCAAGACCGGCACCCTGCTCAACCTCCGCCACGAGATCGGCGTCGTCGAGCACGCCGACGGCCAGACCTTCGCCGTCGCCGTGCTCACCGAGTCCCTGGTCCCCGCGGGCACCCAGTTCGGCGCGGACGCCCTCATGGCGCATGTGGCCCGCACCTTGCGGGACCATCTGCGGCAGCTCTAGGGCGGGTACACCTGCGGCAGCTTTAGGCAGTCGCGGTCAGTTCCGTACAGACGTCCTTCGCGGCGCCCGGGGCGTCGGGGGCGAGGCCCTGGCGGATGTACCACTCGGTGCCGAGCAGGCGCTCGCGTGCCGTCGGCGGCAGCTCGGCGATCAGCCCCGGCACGGCTCCGCGTGCCACCTCGGTGCGATGCGCGAGGACGGCGGCGGTCTTCTGTTCCAGCCAGGGCCGGACGTCGACGGCCGTGGTGACCAGCTCGTCGGGGACGCTGTACACCGCCTCGCGCGCGCCGACCACCTCCGTCAGCGCCGCCACGGCCGAGCGCGGGTGCGTGGCCAGATAGAGGGCGCTCGGCTGCCAAGGGGCACCGGCTTCCGGGCAGAGCTGTCCGAGCCCGGCCGCCTGGGCGGCGAGCACGGTCACCCGGTGGGTGTGCACGTGGTCCGGGTGCCCGGAGAGACCGCCGTAGGCGTCATGCGTGACCATGACCTCCGGCCGGAACTCCCTGATGTGCGCCACCAGTCGCCGCACCGCGTCGTCGAGGGGCGCGTCACAGAACCGCGCGCCGCCCGGAGCCGACTGCGGTACGCGGGCGTCGGCGTAGCCGAGCATCCTCGGCGGTCCTGCGCCGAGGATCCGCAGCGCGTCGGCCAGCTCGGCGGCGCGCGGGGAGTCCGCGGCCCACGTCGCCGTGACGACCGCGGTGCGCGCGCCCGCGGCCGCGTGGCGGGCGAGCACCCCGCCCGCCGCCAGCGACTCGTCGTCCGGGTGCGCGAAGACCGCGAGCAGGCTCGGCACAGGCATGGGCGGGCCACCTTCCAGCGACGGAAGATCGGATCATAGCCCCCGGGCACCGGCTTCGACGGGCACCCGTCCGGCGTCGAAGAGGCACGCGTGCGGCTCCTCCTGGAGCGGCACCACCGCCCGCACCGCACCGAACGCCGCCGATGTGGCCCGCCGGGCGATCTCCGATGTGGTGCCGTCCGCCTCGGTCCACTGACAGGTCTGCGCGCGGTAGTCGTCGACGGCGGCCTCGACGGCCTTGGTCATGCGACGGTGCAGCACGATCTCGCGGTCGGCGGCGGGGCGGGCGTACAACGCGCGTATCGCGGCGCGGAGTTCGGCGGCTTCGTCGGGCAACAGAGTGCCGCTCTCGCAGCGGTCGACGAGGACGAGCAGTTGGCGGAGAGCGTAGGGCTCGTTCATGGGTCGCCTCCTGAAGGGTGGGCCCGGCCGGGCGGGCCGCCGAGACTTTCGCCCGCGGTCGCGGTGCGAGGCGAGCGTGATCACCGCATACCCGCCGAGCGCATCCTCCCACCCCTTTCGGGCGATCTTCTGTCAGGTTGTTCGGACACGGCGGGTGCCGGGGGCCGACGTGGTGGTGTCCTGGGGGCCGTCGCGGTGGTGTCCTGGGGGCCTGGGGCGCGTTGACCGGACGACACTGCCGACTCGTCCCCTGTGCGGACCGGTTCGCGGACCGGCCCGCGCCCGTGGGCTTCCCGCAGCCGGCGCCGCGGGAAGGAACACCCCATGCGACGTCGTATCGCAGCCTGCGGACTCACCGCCGCGGCCCTGATCCTGATTCTGATCCTCGGCCAGGCCCAGGCAGGCACCCACGCCCCGGCCGCGCCCGCCCCGGCGGCAGCAGCGCCCGCCCCGGCGGCGGCAGCCCCCGCCGACGGCCCCGTGCTCGCCCGGAACTTCCCCGACCCCGACATCGTGAAGGTCGGCCGCACCTACCACGCGTACGCCACCAACGGCGCCGGACAGCACGTCCAGCACGCCACGTCCGCCGATCTCACCCACTGGCGCGTCGACGGCGCCGACGTCCTGCCCGCGCTCGGCGCCTGGGCCGTGCCCGACCGCGGTCTGGTGTGGGCGCCGGAGGTGTACGACAACGGAGCCGGGTTCACCCTGCACTACACGGCCCGCGACCGCGCGAGCGACCGGCAGTGCGTCGGCGTCGCGCTCTCGCCGTCGCCCGAAGGACCGTTCCGGCCGGTCGGCGACGGGCCGCTGATCTGCCCTGCCGCGGAGGGCGGCGCCATCGACGCGGCCTCGTACACGGAGAACGGTCAGCGGTACGTGCTGTGGAAGAACGACGGCAACTGCTGCGGCCTCGGCGGCGACACCTGGCTGCACCTCCAGCCCACGTCGTGGGACGGCACCCGCCTCACGGGCGGCGCCACGCGGCTCGTCAAGCAGGACAGGGAGTGGGAGGACCCGCTGGTGGAGGCGCCGACCCTGGTCCGGCGCGGCGGCCGTTACGTCCTGTTCTACTCCGCGCACTTCTACAGCCGCGACCAGTACCGCACCGGGTACGCGGTCGCCGATCGGCTCACCGGCCCGTATGCCAAGGCCGCCGGGCCGCTGATGACGACGGACAGCTTCGCGGGAGCGGTCCGCGGCCCCGGCGGCCAGGACGTGGTGACGGGTCCCGACGGCCGTGACCGCATCGTCTTCCACGGCTGGAACGCCGACTACACACAGCGGTTCCTGTACGCCGCCGACCTCGGCTTCGCGGCCGGCCGGCCGGTGGTGCGCGGCAGCAAGACGTTCTACGAGGCGGAGGACGCCCGAGTCGTGAACGCGGTCGTCCGGGACGCCCCCCTCGCTTCGGGCGGCAAGGCGGTCGGCAGGATCGACCACGCCGACAGCCACGTCGAGTTCACGGTCTTCGCCGCGTCCGCGGGCGCGCACACGCTGTTCGTACGCTACGGCAACGGCTCCCAGGACGGCGCGGGCGCCCCGGTCGCCGCCGCGCACCGGCTGACGGTGAACGGCGCCGCGGCGGGCGTCGTCCCCTACCCGCACACCAACTGGGACCGCTGGCGGTCGACGGCCGGAACTCCCCTGGTGCTGCGGGCGGGTTGGAACACGATCCGCCTGGCCAAGGACGCGTACTACGCGGAGCTGGACGGCGTGGACGTGGCCTGAGAGGCAGAAGTGGGACCGGGAGGCAAGGGCCGACCCGAGGTGATCTCGGCTGAAACCCGTAGGTACACGGGCAAACATCGGGCGGGCACGATCATCGTATCGAGTTAATGTCGGCGGCTTTCCTTGGCCCGGCGGGCGAAGTGGCCACTAGGGTTCCTGTGAATCTGGACGGATTCCCCTCCCTATACGCCTATATCCCCTTTACCTCTGCCTGCCCACTCCCATTTCTTCCGTTACCGGTGACGTCCACGTACACGCGTCACTCCTCTGAGCAAGGAGAGCTCGCCCGATGACTGTTGACTCGAGCCCGGAAACACGAGCGGAGCTGCCGCGGCAGACCAGCCTGGGCACGGCGGCCGCCCGCAATCTCGCCAGCACGACCAAGTCCGCCCCGCAGATGCAGGAGATCACCTCTCGCTGGCTGCTGCGGATGCTCCCCTGGGTGGAGACCAAGGGCGGGGTCTACCGGGTGAACCGCCGCCTGAGCTACACCGTCGGCGACGGCACCGTGGAGTTCGTCCAGGACGGCGCCGACGTCCGGGTCATCCCCCGTGAACTCGGTGAACTGGCGCTGCTGCGCGGCTTCGACGACGTGGAGGTGCTTACCGCCATCGCCGACCGGTGCGTGCAGCGCGACTTCCGGGTCGGCGAGACGCTGGCCGAGCGCGGGGCGCCCGCGGACCACCTGCATCTGATCGCCCACGGCCGCGTCGGCCAGACCTCGGCCGGGCCCTACGGCGACGAGGTGGTCCTGGACGTACTCGCCGACGGCGACCGGTTCGGCGAGCACGCCCTCCTGGAGGAGGACGCCAGGTGGGACCACACCGCCACCGCCGAGACCGCCGGCACCCTGCTGACCCTGTCCCGCGCCGACTTCGCGGCCGTGGTGTCCGCGGCGCCCGCCCTGCGGGTCCATCTCGAAGAGTTCAGGTCGCGCTCCCGACGGCGGCAGAACCACCGCGGCGAGGCGGAGATCGCCATGTCGGCGGGCCACACCGGCGAGCACGAACTGCCCGGCGCCTTCGTGGACTACGAACTGAATCCGCGCGAGTACGAACTCTCCGCCGCGCAGACCGTTCTGCGGATCCACACCAGGGTCTCCGACCTCTACAACGGTCCGATGAACCAGACAAAGGAGCAACTCCGGCTCACCATCGAGGCGTTGCGTGAGCGCCAGGAGCACGAGCTGGTCAACAACCGGGAGTTCGGCCTGCTCCACAACGCCGACTTCAAGCAGCGCATCCAGCCGCACTCAGGGCCGCCGACCCCCGACGACATGGACGAACTGCTCTGCCGCCGCCGCGGCTCCAAGTTCTTCCTGGCGCACCCCAGGACGATCGCGGCGATCGGGCGCGAACTCAACTCCCGTGGGATCTACCCCGACCACGTCGACCTCGGCGGTCAGCAGGTCCCGGCCTGGCGTGGGGTCCCGATCCTGCCCTGCAACAAGATCCCTATCACCAAGGAGAAGACCAGTTCGATCCTCTGCATGCGTACGGGCGAGGACAACCAGGGCGTGATCGGTCTGCATCAGACCGGCCTGCCGGACGAGTACGAACCGGGCCTGTCGGTCCGCTTCATGGGCCTGAACGAGCAGGCGATCACCTCCTACCTCGTCAGCACCTACTACTCCGCCGCGATCCTCGTGCCGGACGCGGTCGGCGTCCTGGAGAACGTGCAGATCGCCCGCTGGGGCAGGTAGTGGATCCGGCCGCCCACCCCACCAAGGAGCCCTGGATGCCCGCCGCGCCCGAGCCGACACCCGCGCACACGCCCCAGTCGGCACCTCCACAGTCGAGTGTGCCCGAGGCAACCTCCCGCTTCGGGGCACACGTCCTGGCCGAAGCGGCGGCCCGCGCCTGCGACATCAAGGCCGCCCTCGGCAGTCCGGCAAGTACGCCTTCGCCGCCAGCCCCGCCCGTTCTCGACGCCCCGCCCAGCCTCGGCGCCCCGCCCAGCCTTGACGCCCCGCCCGTTCTCAGCGCCCCGCCCGCCGCGGTTCCCGCACCGGACGCCGATCTGGCCCGGATTCTGCGGGGCCCCAGCGGCCTGGGCACCGCGGGCCTGCGCCTCGTCCCGGGGGCGGAACCGGAAACGCCCGCACAGCCGCAGCCCCAGCCCCCGTCGGCCGAGGCGGAGGGGACGGCGGTCCCCGGCCTCTACCACCACCCGGTGCCCGAACCCGACCCGGTGCGGGTCGAGGAGGTCAGCCGCAGGATCAAGTCCTGGGCGCTCGACGAGGTCTCTCTGTATCCCGACGACTGGGAGGAGGAGTTCGACGGCTTCTCGGTGGGCCGCTACATGGTCGCCTGCCACCCGGACGCCCCCACCGTCGACCACCTGATGATCGCCACCCGTCTGATGGTGGCCGAGAACGCGGTCGACGACTGCTACTGCGAGGACCACGGAGGCTCACCCGAAGGCCTCGGAGGACGCCTGCTCCTCGCGCACACCGCCCTCGACCCGCTGCACACGACGCAGGAGTACCAGCCGCAATGGGCGCGGTCCCTCCACGCGGACGCGCCCCGGCGTGCCTACCGCTCCGCCATGGAGTACTTCGTCCAGGCGGGCAGCCCCTCCCAGGCCGACCGGTTCCGGCACGACATGGCCCGGCTGCACATGGGGTACCTCGCCGAAGCCGCCTGGGCCCAGTTGGACCACGTGCCCGAGGTGTGGGAGTACCTGGCGATGCGCCAGTTCAACAACTTCCGCCCCTGCCCGACCATCACCGACACCGTCGGCGGCTACGAACTCCCCGCGGACCTGCACGCCATGCCCGCCATGCAGAGGGTCATCGCACTCGCGGGCAACGCGACGACCATCGTGAACGACCTCTACTCGTACACCAAGGAACTCGAATCGCCGGGCCGGCACCTGAACCTGCCCGTAGTGATCGCCGACCGTGAGGGCCTCCCGGAACGGGACGCCTATCTGAAGGCGGTCGAGGTCCACAACGAGCTCATGCGCGACTTCGAGGCCGCGGCCGCGGAGCTGGCCGCCGCCTGCCCCGTGCCGAGTGCGCAGCGCTTCCTGCGCGGCGTGGCCGCGTGGGTCGACGGCAACCACTACTGGCACCGGACCAACACCTACCGCTACAGCCTGCCCGACTTCTGGTAAGAGAAATGGAATCATCTGTGACGAGCACCGAACTCACCGCCACGTCGAGCGGCACCCCCCTGCGCATCCCCGGCCCCGCGACGCCCTACCAGGGGGACATCGCCCGCTACTGGGACGGTGAGGCCAGGCCCGTGAACCTGCGTCTCGGCGATGTCGACGGCCTCTACCACCACCACTACGGCATCGGGGACGTCGACCACTCCGCGCTCGGCGACGCCGAGGACAGCGAGAGCGAGAAGAAGCTGATCGCCGAGCTCCACCGCCTGGAGTCGGCACAGGCCGAGTTCCTCCTGGGGCACCTCGGGGACATCGGGCGTGACGACACCCTGGTGGACGCCGGCTGCGGCCGCGGCGGCTCGATGGTCATGGCCCACCAGCGCTTCGGTTGCAAGGTGGAAGGCGTCACGCTGTCCGCCAAACAGGCCGCCTTCGCCAACAACCGGGCGCGCGAACTGCGCATGCAGGACCACGTCCACGCCCGCGTCTGCAACATGCTCGCCATGCCCTTCGCGACCGGGGAGGCCGCGGCATCGTGGAACAACGAGTCGAGCATGTACGTCGACCTGCACGACCTGTTCGCCGAGCACGCGCGCATCCTCGCGGTCGGCGGCCGCTATGTGACCATCACCGGCTGCTGGAACCCGCGGTACGGCCAGCCGTCGAAGTGGGTCTCGCAGATCAACGCGCACTTCGAGTGCAACATCCACTCCCGCCGGGAGTACCTGCGCGCCATGGCCGACAACCGCCTCGTGCCGCAGGCCGTCGTCGACCTCACTCCCGCCACCCTGCCGTACTGGGAGTTGCGGGCCACGTCTTCCCTGGTCACAGGGATTGAGGACGCGTTCATCAACTCCTACAAGGACGGGTCCTTCCAGTACGTCCTGATCGCGGCCGACCGAGTCTGACCTCCTCAGGAGACCCGCGCAGTCCGACTTCTCGGAAGACCCACGCACGAAGGCCCGCGCACCGGGCACCTGGAGCGGATCTCGCCCTCCAGGTGCCCCTCTTCCGTCGGGTCGCCATACAGGGAGCAGTTCTCGATGACCGACCGCGGACGAGCGGAACACGCCGCGGCGGCGCGGCGGTTGGGCGGGGCGCTGCGCGCCCTGCAGCAGCGTTCGGGGCGCACGCTGCGGAGCCTTGAGGAGCAGGTGCGGATCAGCGACTCGTCGCTCTCGCGCTACTTCCGGGGGGACATCGTCCCGCCCTGGCCCGTGGTCCGCGACGTGTGCCGGGCCCTTGGCGGAGACCCCACCGAGTACCGGGCCCTGTGGGAAGCGGCCGACCGCAGCAGGCCGGAGCCTCTGCCGGAACCGGCCGCCGAGCGCCCGCAGCCCGCCGCCGAGCCCCCGCAACCCGCCGCCGAGCCCTCGCGGCCCGCCGCCGGCCCCCGGCCGCCCGCAGCCGCCCGGGGCGCCCGCGCGTCCGTGCGGGCCCGGCTCAACGCCCGGTGGGCCTGTGCGGCGGCCGGAGCCGCGGCCGGTCTGCTCACCGGCGTCGTCGTCACCCTGCTCGTCCTCCCGTACGATTCCCCGTCCGCCTCGCGCGCCGCACCGGTTCCCTCGTCCTCCGTGCCCTCAGGGCCGGTGCCCCCGCTGCACCCCTCGCCTGCCGCCCCGCCCTTCTCCCCGGCTCGCCCCGCCGATACCGTCGCGAAGGCCCCGGCCGGTGACGGCCTTCCGCACTCCGCGGGGGCGGGTGCCACGAGACCGCCCGAGGCCACCCGGATCTTCGTCAGCCGGGCCACGGGCAACTGCCTGGACGACAGCCTCGACAAGGGGCTGCGCTCCTACGCGTGCAACGGAATGCCGTACCAGTGGTGGACCGTACGCCGGTATGCCGACGGTGCGCGCCAGCTCCGCAATCACGCCACGGGAAAGTGCCTCGACCACGACCCGGCGGACCTGCGCACCGAGCGGTGCGGGGCGGCGTCCTCCCAGAAGTGGGTGTTCGCTCCGGGACCCGACGAGGCGGTCGGCCTCAGGAACGCGGACACCGGCAGGTGCCTGGAGGACGACGGCCGCGCCGGTCTGCGCGCGGTGCGCTGCGCGCCCACGCGACAGCAGAAGTGGGCGTGAGCACGACCCCGCACGCCAGGGGGGCGGCCGGGCGGTTTCAGGAGCTGGTGAGGATCACCAGTTGCCGGGTCGCCCGGGTCATCGCGACATAGCGGTCGACCGCTCCTTCGACGCCCTCGCCGAATGCCTCGGGGTCGACGAGGACGACCAGGTCGAACTCCAGGCCCTTCGAAAGGCCGGGCGTCAGCGACCGGACCCGGGGGGTCTCCTGGAACGTGGGGTCGCCGATCACGCAGGCGGTCCCCTCGGCGTGCGCGGCCAGCCAGGTGTCGAGGATCGACGCCAGCTCGGTGACGGAGCCGTGGACGACGGGGACGTCGCCCCTGCGGACCGACGTCGGCACATTGGCGTCGGGGAGCACGGCGCGGATGACCGGCTCGGCTTCCGCCATGACCTGCTCGGGCGTGCGGTAGTTGACGGTCAAGGACGCCACTTCGACGCGGTCGAGACCGATACGCCCGAGACGTTCCCGCCATGACTCGGTGAACCCGTGCCTGGCCTGGGCCCGGTCCCCGACGATGGTGAAGCTCCGGGACGGGCAGCGCGGCAGCAGCATCTGCCACTCCGCGTCGGTCAGCTCCTGTGCCTCGTCCACGACGATGTGCGCGAAGGGACCGGCGAGCAGATCCGCGTCGGTGGTGGGCAGCTCGGCCTCGTCGACCAGGCTTACCTGGGCGTCCTGGCCGCGCAACATCGTCACCAGGCCTTCGCCGTCGTCGCCGTCGGCACCCGAGGAGGACGCGGCGTCGATCAGGTTGTCGACTACCTGCGTCATGCGTTCGCGCTGGGCGGCGAGGAGGGCCTCCTGCCTGCGCTTGCGCCGGGTCGCCTCCGGGTCGCCGAGCCGCTGCCGTGCCGCGTCCAGGAGCGGCAGGTCGGACACCGTCCAGGCCTGGGGTGCGTCCTTGCGCTGCAACCTGCGCACCTCGTCGGTTTCGAGCCAGGGGGCGCACAGCCGCAGATAGGCGGGGACGGTCCACAGGTCGGAGACCACGTCGGCCGCGTCGAGCAGCGGCCAGGCGCGGTGCAGGGCTTCGACCAGTTCCGCGTCGTACCGCAGCGAGGCACGGAACGCGTGGATCGGGACGTCGCCGTCGAGCTTGTCGAGGAGGATCGCGACCAGTTCCTCCCAGACCTGTTCGCGCCCCTCGTTGTGCGGTGTACCGGGGTCCGGTGCTTCGAACGCCTCGGCCCAGTCGTCGGCGCTCAGCCGGATGTCGCCCCAGTCGGTGGTGACCGTCATGCCCTTCGCGGGCGGCTCCTCGTAGATGGAGACGGCCTTCTCGATCGCCTTCACCATGTCCGCGGACGACTTCAGGCGGGCGACCTCGGGGTCGCTCTCCTCCGGCGCCGTGGCACCCTCGGCGACGAGGTCCCGCACGATGCAGGTCTGTACGCCCTCCTCGCCGAGGCTGGGCAGCACGTCGGCGACGTACGCCAGGTAGGGCCGGTGCGGGCCGACGAACAGCACGCCGCCCTTGCGGTGGCCGAGGCGGGGGTCGGAGTGGAGCAGGTAGGCGGAGCGGTGCAGGGCGACCACGGTCTTGCCCGTGCCCGGTCCGCCGTCGACGACGAGGGCGCCGCGGGAGCTCGCGCGGATGATGGCGTCCTGGTCGGACTGGATGGTGGCGAGCACGTCGCGCATCCGGGCCGATCTGCTGCTTCCGAGGCTCGCGATGAAGGCGGACTGGTCGTCGAGCGCCGCGTGCCGTTCGAGGCCCTCGGCGGTGAATACTTCGTCCCAGTAGTCGCTGATCCGGCCGCCGGTCCAGCGGTATCTGCGGCGGCTCGCCAGGCCCATCGGGTTGGCGTGGGTCGCCCCGAAGAAGGGCTCGGCCGCGGGTGAGCGCCAGTCGACGAGCAGCCGGTTCCCGTCGCTGTCGGTGAGGCCGAGCCGGCCGATGTACACGGGTTCGGGGGCGTCGGCGGTGACGATGTGCCCGAGGCACAGGTCGAGGCCGAAGCGGCGCAGGGCGCGCAGGCGGCCGGTGAGGCGGTGCACCTCCGCGTCCCGGTCCATCGCCTGCCGGCCGGTGCCGCCGGGTGCCTTGAGCTCGGCGTCCAGGCGCTCGGACAGTTCGGCGATGGCCTGCTCGACGCTGGCCGCGACGGCTGTGAAGTGCTTCTCGTCATCGGCGATCAGCGTCGGGGCGGCCTTGGCGGAGAGGCGGTCGGGCAGGTCGAAGACGCCGGTGTTCAGGGGGCTTGCTGATGAAAGCACGTGCACTTCGGGAGACTCCCATGTCCGCGGGTTCGGGCTGTGGCCTGCGATTTTGCGTCACGACGGGGGCCTTGCCGCAAGCCCCCCGGTGCGCTATAAGTTGAGAGTGGCAAGGAGCGGTTGCTCTCCTTGCCCTTCTTCATGACCGGCTGCCTTTCGCGCTCGAGCGCTCCGGCGTGCCGGTGCGGGTCGTCGTCGATGCCGAGCCGACGCCGTACGAGGACCGGGTCGAGCCGTACGACGACCGCGCCGACGAGATCGTCCGCGAGCGGGAGCACGAGGGACGCGAGGAGTCCGCGATGCCGATCCACTACCGCAAGTCGTTCCGGATCCTGCCCGGGGTCCGGCTGAATATCAACGGCCGCTCGTGGTCGATCACGCTGGGCGGCAGGCACGGCCCCCGGCACAACATCAGCTCCACCGGTCGGCGCTCCTCCTCCATGGACCTGCCGGGCCCGTTCCGCTACCGCCGCAACCACCGGCGCTAGCCACACCGGCAAGCCGGTCGCCGTCACGCGGCCGGTCGCACCGTCACCTCCACCTCGGCGCCACCTGCCGCCCGCACCGTGACCTGCCGTGCCGGTCCGGCGGGCACGTGCCGTGTACCGGGCCGCGCCTTCGTGCCCGTGACGGCGATCCGCCAGCCGGTGCGGCTCGGTGGCAGGGACAGCGCGGTGGTGCCGGGGCGAAAGGCCGAACGGTAGGCGAGACGGTAGGTGCCGGTGCCGGGATCGTGGGTGTCGGAGCGTACGGTGCCCGCGACGGCGGGGGCGTACGGGGTGACGGTGCGTTCCTTGTTGGTGCGGAGACGGCCGTCCCGGTCGAGGGCGCAGTAGCCGCCGCCGTAGCACCAGACGTAGGCCGCCCACCCCGACGAGTACCGGGTGAAGGAGGCGAGGGCGTCGTCGTGGAACCTGCGCATGTTCGGCAAGCCGCTGTTCAGCGGGCCCCACTCCCCCACGACCACCGGGATCGCCTGCGCGCGCGGGTAGGCGGTGACGGCCTTCTCGTATGCCTCGATCCAGCCGGCGGCCGGATCGTAGTCTGCGCCCGCCTCCATCGCGGTGTTGTAGAAGTGCGGTGCGTACACGACGCGTCGGTCGGCGACCCGGCCGAGGCCGGTGGGCACGCCCTCGCCGACGATCGGGGTCGGCTCGACGAACAGCCAGTTCGTGCGGTCCTGGGTGCGGATCGCGGCGGCGAGGCGCCGGTACATCGGGGTGAGCCGGGTGGCTTCGATGCGGCGGGCCGCGGTCGCCAGGTCCTCGCCCTGCCGCAGCTCCCCCATCGGCTCGTTGAGCAGGTCGTAGCCGAGGACCGCGGGGTGGCCGCCGAAGCGGTCGGCGAGCAGCCGCCACATGCGGGCCTGGGCGCGCCGCAGGTCCGCGTCCTCGTAGAGGTGGGTGAAGGCCCGCTGGACGGCGGGTTCGAAGTACTCCGCGAACCAGTCGTCGGGGTGCGGGGTGAACGGAAGACCGTCGGTGCGCGTCGCCCACGCCGGGATCCCGCGATGGTTGAACGCCGGTCCGAAGACGTCCTGGTGGGCGTCGATGACAACGTGGACGCGGTGGGTGCGCGCCCAGTCGAGGATGCGCCGGATCTTGCGCAGATACGCCTCGCTGTACTGTCCCCGCCGAGGCTCCAGGTCGTCCCAGAAGATCAGCAGGCGGGCGAAGTTGAAGCCGTGGGCGCGCAGATCGGCGAAGTGCCGCTCGGTGATCGCGCTGAGCGCGTCGGGGCCGTGGTGGGTCTTGTCCTCGACGTTCCAGCCGCGCAGGGTGAGGGTGCGGCCGCGGTCGTCGGTGAGGCGGGGGATGCCGTCCGGCGCGCCGGGGGCCCCGTAGGGGGTGGCACGGGTGGCGGTCCCGTCCGTCGGGGCGGCCGGGGCGATCCCTCCGCCGAACAGGGCGGCGACGAGGAGGGCGATCACGGCCGCGAGGCTCGGGCGGTGCGTACGGCGCTTGCCCATGAGGGACCTCCGGCGTTCGGCGGACGGCGTTCCGTACGGCTGGCTGTGCTGGCGTATGTGCGTGGGTATCAGGCGGCTGTGCCGACGTAGGTGCGTGCGTATCAAGCGGCTGTGCTGGCGTATGTGTGTGCGTATCAGGAATCCGTTGCAAGTACCAGTACGCCGTCAGTGACCACTTGCGCCCCGCCAGGCGGCGCACTCCGCCGCCCGAACGCGCCTTGTGCGCGCCCTTCGCTGCCGCCCACCTCGCGCTCCCCGCGGAAGGCCTGCTGGGGAGCGGCCTCGGCTGCTAGCTTCACGAACTCAGCGGCGTGGCGCATCGGGGGAGGCGGCGTTGATGACCGAGGACACGCACGGCCCGCACGGACGGCCCCCGGACTCCGCCGTCGCGCGAGCAACTGCCGGAGCGGCTTCGGACACGGCTGCCGATGTGGCCGAGCACCTGGCGGCGGCGATCGGTACGGACGCGTGGTCCGTCGCCCACGCGGGGACGGCCGCACTCCTGGACCCGGGGGACGGCTCGGCGGTCGAGCGGATCCGGGCATGGGCGGCGGAGGCCGAGCGGCGCGACTCCGCGGAGCGGGACGAGTTCCTCATGGATTCCGTGCCCCATGTGCAGCAGGAGCTGGCCTCCGCGCTCGCCGCGCATCCGCAACATGAGTCGCGGGCACGGCGGTTGACGGACGCGGTGCATGCGCTGCTCGCGGCGCCCGAGGTGACAGCGGGTACGGCGGATGCGCGGCCCGACACGACGGCGAGTACGGCGGGCACGCCGCCCGACGCGACGGCAAGTACGGCGGGTACGCCGCCCGACGCGACGGCAAGTACGGCGGGCACGGCAGATACGGCAGATACGGCAGATACGGCCGCCACACAGTTCGCGACCGCCGATGGGCACGGCACGGTCAACGCCGTACAGCACGGCAACATCTACCACCAGGTGGTCCTCGGGCTCGCCGAGCGGCCGCGCCGGATGAGCCGGGGCGCCACGGGCGCGGTGGTCGGGGTCGCGGGGGCGGGGGCCGCCGTGGCCGGGACGGCGGCCGCCCGGCACCTCACGGGTGCGGAAGTCGACGGTGCGGCGGGAGATCTGCCGCAGGGTCCGCTGGCCGACCCCGCCGCCCCGGCCGGAGCGCCCGGTCCACCGCCCAGCGTCCCTCCTCCCCCGCCGGGACCGCCCTCTGTGGGCGCCGAAGGCGCGGCGTACGGCGCGGGTACCGGCGGATCCGTGTCCGGCGGCGCGGTCGTCACCAAGGCCACGTCCGTGTTCGGCAAGGTGGCGGGGGCGTTGGGTGCGGGAGGCGGCGGTGTCAGCGTGCCCGCCGTGGTCACCCTGGTCTCCGTCGTGGTCGTCGCCGCCACCTCCGTGGGCGTCGTCGTGTCCCTGCCGGGCAAGCGTGCCTCGTGCGACTCCGCCGTCGACGGCCGTTCGGCTCCCGCCGCCCTCGCGGAAGCGGCCCGCAGGACGGGCTTGACGAGTTACCGCTTCACCGTCCACCGGGGAACGCACCGTGTCATGGGGGCGGCCGACCCCCGGGTCCGCTCCGCGTGGTTCACCCAACGGGTGGGCGACGGGCCTTCCGTGGCGGGGACCATCGCGCGGGGCAAGGTCACCCTGCCCGCGGGCACGCTTGTTCCCGCGGGGGCCGACAGGGGCCTCGTGCGGTCCGACGGCGCCTTCACCGACGCCGTCGACCCTACCTCGGCCGCGCGGCTGCTGCGGTCGGTGACCGCCGCCGAGCGCGACGGGTGCGAGTTCGAGGGGACGCTGCGGCCTGCGTCCCCGCCGCCTCCGGAACCCCCGCCCCAACCGGCACCCCCGTCTCCATCGGCAACCCCTTCCCCATCGGCAGCCCCACCATCACCAGCCACACCAGTGACATCAGCGGCATCAGCGGCATCAGCGGCATCAGCGCGATCAGCGCGATCAGCGGCACCTTCGTCCGCCGCCTTCACCGCACGGATCGACAAGCGCGGGCGCCTCGTACGGCTCGTCGTCGACGCGGTGCCACGGCCGGGCGGTGCCGCCGCCGTGTCGGCGCGCTATTCGCACTTCGGGCTCGCCGTCACCCCGTCCGTGCCGCCCACCCCTTCCGCGGGACCGGCGTCCTCCGCACCGGCCCCGGACGCCGCCGTGCGGCTCGACGGGCGCTGGACGGGCATCTGGTCCGTCTTCATGGGAGGCGGCACCTTCGACGCGCGCCTGAAAGAGGACGGCGGCCGCATCACCGGCGACCTCACCGTCAGCGGCATCACCGGCTGCGACCTGGACGGAGCGCTCACCGGCACCCTCAAGGGCGACCGCATCACCTTCGGCTCCGCGGGCGGCGGCCAGTCGGCGATCGCCTTCACCGGCACCGTCCACGGCGACTCCATGAAGGGCGAGTTCTCCACCGGCTGCCAGGGCGCGAAGGGGGACTGGACCGCCGAGCGCGTCCGCTGAGCCCACCGGCACATGTACGCACGTACACACCCCTACACCCACGTACGAAACACACGTGAGGAGACAGACCACATGGACCCCGAATGGCTGGCCACCCTGGCCGCCGCGAGCGCCGCCGGGCTGGTCGGCGCGGCGGCGGAGGACGCCTGGCAGTCCACGCGCGACCGCTTCGTGCGGATCCTCGGACGAGGCGACCCCGAACAGAGCGAGAGCGCCGGTCGACGCCTCGACGCGCTGCGGGCCGTGGCGCGGCGCCCGGACAGCGGCGCCGAGTTGACGCGGGCACGCGGCGCCTGGCGCGTGCGGCTCCAGGACTTCCTGGACGACCATCCGGACGCGGCAGCGGAACTCCAGGCGGCGATCGCCGCTTTCCCGCCGCCCACCCCCACGGCATCGACCACGTACCAGCAGTCCGGAAAGGCCGAGGGGCACGGACGGGTGTTCATGAATCAGCACGGCGATCTGACGGTGCGGGACACACGGGACACACCGGGCGGGCGCGGCTGAGCCGAGGCGAAGCCCGCACCCGCACAGGCTCCCGTCCCGCACAGGCACCCGCCCCGCACCCCTTCAAGCAGTCAAGTGCGCGGCCAACCTGTCCAGGAAGACCCGCTGGCCCGCCACGAGCTTGTCGGCGGCCCCGTCGAGGGGCAGCCAGGCCACCCGGTCGAGTTCGGGAAACTCCTGGAAGCGGCCCGAGCCGCGCGGCCACTCCAACCGGAAGGTGCCGGGCACCACGGTCTCCGGGTCGAGGTCGGCCTCGACGGCCCAGACTGCCACCGTCTTGCCGCCCGCCTGCCGTACGTCACCCAACGGCAGATAGGGCCCGGCGGGGGCCACCCTGCCGAGTTCCTCCTCGAACTCCCGCACCGCGGCTGCCAGCGGTTCCTCCTCGTCGCCGTGCTCGCCCTTGGGGATCGACCAGGCCGCGTGGTCGCGGCGGGCCCAGAACGGTCCGCCCATGTGGCCGATGAGCACCTCGACCGCCGGGCCCGGGTTGCGGAACAGGAGCAGTCCGGCGCTGCGGCGGCCGGTCATGACAGCGGGGGGCGTGAGGGCTGCATGCCGTCGGACCCTACGCGTCCGGCGGCACGGGAGGACGGGACGCGCCCGCTACGGCGCGTCCCGCCGAGCCCCCTGACGGTCGCCGAGTGATCGTCGTCGCGTGATCGTCGTCGCGTGATCGTCATCGCGTGACGGTTGTCGAGATCTACAGGGGCTGGATCGAGATGTTCCGGTACCGGACCGCGTTGCGGTGGTCCTGCAGCCGGATGGCACCGGCCGCCGGGCTCTCCGCGTCTCCCGCTCCCGTCGGCCCGTCGATCGCCACGTCGTCGTGGACCGTGTCGCCGTTCCACACCACCGTGACGCGGGCGTCCTGCGTCTTCGTGCCGCTGTCGTCGAAGCGTGCGGCGCGGAAGGTGATGTCGTACGTCTGCCAGGTCTCGGGCGGCTTGGCGGCGTTCTTGTCGGGTGCCTTCTTCGTGTAGATCGCGCCGGCCTCGTTGTCGGCGGGTGTGCTGTCGCCGTACGAGTCCAGGATCTGGATCTCGTAACGCTCCTGGAGGTACACCCCGCTGTTCGCACGGTCCTGCCCGGTCACGTCCGGCGGGAGCTTCGGCAGCCAGAACTCGACGTGCAGCTTGAAGTCCTGGTACGCCTCCTTGCTGCGGATGTCGCCGCAGCAGACCTCCATGGCACGGTCGCCGACCAGCGGCCACTGGGGAGTGCGTCCGTCGGTGTGCTGCCACGGGGAGCGGTCGGTGCCGTCGAAGAGGGTGGTCGTGGCACCCCGCGGGTGGACGGCGAGCAGGTCCAGGTTGACGTGTCCGGTGTCGCCGTCGTCATGGCGGTACGTGATGGTGTTGGCGCCGGCGCGCAGCGGGATCTGTTCGGTGCGGGTGGACCATCTGTCCCAGGTGCCGGTGCTCGGGAGTTTCGTCTGCCGCACCTTGCGGCCGTTGACGTGGATGCTCAGCGTCTTGGTCCCGGCGGCCGGGTGGGGGCCGTTGGCGTAGCGCAGGCCGACGTCATGGGTGCCGCCCTTCTTGGCCGTGACGTCGAAGGTGGTGGCGGCGCCCTTGGTGCCGTATCCGTCGACGAAGCCGCGGCCGGAGTAGGCGGAGTGGTTGTCGTTGGTGCCCGCACCGCCTTCGAGCCGGGACTCCTCCGCCTCGTACAACGACTGCTGTGCGGGGCTGGTGCCGGGGATGCGGTTCAGGGTGTACCAGGCCTCGGTGCTCCACAGTTCCTTGCCGCCCTCGGCGGTGAAGGGGCGGGGCGAGCGCAGATGGACGACGCGTCCGGGCTTGAGGCCCGCAATGTCCAGGGTGACCTTCTTGCGGTCCGCGGAGAGTGTCGCCGCGCGTACCGGCAGCGTCTCCTCGTCCACCTTGGGGCCGCCGTAGGCAGCGGTCGGCACATAGCGCCACTGGGCGGCCTGGTAGCGCGCGGCGAGCTTGTCGGCCGTCGCCTGGGAGACCGGCTTGGTGTACTCCAGCTCGAAGCCGGTCCTCGTGGCGCGCATGGTCTTGATGTCGAAGGCCTCGTTGGCCCCCGGCGTGAGCTTCTGGAGGCCGTGCTTCAGCTTGCCGGGCTGGCCCCAGTTGCCACCGGCGCCGAGGCCGCCTGCGTACAGGGCGCCGTCGGGACCCGTGCTGATCCGGTTGACACCGGCTTCGAGGCCCTGGGTGAATCGGAAGACCGCGCCCTGGTACTCGCCTCCGACCTTCTCCAGGGACGCCCGCTGGACGCCGCCGTAGGTCACGTCAGCGATGAGCAGTTGCCCGGCGAAGGTGCTTCCTTCAGCAGGAGCGGGGTGCTCGGTGAGTTGCCGATCTCGTTCTGCGGCAGCCACAGCACGGGCTGGGTGACGGGCTTGTCGTCGAACGGCCCGTCGGGATTGGTGTGGTGGTTGAAGAAGCGGCCCTGTTTGACGTGCACGAGTTTGGACGAGGGCAGCCAGCCGCCCTGGTTGTCGGTGGCGAAAAGGTCGCCGCCTGGGCCCCAGCCGATGCCGTTGGGGGTACGCAGGCCGCCCGCCACGTAGGAGACGTCACCGGTCTCGCGGTCGACCTTGATGGTGGTGCCGCGGTTCTTCGCGGGCTGCGGGTCGGTGGTGGCGCCGCCGTAGTTGATGGCGACGGACAGGTTCAGATAGAAGTAGCCGTCGCGGTAGAGCAGGCCGAAGGCGAACTCGTGGAAGTTCTTGCCGAACGGCCAGGTGGCGACGGTCTCGTAGGCGTCGGTGACGTCGTCCCCGTCGGCGTCCTTCAGGCGGGTCAGCTCGTGCTTCTGCGAGACGTAGAGCGAGCCGTCGACGTACTTCAAGCCCATCGGTTCCTTCAGGCCCTCGGCGACCTTCTTGGTGGTCACCTTGTCGGGTCCTGTGCTGCCGGTGACGTGGTCCAGGAGGTGGACCTCGCCCTTGGTGTTGTCGGTGCCGCCCCAGGTGGCCACGGCGAGGCGGCCGTCGGGCAGCCAGTCCATCGCGGTGACCTGCGGCTCGAAGCCCTTCGGCCTGAGGTCGGTGAGCCGGTGGTCGGGGTGCACGCCGTTCAGCGGCAGGCCGTCGCCCGGTGACTCCGTGGAGTTGGCGCACTCCTTGCGGCCCGGTGCCGTGACTCGTACGACACCGGCGTCGGTGCTCAGGACCGAGTGCGGCACGACGGTGAAGTCGCTTGCGCCCGGCGGCCGCCAGGAGAGCGTGACCTGCTGCTCACCGCCCGCCTCGAAGTGCTCGATCAGCAGGGCGTGATAGCCCGCGGCCAGCTCGACCGTGCCGTCCTTGGGTGTCGGGCCGTGCAGACCGTCGTGCTCGATGACCCGCTGGTTGTCTATGACGAGTCGGGAGCCGTCGTCACTGGTGAGGCGGAAGGCGTAGGTGCCGTCCTGGGGAACCTTGATGTTGCCGATGGTGTGCGAGACGAAGTTGTCGGCGAGGCCCCCGAAGTCCCCGGGCTCCTTCCAGTCGACGGTCGGCTTCAACTGATCGGTGTTCGGCGTCTGCCCGGCCTTGAGTTCGCACAGCTTCTTCAGCGGCTGCTGCACGTCGTAGATGCGCTGGGTCACGCCCGGCTCCTGGGGCGGGAGTTCGGCGAAGGGGCTCGGCTCCTCCTCGGCGCCCGCCGGGGCCGCCCAGGCGGCCCCGGCGAGGAAGGAGGCGACGAGCAAGAAGCTCAGACGGGCGCGGAATCTTCGGTACGGCCGTGCGCTCATTGCTGCTCCCGACAGGTGCTGAGGCGGTGATGACGGAAGTACTGGCGTGGCGCGTGCGGGTGGCTCGGGGCGGGACGCTAGCCAGCTTTCGCCGCAGCGGGAACCCCTTGCGCGACGAGGAACGCGACTTTTTCTTTCACCAGGACAAAGCGTGTTCGCGCACACCGGGGCGCCGGGGCCATGGGGCCGGGAACCAGAGCCGGAGGGCCAGGGGGCCGGGAGCCAGAGCCGGAGGCCCGGGGAGTAGGCGGCGGGGGGCCCGATCAGGGCGCCGCCGTGGTCTCCCCCACAAGACGCTCCGCCAGATACCGCTGGAACTGCCACAGCGGGCGCTCCAGATGGGAGAAGCGGCCGCCCGACGGGGCGGGGTCGGTGGCGAGGCCGCGCTGGACACCGCGGACGGCCACCAGGTCCTCCGTCTGGATCACCTTGAACTGCTCCTTGGAGGCCGCCACGTACGCATCGAAGTCGGGCTTCCGCTTGGCCTCGGCGGGGACCAGGACCGTGACGAGCGCGTCGTGCGTGACCGGTCCGGTCGGCACCCAGCGCACGAAGGTCACGCTGTCCGGCAGCAGCGCGAGGGCCATGTTCGGGAACACGCCCGCGACGGTCATCCCCGAGAGCTGGCGCATGCCGAGTCCGGGGATGAGCGTGCCCACCAGGTCCGCGCCGTCCGGGCCCTGCGGGAGCTCCATGTCGGGGACGAAGGGCGTGTACATGCTGAACCCGCGCCCCTCGCACTCGTCCACGACGGTGTCCTTGCCGGGCAGGATCCGTTCGAGGGTGTTCGCGTGCGAACCCATGTGGTGGTAGTTCTCCGAGCCGTTCTCGAACGCCACCTTCCAGTTCGCGGGGACGCCGTCCCAGCGCTCGGTGTACGCGACGACCAGGTCCTCGATGCGGTAGGGCGCGAGGGTGGCCTCCAGGTCGGCAAGCTGGGGGCCGAGCGGCGGCGCGTCGGGGTCGGCGCTCACCATGAGCAGGCCCTGCCACACCTCCAGGCGGTACCGGGGCAGCCTGCAGGCGGTGCGGTCGAACTCGACCTTGTTCATCAGGGGGGCGCCTGCGAGACGGCCCGCGAACTCGCCGTTCAGGCGGTAGGTCCAGGTGTGGTACGGGCAGGTCAGCCGCTTGAGCGAGCCCTGGTCGGGGGTTGTCTCCGGCGGCAGGACGTCCATGAAGCGATGCCTGCACACCCGGGACAGAGCGTGCAGGTCGTCGTTCTCGTCGCGCGTGATGACCAGCGGGGTGCCGAGGACGTCCGTACGCAGATAGTCGCCGGGCCTGGCGACCTGGTCGACGTGGCCGACACACACCCAGTCACTGCCGAAGACGCGGTCCTTTTCCAGTTGGTGGAAGTCCTCGCTGGTGTAGGCGCGGGCAGGGAGCGTCTCGCCGAGTTCCAAGGGCAGCGCGGCGAGCCGGGCCAGTTCGCCGAGCAGGGAGGAGAGCCCCGGGGGCCCCGCGGGTGAGGAGGGCCGCGGGGAGGGCCGGGAGGAGAGTCCGTCGTGCAGCATGGTGCCACCGCCTTCAGTCCGGGATCTCCTTCCATGCTCCGGCGCGGGCCGCCGACGAGGATCGACAGACTGGACGACATTCGGGTACACCCTTCGGCTTAGTCGGCAATCCGAATGGATGACGGGGCGCTCCGTCACCACGCCCAAGACTGGAGAGGAACACCGGCCGAGCCCCCCGCCCAGCACGCCAAACACCCCTCACGTGCAGCACATTTGACCGCACACCCCCCTACAACGACTCCTTGACACCGTTGATTGGTATAGGCCAATATCCGGCTCGTCCCCACCGCTTTCGCCGCGGCCGGCCGGGCCGCCGTTCCCGCACCCCGCTCTACGGAGGTCCCTCATGGCAAGCGACAGCCACCCGCGTCTGACCCGGCTGGCCAACTCCGTGCTCCAACCGGGGTTCGTGGGCACCACCGCGCCGGACTGGGTGCGCCGCCGGATCGCCGACGGGCTCGCCTCCGTCGTGCTCTTCGGGCGCAACATCGAAAGCGCCGAGCAGGTCGCCGCGCTCACCGCCTCCCTGCGCGCCGAGAACCCCGACCTGATCGTCGCCATCGACGAGGAGGCCGGTGACGTCACCCGCATCGGCGCCCGCACCGGCGCCTCCTGGCCCGGCAACCTCGCGCTCGGCGCCATCGACGACACCGACCTCACCGAACAGGTCGCCCGCGACATCGGCCACCAACTGCGCGCGATCGGCGTGTCGTTGGACTTCGCGCCCAGCGCCGACGTGAACTCCAACGCGATGAACCCGGTCATCGGGGTCCGCTCCTTCGGCGCGCTCACCGACGTCGTCGCCCGCCACACCGCCGCCTGGATCCGCGGCCTGCAGTCGGCGGGGGTGGCCGCCTGCGCCAAGCACTTCCCCGGCCACGGCGACACCGACGTCGACTCCCACCACGGCCTGCCGCGGTTCACGGCCGACGCCGAGGAGATCGTCCGCACGGCTCTGCCACCGTTCACGGCCGCAATGGACGCGGGCGTACGCGCCATCATGACCGCCCACATGCTCGTGCCCGCGTACGACGAGGAACTGCCCGCCACCCTCAGCGGCCCGGTCATCGGCGGCCTGCTGCGCGACCGGCTCGGCTTCACCGGCCTCGTCGTCACCGACGGCATCGAGATGAGCGCCGTGAGCGGCCCGTACGGCATCGGCGGCGCCACCGTGCGGGCGGTCGCCGCCGGAGTGGACGCGGTGTGCGTCGGCGGCGAGAGCGCCGAGGAGTCCACGACCGTCGACCTCGCCGACGCCCTCGTGCGCGCGGTGCTCGACGGGACGCTGCCCGAGGAGCGGCTCGCCGAGGCCGCGGCCCGCGTGGGCGAGTTCGCCACCTGGTCCGGCGCCCTGACACGGGAGGCCGAGCCCGAGGCGAAGCCGACCGACATCGGCCTGGTCGCGGCCCGCCGCGCCGTCCGCGTCCACCGCAGCGGCACCGGCGCCGCGCTGCCGCTCACGGCCGACCCGCACGTCGTCGAGCTCTCCCCCACCATGAGCCTCGCCGTGGACGGCGCCACCCCGTGGGGCGTCGGCGAGCCCCTGCGCGCCCTGCGCCCGGGTACGACGTCCGTGCGTCTCTCCGAGGCCGAGCTGAACGGCCAGGACGACCTCCTCGACCGGCTCGCGCTCGCACCGGCGACCGGCCGGGACCTGGTCGTCGTCGTCCGTGACGCGGCCCGGCACCCCTGGATGTCCGAGGCGCTCGCCGGACTGGTGCGGCGCCGTCCCGACGCCTTCGTGGTGGAGATGGGCGTGCCCGCGGGTGAGCAGATCGGCGCGGTGCACCTGACGACATACGGGGCCACGCGGGTGTCCGGCATCGCGGTCGCCGAGGTCCTTGTCGGCACCGTCTGAACGGGTCGTACGGGTGCGGCGCGGGCGAACGACCCACCCCGCACCCCCCGAAATCGGACGACAACATACCGTACTCACGGGCACATAAGCCCCAACACGCCCTCATCGGACGGGGGTTGACTTCAGCCTAGGTCTAAGCCATCTTGATGGAAAACCGCACTTGGTCTAGTCCATTGTGGGAGAGCGGCGCCGGCGCCAGGAACCGGCGCGGGCCCCCGCGGGACGTCGACCCGGTCGGCACCGTGCGTCCACCGGACCCCTTCGCCCCGGAGACGGCGCCGAGCACCAGGCCGAGCACTAGGAGGTAGCACCACCGGCTCTGTCGACACCGAAACCCACGGCGTCCCACGCCAACGGCACCTCGGCCCCGCGCCACCGGCACGACCGTGCCCCCGTGGCCCGCGCGGACCGCGACCCCGCACATACGGAGACCCCGGACCCACCGGGGCACGTCGACATCCCCCACGCCCCCCGCGACCGGACCGCCCTGTCCCGTCGCGGCGAGCGGCGCCCGGCCCTTGACCGGCCCGGCGGGCGGTGCAGCCCCCCGGACCGCGACGACGGCAGCGCTTGCGCCGTACTCGTCGCCGCCTCCCCGCGAGGCCTCCCCCCATGCGCCGAACCGCGGTCTCCCCCGCCCTCTCGCCGCATCCACACGTACCCCTTCACCGCGATACCGAGCATGGAGGACCCCGCATGTCCACCTACGAGTTCCTGCACCGCGCCGCCTGCGACCGGCCCTACTTCAGCGCGGACGGCGAGTCGTACCTCACACAGTTCCCGCTCAGGGAGATCGTGAAGTCCCGGCCGCTGCGCGTCCTGACCGAGGAGCAGTTCACCTTCTGGCAGACCTACGGCTATGTGGTGGTGGAGGAAGCGATACCCGCCCCGGCCGCCCAGAGCCTGCTCGACTTCACCTGGGACTTCCAGGGACTCGACCGGTCCCGGCCGACACCTGGTACGAGGAGCGGGAGTTCCGCACGGACCTGGAGCGTGACCTCTACATCTACGGCTTCGTGGAGGCGTACCACCACCAGCTCATGTGGGACAGCCGGCAGACGCAGCGGGTCTATGACACCTTCGTCGACGTGTGGGACTGCGAAGAACTGTGGGTGACCCTCGACCGGCTCAACCTCAACCCGCCGAACGTCAAGAACCGTGACCGTGCGCTGATCGCCCCCACCGAAGAGGGCTTCGACATCGAGCTGCACTGGGACGTCGACTCCACCCGCGAGGTGCTCCCGCAGCGCGTGCAAGGCATCATCGCGCTCCACGACACCCGCGCGGAGCTGGGCGGATTCCAGTGCTCGCCGGAGCTCTTCCGCCAGTTCGACCGCTGGAAGCTGGACCAGCCCGAGGGCCGCGATCCCGTGCGTCCGGGCACCGACCGGGCCGAGTTCCCCGTGGTGCGCCCCGAGCTGAGGGCGGGCGACCTCCTCATCTGGAACGGCATGCTGGCCCACGGCGTCGCCCCGAACACCTCTGACAACGGTGTCCGCGCGGTGCAGTACCTCTCCATGATGCCGGCGCTCGAAGAGCACCAGGCACTGCGCAAGTCCCGTATCGAGTCCTGGCGGAACCTGTCCACGCCCGACTGGAACGCGACGCTCGTCGGCGACGCCACCCGGCACGAGTCCGAGCGCTACGGCACCGCCGAGCTCAGCGAGCTCGGCGAGAAACTCCTCGGCCTCAGCTCCTGGCACCCGGACAACGCCTAGTGGGGAAGCGGAGAACCGCCATGCGCAAGATCTGCCTGACCCTGCCCACCAACAGGGCCTGCGCCCCGATGGTCACGGCCCTGCTCCAAGAGGCCCAGTACGCGGTACGCACCTTCGCCGTCGAGGTGCACGTGCTGATCCTGGACTCCTCGGCGCCCGCGGCCTTCGCCGAGCACGCCCGCGCGGCCCGGGCGGCGCACGGCGCGCCGCACGTCGTCGTCCACCATCTCGACGAGGACGCCCAGCGCGCCTTCCTGCGGGAGGTGATCCGCGCGTCCGGCCTCCTCAAGCCGGACCTGCTGCTCGATCTGATGCTGCCCGACGCCGTGTCGTACGGGGCCTGCACCAACCGTGCCTTCCTCGCCGCCGCCGCACTCGGCTGCGAGTCGGTCCACCGCAGGGACTCCGACAGCACCTACCAGGTCCTCGACGGGCAGCCCGTGTATCCCGTCCAGCACGAGCTGATGTCCCTCGGCAAGCGCGCGGCCGACGCGGCCGACGGCGTCACCGCGAACACGCTCGACGCACACCACGCGGACAAGCCGGTGGTCCTCGTCGGCTCGTCGTTCATCGGCGAACTGTCCGTGGACATCGGCGAGATGTACGCCATCGACCGCGAGGCCTACCGCGAGGTCGTCGGCCTGTGGGCACCCTTCGACTGGACCGAGGAGCAGAAGCGGGAGCTCGTCGACGAGTCCTTCCGCGGCGCCGGGCACGACCCGTTCACCGCGGACGAGGCGCTCCTCACCCTCGTCGACCCCATGCGCGTCGACATGTGCAACGTCAGCTTCCACCAGGTCCACGAGCGGGTGCCGCTGCCACCGGCCACCGACACCATCGGCAGCGACTACTTCCTGCTGCACCTGGTGTACGACGCCACGCTGCCCGGCGTCGTACACAACCGCAACATCGTGAACTTCTACACGGGCGAGCGGAGGACCGACGCCGGGTTCGTCGCCTACCAGAACCGGTTCGTGAAGTTCTTCCTCTCCATGCTGTACCTGAACTTCGTCTACCGCGAGATGACGGCGGCGGGCCCCGCCCTGCTCGACGAGGACCACCGGGTGCGCGTGGAGCGTGTCGCCGCGCTCGTGCGCGAGAGCACCCTCCTGGACACGGCGGAGAACACCGAGCGCCTTCGCGTCCTGGACCGCTCCTACCGGAAACTCGGCGGCAAGTACGCCGACTTCGCCGACTCCCTCGCGCCCCGGCGACGCCGTCTGCTCGACGAGGCACGCCAGGACATGGAGGACTTCGCGCTGCTCATCGAAGCCTGGGCGGCCCTCGTCGGGGCCGCGCGTGCCACGCCCCTCAGCCGACTGCACGCGTAGCGGAACAGGTCATCCACCATGTACGACACGACCACGCCCCAGTTGCGTGCGGCCCTGGCGGCCGCCACGGAGGATCTGCTCGTCTACGACCTGCCCGGCATCGCGGACCGCTATGACTCCCTGGTGCGCGAACTGCCAGGCGCCGCGGTCCGGTTCGCGATGAAGGCCTGCCCGGTCGACGAGGTCCTCGCCTGTCTGGCCGGGCGGGGCGCCGGGTTCGACGCGGCTAGCCCGCACGAGATCTCCCAGGCCCTCGCGACCGGCACTCCGGCCGACAAGATCCACTACGGCAACACCATCAAGTCCGACCGGCAGATCACCGAGGCCCATCGCCTCGGCATCAGGGACTTCGCGACCGACAGCGTGGAGGACGTCCGAGCGATCGCGGAGTTCGCCCCCGGCTCCCGCGTGTTCTGCCGCCTCTCCACCGACGGCGGCGGGGCGCTGTGGGGCCTCAGCCACAAGTTCGGCTGCTCCCCCGCCGACGCGCTGCGCGTCATGGAGACGGCACGCGCGGCGGGCCTGACGCCGTCGGGTCTGTCGGTGCACGTCGGCTCGCAGCAGATGACGGCCGAGGCCTGGTCGGACGCGTGCGACCGGATGGCCGACGTGCTCGCGGCCCTGCGGCGGCGCGGAATCGCCCTGGACCACATCAACCTGGGCGGCGGGCTGCCCGCCCTCGGCTACCGCGACCGGCTCGGCACCCCCCTCGAACCACCCCTGGACAAGATCTTCGCCGTGATCAGGGAGGGCATGCAGCGGCTCCGTGCCGTCGCCGGGACCCCGCTGGACTTCGTCATCGAACCCGGCCGCTATCTGGTGGCCGACCACGGCGCCGTGCGTGCCCATGTGTCCCGGCTCACCGCCCGCGGGCAGCTCGACGGCGAGCGCCGGTACTGGCTGTATCTGAGCTGCGGCAAGTTCAACGGTCTGTACGAGATGGACGCCCTCCAGTACACGCTGGTGTTTCCAGGACACCGGGGCGGCGACTTCGTCCCGGCCGTCGTCGCGGGGCCCACCTGCGACAGCGACGACGCCTACAGCCACGAGGGCAGCCTGGTCCAGGTCCCGAGGACGGCGGCGTCCGGCGACCCCGTGTGGATCCTCTCCTGCGGTGCCTACGCCACGAGTTACACCACCCAGGGCTTCAACGGCTTCGGCCCGCTGCCCCACACCTGGATACGCGAGAACCCCGACGCCCACGAAGACCGGGCCGCCCTGCCCGCCACCGTCCCGGGAGGGTCGCGCTAGATGGCCGACGACGTACGCATCCGGCACATCGCCGACCACGACTGGGGCGGCATCACGGAGTTGGAGGCCGCGGTGTACACCGGCCTCGGCCTCTCCGAGGGCCGCGCGGCACTGGAGTCGCGGGCCCGTGCCTCACCGAGCACCTGCTTCGTGCTCGACCGCGCCGGCGAGCAGGCGGGCTATCTGCTCGCCCTGCCCTATCCGCCGTTCCGGTCGCCTGATCTGACGCGGACCGAAGAGGCGCCAGCAGCGGGCGCCGCCCCTGTTCCCTCGGCGAATCTGCATCTGCACGACCTAGTCGTCGCCGAGGACTACCGGGGCCACGGGCTCGCCCGCCGGCTCCTGCGCCATCTCGCCTCGACCGCACGGGCGCAGACGTACGAACAGATCTCCCTGGTCGCCGTCGCTGGGAGCGAGCCCTTCTGGGCGGCACAGGGATACCGGGCCCATCGGGAGATACCGCTCCCGGGGAGTTACGGCACCGACGCGGTGTACATGTCCGCGGCCGTGCCGGAAGGACGACGAGGCTGAAGAGGCTGATGAACATGTTGCTCGTTCGCGATGAGTTCCGCCGCGCACAACTGGCCATCGCGGCGCTGTTCTGCGTCCTGGGTTTCCAGTACGCGACGTGGGCGGCGCGGCTGCCCGCGCTCAAGTCCAAGCTCGACCTCTCCGAGGCCGAGCTCGGGCTGCTCCTGATGGCCTGCGGCGTGGGCGCGGCGGCCTCCTTCCCGCTGGTCGCCGCGCTCAGCAGACGCTGGGGCTCACAGCGCCTCGCGCTCCTGTCGGCCCTGTTCCTAGGGGTGCTCCTGCTCGCCCTGGCCGCCGCGCCCAACTATCCGGTGGCGCTTGCCGTCATGTGCGCCGACGGCCTGGGCGTCGGATGTCTGAACGTGGCCATGAACGCGCAGGGCGCCGCCCTTGAGTCCCGGTACAGGCGCACCGCAATGTCGCAGTTGCACGCCACGTTCAGCGCCGGATCGCTGGGGGCGGCCCTGCTCGCCTCCGGGATGAGCGCGCTCAGCCATTCGGTGGCGCTGCACTTCGGCGTCGCCACCGTGCTCGTCATCCTCCTCACGCTGTACGCACAGCCCTCGTTGCTCCCCGAGGAGCGGCCCGCCGGGCAGTCCGCGGGCGTAGCCACCGAAGACGCCACCGACGAAGCCGCGGGCGAGGCGGCGGCGAAGAAGCGGCGCACCTGGTCCATCCCCTCCCGGGTCACCTTGTGGATGGGCGGCGCGATGGTCTTCGGCACCGTCGCGGAGGGCGCCATGAACGACTGGTCGGCGCTGTACATGAAGGAGGTCGCCGACGCGTCGGCGCGCCTCGCGCCCCTGGGCATCGCCGTCGTGTCGGTCATGATGGTCCTCGCCCGGCTCTTCGCCGACGGCTGGCGCACCCGCTGGGGCGACGCCCGCGTCGTGCGCGTGGGCAGCCTCCTGGCCGCGGCGGGCCTCGCGTTCGCTCTCCTCGCGGGGGGTGTCGTGCCCGCCCTGATCGGGTTCGCCTGCATGGGTCTCGGCATCGCGGCCGTGACTCCGTGCGTGTACGTGGCGGCGGCGCGGCAGGGCTCGGGGGCCCTCGCGCTCGTCGCGGCCATGGGCACCACGGGCCTCCTCGCCGGTCCCCCGGTGATCGGCTTCATCGCCGCAGGGAGCAGCCTGGTCTGGGGCATGGCGGCGGTGGCGGTCTCGGTGGCGCTGGTGTCCGTCTGCGCGGCCCGGATCCGCTGGACGACGACCGCGGAGGTGGCGGAGGCCAAGGTGTGAGACGGCGCGCACGGCGGGTCCCTGCTACGCGTGGGGACCCGCCGCCCTTTTTTGGTTGCGCGGTTCGCGCTACCGCTCCGTTCCGCGCTCTGCGCTGTGCGCGCTACCGCTCCGTCCGCAGGTCCAGGTGGAAGCGGGTGTAGTCCGCGAACTCGGCCACAGGCGCGAAGCCGAGGCGGGTGAGCAGGGCGACGCTCCTGTCGTTGCCGCGCGTGACGCCCGCGTAGACGTCCGTCGCCCCGAGCTCGCGCGCCGCGTACGCGTACAGGGCGGCGCACGCGGCGCCGGCGCGGCCCGCGCCCGTGTGGGCCTCGTCGAGCCAGTACCCAGTGCCGTAGCGCGGCGGGTCGACGGCGATCAGGTCGGCCCGGCCGATCAGCGCCCCGTCGAGGCGGATTCCGTACCGGAGGCTGGGGGCGGGCTCGTCCGACAGGTGCGCGCGCACCCACTGCGGGGTCGCACGGCTCTCCTCCTGGTAGTCGCCGAGGCGGCTCAGGTGCTGCCGGTTGCGGTCGAGGAGCGCGTAGTACGCGTCGGCGTCCGCCACCGTCAGCTCACGCAGCACGAGCCCCGGCAGTTCCGTTGGGAGTTCGGGAGCGTCACCCCGATGCACAGGGGCTTTTGGGGTTCGCGTCATGCAAGCGAAGGTACGGGTCCGGCCACGCCGTCGCCAACGGGATTACCCCTCGCCGTCTCCGGCGGACGACCGCTCGCGTCCCAGGACCCGCAGGGCCCGGTCGAAGGCCGAGTCCCTCCGGTGCTTGAACTCCTCCTTCGTGAAGACGGGTTCGCTCAGGTGCGGGGGGATTCCCGGTCCGTCGAAGGTGGTTCCCGACCGGGTCAGGAACTCCTCGTTCGGCAGCCACGCCGCCATGCCGTTGGGCAGCTTGCGCACCAGGACGTCGGAGAAAACGCCCTGTGTGTGCTGTCCGATGCGCACGGTCGTGCCGGGCCTGTCGATCAGTGACTGGGTGAACGTCTCCCCCGCGCTCACCGTTGAGCCGCCGGTGAGAACGGCGACGGGACCGGTGTAGCGGGGTCCGTGGGCGGGTGTGACGCGTGCGGGCTGCGGGCGGGTGTGCCTGGTGGGGTCGGCGGGGTCGTTGCGGGCCCGCTTGGAGTACGCGACATAGCCGGTGTCGGTGAGGCGCCCCGCGATGCGCAGCCCGAGGACGTCGGAGCCGCCGCCGTTGATCCGCAGGTCGATGACCAGTCCGTGCAGGCGCCGGGTGCGCTCCTTGGTGAAGACGGCGTCGAGGGCCCGGTCGAGCTCGGCGCGGTGTGCGCTGAAGGGGGCGGTGCGGCTCGCGTACCCGCTGAATCCGGAGACCCGCAGATATCCCTGGCCGCCGGGCAGGTCGGCGTAGGTGATCCGCCCCTTGGCGAAGTCCTGTACGTTCTTGGCGCCCTTCAGGTCGCGTTTGAGGACCAGCTTCTTCACCCGGGCGTTCAACGCGGGCGAGGGCACCATGGTCCCCGGCCGGGTCCTGGCGAAGCGCCGGTCGCCGTCCTGCACCATGACGTGTGCGTCCTTGAGCGGCTCGACCATCTCGGAGAAGACCGCGAACAGTTCATCGCGGGTGGTATCGGCGTGCACCTTGGGCCGGTACCGGTCGCGCATGGCGTGCCAGTCGATGCCCCGGGCGGCGAAGAACGGGTAGTTCTCCTCGAACGACTGCCAGAAGACGTCGAAGGAGGCCACGGGGCCCCGCGGGGCCGGACGGGTGCAGGCGGCGGGGAGCTTGTCGATGCGCCGCAGCTCCTGGTGGCCGACGGAGCTGTCCGTGCGCAGCGTCGCCCGGTCGCGCCCGCGCGCCGCCCGCAGCGTGAGCACGGAGCCGTCCGCGATGTACCGGCCGGGGCCCGTCCGCCGCGCCGTCCCGCCCTTCATACAGCTCCCCGACGTGGTCTGGTACTCCTGCAACGTTCCCTGACGAACCGACCACACCGTGCCGTATCCGTCCACACGCCATAAACCGTGGATTCCCGACTCCGCCGCACGCGCTGCCGGTGACACCTCCGCGGGAGTCGCCGCTGTCGCCGCCCCCGCGGCGAGGGCCGCCCCCGCCGTGAGTGTCAGAGCCGTCACCACGGCCGTCGCCATTCTCATGTGCTGCCTTTCGTCACCAGTGTCCGTACCTGGTCGGAGGTCGGACCGGGTCGGTGTCCTGACCCGCGTCCACGATGGCGCACGCGGTGCCGTGCGCCCATCCGGCTGCCCCGAGTCCCACGGTGGGGACAGCCCCCCAGAGGATCAACGGAAAACGTGACCCGGCTCTCAATGTCATCGTCGAGGTTTCTGTTATCCCGCCGCGGCGCGCAGGATCTCCCAAACAGCAGGGGTCACACGGACACCAGGACAGGAGATGCGTTGTGGAGCACGACCGGCGCAAGCGCGAGCAGGTCGAGGGCGCCGAGCTGACCGCTCTGGTCGCTGCCGCGCGAACGGGAGACGCACAGGCGCAGCACGACCTCGCCGCCTCCTTCCTGCCGCTCGTGTACAACATCGTGGGCCGTGCCCTCGGTGGTCACGCCGACGTCGACGACACCGTGCAGGAAGTCATGGTGCGGATGCTCCGCGGGCTCCCGGGTCTGCGGGATCCCGCGTCGTTCCGGTCCTGGCTCGTGGCCATCGCGATGAACGAGACCCGCCGCCACCAGCAGCCCACGCCGGTGGACAGCGGCCTTCAGGACGCGTACGAGGTGCCCGACCCCGGCAGCGACTTCACCGGCGTCACCATCCTGCGGCTCGGCCTGTCCGGCGAGCGCAAGGAGGTCGCACAGGCGACCCGCTGGATGGACGACGACTACCGGGAGCTGCTCGCCCTGTGGTGGCTGGAGGCCGCAGGGGAACTCTCCCGGACCGAGATCGCCGAGGCCCTCGGCCTCACCGCGGAGCACACGGCCGTACGCGTCCAGCGCATGAAGGCCCAACTGGTGTCGGCCCGAACCGTGGTGCGCGCCCTCGCGACGACACCGCGCTGCCCCGGCCTCGTGGACCTGACCGCGTCCTGGGACGGCGGGCCTTCCGCGCTGTGGCGCAAGCGGCTCGCGCGGCACACCCGCGCGTGCGGCGCGTGTACGGGGCACGGCGCGCGCCTCACTCCTGCCGAGGGACTGTTGGCGGGCCTCGCACTCGTACCGCCGCTGGCGGCGGGCAGCTTCCACATGACCGACCCGGCCGTGACCGCCCCGACAGCCCACGCGCAACCCGTCCAGCACGCCGAGCCCGCCCAGCACTCGGGCCATCTGCAGCACACAGACCGCTTCCAGCACATCCGACAACCGCAGTACGGCCACCCGACCGACGACACCGAGGCAATCCCCCACACCATGAACTCACCGGATCCGATGGACCCGCAGGCCACCCAGCACCACTGGACGCCCGACGACGTCACGGCCATCTCCCCGCCCGCCTCCGGCTCCCGCGGTTCGCGTGCCGAGCTGCGGCAGGGGCGGCGCACCTCGCGACGCCGCAAGCAGGCGGTCGCGGCCGGCGCCGGCATCGCGGCGATAGCCACCCTCACCGCCGTCATGCAGCTCGGCACGGACGACTCCGAATCCCCGGACAAGAGCACGGCCGCCGCCATGAGGACGGACGAGCCCACCCCGGCCGACACGGAGCCGTCGCACACGCCCGAGGCGAAGCGGTCCCCCTCCGCGTCCCCGTCGAAGACGAAGAAAAAGACAAAGGCGAAGTCCGCCGAGCCGGAGAAGTCGGCCAAGGCGGAGCGGAAGCCGCGGAGCACGGCCAAGGCCGGGTCCAAGAAGCCGAAGCCGCCCCCCGCGCCCCCGAAGACGCGCCGCCCGAGCGCCATACCGACGCCGCAGGCACCTTCAGGATCGACCGCACAGCAGGTCCTGCGGCTCGTCAACGACGAACGCCAGAAGGCCGGGTGCCGCCCGCTCACCTACAACAGCAAACTCGCCACGGCCGCCCAGCGGCACTCCGCGGACATGAAGGCGCGCAACTACTTCGACCACACCTCCCCCGACGGCACCGACCCGGGCAAGCGCATCACGGCCGCCGGTTACCGGTGGAGCACCTACGGCGAGAACATCGCCCGCGGCCAGCAGGGCGCCTCCTCCGTCATGACCTCCTGGATGAACAGCGAGGGCCACCGCGCGAACATCCTCAACTGCTCGTTCAAGGAGCTGGGCGTGGGCATCGAGCGTGGCTCCGGTGGCCCGTGGTGGACACAGAACTTCGGCGCCCGCTGACCGTCGCGAAAGGGGCACTGAAGGGGCTTCTACGCCGGCTGGGCCCGCGGGAGCGTCGCCGCGACCAATCCGATCCGCGGCACCCGACGGCGATGAACGATCAGCCGGCCAGCCCCTGGAACTGACCACAGGGCCCACCGCAGGACCGCACTCCTGAACCTGAACCCGTCTCCACCCCGGTCAGCTCCGGCCCGCCACCCCCAGCGGCGGGCCGGAGCACGGCGGCCCCGGCCTCCGTCACTGGCCCACTCGTCCGTCGACACACTCGCGCAGCAGATCGGCGTGCCCGCAGTGCCGGGCGTACTCCTCGATCCTGTGCACCATGAGCTCCCGGACCGAGGTCCTGTCCTTCCCCAGTCTCTGGCCCAGGTCCGGGTGCTCGGCCAGCGCGGCGTCGGTCGCGGCCTGCTCGCGCGCCAGATCGGCGTACGCGGCGTCGACCACGGCCTGATCGCCGACCGCCCCGTGGAAGTCCGCGTCCTTCGGGCCGTACAGCTTCGGCTCCGGGTCGCCCTCGTGGATCCAGTTGCGCCAGTCCCGCTCCACCTCGACGAGGTGCCGTACCAGGCCGAGCAGCGACATCGTCGACGGCGGGACCGACCGACGGGCCAGTTGCTCCGCGTCCAGGCCCTCGCACTTCATCAGCAGGGTGAGGCGGTAGCCATCGAGGAAGTCGAGCAGCGTCGCGAGCTCGCCGTCCGGACCGGCACCGTCAATGTCACGGGGGTCGTCGTCCGGGTCCGCCCACATGTCGGGGTGAACGGTCGCCTGGGTCCATCGCGCGGGGTGATCACTCATGCGTGCCATGTTCGTCCACGCGGGCCCGGTCCTGCCACTGCTTTAGCGGTCCCGCCACTGCCGTACACGGCCCACCGCGCCGGCACCGGCGGCCCCCGCCGACTCCGCGACTTCGAACCGTAGGGTGGCTTCCCTGCCTGGTCAGGGGCTTGCTGCCGGGAGGCGGGCGGTGCCACTCGGGTGGCACCCGCGTACAGGTCGCCGTTCGGGGCAGGCGAATCGATGTCCAAGAGCCTCAAAGCGACGGGAGATTGCCATGGTGCATCCCCCAGAGGAGCAGCGGGTGTTCCGCGAATGGAAGCAGCAGGGACCGACGTCGGCGGCCCAGGCCCGTGCGATGGCGGAAGACTTCATGGCAGTCGTCGGATACGGAGACGAGAAGCAGCGCGAGGCGGTGCTGCTCGTCGTGTCGGAGTTGGTGACCAACGCGCTGCGGCACGGCCGCGGTGTGACCGCGTTCCGCCTCAGCCATGACACACGCGGCCTCACCGTGTCGGTGCGGGACGCCGAGGACCGGCCACCCCGGGAGCAGCCGCTCGACCCCGGGCGGCCCGGCGGGTTCGGCATGCACCTGGTGCGCAGCCTCACGGGCGGTGTGGAGGTGCTGCGGCGCCCCGGCGGCAAGAGCGTCCGGGCGACCGTCCCACGCCCCTGCGTCGGCAGCCGCCTGTGAAGGCCCCGTACGCAGACAGCCCAGCCCGGAGAGACACCCGACCCGGAGAGACGCGGAGCCCGAAGAGACGCGGCAGCCCGGAGAGACGCCGACACCCCCTGGAGGCGTCGGTCTGTGACGAAGCCGACACGCCCGCGCCCGTGGAACGCAGGTAAAAATCGCGGTACGGGGCAGGTGTCGTCCCATGCAGCACGGACAGGCCGAGTCGGGCGATGGCCGCCCAGAGGGAGTGCGCGTATGGATGGTCACTTCTCGGTCGTCGCCGTCGGCCCGGATCCAGAGGCGACGCGAAGCGTATGGCGCCTCAAGGGTGAGCTGGACCTCGAAGGCGTACCCCTGCTCACCGAAACCGCGGGCAGCGGGCTCGAAACCGGCGGGCGGACCGTCGTCCTCGACTGCCAGGACATTACGTTCTGCGACTCCAGCGGTCTCAACGCGCTGCTGAGACTGCGTGAACAGGCCTCCCTGTCGGGTGCCCGTCTCGTCCTCGCCCGGCCCTCCGAGAACGTGCTGCACCTGCTGCGACTGACCCACACCGACTCGGTGTTCGACATCGTGGACACCCTCGCCGAAACACCCGTCCGTCGTGGTTGACCAGCGCTCGGACCCCGAGACACGGAGACCGGCCGCCGAGGGCGTGACGGCGGCCGAAGGTGCAGGCCGGCCTGCGGCCGAAGGTGAAGTGGCGGCCAAGGAGCAGGAGATAGCCGAACTCCGTACGGAAGTCGGCCAGCTCAAGCACGCGGTGCGCGCCCATGCCACCGTCGACCAGGCCATCGGCGCGCTCGCCGCGATCTCCAACATCCGCCCCGAACAGGCGTGGGACGTGCTGACGGAAGTCTCCCAGCACACGAACATCAAGCTCCGGCTCATCGCCGAGCAGGTCGTCGAGTGGACCTGCGACGGCGAGCTGACCGACGACGTGCGCCGGGCGCTTCAGGAGAGCCTCGCCCGTCAGGAGCCCTGTGCGTCCCCACAGAGCTGAAGCCCCCTTCAGCCCTCGGGGTACGTGGTTTTACCTCTGTTCCCGCGGGCGACCGCGGGAACAGAGGGGGAGCTCACTGCCGAACTCTCCCGGGAGCAGATCGGTCGCGAACCCTCTGCGGCACCGGGTTTCCCGTATGCGCGTATCTATCCTGTCTATTCCCGTCTATTCATTTCTATCCTGATGTGCCGTGCCGTGCAGTGCCGACGCCCTCGGCCGGGCCGGTCCTCCGTACCGCGAGGGCCAGGGTGTCGTCGGCGTGCAATATCACCGCGTGCATCTCCTTGGCGATCTCCCCGGTCAGCCGGGTCGCGGACAGCCCCGCGTGCCGGCGCGCGGCCGCCGTGAGCCTTGCCTCGCCCTCCAGGGGGTCCCTGCGGCTCTCGGTGAGGCCGTCGGTGTACAGCAGCAGGAGGTCACCCGGGGCGAGGCGGGCCCTGCGGACCTCCTCGCTGCCCGGCAGGGGGAAACCGATGCCCCGGCCCGGGGTGTCGAGGAACGCGGCGTCGCCGTCGCGGCGGACGAGCAGTGCCGGCGGGTGGCTGCCGTTGGCGAGGTGGACGTCGCCGGTCGCGGGGTCGACGCGGGCCAGCAGGACGGTCGCCATGATGTCCGGGTCGAACGGTGTGAGGGCCGCGTTCGCGCGGGCCACGATCGACCCGAGCGCGTGGCCCTCCAGGGCGAGGGTACGCACGGCATGGGTCACGGTCAGGGCGCTGCGGGTACTGCGGACGCCATGGCCGAGGGCGTCGACCACGGTGATGTGGACGGTGCCGTCGGGGAGCATGAACCAGTCGTAGAGGTCACCGCCGGTGGGGGCCTCGGTGTCGGCGGGGGCGTAGTGCACGCCGAGTTCGACGCCGGGCACGTCGAGGACCGGCGGCCGCAGCGCGTCCTCCAGTTCCCGCAGGACCCGGCCGTGGGCGCGGCGCAGTTCCTGGTCGCGCTCGTCGAGCTGGACGTAGAGGGCGAGCACACCGTTGTTGGTCTCGGACAGCTCGTGCTTCAGCAGGCGGTGTTCGGCCTTGAGCGCGTCGATCTGCGCGAGGGCGACGCCGAGTTCCTTCAGGAGCAGGCCGGTCTCGCCCTCGTCCGTGGGGTCCGAGCGCTCCGTCGGCGTCCCCGCGGCGGACTGCCCGAGCTGCACGGTTCGCCCGTCTCGCGCGGAGCGGGGCCGCGGCGCACGACCGGCCGCGACACCCCTCCGGCCGGGCCCCTCGGCCAGGTCAGTCCGCACTGTCCGGTCAGTCTGCTCTGACGGGCCAGCCTGCTCTGACCGGTCGCTCCGGTCGCTCCGGTCGCTCCGGTCCAGGGGGATCCGCCAGGTGACCGTGCGCGGCGAGGTGCTGTGGGCCGCGAGCGGCAGCTCGCCCGCCGCGGGGGCGTCGGCGCCGCAGTCGGGCCGGTCGAGCGTGACGACGAGCACGCTCCGCTGCCCGTCGGGGCACTGCTCCCGGCCGGCGCTGAGGGCCACCGCCCGGTCGGTGCCGATGGCCGGTTCGGCGACGATGGTGGCGGCGAGCGCGAGCCGGGCCCGTACCTCCGTGTCGATGTGGTGATCGGCGGCGAGCATACGCACGGCCTGTCTGAGCGCGGGCAGCGTCCGCAGGTCGGTGGCGATCATCGGGGCCTCTGCAGGGGTTGTCTGGCGACGAGGACGGTCGCGTCGTCGCGGGAGCGGCGGTGTCCGTGGACGAGGGCGGTGGCGAGGAGAGGCGGCGGCAGCCGCAGCAGGAAGGGGTCGGGGGCCCGGGTCCACCGTGCGTCGACACCGTCGGTGTGCAGCACGGCCGTGGTGCCGGGTGGTACGGCGAGGCGGCGGACCTGCGGCGTCGGCATGTTCCAGCCGACGACGCCCGGCTGGCCGGTGAGTTGGCTGCCGACCTCGTCGGCGGACAGCAGTACCGCGCGTACGTTGCCCACACCGCAGTAGAGGACGTCGCCGTCGTGCAGCCGCAGCACCCCGACGGCGGCGCCCCTGGAGTGGCGCAGGGCGCGGTTCGTGGCGCCGAGCAGGGCGGGCAGTTCGGCGTCGGGTGTCCGGTGGAAGCAGCGCAGGGCGAGCTGGGCGGCTTCCTGTGCCTGCGCTCCGTGGCCGAGGCCGTCGACGGCGAAGGCGGTCAGGCCGTGGTCGCTCCTTGCGATGGCGGAGGCGTCGCCGCAGTGTTCCTCGCCTTCGGCGGGCAGCCGCAGCGAGCCCACGGGCCGGTCGGCGGCGCCGCCGGTGGGATCGGACAGGAGCCGGGCGCCGACGAGGGTGCCGTGGTGCTGCCGGGTGCGGATGGTGAACGAGGTGGCGATGCGGCTGACGGCGCCGAGGCCCGCGCCGAGCGAGTTGGTGGTGGTGTAGCCGTCGACCAGACAGCGCTCCAGCTCGCCCATGCCGGGGCCGCGGTCGGCGGCGAGGATCTCGATGCCCTCACCGGCGGTGAGCGGCTGGAAGTAGAGGCTGCCGCCGCTCGCGTGTTTGGCGATGTTGCTGGCGAGTTCGGAGGCGACGACGGCGGCCCGGTCCGGCATGGCGCCGGGCAGCCCGCAGCGCCGGGCGAGGGTGCGGGCCGTGGCGGCTGCGAGGTGCACGGCGCTGAAGTGGTCGATGGGGACGGCCCTGGTGGGCTCCGTGAGGAGGGTGCCCGAGGGGTCGTGGGTCATGGGGCGCGCCTGTTGTTCCAGCGTGTGGCCGTGACGACGGTGCCACGCCCGGCGGTGGAGCTGAGCGTGAACTCGTCCATGAGGCGGCGGGCGCCGCCCAGGCCGTGGCCGAGTCCTGCTCCGGTGGTGAACCCGTCGGTGAAGGCTTCCTCGATGTCCTCGATGCCGGGCCCGTCGTCCTCGACGGTCAGCCGGACGCCGGTGGTGCCGAGCCTGCGGACGATGTCGAGGGTGAGGGTGCCGCCGCCCCCGTGGACGTAGGCGTTGCGGGCCAGTTCGCTAGCGGCGGTGACGACGCGGGTCTGGTCGACGATGCCGAAGCCGGCGTGCAGGGTCGCGGCCCGTACCGCGTGCCGGATGCTCAGCAGATCCTCCTCGCTGGCCACCGGGTGGGTGCTGGATTCGGTGGAGTGGTGCGCAGGCACGACCTTGTCGGCGCGCTGCGGCGCCCGCGTCGTGCCCGCGTGGGATCCGGTCACCGCGCCTCCCCGGCACGCGTGGGGGCGGCCCTGTGCCAGCCGAGTGCGGTCAGGCCCTGTTCGGCGCTGAGGGCCGTCTCGACGCCGGACAGCTCGATGCCGAGCTCGACCAGCGTGATGGCGACGGGCGGCCGCATGCCCGCCACGATGACGCGGGCGCCGAGCAGCCGTGCCGTCGTGGTGAGGTGCGTCAGCATGCGGGCGACGAAGGAGTCGATCAGCTCCAGGCGGGAAATGTCGATCAGTACGCCACGGGCGCCGGTGGAGCTGATGGTCTGGGTGAGCTCCTCGGTGAACGCCATCGCCGACTTGTCGTCGAGCTCGTTCAACAGGCCGCTGATCAGGACGTCCCCGAGCTGCAGGATCGGGACTCCGGCGGAGGGGTGTCCGTTCACCGGCCGTCCGTTCCGTCGGGGCCCGGCGCATCGGTGATCTTGATGGCGGCGGCGAGGGCGTCGGCCAGGGTCGCGCGGGTCAGGATCGTGGACAGGTCGATGCCGAGCTGGGCGATGGTCTGCGCGATGGGCGGCCGGATGCCGCTGATGACGCAGTCGGCGCCCATCAGGCGGACCGCGTTGACGGTCTGCAGCAGATGCTGGGCCACGGCCGTGTCGACGGTGGGGACGCCGGTGATGTCGATGATGGCGACAAGCGCCTCGTCGTCCTGGATGGCCTGCAACAGGTTCTCCATCACGACCTGCGTGCGCGCGGTGTCCAGGGTGCCGATGAGCGGGACGGCGAGAACCTGGCGCCACAGCCGGACGACGGGCGTGGACATCTCCAGGAGCTGGTGGCTCTGGCGGTGAATGATGGCTTCGCGGCCCTCGACGTACACCTCGAAGGAGAGCGCGCCCGCGACGTCCAGGAGCTGGTTGATCAGAACGGCGGCGGCGAGCAGTTCGTCGCTCTCCCGGGTGGCGCCGCGCAAGTGCTCGAGCAGCACCTGCTTCAGGGCGAGAACCGCGAGCGAGGTCACGGTCGGTGAGGCCCCGCCGCGCGCCCGGCGCAGCGAGAGATCGGTCACGATGCGGTTGAGGTCCCGGTCACTGTATGCGAGGCGGCGCACGGGCGCGTCGCCGTCGAGGGCCGCCGCGAGGGCGGCGACCAGTGCGTCAGCCTCCTCGTGCAGCTCGCTCTCCGTCAGGTCGCTGCCCAGTAGGGCCTGTTCCAGTTGGAGCTGCACCCATCGGTCCGCGATGGCGTCGGCGTTCGCACGCAGCACTTCGGTCACGCGTGCCCGCGCCCCGGAGTCGACGGAGTCGCTGGTAATCGCGGTGTCGCTGGTAGTCACAGACCAAACCTCTCGCATCCGGAGGCCCGTCCGAGCAGACCTCGTGTCCTTGCACTGTCACCGTGGACCGGACCGCCGGGAGAAGCACGCAGCGCCTCCAGCGGCCGCCCGGGGGTCTTGTTCGGCACCCGACAGTTTCCGCTCGGCAACTGTATCCATACGGCAACAATCCTGCCCCCACCGCCCCCGCGGTCCGCAAGTGCTCCTGACTCATTGGCACTTACGAGTGGCACGGGAACGGACGATCGAAGACATACGCGTACGGTGAATGCGCCGGGTCACCGGACGACACTCGCCCCGCGCGTTCCCTCACGCCGTTCGGGCAGGCCCTTCCGTATTTCCCGTCACGGACGATGTATGCATCCGCGTGGTGTGCATCTCGTCGGCACAGTCCCGGAAATCGCTCAGGCCCTCGACCAGACAGGCGCGCGCGGGGCCCGACATTCCGGCGATCACGGCCGTCAGCGCCTTCTCGCGCCTACTGCGCAGATCGGCGAGGTACGTACGCCCGGGTCCGGTGAGGTGCAGCGTCAGCTCCCGGCGGCTGATCCGGCTCTGGGTGCGCTCGACGAGGCCCAGCGCCTGCAACCGGTCGCACAACCGGCTCACGGAGGACGGGGCCGCGCCCAGAATGCCACCGAGCGTGCGCAGGTTGATGCCGTCCTCGCGCTCCAGGACGTACAGGACCCGAAGCTGCGACGTCGAGACGGGGGCGGGCGAGACGGAGTCCCGGCCGCGCTCCCACAGCACCTCGAGGAGTTCGATCACCTCACGTGCCGCGGATGCGGCATCCTGGGGACGCCGCTGCGAGGATGCCGGGTTCACGCCCATGTCTTTACTCTCCGTATCGGCCTGGCCGGGCCATGTGGTCCGGACAGGGGGTTGCTCCCTCTCATCCTCGTACTCGAGAAAGCGGTCGGCAGTGGACAGATACGCGGCAGTCGGGCGCGCGTTGCGCGGCGCGGCTCCTCACGAACTTCCGCAGGCGGCCCGCAAGGCGCTGACCGAGCACTTCACCGCGGCGCAGGTCGAACTCCTGATGGCCGACTACTCGATGACCATACTCCAACCGGTCCCCGCTCTCCCATACACCACGGAACGGATTCCCGTCCACGCCAGCGCCCCGGGGCGCGCGTTCGGCGCGCAGGAGCCCTATGCCGAAGACGGTGACGGTTCCGGCGCGGTCGTCGTGCATCTGCCGGTCACCGTGCGGGGCGACCGCCTCGGTGTGCTTTCGGTCACCCTGCCCGCGGAGGCGTACTCGCCGCAGACGCTGCGCGAACTCACGCTGATCGCCGAGGAGCTCGGGCACGAGATCGTCGTCGCCGAACGCGACACGGACCTGTATGTGCAGGCCAGACGCGTGGAGCGGCTGACACTCGCCGCGGAGATGCAGTGGCAGCTCCTGCCTGGCCGCTCCTGCTCGCGCCGCGAGTACGATCTCGGCGGCCACCTGGAGCCCGCCTACGCCGTCTTCGGCGACAACTTCGACTGGTCGGCGTCGGCCGACCACCTCACCCTCACCGTCTCCAACGGCATGGGCCAGGGCATCTCGGCGGCGCTGCTCACCAACCTGACGGTGCACGCCCTGCGCAACGCCCGCCGCGCAGGACTCGGCCTCGCCGACCAGGCGTGCCTCGCGGACCAGGCCGTCTACGGGCAGCACCGGGGCGCCTCGCACGTCTCGGCCCTGCTGCTCCGCTTCGATCTGGCCACCGGCGCGGTCGGGGTCATCGACGCGGGCTCGCCGAAGGTCTGGCGGCTGCGCTCGGGCAAGGTGGAGCAGGTGACAGGCCTGGAGGCACAGTTGCCGCTCGGCATGTTCGAGGACTCCGTCTACACCGAGCAGCCCTTCCGGGTCCTGCCGGGTGACCGGCTGCTGTTCGTCAGCGACGGGGTGTACGACGTGACCTCGCCCGCCGGGGAGCGCTACAGCGACCGTGAGCTCGCCCGGGCGCTGACGAGCACCCGGCTGCTTCCGCCCGCGGAGGTGCCGCGTGCCGTGCTCGGGGAACTGGCCGGGCACCGCGGAGAGGTGCGGGCCGAGGACGACGCGACGGTGGTCTGCCTCGACTGGCACGGACGGCCATGACAGCCATGACGGTTCTGGCGGCCTCGGCAGCCTTGGCGGCTGCGGCCGCCATGCGACAGGCCCGGACCGTGTGGTCCGGGCCTGCTGCGAGAAGGGTGCGGGTGTCGGCGGCACCCGCGGGTGGCGGGGCGGTCAGGCGCCGGCGGGCACCAGGCCCGCGCGCAGGCGTCCGAGGATGCGCTTCAGGAGGCGGGACACCTGCATCTGGGAGACGCCGAGCTGCTCGCCGATCTCGGCCTGCGTCAGCTCCTCGACGAACCGCATGTGAATGATCTCACGGTCGCGGTCGGAGAGTTCTCCGATGAGGGGCGCCAGGCTGTTGAAGTCCTCGACGAGTTCGAAGGCGGCGTCCTCCGCCCCGATGAAGTCGGCGAGCGCGGCCTCGCCCTCGTCGCTGCCGCCGCCCATGGCCAGCGCCGCGTTGAGGGAGGCGGAGGTGTAGCCGTTGGAGGCCTTGCGGGCCTCGATGACCTCCTCCTCGGACAGCGACATCAGCTCGGCGAGCTCGGCGGTCGTCGGGTCCCGGTCGAGGCGGGTCGCCAGCTCCTCGGTCGCCTTGGCCAGCTCGATCCGGGCCTCCTGGAGACGGCGCGGCACATGCACGGCCCAGGAGGTGTCGCGGAAGAACCGCTTGATCTCACCCACGATGTACGGCACGGCGAAGGTGGCGAACTCGACCTCGCGGGACAGGTCGAACCGGTCGATGGCCTTGATCAGGCCGATCGTGCCGACCTGGACAATGTCCTCCATCTCGTCGCCGCGGCCGCGGTAGCGCGACGCCGCGTAGCGGACGAGGGAGAGGTTCATCTCGATCAGGGTGTTGCGTACGTGCTGATAGTCGTGCGTGCCCTCTTCGAGGACGGCGAGCCGGTCGAAGAACTGCTTCGAAAGGACACGTGCGTTGTGCGGCTCGACGCTCGACGGTGCTTCGATCAGCGGCAGCTCCCCCTCCGCACAGGTCTCTGCCTTCGCCGACTGGACCTCGGACACCATCGCGGCAGCCACGCCATCCACCCTTCTCTTGACGACACCCCGTGTCACGTACAGGGGGCTCGACACGCGTTTGCCCCTGCTTCCCGGTCTCACACCTGCTGATCCCGAAACTTTTTCTCATAGCCGTTTCGACGGCGTCCGCCCCTCCCCCGTGATCCGCCCCGCCGCCAGCACGAGGCGGGCCAACTCGTGGTGGAACACGTCGTCGTGCGCCCCCAGGGGCGGCGCCCCACCGCGGACGACGTCCGAGGTGTCGACGTTGACACAGCCCGAGCGGGGCAGCGCGTCCTCGGCGAGGGCCTCGGCGAGGGTGAGCGTCGGGCACCCCTCGACGCCCTGCGCCCCGTCGTACCCGAGCGCCCCCCAGACCCGGCCGACGCCCCCCTCTGGCGGTGACTCGCCGAGCAGGCGGGAGGCCAGCGGGAACAGCAGCCCCAGTTCCAGGTCGTAGTGCGAGTAGCCGCACACCACCGGCCCGCCGACACTCTCCACCACCTCCGCGAGTACGCCGCCCCCGCGCAACTGCTGCGGCTGATGCCCGGCGAACGCGAAGTGCGAGAAGGCGGCCTGGAGCAGTGTCAGGGAGCCCACCCGGTGCGCGCCGCCCGCCAGGCCCCGGGCCGCGTACGCGACGAGGCGGGCGCCCGAGCCATGGCCGACGAGATGGATCCGGGTGTCCGGCAGCCCTTCCGCGATCCGGCCGAGCGCGGGGGCGAGTCCCCTCTCGCCGATCAGTCCGGCGCGCCGCCTGATCGCGTACGACACGGCCTGGCACAGGAGCTGGTGCGCGCCGTCCCACAGCCGGTCGGGGGCTTCACCCACCTCGGACGAGCCGAAGGGCCGGGTCCGCGGCCCGAGCGGTTCCGACCGCTCCAGCCACTCGGTCGGGGAGTCCGGCGGCCGTGGCCCTGCCGACTCCGACTCCGTCAGAGTCCCCGACCTCGACACCTTGGGCGCCTCGGCGCCGGTGCTCGGCTGCTCGATCCGCTCCGGCCGCCGGGCGGTTCGCTCGGCTTCCTCGCCGGCCTGTTCCAGGGCGTGGGCGAACCCTTCACAGACGTGCATGGCGCTGTCGAAGAGCATCGCGGGGTCGGACTGGGGCAACAACCTGTCGCCCGTGTCCAGGGCGTAGGAGTTCACGTCCGAGAGCAGCGGCGCCTCGACGAGACGGCGCAGCATCATGCCCACGTCGTCCACGGCGCCGAAGCGGACCGGCCGCTCCTCCAGGAGGGCGCGCAGGTCCGCGACGAGCTGCTCCGCGCCGGGGAACATACGGTTGAGGGCGGCCTCGGTGGCGTCGGAGAGGCGGGGCTCGGGCGGGAACCGCATGCCCGGCCAGTGCACGCTCACGAAGCCGAGGGCCTCGTCGTCGGTCACGTCGGCGAACAGGGCACGGAAGCGCTCGTCCGTCTCGGCTGCCGTGTCCTCGTCGTTGTGTCCGGTGTGCGCGAGGACCACGAGGTCACGGACGCCCGCGTCGCGTGCGTCCGCCACGATCCGCGTGCACTGCTTCCCGTCCCCCTCGCCGCCCTCCGCGTCGAACGTGATCACCCGGTACGCCTTGTCGCTCGCCCGGGCTTCCCTGGAACTGCGCATGCGCTCCCCCGAACCGGTCGCGGGCACTGTGCACGCAGCATCCTCGGTCCGGGCGGCGGTGACTAGAGGGGCGCACGCCATCGTGCGTGGGGCTCCGGCGTACGACGGCGTGCCGGTCCTGGCGTCCTGACTCCCCCGGCCGTGCGTCCTCACTCCCGCGGGCCGTCCGCCCGCAGGAGCTCGGCCGCCCGCCGGATCATCGTGGTGGCGCGCGGGAAGTCGCGCACCTCGGCGCCCAGGACGTGCAGGGCGTGCAGCAGGGATTCCGTGGGTACGTGGCGGGCCGCGAGGACGGCGTTGGTCCAGGAGGTGAAGGCGGCGAACAGTTCGCAGTCGTCGACGTACAGGGCGGCGGCGAGGAAGGCGACGATGTGGGCGACGTCCTCGGCTGTGTGCTGTTGCTGCGGCGCCGTGTACTCCCGCAGGGCGGGGTAGCGGTCCGCGAGGCCCTTCAGGGTCGCTCCGACCAGTTGCCCGGACGCCCGGCTGACCAGGGTGTACTCCTGGTCGAGCAGGTGCTTGAGCGGTTCGTCCGCCAAGGGGGCGGCGGGGCGCGGCGGCGGGCCCCCGGTGAGCCGGGTTGCCGCCGAGCGGGCGTCGGCGGCCCAGAGGTCGGCGCCGAGCAGCTCGGCGTGGCGGCCGCCAGGTCCGAAGGCGGCGCCGCCCACGAGCACGGGGACGCCCGCGGCCCTGCACGCGGAGATCGCCGCGTGCGCGGCGGGCAGCCGGGTCGCGAGCGAGCCCGAGAGGGCCACCACGTCCGCGCCGGTGTGGTGCAGATGGGCGACGAGATGGGCGGTGGGGACCTGGGCGCCCAGGAAGTCGACGTGCCAGCCGCGCAGCGAGAGGACCTCGGCGAGGAGACGGGCCGGAAAGGCGTGCCACTCACCGTCGACACAGGCAACGGTGATGCGCGGCCGGGCCGACCCGCCGGGGCGCGGGCGCGAGCCGTCGGGGAACGGGCGCGAGCCGCCATCTGATCCGACGAGGTCCGGAGTCGATCCGTCGAGATGCGGATGCGATCCGTCCGGGTACGGCCGTGGGGCTGCCGGGGAGCGCCGAGGAGGTGCGGCCTCGTGTGGGGGCTCCGGCGCGGCCGTCCGGGTCTCGGCGGTGCGCGGGGAGGGAGGGACGGGTGCGGCGGGCGGGGCGCCGGGTCGTGACAGTGCCGCGACGACGCGTTCGCCGATGGCGGTGGCGGCGTGCTCCTGGGCGACGGTGATGCGGTTGTCCGCCCACTCCTGGCCGACGCGGCGCTGCACGGCGCCGATCACGTCCAGGAGTACGGTCTCGGTGTCGAGGCCCGCTCGCAGCGCGGCGAAGGCGGTCCGGGCTGCGGACGGCTCGTCGCCGGCCACCACCGCGCCCCACAGTTCGTCGGCCCAGTGGGCCGCGCGGTCCTCGGGTGCGGTGACCGTCGGTGTCATCGGGTGTACCTCCAGCGTGGGGACTGTGTGCCGGGGCGGCGTGGCTCCGGTGCCGCGGCCGGTCGCCGCGTCAGTCGCAGGGTGCCTTCCAGGTGACGCGTACGGTCTTCCCGCCGGCGTACACGTACACGTCGAGCGTCGTCGTCAGTGAGGCGGCGAGCAGCATGCCCATACCCCCGGTGCCGTCCTGGGTGTCGGGAGCGCGTGGCGCCGGGGGCCGCGCGCTGGCGTCGTCGACGTCCGCGACCAGGCCGTCGTGGTGACCGTGCATCCGCAGCCGCCACCAACCCGTGGCGTGCCGGAAGGAGTTGGTGCACAGCTCCGACACGACGAGCGCGACATCGGTGGCGTCGACGGCGGGACAGCGGAGGGCCGCGTAGGCGCGGGCCGCCCGGCGGGCCACACCGATGCCGGAGTCCGCCGCCTCCACGACCAGGAGCGCGGGCCGGTCCCCGGGCAGGGGCCGCCACCTTCCCCGGACCGCCCCACGGGCACACATCGAGCAGGCCTCGGTGACACCGCGGGCCGCGTCGCGCGCGGCCACGTCCGGGGAGTGCGTCATGGCGCGCACGCCTCCTCCAGGGAGCCGCAGACCTGGAAGTGCCCGAGGGTCCCGCTGACCCGCAGCAGCTCATAAAGCTGTTTCGGGATCGGGCCGAGGAGCCGCATGTCGTGTCTGCGGCAGGTCCGGATGAGGATGTTGAGCATCGTGGAGTCCGCGAACTCCAGTCGGGTCACGTCCAGTACCAGGCGGAGATTCACAGGCCTTGTCTCCAGAGCGAGTTCGATGTCGGGCTCGTACTCGACGTCCATCTCGCCGACCACGGCCACCACGCACACACCACGCCGTTCGTCGACGTGAACCTCCACCGAGCACTGGGCCGCCGCGTCACCCTGCGTCCACTGCATGGTGACAGTGTCGACCCGTCGGGCCCGCCACGCCCCGGCCATCTCCCCATGGGGGAGGCCTCGAATTCACGTCCGGCGGTAGGCGTCCTTCCGCTTGCCGGATCAGGGCTTCGGCAGGGCCTGCCCGGGGTGTCGCACCGCTCCCAGGTAGGCCGCGGTGCCCGTGCGGACGAGCAGCCGGTCGACCTGGGCGGGCCGCTCCCCCAGGGTGAGCCGTGCTCCGTGCGCGTCGGCACGCCGTCTTATCGCGATCAGCGCCGAGACGCCGTCCAGGTCGCACTGCGTCACGCCCGCGCAGCACAGGACCAGCTCCGTCACGTCGGGCCGGTCGGCGAGCGCTTCGGAGACGAGGGCGACGAGAGCGACGAGTTCGTGCGCCGCGGTGTGGTCGAGGAGGCCGCGGAGCCGGACGGTCAGCCGGTGCGGCGGGCCGTCGTCGCAGAGGTGCGCCGCGAGCGCGTCGGGCGGGCACCGCGTCACCGGCCCGCTCCCTGCTGGTGCCCGTCACCGGCGGGACGGGGCGGATGGGTGTCCGGGGTGCGGGACGAGCGGGCGACCGTGCGCGGGGTGTCCGGGGTGCGGGGAGTCCCGGCGTCCGCGTGCGGGGTGTCCGGGGTGCGGGGCGCGGCGATGACCATCAGGGCCATGTCGTCGTGGTGGCGTCCGCCGAGCCAGTCGGCGACGAGCATCTGCACCCGTTCGGCCATCGCCTCCGGCGGCTTCCCCGCGTACTCCGCGAGGGCGGCGCGCAACCGTTCCTCACCGAACCGGTCGGTGCCGAGTGGCCCGCCCTTGGCCTCGGTGACACCGTCCGAGTACAGCAGGCAGGCCTCTCCGGGCCGCAGCGTGGTGTGGTGGGTGTGCGTGGTCACCTCGGGCAGGGCGCCGACCAGGGTGCCGTGCGTCGGGGCCGTGACTACGCCGCCGTCGAGCCGCACGATGAGGGGCGGCGGATGGCCCGCGCTGGTGAGGCGGAGCGCGACGGTGTCGCCGCGGCGCCTCGCGGAGGCGAGGACGAGGGTGGCGAAGCGGCTGTGCCGGGTGCTGAGCAGGGCGGAGTTCAGTACCCGCAGCAGTTGTCCGTGGTCGGGCTCGACGAGGTGCAGGGCGCGCAGGGTGCTGCGGATCTTGCCGGTGAGGACGGCAGCCTCCAGACCTTTGCCGCACACGTCACCGAGGACCACATGGGTCTCACCGCCGTCCTCGGTCGCGGGGCTGATGTCGAAGAAGTCACCGCCCACCTCGAGTTCACCGTGCGCGGGCCGGTGCCCGCCCGCGTACTCGACGCCGTCGACGCGCCGCAGCCCTGGCGGGAGCAGGTCCTGCGTGAGGAGTTCGGCCACGGCCGTGTGCTCGCTGCGGAGCCTGGCGGTCTCCAGGGCGGCGCCCGTACACGTGGCGAAGGCGCGGACGAAGGCCTCTTCGTCCTCGCTGAAGGGTTCCGCGCCCGCCGCGCGCATCAGGACCAGGGCACCGACGGGCCCACCGCCGCCCGGCAGGGACGCGACCATCAAAGCCCCGACGCCACCACCGGCCCTGGCAGCTCCGGCGGCCCCATCAGCCCCTGAAGCCCCACCAGCTCCGGGAGCCCCACCAACTCCGGCAACCCCGGCAGCCCCGGCAGCCTCGACAACCCCGGCAACCCCGTTGGCCCCCGTGCCCCTGGCACCTCCACCGACCCCGGCGGCCTCAACGCCTCCACCAGCCCCCGCCGCCCCTGCGGCTTCCGCGGCTTCGCCCTCCCCCGCCACCCCGACGAACCCTGGCGCCAGCCACCCCGGCACCGCGCCCGGATCCAGCCAGCGCGACGGAACGGGCGGAAACCCCTCCAGCGCCTCCGCGAGGCCCGGTACCTCGGCGGCGTCACCGGCGAGCCGCCCGTGCGTGACCTCCCCGTCGCGCACGGCGGCGGCGAAGGGCCGCCGCGTGCCCCGGGCCGCCCCGACGACCACGGCGGCGTCCGCGAGGTGCCTGGCGGCGAGCAGTGCCGCGTTCGCCCTGCATCCGCGCAGGTCGAAGGAGCCGGACAACTGACGGGAGGCATCGGCGAGCAGGCGCGCCCGCTCCCGTTCCGTGCGCAGCGCCCGGCGCACGGGACCCGGCCCGGTGTCGTCGTGCAGCCACCACAGCACGTCGTCCCGCTCACCGGCGGCGGCCTCTGCGCGCACGGTCCGGCCCGCCACATTGCCCGCCGCCGCACTGTCGCGGCGGGCGTGGGCCTCCGCCAGCCACAGCGGGGCGTGCCGCGCCAGTTCGGTACCGGCCGACACACCGGGGAACAAGGCCCTCGCCGCGGGGTTGGCCCACCGGACGCGGCCGTCGGCGCCCGCGAGCAGGAGGGGCCAGGGCGCGGACTGCAGGGCGGAGCTCACCGCCTGTGTGGTGCGCTGCCCGGACTGCATGCTGGTGACTCGCCTCACATGCCGGAACGCCATGCCTCCCGGCACGGATCCCTTCACCCTCTCGCTGCTCGGACGGTCCTCGCGCCCGCTGCCCGGATTCGGCCCCGCGCGCGTGCGCCGTGCACGCCCGACCATCCTCCTGACGGCGGCTCCGCACAACGCGCGGAGCGGGCTTCGCGGAACTCACCAGGCACGGCCCCACCGAAACCAGCTATTCGGACGACGAGTCGAACCCTTCTTCGAAAGCAAGCACGTCACCAGGGCAAAGGGTTGTACGCGACACACGTGGTGATCAACACAATGATGAAGATGCCGTGAAGACGTAAGGTCAACGCGTTCACATCACTTGCCGGGCAGCACTTCTGACCCGGTGTCATCCCGTGGGGGGATCCATGCACCACCGCACCCGCATCGCCGTACTCGGCTCGGCACTGGCCGTGGCCGTGGCGGGCTTCGCCGCCCCCGTCGCCCTCGCCGCCCCGGCCGAGGACATCACCATCGACAAGGTCACCGCGAACGGCGGCAAGCCGGTCGCGCTCGGCACCACCGCCGGGAAGACCTTCAGCGTCTCCGTGACCACGTCGGACGACTCGGGCATCAAGAGTGCCGACATCACACTGTTCGGCCCCAACTCCAGCATGGCCACGCCGACGGGCAACGTGAAGTGCGTGCCGGCCGGCACGACGTCGACGTGCACCGCGAAGTTCACGCTCGACCCGGACACGGACTTCTACGACAACAGCCCGGCCGGCACGTGGTACGTCGACGCCCTGGTGACGGCGAACGACGACGACACCAAGTGGGCTGAGAAGTCCGGCAAGTTCAAGGTGCAGCGCCAGTCCAAGCTCACGGTGAACGCCTCTCCGGAGCCCATCAAGAAGGGCAAGACGCTCACCGTCACCGGCGCGCTGACCCGCGCCAACTGGGAGACGCACAAGTACGCGGGCTACACCAGCCAGTCCGTGAAGCTGGAGTTCAAGAAGAAGGGCGCCCCGTCCTACGCCGCCGTGAAGACGGTGAAGAGCGACAACAAGGGCAACCTGAAGACCACGGTCAAGGCCTCCACCGACGGCACCTACCGCTGGGCCTTCGCCGAGAACTCCACGACCTCCGGAGTCAACGCGACCGGCGACTTCGTCGACGTGCGCTGAATCACGAACCCGAGCGCGAACGTCACTACGCAAGTGCGGGCTGAACCACGCTCAGCCGCACGGGCAGTAACCCTCTTCGGGCAGTGAGCCCCTTTCGTAAGACTTCGTAAGACTTCATACGACTTCGTACGACGCGGCGCCGGTCGGGCCTTCGGGCATCCGACCGGCGCCGCTCCCGCGTCGCCTGGAAGCAGCCCCGTCCCCGGCATCTGTAACCTGCGTCACATGGGCACCGTGGTGCCTCGTGGGGGGCGCATCGGTCGCGGGGCGCGGCGCGACCTGGCAGATCGTCATTTGAGATGGGGTGGCCGAGAACTACGCCGGGCATCAATCAACACGTGAACAGGGGTAGTTGGCCGGGTGAAATCCGCGCAACGATGACCCCATGACCGCGGCACAACGCGCCATGACCGCACTCGCGGCGTGGCCGAACCTGGTAAGCGGCGCCCCTCGGTGCGCTGTCGGACGTTCCTTCGGCATCGCAGGGGCGCCCGAGGCCATGGCTTACGAACTTGTCCACTTCCACTCCGACGGCGCGGCGGACGTGTGCCTGACCCGGGCCACCGTGGACCGGCTGCGCCCGCAGCTCGCCGGAAGCACGGCGATCCGCATGCGCCCCGGCGCGTCCTGGATCACCGTGCTGCTCGACTGCGACGTCGATGTCGCGCTCCTGCTCACCCTCGTCAGCGTCGGGCTCAAGGCCCATGACGACGCCTGCTCCGCGGCGTTCCGGGCGGACCGCGACAGCGCGTTCGCCCGGCGCCCGGCCCCGCCCTGCGACTGGGAACCGGCCGCCCTGCGCCTCCCGGCACCGAAGATCCCCGCCCCCGCCGGGCCGCCCGCCGCGGAACGCCGCGGCTTCCTCGCGGCGGTCGGGCGGCTGATGCCGCACGGCCACTGAACGTGGGCCGGGGGCGGCACCCCCCGGCCCACGGATGGAGCATCGACTTCCCGCCATCCGAGCCGCCCGCGCCTTCGCGTCGGCCCCCTGCACGACGGCTCCCAGGTCAACCGGACAGCGGAATTCCCCGTTCGTATGATCGCCGGTGCCCTTTTGATCTGCTCGGCCGTTGGGCCCGGAGAGCGCCATGGGCGCACGTCGGAGCGAGATCAAGGAGCGGGCGATGAAGAGCAGTTGGAAACGTCGGACCATCCGTACGGCGCTGACGGCGGCGGTGTGTGCCGTGCCCTTCGCCCTGTCGGCCGGCGTGGCCCACGCCGACGAGACCCACCACAGCGGCTCGCACACAGGGCCGGTCGTGGCCCTGATCAACACCGGTCAGATCGACGACCCGCTGGAGGACGTCCTGGAGCACACCCTCCTGTTCGGCGACGGATACCGCTGGGGCTGAGTCACTTCCAGCCGCGTCGCCTCTCGCTGCATCATTTCCAGCCGTACGCGTACGCCGTGACCCAGGTGACCTCAAGCTGCGCACTGCTGCCCGGCGCGGCCGTCGGGCCCTCCAGGGCGCTCTCGTTCTGCAGGACCCAGGACAGGGGACGGTCCGGCACTTCGCGGGTGTCGTGGCCGACCTGGCGGCCGTCGACGAAGAACCGGACCTGCCCGGGGGTCCACTCCGTCGACACGGTGTGCCACTGGGTCCAGTCGTCGGCGCCGTGGAACGAGCCCTGCTCACCGCCGCCGCACGGATGGTGGAAGGCGCTGAGGGAGCCCGTCCACTCGCCCTCGGGGTGGTCCATCTCGCAGCCGCCGCCGTAGTGCAGCCAGGCCGATTTGTAGCCGGGCGACGCATCGGTGACCTTGATGCGAGCGCTGTACTTGCCGTACTTCATCTGCATCACGGCGCGCGGTACGACGGCGGCCGCGTGCACGGGCCCGCCGTCGTCGGGCCGCCACATCCGGATGCGCATCCGGCCGTCGCCGTTCGCCGCAGGCCCGACGCTCACCGTGTCCTCCGGGTGATAGACACCCACGACGGAACGGCCCCGGTCGTTGGCGGTGTCGCGCCACCCCGTCGGGTACGCCCACCAGTTGTCGCGGTACGAGCCGCGCAGCCCGGCGCAGTACGCGGCGGACGTGTCGACATGGTGATCGCAGTCGCTGAACGAGCCGAGCGGCACCCGGTCGCCGTCGAAGTCCTCGGCCAGGACCTGCCAGAACGGGCCGCAGTCGCCACGCGGCAGAGCGGTGGCCGCGGTGCGGCAGGCATCGGCCGAGCGCGGGGCGCCGTCGGCCCGCGGGATGCCGAACAGGGCCCCCAGCAGGGTGGCGCCCAGAGCGGCGAACAGTGTGGGTCTGCGGGTGCGCGGAGCTGCGTGTGTGCCCATCGTGGTGCCTTCACTCCCGTCAGGCGGCGGTGCGGCAAGGCGCACCGAGGGACTGGGCATCCTCGCCGTGCGGGAGGGAAGATCGCCATACCTCCGCGGCCCTCGCTGCGGATGGGGCCTGTCCGTTCGTGGCGCGAGGCGCTCGGTCCGGGGCGCTCCGTCCAAGGTGCTCGGTCCAAGGTGCTCGGTCCAAGGTGCTTGGTCCAAGGTGCTTGGCCGGAAGCGCTTGGCCGGAGGCCCCCGGAGTCGGCCTCGCGGTGCCGCCTATTCTGAGCCCGTGATCGATCTGCCGCTCTCCGCCCTGGAGATCTCCATCGTCGAAGCAGGCACGGCACCGGCCGCCGCCCTCGGCAACTGCCGGCGCACGGCGCAGGAGTTGGACCGGCTCGGCTACCACCGGCTGTGGTTCGCCGAGCACCACCACTCGCCCGCCATCGGCGCCTTCCCGCCCGCGCTCCTCACTGCGCACACCGCCGCGGCCACCTCCGGCCTCAGGCTCGGCCCGGGTGGTGTCCTCGCCCCGAACCACGCCCCGATCACCGTCGCCGAGCAGTTCGCCACCCTCGCCGCGCTGCACCCCGGGCGCATCGACCTCGGCATCGGCCGGGGCCCCGGCACCTTCCACGAACCCACGGCCCGTGCCCTGCGCCGGGGCGCGGACCCCGCCACCGACGACGAGTACCGCCGTGACGTCGCCGCCACCCTGGACTTCCTGCTCGACGTCTCCTTCGGTGAGCTCCCCGAGCCGTGGCTGCTCGCGTCCAGCAACGCGGGCGCCGAACTGGCCGCGTCCCTCGGCCTGCCGGTCGCGTACGCGCACCACATCCGCCCCGACAACACCATTCAGGCGCTCGAGCGCTACCGCGCTGCGTTCCGGCCCTCGCCCTGGAGTGCGGTGCCGCGCGTCCTGGTGTGCGTGGAGACGGTGTGCGCGGACACCGAGGAGCGGGCCGCGGAGCTTGCCAGGCCCATGGACATCATCAAGGCGGGCCTGCTCGCCGGCCGCGGCGAGACCGCCTTCCCCACCCCCGCTGACGCGGCCCGTCCCCGGTTGGCGAAGCGGAGCGGGAAGCCCTCGCGGCCTTCGTCGGCCGGCAGGCCCGCGGCACCGCCGACACGGTCGCGGGCCGTCTCCACCGCCTCGCCGAGTCCACCGGCGCCGACGAACTGATGCTCGTCACCCCGGTGTACGACACCGCCGAGCGCATCCGCTCCTTCACTCTCGTACGCGACATCACGGGCCCGCACAAGGCGCTTTCGGACAACCTCCCGCGGCGATCCTCCCTCGTCGGGACCGCCGGGTATGGATGCCGCCATGGAGACGATGGTGCGGGTCGACGGCGGCGAGGTGTGGGCGCGGGACGAGGGCGAACGGGAGGGGCGCCGGCCACCGCTCGTGCTGCTGCACCCGGGGGTCGGTGACTCCCGGATCTGGGACGACGTGGTGCCCGCTCTCGCAGCCCGGCACCGGGTCATCCGCTACGACGCCCGCGGTTTCGGGCAGTCGCCGCAGCCGACCACCCGCTACTCCCAGCTTGGCGACGCGCGCGCGGTCCTCGACCACTTCGGGGTCGGGCGTGCCGTCCTCGCGGGTTCCAGCATGGGCGGCGCCACCTCGCTGAGCCTCGCGCTCGCCGAGCCCGACCGGGTCGCAGGTCTCGCGCTGTTCGCGCCCGGCGTGACGGGGGCGCCGGGCCTCGATGTGCCCGAGGTCCGTGCCGACATCGAGCGGCTCGCCGAGGCGGGCGACATGGACGGCCTGGTGGCGCTCGGACTGCGCCTGTGGGGAGCGGTCGGTCCCGAACCCGACGGGGAGGCGGCACGGCAGTTGCGGGCCGCCATCCCCGCCTGGTTCACGACCTACCCGCACGCCGTCGCCGACCCGCCCGTCTTCCCTCACCTCGGCGGGATCGCCGCGCCGTGCGTACTGGCTCTGTGCGAGCACGACCAGCCGGAAGTGATCGCGGTCAACGAGGACATGGCCGACCGCATCCCGGGCTGCCGCCTGGTCCGGCTCGCGGGCTCCGACCACTTCCCCACCCTCCGGGAACCGGAGACGGTGGCACGCCTGATCCTCGACCTGTGCGAGCGGGCGGCTTGAGCAAGCGGGCCGCCTGAGCGGGCGGGTTCAGACCGCGCGCCACAACGACGGTGCCGACGACGGTTCCCAGCCTGGCTGGGCCGTGTGGGCCTGGAGGCAGACGTAGGCCCTGCCGCCGTGGGTGACGCGGTCGCCGGCGCTGTACCCGGTGCCGACGGCCCAGGTGCCGCCCGGGGGCTGGGTCGGCGGGTCGGTGGGCGAGGGCGACTGCGGCACGTTCAGGACGAAGTCGAAGACGGCCTCCTTGGTGTTGCCGACGTCCCGTACGTTCATGAGCAGACGGGCGTCGAAGATCGGGTCGGTGTTGTTGCGCGGCTCGTTGGGGAAGTACAACTGGGTGGTGAGGATCGGACGGCCGGGCGCCTGCACCTTGACGTGCAGGTGGCGGGTGCGGCCCGGGTAGAGTCCGGGGAAGATCGTGGTCAGCTTGAAGGCGCCGTTGGCGTCGGTGAACTGGTGACCGCGCAGCCGGTAGCCGACGTTGTCGTACGCGCCGCGGGCGTCCGCCTGCCAGAAGTCCAGGAGCACCTGGGAGATCGGCTTGCAGGCCAGGCCGAACACATAGCCCGAGACGGTGAGCCGGGTGCCCTGCATGCCGGACTCGATGAGCGAGGAGCGCCGCGGGGAGTTGGGTTTGAAGTAGGGGCCCTCCATCTGCGGCGGTGTCGGGTCGTCACCGTCGTCACAGGACGGGGTGACCTCGGGGGCCTGGCCGGTGCCCGCGTTGGTACGCGCCAGGGCGGGCACGCCCATCATCGCCACCGGCACCGAGACACCCGCGGCGAGGGCGGCCCTGAGCACCGTCTTACGGCTCGGCCCCCGGTGCGCCGCGGGGGCTGCCGGGTCCATGGACTCGTCGGCCGGACCGGCGGGCTCGGTGCCGTGGCCGTTGACGTTCGTTTCGCCGTCCATCGCTCCTCCTGGGTGCGGGGGGTGGGGGATCGGCTAAGAAGCTATGCGGCGGGCCCGGGGGGAGCGATGGACGCAATGCGGTGGTCGTGGTGAATATCGCCACCGCCGCGGCGGAAGTCGCCGGGGGTGGCACCGGTCTCGCGCCGGAAGAAGCGGCAGAAGTACGCGGGGTCGTTGAACCCCGCCCTGTCCGCGATCTGACGCACCGTCAGTTCGGTGCAGGCGAGCAGCCGTTTGGCCTCGCTCACCCGGGCCTCGCGGAGGAGTTCGCCGGGGGTGCGGCCCATCGCGGACTTCACCGCCTCGTTCAGATAGCTCACCGAGACCCCGAGGTGTCCGGCGCACTCGCGCACCGACCACGACAGCGTCCCCGGCGCGCTCACCAGGGCCACGAACCGGGTGGCCATCGACGCGGGCCGGGCGGCGGATCCGGGGGCCGGCGGGGGCTGCCTGAGCGGGCGGCCCGGGGCGGGCAGGCGCGCGGCGCGGACCACGAGGATGTGGAGCAGCGCCCGCAGGACGCCGCCGAACCCCTCGGCCCCGGTGCGGTACTCGTGGTCCATCTCGGCGACGAGCCGCGCCGCCCAGGCCGCGTCCCGGTCCGGCAGTTCGAGCCAGGGCCTGCGGCCGAGGCGGCGCAACAGGGCGCGGTCGGAGGGGTGTTCGAGCAGGAAGTCGTCCGTGAACACGACGACGCGGCCCTCCAGGCCCCTGACCCCGTCCCAGTAGTGCACCTGCCCGGGTGCGATGAAGCACAGATGGGGCGGGCGCAGGGTGAACCGGTTCAGGTCGACGACGTGGCTGCCGGTGCCGCCCGTGACGTACACGATCTCGTGGAACGTGTGCCGGTGCGGGAAGGAGGCCCGGGACATCGGGCCGATGGTGTCGAAGGTGCCGACGGCGAAGGGCAGTGTGTTGGGCATGGGCACCTCGAGGCGGTGGATCGGCAGCCCGCCCAGGCCCGCTTCGCTGCCGTTCCCAGAACTCGTACCGGGCAAGACCGTCGTCCCGCGCATGCGTAGGCTCCCCTCCCCGACCCCGCGCACGGTGCGCCGCCGAGCGGGGCGGGCACCGTCGCCCTTTGTCAGGTCCAGACCATTTGATGGCTCAACGATGACATGGAAGCGGAGGGCGACCTATGGGTTCTTTGGCCAAGTTCGGCGGCGCCCGAGGCCTTCGGCGGACGGCGGGCGGCGCGCGGTTCGTCCTGTCGACAGGATCTCGCCGTTTGGCATATGCGAAGGACACGTACCGGAGTTCATGGCCGGAAAGCCCGTCGCCGCCGGGCCGGCCCGCGTGCCGGGCAGCGGAAGGACGCCGGCCAACGGCCAGGAGCCGCCGGCCCGTGTGTACGGGCGGCGGCTCCTGAGGGGTCGTGCGCGAGCGGCGTCGGGACAGGGACCGGTCGGCTCGGATCTCTCCCGTGCTTCTCGTTCGTCAAGTCTGTCGTTACCGCACTCGCACTCCGCTCATCAGGCATGAGCGGTCACGCTGTTCACACCTCTACTTCGAGGCACACCAGCCGCTTGTCCTTCCGTGCTGTGAGCGCGGCCTCCCACATGGGCTTGACGAAGGGCGCGATGAGCGACGCGTCGATCCGCTCCGGGGAGGCGAAGCGGTACTCGCCCGCGCCGTCCTCCCGCAACGTGATCTCCTGCCGCTGTTCGGCGCTGATCTCCCCGGCATCGAAGATGTAGTAGACACGCGGCATCCAGCCGTCGGAGTCGACCCAGGCGACCACGAGCAGGTCCCCCATCTCGACGTCCAGACCGAGTTCCGCGCGGATCTCCCGGGCGCAGGCGGCGCTCGGGCTCTCCCCCGCGTCGACATGACCCCCGGGCAGATTCCAGTAGGCCGTGTACATCGGGTTCACCATCAGTACATCGCCGTGCTCATCGGCGATGATCGCCCCTGCCGAGGCGGCGAGGGACGTAGCAGTAGCATCCATGGCATCTTCCTGAATTAGCCCCGTCTTGAGGTGAGCACGGCTCATCAGGATCGGGCGGCTGGGCGAGCGGGGTCCCCACCCCCGCCCAGTGGGAACGAGGACGGGCGTCACTCGCTCCCGGCAGCGGCGGTGTCCTCCCGGTCGAGGCGCCCCCGCGCCTCGAAGAAGACTCCGACCACTGTCTTTCCATGGGCCGCACCACCAAGGAGCGTGTAGTGCCGAGAGATGTCGCCACCTGCTCTTCGCTCCTCCCCGCCCCATCACGGCCCGGTCGCACGGCCGCGATGGTCCTGGCATCACCTGACGAAACGCTCGTTCCATTCGCAGGGGCCGACCAATCCCCGGGGACACCGCAGCAGTTGGGCGGGCGAGCCCATCTCTGCTGTGGCGCGGCAGCCTCACCGTCCGGGGTATGAGCAGGACCGATGACCGCATGCCGAGTGTCCCCCGCCCCCACGCGGGAACCCGTCAACAGGTCATACGGACGAATGGAACATCCGGGCAGGTTAACGTTCCGCCGTCAGAGTCGACCTGCCCCCCGGCTCTGGCGTGAGACAGATCCTGATGCACTATCACAGGCGGTGTCAACGATTGAGAACGACGCATGTCATGGGCATAGGGTGCGAATGAACCCACGGACTGCCCGAATCGGCGTCCTTCATGCACCGCAACGCGCGTAGCGCACCTCTCTCACGGGCGCTCCCGCCCGCCCTCCTGAGCCCCTCCTGATTGCTTTCCCTGGATCACCTTGACCAGCTCGTCGAGAGCCGGGAGCAGGTCCCGCAAGGTGTCGATCTGCGCCCCGTCGGCGGTGCTGCGCAAGGCGACCGAGCGCGCGCCGAGCTCCTGGAGCACCGCCCGCGTCGCCAGCTTGGGCAGGTCCTCGTTGACCATCCGGCGCAGATACGCGATCAGCGCCGCGCCCTCGGTGCGCGAGCAGAAGCCCTCCGGGACCCGGAAGAAGACTTCGAGCCGGGCCGCGTGGTCGTGGTTGGCGCCCCGCTCCCCGTTGAGCAGGTTCGACACGTGCTGCGCGGAGATGCCCGTCGCGCGCGAGATCTCCCGGAGCCCGTACGGCTCCCTGCCCGCGAACGTCTCCTTGAGCCGGGTGCGCTGCAGGAAGCGCAGCCGCTCCTTGAACAGCGCCTTGCGGAAGAGTTCGCGCGCGTTCTTCTCCCGCGGCTCCTCCTCCGGGGGTTCACCGGCGAGCAGGCCGCGCACGCGTTCGGGCTCGATGCCGGTCGCGTGGGAGATGAGGCCGACGTCAAGGAGGCGGGCGCGCGAGGTGCCGAGCCGGGCGGCGTAGGCATCGACGTCGTCGAGGAGACGGGCGATCTCGTGTCCGGGCGCCGGTTGGTGGTCGGCTGGGTTCACCTGAAGATCTCCATGGGCCACGGAACTCGTTGGGCGCCCGTAGGGTATCCGCAAGGACCGTCCCCGGCCAGCGTCGTCCTCAATCGTTGACACAGACCCGTCCGTACACTGTTCGGATTCCGGTCGGGTCGCGGCCGGGTCGCGGCCGGGTCGCGGCCGGATTCGACGCCCCGTCAGCGCACCGGGCCAAGCGGCGGCGCGCACCCGGCCGTTGGACGACGACGCGCGCCTGGTCCCGCCGGGTAACACCGCCGAATCGTTACTTCCTCTGCCTGATACTGTCCCTGCGCAGGTCAGCGGGCACCCGCCCGCCACGTCGGGTAACGGGGAGCGTGCACGACCTATGAGTGACGTCGACGCGTGGGCACGGGTCCCGTGTCCCACCGGCCACCGCGAGGGCGCCGGGACGAGGGCGAGCACGGCCGGGCGAAGAGCGGGCCCGCGGCGAAAGGGCGCACCCGCGTCGCCGGTCGGGCGCCGAGGGCCTGGCTCCGGCCCCCGCCGGGAGCACTGACCCGTGCCGTCCGTGGACGCCCCGGCCGAGTGGCTCACCACCGGCCGGGCGCGTGTCACCGGTGCCTCGACCCGTATCCGCTCCGCCGTGCGCAGACGCCGTGCCTGGGTCAGGGCGCGCCGCCGCGCCGTCCGCATCATCCACGAGGACCTCGGCCTGCGGCCGGGAGCGGGTCTTGCGGACCTGGTCGACGCCGTCGCCCGCGAACGCGGCAGGCCCCTCACCGTCCTGCGGCTGACTCTCCCCACGCACGTCAGCGGGTTCTGCGTGCAGGGCGACGCGGAGGACACCGTCGTCATCACCGCCCACACCAGTGAACGCCAGGGGCTGCACGTCCTGTTGCACGAGCTGTACCACCTGCTGAGCACCGGCCGGGAGGCGGACGCGTACGCCGTCACCGCGTGCGAACCGGCGGACCCGGGCGCGTTCGCGGAGCAGTTGCCCTCCCTGCCCCCGGACGTGGTGCACGAGGTCCTCGCCCGGCCCGCCCAGGCCCGTACCGGCCGGGCGGAGGACGAGGAGTGGGCCGCCGAGGTCTTCGCCACCGTCGGCCTCCTGCTCCTTTCCCTCGACGGCGCCGAGGGCCGCACCGGCGACGGCGCCGAGTGCCCTACCGGACCGCTCGCCGCCTCCTTCGGCAACCGGCGCGTCGACATCTAATGGGGCACGCGCTGCTGACCGGGGCCGATCTGGTCGCCGCCGTGATCGCCCTGGCCCTGGCCACTGGGAAGGCGATCGCCGCCCGGCGTGATCCGTCCCTCGCGCTGAAGCTCACCGCCTCCGCGCTGTTCCATGTGAGCGCCCTGCTGTTCCTCGCCACACCGGCGGTGTACCGCGCCGTCGACACGTCGTGCGGCGCCCCTCATCTGTCCGCCCTGCTCATCCAGTGCCTGTGGCTGCTGTGCGTCGGTCACGCCCAGCTCCTGAGCGTGCTGTGGCAACCGGGGCACCGTGCCCCGGGAGTGCTGCGCGGCACGGTTCTACGCTGGGCTCCGCTCTACGCAGGCACCGTCCTCACCATGGCGGCCCTCTATGTCCTCGCCGATGTGAGGGGTGCGGCCCGGCCGTTGCTGTTCGCCACCGACCATGTGCGCGACCCCCTGGTGGTGGCGTTCCACCTGGTGTTCTTCGCGGCGCTCGGTGCCGTCGCCGTCTCCACGCTGCTGCGCTGCCGTGCGCTGCTCGCACTGCGCGATCCCGTGCTGCCTTCGGACCTGCGGCGGAGCGTACGGGAGTTCGCGCTGGCCATCGGCCTCGACCTCGCCCATGTGGCCTGCGCCCTCACGGCGATGATCGGCGCGGCGGGCGGCCGCGGGGTCGACGGCGTCGCCGAGGGCGCCTGGCTGATCACCGCCGGCAGTGGTTTCGTCGCCCACTACAGCCTCGTCCGTATATCGCTCGCCGCCCGCCGGCGGGAGCTGCGAGACCACCGGGTCCTGCGCCCGCTGTGGCAGACCGTCGTCCGCGCCTCCTCCCAGCTCGTCCTCGCCCCCGGTCTGCTGTGGGGCGGCTGGGACACCCGGATCGCCCTGTCCCGCAGGCTCGTCGAGATCCGGGACGGCGCCCGGAGTCTGAGCCCCTGGATGGTCGGCGGCCCGGCCCTGGCCGTGGCGCGGCTCGCCCGGCGCGGGCACGCCGGGTGCGACCTCGTGGCCGCGCAGGCCGCCGCGACCCTGCTGCACGCAGCCGACGCACGCGCCAGGGGCCTGCCGCCCGCCGCACCCCACGAGCGGCTCACGGCACTGCCCGGCGAGGACGTGCCCGCCGCGGCGGAGCGCGAGCATCTGGTCCTTGTCGCCCGCCATCTCGACCATCCGGTGGTGCGGGAGGCCCTGGCACTCGTCCGGGCCGAGGGCCCGCCGCCGCTCACCGTTCCTTCGGGTGCCCGCTCACCGCTTCTCGACCGCCGCGTCAAGGAGCGGTCCGAGCTCCTGTGACACCGCCGTCAGGGCGCGTACGTCACGCTCGGCGCGGGCGACGAGCAATGCACCCTCCACCGCGCTGATCATCAACGTTGCGAGCGCCTCGGCGCGGGCGGACGGCACACCCATGTCGGTGAGCGCCTGGGCCACCGCGGCGGCCCAGGCGGTGAACGCCGCCGCGGCGGCCGTCCGTGTGGTCTCGCTTGTGTCCGCGCAGTCCACGACCGCCGCGGCCACCGGGCAGCCGGACGTGGCGTCCCGCGCGGCGAGGTCGTCCGTCCACTGGCGCACCATCGCGGTGAACAGCGCGCTCGGCGTCGGCTCGGGCAGCCCCGCCACGAACCGTGCGACGCGCCGCGCCGCGTACCGGCCCGCCCACTCCACGGCCTCGGTGACCAACTCCTCCTTGCCGCCGGGGAAGTAGTGCTGGAGCGAGCCGCGCGGCGCCCGCGCGTGCGCGACGACGTCCCGCATGCCGGTGGCACCGACCCCGCGCCCGCGGATCAACTGGGCCGCGCTGAAGACCATCCGCTCCCGCGGCCCACGCCCCGACACCTCACCTGCCGCCACGTCGTGGCCTCCCTCCCCCGCGGCGCACACCGCACGCACCCGTGCGGATTCCTATGCCGCGCACCGCCCCCGCCGCTACTATGACACCGGTCATAATCGCGGAGTTGACGGCCGACGAAACGGCCTCAGCCGCCGGGCACGGGGGTGCGAGATGGACGTGGGGTTCATGGGCCTTGGCGTCATGGGGCAGCCGATGGCTCTCCGCCTTGCGCGCTCGGGCGCGGAGTTGACGGTCTGGAACCGCACCGCCGCCAGGTGCGATCCGCTGCGCGCGGCCGGGGCACGACAGGCTTCGAGCGTCGACGAACTCTTCGCGAAGGCCCCCGTCGTCATCCTGATGCTGGCCGACGGCGCCGCGATCGACGCGGCACTCGGCCGGGGCACGCCCGCCTTCGCGGCCCGCGTCGCGGGGCGCACGGTCGTCCCCATGGGAACGACGTCCCCCGACTACTCGCGCGGCCTCGGAGTTGACGTACGGGCGGCGGGCGGGCGGTACGTGGAGGCGCCGGTGTCGGGGTCGCGGGAGCCCGCCGAGACGGGGCGCCTGGTGGGGATGCTTGCGGGGGAGCCGGACGACGTGGCCCGGGTGCGGCCCTTCGTGAGCGCCATGTGCCGGGAGACGTTCCTGTGCGGCGAGGTGCCGGGGGCGCTCCTGATGAAGCTGGCGGTGAACCTGTTCCTGATCACCACGGTCACCGGCCTCGCGGAGTCCTTCCACTTCGCCGAGCGGCAGGGCCTGGACACGAAGCTGTTCCTCGACGTGCTCGGCGCCGGGCCGATGGCGAGCGACGTCTCCCGCATGAAGGCGCCCAAGCTGCTGTCCGGTGACTTCGGCGTCCAGGCCGCGGCGCGCGACGTCCTCATGAACAACCGCCTCGTCGCGGACGCGGCACGGGCGTCCGGCGTGGCCTCGCCGCTCCTCGACGTGTGTCACGCCCTGTTCGCCGACACCGTGCGCCTCGGCCACGGCGACCTGGACATGGTGGCGGTCCTGCGGGCCTTGGAGGCCCGCACCGAGGTACTGGGCCCGGTGCCGCGGGGGCCCGGCGCGTGACCCGGCGAAGGCCGGACGCCCTGCGGTCCGGTCACCCGAAGGTGCCGGACCGCAGGGCGTCACGGCCGGTCAGACCCCGACGCGCTCGGGGGTCTCGGACTCCGCGACCTTCTTGAGCACCGGCGTACGCGGCCCGTGCACCGCCTTCAGGCCGAGGAGGGAGACGGCGACGACGAGCAAGAACGCCGCGCCCGCGATGCCGAAGCTCAGGGTGAACTGGCTCTCCTCGGGCAGCGCGGGCATGCCCGCGGGAAGCTGGATGGTCTTCGAGGCGAGGAGCGAGGTGATCACCGCGCTGGCGATGGCACTGCCGACGGAGCGGGAGATGGAGTTGATGCCGTTGGCGATGCCGGTCTGGTGGGCCGGGACGCCGGCGACGATGAGGGCCGGCATGGCGGCGTACCCGAAGCTGATCGCCAGGCCGACGACCATGCCCGCCCCGATCACCGAGGCACTGGTGTCGTGCGCCAGGGTCAGCCAGGCGAAGCCGAGCACACCGAAGCAGGCTCCGACGGCCAGCGTGGCGCGCGCCCCGATCCGGCGGACCAGGACGCCGCCGAACTGGGCGCCCACCAGGGAGACGAGCGTGGTCGGCAGGAGATACACGACCGACGCGTCGAGCACGGAGGCACCGAAGCCGTACCCGGCCAGGGACTCGGGCATCTGCACCAGGTAGGAGACGCCGATGAACTGGGCGAACATCGCGAAGCCGAGCAGCAGACCGGCCGCGTTGGTGAAGAGCACGGGACGGTGCGTGAACATCTTCATGTCCACCATCGGCTCGCGGACCCGCTGCTCGGTCAGGACCCACACCCCGGCCATGACGACCGCGGCGGCGAAGCTGCCGAGCGTGCGCCCGGAGGTCCAGCCCCACTCGTGGCCCTGCGAGATCGGCAGGAGCAGCAGGACCAGGAGCAGCGCCAGGGTGAGCGCGCCGAGCCAGTCGGTCCGCCCGCCCGTCTTCGTACGCGAGGCGGGCACGACGAGAAGGACACCGACGAGGGCGATCACGGCAAGGACCACCGCGAGCCAGAAGACCCGGTGGTAGTCCGGGTCCGAGCCCTGGGTGAGGAGGCCCGCGCCGACCAGGGCGAGGCCGCTGCCGAACGCCAGCGTGCCACTGACCAGGGCCATCGCACCGTGCAGCTTCTCCGGCTTGACCTCCTCGCGCAGCACGGAGAGCGCGAGGGGGAAGATCGCGGTCGCCGCGCCCTGCAGCACGCGGCCGACGATGAGCCAGGTCAGCGAGGTCGTGGTGGCGGCGAGCACCGAGCCCGCGATCATCACGAGCAGCACCCCGACGAGGGTCGGCTTCTTGCCGTGCTGGTCACCGAAGCGGCCGAGCAGCGGGGTGAAGACGGCGGCGGACAGCAGCGTCGCCGTCGTCACCCAGCTTACGTTCGCGGTGGTGGCGTCCAGTTCGCTCTGGATGATCCCGAGGATCGGGACGACCAGCGTCTGCATCATCGAGACGACCATGGCGGCGAGCCCGAGCACCAGGACGACCGAGGTCGAACCCGAGGCCCGCGTGGACGCCGTGTGCTGTGCGTGAGACACGGAAAACTCTTTCCCAACTACTTAAGAACCTAGAAGCTTGAAGACCTCAAGTAATATCTTACGGTAGAGGTCAATATTTGAGATGGTCAAGTTTCAGGGCGTAAGGTCGATCACATGACAGGATCCGCACCCGTCGACACGGGCCGGCTCATGGAGCAGCTCTCGATGGCGCTCGGCACCTACTACGGCGATTTCACCGCCGCGGCGGCGCGCGAGAACCTCACGGCGAGCCAGGCCAAGACGCTGACCGTGCTGCGCCGCGGCCCCGCGGCGATGCGCGTCCTGGCCGAGACCCTCGCCTGCGACGCCTCGAACATGACGGGCATCATCGACCGCCTGGAGAAGCGCGCCCTGGTCCGCCGCGAGCCGAGCCCCGGCGACCGCCGCGTCAAGAACGTCGTCATCACCCCGGCCGGTGAGCAGGCCATCGACACCATCCGCGCCGGTATGCACACCACCCTCGCGGGCCTGGCCACACTCGACGACGGGGAGCGGGCGACCCTGCACACCCTCCTCGATCGCGCCTTCGCGGCGCGGCCCGCGACGGGCTGACGGACTGACGGGCCGGCCTACCGGGCGGCGCCCCGGTGGCCCAGGCGCGCGGAGAGGTCCGCCGCCCCCTTGACGGCGAGGTCGGCCAGTTCGGTCTCGCGCTCCTCGGTCCAGCGGATCATGGGCACCGAGACGGACAGGGCGGCGACGACGTGCCTCGCGCCGTCCCGGACGGGGGCGGCGACGCAGCCGACGTCGGGGTTGGACTCGCGGTGTTCGGTGGCCACACCCCGCTCGCGGACGCCGTCGAGGGCGGCCCGGAGCGCGTCGGGGTCCGTGATGCTGTGCCCGGTCATCGCGACGAGGTCACCCGCCCCTTCGACACGGACGGCGAGTTCGTCCGGCGGCAGCGAGGCGAGCAGCATCTTGCCCACCGCGGTGCAGTGGGCCGGGAGCCTGCGGCCCGCGGCCGAGACCATGCGGACGGCGTGGGTGGAGTCGACCTTGGCGATGTAGATGACGTCCAGGTCCTCCAGGATCGCGACGTGCACCGTCTCACCGCAGGTCTCCGCGACCTGCCGGGCCACCTGCTGCCCCTCGGCGGCGAGGTCGAGCTGCTCCGCGTAGCGGCTGCCGAGCTGGTAGGCGCGCACACCGAGGCGGTAGCGGCCCGGCTGTTCCGGCACGGACACCAGATAGGAGCGGGCCGCGAGAGTGGTGACCAGTTCGTGCACCGTGGTGCGCGGCAGTTGCAGCTTGCGGGTGATGTCCGGCGCCGAGAGCATGCCCTCGCCCTCAAGGAACAGTTCGAGTATGTCCAGCGCCCTGGTCACCGCGGGGACGAGACGTCCCATGCTTCCCACCCACCCTTGCCGTTCGAAATTCCGGTCGCTGACCGATATCGCGAACGCAGCCTAGCCACAGGCTTGTTCAGCAGGCAATGATCCCGCCGAACCCGGTACCGCACGATCCGTTGACACCCTCAGCGCGGCCTGATTACGGTCACGCCAACATTTCGAACGCGGGTCGAAATCTCGAACAGACTCAAGGGGCCAACTGCCGTGCGCATCACGGGAATCAGCACTCACGTCGTCGGGACCCCCTGGCGCAACCTCACCTATGTGCTCGTCCACACCGACGAGGGGCTCACCGGGGTCGGCGAGACCCGGATGCTGGGCCGCACCGACGCGCTCGTCGGCTATCTGCGCGAGGCGGAGGCCCACCACATCGCCGGTTCCGACCCGTTCGCGGTCGAGGACCTCGTACGCAGGATGAAGTACGGCGACTACGGGCGGGCCGGCGAGATCGTCATGTCCGGCATCGCCGTCGTCGAGATGGCGTGCTGGGACATCAAGGGCAAGGCGCTCGGCGTGCCGGTGTGGCAACTGCTCGGCGGGCAGGTGACCGACCGGGTCAAGGCCTACGCCAACGGCTGGTACACCACCGAGCGGACCCCGGAGGCGTACCACGAGGCGGCGCGCGCGGTGCTGGCGCGCGGCTACCGGGCCCTGAAGATCGACCCGTTCGGGACCGGGCACCTCGAACTCGACCACGAGCAGTCCGCGTACGCCGTGTCGCTGATCGAGGCGGTACGGGACGCGATCGGGCCCGACGCCGAGCTGATGCTGGAGATGCACGGCCGGTTCAGCCCGGCCACGGCGGTGCGCCTGGCCCGGGAGATGGCGCCGTTCCGGCCCGCCTGGCTGGAGGAGCCGGTGCCGCCGGAGAACCTCAAGGCCCTCAAGAAGGTGGCGGACAAGGTGGAGCTGCCGGTCGCGACCGGCGAGCGGATCCACGACCGCATCGAGTTCCGCGAACTGTTCGAGTCGGGGGCCGCCGACATCATCCAGCCCGACATCGGCCACATCGGCGGCATCCTGGAGACCCGCAAGCTGGCCGCCACCGCCGAGACGCACTATCTGCTGGTGGCCCCGCACAACGTGGGCGGCTCGGTGCTCACCGCGGCCTCGCTGCAACTGGCCGCGTGCACCCAGAACTTCAAGGTTCTCGAACACTTCAACGACTTCGCGGACGCGGAGATCAAGAAGGTGGTGCACGGCGCTCCGCGGGTCGACCCGGAGACGGGCTGCTTCGAGGTCTCGCACTCCCCCGGCCTCGGCGTCGAGTTCGACGTCGACGCGGCGGCCGAGTTCCCGCAGCAGCAGGCGCGGTTCGACCTGTGGGCCGAGGGCTGGGAGCGGAGGGCGCCGAAGTGAGCCGGGTCCGCGAGGACGAGGGGGACGCGGCGGGCCCGTCGGCACGGAGCCGCTCCCTCGTCGTGGAGCGGCCGGGCACACACCGCCTGGTCCACCGTGACGTACCCGCCCCCGGCCCCGGCGAGGTCCTGGTCCGGGTCGCCGCCGCCGGGATCTGCGGGAGCGACCGCGAGGTGTACGACGGGCACCGTGACGCTGCCTATGTCCGCTACCCCGTCGTCCCCGGCCACGAGTGGTCCGGGATCGTCGAGGCGGTCGGCGGCGGAGCGGACCCCGATCTCCTCGGGCGCAGGACCGTCGCCGAGGGGTTCCGGGCGTGCCAGGTGTGCGAGCGGTGCCGGTGCGGCGAGACCAGTCTGTGCACCGGCGGGTACGCCGAGACCGGGTTCACCGAACCGGGTGCGTTCGCCGACCATCTCGTCGTGCCCGCGCGCCTGTTGCACCTGCTGCCCGCCGACGCCGATCTGCGGGCCGCGGCCCTGCTCGAACCGGCCGCCGTGGTCGCCGCCGCGGTGCGCGTCGGCCGGCCGCGGGCCGGTGAGCGGGTCGCGGTGGTCGGCGCCGGCACGCTCGGGCTGCTCGCGGTCCAGCTCCTTGCCGCGTCGAGCCCGGCGGAGCTGGTCGTGATCGACCCGCGGGCCGCGCGCGGTGAGCAGGGGCTTGTGTTCGGCGGGAGCGCGTACTGCTCGCCCGAGGAGGCGGACGGGGGCCTGCGAAACCGGTTCGATCTGGTGGTGGAGACCGCGGGGGCACCGTCCACGGCCGCTTCCTCGTGCCTGCTCGCGTGCCGGGGCGGCCGGGTCGTGCTCACCGGGATGTTCGCCCCGGGTGCGACCGGGATCGATCCGGTGCATCTGTCGCTGAGCCAACTGGAGCTGCGCAGTGTCTTCGGCGCGCCGTCGTCGGCCTGGACGGACGCGGTCCGCGCCTTCCGCCTCGGGCTGCTCGACCCCGCGCCGCTCATCACGCACGAGTTTCCGCTCGAACGGTTCGCCGAGGCGGTCGCGCTTGTCGGCGGGGGTGACCCGGGGGCCGGGAAGGTCCTCTTGCGCCCCTAGAACCGGGCGGTTCCCGGCTTCGGGCACGCGGTGCGATTCCGTGCCGCCCGTCCCTCGTGCCGCCGATCGCCCTGCGGGCTCGTCCGCAAACGCCGGACGGGCTGTACTGCGCGGGCCGGGCCACGGTTTTGCCCGCACCTCCGAACGGCGTCCGATATATCGAACATCAGGAGGCTTTCCTTGACCGCCCCACCCATGCCCCGGCGCCCCGGCGCCGACGCGCTCGCCCGCCTCGGTCAGGCCGTGCCACCGGTCGACCCGGCCGACGCCTCGCCGCACACGTTCCCCGACGGCGGTGCCTGGCGTACCGAGATCCCCTCCGTGGAGGGCCCGGAGGCGCTGTCCGCCGTTCTGAAGGAGAGCACGCGGCTCGACCTGCCCGTCCACCGCATCAGTCAGGGCAGTGGCGTGTGGATGCTCACCGACGACGAGATCACCGAGATGGTCGACGCCTGCGCCGCGCTCCACATCGAGCTGTGCCTGTTCACCGGACCGCGCGGCACCTGGGACATCGGCGGCTCCACCCGTACCGAATCCGGTGGCGCCGGCCTGCGGGCGCGCGGCCACGACGCGCTCGCCGGGTGCGTCGAGGACGCCCTGCGCGCCGCCGGACTCGGGGTGCGCTGCCTGCTCGTCGCGGACGAGGGCGTGCTCTGGACCCTGCACCGGCTGCGCGGCGCGGGACTGCTGCCCGCCGACACCACGCTGAAGCTGTCCGCGCTCACCGGGCCCGTCAACCCCGCCTCGTACACCGTGTACGAGGGCCTCGGCGCCGACTCCCTCAATGTGCCGTCCGATCTGACCGCGCACCACCTCACGGAGATCCGCCGCGTCAGCCGGGCCCCGATGGACATGTACATCGAGGCACCCGACGACCTCGGCGGCTACGTCCGGATGTACGAGACGGCCGAGCTGATCCGGCGCGGTGCCCCGCTCTATCTGAAGTTCGGCCTCAGCAAGTCGCCCGGCGTCTACCCCTACGGCGCCCAGTTGCGCGAGCACACCCTCGCCGGCGCCCGCGAGCGGGTGCGGCGCGGACGGCTCGTCCTCGATCTGCTCGCCCGGCACGGCGCGGACGGCGGTATGTCGCCGCTCGGCTCCCGGCTGCCGGGCGAGCTGCGCCGCTTCCCCCTCCCGGAAGGCAACTGACCGATGCGCACCCGCACACTCCTCATCACGGTGAGCACCGCGCTGCTCACCGCCGGGCTCGCCGCCTGCGGCCAGGAGGCCAGGGGCGGCAGCCGCTACGAGCCGGACACCGGCAAGGGCGCCACCATCGGCCTCGCCATGCCCACCAAGTCCTCCGAGCGGTGGATAGCCGACGGCGAGAACATGGCGAAGCAGTTCGAGAAGGCCGGTTACCGGACCGATCTGCAGTACGGCGACAACAAGGTCGAGAACCAGATCGCCCAGCTCGAAAACATGATCACCAAGGGGCACGGCCTCTTGGTGGTCGCCGCGATCGACGGCTCCGCGCTGACCGAGGTCATGCGGCGCGCCCACGACGCGCACATCCCCGTGATCAGCTACGACCGGCTCATCCTCGGCACCGAGCACGTCGACTACTACGCGTCGTTCGACAACGAGCGGGTGGGCCGCCTCGAAGCCGAGTACATCGTCAAGAAGCTCAAACTCGGCAAGCCGGACAAGGGCGGCGACCCGCACACCATCGAGCTGTTCGCGGGCTCACCGGACGACAACAACACCCGGTACTTCTGGAGCGGTGCCATGAGGGTGCTCAAGCCGTACTTCACGAGCGGGCAACTCACCGTGCGCTCCGGGCAGAGAAGGATGAACCAGGCCACCACGCTGCGCTGGGACGGTGGCACCGCGCAGAAGCGCATGGACGACCTGATCAGCAAGAACTACGGTTCCGCGCGGGTCGACGCGGTGCTCTCCCCGTACGACGGGATCTCGATCGGCGTCATCTCCGCGCTGAAGAGCGCGGGGTACGGTTCCAAGGACCGGCCGCTGCCGGTGATCACCGGACAGGACGCCGAGCTGGCGTCGGTGAAGTCCATCATCCGCGGCGAGCAGACGCAGACGGTGTTCAAGGACACCAGGAAGCTGGCCGCGCGGACGGTGGCGATGGGCGACGCGGTCCTGAACGGCAGGAAGCCGAAGGTCAACAACACCACGGACTACGACAACGGCAAGAAGGTCGTGCCGTCCTTCCTGCTCGACCCGGTCAGCGTCGACAAGTACAACACCCGGCTCCTCGTGGACGAGGGCTACTTCACGGCCGGACAGCTCTCGTGAGCGGCCCCGTGCTCGAGATGCGCGGGATCACCAAGACGTTCCCCGGCGTCAAGGCGCTCTGCGATGTGCGTCTGACCGTGGGCGCCGGGGAGATCCACGCGATCTGCGGCGAGAACGGCGCGGGCAAGTCGACGCTGATGAAGATCCTCAGCGGCGTTCACCAGCACGGTAGTTACGACGGCGAGATCCGCTTCGAGGGCCGCAGGGCCGCCTTCAAGGACATCCGTGACGGCGAACGGCACGGCATCGTCATCATCCATCAGGAGCTGGCACTCGTCCCGTACCTCTCCATCGCCGAGAACATCTTCCTGGGCAACGAACGGAGCAGCCGGGGCTTCATCGACTGGAACGACACGCTGCGCAGGGCGAGCGCGCTCCTGAAGCGGGTCGGCCTGCGCGAGAAGCCGGGGACCGCGGTGGCCGACATCGGCGTGGGCAAGCAGCAGTTGGTGGAGATCGCCAAGGCTCTGGCGAAGGAGGTGAAGCTGCTCATCCTCGACGAGCCGACGGCCGCCCTCAACGACGAGGACAGCGCAGGGCTCCTCGACCTCATCCTGGAGCTGCGCGACCAGGGCATCGCCTGCATCATGATTTCGCACAAGCTGAACGAGATCAGGGCCGTCGCCGACTCGGTGACGATCCTGCGCGACGGGCGGACCATCGAGACCCTGACGGTCCGTCAGACTCCGTCGTCAACGCCGCGGTTGTCGGAGGACCGCATCATCCGCGGCATGGTCGGCCGCGACCTCGACCGCCGCTTCCCCGAGCGCACGCCCTACGAGGGCGAGGACGCGGGCTCCCTCGCCCTGTCCGTGCGGGGCTGGACGGTGCGGCATCCGGTCGACCACCAGCGCAAGGTCGTCGACGATGTGTCACTGACCGTGCGGCGCGGTGAGATCGTGGGCATCGCGGGCCTGATGGGCGCGGGCCGAACGGAGCTCGCGATGTCCGTCTTCGGGCGTTCGTACGGTCAGTACGTGGCGGGGACCGTGGCCGTCGGCGGACGCGAAGTCTCCACGAAGACGGTGCCCGCGGCCGTGGCCGCCGGTATCGCGTACGTCACCGAGGACCGCAAGCGGTACGGCCTGAACCTCATCGACGACATCAACCGCAATATCTCCCTGCCGTCCCTGCCGGGCATGCGGCGCGGAGGCACCGGCTTGTTCGGCGGCTTCGGCGGCCTCGCCGGCTTCGTCGACGCGCACCACGAGCGGGCCGTCGCCGAGCGCTACCGCAGGACGATGAACATCAAGGCGCCCACCGTCTTCGAGCAGGTGGGACGGCTCTCCGGCGGCAACCAGCAGAAGGTCGTCCTGAGCAAGTGGATCCACGCCGACCCCGAGGTGCTGATCCTCGACGAGCCGACGCGCGGCATCGACGTCGGCGCCAAGTACGAGATCTACACCGTCATCGACCGGCTCGCCGCCGCGGGCAAGGCGGTCCTCTTCATCTCCTCCGAGCTGCCCGAGCTGCTCGGGATGTGCGACCGGATCTACACGATGGCCGAGGGCCGGCTGACCGGTGAGGTCGACCGCGCGGACGCCACCCAGGAACTCCTGATGCGCCACATGACCCGGAACAGAAGCTGAGGCCCCCGCCATGACCACCACGACCACTCCCCCCTCGGGAGCACCCGCCGCGCCGTCCGCCGAGGAGAGCACCGGCGCCCTGCTGCTGCGGGGCATGCGCACCAACATGCGCCAGTACGGCATGCTCGTCGCGCTGGCCTTCCTCGTCGTCCTCTTCCAGATCTGGAGCGACGGCACACTGCTCCTGCCGAGCAACGTCTCCAACCTGATCCAGCAGAACGGCTACATCCTCATCCTGGCCATCGGCATGATGATCGTCATCATCGCGGGCCACATCGACCTGTCCGTCGGCTCGCTGGTGGCCTTCGTCGGCGCCATGTCGGCGGTGATGATGGTCAGGCACGACCTGCCCTGGGTGCTCGCCCTCGTCCTCTCGCTGCTCATCGGCGCGGTCGCGGGCGCGTGGCAGGGCTTCTTCATCGCGTACGTCGGCATCCCGTCGTTCATCGTGACGCTGGCGGGCATGCTGCTCTTCCGCGGCCTCACCCAGATCGTCCTGGAGGGCCAGTCGCTCTCGCCGTTCCCCGACGGCTTCCAGAACATCGCCAAGGGCTTCGTCCCGGAGATGGGCCCGTACACGCAGTACCACAACCCGACTCTGGTCATCGGTCTCGCGACGGTCGCGTTCCTGGTCCTCCGTGAGTGGCGCGGCCGCAAGCAGCAGTTGGCGTACGACCTCGATGTGCCACCGACGGGCCTGTGGGTGGCCAAGCTGGTGGCCGTGGGTGCCGCTGTGATCGCCTTCACCCTTACGCTCGCCAGCTTCCACGGCGTGCCGGTGGTGCTGCTCATCATGTGCGGCCTGCTCATCGGCCTCGGCTATGTGATGCGCCACGCGGTCGTCGGACGGCATGTGTACGCGCTCGGCGGCAACAAGGCCGCTGCGAAGCTGTCCGGCGTCAAGGACAAGCGCGTCACCTTCCTGATCTTCGTCAACATGGGGGTGCTCGCGGCACTCGCGGGCTGTGTGTACGCGGCACGCCTGAACGCGGGCACCCCGCAGGCCGGCCTCAACTTCGAACTGGAGGCGATCGCGGCCTCCTTCATCGGCGGCGCCTCCATGAGCGGGGGCGTCGGCACGGTGATGGGCGCCGTGATCGGCGGCCTGGTGCTCGGCGTCCTCAACAACGGCATGTCCCTGGTGAACATCGGCACCGACTACCAGCAGGTCATCAAGGGGCTCGTGCTGCTCGCGGCGGTCGGGTTCGACGTCTGGAACAAACGCAGGGTCGGACGCTGAGCCCGGGCCCCGCCGACGGCCGCTCAAGCCGGGGCGGGGCCCGTACTGGCGCGTACCGTCAGCTCGGGCGCGAGCAGGGTGACGTCATCGGAGGGGTCACCGCCCACTTTGGCGACGACGCGTTCCACGGCCCGCCGCCCCATCTCCTTCGCGGGTACGGAGACGGAGGTGAGGCGGACGGAAGCGCCGAGCGCCACCTGGTCGGGGCACACGGCCACCACCGAGACGTCCTCGGGGACCGCGCGGCCCCGGCCGCGCAGCACGGCGAGCAGCGGCTCGACGGCCGACTCGTTCTGGACGACGAAGCCCGTCGTCGCCGGGCGCTCGTCGAAGATCCGGGCGAGGGTGGCCGCCACCGCCGCGTGCCCGGCTTCGCAGGGCCGGTGCAGCAGCCCGACGCCGAGTTCACGCGCCTCGGCGCGGACGCCGTCGAGGGTGCGCTCGGCGAAGCCCGCGTGCCGCTCGTACATCGTGGGCGCCTCCCCGATGACGGCGAGCTCGCGGTGGCCGAGGCGGGCCAGGTGCTCGACACACCGGGCTCCGGCGGCGCCGAAGTCGAGGTCCACGCAGGACAGTCCCGCGGTGTCGGCGGGAAGGCCGATCAGGACGGCGGAGCTGTCGCTCGCGCGCAGCAGGGGCAGCCGCTCGTCGTCGAGTTCCACGTCCATGAGGATCATGGCGTCGGCGAGCCCGCTGCCGGTGACCCTGCGCACGGCCGCGGGCCCCTCCTCGCCGGTCAGGAGCAGGACGTCGTAGCCGTGGGTCCGGGCCGTGGTGGTGACGGCGACAGCGATCTCCATCATCACCGGGATGTACATGTCCGTGCGCAGCGGCACCATCAGGGCGATGATGTCGGACCTGCTGCTCGCCAGGGCGCGGGCCCCGGCGTGGGGGTGGTAGCCCAGCTCCCGGATGCTGCGGCGGACCCGCTCGCAGGTGCCCGTGGAGATGGAGCGCTTGCCGCTGAGCACATAGCTGACCGTGCTGGCCGCCACTCCGGCGTGCCTGGCGACCTCGGCGAGGGTGACCATGCGTCTCTCCTGGGGGCGCTCCGGGGCGACGGGACGCGAACCGCTTCGACGGGCGCGCGAGGGTTGCCTTGGACGGACGGGTGCAGGTGAGGTCACTGAACCTAGTTGGGGCCGGTGGGTGACGTCCAGAGTGCGTCGAAGCGCTTCGACCGACCGCAGGGGCGGGCCGGGAGGTGGATGTTCGGCCCGCCCCTGGTCGCCGGCGCTACAGCGCCGGGTGCGCGTTCTTCATCAGTTCCTGGAACTGGGCCGAGAACCAGTGTCCGGACAGCGGCGCGTCCGGCAGTGCCCCGGACTTGTTGTGGCCGTTGCGCGGATTTCCCTCGTAAGTGGGATCACACATGCGGTCGAAGCCCTTGCCCTCGTTGTTGGGGATCTCCTTGCTGGAGCCGTCGGACTCGCCCGGCGGCTTCATCCACACATAGGCGTCGATGCCCGCGGCCGGTGCCGCCTGCGGGCGTTCGCCTAGGCCCGCGCCCGACTGGTTGCACCAGTTGCCGATGTGGACGCGCCGGTCGATGCGGCCGCCGTTCACATAGGAGTCGACGTCGGTGCCCGCCCCCGGCCCGGCGGGCCGCCCCGCGCCGCCCCAGCCGTTGCGCGAGGTGTCGATCAGCATGCCGATCCTGGAGTCGAAGCCGACGGAGACGAGCTTGTCGCGGAAGGCCTGGGCGAAGGTCAGCTCGTCGGTGTAGCGGTTCCAGTCGACCCACTTGGACTCGCGCACCGACCTGCCCGCCACCGTGTCGCCGATCCTGAAGTGCTCCTCCTTGAGGGCGCTGTAGTTGGCGGTGTTGGCGATGAAGCCGTGCACGTCGGCGACGGTGGCGCCCTCGGCGGTCGCCGCCTGCTCGAACACGTCGGCCGACGGTCCGAAGTTGTCGTCCCAGCCGATCCAGCCGTGGTGGCCCGCGTCGACGTAGTTGTAGACGTTGGGTACGTCGCCGAGCTTGTTCAGGGCGTAGCCGACGCCCTTGACGTAGTTGCCGTTGGCCTTCATCACGTCGCACTGCGGGGTGGCCGTCGGGCGCCCGCCGGTGTTGGTGACGAGGTTCGGCAGGGAGTCGATCTCGACCGTGGTGACGATGCGCAGGCCCGCGTACTTGGAGTCGGCGAGGATCGTCTTGATCGGGTCGATGTACCGCGTCTTGTACGTGTCGATCTCGGTCGGGCCCAGCTCGCCGTTGGAGGCCAGGGCGGCGCAGTCGCGTCCCGGCAGGTTGTAGATGACGAGCTGGACGACGAGTTCACCGCTGCCCTTCTGCCTGAGTGCCTCGTCCAGATGGTCGCGCAGGCCCATCCCGCCGTTCACGCCGTTGATGGCGGCCGTGCGGTCCAGCCAGACGCCGGTGGGCTGCCGGGCGATGCGGCCGCCGCCCGGCTCGGCGGCGGCCTTCCTCGACCACTCGGGGTTCACATACACCTTGGCACCGGCGTACGGGTTGTCCACGCGGCTGCCCTGCCCGGGCGGGTCCGTGGGGCCGCCGGGGTCGCCGCCGCCGTCGTCGACGTCGCAGGTCACCCCGTTCAGGGTGAAGGCGGTGGGCAGCGCGTTGGGGCCGCTGTGCGAGGCGTTGAAGCCGAAGCCGACCGACGCGCCGGTCGCCAGGGACCCGTTGTACGCCTCACTGGCGGCGGTGACGGTGGCACCGTTCTGGGTGATGCCCGCGTTCCAGCCCTGGGTGACCTTCTGGTTCCCCGCGTACGACCACTTCACGGTCCAGCCGGTCTTGGCGGGGCCGTGGTTGGTGACCGTGACGGCGGCGGTGAAGCCGGTGCTCCACTGGTTCTGCAGCTTGTAGTCGACGCTGCAGGGGACGGCGGCGGTTCCCGCGTCCCCGGCGGTCACCGCGGTCGCGGTCCCGGTGGCCGCGGCGACCAGGGCGATGGCGGCCAGTAAGGCACTTCTCCTGCGGTTCATGAGCGGCTCCTTGCAGATCGGGCACGCCACACGGGCGTGCCGACTGATGAAATCGCTCCCACTGGTGGTGAAGAAGGTAGCGGCAAGCGGCACGGACGAACAGGGGCGGCGGCAGGTTCAGAGGTGTCGAACAACTTCGACTCTTGAAGAGCCTTGACCCCTCTCGTCACTCTGCCCATGATGGGAGCGCTCCCACTGGTTCACAGCTTGTCCGCACAGCCAACCGCCCCGATTCTTCGGGGGAACCGGAGGTGAACCGGACGGACCCCGCTCCCCGCGACGCGTCGGTGCCGGGCGTACGCGTATAACGGGGACATGAGCGATCACTCTCCCGGAGCCCCCGGAGCCCTCCGGCGCCTGCTGCGCACGCTGGACCACACCGCGTTCGACAAGGTCGCGACCCGGTCGTGGCCGGGCGCCGAACCCGTGCTGCCCCGGCTCAGCCGGAGCGCCAACCACGGGCTGCTGTGGTTCGGCATCGCCGCGGGCATGTGGGCGGTCGGCGGCACCCGGGAGCGGCGGGCCGCCGTGCGCGGTGCGGCCTCACTGGCCCTGGCCTCGGCAACCGTCAACACCCTCGGCAAGCGGGCGGTGCGCCGCTCGCGTCCGGCGCTCGACACGGTGCCGGTGATACGGCATCTGACGCGGCAGCCGGTGACCAGTTCCTTCCCGTCCGGGCACGCCGCGTCCGCCGTCGCGTTCACGGTGGGCGCCGCCCTTGAGTCGCGCCGCTGGGGAGCCGCGATCGCGCCCGTCGCTGCGTCGGTCGCCTTCTCCCGCGTCTACACGGGGGTGCACTATCCGAGCGATGTCCTGGTCGGCGCGAGTCTCGGCGCGGGTGCCGCCTTCGCCGTACGCGGTCTCGTCCCCTCGCGCTCCCAGTTGCCGCCCCCGGCCAGGCCCCGGGTCGACGCCCCTGCCCTGCCCGAGGGCGAGGGCCTGTTCGTGGTGGTCAACCCCTCCTCCGGAGCGCAGCCGCAACTGGCCGACCCCGTAAGACAGTTGAAGATCGCCCTGCCACGTGCGGAAGTGATCATCTACGAGCCGGACGCGGGGCCGCTGCCCGACGTGATCGCGGAGGCGGCGCGGGACGCGGCGCGCTGCGGCGGCGTCCTCGGCATCTGCGGCGGCGACGGCACCGTGAACGCGGCCGTGGCGCCCGCCCTGGCGTACGACGTGCCGCTGATGGTGCTGCCCGGCGGCACCTTCAACCACTTCGCCGCCGACCTCGGCACGGAGACCATCACCGAGGCCTGCGCGGCCGTCGCGCGCGGTACCGCCGTCCGTGTGGACGTCGGCCGCATCTCGGCGGTCGCCACGCCCCACTCCCCCGCGCCCGCGGACGCGGAGGCCACCTACTTCCTCAACACCTTCAGCCTCGGCTCCTATCCCGAACTCGTCCGGCTGCGGGAGCACTGGTCGCCGCGGATCGGCGGCCCCGCCGCCACGGTGCTGTCCGCCGGCCGGATCCTGCGTACGAACGAGCCCCTGCGCGCCGTCGTGAACGGCCGGCGCCGCGCGATGTGGCTGCTGTTCGCGGGCAACGGCGCCTACCGCAACGTGGGCATCGCCCCGGTGCGCAGGCACGATCTCGCCGACGGCCTGCTCGACGTCCGGATCGCCCACGGCGGCCGCTTCGCCCGCACCCGCCTGCTCGCCACCGCCCTGGCCGGCGGACTCGCACGGACCCGCCTGTACGCGTCGGCGCACTCCCGGCGCCTCCTCGTGACGGGGCTGCCCGAGGGGACGCAGATGGCGTACGACGGGGAGGTGCGGGACGCGCCCGCGGCGCTGCGCGTCGACAAGCTTCTGGAGGCCCTGACGGTGTACCGGCCGCTGGAGGAGCGGCCTACGCTGGACCACTGAGCAGGTCGCCGAGGATCGCCACCCCCTCCCGGGCCGCCGTGGGCGTGCTCGCCGCATAGCCGAGTACGAGGCCGGGCCGCCCGGGACGCTGGGTGTGCCAGGACAGCGGCTGGACCTTGACGCCGCGCTCGAGGGCCGCCGCGGCCAGGGCGGTGTCGTCGTGGCCGGGCGGGAGGGTCACCATCAGGTGCAGCCCCGCGGCGGCTCCGTGGACGACCGCTTCCGGCATCGAATCCGCGATGGCCGCGATCATGGCGTCGCGCCGGACGCGGTGGCGTCTGCGCAGGAACCGCAACTGGCGTTCGAGGGCGCCGGACTCCATCAACTGGGCCAGGACCAACTGGGGCAGCGCCGCGTTGCCGAGGTCGGCGAAGCGCTTGGCGTCGACCAGTGCGTCGCGGTAGCGGCGGGGTGCGAGCAGCCAGCCCACCCGCAGCGCCGGGGCGAGCAGCTTGGACACGCTGCCCGCGTAGGCGACATGCTCGGTGAGCGTGGCGCGCAGCGCGGGCACCGGCGGCCGGTCGTAGCGGTGTTCGGCGTCGTAGTCGTCCTCGATGATCAGGCCGCCGTCCCGGGCCCAGGCCGCCAGTTCACGGCGTCGGGCACCGTCGAGGACCACGCCCGTCGGGAACTGGTGGGCGGGGGTGAGCAGCGCGACACGGGCACCGGTGGCGCGCAGCGCGTCCACGCGGACGCCCCGCGCGTCGACGGGCACGGGCGGTGACTCCAGGCCGGAGTTGTGCAGGTGCTGCCGGATGCCCAGGGAACTGGGGTCCTCCAGGGCGACGCGGGTGACTCCCTCGTCCCTGAGCACCAGGGCGAGCAGTCCGAGGGCCTGTGCGGTGCCCGCGACGATGAGGACCTCGTCGGGGTCGGCGGCGATCCCGCGGTTCACGGCGAGCCAGCGCGCGACGGCGCGGCGCAGCGCCGGGGTGCCGCGCGGGTCCCCGTACCCGAAGTCCGCGGGCACCAGTCCGGCGAGCACCGTCCGCTCGGCGCGCAGCCAGGCCGTACGGGGGAACGAGGCGAGGTCGGGGAGGCCCGGCGACAGGTCGATGCGGGCGGGGGCGGCCCGCAGCGCGTCGAAGACGCCCGTGCCGGGCGGCACCGCGAAGAGCATGCCTGTTCCTGGTGGGCCGGAGGTTCTGGGCACGCCGGGGGCCCGGGGGGTGCCGAGCGCTCCGGTCACGCCCGACCCTCCGGACACCCCGGCATCGGCGTCCGGGGTGGCGGGGGCAGCAGGTGTGGCGGGGGTGAGCGGGGTGTTCGGGGGGCCGGGTGCGTGCGGTGCGTCCGGTGCGGTCGTCGGGCGGGCGAGGGGGGCCGACAGGACGATCGTTCCCGCCCTGCCGTGCCCGGCGACGTGGCCGTCCTCGGTGAGGCGTCGGTAGGCCTCCGTCACGACGCCGCGGGAGACGCCGAGTTCATCCGCCAGGACGCGCGTCGCCGGCAGCCTGCTCCCGGCGGGCAGCAACCCCTCGGCGACCGCGCGCCGGATCTCCCGCGCCAGCCAGTCCGACATGCCGCCCCGGGGAGCCTCGGCGGGGTTGAGCTGAAGGAAGTCGGACGCGGCCACGGCACGGCCCTGTCGCGTTATGGACCAGTCAGAAGGTGATCCATTGGACCTGTTCATGGATCCATTGTGCCGCCAGAGTCAAGGCATGGAGTTCCTGCTCACCTCATTCGTGCTCACCGTGACGCCGGGCACCGGAGTGCTGTTCACCGTGGCCGCCGGTCTCTCGCGCGGCACCCGCGCCGGCGTGGTGGCGGCCGTCGGCTGCACCCTGGGCATCGTCCCGCACATGCTGGCAGCGATCACGGGGCTCGCCGCACTCCTGCACACCAGCGCACTCGCGTTCCAGACACTCAAGTACCTGGGCGTGGCCTACCTCCTCTTCATGGCGTGGAAGACGCTGCGCGACACGAGCTCCCTGGCCGCCGAGCAGGACGGTTCACCACGCTCGGCCCGTGACGTGATCCTGTCCGCCGTCCTGATCAACCTCCTCAACCCGAAACTGACGCTGTTCTTCTTCGCGTTCCTGCCCCAGTTCGTCGACGACAGTGAGCCCTACGCCTTCCTGCGCATGGCCGAACTCAGCGCGTACTTCATGCTGGTGTCCCTGGTCGTGTTCGCCCTCTACGCGATGTTCGCCGCGGCCGTGCGCGACCACGTCATCGGCCGGCCCCGGGTCATGGCCTGGCTGCGGCGCGTCTTCGCGGGCGCCTTCGCCGTGCTCGGCGCCAAACTCGCCCTCCTCTGATTCCGGCCGCACCCGCGTCCCCTGTCGCCGACCGCCTTCTCACTGGTCCCACTGATCCCACTGATCCCACTGGTCCCACTGGTCCCACTGGTCCCACTGATCCCTCACTGATCGGAAACACCGTGCACTTCCAGCATGCGAACGACCTCTGGCAGGACTTCCCCCAGTTGGTCGCCGGAGCGATCTCCGCCCGGGGCATCACCTGTGACGCCTCCGTCGACAGGCCCGTGGCCGCGTTCGGCGCCACGGCCGCCGAGCGCCTTGCCGTGACCCCGGAGAGCGCCCTGCCCGAAGTGCAGGCCTGGCGGCGCGCGTTCACCACCATGGGCCTGAAGCCGACGCAGTACCGCTGTGCCTCGGAGTCCCTCCTGCGCCGCTTCCGCAAGGAAGGCGCCCTGCCCCGCATCCACCCCCTGATCGACCTGTGCAACGCCGCGTCCCTCGCGTACGGCATCCCGGTGGGCGTCTTCGACATCTCCCGCATCGGCGGGAACCTCGAGGTCCGGTACGCCGACGGGGACGAGGCCTACGAGACGTTCTCCGGCGAGGTGGAGCGGCCGGCGCCGCGGGAGGTCGTCTTCGCCGACGACCACCGCAGGGCCCATGCCCGGCGCTGGACCAACCGCCAGAGCGGCCACTCGGCCGTCCGCGACACCACGTCGGACATCCTCATCGTCGTGGAGGGCCTGCACGAATCCGCCCCCGCGGACGTGGCGAAGCTGATCGGGGCGCTCGCGGACGAGCTGCGCGCCGTCTGGGGGGTCGACCCCGTGTCGGCGGTCCTTTCCTCGACTGCGCCCCGCTTCACGCTCACGCGCTGACTTCCGCTCACGCGGTGACTTCACGTACTGCGGTTACGTACCGGGACGACCGCTCGCGCGGTGACGACGGCTCTCCTCATCCCCCGTACTCCACCAGGCCGGTGGGCATCACCACCCGTCGCCACGCACCCGCAGGACCGCCCCGCCGTTCCCGCACCCGCCGCATCAGAAGCCGACCCGCCGTACGCCCCAACTCGTCGCTGTTGTAGCGGACGAGAGTGAGCGGCAGGCCGAGGGCGTCCCGGGCCGGGGGCGTCGCCGGATGCTCCGTCCCCCGCCCGCGCCTACACCAGCCTCCTCGGCGTCACGCTGCTCAACCCCACCACTGTCATCTACTTCGCCGCGCTCGTCGTGGGCAACCGGACCGACGTGCAGCCCGACCGGCTCGGGCAGGCGGTGTTCACGCTGGCCGCCTTCGCCGCGTCCGCGAGCTGGCAACTGCTGCTCGCCGGGGGCGGGGCGCTCCTCGGCCGCGCCCTCACCGGCCGTCGCGGACAACTGTGCACGGCCCTGGCATCCAGCGCCCTCGTCGTGGGCCTCGCCGTCCACATGGTGGCGTCGGCTTGAGGCCGCGGAACCGGACCTCCGGCACCGGCGGAACCGGCCCCGCCGCCCCTGCGTCCCTCCGTACACGACCAAGATCACGGTGCGTCCGGTGGCCTGCGGGCACCGTCCGCCCGTGCGCCGAGCACCGAACCGCACCGCCGCGCCACAGGGCGCCACGCCGCACCGCACCGCACCGCACCGCACCGCACCGCACCGCACCGCATCGCACCGAGGAGTACCGCTCATGACCGGATCGGCCGCCCGCTATCTCTACCTCGCCCGCCACGGCGAAGCCACGCCGGACGAGTCGGAGCTGACCGAGCGCGGCCGTCGGCAGGCCGTGCTGCTCGGTGAACGTCTGCGCGGCACCCCGCTCGCCGAGGTCACCCACGGTCCGCTGCCGCGCGCCGAGCAGACCGCGCGTCTCGTGCACACCCAGGTCACCCAGGGCGCCCAGGGCAAGGGCGTGGCACTGACGTCGTGCGACGCGGCCGGGGACTACCTCCCCCATGTGCCGGCGCGCGCCGAGCTGCCGCCGGATGCGGCCGACACCGTGCTCGACCGCCTCTCCGCCTTCCCCGCGCCCGAACGGGAGCGGGGCCCAGGCCTCGCGCGAGCCGCTCTCGACCGCTTCACGGGCCCGGTCCGAGGCGACGAGCCGCGCCACGAGCTGGTCGTCACGCACAACTTCCTCATCGGCTGGCTGGTCCGCGCCGCCCTCGACGCGCCCCCGTGGCGGTGGATCGGCCTCAACCACACCAACGCGGGCCTCACAGTGATCCGTTACGCACCCGACAGGCCCGCGTCCCTGCTGCTCTACAACGACACCGGCCATCTGCCGCCCGAGCTCCGCTGGACCGGCATGCCACCGGAACTGCACGTCTGAGAGCCCGGTGGCGGTGAGCCGGACGCCTGCGCCCGCGTCAGTGCGGGTGCGGCTCGCTGCGGTGCCTCGGGCCGTGGCCGCCCGCGCAGTGGGGTGCCGCCGCGGCCGGGCCGGGGCCTGCGGTGGCGGCCGGGTGCGGTGCGTGGTCCTCGTGGTCGATCTGGAGGGTGGTGTGCGTGAGCCCGTACGTCTCGGCGAGGAACTGGTCGAGGTCGCGGCGTACGGCGTGGCAGTCGCCGCCGGGGTGGACCATGACGTGGGCGGACAGGGCGGGTTCGCCGGAGGTGATGGTCCAGATGTGCAGGTCGTGGACCTCCGCGACGTCGGGCGACGCGGCGAGGCGGTCGCCTATGGCGTCGGGGTCGAGGCCCGCGGGCGCTGCTTCGAGCAGGATGCGGCCCGAGTCGCGCAGCAGCCCGCAGCCCGCCTTGACCATGAGGGCGACGACGAAGAGCGTGGCGATGGTGTCGGCGCGGGCGAAGCCCGTGGTCATGACGACGACACCGGCCACGGCGGTGCCGATGAACGCGAACAGGTCGTTGAGGATGTGCTGGTAGGCCCCCTCGACGTTCAGCGAGGTCCGGTTGGCCTTGGACAGGCACCAGGTCGCCCCGAGGTTGACGGCTACGCCGGTGAGCGCGGTGGCGAGGACCATCCAGCCGGTGACCTCCGGCGGGTGCAGGAGCCGTACCACGGCCTCGTAGCCGAGCCAGACCGCCGCGAGCAGCAGGGTGAGGCCGTTGGCCTGCGCGGACAGTATCTCGACGCGTTTGAGTCCGAAGGTGTACGTGCCCTTGGCGGGCCGTTGGGCGAGCCGCATCGCGATGAGAGCGAGAATGATGGAGAAGGCGTCCGTGAGCATATGGACGGCGTCGGAGAGCAACGCGAGGGACCCGGCCGCGAAGGCAATCACGGTCTCCACCGAAATGAAAACGCCAATCAATACGAGCGCCAGCGAAAGCCAGCGCCGATCGGCGTCGGCGGACACACCATGGCTGTGTCCACCGTGGCCACCCGCCTGGTGGTCATGGTCATGGTGCGGGTGAGCGTGCCCCACGTGCCCCACAGGAAATTCCCCCCAGAAATAATGGCATCCGACGCGCGGCAGTCAATCGCACTGTGCTGCCGCCACGCAAAGGCTGCATCGGTGACCGTTTTCAATTCCGGAAATAAATCCCGCCGAGACCGTTCCGAATCGACGGGAATCGCCACACGGGAGAATGTCCGGTTATTGACGTTTCAGAGCGACGCCCGCGAAGAGGTCGGGGCGCGGGCACCGTGTCCTCGAAGGTGATGCCCGCCTCGCGGTGGGCGGCGTCGCGGGGTATCCGGCAGGGCCGCCGTGCCGGTCCGACACCCCTCGATCTGACCAGTCGCGTCAGCAGGTCAGATGACCACTTGCCGGTGAATGAAGGTGATACGGCCCCACCGGGCCGTAAACCTTCGACGCGGACGTGGACAACCCTCAACTAGGCGTCACTCATGCGTAGTTGCCCGTACGCGTGTCCGACTCCTCTGGCTACACTTCGCTTGACCAGCCGGGCGGCGACGCTGCGCCGCGGCGAGGCGAGGCGAGCGAGGCGGCGACGTGAACGAGAGGACGGCATGGAGACCGACGCACCGGGGACCGTGCTCAAGCGGGAGCGGGTGCGCGACTACGTCCTGGAACTGATCGAGTCGCGGCGCGCCGGGGACGGCATCCCGTCCGAGCGCACCCTGTGCGCCCACCTCGGCGTGTCCCGGCCGACGCTGCGGGCCGCGGTCGACGAACTCGTCGCGGCGGGCCTGCTCGTACGCCAGCACGGCCGCGGCATGTTCGTCGCACCCGCGAAGATCACCCAGGAACTCGTCTCCGAGCGGGCCACGCTGACGGTCCCGCAGGCCGCGGGCGCCTGGTCGAGCAGGCTCCTGGAGTTCACCACGGTGGCCGCCGGGGCCCGCGTGGGCCGCAAACTGCGGATGTCGCCGTCCGGGCGGATCGTGTACGTGGCACGGCTGCGGCTCGTCGACGGCACCCCGATGGCCGTGGAGCACCTGCACCTGCGGGCCGACCTCGTGCCGGGCCTGACCGCGCGCGAACTGGAGACCGGTGACCTGTACGCGCATCTGCGCGAGCGGCACGGCGTACGGGTGCACGAGGCGACGCAGACGATCGAGCCGACCGTCGTCACCCGCTCCGAGGCCCGGCTCCTGGACGTCCCCGACCTGTCCCCCGCCCTGCTCTTCGAACGCCTCACCACGGACACGGCGGGCCGCCCCGTGGAGTACGTCCACTCCCTGTACCGCGGCGACCGGTACCGCATCGTCTCCCGCCTCACCCTCGGCCCCGCGGCCACGCCCGACTCCGCGCCCGACCCCGCGCCCGGCCACCACCCCGGCATCCCGCCCTGCGACTTCACCCGCGGCGACCCGGTGGCCGCTGCCTCCCTGGGCGGTGACGTACAGGACACCCCGGACCCTCAGGAGCCGTGAAACCGGGGCCCCGGCGGACACGGCCGCAAGCACTGCCGGTCCGGGTGCCTCACATCGGCGGGGTCGCGGGGGCCGGGCCCAGGGTCGTGGTGCCGGGGGCCGCGCGGTGGCCGAGGCCCGTGCGGTAGGCGTCCATGGCGGCCTCCACCCGGCCCGTGCGGCGCAGCAGATCGCCCAGGAGGCGGCACAGGTCCGCCACGTCGCCCGCAGCGCTGGAGCGTTCCAGGAGGGACAGCGCGGCGCAGTAGTGCTCCTCGGCGCCCTCGGTGTCGCCGCGTTCCTCGGCGATGAGGCCGAGCAGCCGGTGGGCGCCGCCCGCGTGCACCGCGCCGCGCTCGGCGCCCAGGGCACCGGTGGCCCCGCCGGAGGTCAGCAGGGGGCGTAGCAGCGCCTCCGCCTCCTCGGGCCTGCCGCGCCGCCGCAGCACGTCGGCGAGTTCGACCTCCACCTGCTCGGTGAAGAGCGCGGCGCGCTTGGAGGCGAGCATGTCGCGGGCCGTGCGCAGCTCGCTCTCGGCGCGCTCCAGATCCCCGTCCTGGGCATGGACGTAGCCGCGCATCCAGTGGCAGTGGGCCAGCTCGGTGCGGATGTGCAGATGCCGGTAGAGCTCCTGGGCCTTGGCGAGGGAGGCGTCGGCCTCCGCGGTGCGGCCCTCGGCGATCAGGGTGCGGGCGACCCCGCGGTGCATATGGGCGACGAGGGCGGGATCGCTGACGCTCGGCGCGAGGGCGAGCGCGAGTTCGGCGGCCTGGGCGGCACGGGCGTGCGCTCCCATGTCCATGTACGGGGCGATGGACGCCGTGTACAGGAGCAGCAGGGCGTCCGGGTCGTGCAGGCCCGCGGCGTTCAGCTCGTCGAGGGTGGACTCCAGGAGGTAGCAGGAGTACCGCAGCTCCCCGGTGAGCAGATGGGCGGTGGCGCGGCCGCGGATGGCGGGAACGCGCCGGGGCAGGGGCTGGTCGGCGAGGAGGCCTTCGACGGCGGCGAAGCAGTCGCGGGCGTCGGTGAGTTCGCCGGACTCGAGCAGACAGTCGCCGAGGCCTTGCAGGGCCGAGGCCTGTTCGTCGGTCAGGCCGTGCGCCACGGCCTCCTCGTGCAGTGCGCGGAAGAGCGCGGCGGCGTCCTCGGGGGCGCCGGTGGCGAGGGCCCGCCGTGCGTCGGTCAGGCGCAGGCGCAGGTCCGTGGCCAGGCGGGCGGGGCGGCCCGTGGCCAGTTCCTCGTAGTCGACGCCGAGCCGTCCCGCGAGGTGGCGCAGCGCCGCCTCGGAGGGCCGCACCTTGCCGGACTCGAGCGTGGACACGTACGCGGCCGTGTAGGCGGGCTCGGCGAGCTGCCGTTGGGTGAGTCCCCTTTCGGTACGCAGCCGCAGCACGCGCCGGCCGATCTCGACGGGGTCCACGGCACCGTCGGGACGCGCACCCCCGGGACGCGCACCCCCGGCATTGTTCTCCGCCACCTCTCCCCTTTCCTGGGTTTCCCTGGGTTTCCCTGGGTTTCCCTGGGTTTCCCTGGGTCGGCCCCCGAGCTAAGTCGAAGTCGACGGTGGTGCATAGATGCCGGGGGGAACTCCCACGCCCGCAGCCCCGTGCGACGGGTCGGGAGAGGGCGTGCGGGTGCTCCGGTGCGCCGTGCGCGCGGGTGTGCGCCCTGGCGTGAACTCAACTGTGTCATCAGCGCCTTGTGCCTCACCATTGCCTCGCACCCCCGGGAGCCTCTACCTTGAGCGGCGCCTTAAGCAGGCTTAACTCGCCATTTACACGGCGGATTTCGGAAGGACCCCCACCATGCGCAGACGCAAGTCCGGCATAGCCAGACGTACACCGCTGAAGGTCGCCGCGGCCGCGGGGATCGCCCTGTCGGCGACGCTCGCCGCCACGGCGGGCGCCACCGCCGAACCCGGCCCCACCCGGTCCGGCGACCGGGCCACCCAGCACGTCGAGTACTTCACGGGCCCCGGCGGCCACCCCCGGCACACCGAGGTCCCGGCGCCCGAGCCGCTCTCCGCCCGGGAGCGCAGGACCGTCGCCGACGACGGGACCGTCGTCCCGATCGTGCAGAACGGCCCCACCGGGTCCAAGGCGGACGTCGTCTTCATCGGTGACGGCTACACCGCCGCCCAGCAGGAGGACTTCCACGCCGACGTGCGGAAGAAGTGGGCGGAGGTCGCAGCCGTCCAGCCGTACGCCTCGTACAAGAACCTCTTCAACGTCTGGGCGGTGGACGCGCACTCGCGCCAGTCGGGCGTCTCGGGCGACCCGACGAGCAACGTCCGCAAGGACACCGCGCTCGGCTCGGCCTTCTTCTGCGACGGCATCGAGCGGCTGCTGTGTGTCGACACCAACAAGGTGGAGGCGTACGCGAAGAAGGCCGCCGACCCCGACCTGGTGATCGTCCTGTCGAACTCCGCGAAGTACGGCGGCGCGGGCTACAACGACATCACCTCACCGTCCGGTTACGACGGCATCGCCACCGCCTCCTCCGACCACGCGCAGTCCTCGCAGGTCGTCGTGCACGAGACGGGGCACTCGCTCGGCAAGCTGGCGGACGAGTACTGGTACGACGAGTACGGCACGTACACCGGTGCCGAGCCGTGGGAGTCAAACACCAGCAAGCTCACCGCCGCGCAGCTCACCGCGCAGAAGAAGAAGTGGTACCGCTGGATCGGCCAGGCCTCGCCCGACGGCGGCACCGTCGGCACGTACGAGGGGGGCGGCTACTACCCGCGCGGCCTGTACCGGCCCACGGACAACTCGATCATGCGTACGCTCGGCCGGGAGTTCAACTCGCCGGGGCGGGAGGCGATGATCACCGGCTTCCACCGGCACGCGTCCGTCGTGTCGGCACGCACGCCCACGGACACCGTGGTGCGCCGGGGGCAGCGCGTGAAGGTGCAGGCGGCCAAGGGCGTCCGGCTGCGCTGGTCCGTGGACGGGCGGTCCGTGAAGGAGAGCGCCGACGCGCGGTCCGTCACCCCGCGGGCCCTCGGCGTGCCGGCGGACGGTCGCACGCACAAGGTCACGGTGCGGGCCACCGACCCGACGCGCGCGGTACGTGACCCGGAGCTTCGGAAGCTGCTCAGCGGGTCGCTGACCTGGCGGGTCTCGCGCTGACGCAGACATCGTGACCGCATCGGCGCCCCCGCCCTGCTCGGGGCGGGGGCGCCGACACGTCAGCATCGGTGGACGTCACATCGGTGGACGTCAGGGGTCAGGGGTAAGGCGTCAGACGACCGCGCCCGTCCCCCGCTGCCGCCGTGCTTCCAGCGGGCTGGTGGCGGGCGTCCTGCGGCCGCGCTCCCCGGTGGCGGGGCGGCGCGGCGGCGCGGGCCTGCGGTGTTCCAGGAGGACCGCGACGGGTACCGCGACCGACACCGTCGACAGCACGCCGAGGACGACGCCCGCGATGAGCGCCACCGAGAAGTCCGCGAGCGAGTCACCGCCGAGCACGGCCAGTGCGGCGAGCACGAACAGGGCGCCCATGCCCGTGTTCACGGTGCGTGGCAGTGTCCGTACGACGGCCTTGTCGGCGGTGGCCGCGAGCGCCGCCATCGGATCGCGGCGGCGTGCCTCACGGATGCGGTCGAAGACGACGACCGTGTCGTTGACCGAGTAGCCGACCACGGTGAGGACGGCGGCCAAAAAGACGCTGTCGACCGTCTTGCCGAGCCACGCGAACAGGCCCACCACCAGGAGCACGTCGTGCACCAGGGCGACGACGGCGGCGGAGGCAAAGGTCCAGCGGAACCGGGCGGTCAGATAGAGCAGTTGGGCGGCCACGGCGATCCCGAGGGCGATGAGCGCCTTGTGGCGCAGTTCGTCCCCGAGGCTCGGGCCGATCTGTTCGTCGCGTTCGACCGTGACCCGGCCGCCGCCGTGCTCGGCGAGCGCCTCCTTGATCTGCTGCTGTTCCGCGTCGCTGAGTTCACCGGTGCGTACGCTGATGTCGCCCACGCCGGACTCCTGCACCACCGCGCGCGGGAAACCGGCGTCGGCGACGGCCTCGCGTGCGGTGTCGGCGTCCACCTGCTTGCTGGTGGAGTACTCGACGAGCCGCCCCCCGGTGAACTCCACTCCCAGGTCGAGCCCGCGGACGACGATGCCCGCGACGGCCAGCGCGACAAGGAGTGTGCTCGCGCCGAGCCAGCGGCGCCGGTGCCGCACGATGCCGGGTTCGCGGCGCGCGAGCAGGGCGCGGACCCGGCCGGTGGCGGCGAGTCCGGTGAGACGGGGGCGGCGGCGCACGAAGCCGCGGCGCACCGCGGTCTCGGCGAGCACGCGCGAGACGACGAACGCCGAGAACATCGACACCAGGACGCCGATGGACAGCGTCACTCCGAAGCCCTTCACGGGGCCGGTGGCGAAGGTGAAGAGCAGTCCCGCGGCGAGCAGCGTGGTGACGTTGGAGTCGAGCACGGCGCTCCAGGCCTTGCGGTAGCCGGTGTGCAGGGACTTGGGGAGGCTCCCGGTGCCGCGCGCGCCGAGGTACTCCTCCCTGGCGCGTTCGAAGACCAGCACGTTGGCGTCGACCGCCATGCCGATCGCGAGCACGAACCCGGCGAGACCCGGCAGCGTCAGCGTGGCACCGATCGCCACCAGGACCGCGTACGACATGAGCCCGTACAGCGCGAGCGCGACGGTGGCGATGGCGCCGAGCAGGCGGTAGACGACGGTGATGAACAGCGCGGTCAGGGCAAGGCCGATGAGGGCGGCCTGGGTGCTCGCCGCGATGGCGTCGGCGCCGAGCGTGGGGCCGACGGTGCGCTGCTCGACGACGTCGACGGGCACGGGCAGGGCGCCGCCCTTGACGAGCGCGGCCAGGTCGCGGGCCTCGTCCTCGTCGAAGCCGCCGGTGATCTGGGTGGTGCCGCCGGTGATGCCGGTCCCGCACGCCACGTCGGCGTTCACCCCGGGCGCCGAGACGACCTTGCCGTCGAGCACGATGGCGACCCGGCGCTCGGGCGAACCCTGCGGTGCGCACGCCGCCTCGCCGGTGACGTCGGCCCAGTCGCCGCCCGCCTTGCCGCGGAAGTCGAGCGTCACGTACCAGCCGTTCAGGGACTGCTGGTCGAGGACCGCGTCGGCGTTCTTGACGCCGTCGCCGGTGAGCACGGTCGGCCCGAGCACCAGGTGCCCGCCGGGGCGGTCGGGGTCGGGCAGGGTGCGGGAGCCGTCGGCCGCGGGCCGTGCGGGGCCCTCACGGTCGGTCTCGTCCCGCACCGGGTGCACCGTGAGCTGCGCGGTACGGCCGATCACTTCGGAGGCCTCCTTGGGGTCCCGCACCCCCGGCAGCTCCACGATGATCCTGCGGTCACCGGCCTGCGCGAGGCTCGGTTCGGACACGCCGAGGGCGTCGACGCGCTGCCGCAGGACCTCCACGGCCCTGCGGGTGGCGTCGGCGTCGGCATCGACGGTGGGTGAGTCCTTGGTCTCCAGCACGATCTGGGTGCCGCCCCGCAGGTCGAGGCCCAGGCGGGGCGACTGGGTGAGGGCGATGTACAGCGCGGCGGCGACGGCGACGAGCGCGACGAGCGCCCGCCACAGAGGTGCGCGGGGCATGGGAGTTCTCCACATCCACGAGTTCCACGAAGCAATGACATTCACGTCATTCGCGACCTTCACGAAGAAGGCATGACGAAGGCGGACGGCGCGCGAAGGTCGGTGGCGGCGTCCGGTGAGGTGGGATCAGCTCCGTCGGAACGGGGGGCCGCGCGGCTCGGGAGCGGCGTCCGCGAACCGTGTGGACGGCGTGGTGAGGTGGAGTCGGGCGTCGGGGCCACCGAGGGAGCGGTGCGGCACGTGGTGCGCGCCGGTGCCCGCGGTGCCGGGGCCCGGGGGGTGCGGGATCTGGAGGAGGAGCGGGTGCGCGGCGGTCGCGTGGACCGCGCGGTGCCCGTCCTTGCCGTACGAGGTGTGCGGGCCGTGGGCCGTCTGCCGCTGCCCGCCAGGGGCCCCTGTCGTGGGGGCGGCGCCGCTGTGCCGGTCGGCTGTCGCGGCCGCCCAGGTGTGGGCTGCCGTGGGACCGGCGGTGGCCGTGGTCGCCGCGCGGGAGGGCACGGCGAACGCGAGGACGGCGACGACGGCCGAGAGCAGGGACGCGGCCAGGCGTGCCGACCGGGTGCCGTGCTGCACGCGGGCCTCCTGGTCGGGTCGGGTACGCCGTCCCCGTACGAGGGCGCCGGGGGCGCCGGTGCGCCAACCGCTTCAACGTGCGGGGGAATCGAAGAGGTTCCCCACCCGGGGGTTTCCGCCCCGGGGGTTTCCGCCCCGGGGGTTTTCGCCCCGGGAGTTTCCGCCTCGGGAGTTTCCGCCCCGAGGGGGGCGCGCGGGTTCCGATCCGCCGTCGGCAGAACGCGCTACGCCGTCGGCAGAACGCCGACCACGCAGCGATCACCGCTCCTATTCTGAAGCGGTGAGCAGCCACGCGACGAACCCGAGCCCTGCCGAGGCCGAGCCCACGGACCTTCCGCCCACGGGAGGCCGGGCCGCCCGCGTCATCCCTCTGCGACCGGCCCCGCGGGCCTCCGCGCCGGCGGCGGCCCCGGCCACCGCGCCCGCTCCCAGACAGCCCCTCTGGCGTGACCTCGTCGGGAACGTCCTGCGGCGTGAACGCCGCGCCCAGGAGCGGACGCTGAAGGACGTCGCGGACGCCGCGCGGATCTCGGTGCCGTATCTCTCCGAGGTCGAGCGCGGCCGCAAGGAGGCGTCCTCGGAGGTGCTCGCCGCGGCGGCCGCCGCACTCGGCCTCGATCTCGCGGACCTGCTGGCGCTTGCCCACGGTGACCTGCTGCTCGCCCTGCGCCGCCCGCGCGCCCGCGGTGCCGCGGCGGCGCCCGCCACGCCGGTGCGACAGCGCGCGGTGTCGACGGTCACCACTCCCCTCGCCGCCGCGCCCCTCACACCGTCGCGCTCCGCCACGGGCCGGGGCGGAGCACACCGGGCCCAACTGCGGCTCGCCGCCTAGGTGGTCCCGCCCGGCACCTCTGGGCGGGACCCGTGCCTGTCCGGTGCCTCCGAGCGGGCAAGGGGTACGCCCGGCGCCTCCGAGCGGGACCCCTGCCCGCCCGGCGCCTCCGGGCGGGACCCGTGCCCGTCCGGAGCCTCCACTTGGGATCCGTGTCCGTCCGGCGCCTCGGCGCAGACCCCGTGCCCGTCCGGCGCCTCCGAGCGGGCAGGGGGTACGCCCGGCGCCTCCGGGCGGGACCCGTGCCCGCCCGACGCCTCCGCGCAGGACCCGTACCCGCCCAGCACCTCCACGCAGGACCCGTACCCGCCCAGCACCGAGCTCCTGGACGTACGCCGGATTCGCCTCGTCGAGGCCGCCGTGCCGCCGGTGCCGTCCGGGGAGCGGGTGGCCATGGACCGGATCTGGGACCTGGTGGTCCGGGCCAACCCGCTTCTCTTCGACGGTCCGGTGGCGGCGTGCGCGGGGCTGACCCGGGACGGGCCGGACGGCCTCGTCCTGACCTGGGTCAGGACGACGTACCGCCGCTACGGCCTGCGCCGTGTCCCCGGCGCCACCGCGTGTGTGGCCTCCCTCTACACCGACGTGCTCCAGCCGACCCCTGACGGGCGGCTGCTCGTGGGCCGGATGGCGGCGTCGACGGCCGCGGCGGGGCGCTGGCAACTGCCGGGCGGAGCCGTCGAACCGCCGGTGGACGGCCTGCCTCTCGACCTGGCGGCGCTGCGCCGGAACGCCGCCCGGGAACTGGCCGAGGAGACCGGCGTCGTACACCTCCCCGACGAGCTGGCCCTGTGGGGCGTGGCGCGCGGCGCGTACGGGAGCGCGGGCGTCCTGTTCCTCGCCCCGTGCCGACCTGCGGCGCTGCTGCGCGAGCGGTTCGCGGACCTGACGTCCGCCGAGCAGGCCCGGGGCCGCGAACCGGAGCTGGACCGGATCGCGTTCGTCGGCTCCCTGGCCGGACTCGCGCGCCTCGGCGGACCCGGCGCCGACCGGGCCGACTGCCTGGGGCCGGTCGTCGCCCGGTACACGGCGGCCGCGGGGCTCAGCCCAGGGTCGCGCGCCGGCGGCTGACGACCTCGTCGGCGAGGCCGTACGCGACCGCCTCGTGCGCGGTGAACACCTTGTCGCGGTCGGTGTCCGCCCGCAGCGTCGCCACGTCGTGGTGGGTGTGGCGGGCCAGGACCTCCTCCACCTGGGCGCGGATGCGCACCATCTCCTTGGCGTGCAGGCTCAGGTCCGACACGGTCCCCTGCTGCCCGCCGCTCGCCGGCTGCCCGAGCAGCACCCGGGCGTGCTCCAGGACGAACCGCCGTCCGGGGTCGCCGCCCGCGAGCAGCACGGCCGCGGTCGAGGCGGCCTGGCCGACGCAGAACGTCGAGATGGGCGCGCCGACGAAGGTCATGGTGTCGTAGATGGCCATCAGGGAAGTGACCGAGCCGCCGGGCGAGTTGATGTACAGGGCGATCTCGTGTTCCGGCGCGGACGACTCCAGGTGGAGGAGCTGGGCGATGACGACGTTGGCGACGCCGTCGTCGATCTCGGTGCCGAGGAAGATGATCCGCTCGGACAGCAGGCGGCTGTAGATGTCGTAGGCACGCTCGCCCTGCGGGGTGCGCTCGACGACGGTCGGAATCGTGTACTGAGCCATCTCTACAGTCCCATCCGTCGCTTCGACGCGGCTGGCCTGACGTCGGGCAGGGAGGTGACCACATGGTCGACCATGCCGTACTCCTTGGCCTGTGCGGCGGTGAACCAGCGGTCCCTGTCGCCGTCGCGCGCGATGGTCTCCGGGGTCTGCCCGGTGTGTTCGGCGGTGAGCCGCTCGATGGAGCGCTTGGTGAACTCCAGGTTCTCCGCCTGGATCGCGATGTCGGCGGTGGTGCCGCCGACGCCCGCCGACGGCTGGTGCATCATGATGCGCGCGTTCGGCAGCGCGTGCCGTTTGCCCGGGGCGCCGACGGTCAGCAGGAACTGGCCCATGCTCGCGGCGAAGCCCATCGCGAGGGTGGCGACGTCGTTGGGGATGAGCTGCATCGTGTCGTAGATGGCGAGACCGGCGTGCACCGAGCCGCCGGGGCTGTTGATGTAGAGGCTGATGTCGGTGCGGGGGTCCTCGGCGGAGAGCAGCAGGAGCTGGGCGCAGACCCGGTTCGCCGACACCTCGTCGACCTGGGTGCCGAGGAACACGATGCGCTGGCCGAGCAGGTGGGAGGCCAGTTGGTCGTCGAAGCGGGTGGCGGGGGTGTCCCCGTCGGCGGCGCGCGGCGGCGCCCAGTCGGTGTGCGGCGGTGTCATCGCACGGCCTCCTCGTCGTGGAGCGATCGGCCGGACCGCTCGTGCGGTCCGCTCGGTCCACTGTGGGGCCGCCGACGGCGCCGGAGCCGGTTTCTCGGCTTGCGGCAGATTCGCCCAGGGCAGACGGCGGACTCGCCCAGGGCAGAGGCGGGACCGGGGCCCGTCATGGCGCACCGGTCCCGCCCGTCGGGGGTTACGCCGTGGGCCACCACGGCGCGCGGGCGTCCCGCAGCGTGTTGGTGCCGCAGTGCACCTCACCCATGCCGAGGTGGTACGTGTACCAGTCGTCGATGTAGGTCGTGGTGAACCCCGCCTTGGCGTACACGGAGTTCACCGCCTCGGTGAAGATGTCCCGGCCGCCGATGACAGGGCCCCACTGCTTGGGTGCCAGATAGCGGGTCGGGCTCAGCAGGACGCCGTTGACCGCGCCGGGGACGTAGGCGCTGTTCGGCCGGACGGCGGCGGCGCCCCCGGCACCGCCCGCGGAGTCCCGGCCGCCGCGCGCCTCGTCGGCGCCGCGCAACTGGCTGAACCTCTCCAGGTTTTCGGGGCCCATGCGGCGCAGCTTGCGGCTGCCGCTGAGGTCTTCGCGCGCGTCGGAGTCCCGCGTGTACAGGCCGGGCACCCTGACTATCTCCGCGTCGGTGACGCCGGTCTCGCGCTTGAGGATGTCCAGGTTGGCCTTGATGCGCTCGGCCGCCACCTTGTTGTCGGCGTGGAACGAGGCCTTGGCGAGCACCTGGTCGATGGTCTCCTTGGGCGCGGGAACGTCGCTGCCGCTCGGTACGGAGAACATCTTCGTCCCGCCGTGCCCGTCCCGCTGTGCCTTGCGGAGGAGCTCCACCCCGGCGGCCGGGTCGGCGACGCCGATGCGCCAGCCGCGCTCGGTGTCGGCGGGCAGGAACTGGACGAACTCGTCCACGTGCCCGACCGAAAGCCACGACGTGTCGAGCAGCAGCGGCGCCTGCACACCCTGCGAGGACAGAAACGTCCGCATCGACTTGGCGGGCTTGGAACCGGAGTCGGCCCGGTAGCCCTGGATGATGCGGCCCGCCGGGTAGCTCTTGCCGTTCAGGGTGTAGGGCGGAATGGTCTCCAGGTTGCCCATGGAGTTGAGCGTCCACTCCTCGTTCGCCGCGGGCTTGCCGACCTGCACCACGCCCACGTCCGGGCCGCGCAGTTTCTCGAACAGCTCACGGCCCGCGTCCCTGTCGGGCTGCGCGGAGCGGATCATGACCCGCATCGTGCGCTGTTTGCCGCCAGGGCCCGGCATGCTCGCGTAGGCCGGCTCGACGAAGTCCTGCGCCCACGGATCGCCGTACTCGGTGAAGGTCGTCAGCGGCTTGCCGATGCCTGCGTCCTTCACCTGCTTGGCTAGCGCCTTGACGAACTTGCGCTGGTCACGGCCGTAGGCTCCGGCGCCCTTCACCTTGGTGACGAGGACTTCCTCGGCACGCTGCAGATGATGGTGGGTGAGGACGGGAGCGGTGCGCAGCACGACGTCGTCGGAGCGGGGCGTGCCGCCGCCGGTGACGGTGAGCCGGACCTTCACCTCGCCGTTCCACTTCCGCGCGTCGCGCACCACGTCCGTGGCCTCGACGCCGAGTTCGACACCGGCGCGCAGCTCGGTGGCGGAAAGCCGGTCGGCGGGCCGCAGCAGGGACCAGCGTCCAGCACGCTTGATGAACAGACGGGCCTTCTCGGCGCCGGTGCCGATCGCCTTGACGGTGCCGTGGCTGCCCGCCGGGGTCCCCGCCAGCGGCACGGTCTTCAGGCGGGCCAGATCGGCCGCGTCCCGCGCACCGTTGACCTTGGTGTCGGAGGCGTCGTTGCACCGGGCCAGCTTCGCGTCCGACAGGGGCCTGCCCCGGGCGTCCTTGACCGGACAGCGCTTCGCGTCGTCGTCGACGTTCGGCAGCACGATCGCGCCGCGCCGCGCCGTCCAGGTGTTCTCGCCCGCCGAGTCGCTCGTGCCCTCGACGTCGACGCTGCCGTCCCGGTTCACGTCGGCGCGCAGGTCGGGTGCTTGGGCCGGTGCGTCCGGGGCGCCGGCTTCCGCCATGGCCGTGGCTCCCGTGGCCGCGAGAACTCCGGCCATACCCGTCGCAAGAGCGACATTTCTCCATCTGTGCGTCCGCACAGTTCCCCTCCTTGTCCCCGGCCCTCTGGTCAGGTGGTCAGTCAGCGAGGGCCGTTGACCTTAAGGAGGCGCGGAGAACCGGGGAGGTTGACAGGACATCGGGATTTGTCCGGGCTCACAGGTTTCGCAGGGGACAACAGGCCTACCGGACGACAGCCGACGACAAGGGCTCCGCCCCGGCGGCACGGGTCGGGTGCGGACGTAACAGAATTCGCCGGAATGCTTCTCCTGGTTCACATGCGGCTGGTGGGCTGACCGCGCTCAACCCAACGATCACAGGAGGCGTGCGTGAATCTGGTCGTCAACGGCGACGCGGAGAGCGGGGCGGGCGGCACCGCCGACCCCGTCACCGAGGTCCGCGGCTGGCAGGTCGCCCAGGGAGCCCCGGCGCTCATCGCCTACAGCCTGGGCGGCGGCTACCCGACCCCGTCGGACCCCGGCCCGGCCCGGCGCGGCAGCCGCTTCTTCGCGGGCGGCAACAGCGCGCGCACCGCCCTGGTGCAGGACATCACCCTGCCGAGGACCGGCCGGACCGGGCGCAGGGCGGTCGACGCGGGGCGGGTGCGCTACACCCTGTCCGCCTGGCTCGGGGGCTATGCCGGGCAGGAGGACGGTGCCCGGTTCTCCGTGGAGTTCCGCGACGCCAAGGGCACACCGGTCGCCCTGAGCGTGCTCGGCCCCGTCGGCGCCGGGGACCGGGAGGGCCGCACGGGTCTCCTCGAGCGCACCGCCGAGGCCGCGGTGCCGCCCACCGCCCGCTCGGCGCGGCTGCTCCTCGTCTTCACCCGCAGCGGCGGCGGCACGTCCAACGACGGTTACGCGGACGCCCTCTCCCTCACCCTCAGCGCCGACGGAGGCCACCGATGACCGTCAACCGCCGCGATCTGCTGAAGGCCGCAGCGGCCGCAGGTGCGCTGAACCTCGCCTGGCCGCTGACCGCGGGACTCACCCCCGCGCAGGCCCGTGCGGCGGCCGAGCGCCTGGGCGCCGAGTACGACCGGGCGCCCTTCACGCTCGGTGTGGCCTCCGGTGATCCACAGCCGCACTCGGTGCTCCTGTGGACCAGACTCGCGCCCGAGCCCCTCGCCGCCGAGCAGAGACTCCCCGAGGTCGTGGAGGTCGACTGGGTCGTCGCCAGGGACTCCCGGCTGCGGCACGTCGTCGCCCGCGGCACCGCGCCCGCCTCGGCGACGCTCGGCCACAGCGTGCACGTGCCGGTGAGCGGTCTGGCGCCCGGCCGCCACTACTGGTACGCGTTCAAGGCGCTCGGCAGGACCAGCCGCGTCGGCCGGACGAAGACCGCGCCGCGCGGCCGGGTCTCCAAGGTCACCTTCGCCGCCGCCAACTGCCAGGCCTTCCACGACGGTTTCTACGCCGCGCACCGCGGCATCGCCCACGAGAACGTGGACTTCGTCATCCACCTCGGCGACTACATCTACGAGCACGGCCAGGTCGGCGGCGTACCCGAGAAGCACGTACGCGACCACGACGGTCCTGAGATCCTTTCCCTCGGCGACTACCGCAAGCGGCACGCCCTGTACAAGGGCGACAAGTCGCTGCGCGAGGCGCACGCCGCCCATCCGTGGTTCCTGACCTGGGACGACCACGAGGTGGTCAACGACTACAGCGGCACCGGGGGCGGCGCCCCGTTCATGCGCCGCCGCGCGGCCGCCTACCAGGCGTGGTTCGAGCACATGCCGCACCGCGACTCCTTCGGCGGCATGGCCCTGCCCGACCCCGAGATCCACCGGGTACGCCGCTGGGGCGACCTCCTGGAACTCAGCATCCTCGACCTGCGCTCGTACCGCTCCGCGCAGAACCTGCCCGACGGCACGATCCTCGGCGCCGAGCAGAAGGCCTGGCTCAAGCGCACCGTCGACCGCGCCCCGGACTCCTGGCACGTGTGGGCCAACTCGATCATGCTGAGCCAGTTGCGGGGCAGGCCGGGCGGCTCGTACATGTTCACCGACCAGTGGGACGGCTTCCTCGCCGAGCGCAAGGAGGTACTCGGGCACGTGCACAAGAGCGGTCTCGAGGACCTCGTCGTCATCACCGGCGACTGGCACTCGGCGTTCGTCGACGACGTCCGCACCGACTTCGACCAGCCCGACTCACCCCTGGTCGGCACGGAGTTCACCGCCCACTCGGTGACCTCCGGCGCCTACTCGCCCGAGTGGAACTCCGCCAACGGCCCCCTCATGGGCAAGGCCAACCCGCACCTGAAGTACTTCGAGGGCAACCGGTACGGCTATGACGTGTACGAGGTGACACCTCGGCGCTTCACCACCCACATGCGCGTCATCGGCGACCGCCGCGACCCGAACTCCCCCGTGACCACGCTGACGAAGTTCCACGTGGACCGCGGCAAGGTCGGCTCGTACGAGGACGAGGGCACCAAGGGGTCGGCTGCGCAGTACCGCAGGGACTAGTGCCCGGCTCCGCGCCCGACGGATCCGGCCGTACGCGGCCGGATCCGTCGGTGCCGGGGCTGCGTTGTGAGGCTCGGTGGACGCTTGACGACCTGGGGTTGGCCGCAAGCGGAGCGTGAGTGGAATGGGTCACACCAGTTGCGCGGGGGCGGACTTCCGGGCCGTCGCGTTCTTCACGCCTTCGGCGGCGCTCCACGGGCCGCCGATCGTTCATCGCTCGTCCTGAGCGGAAGTATCTGGCCCCCCGTTGCAGCGGGGGGCGCAGTCCAAGGTCGCACCCACGCCAGTGAGTTGCCGCCTCGGATGGGGCCGGTCTGGGACCAGCCGGTGTCCCCATGGTTGCGCACCAAGGGGAGTTCATGGAGCCATAAGGCTCATTCATCTCCCCGCATCGTAGATCCTTTGTAACTCGTGAACAACTCCCAACCAGGCGCTTTTATGCATTGTTTCACCTGTGACCTGGCGTGTTCCCGCACGTATGGGTCCCGCTCGGATGTTGTTCACGTGCACGGCGGCTGGATTTCTTCGCGCTGCGCATGACCTATGAATGGCTCGTTTGCGCGGGGCTGTGGTCGCGGCCCGGCTTCCATGACAGACGCGATCGTTCCAGATCGGTTGCGCTCACAGTTGACCGGTCGGCGAACCCCTCTGGATAGGTCACCCGTTGTGCCTTCAACTTCCTTGCGGGCGGACATCGTTGTCGCCTCAACAGGCGAGCCACCGCCGGCGGGAGCGTGCGGCACGCCGGCGCGTGGAGCGCCGCGCCCGGCCTGACCGGGGGGCCGGGGACCAGGGCCGCGGCGCCCGCTGACCAGCAGCTACCGAACCAGCGGAAGGAGCAGGGCCGTGGCGCGTCCTGAGAAGGAAATCCCCACCGACGTTCCCCTGTCGTTGAAGTCCCTCGCGATCGACATGCGCACGTTGCGCAAGGACAGCAACCTGACCATCAGCCAGCTCGCGAAGGTGTCGGGCTACTCCACCGCGGCGATCTCGGGCGCGACCGCGGGCAAGAAGGTGCCCTCGTTGGAACTTGTCGAGGCGTTCGTCATGGGGTGCGGTTACACCGGCGACATGGAGCGGTGGCGGCGGGCGCACCGGGCCGCCCGACGGGACATGAAGGGCACGTCGAGTTCCTCGGAGGACACCGGCGAGCATCAGTTGCCCCGGCTGACCGCCCTCCTGCGGCGGACGCCCGAGCCCGCTCCCCCGTCGGCTCCGGCCGTACCGCCGCAGCCGGTCGGCCTGCTGTCCCTCGTCCAGGAGGCCCGGGAATGCGAGCGCCGCGACAAGCGCGTCAGCTCCGTCACGTCGGCGGACCACATGCACACCGCGCTCGCCCTGTGCACGACGCCGGAAGACGTCATCGAGCTGATGAACGAACTCGTCACCGACAAGGGCCTGTCGATCCAGGAGCTCGAGGCGCGCAGCCGCAAGCATTACCACATCTCCGACACCACGTTCACGCAGGTGCTCGGCGGCACCCAGCTCCCGACCGTCGAATGGCTGTACATCTTCCTGTCCGCCTGCGGCCTGGAGGAGGAGCGCACCGTGATGTGGCACTTCACGGTGACGCGCATCCGGATCTCGCTCATGCGGCAGGCCCAGCGCGAGGTGTTCAAGAAGTCCCGCCGTCGCCGCCGTGAACTGCGCGACATGATCACCGTCATCCGGCAGAAGAAGTCGCACCTCTACTACGTCGCCATGGCCGTGACCGTATGGACGGTGATCACGATCCCGCTCGCGTTCAAGGGGGTGGTGGTCCTGCCCCGGTAACCGATCGCCCGCGGCCGGTGGGCTCGGGGCGCGCCCCTCACCGCTCCCCCGGGCTCGCGAGCCCCACCTCGTACGCGAAGATGATCGCCTGTGCGCGGTCCCGCAGGGACAACTTGGTGAGCAGGGCGTTCATATGGGACTTGACCGTGGCGCGGCCGATGCCGAGGGACGCGGCGATCTCGGTGTTGCTGAGGCCGCGTGCCACCTCGCGCAGGACGTCGCGCTCGCGGCCGGTCAGGGCGTCCAGACGGCCGTCGGGGCGGGCCCTCGGGGCGATGGCGCCGGTGGCGAAGGCGTCGATGAGGCGGCGGGTGATCTCGGGGGCCAGGAGTGCCTCGCCCGCGGCCACCGTGCGGATGGCGTCGACCAGTTCCTGCGGGTCACAGTCCTTCAGCAGGAATCCGGACGCGCCGCCGCGCAGCGCCGTGAAGACGTACTCGTCACGGCGGTACGTGGTGAGCACGAGGACGCGTACGGGCGGGTCCATCTCGGTCAGCAGGCGCGTCGCCGTGAGACCGTCCGTGCCCGGCATGCGGATGTCCATGAGGACCACGTCCGGGCGGCTCGTCCGCGCCAGCTCGACGGCTTCACCGCCGTCCGCGGCCTGGCCCGCCACGGCCAGGTCCGGCTCGCCGTCGATGACGGCGGCGAAACCGGCACGGACCACGGCCTGATCGTCCACCACGAGCACCCGCACCGTCATACGCCCACCTCCGTCATGTGCCTGAACCCTTCATCCGTCCGTTTCTTTCGTCCGTCCGTTTCCTTGATCCGTCCGCTTCCTTCGTCCGTCCGCTTCCTTCGTCCGTCCGCTTCCTTCAGGCTTCTTCCCTTTCACTTCTGCCCTTTCAGGGGTGGCGCGGCGCCCTCACCCCCGGGTCCTCCAGCGCGTCCAGCAACTCCCGCAGGCCCGCCAGGGCCGCGCGAGCCGCCTCCGTGGTCGCGGCGAGGGCCTTTTGCGGGTCGGCGGCCGGGGCCAGGCCCTCCTCTGCCCGGCGTACCAGCGCCACCGTGTGGGCGACGACCGTCGCGTGCAGGCCCGTGGCGACGCGCCGCCGTTCGCCCGTCACCGCATCGCCGACCCGTGCGGCGACGGCGTCGAGCAGTCGCCGCTCCCAGGGGCCGCCCTCGCCGCGCCGGGCACGGGCCAGCAGGCCGAGCGCCCACACCGGCAGCAGCCAGGGCACCGCGGCGAGCCCGAGGGCCGCGAGCAGCGGCACCGCGCCGGGGCCCGCCGACTCCGCGGGGTCGCCCGCCACCGCGAGGCCCACCGCGAGGCCGCCGACCAGGCCGACCGCCACCGGCGCGGGCCACGTCGCGCGGGCAGGGCCGTACGCCCCGGCCGCGTACAGGGCGATCAGCTCCGCCGTCCACGCGAAGGCGAGCGGGCCGAGCAGGGCGAAGTCGAGCAGCCCCGCGGAGCACGCGGCCGACCAGGCGAGGGACGTCGTGAGCAGGGCGGCCAAGGCCGTGGCGGGCGCACGCCGACGGACGAGGAGGGGCGCCGCGTGGAGCGTCAACAGGGCGGCGAGCAAGCTGAGGTGACGTGGCGTCGGCTCCCGGAGGACGGCGTTCGGCGGGGTGGTGGACAGCAGCAGGGGCAGCACCACGCACAGTACGGACGCCGCCGCGTCCGCGATCCGGGCGCGGGCCCGCGGGCGGGGCCCGGGGACGGGGAGGGCCGCCTCGACCGCCCAGCCCCCGTCGTCCGTCGGCCCCGCGGCCAGCCGTCCCCCCACCCCTTCGGCCCGCTCCCGCATCCCCACGAGCCCCCGTCCCGTGCCCAACGGCCCGCACGGGGCGGCAGTCTTCTCCGGTGTCGGCGGTCGCCCGTTGACCACCGTGATCCGCAACTCCCCTTCGGCACCCGGCTCATGGCCCAGGGACACCGCTACGGGCGCGCCCGCCGCGTACCGCATGGCGTTCGTCAGGGATTCCTGGACGATGCGGTACGCGGCGACGGAGGTCTCGCCCGGCAGGGGGCGTGGGCGGCCCTCGGCGGTGAGGGTGACGGGGAGGCCGAGGCGTTCCAGGCCCGCGCACAGGTGTGGAACGGACTCGTGGGGCGGGGCGTCGGGCGTCTCGTCGCCCACGACGGACACCAGGCGCCCCAGGGCGGCGAGGACATCGCGGCCGGACGCGGTGGCCGCGGCCAGGGCGGGAGCGGCCAGTTCGGGGCGGGCGGCGGCGAGGCGGAGAGCGGCGGCGCTCTGCACGGCGACGCCGGTCAGATGGTGGCCGACGGCGTCGTGCAGATCGCGGGCCAGGCGTTCGCGTTCGGCGGCGACCGCGGCACGGCGTTCGCGCTCCACTTCGGCGAGGCGGGCGAGGAGCCGCGTACGGCGGGCGGTGCGGTGGTGGCGCAGGCGTCCGCAGAGCACGATCGCCAGGTGCAGCAGGGCGCCCGCGAGGAGGTCGTCGAGCAGTGGCCCCGGTGCCGGGTCCTCGATGCCGGGCAGCGGGATCCCGCGCAGCGGAAGGACGGCGGTGGCGAGGGCGGCGGCGCCGAGCGCGCGGCGCGCGGAGTCGTGGGTGGCGAGGGAGAACAGGGCGATCCACAGCGCGCAGGCCGGCCCGGGCGTCACCACCGTCTGCGGCAGCAGCGCCTCCGTCACGCCGTCGGCGACGAGGGCGACGGCGAACACCGGCACCGGCGCCCTGCGGCGCCCCGTCAGGACGACCGCGACCACGGCCACCGCGAGGACGCCCAACAGCGCCTGCCATCCGGCCGCACCACCCGGGGCGCTCCCCGAGGCGCCGCTGCCCGCCCCCGGGGCCCCGGCTTCCCAGGGCGCACCCGCGAACGTGAACACGGGCGTCCCGTCGGTGAACGCGCCCGAGAGGAGCAGGACAAGCAACTGTCCCGCCAACAGCACCGCGGGCACGACCGCGTCAGCGCCGCGGAACCCTCCACCGGCCACGTCGGCCCCGCCGAGCCCTCCACCGGTCGCGTCAGCCCCGCCGAGCCCTCCACCCACTGCGCCGGTGCCGCCAAGCCCTCCACCAGCCACGTCAGCCCCGCCAAGCCCTCCACCCACCCCGCCGGTGCCGTCGAGCCCTCCACCGGCCACGTCAGCCC
>NZ_JOAP01000011.1 GCF_000720475.1 Streptomyces aureocirculatus
TGTGGGGGTGGCGGGGTCGTGGCGGGATGGCCGTGCTCGCGTAGTGGACACTGCCTCGTTCATCGCGCCGTAAGTGTGTTGCTTGGCACGCTGCGCTCGGTCATCCCGCCACGACCCCTCCGGTTCGTCCAGCGTCTGCGGCTCGGTGCCTCTTGCGGTCGATGGTTCTCGCGGTTCGCTGCCTCTTGCGGTCGATGGCTCTCGCGGTTCGCTGCCTTTTGCGGGTTCCGCCGCCCTGCCGTTTCCCCCGTCCTGTGGGCGTAGGGCATGGCCTGTACCGGCCCGTAGTGGCTGATGTGGGGGTGGGGGGCGGCTCTGAGAGACTTGGGGGCGATGACTGAGACTGCACCGCCGCGCGTCCGCGCCGAGATCGACCTCGCCGCCCTTCGGGCGAACGTACGGACCCTGCGCGCCCACGCCCCCACCGCCGCCTTCATGGCGGTGGTGAAGGCGGACGGCTACGGCCACGGAATGCTGCCGTGCGCCCGCGCCGCCCTGGAAGCAGGCGCCACCTGGGTGGGCACCGCGACCCCGGAAGAGGCCCTCGCGCTCCGCGCGGCCGGCATCGACGCCCCCCTGATGTGCTGGCTCTGGACCCCGGGCGGCCCCTGGCGCGAAGCCGTCGAGGCCGGCCTCGACATCTCGGTCAGCGGCCCCTGGGCCCTGCGCGAGGTCACCGCCGCCGCCCGCGCGGCGACTCGTACCGCCCGCGTCCAGCTCAAGGCCGACACCGGACTCGGCCGCAACGGCTGCATGCCGGACGACTGGCCCGAGCTCGTCGCCAAGGCACTGCGCGCCGAGGCCGACGGCCTGGTCGAGGTCACCGGGCTCTGGTCCCACTTCGCGTGTGCCGACGAGCCGGGACATCCGTCCATCAAGGCCCAGCTCGACGTCTTCCGCGACATGGTGGCGTACGCGGAGGAACAGGGGATCCGGCCCGAGGTGCGGCACATCGCCAACTCCCCGGCCACCCTCACGCTCCCGGAGACCCACTTCGACCTCGTACGGCCCGGCATCGCCATGTACGGCATCTCGCCCAGCCCCGAGATCGGCGCTCCCCAGGACTTCGGTCTGCGGCCCGTCATGACGCTCACCGCCGCCCTGGCCTCGGTCAAGCACGCCCCGGCGCAGCACGGCGTGAGCTACGGGCACCACTACACCACCCCGGGCGCCACCACCCTCGGCCTGGTCCCCGCGGGCTACGGCGACGGCATCCCGCGGCACGCCTCCGGCACCGGGCCCGTGCTCGTCGGGGGCAAGTTGCGTACCGTCGCGGGACGGATCGCGATGGACCAGTTCGTCGTCGACCTCGGCGGCGACGAGCCCGAAGTCGGCTCGGAGGCCGTGCTCTTCGGGCCCGGCGACCAGGGTGAGCCGACGGCGGAGGACTGGGCCCGTGCGGCAGGCACCATCGGGTACGAGATCGTCACACGCATCGGTTCCCGCGTTCCTCGCGTCCATGTGAACAAGGGTCCGAACGGCACCGACGACTGAAGAGGAGCGGTACGTGAGCGAGGGCAGCACGGGGGCGGCCGCCGTGGACGTGGTGACCGAAGTGGCCGTCTCGGCGGGCGCCTCCTGGCGGCGGGCCGGGATCGCCGGTGTCGCGATAGGCGTCATCGCCGCGGGCGCCGCGGCCGGTGTCGCGCTTGAGCGTCTGACGGTCGGGCGCGGCATGCGCAAGAAGGCCCGCCTCGCCCTCGACTCCTCGGGGCCCTACGGCTCCCTGCGCGGCATGCCCGGCAAGGCGTACGCGGACGACGGCACGGAGCTCGCGTACGAAGTCGATGAGGTGGATGAGGCCTATGTGCGGGCGGACACGGACGTGGACGCGGAGGTAGGGGGGCGGGGCTTCTCGGGTGGCGCTCGGGACGGTCGGCGGCTTCGGCTCTTCGGGCGCAAGGTTCCCGCGCCCGTCACCGTCGTCTTCAGCCACGGCTACTGCCTCGGTCAGGACTCCTGGCACTTCCAGCGCGCCGCGCTGCGGGGCGTGGTGCGCTGCGTCTACTGGGACCAGCGCAGCCACGGCCGCTCCGGTCGCGGCGTTGCCCAGGTCCAGGACGGCAGGCCCGTCTCCATCGACCAGCTCGGCAAGGACCTCAAAGCCGTCATCGACGCGGCCGCGCCGGAAGGGCCGCTCGTGCTCGTCGGGCACTCCATGGGCGGCATGACCACCATGGCCCTCGCCGACCAGTTCCCGGACCTGATCCGCGAACGCGTCGCGGGCGTCGTCCTCATCGGTACGTCCTCCGGGCGGCTCGGCGAGGTCAACTTCGGGTTGCCGGTGGCGGGGATGAACGCCGTGCGGCGGGTGCTGCCCGGTGTCCTGAAGGCGCTCGGTTCGCAGGCGGAGCTGGTGGAGAAGGGGCGGCGGGCCACCGCCGACCTGTTCGCGGGCATCATCAAGCGCTACTCGTTCGCCACCAGGGACATCGACCCGGCCGTGGCGCGGTTCGCGGAGCGGCTCATCGAGTCCACCCCGATCGACGTCGTCGCGGAGTTCTACCCGGCCTTCGCCGAGCACGACAAGACGGCGGCCCTGGAGCGCTTCGCCGGGCTGCCCGTGCTCGTCCTCGCGGGCGACAAGGACCTCGTCACCCCCAGTGAGCACAGCGAGGCCATCGCGGACCTGCTGCCCGACGCCGAACTGGTGCTCGTCCCTGACGCTGGGCACCTGGTGATGATGGAGCACCCCGAGGTGGTCGTCGACCGCATCGCCGACCTGCTCGTCAGGGCCAAGGAGCAGGTGCGCGACGCCGCCATGTAGCCCGTCCGGTACAGCCGGGTGCCGTGGCGGGGCGGCCGGAGCACGGCCCACGAGCGGCTAACGTGGCCGTCATGGAAGCACCGCACAGCCCGGCCCCCGCCACCACCCTCAAGATCACTGTCAACTCGCCGGACCAGATGGGCGAGTTGGGCCGCCGTCTGGCCAAGATCCTGCGCCCCGGAGACCTCGTCATGCTCACCGGTGAGCTCGGCGCGGGCAAGACGACGCTGACCCGCGGCCTCGGAGCGGGCCTCGGCGTGCGCGGCGCCGTCACCTCGCCGACGTTCGTCATCGCCCGCGTGCACCCCTCCCTCGGCGACGGTCCGCCGCTGGTCCACGTCGACGCGTACCGCCTGGGCGGCGGCCTCGACGAGATGGAGGACCTGGACCTCGACGTCTCCCTGCCGGAGTCCGTGATCGTCGTGGAGTGGGGCGACGGCAAGGTCGAGGAGCTCTCGGACGACCGGCTGCACATCGTCATCGACCGGGCCGTCGGCGACACCACGGACGAGGTGCGCGAGGTCACGCTGCACGGCATCGGCGGACGCTGGGCCGCGGCGGACCTCACGGTGCTCTCGGCCTGAGTGCTCCGGCGTTCCGGGGTTCCCGGGTTCCCGCATTCCCGGGTTCACGAATTCCCGGGTTCTTGTAGGGTCGCCCTAACTTTCCGACAAGCCGTCGGCAAGATGTTGCGCGGCAAGCGTCGTCCGTGGTCACATGGATACCAGGTCCTGGTTAGGTCTACCTAACCACGTCTGCCCCGAAGCCCCAGGAGGCGTCCATGCCGGCTTCAGAACGCGATGCGCAGCCCAAGGCGCTCCCACGCCCCTCGGTGCCGTCGGCCTGGTCGATGAGCGATCTGCTGGCGTCGTGCGCCGCCGCGAACGCGGTCTCCACGCCCCCGGCCGCGCCCCCGCAGCACCCGACGGCCGTGAACAGGGCGGACGAACGGCGGCGGGACGCGGCCTGAGCCGTCGATCGAGGGGTGCCTCAGAGGTCGATCGAGGGTTGCCTCAGAGGGCGGCGTCTCAGGGGACGACGACGACCTTGACGTCCATCAGCGCGAAGTCCCACATCGCGTTGCCGTCCGCGCGGGACGAGCGGATGCCGCCGGTCTTCTTCGCGGGGTCCGGCTTCTCCGTGGAGCCGTTGAGCGCCGCACTGAACCCGATCGCTATGCCGTTCACGTCCGCGAACCGTACGACGTGCTCGATCTGCGTCCCGTCGGACCCGACGACCTGGCCGGAGCGCGAGGTCACGGTGTACGAACCGGCCGCGGGGTCCACGCTGCTCGGCGTCACCTTGTACGTGCGCTTCACCTTGTCGGAGTCGCCGACGAGCCAGACCCGGTCGCCCGCCAGGGAGTAGACGACCCGCTTCCCGGAGCCCGAGCCGCCGGGCAGCGCGAGCGGGTCGGTCTTGCCCTTCTCCGGGGCCGAGGGGGCCGTGGGGGACTTGTCGGGGCGGGCACCGAGGTCGTCAGGGGCGCTGGCGGAGGCCTGGTAGGCGAGGAATCCGACCACGGCAAGGGCTGCCGCGGTGAGGCCGGCCACGAACCCCGAGCTGCTCCTTGACACCTGCGCCACCTCCCGTGCGTACGGCTACTGGGTGACGGTAGCAGCAGGTGTGCTCATCGCCGGGGCGGCCGTACGCCGGGCGCCGGAGCCGTAGGCTGTTTGTGTGCTCTTGCTCGCTCTGGATACCGCCACCCCCGCCGTGACCGTCGCCCTGCACGACGGCACGACCGTCATCGCCGCATCGAGCCAGGTCGACGCCCGCCGCCACGGTGAGCTGCTGCTCCCCGCCGTGGACCGCGTGCTCGCCGACGCGGGCCTGAGACTCGACGCCGTCACAGCCGTGGTCGCAGGCATCGGACCCGGCCCCTACACGGGCCTGCGCGTCGGCCTGATGACGGCCGACACCTTCGGCCTCGCGCTCGGCGTCCCGGTGTACGGCGTGTGCACCCTCGACGGGCTCGCGTACGCCTCCGGCATCGAGGACGGCCCGTTCGTCGTGGCGACGGACGCCCGCCGCAAGGAGGTCTACTGGGCGCGGTACGAGAACGCGCGCACCCGGACCGGCGGTCCCGCGGTGGACCGCCCCGCGGACATCGCGGCCGAGGTCGCGGGCCTGCCCGCGGTCGGCGCGGGCGCCGCGCTCTACCCGGACACGTTCACCGACGTGCGCGCCCCCGAGCACGTGGCGGCAGCCGCCCTCGCGTCCCTCGCGGCGGAGAAGCTGGCCGCGGGCGGGGAACTCCCCGAACCGCGCCCGCTGTACCTGCGCCGCCCCGACGCGCAGGTCCCCAAGAACTACAAGGTGGTCACCCCCAAGTGACCACGGAGCCGACGGAGCCCGTCGAACCCACCGAGCCCACCGAGCCCACCGAGCCTTCCGGGCCTCACGGGACGATGCACCGGGCCGCCACCGTGGTGCGCGAGATGCGCTGGTGGGACATCGACCCCGTGCTCGCCCTGGAGAAGGAGCTGTTCCCGGACGACGCGTGGTCACGCGGCATGTTCTGGTCGGAACTGGCGCACGCGCGCGGTCCCGGCTCCACGCGCCGCTATCTGGTGGCGTACGAGGGCGAGCGCCTCGTCGGCTACGGCGGCGTCGCGGTCGCGGGCAGCGACTCCGGCGACGGCGCCGCGGTGGCCGCCGACGTGCAGACGATCGCCGTCGCCCGGGACCACTGGGGCACCGGCCTCGGCGCGGCCCTGCTCACGGAGCTGCTGCGGCACGCCAGCGCGTTCGAGGCCACCGAGGTGATGCTCGAGGTGCGCGTGGACAACACCCGGGCGCAGAAGCTGTACGAGCGCTTCGGCTTCGAACCGATCGGCTTCCGGCGCGGCTACTACCAGCCCGGCAACGTGGACGCGCTTGTGATGCGGCTGTCCGACCCCTCCGCCGTCCCGGCCTCCGTGAACGGCACCCCCGAACCCTCGACCGACGGCCAGGCGGCACCTGGCCCGCTGAACGGCGTACAAGGAACCGAGATCCATGGCTGACTCCCGTGACGAGCCCCTCGTCCTCGGCATCGAGACCTCCTGCGACGAGACGGGCGTAGGCGTCGTGCGCGGTACGACCCTGCTTGCGGACGCGGTGGCGTCCAGCGTCGACGAGCACGCGCGCTTCGGCGGCGTCGTCCCCGAGGTGGCGTCCCGCGCGCACCTGGAGGCGATGGTCCCGACCATCCAGCGCGCCCTGAAGGACGCCGGTGTCGCGGCCTCCGACCTGGACGGCATCGCGGTGACGGCGGGCCCCGGCCTCGCGGGCGCGCTGCTCGTCGGGGTCTCGGCGGCGAAGGCGTACGCGTACGCCCTCGGCAAGCCCCTCTACGGAGTGAACCACCTGGCGTCGCACATCTGCGTGGACCAGTTGGAGCACGGCGCGCTCCCGGAGCCGACGATGGCCCTCCTGGTCTCCGGCGGCCACTCCTCCCTGCTCCTGTCCACCGACATCACCTCCGACGTACGACCCCTCGGGGCGACGATCGACGACGCGGCGGGGGAGGCGTTCGACAAGATCGCGCGCGTCCTGAACCTGGGCTTCCCCGGCGGCCCGGTCATCGACCGCTACGCGCGCGAGGGCGACCCCGACGCCATCGCGTTCCCACGGGGCCTGACGGGCCCGCGCGACGCGGCGTACGACTTCTCCTTCTCCGGCCTCAAGACGGCGGTGGCGCGCTGGATCGAGGCGAAGCGGGCAGCGGGCGAGGAGGTTCCGGTACGGGACGTGGCGGCGTCCTTCCAGGAAGCCGTCGTGGACGTGCTGACCCGCAAGGCGGTGCGGGCCTGCAAGGACGAGGGCGTGGACCACCTGATGATCGGTGGCGGGGTGGCGGCGAACACGCGGCTGCGGGCCCTCGCGCAGGAGCGGTGCGAGGCCGCCGGGATCCGGCTCCGTGTGCCGCGGCCCAAGCTCTGTACGGACAACGGGGCGATGGTGGCTGCGCTGGGCGCCGAGATGGTTGCCCGTAACCGGGCGTCCTCCGACCTGGCCCTGTCGGCGGACTCGTCCCTCCCCGTGACGGAGCCCCACGTCCCCGGCGCCCACACTCACGCTCACTCGCACGATCACGTGCACGAGGTCGCGAAGGGCAACCTGTACTCATGAGCGTCGCGCTGATGTGGGAGGCCCGGGCGGAGGCCGGGCGGGGGCCTGAGCTTCTCGACTGGGCGCGGGGGCAGGTGCTCGATCCTGGCCCGGTGCGGCGGGAGACCTTCCGGGCCCCCGCGGACCGGGTGCTCGTGATCACCTGGTGGGACGCCCCGTACGAAGCGAAGCTCCCCGAACTCCCGGACCCCCCGCCCGAGCTGGTGTCCCGCCCGCCGCACCGCTGGCGCTTCGAGCCGGTGGACTGAACCCCCACGTAACGGGAGCCCGGTGCCTGGGTCATGCCCTGCCCCCACAGAGGGGAACAGCCGGGCGGCGGAAGCCGCAAGAGGCACCGGCCCGCAGACGCTGTCGCGACCGGAGGGGTCGTGGCGGTATGACCGAGCGCAGCGTGCCAAGCAACACACTTACGGCGCGGTGAAACCAGGCAGTGTCCACTACGCGAGCACGGCCATACCGCCACGACCCCGCCACCCCCACAACCGGAAAGGCGAAAAAGTCCCGAGAGCATGTCGATAGGGGGGCCTGCCGTTCGACGCAGGGGTGAGAGGCCGGGCGAGACCGCCTGCCCACCGAACGAACGAGAGGCACCACCATGCCGCGCTACCTGGCGATGATCCGCATCGACGAGAACGAGACGCACGGAACCGGCCCGAGCCCCGAACTGCAGCAGCGCATGGGTGAGCTGCTCGAAGGCATGGCCAAGGAGGGCGTACTGCTCGACACGGCAGGCCTGGCACCGACCTCGGAAGGAACCAGGGTCCACTGGCAGGACGGCCACCTGTCCGTCACGGACGGCCCGTTCACGGAGGCCAAGGAGGTCATCGGCGGCTACTCCATCCTCCAGGCCAGGGACAGCGCCGAGGCGGTCGAGTGGACCAAGCGGTTCCTGAAGGTCCACGAGGACTACTGGACGATCACCGTGGAGGTCAGGGAGATCGGCGAGGCAGGCATCCCCGGCGTGGGCCCGGACGCCTGATCCTCTGCGCGGAGATCCTCTGCGCGGAGATCCTTTGCGCAGAGGGGCCAGGGGTGCTCTGATGGATGGCCGTGGACCACGCGTCTGAGCACCCCCGCCACCCCGAGCACAGCGTCGAGCGCACCATCGAGACGGTCTTCCGCATGGAGGCCCCACGAGTGATCGCCGGCGCCGCCCGGATCGTACGGGACGTGGGCATCGCCGAGGAGCTGGCGCAGGACGCGCTGGTGGCGGCCCTGGAGCAGTGGCCCGCTTCGGGCGTCCCCGACAACCCGGGCGCCTGGCTCACGACCGCGGCCAAGCACCGCGCCGTCGACCTGGTACGCAGGCGCGAGCGCTACGCGCGCAAGCTCGCCGAGATGGGCCGCGACCTGGAGACCGCGCCGCCGCACCTGGACGAGATCCCGGAGCTCGTCGAGGACCCGGAGGCCATCGACGACGACCTGCTGCGCCTGGTCTTCACGGCGTGCCACCCGGTCCTTTCGCCGGAGGCCAGGGTCGCCCTCACGCTCCGCCTGCTGGGCGGCCTCACCACGGCGGAGATCGCCCGCGCCGTGCTGGCCCCCGAACCGACGGTCGCCCAGCGCGTGGTCCGCGCCAAGCGCACGCTGGCCGCGAGGAACGTTCCGTTCGAAGTGCCCTACGGCCCGGACCGGGAGGCCCGGCTCGGCTCGGTCCTGGACGTCATCTACCTGATTTTCAACGAGGGGTACGCGGCGACGACGGGCGACGACTACGTGCGTCCCGCCCTGTGCGAGGACGCTCTGCGCCTTGCCAGGCGGCTCGCCGCCCTGATGCCGAAGGAACCCGAAGTGCACGGGCTCGTGGCGCTGTTGGAACTGCAGGCGTCGCGCACCGCCGCGCGGTCGGGGCCCGGTGGGGAGCCCGTACTGCTCAAGGACCAGAGCCGGGGCCGCTGGAACCGGATGCTGATCCGGCGGGGGTTCGCGGCGCTGGAGCGGGCGGAGGGGGTGGCCGACGGGACGGGGCACGGGCCGTACGTACTCCAGGCGGCGATCGCGGCGTGCCATGCGCACGCGGCGTCGTACGAGGAGACGGACTGGGGGCGGATCACCGCGCTGTACGGGCTGTTGGCGGTGCGGGCGCCGTCGCCGGTGGTCGAGTTGAACCGGGCGGTCGCGGTGTCCATGGCGCAGGGGCCCGAGGAGGCGCTGGCGCTCGTGGACGCGTTGGTGGGCGAACCCGCCCTGCGGGGGTATCACTTGCTGCCCAGTGTGCGGGGGGACTTCCTGGCCCGACTGGGCCGCTGTGCGGAGGCCCGCGTGGAGTTCGAGCGGGCGGCGGGGCTCGCCCGCAACGCGCGGGAGCGGGAGCTGTTGTTGCGGAAGTTGAAGGGGGTGCGGGGGTAAGCCCTCGCGGGGGCGCCCGGTCCCGCCCCTTCCCGATCCTGGGGCTCCGCCCCAGACCCCGCTTCTCAAACGCCGGAGGGGCTAAGACCGGTGCGGGTGCCCCACCAGCATGGTGGGTGAGCCCGCGACCCGGGTCAGGAAGACGGTCGCGGCCCCAGGCCCCTGGGGCTTCACTTTGCGGCGGAGTTCCTCGGGCTCGACCGCGGACCCCCGCTTCTTGACGGTGAGGACACCGACTCCCCGCTCCCGCAGCAGAGCCTTCAGTTTCTTGACGTTGAAGGGGAGTTGGTCGGTGATCTCGTACGTGGTGGCGTACGGCGTGGTGACGGCGGTGTCGGAGGTGACGTAGGCGATGGTCTCGTCGATGAGGCCGCCCTCGACGCGGGCGGCGACCTCGGCGACGAGGTGGGCGCGGATGACGGCGCCGTCGGGTTCGTGGAGGAAACGGCCGACGGGCCGGACGCCGGGGTCGGGGAGCATGGTGGCGCGCGGGGAGACCAGTGTGTCCCCGCCGGGGAGGAGGGTGGCCCGGTGCGCGGCGGGGGTGTCGGTGCCGAACCACAGGACGGCTTCCTTGACGTCACCCCCGTCGGAGATCCACTCGGCCTCCGCCTCCTCGGGCACGGCGTCGTGCGGAACGCCGGGTGCGATCTTCAGGGCGGCGCGCGGCGCCTTGCGGGCGGCTTCGACGGCCCAGGACAAGGGCGGCGAGTAGGCCTCGGGGTCGAAGATCCGGCCGCGTCCACCGCGCCGTGCGGGGTCGACGAAGACGGCGTCGTACGGGGAGGTGTCCACGTCGGCCACATCGGCCTCGCGGACCTCGATGAGGTCGGCAAGGCCGAGGGCTTCGGCGTTGGCACGGGCGACGGCGCAGGTCAGCGGGTCGCGGTCGACGGCGAGGACGGAGATGCCGGCGCGGGCGAGGGCGATCGCGTCGCCGCCGATGCCGCAGCAGAGGTCGGCGACGGAACGTACGCCGAGTCCGCCGAGCCCGGCCGGGTCGCGGAAGCGCCGGGCGCGGTGGGTCGCGACGGAGGTGCGCGTGGACTGTTCGACGCCGTGGGGGGTGAAGAACATCCGGGCGGCGTCGGCGGCGCCGAACTTCGCGACCGCCCGCTGCCGGAGGCGCCCCTGCGCGAGCGCGGCGGAGACGAGGTCGGCGGGGTGCTCGCGGCGCAGTTGGGTGGCGACCGCCAGTTCCCGGCTCGGTTCGACGTCCCGTACGGATTCCAGGAGGGCGCGGCCCTCGTCGGTGCGGAGCGCGGCGAAGGAGGCAAGCGGATCGTTCACGCCGCCCATTGTGGGCCAGTCGGAGGAAGGTGCGCGTGCGGCGGCGGTGTCGGTGCCGTACGGGGCGGCTGAACTGCGAGGATCCGGCGCCATGCGACAAGTACGACAAAACGAACAATCAAGGGAAAAGCCCTGGACGGGGGAGCCCCGTCACGGGAAGCCCCGCAGAAAAGGGAAGCCCCGTAGAAAAGGGAAGTCCCGTAAGGGAACGCTCGCCGCAGGAGTCCTGAGCACCACCATCGTCGCCACCACGATCGTCTCCGGCTGTTCCTTCGACGGCGACAACTGGGGCGGCTCCGGCGCACACGGTCAGCAGCCGGAGCTCGGCCCGCCCGCCCGTGCGCTGCGCGAGTACGCCGACGACCTGCGGGCGAGACAGGCCGCGCGCGCCGCCGCCGCGAAGCGCTGGGGGCTGAAGCGCACCCCGCTCGTGGCACCCCCCGCGCCTGCCGTGAAGCCGCGCCTCACCACCCGTAAGGGCTTCGGGGTCAAGGGGCAGGCGAAGTTGCCGCCGGTGTTCACCACGATTCCGACCAAGCACAAGGTCGTCTTCCTGACGGTCGACGACGGCGCCGAGAAGAGTCCGGCGTTCCTGCGGATGATGAGCGACCTGCAGATCCCGTACACCGCGTTCCTCAGCGACTACCTGGTCAGGGAGGACTACGGCTACTTCAAGCAGATGCAGGACCGTGGCGTCGTACTGAACAACCACACGCTCAACCACCGCTATATGCCGGGGCTCTCCTACAAGAAGCAGCGGCGGGAGATCTGCGGGATGCAGGACACCATCGAGAAGCGGTACGGCAAGCGGCCCGAGCTGTTCCGGCCGCCGTACGGGAACTACAACCGCAACACCCTGCGCGCCGCCAAGTCCTGCGGCATCAAGGCGGTGCCGCTGTGGGCCTCCGAGGGCTTCGCCGACCACATGGAGTGGCGGGAGTGGGACAAGGACCTGCACCGGGGCGACATCATCCTCACGCACTTCCGCGGGCGTGAGGACTGGAACGGCACGATGACCGACATGGTCCGCACGGTCCTGAAGAAGGTCACGGCCAAGGGGTACGCGGTCGCGCGGCTGGAGGACTACTTGTGAGCCGCCCGGCGCGCGGCCGGGCGGCGGCGGCTTTCGCGGCGGGGGTACTGGCCCCCGCCATGCTGCTGACCGGTTGCGCGCAGTCGGTCGACCCGATCGAGCGACTCGGCCGGAAAGCGGCCGAAAAGATGCCCTCGAAGAGGGCGGACCCCGGCAGAGACTGCGGGCGGACGGACACGCCCCCGCACACGGGGCGCCCCGGCGCCGCCCCGCCGCCCGCGAAACCCTCCCCCGCGGAGCCGGACACGGAACCCGCGCCCAGGGAACCGGTCACAAAACCGGCCACGGAGTCCGTGCCCACGAAACCCGCCACCGAACCGGCCAAGGATCCAGCCACGCCGCCCGCCACGGAACCTGCGGCCGGGTCCGGACGTTGCCGGGACGCGAGAACGCCACGCCCGGCGAGGAAACCGCCGGACGCGGACCCGAAGCTGCCGGAAACGGACACGAAACCCCTGGACGTGGGCACGAAACCGCCGGACGTGGGCGCCGGACGTGGGCGTGAAACCCCTGGACGCGGCCACGAAACCCCCGGGCCGGGGCGCGGGAGCGCCGGATCCCGACCCGGGAAAACCGGTCCCGGAGACCAGCCACGCTCGCCCGTGAGCCGCGTCCATTGGCACTCCGCTTGACCGAGTGCTAATCGTCGTCCTAGTCTCAGGCCTGGCACTCCCCACTGGAGAGTGCCAACAGCGACGGGCAGGTCCGGCACCCGCGACGACGGATCCACCTGGTCGCCACCTCAGATCAGTTAACCCCGCGAGATCTCCGAAGGGGGAGGTCGGATCGTGACGACCGCCAGCTCCAAGGTTGCCATCAAGCCGCTTGAGGACCGCATTGTGGTCCAGCCGCTCGACGCCGAGCAGACCACGGCCTCTGGCCTGGTCATTCCGGACACCGCGAAGGAGAAGCCCCAGGAGGGCGCTGTCCTTGCCGTGGGCCCGGGCCGTTTCGAGAACGGCGAGCGCCTGCCGCTCGACGTGAAGGTCGGCGACGTCGTGCTCTACAGCAAGTACGGCGGCACCGAGGTGAAGTACAACGGCGACGAGTACCTCGTCCTCTCGGCCCGCGACGTGCTCGCGATCATCGAGAAGTAATTCACCTGCTTCACCAGTTTTGCTTTCGAGCTGCGCCCCTGGTCACCCCGCTGATTGCCGGGCGGCGAGGGGCGTAGCCCGTTGAACCCGAGTATCCGAGAGGGCTGAACCGCTCCCATGGCGAAGATCCTGAAGTTCGACGAGGACGCCCGTCGCGCCCTCGAGCGCGGCGTCAACAAGCTTGCCGACACGGTCAAGGTGACGATCGGTCCCAAGGGCCGCAACGTCGTCATCGACAAGAAGTTCGGCGCTCCCACCATCACCAACGACGGTGTCACCATCGCCCGCGAGGTCGAGGTCGAGGACCCGTACGAGAACCTCGGCGCCCAGCTCGTGAAGGAGGTGGCGACCAAGACCAACGACATCGCTGGTGACGGCACCACCACCGCCACCGTGCTCGCCCAGGCCCTGGTCAAGGAAGGCCTGCGCAACGTCGCCGCCGGCGCCTCCCCGGCCGCCCTGAAGAAGGGCATCGACGCCGCGGTCAAGGCGGTCTCCGAGGACCTCCTCGCCACCGCCCGTCCGATCGACGACAAGTCCGACATCGCCGCCGTGGCCGGGCTCTCCGCCCAGGACCAGCAGGTCGGCGAGCTCATCGCCGAGGCGATGGACAAGGTCGGCAAGGACGGTGTCATCACCGTCGAGGAGTCCAACACCTTCGGCCTGGAGCTGGACTTCACCGAGGGCATGGCCTTCGACAAGGGCTACCTGTCGCCGTACATGGTGTCCGACCAGGAGCGTATGGAGGCCGTCCTCGACGACCCGTACATCCTGATCCACCAGGGCAAGATCTCCTCCATCCAGGACCTGCTGCCGCTCCTGGAGAAGGTCATCCAGGCCGGTTCCTCCAAGCCGCTCCTGATCATCGCCGAGGACGTCGAGGGCGAGGCCCTGTCGACCCTGGTCGTGAACAAGATCCGCGGCACCTTCAACGCCGTCGCGGTGAAGGCCCCCGGCTTCGGCGACCGCCGCAAGGCGATGCTCGGCGACATGGCCTCGCTCACCGGTGCCACCGTCGTCGCCGAGGAGGTCGGCCTCAAGCTCGACCAGGTCGGCCTCGACGTGCTCGGCAGCGCCCGCCGCGTGACGATCACCAAGGACGACACCACCATCGTCGACGGTGGCGGCAACTCCGGCGACGTCGAGGGCCGCGTCGCGCAGATCAAGGCCGAGATCGAGGCCACGGACTCCGACTGGGACCGCGAGAAGCTCCAGGAGCGCCTCGCGAAGCTGGCCGGCGGCGTGTGCGTCATCAAGGTCGGCGCCGCCACCGAGGTGGAGCTGAAGGAGAAGAAGCACCGTCTGGAGGACGCCATCTCCGCGACCCGCGCCGCGGTCGAGGAGGGCATCGTCTCCGGTGGTGGCTCCGCCCTTGTGCACGCCGCGAAGGTGCTCGAGGGCAACCTCGACCTGACCGGCGACGAGGCCACCGGTGTCGCGGTCGTGCGCCGCGCCGTCGTCGAGCCGCTGCGCTGGATCGCCGAGAACGCCGGCCTCGAGGGCTACGTCATCACCACCAAGGTGAGCGAGCTGGACAAGGGCTTCGGCTTCAACGCCGCGACCGGTGAGTACGTCGACCTCGTCAAGGCCGGCGTCATCGACCCGGTCAAGGTGACGCGCTCCGCCCTGGAGAACGCCGCGTCCATCGCCTCGCTGCTGCTCACGACCGAGACGCTGGTCGTCGAGAAGCCGGCTGAGGAAGAGGGCGACGCCGGGCACGGCCACGGCCACGGTCACTCGCACTGACCTGAGCTGTCGGCTGACCTGAGCGGTCGGCTGGCCCGAGCGGTCGGCTGGCCCGAGCTGCCACTAAGGCCCGACTCCCCGTCGCGGGGGGTCGGGCCTTCGCGCTTTCGGCTCTGCGTCTGCCGGGTTGCTTCCGGTCGCCGGGTGCGGACCGTGGTCCGTCCTCGCGCAGTTCCCCGCGCCACTTTAAAGGCGCTCCGGTCGGGCCTTACGAGGACTATCGGGCCTTACGAGGACTACTGAGGTCCGTACTTGCGGCCCGTTCTGGACGTGACGCCGCCGAGGAGCGCTCTCGGTGTCATCTTCACGACGCCCATCAGGGCCTTGTACCGCGGGTCCGGGACCGACAGGGACTTCCCGCGGGCCAGGTCGGCGAGGGCCGTGGCGACCAGTTTGTCGGCGTCGAGCCACATCCAGTTGGGGATGTTGTCGGTGCCCATGCCGGCCCGCTCGTGGAACTCCGTACGGACGAAGCCGGGGCACAGCGCCATCAGCCGCACCCCGGACCCCGCCAGGTCCCGCGCGGCGCCCTGCGTGAACTGCACGACCCACGCCTTGGACGCGCCGTAGGTGCCGCGCGGCACGAACGCGGCGACCGACGCCACGTTCACGACGCCGCCGCGGCCCCGCTCGCGCATGGCGTCCGTCGCCGCCGATGTCAGCCGGAGCACCGCCTCGCAGTGCACCTTCAGCATCGTCAGCTCGTCGGCGAGCGGCACTTCCAGATAGCGGCCCTTGTTGCCGAAGCCGGCGTTGTTGACGAGCAGGTCGACGCCGTCGCGGCGGCGGCCGAGCCGCTCTTCGACGGCACCGATGCCGTCCTCCGTGGCGAGGTCCGCGGTGAGGACCTCCGCCTCGATGCCGTGCCGGTCGTGCAACTCGGTCGCCTGCTCCCGCAGCCGCTTCGTGTCGCGCGCGACCAGGACGAGATTGTGCCCGTCGGCGGCGAGGCGGCGCGCGAAAGCCGCGCCGATGCCCGCGGTCGAACCCGTGATGAGAGCCGTAGTCATGGACCAAGGCTAGTGAGGCCAGGGGCGTGCGTCTGCCACGAGCCCGGCGCGCCCTGGCCCCGCGGGCCGCGCGCCGCGCCGATCCGTCGTCAGTTCCCCTGCGCCTGCCGCTGCTTGACGAACTTGAGCGCCTTCGCCCTGGCGGCGGGGTGCAGCGCGTCCCCGGCGGCGAGCAGTTCCGGCAGCAGCGCGCGCTCCGTCGTCACGGCCCGGAACTGGAGGGCGACGGTGACCTCGTGGTCCGGTCGGTGCACGACCTCGACCGGGTCGCCCGCCTGGATCGTGCCCGGCTCGACGACCCGCAGATAGGCGCCGGGCAGCACGGCCTGGGTGAACCGCCGCACCCAGCCCCGCTCACCCAGGTGCCCCTGGAACGTACGGCACGGGATGCGCGAGGAGGTCACCTCGAGGAGCAGGTCGGGGCCGACCCGCCAGCGCTCGCCTATCAGGGCGCCGTTCACGTCGACGCCGGACGTCGTGAGGTTCTCGCCGAAGCCGCCGTTGCGCAGCGTCCGGCCGAGGCGGCGCTCCCACTCGTCGAGGTCCTCGCGGGCGAAGGCGTACACCGCCTGGTCGTTGCCGCCGTGGTGGCGCAGGTCGCAGACCGTGTCGCCGGCGACGCCGCTGCCCGCGGTGCCCTTCGGGCCGGGGGCGGTCACCCGGACGGGGCCTTCGGCGGGCAGTTTGTCGATTCCGGTGCTGCCTGTGGGGGAGTCGGTGTAGTCGACGGCTCTGGCCCGGCCCGCGTTCACGGAGAGAAGCTTCATCCGGTCAGGCTAAGTGAGCGGCCTCGAAATCCTCTCAAAGTTTCCGCGCGGTATTGGCCGGTGCTCCCAAGAATCCCTTATGCTCGACTCGTGATCGAGGCCCGTCATCTCCGTGTCCTGCGCGCCGTGGCCGCCACCGGCTCCTTCTCGGCGGCGGCCCGCGAGCTCGGCTGCACCCAGCCCGCCGTCAGCCAGCAGATGAAGGCCCTCGAAGGGTCGGTGGGCACGCCGCTGCTCATCCGCACCGGTCGCGAGATGCGGCTCACCCAGGCCGGTGAGTCCCTGGTCCGGCACGCCGCCGGGATCCTCGCGGGGCTCACCGCGGCCGAGGAGGAGGTCGCCGCCATCGCCGGTCTGCGCGCGGGCCGGGTCCGCCTCGTCTCCTTCCCGAGCGGCTCCTCCAGTCTCGTCCCTGGCGCGCTCGCCGCCCTGCGTGCCGCGCATCCCGGCACCCGTGTCTCCCTGGAGGAGGCCGAGCCGCCGCGCTCGGTGGAGATGCTGCGCGAGGGCGACTGCGACGTGGCGCTCGCCTTCCGGTACGCGGGGGCCGCGGGTGCGGAGGAGTGGGACGACCTCGTCGTACGGCCCCTTCTCGACGACCGGCTCGTCGGCCTCGTACCGGAGGAGCACCCGCTGGCGAAGGCCGGGAGCGTCACCATCGGGGAGCTGGCCGACGAGTCCTGGATCGCGGGCTGTCCGCGCTGCCGCCGGCAGTTGGTGGAGGTGTGCGAGGGCGCGGGCTTCGCGCCCCGGATCGACTTCGCCACGGACGACTATCCGGCGGTGGTCGGCCTTGTCGGGGCGGGCCTCGGAGTCGCGGTGCTGCCCGAGCTCGCCATCGAGTCGGTACGGCCCAAGGGCGCCCGTGCGGTCACGGTGGAGCCCCCCGTGCGCCGGGAGATCGTCGCCCTGACGCTGCCGGACCTGGCGCAGGTGCCTGCGGTGGCCGCCACGCTCGACCACCTGGCGCGGGCCGCCGCGCGCTGAGCGGGGCACGGCTGTGCGCCCGGATGTGCGCCGGGCCCTGCTGCCGGGGCCGTGCTGCCGGGCTGTGCTGCTGGGGCCGTCCCGCCGAGGTTGTCCCACCGAGACTGTGCCGCCGAGGCTGTGAAGAAACGTTCCTTCAGGGAGTGCCGCCACTGCCCGCCGTCACCAGACGGTTGCGGGCGCGGCCCATGAGTTCCTCGCGCTCGTCCTCCGTGAGGCCGCCCCACACGCCGTACGGCTCGCGGACCGCGAGTGCGTGCGCGGCGCACTCCGCGCGCACCGGGCATCGCATGCAGACCTCTTTGGCCGAGTTCTCGCGCGCGCTCCGTGCCGCGCCGCGCTCGCCCTCCGGGTGGAAGAAGAGCGAGCTGTCCACTCCGCGACAGGCCGCGAGGAGCTGCCAGTCCCATAGATCTGCGTTCGGTCCGGGAAGGCGGGAGAAATCTGCCATTGCGTGTCTCCTGGTAGCCGTTCTGACGCGGATACGGTGCCCATGACAGTACATCTACTGTCTAAGGAGATGAAAATATGACTCATTACGAATCTAGCCACAGACACCAGCAAAAGGGAAGAAAAGCCGCTAAATGGGGCATAGGCCTCGAAGGGCGTACGTCGCACGCGCTTCGGACGCCGCGCCGCGCGGCCTGTCGGTGACCGGCGGGAAGGCGCTTCGGCACGCGCCGCCTGTGCCGTGTCCGCGCCCTCACGTAGAGTGCCGAAGGTGTCTGAGTGCCCCGTAACTCTTTCGAGTGACCGTCGTTGAGAGTGCGGAAGCGGTTGAAAGAACAAGCGCTCGGGCAGGTGTCCGAGTGCGTCAATCGCACAGGTGACGACTTGTACCAGCCTGGAGGCTCAAGGTGACGCGCATCAGCTGCGGAGGACGGCCATGACATCCGTCCTCGTCTGCGACGACTCCCCGCTCGCCCGAGAGGCGCTGCGCCGCGCGGTCGCGACCGTGCCCGGCGTCGAGCGCGTGACGACAGCGGCCAACGGCGAGGAGGTTCTCCGCCGCTGGGGTGCCGACCGCTCGGATCTGATTCTGATGGACGTACGCATGCCCGGTCTCGGCGGTGTGGAGACCGTGCGGAGACTGCTCTCCGCCGACCCGGGGGCGCGCATCATCATGCTCACGGTCGCCGAGGACCTCGACGGCGTCGCGCTCGCCGTCGCCGCGGGCGCCCGCGGATATCTGCACAAGGACGCCTCGCGCGCCGAGCTGCGCGCGACCGTCACGCAGGCGCTCGCCGATCCGACCTGGCGGCTCGCCCCGCGCCGGCTCCGCTCGGCCGAGATGGGCGCGGCCCCGACGCTCACCGCGCGTGAGATCCAAGTACTCGAAGGGATGAGCCACGGCCGGTCGAACGCCGAGATCGGCCGCGAGCTCTTCCTCTCCGAGGACACGGTGAAGACGCACGCCAGGCGCCTGTTCAAGAAGCTCGGCGCCTCGGACCGCGCGCACGCGGTGGCACTCGGCTTCCGCTGGGGTCTGGTTCGCTGAGCGGGCCCCGGCGGGGGCACGGTGTCTCCCGCCCGCCCTGCGGCGGGCGGGGCCATGGAGGCCCGTCGGAGTCCTCTTGAGGAACGGCTTGTGGCGCTTCGCCGCCGATGCCGCATCCTTGAGGTGTGGAGTTCCTTGGGGACGAGTCGGCCGAGCGGGAGGGGAGGGTGCGGGAGATGAGTTCCGGCGCACCCGCTCATAACGCTTCAGTGCACAACTACGGACGCGGTGCCACGGATCAGTCGGCGCCGAGGCACCATGGACCGATGCGCGATGACAAGACGACGGTGATCGGTGCCCTCGTCCTACGCGCCGTGGAGGGGGACGAGCAGGCCACACACGACCTGCTTGCCCACGTCCACCCGCTCGCGCTGCGGTACTGCCGCACCCGCCTGTCCCGACTTCCCGGTGACGCACGGCACTTCGTCGAGGACCTCGCGCAGGAAGTCTGTGTCGCGGTGCTGCTCGCGCTGCCGCGCTATCGGGACACCGGGCGGCCCTTCGAAGCCTTCGTCTTCGCGATCGCCGCGCACAAGGTCGCCGATCTGCAGCGGGCGGCGATGCGGCATCCCGGGTCCACCGCTGTGCCCTCGGATGAGATGCCCGAGCGGCCTGATGACTCGCTCGGGCCCGAGGAGCGGGCGCTGCTCAGCAGTGATGCCGAGTGGGCCAAGAAGCTGCTCGCTAATCTGCCGGAGAATCAGCGGGAGCTGCTTCTGTTGCGGGTCGCCGTTGGGCTCACGGCCGAGGAGACCGGGCAGATGCTCGGTATGTCGCCCGGGGCGGTGCGGGTTGCTCAGCACCGCGCCCTGAGCCGCCTGCGCGCGCTGGCCGGGCAGTAGCTTTTCTCCCCCGCCCACCCGCCCTTTCCACCACGCTGTCCTCAATCGCAGGACGGGCTCTATCTCGCGCCGTGGGCGGTTGGGGAGGAGCGGCTGGTGGGTGGATTGTCGCGCTGGCGCGCTCGTCCTCAATCGCAGGACGGGCTTTATCTCGTGCCGTGGGTGGCTGGGGAGGTGCCGCTCGTGGGGTGGATTGTCGCGCTGGCGCGCTCGTCCTCAATCGCCGGACGGGCTTTATCTCGTGCCGTGGGTGGCTGGGGAGGTGCGGCTCGTGGGGTGGATTGTCGCGCTGGCGCGCTCGTCCTTAATCGCCGGACGGGCTTGATCTCGTGCCGTGGGTGGTTGGGGAGGTGCCGCTCGTGGGGTGGGTGTCGCGCTGGCGCGCTCGTCCTCAAACGCCGGACGGGCTTTATCTGTGCTGCGGTGAACGCACCTCGTTCGTAGTGGGGGCTTGGAGACATTCGCCACTCCGGGGAGGGAAACGCCGTCCGGCGGGTTCTTCTCCGCCGCAGCGGTGATCAGCCGCTGCGGCGCACTTCGGCGGTGCCGAGCCCGGCCAAGGCCCGTGCCCGGCGGAGCCGGGGTAGTCCTTGTCCGCCGCAGCGGCGATCAGCCGCTACGACGCATTCCGGCGGTGCCGGGCCAGGCCATGGTCCGTGCCTGGTGGCGGAGCCGGGAGAAGATTTTGTCCGCCGCAGCGGTGATCAGCTACGGCGCACTCCGGCGGTGCCGAGCCCGGCGGAGGTCCGCGCCCGGCGGAGCCGGGGGGGCCTTCCGTGGCCGCCGCGGCGGTCCGCCAGGTCTGCGCCGCAGCGTAGCTGTAGAAACCTACGAACCCGCGGCCCCACGGGCACCGTGGAATGAGAGAGCCATGCTTCCCGTTAGCATGGACATCCGCACCGAGCAAGGCCATTTGGGGAAGGTGTCATGACTGCAAACGTCGACGGAGTGCCCGAGAAATTCGCGACACTCGGGCTGACCTACGACGACGTGCTGCTGCTGCCCGGCGCGTCCGACATGGCGCCGGGTGACATCGACACCGCCTCGTACATCTCGAAGAACGTCCGGGTGAACGTCCCGCTGCTCTCGGCGGCGATGGACAAGGTCACCGAGTCCCGGATGGCGATCGCCATGGCCCGCCAGGGCGGCGTCGGCGTGCTGCACCGGAACCTGTCGATCGCCGACCAGGCCAACCAGGTCGACCTGGTGAAGCGGTCGGAGTCCGGCATGGTCACGGACCCGATCACCGTGCACCCGGACGCCACGCTCGCCGAGGCGGACGCGATCTGCGCCAAGTTCCGCATCAGCGGCGTCCCGGTGACCGACGCCGCGGGCAAGCTGCTCGGCATCGTCACCAACCGCGACATGGCCTTCGAGGCGGACCGCTCGCGCCAGGTCCGCGAGGTCATGACGCCGATGCCGCTCGTCACCGGCAAGGTCGGCATCAGCGGTGTCGACGCCATGGAACTGCTGCGCCGGCACAAGATCGAGAAGCTGCCGCTCGTCGACGACGCCGGTGTCCTGAAGGGCCTCATCACGGTCAAGGACTTCGTGAAGGCGGAGAAGTACCCGAACGCCGCTAAGGACGCCGAGGGCCGCCTCCTCGTAGGTGCCGCCGTCGGCGTCGCCGGGGACGCCTTCGAGCGCGCGCAGGCGCTGATCGAGGCGGGCGTCGACTTCATCGTCGTCGACACCGCGCACGGCCACTCCCGGCTCGTCGGCGACATGGTCGCCAAGATCAAGTCGAACTCCGGCGGCGTGGACGTCATCGGCGGCAACATCGCCACGCGCGACGGCGCCAAGGCGCTGATCGACGCCGGTGTCGACGGCATCAAGGTGGGCGTCGGACCGGGCTCCATCTGCACCACCCGCGTGGTCGCCGGTATCGGCGTACCGCAGGTAACGGCTATCTACGAAGCGTCGCTCGCCGCCAAGGCGGCCGGTGTCCCGGTGATCGGCGACGGTGGACTGCAGTACTCCGGAGACATCGCCAAGGCGCTCGTCGCCGGTGCGGACACGGTCATGCTGGGCTCGCTGCTCGCGGGCTGCGAGGAGTCCCCCGGCGAGCTGCTCTTCATCAACGGCAAGCAGTTCAAGTCCTACCGGGGCATGGGCTCGCTGGGTGCCATGCAGTCGCGCGGCGAGACGAAGTCGTTCTCCAAGGACCGCTACTTCCAAGAGGGCGTCGCCTCCGACGAGAAGCTGGTGCCCGAGGGCATCGAGGGCCAGGTGCCGTACCGCGGTCCGCTGTCGGCGGTCGTGCACCAGTTGGTGGGCGGTCTGCGCCAGTCGATGTTCTACGTGGGCGGGAGCACGGTGCCCGAGCTCCAGGAGCGCGGCCGGTTCGTACGGATCACCTCGGCGGGCCTCAAGGAGAGCCACCCGCACGACATCCAGATGACGGTCGAGGCGCCGAACTACGCGAACAAGCGCGGCTGACGAAGCCGGACGGGGACCGGCCGGTGCCGGTCCCGCCGCATGCCCAGCCGCTGCCGCAACCGCGGTTGCGGGCCCGCGACGGTGCGACGCACGCGCGCGTGGGGGCGGCCCGGGTATTCCCGGGGCCGCCCCCTTCCCGTGTGTCGGTGATACTGGACGGGCAGACCGAGTACCGGACGGCGGGCCGACGCAGTGCCCGACGACGGGGCGAGTGAGTGCCCGAGACGGGCCGAGTGAGTGCGGAAGAAAGCGATGGGCCACACACGTGACTGAGATCGAGATCGGGCGCGGCAAGCGCGGCCGCCGGGCGTACGCCTTCGACGACATCGCCGTCGTACCGAGTCGGCGCACCCGGGACCCCAAGGAGGTCTCGATCGCCTGGCAGATCGACGCCTACCGCTTCGAGCTGCCCTTCCTCGCCGCCCCCATGGACTCGGTGGTCTCGCCCGCGACGGCCATCCGCATCGGTGAGCTCGGCGGCCTCGGCGTGCTGAACCTCGAAGGCCTGTGGACGCGCCACGACGACCCGCGGCCGCTGCTCGACGAGATCGCCGCACTGCCCACCGAGGCGGCGACGCGACGCCTCCAGGAGATCTACTCCGCGCCCATCCGCGAGGAGCTCATCGGCCAGCGCATCAAGGAGGTGCGCGACTCCGGCGTCGTCACCGCCGCCGCCCTGTCGCCGCAGCGCACCGCGGAGTTCTCCAAGGCCGTCGTGGACGCGGGCGTGGACATCTTCGTGATCCGCGGTACGACGGTGTCGGCCGAGCACGTCTCCGGTGCCGCCGAGCCGCTGAACCTGAAGCAGTTCATCTACGAACTCGACGTCCCGGTGATCGTCGGCGGCTGCGCCACGTACACGGCCGCGCTGCACCTGATGCGCACCGGCGCGGCCGGTGTCCTCGTCGGCTTCGGCGGTGGCGCCGCGCACACCACGCGCAACGTCCTCGGCATCCAGGTGCCGATGGCGACGGCCGTGGCCGACGTGGCCGCCGCCCGCCGCGACTACATGGACGAGTCCGGCGGCCGCTACGTCCACGTCATCGCCGACGGCGGCGTGGGCTGGTCCGGCGACCTGCCCAAGGCCGTGGCCTGCGGTGCGGACGCCGTGATGATGGGCTCCCCGCTCGCCCGCGCCACCGACGCGCCCGGCCAGGGCCACCACTGGGGCATGGAGGCCGTCCACGAGGACGTGCCGCGCGGCATGAAGGTCGACCTCGGCACGGTCGGCACCACCGAGGAGATCCTCACCGGACCCTCACACATCCCCGACGGTTCCATGAACTTCTTCGGGGCGCTGCGCCGGGCCATGGCCACGACGGGCTACAGCGAGCTCAAGGAGTTCCAGCGGGTCGAGGTCACGGTCGCGGACTCGGAGCACAGCCGCTGATCCCTTCGGGGCGCTGAACAGCGAGGAGCCCGGGCCGCCTTGTCAGGCGGCCCGGGCTCCCGTGCGTTCCGGTGACGTGTGTTCCGGTGACGTGCGTTCCGGCGGGTGCCGGTGACGTCGGCGCGTGTCGCGCTACTGAGCGGCTCGCTTCGCGCCGCCGAACGCCGCGATGGCGGCTATCGCGAAGAACACGAAGGTCATCGCGTCGGCGTCGTTCGACCACGCCTCCTGGAGCGCGTCGAAGTGGTCGAAAAAGATGTCGGAGAACGCCAGGCCGGTCTTGTCGGCGATGACCATCGCCGCGCCGATGAGCTGGCCGAGGTAGACCGCGCCGAGCGAGAAGAGGGCACTGAGGACCCCGAGCGCCGGGTTGGCGCCGCCCGTCTTGCCCGCAGCCAGACCCACGACGAAGCCGACGCCGACGGCGGCCCAGCCGATCTCGTGCTCGGTGGCACCGATGATCGCTCCGTAGATGCCCGCGGCCACCAGGGCTGCCACCAGGGCGACGGCCACGCCGAGGCCGATGTTGTTCCGGGCGGCCGGACCGGGCGGCGGCGGGAAGCCGCCGGGCTGCGGCTGCTGCGGGAAGGGGTTGTACGGCTGCTGCGGCTGCTGGCCGTAAGGCTGCTGGGGCTGCTGCGGGTAGCCGTAGCCGGGCTGGCCGCCGTAGGGCTGCTGGGGCTGGCCGTAAGGCTGCTGCGGCTGGCCGTAGGGCTGCTGGCCGCCCTGGCCTGGAGGCGTGGGCTGGGTCATGAGATTTCCCCCTGGGACATCGGTGCACTGGTGTGCGGTAAGTGACTGGTTCCGCACGGTAGCAGCAGCGGGTCATGGCCCCCAGGGGGATCGGTGAAGGATCAGAGGCGGTGCGCGGCGCCCGCCGGAGTGGCACCCCTGGTGTCAAGCAGGAGCTGGGCCTTCACGGCCAGGCCCTGGAGATCGTAGGTGCGGTGGTGCTGGAGCAGGATCGTCAGATCGGCGTCGGCGGCCGCTTCGTAGAGGGTGTCCGCGCGGGGCACGGGATGGCCGAGAACGTTCCAGTGGCCGACGTAGGGATCGTGATAACTGACGGCCGCGCCGAGCTCCCGGAGGCGGACGGCGATCTCCTGGGCGGGGGCGCCCGCCTGGTCGGCGACGTCCGGCTTGTAGGTGACGCCGAGAAGCAGGACGCGGGCGCCGCGCGCGGACTTGCCGTGCTCGTTGAGCAGGGTCGCGGCACGCTGGATCACATAGCCCGGCATGCGGTCGTTGACCTGCTGGGCGAGTTCGACCATGCGCAGCGGGCGGATGCCGCGTGTGGGTCCTGGCACGTCCAGGGGGAGCCCGTGGCCGCCGACGCCGGGTCCCGGCCGGAACGCCTGGAAGCCGAACGGCTTGGTCTCGGCGCAGCGGATGACGTCCCACAGGTCGATGCCGAGGTCGTGGCAGAGCACGGCCATCTCGTTGACCAGGGCCATGTTCACGTGCCGGTAGTTGGTCTCCAGGAGGTGCACGGTCTCGGCCTCCCGCGGCCCGCGCGCGCGGACGACCTTGTCGGTGAGGCGGCCGTAGAAGGCGGCTGCGGACTCCGTGCAGGCGGGGGTGAGGCCGCCGATGACCTTGGGGGTGCCGGCGTAGCCGTGGGTGCGGTTGCCCGGGTCGATGCGGCCGGGGGAGTAGGCGAGGTGGAAGTCGCGTCCGGCGCGCAGGCCCGAGCCCTCTTCGAGGAGGGGGCGCAGGAATTCCTCTGTGGTTCCGGGGTACGCGGGTGACTCCAGGATGACCGTGGTGTGCGGGCGCAGGCGCGCGGCCAGGGCGCGGGCGGCCTCGGCCACCTGGCCGAGGTCCAGTGATCCGTCCGCGGCCGGGGGCGTGGGCGCGCAGATGACGGCGGTGCGGACGCGGCCGAGCTCGGCGGGGTCGGTGGTCGGCCGGAAGCCCCCCGCGAGCATCCGGCGGACGTCGGCGGCGGTGAGCGTCCCTTCGGTGCCGTCGCCCGGAAGGCGCCCGCAGGCCAGGTCGGGTGCGCGGGCGGGGTCGTAGCCGACGGTGGCGACGCCGCCTGCGGCGGCGGCCTGGGCGAGGGGGAGGCCGAGGTGGCCGAGGCCGATGACGGCGAGGTCAGCTGGCATGGCGGTGAGCCGTCCTTCCCAATAGCCGAGCGGATGTAGCCAAAGCGTGTCGATCGCGCAAGTCCTGTGGACAGAACGGGCGACCGCAATGTCAGACTAGGAGTAAATATGACCGATTTGCGGGATTGGGCTGCTCAGAAACTCGGAGTGTTGTCGGCGCGGGGACCGGCACCGGGGCCGGGAGGCCGGGGTTTATCCACAGGCGGCGCCCTCGCCCGGCGGACCCGGCGGGAATCTGGGCATGATGTGAGCGCGACCACACCCGAACAGCACGGGAGGCAGCGGTGAGGACAGCGACTCTTGGCCCGGCGGAGCGCGCCGGGGCACTGGCGGGCATGGCCGAGCACGAGCTGGACGTCCTGGTCGTGGGCGCGGGCGTGGTCGGCGCGGGCACAGCCCTCGACGCGGTCACCCGCGGCCTGAGCACGGGCCTGGTGGAGGCCAGGGACTGGGCGTCGGGCACGTCGAGCCGGTCGAGCAAGCTGATCCACGGCGGCCTGCGCTATCTGGAGATGCTGGACTTCGCCCTGGTCCGCGAGGCCCTCAAGGAGCGCGGCCTGCTGCTCGAACGGCTCGCACCCCATCTGGTGAAGCCCGTCCCGTTCCTGTATCCGCTCCAGCACAAGGGCTGGGAGCGGTTGTACGCGGGCTCGGGCGTAGCCCTGTACGACGCCATGTCGATGGCCCGCGGCCACGGCCGGGGCCTGCCGGGCCACCGCCACCTGACCCGGCGTCACGCCCAGCGCGTGGCCCCGTGCCTGAAGAAGGAAGCCCTCGTCGGCGCCCTGCAGTACTACGACGCCCAGATGGACGACGCCCGCTATGTGGCCACGCTGGTGCGCACCGCCGCGGCCTATGGGGCGAAGGTCGCCAACCGTGCCCGTGTCACCGGGTTCCTGCGCGAGGGCGAGCGTGTGGTCGGCGCCCGGGTGCAGGACGTCGAGGCCGGCGGGGAGTACGAGGTCCGGGCCAAACAGGTAGTGAACGCCACGGGCGTGTGGACCGACGACACCCAGGCGATGGTCGGCGAGCGCGGCCAGTTCCACGTCCGCGCGTCCAAGGGCATCCACCTGGTGGTCCCCAAGGACCGCATCAACTCCTCCACGGGCCTGATCCTGCGCACGGAGAAGAGCGTCCTCTTCGTCATCCCCTGGGGCCGGCACTGGATCATCGGGACGACGGACACCGACTGGGACCTGGACAAGGCCCACCCCGCGGCCTCCAGCGCGGACATCGACTATCTCCTGGAGCATGTGAACTCGGTGCTCGCGGTCCCGCTCTCCCGCGACGACGTCCAGGGTGTGTACGCGGGCCTGCGGCCCCTGCTCGCCGGCGAGTCGGAGGCCACCAGCAAGCTGTCGCGCGAGCACACGGTCGCGCACCCCGCCCCGGGCCTGGTCGTCATCGCGGGCGGCAAGTACACGACGTACCGCGTGATGGCCAAGGACGCCGTGGACGAGGCGGTGCACGGTCTGGACCAGCGCGTCGCGGAGTGCGTCACGGAGGACGTCCCGCTCGTCGGGGCCGAGGGATATCGCGCCCTGTGGAACGCCCGCGCCGGCATCGCCGCCCGCACGGGCCTGCATGTGGTCCGCGTGGAACACCTGTTGAACCGGTACGGCGCACTGGCGGAGGAAGTGCTCGAACTGGTCGCCGCCGACCCGTCCCTGGGCAACCCCCTCGGCGCGGCCGACGACTATCTGCGCGCCGAAGTCGTCTACGCCGCGTCCCACGAAGGCGCCCGCCATCTCGACGACGTCCTCACGCGCCGCACGCGCATCTCCATCGAGACCTTCGACCGCGGCACCCGCAGCGCCCGTGAGTGCGCGGACCTGATGGCGCCGGTGCTCGGCTGGGACAAGGACCAGATCGAGCGCGAAGTGCAGCACTACGAGAAGCGGGTGGAGGCCGAGCGCGAATCGCAGCGCCAGCCCGACGACCTGACGGCGGACGCGGCGCGGCTCGGGGCGCCGGACATCGTGCCGCTGTGACCCGTGGGCCGCGGTGGGCCGACGAGCCCACCGCGGGGCCCGACAGCTCGGTGACACGCCAGGGCCGGGACTGTCAACAAGTAGGCAGGTTGTCAGCAAGCAGTCAAGGAGTGGTCAGGGGTTCTGGGCGGTTTGACCCGAGGAGGGCGGCCAAGGGAGTTATGGGTGGGGTGGTTTGGGCTGGTGTGCAGGGGTGGGGCGGCCCCGGGTGTCCATGATGTGGGACGCCGGACCCGCGGCATTGACCGGTCCCCGGGTGAGGGACAATGAAGGCTCTGTCAGGGCGGGTTGTGCGGGTAGTTGAGGGGACGCATGTCGGAGGCGGAGCAGGCGGGCGAGGCTCGTCAGGATCAGAGCGCACGTCTCCTCGCGGGGCGGTACCGGCTCGGTGACGTGCTCGGCCGTGGCGGCATGGGCACCGTCTGGCGGGCCAAGGACGAGACGCTCGGCCGCACGGTCGCGGTGAAGGAGCTGCGCTTCCCGTCGAGCATCGACGAGGACGAGAAGCGGCGCCTCATCACGCGCACGCTGCGCGAGGCCAAGGCGATCGCCCGGATCCGCAACACCAGCGCCGTGACGGTCTACGACGTGGTCGACGAGGACGACCGCCCCTGGATCGTGATGGAGCTCGTCGAGGGCAAGTCCCTCGCCGAAGCCGTCCGCGAGGACGGGCTCCTGACGCCGCGGCGGGCCGCGGAGGTCGGCCTCGCCGTGCTCGACGTGCTGCGCTCTGCCCACCGCGAGGGCATCCTGCACCGCGACGTGAAGCCGTCCAACGTGCTCATCGCCGAGGACGGCCGCGTCGTCCTCACGGACTTCGGCATCGCGCAGGTCGAGGGCGACCCGTCCATCACGTCGACGGGCATGCTCGTCGGCGCCCCCTCGTACATCTCGCCGGAGCGTGCCCGCGGCCACAAGCCTGGCCCCGCGGCCGACATGTGGTCGCTCGGCGGTCTGATCTACGCGGCCGTGGAGGGCGTGCCTCCGTACGACAAGGGCTCGGCCATAGCGACCCTCACCGCCGTGATGACCGAGGCGGTCGAACCCCCGAAGAACGCCGGGCCGTTGCTGGAGAAGGTCATCTACGGCCTGCTCGCCAAGGACCCCGAGCAGCGGCTCGACGACGCGAGCGCGCGGGCGATGCTCCAGGAAGTCATCAACGCGCCCGACCTTCCTGAGCCCAAGGCGCAGGACGAGCCGTTGGACGCGACGAAGGTGGTGCCGCTGCCGCCGATTCCGCCGCAGGCGCCGGGGGATCGTGCGCCGGGTTCTACGGGTGCCAAGGGTCCCAAGGGTTCCTCGGGTTCCCCGGGTCCCGTGGGATCGGCGGGTTCTGCCGGTTCTTCGGGTTCCGCGGGTGCTTCGGGAATCCGTAAGGGCGAGGAGGCCGCGGAACGGCTGAAGGGCGCGTTCCGCTCGGTGCGCAAGAAGGCGGCCGCGGCGACGGCTCGTGGCGCGGGCGCCGGTGCGGGTGCCGGTGCCGCGGGGTCCGGAGTGGCTGCTTCGTCCGGGGCGGTCGGCGTGGGCGACCGCGGGGCCGGTGCGGGTGAGCGGGGCGGCAAGCGTGGTGCTGGTGCTGGTGCTGGTGCTGGTACGGGTACGAGCACGGGCGCGGGCGCGGGTGCGGCGCTGGGGGGCGGTTCGGGTCCGGCCTCGGGCAAGGGCGCGGGTACGGGCAAGGGCGCGGGTACGGGCGCAGGGGCGGCCGGTGCGGGTGTCGGGGGCGGCGTGCACTCCGTCGGCGCCGGATCGGGTTCGCACGGCGCTGCCCGGGTCCCGGCGCAGCCTGGCGGGTCGCCGAGGCCGCCGGCCCGGGCGCCGCTCACCGACGTGGTGCCCCGGCGCACCCTGGTGATCATCGCGGTGGCCGTCGCACTCGCCGTCCTCGGCACGGTCCTCGCCTTCGCCCTCAGTGGCGATGACAGCTCGAACAGCGGCAAGGGCGACAAGAACGGAGACTCGTCCTCGTCCAGCGGCGCCACCGCGGGCGGCGAGGGCGAGGACAAGGGTTCCGGCAAGGACGAGGACTCCGGCTCCGGTGCCGACAAGGGCAAGGGCGACCAGGGCGGCCAGGGCAAGGAGAAGGAGGACGACTCCGACCCGGACTCCGGCAAGGACGACTCCGGGCAGGGTTCGGCCATCGGCGGCGGCAAGGGTTCGCAAGACGGCGCCGAGGAGACGTACAAGCACTCCCAGGGCTTCTCGATCGGTCTGCCGAAGGGCTGGAAGTTCCGTTCGACCGACCGCGCGGGCGCCCGCTTCACCGGGCCGAACGACCAGAAGCTGCTGATCGGCTGGACCACGACGCCCAAGGACAACCCGGTGGCGGACTGGAAGAACCAGGAGTCGGCCATGCGCAGGGCGCAGTACGACCGCATCCGCATAGAGAAGGTCGGTTTCCGCGGCTGGAACACGGCGGACTGGGAATTCACCTACGTGGACGGCGGCACCAAGTACCGCTCGGTGGACCGCGGCTTCATAGTGAACGGCGGCCTGGGCTACGGAATGATGTACACCGCGAAGGCGGACGACTGGGGGAGCGACCAGCGTCGCGACACCTGGCAGACGTTCACCCGGACCTTCGAGCCCAAGAAGTGACGGCGGGGCGGGGCCGGTGAGATCTCGCATCCCCTCAATACGGTTCGGTTGTGGCACGTATCGTGAGTGCTTGCGGAGGGTAAGCAGCCGCAACGAGCCGTAAGACGAACGGAATTGACCGCCGGGCGGATCGGGGGAGGCATCGTGGACGACTATGCGGGACGGGTACTCGCCGACCGCTACCGCCTGCCCCTGCCCCCGGCCGACGAGTACGAACTCGCAGAGACCCGAGCCTTCGACACCTACAGCGGCCAGGAAGTCCTGGTCAGGCAGGTGCCGCTGCCCGAGATCGTCGAGGCCGAGGTGCTCGGCGACGAGGCGTACGGGGACCAGGCGTACGGCGACGAGGCGTATGGCGACGGTGACCTGAGCGACGTCCTGCCCGGCGGGCTGCCCAAGGGGTTCCGTAGCGCGCGCGGGAGCGCGGCGCAGGGTGGCGCCCGGCGCGCGGGGCCGCGCGCGACGCGCAGGCCGAGCGACCCCGCGGTGCTGCGCGCCATAGAGGCCGCGCAGGCCGCCGCGCGCATCCCCGACCACCCCCGGCTCGACCAGATCTTCGATGTGTTCGCCGAGGGCGGGTCGTTGTGGATAGTGAGTGAACGGGTGGCGGCCCGTCCGCTCGCGGCGTTATTGGCCGACAAGCCGCTGGACCCGTTCCGGGCCGCGGAGCTCGCGGCCGATGTCGTCACGGCCCTGCGCGTGCTGCACGCACATGGCTGGGTGCACCGGAACATCACCGCGCGCACGGTCCTCGTCTGCGACGACGGCCGCGTGATGCTGACGGGCCTCGCCGCGGGCGCGGCGGAAGAGGCGCTGTGCGGGTACGACCCGCGGCCCGAGGAGGACGACTTCGCGGGCTTCACGGTGCCCGAGGGGGGCGGCCCGCTGGAGCAGGCGCCGGATCACTCTCTTGAGGGGCCTGGGCCTGGGCTTGGGCCTGAGTCCGCGCCTGCGCCGGAGGCACGGGCTTCCGGGGGCGACGAGTACGGCGGTCGTGACGAGTACGGCGGTCGTGACGAGTACGCAGACAGCGCGTACGAGGGGCGTGCGGGGCGCGGGCACGCCGATGAGCATGACGGGCACGGCGGCGTCGACGAGTACGGTGACCGCGACGGCGGCGGTGACGGGTACGGGTACGGCGACGGCGGCCGTGACGGGTACGAGTACGGTGACCGCGACAGCGGCGGTGATGGGTACGAGAGTGACCGCGGCGGCGGCCGCGACGGGTACGGCGACCGCGACGGCGACCGCGACGGCGACCGCGACGGCGACCGCGACGGGTACGAGTACGGCGGCCATGACGGGTACGGGTACGAGTACGGCGGGCCGGGCGAGGGCATCGGGGCGCGTGGGCACGCCGCGATCGAGGTGGCGCGGCGCGCGGACGACCCCCTGGGCGGGGCCGGGGCCGAGCCCTACGGCGGGACGGAGACCTACGCCGGGCCCGAGCAACAGGGCGGCCCCGAGTCATACGCCGGAAGCGAGCGTGCCGCCGGGCCGGAGTCCTACGCCGGAGCCAAGCCGTACGGCACCGCCGAGCGGGATCTGCGGGCGGCGCGGGCCGGGGCCATCGCCGCGTACCGGGCGGGTGCCGCGCGTGCCGCGGCCCGGGTGAGCGAGGCCGAGCGCGGCGCCGACGCGGCCGCTCTGGAGGCGGACAGTGGCGCCGGTGGTCAGGTGGGGCACATCGCGGACCCGTACGGCGTCCGGGAGCGGCAGCAGACGCCGTGGCACGGAGCCGTGCCGCGCACCGAGGCCGTCCCCGCGCAGGGCACCCCGGGCGCGCGCGGCGCACACGACCCCCAGCAGGCGCACGAAACCCGGTACGCGCCGGGCGCACGCCCGCCCCAGGCGAAGGCGCTGACCAAGCAGGTCCCGCCCGCACGGCAGCCCGCGCCCTCCACGTCGGCTCCGCAAGCCGCCCCCGCCGCCCCCGACGGCGACGCCACCAACCCCACCGACGACCACCCGCGCGAGAGCGGCTGGGGCGACCCGGCGGGTGCGCGCAGGCCGCGCCGTGGTCCCGCCACCGCGCTGGCCGCCGAGCGGGCCCGGCACGCCCGGATGACCGTCGTCGGCGCCGTCACCGAGCGGTGGGCGCCGGAGCAGGCGGGCCCCGTGCACGAGAACTGGCAGTTGGCCGCGCCCATCGGTCCCGCGACCGACCTGTGGGCGCTCGGCGCGCTGCTCTTCCGTGCCGTCCAGGGCCACGCGCCGTACCCGGAGGACAGCACGGCCGAGCTGGTGCAGTTGGTGTGCGCGGAGCCGCCCGCGTTCGCGGAGGAGTGCGGTCCGCTGCGGCCCGTCGTCGAGTCGCTGCTGCGTCAGGACCCCACCGAGCGGATCGACTTCGAGGAGCTGAGCGGCTGGCTGCGCTCCCTCGTGCGGTCGGCGCCGGAGCCCGAGGCGGGCGCGCACGTGGTGCCCGCGCCCCCGTACGACGGCGGCAGGCTGCCCGTCGTACGCCGTCGGGGCGAGATGGTCCGCAAGCGACGCCCGCCCGCCCCCGTACCGACCGGCGACGGCACCGCGCACGGTCGTCACAAGCGCGGCAGGGAGCGGGACAGGGCACGCGGCCGGGAGCACGGCGCCGAACGGGCCCGTGACACCAGGCCGGTGCGCGCGCCGCGGCCCGAGCGCGCGCCACGGCCGGCGAGTGGCCCCCGTTCGCTTGGGCGGCTGCTGATCGTCGTGATACTCGCCGGTCTGGTGGCGGCTGTCGCGTACGCGATGCTGTTCATGCCCAAGTCCGATGAGAACGAGGGCGCGGGGCGCACCGGCAACGCGGGCGGGGCGAGCACGGAACCCGTCGGTGGTCACCCGAGCCCGGACGGCGAACCCGGAGGCGGCGGTTCCGGTGGCGCCGACGGCGAGACCGGCAAGTCGCCCGCCCCGGAGGAGACCCCCGGCTCGCAGGAGCCGCAGACCACCGACCCCGATGTCGCGGCGGGCTTCACGGTGCGCAAGGACGCCGAGGGCTTCCGCGTCGCCGTGGCCAACGGCTGGGACCGGCACCCGAAGAACGGCCGTGGCCAGGTCGTGTACACGCACGGAAGGTTCGAACTGCTCGTCGTTCCCGGCCGCGACAGCACCGGCGACCACGGCACGGACCCGATGAAGTACCAGAAGGAGGACGAACACGAACTCCAGCCGTTCCGCGACTCGTCCTGGGCCACCTCCAGCGGTCTGCGCCGGGTGGACGTGGGCGGCCGCTCCATGGCCGAGGGCCAGTTCACCTGGCAGGGTGCCGACGGCGCCGAGGTCTACGTACGCAATCTCGCGATGGTCGTGGACGGGAAGTACCACGTCCTTCAGGTGCGTGGGCCGGAGGCCGAACGGGACGAGGTGACCCGGCTGTACGAGCAGGCGTCGAGTTCGTACCGGGTCACAGGCTGACCGATCCTGTCCGCAGGAAGGTCGCCTACCGACCGCATCCGTCCGCCGGAAGGTCGTACCGGCCACAACCGTCCGCTGGGAGGTCATGTACCGACCGCGTCCGTCCGGTGTCGGGTCGTCAAATGTCCACGTCAGCCTCGTGTCCGGCCGCTCGCCCGACCCGCGCCGGGCCTCCGTCAGCGTCACAGTGCTGTCTCCGATAACCCCCTCCCTTTCCCTGCGCGTGCACTGCTCCTTAATCTGGGCACTGGCAAACCTCAGGAACCTGGCCCTGTCAATACCGACTGCGGGGGAACGTGAATCAGATGCAGGGCCTGCTCCTCGCCGGCCGTTACCGGCTCGGTGAGTCCATCGGCAGCGGCGGCATGGGCCGCGTATGGCGTGCGCGCGACGAGGTGCTGCACCGCGTCGTGGCCGTCAAGGAGCTGACGGCGGCACAGTGGGTGCAGGAGGCCGAGCGCGAGGTCCTGCTCACCCGGACGCAGACGGAGGCGCGCGCTCAGGCGCAGATCAACCACTCCGCGGTCGTCACGGTCCACGACGTGCTCGAGTACGACGACCGGCCCTGGATCGTGATGGAGCTCGTCGAGGGGCACTCGCTCGCGGACGCCGTCAGGGAGCAGGGCCGCATCGAGCCGCGCGAGGCCGCCCGCATCGGCCTGTGGGTTCTGCGGGCCCTGCGCGCCGCGCACGGCGCCGGGGTGCTGCACCGTGACATCAAGCCCGGCAACGTGCTGCTCTCCGAGGACGGCCGGGTCCTCCTCACCGACTTCGGCATCGCCGCGATCGAGGGCGACTCGACCATCACCCGCACCGGGGAAGTCGTCGGCTCCGTGGACTACTTGGCGCCCGAGCGGGTCAGCGGCGCGAACCCGGGTCCCGCCGCCGACCTGTGGGCGCTCGGCGCCACGCTGTACACGGCCGTCGAGGGCAACTCGCCGTTCCGGCGCACCTCGCCGCTCGGCACGATGCAGGCCGTGGTGACCGAGGAGCCCGAGCCCTCCACGTACGCGGACGCGCTCGGGCCCGTCATCTCCGCGCTGCTTCGCAAGGACCCGGACGCGCGGCCGACGGCGGCCGAGGCGGAGCGGATGCTGGCCGAGGCGGCGGAGGGGCGGTATCCGGGCCCCGCGCAGGGGTACGTGCCCACGCGGGTGCACGAGGAGACGCCACCGGGGGGTCATACTCCGGCCCCGCACTCGCCGACGCCGCCGCACTCCCAGCCCCAGCCACCCCAGCAGCCCCAGCCACCCCAGCAGGCCTACCAGCCCTACCAGGCCCAGCAGCCCCCGCACGCCGCGTCCGCGCAGCACACGCCGCACACGCCGCACACCTCCGCTCCGCACCTCCAGGCCCCGTACGGCACGGCCGCCACGCACACCGCGGCGACCACACACGGCGCCGGAACCCCGTACGCCACCACCGCCCCCACAGCCACCGGATCGGGTGCCGGACGCCGTCACTGGCCCCGGGTGGTCGCCCTGGTCGCGGCGGCGGCGCTGCTCGGTGGTGGCGCGGTGTTCGGCTATCTGCAGTTCGGCGGTGGCGACGGCGACCGCAAGGAGGTGAGCCAGGGGCAGGACGGCGGCAAGGAGAAGGACGGCAAGGGCAAGGGCGGCGACGTCGTCGGCGGTGTGCCCGAGGACTGGGTCCGGGTGAACGACGTGGAGGGCTTCAGCCTCATGCTGCCCAAGGGCTGGGAACGGCGCGTGGACGGCAGCCAGATCGACTACACGCCCGACGACGGCCGCCGCTTCCTACGCATCGGCATCGACCGCAGCCCGGACTACGCCAATCCGTACCAGCACCAGCTCGCCCTGGAGAAGCAGGTGCAGAAGTCGCCCGGCTACCGGCGTCTGCACATGAGCTCCAACACCTTCCTCGAACGGCCGGGCGCGCTCTGGGAATTCGCCTGGAACGGTGGGGCCAGCGACACCACGAAGGGCCCGCGGCGCGCCGTCTCGCAGTCGTACGTCACCGCGGGCAACGTCGAATACGTGATCTACATGTCGGCGCCGGAGGAGAACTGGGGCGAGGCCCGGAAACAGTTCGACGCGGTGCTGCGCGGCTGGCGCGTCTGACACCGGCCGCTCACCGTCGCATACGGGCCTGAACTGGCCGCTTTCCCGGGCGGAGAGGATCCGCGGCCAGACCTGTGGGGCATGATGGCCGCATGGGGAGCCTGGGTGACCGTACCCGAGTCATCGCCGGCCGGTACCGCTTGGAGGTACGGATCGGCGGGGGTGGCATGGGCGTCGTGTGGCGCGCGACCGATCAGCTCCTCGGCCGCCGTGTCGCCGTCAAGGAACTGCCCCTGGGCGAGACGCTCTCCGAGGAGGAGGCCGCGGAGCAGCGCGAGCGCACCCTGCGCGAGGCGCGTGCGGTCGCGCAGTTGCAGCATCCGCACATCATCGTGGTGCACGACGTCGTCGTCCATCAGGAACGTCCGTACATTGTCATGGAGTTGATCGAGGGCAGTTCGCTCGCCGGGCGGATCGCCAGGTCGGGGCCGATCGGCCCGCAGGCCGCCGCGCGTATCGGCCTCGACCTGCTCGGCGCCCTCGGCACCGCGCACGCCGCGGGCGTCCTGCACCGTGACCTCAAGCCCGCCAACGTCCTCCTGGAAGAAGCCACGGGCCGGGTCGTGCTCACGGACTTCGGTATCGCGCAGGTCTCCGGCGCGACGACGCTCACGGAGAGCGGTACGTTCGTCGGCTCACCGGAGTACACCGCGCCGGAGCGGATGTCCGGTGAGCGCAGCGGTCCGAAGTCCGACCTGTGGTCGCTGGGCGCGCTGTTGGTGGCCGCGGTCAGCGGCGAGTCGCCGTTCCGGCGCGATTCGATCGGCGGGGTGCTGCACGCCGTCGTCTTCGACGACATACGGCCGCCTCCCGGCGCCGAGCCGATCGCACCCGTCGTCCGCGGCCTCCTCCAACGCGACCCGGAGCGCCGCCTGGACGCGGCCGGCGCGGAGCGGTTGCTGCGCGAGTACGTTGCCACCGGGGTGATGCCGCCGCTGCCCGGGGAGGAGCCGGGGTCGGGGTGGCGGCTGCTCGCACTGCGTGCGGGGCGTGCGGGGCGCACGGAGCGTGCGGGGCGGGCGGCGCGCCCCCGGTTGACGCGACTTTCCGGTTTGTACGGGCTTCCTGGTCGCCGTCCGCTTGGCCGGGGCGCCCTGCCCGGCGGGGGCCAGGCGCGTGACCGGGGGGATCCGTCTGCTCGCGGTGAGGTGCCTGAGTGGCCTGAGCGGGGGGACTCGGCTGCCCGCGGTGACGTGCCTGCCCGTGGTGACGCGCCTGCCCGTGGTGACCCGCCCGGCTGGGGGGAGCCGCGTGGCCGTGGTGACCCGCATGCCTGGGGTGATCCGCCCGTCCACGAAGACGCGCCCACCCGCGGTGACGAGCCCGCCTGGAGGCACCCGCCCGCGCACGAAGACGCGCCCACCCGCGGTGACGAGCCCGCCTGGGGGCACCCGCCCGCCCGCGGTGACGCGCCCGCCTGGGGGGCTCCGCCCACGCGAGGCGACCCGCCCACGCGAGGCGACCCGCCCGCCCAGGGCGGCCCCTCCGTGCCCAAGCGCGCCGCGCCGCCCTGGCATCCGCCCGGCCGCAGGGCCAGGCCCGGGCCGCCCCACCCGTCCGCCCCGCTCGCCGTACCGGCGTTACGACGGGGCCGCACCATGCTCATCGCCGCCGCCCTCGTCGCCGCCGTGGCGGTCGGTGCCGTGTCGGCCGCGGTGCTGCTGCTCGGGCGGGACGGGGACGGGGTGCGGACCGTGCCGCCCAGTTCGGTGGCCCCGGACGCGTCCGACGACTCCGTGCCGCGGCCGACGGCGACCTCGACGGTCACCAGGACCCCGGACACCGCCCGCCCGTCCACCCCCGAGGCGCCCCAGAACTACCGCATAGCCAAGGACCCGCGCGGTTTCACCCTCGCCGTGCCCAAGGGCTACGTCCGGGAGACGGACGGCCCGCGCACCTACTACAGCTCACCGGGCGGAGTCGTCCGCATCGGCATCGACAAGGACACCACCGCGCCGGGGAACCCACTCGCCGCCCAGCGCCGCTCCGACGCCGCGGGCCCGCGCGACCTCCGCGGCTACCGCGACGGCGAGGTCACCGAGACCACCCGCAACGGCAGGCCCGCCGCCCTGTGGCAGTACACCTGGGACGGCTCCGGCGCCGACGGCGGCGCCCGGCACACCTTCGACCTGTGCTGGGAGGAGAACGGCCGGATGTATCACGTCTGGGTGTCCTCGCCGGTGGACCGGGTGCGCGAGGCACGCCGGTACTTCGACACGGCGGTGGACACCTTCGTACGCCGCTGACGTGCGCACGCTCCCCAGTGGTCGCCCCGTCGTCGCCCCCGTCGTCACCCTCGCTCGCGTACGTGCCCCCGCGTTCACGTGCGTACGTCGCCGAAGTTCCCGGATCGTGCATCGCCCCGGTCACAACTGGGGGCCGTGGCTGGAATACGGGGTGCCCCGCACGGTAGGGATGGGGGCATGAGTAACGACGGGGGATCCACGTACGGCCCGAACGAGACCACCAGCTACGGCCTGCAACCACCGCAGCCCCCACAGCACCCCGTACCTTCCCCGCACCCCGTACCTTCGCAACCCTCCGTACCTTCGCCACCTTCGCCGCAGCACGCCTCGCCCACCCAGGTCACACGGGCCGAGCCCGGTTCGGGCCGTCTCGTCGGCGGGCGTTACCGCCTGCTCTCCAAGCTGGGCCACGGCGGCATGGGCACGGTGTGGCGGGCCAAGGACGAGACGGTGGACCGTGAGGTGGCCGTCAAGGAGCCGCGCGTACCGGACCACCTGCCGGAGCGTGAGCGCGCCAACGCCTTCGAGCGGATGCGCAGGGAGGCGCGGGCGGCCGCCCGGCTCGACCACCCGGCCGTGGTCAATGTGCACGACGTCGTCGTCGAGGACGGCAGGCCGTGGATCGTGATGGAGTTCGTGCAGGGCCGTTCGCTCGGCGCGGCGCTGCGGGACGAGGGCACGCTCGGGGTGCGGGACGCGGCCCGGGTGGGCCTGGAGGTGCTCGGCGCGCTGGAGGCCGCGCACGCCGCGGGCGTCCTGCACCGCGACGTGAAGCCGGACAACGTGATGCTCGGCAGACACGACCGCGTCGTGCTCACCGACTTCGGCATCGCCCAGATCGAGGGCGAGACCAATCTGACCGACACCGGCGGCTTCGTCGGCTCGCCCGAGTTCATCGCCCCTGAGCGGGTGCTCGGCCAGCGTCCTGGCCCGGCGTCCGACCTGTGGTCGCTGGGCGTGGTGCTGTACGCGGCGACCGAGGGTGTCTCGCCGTTCCGCCGCAACAACACCCCCGCCACGCTCCAGTCCGTCCTGAACGCGACGCCCGCCGCGCCCGCGTCCGCGCGGGGCCCGCTGGCCGACGCCATCAACGGCCTGCTGCACAAGGACCCCGCCCACCGCCCGAACGCCGCCCGGGTACGCGCGCTCCTGGAGGACGCCGCCAAGCCACCGGCGCCCCCGCAACTGCCGGCCACGCAGCTCGTGACCGGGTTCTCCGGCGACGGTGGGGCGGCCGGTGCGGGCGGCGCGGGGCCGGACCGCGGCAAGGGCGTGTTCCTCGGCCCCAAGGCGCTGGCGGCCGTCGGTGCCGTGGTCGTCGCCGCGGTGGCCGCGGGGGTGGTGCTCGCGGTGGACCCGTTCGGCGGCGCGTCGGACACGGAAGGGTGGACGCAACGCGAGGAGAAGAGCCTCGGGGCGACGCTCTCGGTGCCGGAGGGCTACCACAGGACCACGAACGACCAGACGCCCAAGGAGCACTGGGTCACGTACACGGACGCGAGCGGCGCCATCTCCCTCACCCTGGACCTCGCCAAGAAGTCCGAGGACGAACTGAACTACATCGCGGGCACGTCGATGGCCGAGGCGTACGAGGACATGAAGACGCTGGACGGCGGGGGTTCGGTGGGCGCGTTCAGCCCGGACGAGCTGGGGCGCGGCAAGAAGACGACGCAGGGGGAGTACCAGGGCGGGCAGTCCGCCGAGAACCTGATCCCGTACACCAACAAGGAAACCGACGTCACATACCCGCGCGAAGCCAAGGTCTTCTACTACAGGACCAAGGCGGGCGACATGTACAAGCTGTGGATCGACTACCCGGCCAGGAGCGACTTCACCGAGCGCGGGCGCGAGGTCGCGAAGACGGCGATCGACAACTTGGAGATCGCCAGGCCCTGAGGCCCCGAACATCCCGCCGCGGCCCCGGGAACGCCCTGATCAGCACCTTTGTCGCCAGCAGACACTGGCAACGTACGCAGGGGGCCGCGGCGCCGTGTGTGTGCGGGGTGAAACCTCATTACCCACGGGTACCCAAAGCGTCCGACCAGGCATACGCTCACCGTCATGACGGACTCGCTGGCCCCCGCAACGCCCCTCGGTACGAACCCGGTCGCCCCGGCACCCAGCGGCGCACGCACCGCCGCCGACGTGGTCACGCCGGAGCTGGTCGCCCAGCTCACCCGTGAGGTGATCGGCTCGGGCACGACTGCCAACCACATGCCGTTCACCGGCGAGAAGCTGGCCGATCTGCCCGAGGCCGCCCCGCGGGACGTGGCGACGGCCTTCGAGCGGGCCAGGGCCGCACAGGTCGCGTGGGCGCGCACGCCGGTGCGGCAGCGCGCCGCCGTGCTCCTTCGCTTCCACGACCTGGTGCTCCAGCGCCAGGCCGAGGTCCTCGACCTCATCCAACTGGAGACCGGCAAGGCGCGGCTGCACGCGCACGAGGAGGTCCAGGCCGTCGCCGTCGCGGCCCGCCACTACGGCCGCCGCGCCGCCGCCTATCTGAACCCCAAGCGGCACACCGGCGTCGTACCGGTCCTCACCAAGGTCACCGAACTGCGCCAGCCGCGCGGCGTCGTCGGCCAGATAGCCCCGTGGAACTACCCCCTGGAGCTGTCCATCGGCGACGCCCTGCCCGCCCTTGTCGCGGGCAACGCCCTGGTGATGAAGCCCGACACCGAGACCGCCCTGACCGCGCTGTGGGCCCGCGACCTGATCATCGAGGCGGGTCTGCCCGCCGAGGTGTTCCAGGTGGTGCTCGGCGAGGGGCCCGTCATCGGCCCCGAGATCGTCAAGCACGCCGACTTCGTCTCCTTCACCGGCTCCACCCGCACCGGCCGTGAGGTCGCGACGGGCGCCGCGGCCCGCCTGGTCGGCGTCTCCCTGGAACTCGGCGGCAAGAACGCCATGCTGGTCCTGCACGACGCCGACGTGGAGAAGGCCGCCGCGGGCGCGGTGCGCGCCTGCTTCTCCTCCGCGGGCCAGCTCTGCATCTCCATCGAGCGTCTCTATGTGCACGAGGCCGTCGCGGACCTCTTCGTCGAGCGGTTCGCGGAGAAGACCAAGGCCATGCGGCTCGGCCGGTCCCTCGCCTACGGCGCCGAGATGGGTTCGCTCGTCGGCGAGCGGCAGTTGGAGACCACCCGGCGCCACGTCGACGAGGCCGTCGCCAAGGGCGCCACCGTCGTCGCGGGCGGCGTGGCCCGGCCCGACATCGGCCCCTACTTCTACGAGCCGACCATCCTGGAAGGCGTCGAGGCGCCGATGGCGGTCTGCACCGAGGAGACCTTCGGCCCGGTCGTCGCGATCTACCGCTTCACCGACGAGAACGAGGCCGTGGAGCTCGCCAACTCCACCTCCTACGGTCTCAACTCCTCCGTCTGGACGAAGGACGGCAGGCGCGGCCGGGACCTCGCCGCCCGCCTGCGCACCGGCACCGTCAACGTCAACGAGGGCTACGGGCCCGCCTACGGCAGCGTGCAGTCGCCGATGGGCGGCATGAAGGACTCCGGCCTCGGCCGCCGCCACGGCTCCGAGGGCATCCTCAAGTACACCGAGGCACAGACGGTGGCTCACCAGCGGATCGTCCCGCTTGCGCCGTCCTTCGGCATGGACGACGAGAAGTACGCGGCGTTCATGACGACGAGCCTGCGGCTCATGAAGGCGTTGCGCTTGCGCTGAGCCGAGCAGGGCGCCTCGCGGACCGGCGGGGTCTGGCGCGCCCGGCCCGGCGGATCCGCTCCGGCGGACCCGTTTCAGCGGACCCGTTCCAGCGGATCCATCTCGGCGGACCCGTTTCAGTGACCCGTTCTCGACCCCGTTTCAGTGACCCGTTCTCGACCCCGTTTCAGTGACCCGTTCTCGACGAGGAGAGTCGATGGCACAGGAGAGCTCTGTCCAGAACCCGGGCGACGACGATCGTGCCGACGAAGGGTACGACTACGACGTCCTCGTCATCGGATCCGGCTTCGGCGGCTCCGTATCGGCGTTGCGGCTCACGGAGAAGGGCTACCGCGTCGGCGTCCTGGAGGCGGGCCGCCGCTTCACGCGCGCGGAACTGCCCAAGAACTCCTGGGACATCAAGAACTACCTGTGGGCCCCGGCACTCGGCCTCTACGGCATCCAGCGCATCCATCTGCTCGGCAATGTGATGGTCCTGGCGGGCGCGGGCGTGGGCGGCGGGTCGCTGAACTACGCGAACACGCTCTACGTACCGCCTGCGGCGTTCTTCAACGATCCGCAGTGGAAGGACATCACCGACTGGCAGGACGAGCTGCGGCCGTACTACGAGCAGGCCAAGCGCATGCTCGGTGTGCGTACCAACCCCACGACCACCCCCTCCGACATTCATCTCCAGGCCGCCGCGCGGGCCATGGGAGTGGGCGACAGCTTCCACATGGCGCCGGTGGGCGTCTTCTTCGGCGACGGGCGGGACGCCACCGACGAGTCATCGGCCGGAGACTCCGCGACGGCCGACACCAAGTCAACGCCCGGCCCCGGCAGGGAAGTTCCCGACCCGTACTTCGGTGGTGCGGGCCCCACCCGCCGGGCCTGCAACGAGTGCGGCGAGTGCATGACGGGCTGCCGTCACGGCGCGAAGAACACCCTCACCGAGAACTACCTCTACCTCGCGGAGAAGGCCGGAGCCGTCATCCACCCGATGACGACCGTCGTGGCCCTCACCGAGGACTCGCGCGGCGGCTACGCGGTGGGGACGCTGCCCACGGACAACAAGCGCAAGGGCAAGGGCCGCACCTTCCGCGCCCGTCGCGTCGTCCTCGCCGCGGGCACCTACGGCACCCAGACCCTCCTGCACCGCATGAAGGACAACCATCTGCTGCCCCGCGTCTCCCCCCGCCTCGGCGAGCTGACCCGTACCAACTCCGAGGCCCTGGTGGGCGCCCAGACCACGGACCGCCGCTACCGCAAGCGCCACGGCGGCGCCCTCCTCGCCCCGGGCGGCAAGGTCGACTTCACCAGGGGCGTTGCCATCACCTCGTCCATCCACCCGAACGCCACGACCCACATCGAGCCCGTCCGCTACGGCAAGAAGTCCAACGCGATGGGCGGCCTGACGCTGCTCCAGGTCCCGTACACCCTCAAGGGCGGCAAGGCCCGCGTCGCCGGCTGGCTCGCCAACTCCGTGCGCCACCCGGTCCTGACGGCCCGCTCCCTGTCCAACCGGCGCTGGTCGGAGCGCACGATCATCGGCCTGGTCATGCAGACCCTGGACAACTCGCTCACCACGTACCGCAAGGAGAAGGGCATCGGCAAGGGCCTGCTCACCGCGCGGCAGGGCCACGGCGCGCCCAACCCCGGCCAGATCCCCGAGGCCACCCGGGCCGCGAGCCTCATCGCCGAGGAGATCAACGGCTTCGCCGGGTCCAATGTGGGCGAGTTGATGGGTACGCCGCTGACCGCGCACTTCCTCGGCGGCTGCCCGATCGGCGACCGCGCCGACACCGGCGTCATCGACGCCTACCACCGCCTGTACGGCCACCCGGGCATCTCCGTCGTCGACGGCGCCGCGGTCTCGGCGAACCTGGGCGTGAACCCCTCGCTGACGATCACCGCGCAGGCCGAGCGCGCCATGTCGTTCTGGCCCAACAAGGGCGCCGAGGACCCGCGTCCGCCGCAGGGGGCCGCGTACGTCCGGCTCGCGCCGGTCGAGCCCGAGCGCCCTGCGGTGCCGGACCACGCCTTCGGCGCGTTGCGGCTGCCGTTCCTCGGGGTGCCGACGGTGCCGCCGAAGAAGTAGCGGGGGCCGGGGTCGCCCCGTACGCGAAAGGACCTGCACCCCCCTCCGAGTGCAGGTCCCTCGCTTTCTCCGGCGGGTACGGCACCTCGGGGGCGCGTACGTCGCCGGTGGGCGGCGTCGCTTACGCGGCGCTGTCCGAGTGGGCGCGACGGCGCACGGCAAACACCGCGCCCGCGCCCGCGACGACGGCGATGCCACCGACGACGCCGATGGTCGGCAGCATGGAGTTGGAGCCGGTCTGGGCGAGGCTGCCGGTGGGCGCGATGTCCGTCACGGTCGTCTTCTTCACCGTCTTCACCGTCTTCGCGGACTTGACGGGCTTGACGACGATGCCCTGCGGCCGCACGTGCGGGGGCTCGGTGGCGTCCGGGACGGGCGTGGCCTCACCGGGGTCCTCGTTGTCGCTGCCGGCCTTCAGGACGGTGAACTCGAAGAGCGTGAACGCGTTGTGGCGGCAGTTCAGCTCGGAGTCCACGTAACCGCCGAGACCGAGCGCGTAGCTGTCGCCCGCGGGAGCCTTGGCGTTGATGTTCAGCCGCAGCTTGATCTCGACCTGCTCCTTGGCCGAGAGCGTCGTCCTGCCGAAGGCGACACCGTCCTCGACCTCGTCGACGATCGACTTCCAGCCCTTGGCCTCGGGGTCGTAGAACTGGATGCGCGCGTAGGTGCTCAGCCAGTCCTTCTCCTTCTCGCTCTCCGAGAAGTTGTCCGCGGCCACGAGCCACTCGACGTCACCGAGCTCCTCGTCGCTCGGGTTGGCCGCGGTCAGCTTGAACTCGTGCCAGCCGCCGCCCGCGGTGATCTTGCCGGGCAGGCCGGTCAGCCGGAGCTCCAGCTTGCTCTCCGCGTCCTCGCCGGTCTTCGGGTCGGACGGGCACTCGGTGGGCTCCGCCGTGGGCTTGCCGCCCTCGCGGGGTCCGGTGCCCTTGTCGCCCGGCTTCGCGTCGCCACCCGGCTTGGTGTCGCCACCCGGCTTCGCGTCGTCCTTGGGCTTGGTGTCGCCGCCGGGCTTCTTGCCGTCGGCGGGCTTGGTGTCGTCACCCGGCCTGTTGTCGTCGCCGGGCTTCGTGTCGTCACCGGGCTTGTTGTCGTCCCCGGGCTTCGTCGTGTCGCCGGGGGCGGGGGGCTGGTCGCCGGGCTCGGGGGCGCCGGGCTTCGTCGTGTCTCCCGGAGCGGGCGTGACGCCGGGAGGCGTCTCGCCGGAGCTCGCGGACGGCGCGCTGTTCGCATCCCCAGTTGCGAACGCGGCCGGGGCCGAGAGCAGCGCGAGCGGGGCGATCGCGGCTGTCGCGGCCGCGGTGGCCAGTGCACGGCGAAGCTTCATAAGACCTCAGAGAGTCCGGCGCACCGCGCGCCGCGCGATACGGAGGTGGAGGCCTCCGCGGCGGGCGCGGAAGTGGCCGTTGATACGCATGAATGACCTGCGTCGTCAGGGAATGGTTGCCCTGGGGCTCACAGAATTCTTATGTGGCTTGAGTCACATGTTCGACCCTCGGGAAGGTGCTTGGCTTGTGCGTCCGCCGTGGGGTGTCGTAGAACTTCCCCCGTTTGCAGGCGAGATGGGGCTCGTCCGCGGGCTCGTTGTGGGCTCGTCTGCGGGCTTGTCTGTGGGGCCCCACGGGGTTCAGCATGCCGAGAGAGATTGAGGGGGCACAGTGTCCGTGCAGTCGCCGCGTGAGCCCGACGACGAGGCGTCCATACCCGACGAGGTGTGGCGCAGGTTCGAGGAGGACAGCGAGCGCGACATCAGGGCGTCGGCGCCCAAGGAGCCGTCCGCGCGGGCGCGCATGGTCGCCGAGCGGCTGCGCCGCCTGGACGAGGAGGCGGCGCGGCGGCAGGCGCAGGGGGTCGTGGGCCGCAAGCGGCGCAAGCGCAGGGAGGAGTCCGCGCAGCCCTGGCGCCCCGACGAGTGGCGCGCGGCACCCACGGGTTCCGTACACGGCGGCGGATCAGGGCGGTGGCGCCAGGTGCGCAGCGTGGTGATCGTGGCGGGCTGCATGGTCCTCGCGATCGCGCTCCTCAGCCCGTACCGGTTCTGGCCCTGGCAGTGAGGGGGCGGCGGCGCCTCCGGCGGTGCGGGGACGCTGCCTCCGGCGGTGCGGGAACGCTGCTCCCGCGGTGAGGGAACCGGTGGCCATCACTGGCCCGGACGACGGTGCGGGCCGTGCGGAACCGCGGACGGCGATCTTCAGTCGTAGAAGGGGTGCGGGTGACTCCGCATGGATGTGTGAGGCGTGGGTGTGCCGGGATCCCTGTGGTCGGCGCAGCCGCGCCAAGGGAAGCGGGGGAACGTGAAGACAACTGTGTCGCGTGTCGTGGTGTCCGTCTCGGTCGCGGCCGCGCTGGGCCTGACCGCCGCGTGCGGTGGTGGTGACGGTGCCGGGCGTGACGGCGGTGGGTCTTCGACGTCGCAGGCGAAGCCGAAGCCGAAGTCGGATCCGAAGGGCTCCGTCGAGGGCGAGGGCGGCGAGGGCGGTTCCGGGTCGGCGGCGGCGAAAGAGCTGAGGGCGTCCCTGGTGGCCAAGGGCGACGTGGAGGGGTATTCCGTCGGCCGCAGGGAGCGGTCGAAGCTGGCGGCCGTGTCGGACGGCGCTCCCGCGAACCCAACTGCCTGCCGACCACTTTCGGACATGCTGGCGGCCGCCACCCCGCCGAAGGCCACGGCGCACGCCGGGCGCACGGTGACGCAGGAGAGCCGCCGGGCCGAGGGTGGGGCGACGGACGTCGAACTGTTCGCGTACGACAGCGCGGACGGTGCGCGCGACGCGCTGCGGGACCTGCGGTCGGCGGTGAAGTCGAAGAAGTGCGCGGCGTTCCGCGCGGGCGGCATGCGGTACACCGGTGTCGCACCCCGGTCCGCCCCGGACGGGGGTGAGGAGGCGGTGGCGTACAAGATCGGCAGTCATGAGGAGTCGTACGTGCGGCGGCACTCAGTCGTCGTGGTCCGTGACGGCTCGACGCTCGTCTCCTTCGCCGCGAAGAACTTCTACGACCCGCAGGGGGTGGCCGCCGGTGAGGAGTCCCGCGCGGCGGGGGGCGGGGATGTTCCCGGCTCGGCCGGGGCGGACGAGGAGCCGGTGGTTCCGTCGACGGTGGTGGACGCGCAACTGAGGAGGGTGGGGTAGGGCGCAGCCCAGTTCCGGCCCCTCCGGCGTTTGCGGAGCGGGGTCCGGGGCGGAGCCCCAGTTTCGGGAAGGGGCGGGCTCGGGGAGCCCCCGGCCAGGGCACTCCGAAGCGTACGGAGGCCCTGGCAGGGACACCCCGAAGCGTGCGCGGCCACCTCAAGCGCCGTAAAAGGAGCGAAGGGCCCCGCGGGACGGATCCGCGGGGCCCTTGGCTGTCAGCACCGACGTCAGGGCAGCGTCGGTGCCTCAGAGCGGCGCCCGGGGGAGTGCGCCGCTGGCTGAACGAGCCGGTGGCCTACCCGGCGCGCCGGGGGAGCGCGACTGGTTTAGACCAATGGCAATGGAGTTGTGAAGAACGGGGCTGCGAGCCCCTCTCCTCTACGCATCGTGGAGGATGGCCCGTTCTCCGCGCAACCGTTTCGACGACATCTCGACAGGAGGGACTGAGAATGGCCGGGGCTGCGAAGACGGTGGGGCGTGGGGCAGCGGTGAGAACGGATTGATGAGCGGTGGGGGGTGCGCGGGTAGCGCGGGAAACCGGGGGGAATGTCGGCGGCCGGGGGCGCCGGGGAAGCGTGGGACGCCGGGAAGCGTGCGGGACCGGGGGGCGCCCGGGAAGCTGGTGAGGGGCGGGGCGGGGCGGTGGGGAGGGGGACCGGGCCGACCGGCCCCGGGCGTCCCCGGGGCCGACCGTTCCCTGGGTGACCGGGCTGCTGTCCCCTGCCGTCCGGTCACTTCTCTGGGACGAGGTCCCACGGCGTACACGTGACGCGTACGCCTCATCGCCCCAGCGGAGCCACGCGTGGTTCTTGCGGCCCGCCCCTGGCTGGCACGGACACCGGGACCAACGAAGCCCGTCCGGAACCGGTCACGCGCCGTACGGGTGAGAGCGGATCCGAACTCAGGTCCGTGGCGCAGCGGTTCCGTGCCTGCCGGTGCCTGCCGGTGCTTCCCTGCACCTACCAGTGCCTAACCGGTGCTTCCCTGTGCCTGCCCGTGCCTGCCGGTGACCCCCGGTTTCCCGCCGGGCTCAGACGCGGCCCCGGCACAGTTCGAGGAGCGTCATGGCGAGCTGCGTGCCGGGCTTGCCGAGGGCGTCCCGGTAGTGGCTGAGGATCTCCATCTCGCGGGCGAGGTGCACGCGCCGCCCGCCCGAGCCGATGCGGGCCTCCTGGACGACGGCGGAGACGGCCATGCGTTCCTGGACGAGCCCGATGATCCGGTCGTCGAGCGCGTCGATGCGCTCGCGGGCACCACCGATCACTTCGGCGGCTCCGGGACTGCGGGCGCCGGAGTCGGTGGGCGTGGTGGCGGTGCCGGTGGCGGTGCTGGCTTTCATGGTGGGGCTCCTCGTTCGGGTGCGGGGCCCCGGGGCGGCGACATTGCCCGGAAACGACAGGACGCCCCGGGCCTTGTCGGCCCGGGGCGCCTGGGAAGTCGCTTGTCGTTACGTCAAGCAGCTCGACCATGGCAGCCGGCGGGCCGGGTGCCATAGGTAAAGACGGAGGTCGAGTGCTTACGCATGGCGGGGAGTGTAGTCGACGAAGCGGGGGGCGGCTCCCGGGGTCCGGGCGGCGCCGGTACGGGACGGGGGTCCAGGGTGAGGGCCCAGGACGGGGGTCCAGGGTGAGGGCCCAGGGTGGGGGCCCAGGACGGGGGTCCAGGGTGGGGGCCCAGGGTGGGGGTCCGGCGGCACGGAGCGAGAGCCCCCTGCACGGGCCGCAAGCCCACCGCACAGCCCGGGAGCCCCCCTGCACAGGGGGGGCCAAGAGTGCTGCGGGCACCCCCGCCCCGCCCCCGTTAGAATCGAAACCAGTCACCCCTTGCTCACCGCCGGAAGGCAAACCGTGCCAGTAGCGCCGCCCGCCGCCCCCGACACCGTCCTGGTCGTCGACTTCGGAGCGCAGTACGCCCAGCTCATCGCCCGTCGCGTCCGCGAGGCCCGGGTCTACAGCGAGATCGTGCCGAGCACCATGCCGGTTGCCGAGATGCTCGCCAAGAACCCCGCGGCGATAATCCTCTCCGGCGGCCCGTCCTCGGTGTACGCCGAGCACGCTCCTGTCGTGGACCGTGCCCTCTTCGAGGCCGGTGTCCCCGTCTTCGGCATGTGCTACGGCTTCCAGTTGATGGCGACGTCCCTCGGCGGCCAGGTCGACAACACCGGCGCCCGTGAGTACGGCCGCACGCCGCTGCACGTGTCCAAGTCCGGCTCGACCCTCTTCGAGGGCACCCCCGCAGAGCAGCCGGTGTGGATGTCGCACGGCGACGCGTGCAGCGCCGCCCCCGAGGGCTTCGCCGTCACGGCCTCCACGGACGTCGTCCCGGTCGCCGCCTTCGAGAACGACGAGAAGAAGCTCTACGGCGTCCAGTACCACCCCGAGGTCATGCACTCCACGCACGGCCAGCAGGTCCTTGAGCACTTCCTGTACCGGGGCGCGGGCCTCACGCCGTCCTGGACGACCGGCAACGTCATCGACGAGCAGGTCGCCGCCATCCGCGAGCAGGTCGGCACCAAGCGCGCCATCTGCGGCCTGTCCGGCGGCGTGGACTCCGCGGTCGCCGCCGCCCTCGTACAGAAGGCCATCGGCTCCCAGCTCACCTGCGTGTACGTCGACCACGGCCTGATGCGCAAGGACGAGACCGAGCAGGTCGAGAAGGACTTCGTGGCCGCCACCGGCGTGCAGCTCAAGGTCGTCGACGCCCAGGAGCGATTCCTCGCCGCGCTCGCCGGGGTGTCCGACCCCGAGGAGAAGCGGAAGATCATCGGCCGCGAGTTCATCCGCGTCTTCGAGCAGGCTCAGGCCGAGATCGTCGCCGAGGCGCCGGGTGACCAGCCCGTCGAGTTCCTGGTCCAGGGCACCCTGTACCCGGACGTGGTGGAGTCCGGCGGCGGCACCGGCACCGCCAACATCAAGTCCCACCACAACGTGGGCGGCCTCCCCGAGGACCTTGAGTTCCAGCTCATCGAGCCGCTGCGCAAGCTCTTCAAGGACGAGGTGCGCATGGTCGGCCAGGAGCTCGGCCTGCCCGACGAGATCGTCCAGCGTCAGCCCTTCCCGGGCCCGGGCCTCGGCATCCGCATCGTCGGCGAGGTCACCAAGGACCGTCTCGACCTGCTCCGCGAGGCCGACGCCATCGCCCGCGAGGAGCTGACCGCGGCCGGCCTCGACCGTGACATCTGGCAGTGCCCCGTCGTGCTGCTCGCCGATGTCCGCTCCGTCGGCGTCCAGGGCGACGGCCGCACCTACGGCCACCCGATCGTGCTGCGCCCCGTGTCCTCCGAAGACGCCATGACGGCCGACTGGTCCCGCCTGCCGTACGACGTCCTGGCCCGCATCTCCACCCGCATCACCAACGAGGTCGCCGACGTCAACCGCGTCGTCCTCGACGTCACCAGCAAGCCCCCGGGCACCATCGAGTGGGAGTAGCCCCCGCGGCCCCGGCCTGCCTCCAGGCTTGAACGCCGGTGCCGCCGTCCCCGATCCGGGCGGCGGCACCGGCGTTCTCACATCCACCTGGTCTTCTTCAGCGGCCGCCCCGGCCGCCAGAGCTGCACCGCCAGGTACTTCTTCTCCTCGATGTACGTCCGCACGACCTCCGTCAGCTCCGTGCGGAACAAGTGGAACGCCGTCGGGTCCGGCGGCCGCACCTCGTCCGCGTACGACGCGATCGTCTCCTGGTCCCGCACCTCCACCGCCCGTCCCGCGATGCGTACGTCGCCGCCCGCCATCCCCGTGCCCGCCCCCGGATTCGCCTGCAGCGCGAACCGTCCGTCGCGGCGCAGGTCCAGCGCCTTCAACGAGTCCGGCATCATCCCGAACCACAGCTCCCCGTTCAGGAACCGCACTTCCAGGCCCGTCGTACGCGGCGACCCGTCCTTGCGCAGCGTCGCCAGGACATGGTGCGTGAACTGCCCGAACCGGTCCTCGACCGTCCGCGCCAGCTCCGGTTCCGCAGCCGAGAAAGCCGCCCAGTTGCTCGTCATACGACGATCCTCGCGGGCAAACCCGACACCCCCTGTCTGCTTTTTCGCGCCGTCGCCCCCGGCACGTGAGCCCCGCCGCCCACCCCTCCCAATTCCGTACCCGCTCCCCAGGAGACCCCTGTTGTCCTGCGCTGACCGGAGGTAACTTCCGCTCCGTACGGCCAGGGATGCCAGAGACGGAGGACCCATGCAGGCGCCCACACCGATACCCGTCGAGCGGTTGCAGTTCGCGATGCCGCCGGTGCACGAGACTCCGGAGGACGAACGCCGCCACCGCAAGGAACGGCTCGCCGGTGCCCTCAGGATCTTCGGGCGACTCGGGTACGAGGACGGCGTCTCCGGGCACATCACCGCCCGCGACCCCGAGTACGACGACTGCTTCTGGGTGAACCCGTTCGGCATGCCCTTCCGCCACATCACCGTCGGCGACCTCGTCCTCGCCAATGGGGACGGCCAGGTCGTCGAGGGCCGCCACCACGTCAACCAGGCCGCCTTCACCGTGCACGCCCAGGTCCACCGCGCCCGGCCCGACGCCGTCGCCGTCGCGCACTGCCACTCCACCTACGGCCGCGCCCTGGCCGCCCTCGGCGAACTCCTCGAACCGATCACCCAGGAGTCCTGCGCCTTCTACCAGAGCCACGCCCTGTACGACGCCTACACCGGCGTCACCGTCGACACCGACGAAGGCCGCCGCGTCGCCGCCGCCCTCGGCGACCACGACGACCACAAGGCCCTGGTCCTGCGCAACCACGGGCTGCTCACCATCGGCGGCTCCGTCGACGCCGCCGCCTGGTGGTTCATCTCCATGGAACGCTCCTGCCGGGTCCAGCTCGCCGCCCGCGCCGCCGGCCGCCCCGTCCTCATCGGTCACAAGGAGGCCGTCGAGACCCGCGAACAACTCGGCAGCGACCTCGTGGCCTGGATCAACTACCAGTCCCTGTGGCAGGACATCAGCCGCAGCGAACCCGACCTGCTCACCTGACCCGGCCCCCGCCACCGCACACGCGTACCACACCGGACGCCGCGTCAACCCGCGGATCGCCGGACCACCCGCGCTGACCTGAACCGTGGAGCACGTACAGGCGTCCGTGCGGCACAATTCCCATACACCGCAAGGAAGTTCACGGACGCGCGCCCGAACAGAGATCCGGACGCGCATCCCGCGGTGACTCCGGTCAAGGGTGGGGAAGGCGGCGTACGCGGTGGCGGTGCAGGAAGCCAGGCAGGGGACCGGGGTGCACGGAGGTGGTTGCGCGTGCGGTGGCAGCCCGCACGGGGCGCGCGAGGGGCATCGGCGCGCCGTCTCCGAATTCATCGCCAGACGGGACGAGTTGGCAACTGGGCACGGAGTGCCCGCGGCCGTCGTGCACTCCGCGGGCGCATCCCGCCAGTGGGTGTCGGACGAACTGACCCAGTCCGCGCGGCTCGTCGCCGAACGCGGCCGCGCCGAGGGCGACGCCTGGCTCGCCCGCCTGTGGCCGCGCACACTCGTCGTCGTCTGGGCCGCGGTCGTCGTCCTCGTGCTCGTCCAGGCCCTCACCGCCATCGGCACGGGCTGGACTCCCGCACGCACGGCCGGGCTGCTCGCCGCCTTCCTCGTGGGCGTCACCCTCAGCGGCGCCGCATATCTGCACCGCGCCCGCGGCGGCGTACTCGCCCCCGTCATCGGCGAGGACAACCGGCTCTCCACCTCCCGCGCCGTGGCCGCCTGCTGGGTGCTGTTCGTCGTCTTCGCCGTGCTCGTCCTCGCCTGCGAGCTCGCCGCGGCCTCCGGCCACGGCGCCCGCGACGAACTCGTCGACGGGCTCAGGCTCGGCCGCGCCGCGGGCCTCGTGACCGTCCTCGCCGTCGTCTGCGGCGTCGCCGTCCTCGTACGCCGCGTCGTCGGCCTGCGCGTCCTCGCCCAGCGCCTGCAGAAGGTACGCGCCCACCGGCCGCGCGCCGCCGACCTGCTCACCGACGACGCGGGCCGCGGCCACTTCGCCGACGTCCAGTACGTCCTCGTCAGCGCCGTCGCCGTGGTCTTCGCCGCCGTCCGGCTCGCCCGCCGCCCCGAGCGGCTGCCGGACCTGCCCTGGGGCCTCGCCCTGCTGGTACTCGTGTCCGCCGCCACATACCTCGCCGGCAAATACGCCGAGGGCGGCCGGCCCGTCATCCTGTCCGTCGTCCGCTCCCGCGAGGCCGGAGACCTGGACGCGCCGATCCGCACCGGTGACGACATCGAGATCCGCGGCGCCGGCTTCGTCCCGCCCGGCGCCGGCAGCGCCGACCGCCTGGCCAAGATGGCTGTCCGCATCGGCACCGTCCACGTCCACGTGCCCCTGGTGCCCGTCCCCGGCGGCTTCACCAACCCGACGGACGCCGTCCTGACCGTGCCCGTACCCGTCGACGTCGAACCCGGCCGCGTCGACGTCCAAGTGATCACCGCCGCCGGTGCCGAGACCAACCGTTGCACCATCGACGTCACCGACTGACCGACCCACGCCACCAACCGCCCCGCGTCAAATGGACGCATGGCTTCCCCCTCCCCTGCTCCCAAGATCCCGGGACCCCCTGCGGCCTCGTGAAAGCCGCCGAGGAATCCGCCGAGGAATCCGCCGCACACCACTGAGCGGCGGGTGCCTCCTCTACGTATCGTCAGTCGACGAGGCAACGGCCGAGGTGCGGAGAGGCGGCGGACAGCGATGGCTCACGGCATGCGCACGGACAGCCACAACAACTACGTCAGGCGGAACGACTGGCGGGACAACGCCACCCACTACGCCCTGCTCCCGCTGAGGATCTTCCTCGGCGTCACCTTCATCTACGCGGGCCTCGACAAGATCACCGACAGTGCCTTCATGAAGGCGAAGGGCACCGGTTCCCTCGGCGAGACCATGCGCGGCGTCCGCGACCTCGCCGCCTTCCCCGAACTCGTCGACCTCGCCCTGAAGAGCCCCGTCGGCTTCGGCTACGCCATCGCCTTCGGTGAACTCGCTGTCGGCATCGGCATCCTGATCGGTCTGCTCGCCCGCATCGCCGCACTCGGCGGCGCCCTGATCTCCCTCAGTCTCTGGCTCACCATGAGCTGGCACGAGGAGCCCTACTACTACGGCAACGACCTCCCCTACCTGATGGCCTGGCTGCCCCTGATCCTCGCCGGCGCGTCCTACCTGTCCGTCGACGCATGGCTCGCAGCACGCCGCAACTCCAGAGGCCTCGGCCTGGGCTAGGCCGACTGGGCTTGACCGGGGATGACTGGGCTTGACCGGGGATGACTGGGCTTGGGTTGGGCCGACTCGGCTTGGGCTGGGCCCGAGCGCCGCTAGCCCGCGCCCGGACCGGACGTCGGCGCTCTGTCCGGCCGCTCCAGGGGTCTCGCCGCGTCCTCCGGTCCCACCGACGTGCCCGCCGACGTGCCCGCCGACGTGCCCTGCGGACTGCCCTCCGGGGTGTCCGGACGGCGCGGGGGCTCCAGGTCGCCGGAGAGGTCGCCGCGCGCCGAGGCTCCTCCCGCCTGGGAGCGGGTCGGGGAGCCGGTCCGGGAGCCCGCCCGGGACCCGGCCCGAGGGCCGCGACCTCTGCGTATGAGGTGGGTCGCCGCCGCTGTCGCCGCTGCCAGGAACAGGCCTCCCGCCACGATCGGGATGATCGCGAACCAAGGGGTGTCCCAAAGGCCACCTGCGTCCCCCGCGTACACCAGCCCGGCCACGGCCAGGAAGAGGCCCGCCACGAGCCTGCCGGGCTGGAACTCATGACGCAGCACGTGCCACCTCCACCTGTCCGACGCCGACTTCGAGCCGCAGCTCGACCGTGCCGCCGTCCTTCGCGCCCCGGGGCGGGGCGAGGGTCTTCGTCTCCGTCCGGGCCGGGGAGATGTCCACGTCCTCGTTCCTCTCGTCAGGGAGCTGGATGTCACCGACGCCCACCTCGGCCCGCAGCTTCACTTCGGCGTCCTTCGGGACGATCACCTTCAACCGGCCCGCGCCGACTTCCGCCTCGGTCTTCAGCGTCTGGTCCTTGCGCAGGGCGATCCGGCTCAGGTCCAGCGTGCCCACGCCTGTCCCCAGCTCGTACTTCGGGCGGACGTCCGCCGTGGCCGCCGGGTGCCAGTCCGTGCGTATCCAGTCTGTGGTGATGCTCTTGGGCAGGGCGGCCGAGCCCGCTACCAGGGCCGCGACGATCAGCGCGAGCACGATCGAGCCCGCGCCCGTACGCCCGGCGAAGGAGCTGATCACCAGGCCGACGCCAAGCACGGCGAGGCCGCAGGCGAAGCCCATTTGCAGACTCGTGCCGAGCGGTTGGTCCTCCCAGGTCAGGGCCGTGCCGAGCGAGCCCGCGAGCACCATCGCGAGGAACACCCAGCCCCCGATCCAGCGCGGCCCGCGCGGCCCGCGGGGTCCTGGCGGTCCGGTGGGCACCGGGCCCGGGGCCCACCGTCCCACGGGCGCGTGCGGCGCGTCCGGTTGATACTCCACCGCTACCGGGGCCGGGCCCCAGAAGTAGTTCGGCACCCCTTCGTGCGCGCCGCCCTTGGTGAGGGGGTCGCGCCACCAGGACGGGGCGCCGGCCACCGGCGGGGCCAAGGTCTCCGGCGGTGCGTCCGCCACGGCATGGGCGGCCACCGGGTCCGGGTCGGGGGCGCCCCGCTGCTGCGACCAATACCCCGCGCCCGCGAGCAGGAGGGCGAGGACGGCGGCGAAGGTCAGGGCACTGCTGTTGTTCAGCAGGGTCAGAAAGACGCCGCAGCCCACGAGAGAGAACAGCACGGCCGTCAGCGCATGGCCGTCCACGCGGCCGGTCAGCAATCGACGCGCCTCGTTCTCCTCCTCGTCCTCATAGGGGATGAACAGCCACGCGAAGCCGTAGAACACCAGGCCGAGGCCGCTCGTGATCGCGAGGACCGCGAGGCCGATGCGGAAGATCACCGGGTCCAGGTCGCAGTGCCGCCCCAGACCCGCGCACACGCCGCCCAGCTTGCGGTGCCGGCGGTCGCGGCGGAACTTGCGCTCACGCACGGCCTCCGGCCCGCCCGGCGCCTCGGCCGGGGCGGAGAGATGATCGCGCGGCGGGGCCTGCGGGCCCGGCGCGGGCTGCTGATCTGTCATGACTCCATGGTGACCTCCAGCGCCGCGCCGCGGCAGGCGGGACAACCCTGGCCGAACCCTGAAATCACCCCTGACCATCCCGGAGCGTCCGCCCCTGATCCGGCCGCGGGGGGCCAGGCGGGGCGCCCGGCGGGGCGGCGGAAGGCGTCGGCGAGAGGCACGCGAGGCAGGGGCAGAGATCAGGGGAGTCTCGGGGCTCGACCCTGATGCCCCCGCCTGCGCCCGCGTGTGAATATCGGAGCATGCCGGAAGCCGCAGTACCCATCGAAGACGAGCGGCCGCTGCGGAAGCTCTATCGCAGCGGCGAGGGCCGCCTGCTCGGCGGGGTCGCACGCGGCCTCGCCGGGCATCTGGGCCTGCCCGTCATCTGGGTGCGGATCATCTTCATCGGCCTGTTCCTCGCCAACGGCCTGGGCGGGCTGCTGTACGCGGCGTTCTGGTTCTTCGTCCCGCTGGGCGTGGGCGGCGTCGGCTCGCAGGCCCAGCGGCCGACCGTGGTCACCACGGAGACGGCGCCGGACGGCCGCCGCAAGCTCGTCACCCGCAAGCCGGACAAGGGCCAGATCGTCGCGCTGCTCGCGATGGTCGTGGTCGCCGTGGTCTTCGTCGGCAGCGTGGACCTGGGCGCCCCGACGCAGGCGTATCTGTGGCCCACGCTGTTCGTCGCCGCGGGCGTCGCGCTCGTCTGGCGGCAGGCGGACAACGCGCGCAGGGCCCGCTGGATGGAGGTCGGCCGAAGACGCCGCACCCTCACCATCGCGCGCACCGCCGCCGGTGTGCTCCTCGTCGGTGTCGGCGTCACCGGCATCTTCGTCCTGCGCGGCTCCGCCTCCGACCTCGGGGCCGCGCTGCAGGCCGCGCTCGCCGTGCTCGTCGGCATCGCGCTGCTCGCGGGCCCCTATCTCGTACGCATGACCCAGGACCTCTCCGAGGAGCGGCTGATGCGCATCCGCGCCCAGGAGCGCGCGGAAGTCGCCGCGCACGTGCACGACTCGGTGCTGCACACCCTCACGCTGATCCAGCGCAACGCGGACAGCGCCGGGGAGGTGCGCCGCCTCGCCCGAGCCCAGGAGCGTGACCTGCGTGCCTGGCTGTACAAGCCGGAGGGCACCGGCAAGGACGAGGCGGAGGAGCCCGACACCCTCGCCGAGGCGGTCCGGCGCGACGCCGCGGAGGTGGAGGACAAGCACGGCGTCCCCATCGAGGTGGTCGTCGTCGGGGACTGCCCGCTCGACGAGAGACTGACGGCACAGACGCAGGCCGCGCGGGAAGCAATGGTGAACGCCGCCAAGTACGGTGGCGAGGGCGGCGCGGTGCAGGTCTTCGCCGAGGTCGAGGGGGAGACGGTCTTCGTGTCCGTGCGGGACCGGGGTCCGGGGTTCGATCTGGATGCCGTGCCCGACGACCGCATGGGCGTACGAGAATCGATCATCGGCCGTATGCAGCGCAACGGCGGTACGGCGCGGTTGCGCGCGGTGCCGGGCGGCGGCACGGAAGTCGAGCTGGAGATGGAGAGGACGGCGGCGACATGAGCGACGCGACCGAAGCGGGCGGGCCCGCGGAGCGGGCGGAGACGGCGGGGGCCGCGGGCCCGGCCTCCGGAGCCGGTGCCGCCGCTGGGGCGAGTGGGGCCGCCGGGGCGGGCGGGACCACGAGGACGAGTGAGGCTGCCGGGGCGGGCGGGGGCGTCGGGGCCGGGGGTGAGTCGGGGCGGCTGGTGAAGGTTGTCCTGGTCGACGACCACCGGATGTTCCGCACGGGAGTGCAGGCGGAGATCGGCCAGACGGCACGTACGGGTGTCGAGGTGATCGGGGAGGCCGCCGACGTCGACCAGGCGGTCACGGTCATCACGGCGACGCGCCCCGAGGTGGTGCTGCTCGACGTGCATCTGCCGGGCGGCGGCGGGGTCGAAGTCCTGCGCAGATGTGCGCCGTTGATGGCGGACGCGGAGAACCCGGTGCGGTTTCTCGCGCTTTCGGTGTCGGACGCGGCGGAGGACGTCATCGGGGTCATCCGGGGCGGTGCCCGCGGTTACGTCACCAAGACGATCACTGGTACCGACCTGGTGGACTCGATCTTCCGGGTCCAGGAGGGCGACGCGGTGTTCTCGCCCCGGCTCGCGGGCTTCGTCCTGGACGCCTTCGCTTCCACGGACGCGGCCCCGGTGGACGAGGACCTGGACCGCCTCACGCAGCGCGAGCGCGAGGTGCTGCGCCTCATCGCGCGCGGGTACGCGTACAAGGAGATCGCCAAGCAGCTCTACATCTCCGTGAAGACGGTCGAGTCGCATGTGTCGGCGGTGCTGCGCAAGCTCCAGCTCTCCAACCGGCACGAGCTGACGCGATGGGCGACGGCGCGGCGCCTGGTCTAGCGATGCTGAAGGTCGGACAGCACGCACTATGACCGTCCGGTAGGCGCCTGCGCGATCACGCGGTTACTCTGTGCGCGACGAGAGGAGGAGGGTGTGCTGCTGAGATTTCGCGCGGCGAACGTACGGTCGTTGCGTGAGGAGCAGGAGCTGTCCTTCGTCGTGCCGGCGGGTGAGGAGTCGGACGCCGCTCGCAGCCTAGAGCTCTCCGACGGCAAGTCCCTCCAGGTCTACCCACTCCTTGGGATCTTCGGCGCGAACGCATCCGGCAAGTCCAACGTCGTTTTCGCGCTCAAGAAGATGCGCGAGGCGGTCCTCGGCTCGTACGCCCAGTGGACCTCCTACCAGGGCATCCCGCGGGATGAGTTCGCACTCGACCCGAAGGCTTCGGCTGAGAGCACCTTCTACGAGGCCGACTTCGTCCTGGATGACGGAGTTCGCTGGACGTACGGCTTCGAGCTGGGGGCGCAGCGGGTGGAGTCGGAGTGGCTCCACGCCTACCCCAAGGGGCGCAGGCAGGTGTGGCTGGACCGCGATGCCGCGCGCCAAAACGTCTTCGAGTTCCCTGGTGACCGCGTCCATGAGCGAGCTCTGCTGGTCCGTACGACCCGCCCCGACGCCCTCCTCCTCAGCCGAGCCGCGAACGACAACCATCCGCAACTGACCAGGATCTACGACTGGTTCAAGCGGAACCTCTGGGACGTCACGCCGGAGACGGAGCGGGCGCAGCGTGAGGCGTACACCGCCAGAATGCTCCTGGACGACGCGGCACGTGGGCGGATCGAGGAGCTGCTCCGTGTCGCTGATCTCGGTATTCGTGGCGCCGAGGTCGAGCGGAGACCAGGGCAGCAGAGCCCTCTTGTGCGGCTGCTTCACGGCAGCGGTGCGGAGGAGCCGGTGGCGCTCGACTGGAAGCGGGAGTCGTTCGGGACGCGCTCGTGGTTCGCGCTGCTGGGTCCGCTGCTGCTGGCCCTCGACACCGGGGCCGTGCTGCTCATCGATGAGCTGGACTCCAGTCTTCATCCTCGGTTCGCTGCCGAAGTGGTGCGGCTCTTCCAGGCTCCGTGGGTGAACACCAAAGGCGCGCAATTGGTGTTCACCTCGCACGACTCGTCGTTGCTCAAAAGTCCGCGTGGCGGGCGCCCGCTGGAGCCCGGGCAGATCTGGCTCACGGAGAAGGACGACGGGGGTGCCACCGAGTTGTATCCGCTAAGCGACGTGGACCCCGGTCCCGAGGAAGACCTCATGGACTCCTACCTCGCGGGGGCCTTCGGCGGCGTTCCGAACGTGACGCAAGGGCAGATCGGGCGCAGAGTGCTGACGGCACTGGCAGGGGAGGCAGAGCGTTCCTGATGGCGAGGGACAAGGGGCGGGACCAGGCGAGCCGGAGCAAGCAGCCGCGCGCGGACAAGAGGCCGCGCGAGGTGTTCGTCTTCACCGAGGGCGAAGTCACCGAGCCGGAATTCATCGAGTTCGTCACGGGGCACGGCACGCGCGCGCAGCAGGGCCGCACGGTCCGCTGCACCGTCGAGAACCAGAGCGCGCCGTCGAAGCGCCGCAAACCTCTCCCTCTCGTGGAGGAGGCCATCGTCAAATGGCGTGAGGTCGAGCGCGCGGCGAAGAAGGCGAAGCTCAAGCCGACGGACTGGAATTGGCCGCAGGTGTGGTGCCTCTTCGACCGAGATCAGCACGAGGACATCCCGACCGCCTTCTCGCGCGCGAGGCAGGCGAAACTGCACATCGCGTACTCCCACCCCTGTTTCGAACTGTGGCGCCTGCTGCATTACCAGAACTACACGAGCACCTTCGGCGGCGTCTGCGACAGCGCGGCGGACCGACTCAAGGAGAAGCCGGGCTTCGTGCAGTCGTACGGCTCGAATGTGCGGACGGTCTCGCGGGAGGACGCCAAGCGGATCAGGCCCGGACAGATGTTGGGGAGCTACAAGAAGGCACGCGGTTTCGCCCAGCAGCTCAGCGCGGTCCACACGGGACCCGACCAGACGCAGTGGGACCCTTACACGGATGTCTGGCGCTTCGTGGAGGAGGGCCTGGACGTGATCGACTACTGATCACATACTGCGCTGGTGCGGTTCTGGTGCGTAACGGCTCCAGGCAGGTGCCGACTTCGCGCAGCCGGTGATTCCCCGGGCCGCTCAAGGCTTAGGCTTCCGGATGCAACCGGACAAAAGAAGCCAGTGACCCAGGGGAGTGCCGCACGTGGCCAAGCTCACGCTCGCGCAGCTCGAACGCCATCTGTTCGCGGCGGCGGACATTCTGCGCGGCACGATGGACGCCGCCGAGTACCGCGACTTCATCTTCGTGCTGCTGTTCCTCAAGCGTGTGAACGACGAGTTCGAGGCGGCCCGTGAGGAGATCATCGGGGAGCGGCTGAGGGCGGGGGACTCGCGGGAGGACGCCGAGGACGAGGCGGAGCAGTTCGAGTACTACCGTCCGCGCGGGGTCATCTTCGTTCCCAAGGAGGCGCGCTGGGAGCGTCTGGCCGGGGCCATCGACAATGTCGCGTCGGACTACCTCCAGCCCGCCCTCGACGAGCTCGAACGCCAGGAGGGCAACACCGAACTCCGCGGTCTCTTCAGCCACGTCAACTTCAACCGTATCGGCGGTGGCGGCAGGGGCTCGGCGGCGGCGCTCGCCGACAAGCGGCTCGCGGCCCTGGTCGAGCACTTCGGCAGCGTCCGGCTGCGCGGCGAGGACTTCGAGTTTCCCGACATGATCGGCGCTGCGTACGAGTACCTGATCAAGGACTTCGCGGACTCGGCTGGAAGCAAGGGCGGCGAGTTCTACACCCCGCGCTGGGTCGTCCGCATGATGGCGGAGCTGGCGCGGCCGCACGGCGGCATGCGGATCTACGACCCGTGTGTCGGCTCGGGCGGAATGCTCATCCACGCCATGGAGTACATCGACGAGCACGGCGACGACTCCGACGACCTGATGCTCGCCGGGCAGGACGCCAACAGCGGCTCCTGGGTCATGGCCACCATGAACATGCTCTTCCACGGCGCGAAGCACTTCTCCTTGCGTACGGGGGACACCCTCACCAACCCGCTCCACCGTGAGGGCGACTTCGACCTCGTCCTCAGCAATCCGCCCTTCTCCATGGACTATCAGCAGGCCGAGGTGCCGGACCTGCTGAAGCGGATGCCGTACGGGCAGACGTCCGAGCGCGGCAAGGCTGACCTGATGTTCCTCCAGCACATGCTGGACATGGTGAGGAAGAAGGCAGGCCGGGTCTTCACCGTCATGCCCCACGGCGTACTGTTCCGTGGCGGCGAGGAGCGCAAGATCCGCGCGGAGCTGCTCCAGCGCGACATGATCCAGGCCGTCATCGGCCTCGCGCCGAACCTCTTCTACGGGACGGGCATCCCGGCCTGCGTGATCGTGCTGCGGGCGCAGGAGCGGACGGTCCGGAGGGATCGACGCGGCGAGGTCCTCTTCATCAACGCGGACCGGGAGTTCCACGCGGAACGCGCCCAGAACGTACTCCTGCCCGAGCACGTTGAGAAGATCGTCTCCACCTTCCACGCCTTCGAGGACGGGGACGGCCCCTTCCAGGAGGTTGAGGGCTTCGCGCGGGCGGTGAAGCGGGAGGAACTGGAGCGCAACGACTTCAACTTCAACATCCGCCGGTACGTGGACAACACCCCGCCGCCTGAGCCGCAGGACGTGCGGGCGCACCTGGTGGGTGGCGTCCCGGTCGCCGAGATCGAGGCGAAGAAGTCGCTGCTCGACGCGTACGAGATCGGGTTGCGGGACCTCTTTGCCGTACGGGAGGACGATCCCGCGTACGTGGACTTCCTCCCGGCGGGCGAGCGCCCGGACGCGGCGCGGCTCGCCGAGCTGGCGCGCGGGCGTGAGCAGAAGCTGTGGGAGGCCTTCGAGGAGTGGTGGAAGGCGGAGACGGAGCAGATCGCGGCCCTGGAGCCGGCCGAGGACGACGACCGCACGGAGCGGGAGCGAAAGCAGCAACTGGCCCGCCTGCGCCGCGACTTGATTACTTCCTTCCGGAAGCGGCTCCTGGGCGTGGGGCTGCTCGACGAGTACGCGCTGGCGGGCGCGGTCGCCGGTTGGTGGCATGAGGCCAAGAACGAGCTCAAGGCGCTCTCGGTGAATGGTTTCGCGGGTGTCGTGGACGGGTGGGTCGAGACCGTGGTGACGCGGCTCGCGCCCGAGCCGGACCCACGCACCGGGGGTGCGCGGGAGCGTACGGCGGCGGAGCGGCGGCAGGCGTACGACCACAAGGTGGTCGCGGCGATCGCCCCGAAGTTCCTGGAGGACCTGGCGTCGGCGGACCGTACGTACGCGGAGCTGGACGGCAAGGTCAAGGCGGGGCTTGAGGCGGAGGCCGCGCTGGCCGCTGCGCGAAAGGCTTTGACGGACGGCGAGGCTGCCGAGGGCGACGAGGCCGAGGGCGGTGGAGCTTCCGGTGAGGTGGATCCCGCGCTGGTGGAGGCTGTTCTCAGCGAGGCTGTGATGCGTGACCTGAAGAAGCGGCGTACGGCTGCGAAGAAGGTGATCGAGGAGCTGGAGGACGACTTCTGGCCGGTGGCCTCGGTCCGCAAGAAGAGGGGCAAGCCTGCGAAGTCTGGCGCGGGCGCCTCGAAGGGTGGGGCTCGGGCTGCGGCGCAGGTTCAGCAGGAAATGCTGCTGGTCGAGCTTCCGGGTGTGGGGGACGGCGGGACCGGCGGGACCGGCGGGACCATCGGGGCTGGTGGCCAGGGTGGCGATGGTCAAGACGCCGTGGAACGGAAGCCGGGGCTGGAGCGGGTACGGCTGGAGCTGGCCGAGGCTGGTGGCGACCGGGACGTGGTTCTGGGGATTCTGCGGGATGACCTGGCGGGGAAGCTGGGTGGGCATGTGGTGAGGCGGCAGCGGGAGTTGGCGGAGGGGTATCGGGTTTGGGAGGGGAAGTACGGGGTTTCGTTGCGGGATATTGAGGGGGAGCGGGACCGGGCGGCTGCTGTGGTGGGCGGCTATCTGAAGGAGCTGGGTTATGTCGGCTAACGACGTGTTTCCTTACCGGGCTTTGTCGGAACTGGCGGACGTTGCTGGTGGAGTCACTCTTGGGCGATCGATTCCGGAAGGCGCGAGCGTGGAACTGCCGTACCTGCGCGTGGCTAATGTGCAGGACGGGTACATTGACACCAGTGACATGAAAGCGGTCCGGGTTCTAAAGTCTGAGGTTAATCGATTCTCTCTCCGGCGCGGTGATGTGCTTCTCACGGAGGGCGGAGACTTTGACAAACTGGGCCGAGGTGCTGTTTGGGATGGGCGCCTTGATCCATGTCTCCACCAGAACCATGTATTTCGTGTCCGCTGCAAGCCCGGACTACTCTTGCCTGAGTATCTTGCTATTTACTTTGCTTCGCATTATGGTCGTTGCTATTTCCTGAGTGTGGCGAAACAAACGACCAACTTGGCAACGATCAGCTCGTCTGACCTCAAAGCGGCTCGTATTCCTGCGGTGTCCTTCGCCGAGCAACAACACCTCGCTCGGATGGTGTCGGCTCTGCGTAATGAAGAGCGTTCCATCGAGTCGGCCATTCAGAAGCTCCGGACTGTCCGGTCCGGAGTGTTGGGGGCGATGGTCCCTAAAGTGCCCTCCGCTGTAGATCTGCGCAACTCCCTCTGGCGGCCAGTGAGGGAGGTCGGGGATGTTCGCATGGGGAAGCAGCTTTCTCCGAGTAGTCGTGAGTTCGGGGTTCAGCTTCCCTATTTGCGAGTTGCGAATGTCCTGAACGGATGGATTGATTACTCCGACGTAAAGAAGATGGGGTTCAGTGATGTCGACCGGCGTGCATATCAACTTCAGCCGGGTGATATTCTCCTGAACGAAGGGCAGAGTCTTGAGCTCGTTGGGCGGAGTGCGATTTACCGTCGACCCGCCGGGGAGTTCTACTTTCAGAACACGTTGGTTCGTTTCAGGGCCGGAGAGGGACTCTTGCCGGAGTATGCGCAAGCTGTCTTCTCGAACTGGTTGGCCACGGGAGTCTTCGTCGCGATCGCCAAAAAGACCACGAGTATCGCTCATCTCGGTGGCGACCGGTTCGCGAGTCTGCCCTTCCCGCTCATCTCATTGGAAGAGCAGCAGCGTGTTGTCTCGATGCTGGCAGCGTGGGACGACCGAATTGCAGGCGAGCAAGCGGCGTTGGATAAGCTCCGGAGCCTGAAACAGGGCCTGACCGACGATCTGTTGTCCGGGAAGGTGCGGGTGCGTGACGTTGCGTAAGGCTACGTGGCCTGCGTGACGGTGAGTTCGAACCAGACTGTCTTGCCGACGCCCTCCGGGCGGGGTTCTGCGCCCCAGTCGTCCGACAGCGTGGCCACCAGCGTCAGGCCTCGGCCTGACTCGTCCTCCAGGGATGCCTGCCTTGGCGCGGGCAGCGTCCCGTTCGCGTCCGTTACCGCGATGTGGAGGCGGTCCGCCTTCAGCACGCAGCGGGTCCAGATTTCTCTGCCCGGGGAGACCGTCGCGTGACGGTACGCGTTCGTCAGCAGCTCGCTCAGGAGGAGCGTCGCCGTCTCCGTGACGGTGGATGACAGTTCCCATGAAGTCGCCTGCTCCCGTAGGAGAGTTCTCGCTCGGCCCACGCTCCTCGCGTGGCGTGGCAGGCGCCATTCGATGTCCTGGGGGAGGGGCGTGAACTCTCCTGGCGGCGTCGGCATGCGCGGCTCGTTCCTTGCGTGTGAGCTTTCGTCATTTGCTCAGCTCACGGTGGCTGCTCGTGCGTAGCCTCAGGAGTATCGACGCGGGTACAGAGAGTGGTTGTACCCGGCGTGAACCCAGGTGAGGTGGGTGCTGTGGGCGAAACCAACTCTCAGCCGCCGGTCGCGTGGCGGTACTGCGGTAGTCAGATCAAGCTGTGGCGTACCGAGGCGGGTGTCAGTCGTGCGGCGCTGGCCGACGAGGTCGGGTACGACTACGAGTACGTCAAGTCCATGGAGAACGGGCGGCGGCGGCCGACCCTGCGGCTGCTGCAAGTGGCCGACCAATTGTGCGGTGCAGGTGGCAAGTTGACGGCCGCGCAGGAGCATTTGAAGCCAGAGCCGTTCCCGCAGCGAACGCAGCAGTATGTGCAGGTGGAAGCCGACGCCATCGTCGTGCAGTGGTATGAGGCGCTGTTGATCCCTGGACTGTTGCAAACGAAGGAGTACGCGCACGAGCTGATCAGTAGTGATTGCCCGCCGCTGGATGAGGAGACGGTGGAGGAGCGAGTCGCGGCGCGGATGAAGCGTCAGGCTAAGCTGACCAGCCGCCCGCTGACGCACTTCAGCTACGTGATCCACGAGGCGGCTCTGCGCGCCACGGTTGGGGAGCCGGGGGTCATGAAGAGGCAGCTCCACCACTTGCTGGAGATCGGCAAGTTGCGCAACGTGTCGATCCAGGTGCTGCCGTTCGCGCTTGCGCCGTCCGTGGCGCTCAGCGGCCCCATGGTGCTCGTGGAAACTGCCGAGCACGAGCGATTCGGTTTCGTCGAAGGACAAGAGACCGGCGCGCTCTATGTCGAAGGCGACAGGCTGAGCACGCTCACCCAACGCCATGGCATGATCCGAATGCAGGCGCTCAATGTGGAGGAGTCTGCTCGGTTCATCAAGAAGGTGGCGGAGGAACTGTGAACGCCGAACTGTCGTGGTTCAAGTCCAGCTACAGCGACTCCTCAGGGGGCGCCTGCCTCGAAGTCGCCTACACCTGGCGCAAATCCAGCCACAGCAACGACTCCTTCAACGCCTGCGTCGAAGTGGCCGCGTGCCCTCACTCCATACGCATCCGGGACTCGAAGCTCGGGTCCCGTAGTCCTCAACTCGGCCTCCCCGCCCACGCCTGGGCCCACTTCGTCGCGTACGCACAGAGCTGAGCCCCGGGCTTCGGGGTTCGAGAGCCGAGACACGAGCGCCTTTTGTAAGGATTGGGTGGTTAGGTACCTACCATCCACCCCTCCCAACTGCCGCTCACGCCACCGCACATGACTTTTCGTGATCGGCTTGCCACGCGCCGTCGCGAACCTCTAGGTTCGCGGCAACAAACAAACGACCCCGACCGGGTGCTACCAACACCCGCCGGGGTCTCACCTCAAGATCGAAAAGAGCGATCTCGTGGCTTGCGAAAACTCTAACGCCGCCCTGCCCGCCCCCGCACACCCCATGGCCAAGCCGGGTTACGGCAAACGTTCCGCACCTGATCAAGGCCCCGCCCGCTCCGGCGGCTTCGGTCACCTCCCGGCCCGCGCGGCCTACCTCGCCGCCTTCGTCGACCGGCTCCCCGAAGGCGCCGCCATAGACGCCAAGACCCTCGCCAAGGCCCAGCCGCTCTACGGCCAGCAGGCCGTCCGCACCGCCCTCAACGAGCTGTCCCGCACCGGGCACCTGCGGCGCGTACGGCGACTCGTCCACGGCGAGGATGACACCGGGACCGGCACACGTTGGGTGTTCCGTACGTACTGGTCCCGTACCGCACGTGACAGCGACTGGTGGAATCAGTTCCTCGACGGTGACGCGGGCGGTGACGCGCCGACGGCAACCGGTGTCCCGGTAACTGATACCCAGGGCAGCGCCCCCGGCGACGTACCCGAACAGCGGCAACAGCCCAAGACCCAGCCCACGCCGCCAGCCTCACCCGCGTACAACGCCCTCGCCCAACTCGGCTGGACCACACCGCAATTCATTCTCTCTGCCGCCGACTGTGCCGCCCTGGAAGACCTGGCCACGCAGTGGCTCGATCGTGGCATCACCGCAGCGCAGCTCACGCACGCCCTCACCGCAAATCTCCCCGACCAGGTCCACGCACCCCGCGCCTTCCTCCAGCGGAGGCTGCGCGACAAGATGCCGCCGGTTCCCCCTCCCCGTACGCATCACCGAACGATCATGGAATGCACCGCCTGCGGTGTACCAGGCCGCGCCGAAGCCCTGCCCGGCGGCCTCTGCCGCGCCTGCCGGGCACCGGACGACAGCCGTCCGCCCGTACCCGCCACCCCCGACCCCGCCGCAGTACGCCGCCACGCCGCCCAGGCCCGGCACGCCCTCGCCGTCCGCGTCCTGGTCTGAACTGCCGTTCCCCGCCCCGCTGTCGCCCCGCCTGCCGCAGAATGGAACGGCGACGAGAACAGCCAGAACAGCCAGAGCACCACAGGGCGACGTAGCCAGTACGCGGCAACGCGGCACAGCGAGCACCAGGAGAGGCGCAGGCGTATGAGATCGCGGGGCACCGTCGAGCTGGACGAGGTGGAGCGGCCGATCATCGAGCAGTTGAAGTCGATGGGGTGGCGGCACATCCACGGTCCCGATCTCGCCGGGCCCGGCGGCGAGCGGTCGTACGGCGATGTCCTGCTCGCCGAGCGCCTGCGCCGCTCCATCCGCCGCGTGAATCGTCTCTCCATGACCGGCCGGCCCTGGATCGACGACAAGAGCGGCGCCGACGACGTCGCCATCGAGGACCTGCGCCGAGCCGCGCACAACGTGGCCACGACGAAGCTGAAGGACGTCAACGGTGAGGTGACGAGCCTGCTTCTCAGCGGCACACCTGTGACGGGGCACGAGGTGCACCACCAGGGCAGGACCGTGCACGCGCAGTACATCGACTGGGACTTGGAAGGGCTCGACGACGAGGAGATCCTGGAGCGGAACGACTTCCTTGTCGTCGACCAGTTGCGCGTCCAGGCGGCCGACGGCGGGTTCCCCGTTCTCGACCTTGTGCTGTTCGTCAACGGCGTCCCCGTCGTCGTCATCGAGTGCAAGAGCCCCGACCTCAACGACCCCCTAGGGGACGCGGTCCGTGATCTGCGGGCCTACGCCGGGGTGCCGCTTGACGACGACACCCGCCGCGCGGACGAGCGGCCGGGCGGGCTGCCCGAGCTCTTCGCGTCCGTTCAGTTGCTCGTCGCGGCGAGCGGGGAGAGCGCCGCGCTCGGCACCATCACATCCACTGAGGAGCACTTCGCCGCCTGGCGCAGCGTGACGCCCGACTACGAGGACGACGCCGATCTCCTCCGCTCCCTCCAGACCACGCGAACCGACGCAGGAAAGCGGCTCCTTGAAGAGGGGCAGCCCCTCACCGAGCAGCACAAGCTCGTCGCGATCGTCCTCAAGCCGCGCAATCTGCTCAACATCATGCGGCATTACGTCTTCGAGCTGCCCGTCAAGACCAAGGAGGGCGAGCCGCCGCTCACCGTCAAGGCCGTATGCCGGCACCAGCAGTTCCGGGCTGTCGAGAAGATCGTACGGAAGCTCCGGAACGGGCGGACGCGGCTCGACCCGGCTGTGGACGACGACCAGCGCGGCGGCGTCATCTGGCACACGCAAGGGTCCGGCAAGAGCCTGACCATGGCGTTCCTGGCGCGGCGGCTCCAGAACAGCCGGGACCCGGAACTCAACCGTTTCACGATCCTCGTCGTGACCGACCGCAAGCAGCTCGAACAGCAGCTCTCGGCGGCGGTGCGCAGCAGCGGCCGCCCCGTGCGGATCGCCAAGTCGCAGGCGGACGTGGAGGGGATGCTGGAGCGCGCCGGACAGCCCGGCGGGCGAGCGGTCATCTTCGCGATGATCCAAAAGTATCTGGGGCGGATCCCGGGGCTCATCGAGGAGACGGCGGACGACGACCGGGACCCGAGTGCCGAGTTCGCGGCGGCGCAGGCGCGTATCGAGGAGGGCGGGAGCGCGGAGGAGGCCGCGGACCCAGTGCCGGACGAGGACGTCGTGGAGGAGGTGCGGCGGCGGTTCACCGAATGCAGTACCTCCCCGCACGTACTGGTCCTCGTGGACGAGGCGCACCGCTCGCACACCTCCGTGCTGCACGCCTGCCTGCGGGACGCCGTGCCGAACGCCGCACGTATCGGCTTCACCGGTACGCCGATCATGAAGGGCAAGCTCACCGACACCGGGCGGATCTTCGGCCTTGAGCCGGACGACAAGTTCCTGGACGCCTATCTGATGGACGAGGCGGAGCGGGACAGGGTCGTGGTCCCCGTCCGGTACGAAGGGCGTGCCGGGTCGGCCGAGGTACGGGACAAGCAGGAGCTCAACGCCAAGTTCGAGGACTTGATCGCGCGGCTGCGGCAGGAGCAGCAGGACCGGGTCCGCAAGCGGCTGAAACCCACCAGCCGCGACGTCGCCGAGTCCGTGTCGATGATCCGCGCCAAAGCCGTGGACATGCTGGAGCACTACGTCACCGGGCCGCTGACCGGCGGCTTCAAGGCTCAGGTGGCCGCGGTGAGCCGCCGCGCGGCCGTGCTGTACCGGCACATGCTGAACGACGCCCGCGCCGAGCTGCTCGGCCGGGTGCGGGACTTCGACCCGGCCACACTGCGCGACAAGCGCCTGGAGGACTACGAATGGGACGATCTGGTACTGCTGCGGTCCTGGCAGTACCAGGAACTGCTGCGACGCATGGACTTCGTCCCCGTGATCTCCGCCGGAAAGGATCAGAAGAACGGGCGGTGGCGGGAGTGGACCGACCCGCAGCGGCAGCAGGAGAACATCGACCGCTTCCTGGAGCCGTTCCCGGAGCTGCCGCCGGACAACCCGTGGATCGTGGAGCACCCTCCGGAGCCCGATCCGGTGCCCGGCGGCATGATCGGTATGAATCCGTGGAGTGACGCGGCCCCCGACGCTCCGGAGGAGGTGCGGCCCATCGCCTTCCTCATCGTGAAGTCCATGCTCCTGACCGGGTTCGACGCCCCCATCGAGCAGGCCCTGTACCTGGACCGCCCCATTCAGGACGCCGAGCTGCTGCAAGCCATCGCCCGCGTGAACCGGCCCCGCCGCGGCAAGCGCGAGGGCCGCGTCGTGGACTACTACGGAGTGCTCAACAACCTCGCCGTCACCCTGCCCGCGTACAAGGGTGACGGGCCCGCGCTCAGCGCGGTACGGAGTCTCGCGAGCGAGGTGCCGGGGCTTGAGGAGGCGGCGCGGGAGTTCGAGCGGTTCCTGGAAGGCATGGGCATCACCGGTCTCGACACGCCGGGTGGTGTGGCGCGCGGCATGCTGGCCCTGAGCGACGAGGCCGACCGCACTGAGTTCGACACGAAGCTCGGCGACTTCATGAACGCCCTGGAGCGCGTGCTGCCGCACGAGGCGGCGCTGAAGCAGGTGCCGAACGCCCGCCGCTGGGTCGTGCTCCAGCGGCGGGTACGCAGGCACTACAGGGACGCGCAGGGCGGGAGCTTCTCCATCCGGGCCTACGGCCGGAAGGTCAGGGCGATGGTCGCCGACCATCTCGACCTGCCCGAGCTCACGCAGATCATCCCGCCCGTGTCCATCCTCGCACCGGACTTCGACGAGGTGGTCGGACGCATCCCGGATGTGCGGGAGTCGGCGGCCGAGCAGGTGCAGGCGTTGCGCTACCACCTGGAGGAGCGTCAGGAGCAGGAGCGGCGGCCCGTCCACCGGACGCTGTCGGAGGAGCTGGAGAAGATCCTGGAGGAGTTCGACGGGCGCTGGGACGAGATCAAGACGCGTATCGGACCGCTGATCGAGCGAGCCCGGCAAGCCGAGCAGGCCGACCCGGCCGTGGCGGACCTGACGCCGGTCGAGCAGCGGCTGTACACGAAGGTCACGGAGCGGTTGAGCGAGAGTGACGCGTTCGACCAGCCCGCGCAGGCGTACGTGCGTGAGCTGGCCGTCGACCTCGCCGCACTCATCGCCGGTCATGTCAATCGTGCCTCTTGGTCCGACAACGAGGCGAGTCTGGGGGATCTGCGGATCGACATCTGGCACAAGCTCCGTGACGCGGGGCTGAGGCCGCGAGCGGAGCGGGACAGGGGGCCCTTGCGTGAGCTCTCGAATGTTCTCGCCGGGTACGCACAGCAGCACGCCGACGCGTTTCGGGCACACGGCCGGGGACAATAGGGGGCGTGCCCGCCGCTGATCAGCTTCCGTCCGCCTCCGATTCCGCCGCCCCTGACGGTGCTCTGCTCGTCGACGGGCAGAGGCTTTCGGTGGACGGGCGGGAGTATCAGGTGGTGGTGAGCGCTCGGCGTAAGCGTCTGGGCCTCACGGTCGAGCGGGACGGCTCCTTGCTCCTGCGGGTCCCGGTGGGGTGCGAGACGGCGCGGGCGGAGGGCTTTGTGCGGCAGAGCCGCCGCTGGATCGAGGCCAAGCTGGGGATCCAGGCAGAGCATCGCCCCGCACATCCGGTTCGTGTCTTCAGGGACGGCGAGGTCTTCCGCTACCTGGGGCGTGAGTACCGGCTCCTCGTGGTGGACGAGGGCGGTGACCCGGTGCGGCTCGCCGCCGGGCGGCTGAGGCTCGACAAGAGAGCCGCCACGGACCCTCGGCGTGCCCGGCGCGAGATCGTCGCGTGGTACCGGAAGTCCGGGCTGCGCTGGTCACAGCGGCGTCTTCAGCCGTGGGCGGCACGTATGGAGGTGCCTGAGCCTGGCGTCACCGTCCGGGACGTCGGGAACCGTTGGGGCACGTATCGGCCCGGTGATCAAGGTGCCGGGCAGATGGCCCTTCACTGGGCGATCTTTCAGCTACCCGCCCATCTCGTCGATTACGTGATCGCGCACGAGCTGGCTCACATCCGGGTCTCCGGTCACGGACCGGAGTACTGGACCCTCCTCAGGCGAGCCATCCCTGAGTGCGAGGCGCGGAAGGAAGAGTTGGACGACTTGGGGCGGCGACTCTGGCTCGGGTAGCCGAATCCGTAGAGCCGGAGCCGGGACGGGGGCAGACGTCCGGGCTCCGCCCACGCCCTCACGCCACCCGGGCAGCCCCCGCGAACGGCATCTGGCTGATGGGGTCGAGCCGCACCGGGGCGCTCGGGTTCGGGGCGTGGATCATTTTGCCGTTGCCTACGTAGAGGCCGACGTGGCTGATGCCCGGGTAGAAGAAGACCAGGTCGCCCGGTTGGAGCTCGGTGCGGGAGACGCGTCGGCCCGTGTCGATCTGGGCGTAGGTCGTGCGCGGCAGAGAGACCCCCGCGGCGCGGTACGCGGCCTGGGTGAGGCCGGAGCAGTCGAAGGCGTTGGGTCCTGTGGCGCCCCACACGTAGGGGCTGCCCAGGGCGTTGTAGGCGTACGAGACGGCCGCCCCGGCGCGGGAGTCGGGCGCCTTGATGCCGCCGGGCGCGGTGCCGCGCGCGGCCGCGCGTGACGCCCTGGCGGCTTCCGCGGCCGCTCCCCGCGAGCCGGTGCGGTCACCGCCGGTCACGCGGGCGCGCTCCTCCTCGGTCAGCCGGGCGAGCAGCCGCCTGGCCTCGCCCAGCTTTCCGGTCACCGTCTTCTTGTGCTTCCGCAGGTCCGCCTGACGGGACTTGAGGTCCGTGAGGGTGTCGTCGGCCTCGGTGCGGAGCTGGTCGAGGGAGCGGATCTGACGCCGTACGCCGGCGATCTCGGCGGCCTGGCGGTGGCCGACGCGGTCGGCGCGGGTGGCACGGTCTAGGTAGGTGTCGGGGTCGGAGGAGAGCACGAACTGCATGGACGGGTCGATGGCACCCTTGCGGTACTGGGCGGCGGCCAGTGAACCCAGGTCCTGGCGTGCGGTGTTGAGCCGGTCCGTCTTACGGGCCGCCTCGTCGCGGAGGTCGCCGAGGGCCGTTTCGGCGCGGTCGGCCTTCTCCTTGGCGCCGTTGTACTTCTCGGTGGCGACCTCGGCCTCGCGGTAGAGCTCGTCGACCTTGGCCTTCACCTCACCGGGGGTGAGCCGCGGGTCCGCGTGTCCGGTGCCTTCGAAGGCGGTCGCGGTGGCTGCCGACGCGAGGGCGAGGGTCGCGGCCGTACGGGCCGTATTGCCGCTGAGCGAGCGCCGTTTGGGCTTGCGGTGCGCTGCCACGGAGGCTCCACGTCCTTCCTTGCGGGGCGGGGCCCTCGTGGGCCGGGCCCGCCCTTGATGGCCGGGGTCCGGTACCGGTCCGGCGACGTCCGCACAGGGGAGACGGGACGCCGCCGGACTTTCTCGGCGGAGGTGGCCGGCTGCCGTCCCTGGTCCGGACGACGGTGGGGAGCCGGTCACCTGGCAGAGGACGCTAAACTCACCGTCACCCCTTCGTGACCCGTTGTGCGCTAACGGCGGATGTGGCGCAAGGGCTGAACGGATACGAGCGTTCCGTCCCGTCTTCGCCGACGGGTTCACGACGTGCGTGACCGATGTGGTGCATGTGGCCCGCTTGTCCGGTGGGAGTGATAACGCCCTAGGGGCGGCGAGTTACCCGGGGTGCCCGCGGTGCCGTGACTCGCGCGGCCGGAGCCGTGCCCCGTGCGGCCGGATCCGCGGGCCGGGAATTAGGCTCCGCCCCATGGACGTACTCATCCATCTCTTCGTCGGCCTGCACATCATCGGCATCGCTTCACTCCTGGGCGGCTTCTTGACCCAGATGAAAGCGATGGGTGAGGGTACGGCCCGGTTCAGCCCCGCGATGCTGCACGGCGCATTGACCATGTTGATCACTGGCGTCGTTCTCGTCGGTCTGAATCAAGCCGACGACAACACGATCAATAACGTCAAGATCGGCGTCAAACTGGCACTGTTGATCGTGATTCTCGGCCTTGTGTACGTGAAGCGTGACGAGGGGAAGGTGGACAAGGCCGTGTTCGCCACCGTCGGCGCATTGACGGTGGCGAACATCTTCATCGCCGTCCTGTGGACGTAGACGTAGGGGAGCTCTACGCCGGACGCACCACGCTGTGGATCGGCATGTAGTAGATCGACTCGACCCGGACGTTCGCGCCGGGCTTGGGGGCGTGGATCATCTTGCCGTCGCCCATGTAGATGCCGACGTGGCTGATGTCGTCGTAGAAGAAGACGAGATCACCCCGCTCGGCGTTCGCCGTCGAGACGGTCGTGCCCGTCTTCACCTGGTCCCAGGTGGTGCGCGGCAGGGAGATGCCCGCGGTCTTCCAGGCGGCCTGGGTGAGGCCGGAGCAGTCGAAGGAGTCGGGGCCTGTGGCGCCCCACACGTAGGGCTTGCCCATCTGCTTCTCGGCGAAGCCGATCACCTTCTCGGCCTTCGCCGCGTAGCTGCCGCCGGCGCTCCCCGAGCCCGAACCGGAGCCCGAGCCCGAACCGGAGCCCGCCCCCGAGCCCCCACCTGAGCCGGTGCCCGGGTCGGAGCCGGAGCCCGAACCCGCGCCGGACCCCTGGTCCTGGTCCCGCTCCTGCCCCTGCTCATGTTCCCGCTCGCGCCGCTCCGCGGCCTCCTCCGCCTTCCGCTTCCGCTCCGCCTCCGCCTGCTTGCGCGCGACCTCGGCCGCCTTGCGGTTGGCGGCCTCCTTCTTCCGCTTCTCGATCGCGGCAAGCCGCGCCTTCTCCTCGGCGGTCAGCTTCGACAGGAGCGAGCGCGCCGCGGTGAGCTTGGTCTGGACGGTCTGCTTGCTCGTCCTGAGGTCGTCGCGCGAGTCCTGCAGCGTCCGCAGGCTCCTGGCGGCCTTCGCGCGCTGCTTGGTCGCCGCGACCTGCTGCGTCTGGTAGTCGTCGACCGCCTTCTTCTGGCGGCTGGTGAGCCGGTCCGCGAGGTGGTTCTGGTCGAAGAAGCCCTTCGGGTCGTCGGCGAGCAGCATCGTGGCGGTCTCGGAGACGGCTCCGGTCCGGTACTGCGCGGCGGCGAAGGAGCCGAGTTCCTGGCGGGCCTCGTTCAGGCGGTCCGTGCGCCTGGCCACGTCGTCCAGGAGACGGTCGGCCTTTTTGCGCTGTTTGTCGGTGTTTTCCTTGGCGGAATTGTACTTCTGTGTGGCCACCCCGGCCTGGTGGTAGAGGTCGTCGACCTTCTTCTGTACCTCTTCGAGGCTCGGCTTGCCGGGCTCGGTGGGGGCGGACGGCGCGGCGTGCGCGCTCTGCGAGAGCAGGGCCACCGACGTCAGGGCGGCCGTGGTGATGCCGAGTGCGGGGGTCGTGCGGACGCGGGCCGGTCGGCTGCGCGGCTTGCGGTGCGACGCCAAGACTGGCGACTCCTTCCGTGGACCGCCTACCGGGTTAGCTGTCGGGTTCGGGCGGATGATCCGGAAGGCTGCCCTACGGTTCCGTACTGGGTACGGGGCCGATTCACCCCAGAGATCGTGGTGGGTCCCCGGCTCCGAACGCGTCGGACTCGGCGGAGGCCGCGCGTGCCCGGCGGGGTTCGCCGGTGGGGGGACGTGCGGCCCGCGCAGCACGCTAGCCAACCGGTGTGGCGCGAGGGAAGGTTGATGTTCGATATGCCCGATACATTTTCGTGTCTTGACGAGGCGTGCCCGTGGCTTCACGAGGCGTGTCCGCGACGTCGCGAGGTGCGTACGGAGTGGCCGGATCAAGGACGGCCTCGCGGAACCCGGCGCGGGTTGTCAGTGGGGCCGCCTAGACTCGGGAGGCGATGAGCAGCCTCTTTGACGACAGCTTCCTGGCGGACCTCAAGCCCTCGCAGGGCCACGAGGAGGAACCCCCGCCGCCGCCCGAGGACAGTGCCCCGGAGCCCATTCCGGACGACCTGTTCCACGGGAGGTTCGACGCGCCCGCACCCCGGGACGCGTACTACAGGGACGGCGCGCACCGCCCCGCGATCGACCCTGCGGCGCTGCTCGACGGCCTGAACGAGAACCAGCGCGCGGCCGTCGTGCACGCCGGAGCACCCCTGCTCATCGTCGCCGGCGCCGGCTCCGGCAAGACGCGCGTGCTCACGCACCGCATCGCGTACCTCCTCGCGGAGCGCGGTGCCCACCCGGGCCAGATCCTCGCGATCACGTTCACGAACAAGGCCGCCGGCGAGATGAGGGAGCGCGTCGAGCAGCTCGTCGGCCCGCGCGCGGGCGCCATGTGGGTGTCGACGTTCCACAGCGCGTGCGTGCGCATCCTCCGCCGCGAGTACAAGAAGCTGGGCTTCACGTCCTCGTTCTCGATCTACGACGCCGCGGACTCCAAGCGCCTCATGGCCCTGGTCTGCCGCGACCTGGACCTGGACCCGAAGAAGTTCCCGCCGAAGTCCTTCAGCGCCAAGATCTCGAACCTGAAGAACGAGCTGATCGACGAGGAGGACTTCGCCGCCCAGGCCGCCGACGGCTTCGAGAAGACCCTCGCCCAGGCGTACGCGATGTACCAGTCGCGGCTGCGCGAGGCCAACGCCCTCGACTTCGACGACCTGATCATGACCACGGTGAATCTGCTGCGCGCCTTCCCGGACGTCGCCGAGCACTACCGCCGCCGCTTCCGCCACGTGATGGTCGACGAGTACCAGGACACCAACCACGCGCAGTACGCCCTCGTACGCGAGCTGGTCGGTCCCTCCGGAGAGGGCGACGAGCCGGGCGAGCTGTGCGTCGTCGGTGACGCCGACCAGTCCATCTACGCCTTCCGCGGCGCCACCATCCGCAACATCCTCCAGTTCGAGGAGGACTACCCGAACGCGACCACCATCCTCCTGGAGCAGAACTACCGCTCCACCCAGACGATCCTGACCGCCGCCAACGCGGTCATCGAGCGCAACGAGAGCCGCCGCCCCAAGAACCTGTGGACCAACGCGGGCGCGGGCGCGCGCATCACCGGGTACGTCGCCGACACCGAGCACGACGAGGCCCAGTTCGTCGCCGACGAGATCGACCGCCTGACCGACGCCGGTGACGCCAAGGCCGGCGACGTGGCGATCTTCTACCGCACGAACGCCCAGTCCCGTGTCTTCGAAGAGATCTTCATCCGCGTCGGCCTGCCCTACAAGGTCGTCGGCGGAGTCCGCTTCTACGAGCGCAAGGAAGTCCGCGACGTCCTCGCGTATCTGCGGGTCCTCGCCAACCCCGAGGACTCCGTCCCGCTGCGCCGCATCCTGAACGTGCCCAAGCGCGGCATCGGGGACCGCGCCGAAGCGATGATCGACGCGCTCGCGCAGCGCGAGAAGATCTCCTTCCCGCAGGCACTGCGCCGCGTCGACGAGGCGTACGGCATGGCGGCCCGCTCGGCGAACGCCGTGAAGCGCTTCAACACGCTCATGGAGGAGCTGCGCACGATCGTCGAGTCCGGCGCGGGCCCCGCCGTCGTCCTGGAGGCCGTGCTCGAGCGGACCGGGTACCTCGCGGAGCTGCAGTCCTCCACCGACCCGCAGGACGAGACGCGCATCGAGAACCTCCAGGAGCTGGCCGCCGTGGCCCTGGAGTTCGAGCAGGACCGCGGCACGGCCGCCGGTGCCGCCCCCGCCGCCGACACCGCCTCCGAAGCCGCTCCCGCTGCGGAGGCCGCACCCGGTGCCGCCCCCGACGCCACTCCCGCGGACGACGCGGCACCGGCTCCCACAGGCACCCTCTCGGACTTCCTGGAGCAGGTCGCGCTCGTCGCGGACTCCGACCAGATCCCCGACGAGGAGGACGACGGTTCCGGCGTCATCACGCTCATGACGCTGCACACCGCCAAGGGCCTGGAGTTCCCCGTCGTGTTCCTGACCGGCATGGAGGACGGCGTCTTCCCGCACATGCGCGCCCTCGGGCAGGTCAAGGAGCTGGAGGAGGAGCGGCGCCTGGCCTATGTGGGGATCACGCGCGCGCGGGAGCGGCTGTATCTGACCCGGTCCTCCATGCGCAGCGCCTGGGGCCAGCCCTCGTACAACCCGCCGTCGCGCTTCCTGGAGGAGATCCCGGAGGCCCATCTGGACTGGAAGCGGACCGGCTCCGTCGGCGCGCCCGCCTCGTCGGGTCCCGCGGGCGGGGTGGCCGCCGCGCTGTCGTCGTCGCGCTCGCGCGCGGGCGGCGCACAGGGCTTCGCCACCCGCAGGGCCACGGAGAAGCCGGTGGTCGCGCTCGCGGTCGGCGACCGTGTGACGCACGACCAGTTCGGCCTCGGCACGGTGGTCGGCGTGAAGGGCACGGGGGCGAACGCCGAGGCGACGGTGGACTTCGGCGAGGAGAAGCCGAAGCGGCTGCTGCTGAGGTACGCGCCGGTGGAAAAGCTGTAGCACTCACCCCGGGGCACGGGGGACACTCGGCAGGTGCAACTCCAGCGACGGGGGCTGGAGTTGCATCTTTCGGGGTCGCCGGTGCGGCTCGGCGGCGGGCTGCGCCTACGCGGCGATCGGAGCTGTGCCCACCCGGCGCTGGGAGCTGTGCGCGCGCTGCGGTGGGAGCTGTGCCTACGTCGGGTCGAGCCCGTGGCTGCGCAGCCACGGCAGGGGGTCGATGGCGGAGCCGCCGCCCGGGCGGACCTCGAAGTGCAGGTGCGGCCCGGTGGAGTTGCCGGAGTTGCCCGAGAAGGCGATGGTGTCACCGGCCCGCACGGGGCCGCTCGCGATCTTGTGCGTGGAGAGGTGGCAGTACCAGGTCTCCGTGCCGTCCTTGGCGGTGACGATCGCCATGTTGCCGTAGGCGCTGTTGTACTTCGTGGAGACCGTGCCGTCGGTCGCGGCCCGGACCTCCGAGCCGTACGACACCGGGAAGTCGATGCCGGAGTGCGCCGACATCCAGTTGATGCCCGCCTGCCCGTAGTAGGCGCTCAGACCGTGCTGGGCGACCGGCAGCGCGAACTTCGGCCGCAGCCGTTCCTTGCGCGCGGCGTCCGCGGCGGCCTTCTTCTGCGCCGCCACCTTTTGGGCCTTGAGGTCGATGCGCTCCTGCGTGCGGCTCGCGCGGTCGGCGAAGTCGCCCGCGTCCGCGGAGAGGTTGGCGAGCTGGGTGTCCAGCTTGTTGTTGGCGGTGGACGGCTGCACGGTCGCCGGGTCCGGGGCGGAGGCCCGCGCGTCCTTGTCGTCGCCCCCGCCGAGGTCACCGACGGACGCGGCGGCCACTCCGGCGACGCCCATCACGCAGGCCGACGGCACGGCGACGGTGAACAGCGCGGACCGCTTGGCGGGGGAGCGGCGCGAACGGCCACGACCCCGGGAGGCGGTGGGCCGGGCGGAGCGGGAACGTTCCTGGCGACTTGTCGGCGCGTGCTCCGCGACGTCGGCGTCAGCGGCGCCCGGGGCGATTCCGCCGAGCTGGTCGGCGGGCCCCTCCTCGGGAGCGGAGGCGTGCGCGGCCTCTTCGGATCCGTACGTGCCCTTGTCGTACGCGCCCTTGTCGTACGCACCCTTGTCATAGGCGTCGCCTTCGTAGGCGTCACCCTCGCGGGCGTCACCTTCGTACGCGGTCCCGTCGGACCCGTACCCGTCGGAGTCCGCGGACGCCCCGGCCTCGTACGGATCCTGCGTGGCGTATCCGTTCTGCAGCTCGTAAGCGGAGTCGGGGGCCTCGTACGCGTCGTGCTGCTGCGGGGCTTCGTAGGCGTCGTGCTCCTGTGTGGCCTCGTACGTCTCCTGCTGCGGTCCTTCGTAGGTCTCGTGGCCGCCGGAGTTCCACGCGGTGGCGTCGTAGGCGCCGCTGTCGAAGACCTGGGTGGCCCACTGGCCGGTGGCGGGGCCCTCGTTCCAGGCGGTGGCGTCCCAGGTGGCACCGGAAGGGGTGCCTGGCTGGGACGGGATGTCCGCGAGCGGCTGGTACCCGCCGTCCCATACGGCCGTGGTGTCGTGGCTGCCGGTGTCGTATCCGGCGTCGGCGGCGTACGCGTCGTACGTGAGGGTCTGCTGCGGGCCCGTCGTGGCCCACTGGCCCGTGTCGTGGTCGCCCGGCAGGGCGCCAAAGAGCGGATCGGCGGGGAAACCCGAGGTGGGCACGGAGAAACCGGAACCGGAAGTGTCGAAACCGCCCGTTGCGTCATAGTCGCCGGGCGCGTTGAAACCGGTGGCGGAGAAGGTACCGGTGGCATAGCCGTCGTGCCCGGTGTAGCCGGCCTGCTGGTCGTAGGACCCGAAGGGGGCGTAGTCGGCGTCGGGTGCCGGAACCGGAGTGGGGGGCCCCGGCGGGTGACGGTCGTTCACCAACTTCTCTTTCGCCTCGACAGCATGGGCTGGCAGAGCAGTGCCGCGACTGTACCCGGCGGTACGCAGGCGCGACAATCTTCGCTGGGTTTCCCGCTCGCAGGAAACGGGCATTCGGCCGCCTTTCGGCGGTCCCCGGGCGCAGCTTTGGTTTTGTGTTCGAGGTTCGTTCGACTGCGAGAAGCGGAATCCGGAGTCGGGGCCGCGCGAAAACGTGATCCGGGTCGTGATCCAGGCTGGCGGGAGGGGATTCGTCAGGCCGCCGTCACGCGACCGTCAGTCCGCCGGAGGACGCGGCGGTGTCGACGGCAGGCTCGGCGAGGTCCAGGGCCTGACGGATGGCGCTCGCCACCGCGGGGTGCACCGGCAGGGCGAGATGACCGATGCCCGAGACGCGTACGTTCTGTGCGATCAGGTCGGGGTGGTCGACGCAGGCCGTGTTCACCGGGTCCATGAGCTGGTCCAATTCGCTCCAGAAGCTCACGAACTGCGTACGACAGTCCGGCGCGGGCTCGCACAGCTCCCGCACCACGTCCGAGCCGGGGCGCATCTGGCGCACGATCGGGTGTGCGTCCGCGAGCGGCACGGCCCGGGTGCCCCCGTGCGGCGTGCCGAGCGTGACGAGAGTGCGTACGCGGGCGTCACCGCCGAGCCGCTGCGCGTAATAGCGGGCGATGAGGCCGCCGAGGCTGTGGCCGACGATGTCGACACGGGAGTGCCCCGTGCGTTCGCATATCTCCTCCACATGGCGGCCGAGCAACTCGGCGGCCCTGCGGATGTCGCAGGTCAGCGGCGAGTAGTTGAGGGATTCCAGATGCTGCCTGCCGTGCTGGGCGAGATTGCGGCGCAGCAGCACGAACACGGAACGGTTGTCGATGAAACCGTGCAGGAGCAGGACCGGTGGTTTGTCCTGCGCGGGCAGTCGCGGGGCGTCCGGTGGCGGTGGTGGGGGTACGGCGCGGCGTTCCTGGGTGATGCCCGAGGGATACAGGAGGAGGTGTCCGGCGAGGATGGCGAGTTCGAGCGCGGTCGCCTTCAGCAGTGCCAGTGGCAGGCCCGCGAGCCTTGCGGGGAGCAGGGTGCTGCAGCGACGAAAGGGCTGGACCCTCGTGTCCGTCATGTCGACCTCCCGGTCGGCACGCGGAAGACACCTCTGTCCCCCGTGTGCCTCTCATGGGAAACCGGAAGTGAGGCGTGTCCTTCCCGTGGTGCGGCGCGCCGCCCGTCGGCGCGCTTGTGGGCGACGCGCCGACGCCACCGCGTCGTGCGGCTGACGACGCGGTGGTACGGCGACCTCGAGGCGGCTCCCCTTGCGCAACCCCCGACCGCGGCCCGGCGGCGAGGCGGCGGATGCGGCCCGGGTGCCTGGGCTGATCCGGCCCCTGTGCCGGGTGATCACGGGAGCGGCGCGCAGTGAACGTGTCCCACCGTGTGATTTCCCCCTCGCTCTCCACCACGAAACTGCGGGCTGAGCGATCCTGGAGATAACGTTCGTTCACCTACCCGGCCGGTGCGGCGCGGGGTGTCCGGGCCGGCGCCGCCGGCCGGCCGGGCGCGTGGGATTCCGCAGTCGGCTTTCTGTACATGGAGGCAGTGATGGGTGTGGCAGCCGGTCCGATCCGCGTGGTGGTCGCCAAGCCGGGGCTCGACGGCCACGATCGCGGGGCCAAGGTGATCGCGCGGGCACTGCGTGACGCCGGCATGGAGGTCATCTACACCGGCCTGCACCAAACGCCGGAGCAGGTCGTCGACACCGCGATCCAGGAGGACGCCGACGCGATCGGCCTCTCCATCCTGTCCGGCGCGCACAACACCCTCTTCGCCCGGGTCATCGAACTCCTCAAGGAGCGCGACGCGGCGGACATCAAGGTCTTCGGCGGCGGGATCATCCCCGAGGAGGACATTCCCCTTCTGAAGGAGAAGGGTGTCGCCGAGCTCTTCACGCCGGGGGCGACGACGACGGAGATCGTGGAGTGGGTACGGGACAACGTGCGGCAGCCGACGGAGGCGTAGCCTTCGGCGGATCTTGAGCATGCTTGAGCATGCTTGAGCATGCTTGGGGGCGCTTGGGGGCGCTTGAGGGTTCTCGCGGGCTGCGGGCTGCGGGCTGCGGGCTGCGGGCTGCGGGTTGCGGCTGCGGGCCCTGGCCCGCCCCGCCTCACCCTCTCAGTTCCTCCCGCATGGCCGCGCGCAGCCGCAACGTGGTGACCAGGCGCTGGAACGCCTCCGACCAGTAGCCGCCCGCCCCGGGGGCGGCGTCCTCGCGTTCGTCAGGGACGGCCGTCAGCGCGTCCAGGCGTACTGCCTCCGCCGGGTCGAGGCAGCGTTCCGCCAGGCCCATCACGCCGCTGAAACTCCACGGGTAGCTGCCCGCGTCACGGGCGATGTTGAGCGCGTCCACCACCGCGCGCCCCAGCGCGGGAGCCCACGGCACCGCGCACACGCCGAGCAACTGGAACGCCTCCGACAGGCCGTGCGCGTCGATGAAGCCCGCGACCCACTCGGCCCGTTCCACCCCCGGCAGCGTGGTGAGGAGCTTGGCGCGCTCCGCGAGGGACACCGCGCCGGGCCCCGCGGCGTCCGGTGACGACGGGACACCGAGCAGCGCCCTCGCCCAGGTCGCGTCCCGCTGGCGGACGGCGGCGCGGCACCAGGCCGCGTGCAGCTCGCCCCGCCAGCCGTCGGCCACGGGAAGCGCCACGATCTCAGCGGGCGGACGGTCGCCGAGGCAGGCGCGCCAGGCGGCCAGGGGAGCGGCCTCCACGAGCTGACCCAGCCACCAGGAGCGTTCGCCCCGTCCCGCGGGCGGCTTGGGCGCCACGCCGTCCCGCTCCATGCCCGCGTCGCACTCGTGCGGTGCCTCGACGGTGAGCGCCGGTATGCCCGAGGTCCGGTCCAGGGCCACGCAGGAGGATGCGCGGTCGGCCATGCGGGCGGCGAGCGCCGAGTGCGGCAGGGCGGACAACAGCTCGGCCGCCGTCGCCCGGACGTTGCGACTGCGGTCGCCGAGCGCCTGCTCCAGGAACGGCTCGTCGGCCGCTGACAGGCCCGTGCGCAGCGAATCCAGGAACATCAGCCGGTCCTCGGCCCGCTCCGTCGGCCAGGTGCTCGTGAGCAACTCGCGTGCCATCTGCGGGTCATGGGCACGGAGTGCGGAGAGGAGCGCGACGCGCTCGGCGAACAAACCCTCCTGCCAGCGCCGTTCCCGCTCGGCCCGGTCGGCGTCCCGCAGGCCTGCCGCCCGGGCGCCGCCCTGTGCTGTGCGCAGCGCGAACTTCCAGTCCGGGTTGAGCCGGGCCAGCCACTGGGCGCGCGGGCCCGCGAAGGCCAGGGCCTGGGGGCGCAGGTCGGTGCGTCCCCGGGCCGCGTTCAGGAGGGCGGGCAGGAGTTCCGGGGGTGGTGCGTAGCCCCGGTCGTTGGCCAGGGCGAGCCACTGGGGGAGCAGCTCCATCAGGTCGGGTGAAGTGCCGCGGCGGCCGCCGCCCGCGTGGGGGTGGTCGGCGAGCAGGGCCGCGAGGCGGTGCCGGGCCGCCGCGGGCACCGGGGGGCGGGGGTCGGCGGGCGCGGGGGCGGGGCGCTCGGCCGCGGGGGCGGCGCGCAGGCCTGCCCGGCGCCGCACGGTCTGCACGGCGGCGGCGTCCAGGAGGGCCGCGGGGGCCTCCCGGCCGGGGACGGTGACCGGCGGGGTGCGCCGGTCCGTGCCCAGGAGCGCCGCCGTGACCAGCTCCTCCCAGGAGGTACGGGCGTGCCGTGCGGCTGCTTCCGCGGGGGCGGTGGACGAGGCCATCTCCCCTCCTTCCTCTGTCTCTTCTTGTGCTTCTTGCTTTTCTTGCTCTTCTTTTTCCTTCAGCCTCATGCGTGCGTCGGTACTTGCCTGAGGCCCGAGGTCACAGCCGGACCGTTTCCGCCCCGTCGTGCGCCCACGCCGCGAGGGGGGTGAAGCCGCGGTGCCCGCATTCGCCGAAGACCGTGAGTGGGGCACCTCCGGAGAGGGACACCAGGCGCCACAGGCCGGAGCGGGACGCGGCGGACGGGGCGACGGGCAGGGCCAGCTCGCCGTCGGCGTCGGCCAGTTGCCAGTTGGTGGCGTGCGGTACCGGGACGACCCGGCTCAGCGTGACGGGCCACGAGTCGAGCCAGGGGTCGTCGCGCAGCGCGTCGCCGTACCGGGCTGCCGCCTCCTCGGGGCGTATCCCGCGCGGGTGGCCCGTGCTGGGCGCGGGGGCCGCGAACTGTTCACCCAGGTCCGCGCGGAGCTGCCGGGACGCGGGATCGGCGGCGTACGGGGTCAGCTCGGCGTCCAGGGTCAGGCCCACCGGCAGGGACAGGGCGGGGGCACGGCCGGCCGCGCCGTACGACAGGAGCAGGGCCGTGTGCCCGGACCGCTCGCCGTGCACCCATATGCGGCGTGTGGTCAGCTTGCTGTCCGCCGTGTCGTACTGCGCGAGGACCTGCCAGTGGTCGCGGAGCGGCGCACCCTGAGCCGGGGCGGGCAGGCCAGTGCGGGAACGGACCGTCGCCGCCAGGGCGTCCGGCAGGGTGTCGCGGCGCAGCCAGCCCGAGGTGAGCAGATGCAGCAGCGCGCACTCCTCCAGGAGGCGGGCGGGCCAGCCGGGGCCCGAGGCCGGTACGGCGCCCAACTCCCGTACCCGGGCGGCGAGACCGGGGGCCTGGGCGTCCACCATGCGGGCCGCCGTCTCGTCCCACTGTCCGTACCCCGCCTGCTCGGCGGCCGCCATGCCGCCGCGCAGCAGGTCGGAGAGGCGCCGCTCCAGTTCCGTCGTGCCCGCCGTCACCCGCTCCGCCCTGCGCTCGGCGCGTCTGCGGGCCGCGTCCGGGTCGGCGGGGGCCGTAACCACCCCTGCCTCGGCGGACGAACTCCGCTTCGCCTCGGACCTCTTGCCCCGCGCGTCCAGCCACTCCCGCGCCCAGTCCGGTGGCGCGGCCCCGTCCGGCACCGCCGCCCCGCCGCTCCCCGCCCCCGGGTCCTCGGCCCACAGCAACAGCAGGCCGAGCGCGTGTTTGCACGGGAACTTGCGGCTCGGGCAACTGCACTTGTACGCCGGGCCCGCGGTGTCCGCGGTGGCGATCACCGTTCGGTACGGCTTGCTGCCGCTGCCCTTGCACAGACCCCACACGGCCCCCTCTCCCGAACTGCCCGTCTCCGACCACGGCCCGGCGACGCCGAGCCTGCTTCCCGCCTTCTGCGACGACGCGTCAGGTGCCAGTGCCAGCACCTGGTCCGCCGTCCAGCGAACCCCCTGCTGAGTCATGAGTCCGAAGGTAGGTCCCGGCACTGACAATCCCCCGCGCTCAAGCAATCGGTGCAGGTCAGATCCGTTCCGGGGTCGATTGTCAGTGGCTTGGTGCACGGTGGAACACATCGCGGCCGAGACCGTCGTCACGAGGACTCGTGCTGTTGATCGTTGCTGCCGCATTCCCGCGTCGCGGCCCTGCCGTGACGCCGGCGCATGCATGAGCTGGAGGGGGATCACCATGTCTGTTTCCGTCGAGAACGCCGGATCTGCCAGTCCTGCCGGTCCTGCCGGATCTGCCAGTCCTGCCGGACCTGTCGGACCGGCCGGTCCGGCTGCCGTCGCCGCGCAGGCCCCAGCCGCCGTAGATGCCCCGGACGCCCCGGACGCCCCAGAAGTCACGGAAGCCGCAGAGGAGACCGCGCAGGCGCTCAGGCCGCACGCCGAGGACGCCTTCGCCGCCGAACTGGCCGCGCTCGCCGCGCACGACGACCGGCCACGCCCCGCCCGCTGGCTGCTCTCGCCCTGGGCCGTGGCGACATATCTGCTGGGTGGCACGCTGCCCGACGGCACCGTGATCACACCGAAGTACGTGGGACCGCGCCGCATCGTCGAGGTCGCCGTCACCACGCTCGCCACCGACCGGGCCCTGCTCCTCCTCGGGGTGCCGGGCACCGCCAAGACCTGGGTGTCCGAGCACCTGGCCGCCGCGGTCAGCGGCGACTCGACGCTCCTTGTGCAGGGCACGGCGGGCACGCCCGAGGAGGCCATCCGGTACGGGTGGAACTACGCGCGGTTGCTCGCGCACGGGCCGAGCCGCGACGCGCTGGTGCCGAGCCCGGTGATGCGGGCCATGTCCGAGGGCATGACGGCACGCGTCGAGGAGCTGACCCGCATCCCGGCCGACGTACAGGACACGCTCATCACGATCCTGTCCGAGAAGACCCTGCCCATACCGGAGCTCGGCCAAGAGGTGCAGGCCGTGAGCGGCTTCAACCTCATCGCCACGGCCAACGACCGCGACCGCGGCGTCAACGACCTGTCCAGCGCCCTGCGCCGCCGCTTCAACACCGTCGTCCTTCCGCTGCCCGAGAGCGCCGAGGCCGAGGTCGACATCGTCTCGCGCCGCGTCGACCAGATCGGCCGCTCCCTCGACCTGCCGACCGGGCCCGAGGGCATCGACGAGATCCGTCGCGTCGTCACCGTGTTCCGCGAGCTGCGCGCAGGCGTGACCGCGGACGGCCGTACGAAGGTGAAGTCGCCGAGCGGGACGCTGTCGACGGCCGAGGCGATCTCCGTGGTCACCAACGGCCTTGCCCTGGCCACGCACTTCGGGGACGGAGTGCTGCGCCCCGGTGACGTGGCCGCGGGCATCCTCGGCGCGGTGGTGCGGGATCCCGCGGCGGACCGGGTGATCTGGCAGGAGTATCTGGAGGCGGTCGTGCGCGAGCGCGACGGGTGGAAGGACTTCTACCGCGCGTGCCGCGAGGTGAGCGCATGACGACGGCCACGCAGGTGACGGCGGGCACCGGGGCCCGGGCGGACGGGCCGCTGCTGCTCGGCGTGCGGCATCACGGCCCGGGGTCCGCGCGGGCCGTGCGCGCGGCGCTCGACGCGGCGCGGCCGCAGGTGCTCCTCGTCGAAGGGCCGCCGGAGGCGGACGGCCTGGTGGGGCTCGCCGCCGAGGCCGGGATGCGGCCGCCGGTCGCGCTGCTCGCACACGTGGTGGACGAGCCGGGCCGCTCGGCGTTCTGGCCGCTCGCCGAGTTCTCGCCCGAGTGGGTGGCGATCCGGTGGGCGGTACGGCACGGGGTGCCGGTGCGCTTCATGGACCTGCCGGCCGCGCACACGTTGGCACAGGGCCGCGAGGAGCCGGGGGACGAGGAAACGGGGGCCGAGGAGCCCGGCGCCGGTACCGGTACCGGGGAGACCGTGCGGATCGATCCGCTGGGGGCGCTCGCCGAAGCGGCCGGGTACGACGACCCGGAGCGCTGGTGGGAGGACGTCGTCGAACACCGCGCGGGCGGTGGCGACGCGTACGCGCCCTTCGAGGCGCTCGGTGAGGCCATGGGAGCGCTGCGCGAGACGTACGGCAGCGGCGGGCACGACCGGGATCTGGTGCGCGAGGCGTACATGCGGCTCCAGGTGCGGGCGGCCCAGCGGGAGTTCGGGGCCGCGGGGGTCGCCGTGGTGTGCGGGGCCTGGCATGTGCCCGCGCTGCGGCAGAAGGCCTCCGTGACCGCCGACCGGGCCCTCCTGAAGGGGCTGCCGAAGGTCAAGGTCGACATGACGTGGGTGCCGTGGACGCACCGCCGCCTCTCGCGGCACAGCGGTTACGGGGCGGGCATCGACTCACCCGGCTGGTACGGCCATCTGTTCGGCGCGCCCGACCGGCCCGTCGAACGCTGGCTGACGAAGGTCGCGCGGCTGCTCAGGGAGGAGGACCGGATCGTGTCGTCCGCGCACGTCATCGAGGCGGTGCGGCTCGCCGACACGCTCGCCGTGATGCGCGGGCGGCCGCTGCCCGGGCTCACCGAGACGATGGACGCGGTGCGGGCCGTGCTGTGCGAGGGCTCGGACGTGCCGCTCGCGCTCGTACACGACCGGCTCGTCGTCGGGGACGTGCTCGGCGAGGTGCCGGAGTCCGCGCCGGCCGTGCCGCTCCAGCGCGACCTCACCCGAATCCAGCGCAAGCTCCGGCTCAAGCCGGAGGCGCTGGAGCGGGAGGTCGAACTCGACCTCCGCAAGGACACGGACGCGGCCCGCAGCCGGTTGCTGCACCGACTGCGGCTGCTCGGAGTGGCCTGGGGGGAGCCGGTCGAGTCGCGCGGGAGCACGGGTACGTTCCGGGAGACCTGGCGGCTGCGGTGGGAGCCCGAGCTTTCGGTGCGGGTCGCCGAGGCCGGGGTGTGGGGTACGACGGTCCTGGGCGCGGCCACCGCCAGGGCGGCGGCCGACGCGGTGGAGGCGCCGGCGCTCGCCGAGGTCACCGCGCTGGCCGAGCGGTGCCTGCTGGCCGAGCTGCCCGACGCGCTGCCGGTGGTGATGCGGGTGCTCGCCGACCGTGCCGCGCTCGACGCCGACGTCGGTCATCTGGCGCAGGCACTGCCCGCGCTCGTGCGCTCGATGCGGTACGGGGATGTGCGGGGCACGGACACCGGTGCGCTGGGGGAGGTGGCGCGCGGGCTCGCCGAGCGGGTGTTCGTCGGGTTGCCGCCCGCGTGCGCGGGCCTTGACGCGGACGCCGCGGCGGCCATGCGGGGGCACATCGACACGGTGCACCTGGCCGTGGGCCTGCTGGGTGACCTCATCGCCCGGGGCGAGGGGGACGGGCCCGGGGGCCCCGGTTCCGACGACGGGGACACCGGGTGGGGTGGCAGGCCTCGGTGGGCGCGGGTGCTGCGGGGGCTCGTCGAGGGGGAGCGGGTCGCCGGGGTCGTGCGCGGCCGGTGCGCCCGTCTTCTGATGGACGACGGGAGCCTGGAGGAGGGGGAGGCCGCGCGGTTCATGGGGCTCGCCCTGTCACCCGGGACCGAACCGGCCGAGGCCGCAGCGTGGATCGAGGGGTTCGTCGGGGGCGGCGCCGGGGGCGGGATGCTGCTCGTGCACGACGAACGCCTCCTCGGGCTCGTCGACCAGTGGCTGACGCGGGTGCCGGGGGACGCCTTCGTCGACGTACTGCCGCTGCTGCGGCGCACGTTCGCCGCGTATGAGCCCGGCGTGCGCCGGTCCTTGGGCGAGCTGGTGCGCAGGGGCCCGGGGCGGCCGGGCGCGACATCGCCGACCGAGGGCGCGCCGGGGTTCGCGGCGGAGCTGGACCGCGACCGTGCGGACGCGGTCCTCCCGGTCCTCGGCCTGCTGCTCGCCCTCGACCTCGACGAGGTGCCCGAGCGGGGCGGTGCCGACGGGGGCGGGCCGATCGGGCGGGGCGGCGGCGCCGGACAGAGCGGGAACTGGCTGGTGGGGGTGGCGTGATGGTGGGGGTGAGGGGTGTGGAGGGCGTGAGCGGGGCGGCGGGTGTCGGTGGTGTGGCGGGTGTCAGCGCTCCGGCGGGTATGGGTGGGGCGGCGGAGGCGAGTGGGGCTGCGGGCGTGACTGGTGTGGCGGAGGCGAGCGGCCTGAGCGCCTGCGCGGTCTCCTCCGCGGGTTCCGTGACTTCTGGGGCAACTGGGGCGACTGGGGCCTGCGCTGCGACGGCAGCCGGTCCGGCAGATCCGGCAGATCCGGCAGATCCGGCGTTCTCGACGGAGGCGAGTGGGGTGGCGGGCGTGAGCGGGGCGGCGGGTGTCGGTGGTGCGGCGGGCGTGAGCGGAGCGGTGGGCGTCAGTGGTGCCGCGGGTGTCAGTGCTGGGGGCGACGTGTGCGGGGTGGCGGGTGTGAAGGGGGCCGTAGATATGGGTGGGGCGATGGAGGCGGGCGGTGCGGTGGGTGCCAGCGCAGCGGTGGGCGCCGGTGGTGCGGCGGGTGGCCGTGGGGCTGAGGGTGTGAGCGGGGTCGGGGGCGGCAGCGGGGCTGAGGGTGTCAGCGCAGCGGTGGGCGCCGACGGTGCAGCGGGTGGCAGCAGGGCTGAGAGTGTGAGTGGGCTCGGGGGCGGCAGCGGGGTTGAGGGTGTGAGCAGCGGGGCTGAGGGTGTGAGTGGGGGCGGGGGGCTGAGTGAGGGTGGGGGCGTGAGTGGGGCTGAGGTCGGGGATGAGCGGTTGCGGCGGTGGCGGTTGGTGCTTGGGGGGGATGGGGCGGACGGGACCGGGTGTGCGTTGGGTGGGCGGGATGTGGCGATGGACGGGGCGCTCGCCGCGCTGTACGGGGGAGGGGGGAAGAAGGAGCGCGGGCAGGGACGGTCTGCCGGGCTCGGGGTCTCGGCGCCGTCGGTCGCACGGTGGCTCGGGGACATCCGGACGTACTTCCCGACGTCCGTGGTCCAGGTCATGCAGCGTGACGCCATCGACCGGCTCGGCCTCTCCGCGCTGCTCCTGGAGCCCGAGATGCTGGCGGCCGTCGAGGCGGACGTCCACCTCGTCGGCACCCTGCTCTCCCTCAACAAGGCGATGCCCGAGACGACGAAGGAGACCGCGCGGGCCGTCGTACGCAAGGTGGTCGAGGACCTGGAGAAGCGGCTCGCGACCCGTACCCGGGCCACGCTCACCGGGGCGCTCGACCGCAGCGCACGCGTCAGCAGGCCGCGCCACCGCGACATCGACTGGAACCGCACCATCGCGGCCAACCTCAAGAACTACCTGCCCGAGTACAGGACGGTGGTTCCCGAGCGGCTCATCGGGTACGGCAGGGCGGCGCAGTCGGTGAAGAAGGACGTCATCCTCTGCATCGACCAGTCCGGTTCGATGGCGGCGTCCGTCGTGTACGCCTCCGTCTTCGGCGCGGTGCTCGCCTCGATGCGCTCCATCAGCACGCGGCTCGTCGTGTTCGACACGAACATCGTGGACCTGACGGACCAGATCGACGATCCCGTGGACGTCCTCTTCGGTACGCAGCTCGGCGGCGGCACCGACATCAACCGGGCGCTCGCGTACTGCCAGGCGCGGATCAGCCGTCCCGCGGACACCGTCGTCGTGCTGATATCCGACCTCTACGAAGGCGGCATACGGAACGAGATGCTGAAGCGGGTCGCGGCGATGAAGGCGTCCGGCGTGCAGTTCGTGACGCTGCTCGCGCTGTCCGACGAAGGGGCACCCGCCTACGACCGGGAGCACGCGGCGGCGCTCTCCGCCCTGGACGCGGCGGCCTTCGCGTGTACGCCGGACCTGTTCCCGGACGTGATGGCGGCGGCGATCGAACGGAGGCCCCTGCCCATACCGGACATGCCCGCGGTTCGGTGACAGGGGCCATCGGTTCACCGGTTCGCCGGTTCGCCGGTTCACCGGAGCACCCGTCCGCGGGCGCCGTCGCGTCGGGTCGCGTACACCGACTGATCACGTGAGCACACGCGAGCAAACGGGCCGGCCCCACGATCTGTGACCGTCATCACCGCGCAAATGTGACCTGCGATTTAGGGACGCACGTCCCACGGCGATAACCTGCGAGACGGACATGCCGCGTACCGGACTTTCGGCTACGCCTCCCTTGTGACAGCGCAGTCACGTTGCCCTTCGCGGCACGCCCACGCAGAGCACGCAGAGACTGAAGCCGCTGCCTAGCGTCAGCGGCGCGAGATCACTGAAAAGGGACGGACGCGCGTGGACCTGTTCGAGTACCAGGCGAGGGACCTCTTCGCCAAGCACGGTGTACCGGTGCTGGCCGGTGAAGTCATCGACACGCCTGAGGCGGCGCGCGCGGCGACTGATCGCCTTGGCGGCAAGTCGGTAGTGAAGGCGCAGGTGAAGGTCGGAGGCCGCGGCAAGGCCGGCGGTGTGAAGCTGGCGGCGACGCCGGACGAGGCCGTCGCCCGCGCGACGGACATCCTCGGCATGGACATCAAGGGCCACACGGTCCACAAGGTGATGATCGCCGAGACGGCCCCCGAGATCCTTGAGGAGTACTACGTCTCGTACCTCCTCGACCGCACCAACCGCACCTTCCTGGCCATGGCCTCGGTGCAGGGCGGCATGGACATCGAGGAGGTCGCGGAGAAGACCCCCGAGGCGCTGGCCAAGGTTCCGGTCGACTCCAACGAGGGCGTCACGATCGAGAAGGCCCGCGAGATCGTCGCGCAGGCGAAGTTCCCGGCCGAGGTCGCCGAGAAGGTCGCCGAGGTCATGGTGACCCTGTGGGACACCTTCGTCGCCGAGGACGCGCTCCTCGTCGAGGTGAACCCGCTGGCCAAGGTCGCTTCCGGCGACATCCTGGCGCTGGACGGCAAGGTGTCCCTGGACGCCAACGCCGACTTCCGCCAGTTGGAGCACGAGGCCCTTGAGGACAAGGACGCAGCCAACCCGCTCGAGGCTGCCGCCAAGGCCAAGAACCTCAACTACGTCAAGCTCGACGGCGAGGTCGGCATCATCGGCAACGGCGCGGGTCTCGTCATGAGCACCCTGGACGTCGTCGCGTACGCCGGTGAGAACCACGGCAGCGTGAAGCCCGCCAACTTCCTCGACATCGGTGGCGGCGCCTCCGCCGAGGTCATGGCGAACGGCCTGGAGATCATCCTCGGCGACCCGGACGTCAAGTCCGTCTTCGTCAACGTCTTCGGCGGCATCACCGCCTGCGACGAGGTCGCCAATGGCATCGTGCAGGCCCTGGAGCTCCTGAAGTCCAAGGGTGAAGAGGTCACCAAGCCGCTGGTCGTGCGCCTCGACGGCAACAACGCGGAGCTGGGTCGCAAGATCCTGTCCGACGCCAACCACCCGCTCGTGCAGCGTGTGGACACCATGGACGGCGCGGCCGACAAGGCCGCCGAGCTCGCCGCGGCTGCGAAGTAAGGGATAAAGGGACTCAGACCACCATGGCTATCTTCCTCAACAAGGACAGCAAGGTCATCGTCCAGGGCATGACCGGTGCCACGGGCATGAAGCACACCAAGCTCATGCTGGGTGACGGCACCAACATCGTCGGTGGCGTGAACCCCCGCAAGGCGGGCACCTCCGTCGACATCGACGGCAACGACATCCCGGTCTTCGGCACGGTCGCCGAGGCGATGGAGAAGACGGGCGCCAACGTCTCCGTCCTCTTCGTGCCGCCGGCCTTCGCCAAGGCCGCCGTCGTCGAGGCCATCGACGCCGAGATCCCGCTCGCGGTCGTCATCACCGAGGGCATCGCCGTCCACGACTCCGCCGCCTTCTGGGCGTACGCGAAGTCCAAGGGCAACAAGACCCGCATCATCGGCCCGAACTGCCCCGGTCTGATCACGCCGGGTCAGTCGAACGCCGGCATCATCCCGGGCGACATCACGAAGCCGGGCCGCATCGGTCTGGTCTCGAAGTCGGGCACGCTGACGTACCAGATGATGTACGAGCTCCGTGACATCGGCTTCTCGTCGGCCGTCGGCATCGGTGGCGACCCGGTCATCGGTACGACGCACATCGACGCGCTCGCCGCGTTCGAGGCCGACCCCGAGACCGACCTGATCGTGATGATCGGTGAGATCGGTGGTGACGCCGAGGAGCGTGCCGCGGACTTCATCAAGGAGAACGTGACGAAGCCGGTCGTCGGTTACGTCGCGGGCTTCACCGCGCCCGAGGGCAAGACGATGGGCCACGCCGGTGCCATCGTCTCCGGCTCCTCCGGCACGGCTGCCGCGAAGAAGGAGGCCCTTGAGGCCGCCGGTGTGAAGGTCGGCAAGACGCCCACCGAGACGGCGAAGCTGGCCCGCGCGATTCTCGCCGGCTAGCGCCTGCACGTCCGGTTCGCTCGAACGCGGGCCCGCACCCCTCCGCCAGGGGTGTGGGCCCGCGTTCTTGTTGCCCCGGCCGCCGGGGGTGGGGCGGGCCGAACCGGCCGGTTGCCCCGTCCGGGGCGGCGGGGTTGGCGCGTACCGGCATGGCGCCCGGCACCGGGGTGCTGCGCCCACCCGTGCCGCCCCGCGGCACGATTGCCCGAAGTGGCTAGCGGGGCAGTGGCGTCAGTCTTGCCGGGGTGTTGCCCGGTTCCTCGCGGAGTTTTTGGCGCAGGGACTCCTCGTCGTACGAGAGCGGGCCCGGGCCCATGTGCGGGGGGACGCCGCTGATGGCTCTGCCGGGGGACTGGGGAGGCTCGTAGCGGGTGGGGGCGGTGCGGACGGTGAGGGCCGTGGCGCCGATGATCAGGGCGGTGAAGGCGATGGCGGCCCGGGTCCAGACGCGGGCCCGGCGCTCGCTGCCGATCCGTACCCGCGCCGGACGCGGCAGCCGCAGCCGCTCGGTGCGGCCGAGGGCGTCGAGGCCCCGGTGCAGTTCGTCGGGGCGGCCCGCCGTGGCGGGCAACTGCTCGGCGACGGCGTCGCGGGCGTTCAGGAGGCGGTAGGCGGCGGTGGGCGTGCTCGCCTCCGTCTCCGCCGCCGTCTCCGGCAGGTCGAGGCCGACGCCGTCGTAGAGCAGCAGCGTGCGGCGCTGCGCGGGCGTCAGGCTGAGGAGTACGCGGAGCAGCGCGCGGTCCGCTTCCTCGGCGGGCGGTACGTCGGGACGGCGGTAGGCGGGACGGAACCGGTGCCAGGGGGACAGCGCGTACTCGTGCGCGACCGCGCGTACCCAGCCCGCCGGGTCCCGGTCCACGGCCACCTCCGGCCAGCGCTGCCAGGCCTGCTGGAAGGCGCGCTCGACGGACTCCTCGGCCAGGGCGCGGCGCCCCGTCAGGGCGAACGCCTGCCGTACCAGGGCGGGGGCCGTGCCGGCACAGAGCGCGTCAAAGGCGTCCTCGGGCCCACGGGGCGGTCCCGAGGCCCCGACACCGGGCCCCTCGACCTCCTCGCCCACGTCACGGGCGGCCTCCTGGCCAACCGCGTCGCGGACCGCCTCCTGGCCCACCGCGTCCCGGACGGCCACTTCGCCCACCGCGTGGCGGGCCGCCTCCTGGTCCACCGCGTGGCGGGCGGCCTCCTGGCTCACCGCGTCCCGGACGGCCACTTCGCCCACCGCGTCGTGGGTCGCCTCTTGGCCCACCGCGTGGCGGGCCGCCTCTTGGTCCACCGCGTGGCGGGCGGCCTCCTGGCTCACCGCGTCGCGGACAGCCGCTTCGCTCACCGCGTGGCGGGCCGCCCTCTCGCCCACCGCGTCGCGGCCCCCCTCGGTGGCGTCCTTGTCCGGAGTGCCCGTGCCCTCCCGGCGGACGGTGTCCGCGGTATCGGCGTCCTGCCCGCGGGCGGCCTCCAGGGCGCCCCCACCCTGGTCCGGGACAGTGCCCGGGGTGTTCCCATCCTGGTCCGGGACGGCGTCCGGGGCGCCCCCGCCCGGGATGACGCCCCCGCCCGGGACGGCGTCCTGGCCGTCGCCCCCGCCCGGGGAGGCGCCCCGGGCGGTGCCCCCGTCCGGGACGCCCCCCTCCCGGAGGGCACCGGCGCCGGACCCCGGGACCCCCGGGGCCCCGGCCTCCGCCGCGATGCCCGCCAGAAAGCGGGCATACGCCACGCGGCGGCGGCCGCTGGGCTGGGTGCGGCCCGTCTCCCAGCCGCGGACGGTGGCGCGGGAGACCCCCAGCTTCGCGGCGACCTCGGCCTGGCTCAGCGACTTCGCCTCGCGCAGTCTGCGGCGTTCCTTGGGGGACGGCAGCGAGGGGGCTCCCCCTGGCCCGGACGAGGCCGAGCGCTTGGGGGCCGGGGGAGTCTGGGACATGACTAGCCGATCCACCCTTCGAAAAAGTACATAAACGTATATTGGGCGACACATCCGGCATTCGCCCGTTACGCGAAGAAAGCGCGTGTCGTTGGCAGCATGACCGTGTGACTCATCCGACTACGACCGACACCGGTTCTCTGACGCTCTACCGGAAGCAGACGGCGCCGGGCCTCGGCACCTGTGTGATCGGCGGCGCGCTCGCCGCGGGGCTCGGGCTCGGCGTGTTCGCGGTCCTGGTGATGGGACTGTGGATCAGCTCGCCGTACCCGGACAGCGGACCCGACGGCGCGCTGCACGTAGCGGCCACCCTGTGGCTCCTGGCGCACGGCACGGAACTCGTCCGCACCGACACGCTGTCCGGCGTGCCCGCGCCGGTGGGCGTCACCCCGTTGCTGCTGCTCGCGCTGCCCGCCTGGCTGGTGCACCGGGCGGCGCGGGACGCGGCCGACCCCGAGGAGCGGGCGCTCGGGGTGCGCACCGCGTGGACGGGTGTGGTGCTCGGCTATGTGTTCGTGGGGACGGCGGCCACGGTGTACGCGGCGGGCGGCGGCCTGCGCCCCTCGTGGCTGAGCGCGGCGGCGCACGTGCCGCTCCTCGCGGTGGCGGCGGCCGGGTTCGGCGTGTGGACGGCACAGGGGCGGCCGTACGGACCGCTGCCGGGGTCGCTGCGCCGGGCGGCGGGCGCGCTGCCGGTACCCGGTGTGCTGCGTCGCTTCTTCGATCCCGAGCGCTCGCTCGCCGTGGGGCGGGCCGCCGCCGCGGGGGCGGCCGTCCTGGTGGCCGGGGGAGCGCTGCTGGTGGCGCTGTCGGTGGTGCTGCACGGGGGGCTCGTACGGGAGTCGTTCCTGGATGTCACCACGGTGTGGTCGGGACGGTTCGCGGTGCTCCTGCTGGCACTCGCGCTGGTGCCGAACGCGGCGGTGTGGGGCGCGGCGTACGGCCTCGGCCCCGGCTTCGTACTCGGGACCGGGACGGTGGTGTCGCCCCTCGGCGCGTCTGCGGCACCGCTGCTGCCGCCGTTCCCGCTGCTCGCGGCGGTCCCGGAGGCGGGGCCCGGGTCGCCGCTCACCTGGGCGGCGGGGGTGGTGCCGGTCCTCGCGGGGTGGACGCTCGGGTGGTTCGTGGCGCGGGCGGCTACGGCGGGGGATTCGTCGGCAGGGGATTCGTCGACGGGGGACGCGTCCTGGCCGGTGGGGCGGACAGCACTCGGCGCCACCCTCGCGGCGGTGCTGTGCGGGGCCTTGAGCGCGGTGCTCGCGGGGCTGTCCGGGGGGCCGATGGGAGTGCGGGTGCTCGCCGACTTCGGGCCGGTGTGGTGGCTCACGGGCGCGGTGGCGACGGGCTGGACGCTGGTGGTGGGGGTGCCGGTGGCACTGGTGGTGCGCTGGTGGCGTACGCGGGCACGGATCCGGGCGAAGGCGGCACAACTTGAGGCGGCGGTGGTGCAGGCGCTTCAGGTGGCGGGGCCGGGGAGACCGTCGGGTCCGGCGGGTCCGGCGCGTCCAACGGCTCCGGCGAGCCCGGCGGCCGGCAGCCCGGCGCCCCCTGGAGCCGCGGCCCCCGAGGCAGGAAGCAGACGTTGGCCCCGCCCCGCGGCACGACTGCGCCCCGCGTCCGAGCCGCGCCCCGCGTCCGAGCCGCGCCCGGGGTCTGAGCCGCGCCCGGGGTCTGAGCCGCGCCCGGGGTCTGAGCCGCGCCCGGGGTCTGAGCCGCGCCCCGCGTCCGAGCCGCGCTCGGGGTCTGAGCCGCGCCCCGCGCCCAAGCCCCGCCCGGGGTCCGAGCCCCGCCCCGCGCCCAAGCCCTGCCCGGGGTCTGAGCCCCGCCCGGAGTCCGAGCCCCGCCCAGAGTCCGAGTCCGGGCCCGAGCCCCGTACCCGGCCCCGTACCCGGCCCTGGTCCCGCCCCTGGTCCTGGGCCCGATCCAGGTCCCAGCCCCGGGACTGGAGCCGGGACTGGAGCCGGGACTGGAGCCGGGCCTGGCCATGGCGGAAGCGCGACGCGCCCCCGCCCCAGCTTCCCCCCACACCCCCGTCCACACCCCCGGCCACACCCCCGGTCGTACCCCCGCCCCCCACCCGCGCCCCCGAACTCGACCCGTACGACTTCCTCTTCCGGCCGGAGGACGACAACGGCCCCGGGCAGGACGGAAAACCTGAGCGGCACGCATAGCCGACGCGGTTCAAAGAGCGCCGCCTCCTCGTGTACGATCATGACGTAACTTCGGTGCACAGCACGGAAGTCGCGCGTCTGTGGTCCAAGGAAAGACGCCCATCATCCGATGGGAAATGTAGGTGCAAGGCCTGCCGGGCGCTCCAAGAACGAAGGTCCCCTCACTCACGGGTGAGGGGACCTTCGTCGTTGTACGAGTCGTACGAGGTGTACGAGCTGTGCGGCGCCCCCGCCCCCGGGTACCGGGGTCAGGCACGCCGCACGGTCGCGGTCGCGGGCGTCAGTCGCGGTCGGTGAGGAGCGGCCGCAGCTCCTTGGGCAGCAGATCCTCGCAGGACTCCTGGGACGCGTTGGTCAGGGCGTCGTCACGGCACGTGTAGTAGTCCCGGTAGATCAACTGCGCGGCGAACGTCGCGAGCACCATGACCAGCGCGAGCGAGGCCGTCACGAGGCCGCTGATCGCCGCCGTGGTCTGCGGCCGCGATCCGCTCCCGGAGCCCTTCGGGGCGACGGCGGTCCCGGAGCCGCCTGGCCCACCGGAGCCACCCGCCCCGGCGGCACCCGCCGTCCCCCCTGACGTCGCCGGGGCAGCCGCCGGAGCCGTCGGGTCCGGCACCCGCGGCTTGGCCCGCAGCGCGCTGATCGCCCAGTGGAGGCCGAGCGCGCCGAGCAGCAGTGCCACGTACCGCCAGCCGAAGAGTGCGAAGAAGAACGCCCACATGCCGGAGAGCAGGGCGTAGCGCGCGCGGCGCTGGGCCGGGTCGGTCGGGTCCCAGCGCGTCCCGCCGCCCGATCCGCCGGAGCCGGAGTTGTCGGACCCCTGCCCCTGGCCGCGCGGCCGCTCGCCGAAGCCGCCGTCCGACGACCGTCCCGGCTGCTGGTCGCTCCACTGGCTGCCCCAGGGCGATTCGCCGTGACCGCCGGACCCGTCCTGGCCGTTGCCTGCGTCGGAGCCGGGGCCGCCGTTGGGCCGCCGCGGCCGCCAGGGCTGCTCGGGCGCGCCCTCGGGCGGCGGCGCGAAGGGATTGTCCTCGGACCGGCCCCCGGAGCCCCCGGACCCACCGGAACCACCGGAGCTCCCGGAACCACCGGAACCCCCGGACCCACCGGAACCCCCAGAGCCCCTGGACCCACCCGCCCCGTCGGCCCCATCGGCCCCCCGAGGCGGCGAAGAGGACCGTCCGCCGTCCCGCAGCAGTGTCGTCCCGTCCCGCCCGGCGCGTGTCGGGGCGCCCGCGCCGGGAGCGCGGGACGGGCCGGGCGCGGCATGCGCGAGCGTCGATGGGAGGCGGAGGCTGCGGTCCGGCATCAGGTGTGCGTCTTCCCCTTGGTAGAGCTCGGCCTTGGTAGAGCCCGGCTGGTGGAACCCGCCGACTCGGCGGAGCCGGCAACTCGGCGGTGGAGCTTGGCGACTGGCTGTGGTGGAGCTCGGCAACCGGCTGTTCGGGCGGCTGCCCCCACAGACGCTACCTTCCGGCCGCGCCCCCGTCCCGTGAGGGGCGGCCCGGTGTGCCGGTATCGTTGCTGACGGTCGGCCGCTTCGTAGAGTTCCCCGTATCGGGGAGTGCGAAGCCTTCGTATGGTCGTACAAAGAGAACTTCTGAGAACCCGAGAAGCAACCCCAGAAGAACCCGAGAAGAACCCGAGAAAGGGCCCCGCCGTGGCCAAGGCCAAGCGCCTCGTCGTGCTGGTCTCCGGATCAGGTACGAATTTGCAGGCACTGCTCGACGCCGTCGCGGAGCACGGGGCGGCCGCGTACGGCGCCGAGGTCGTGGCCGTGGGTGCCGACCGCACCGGCATCGTGGGCCTGGAGCGCGCCGAGCGCGCGGGGCTGCCGTCGTTCGTGTGCCGCGTGCAGGACTACGCGAGCCGCGAGGAGTGGGACCGCGCGCTCGCGGACGCCACCGCGGCGTACCAACCGGACCTGGTCGTGTCCGCCGGGTTCATGAAGATCGTCGGGAAGGAGTTCCTGGCCCGGTTCGGCGGGCGCACGGTGAACACCCACCCGGCCCTGCTGCCCAGTTTTCCGGGGGCCCACGGCGTGCGCGACGCACTCGCGTACGGCGCGAAGGTCACCGGCTGCACCGTCCACTTCGTCGACGACGGCGTCGACACCGGCCCGATCATCGCGCAGGGCGTGGTGGAGATCAGGGCCGAGGACGACGAGAGCGCGCTGCACGAGCGCATCAAGGAAGTCGAGCGAGGACTGCTCGTCGAAGTCGTCGGGCGCCTGGCCCGGGACGGCTTCTCGATCGAGGGACGAAAGGTAGTTATCCCGTGACCGCCGAAGGTACGGCCACCGCAGCAGGTACGGCCACCGCCGAGGGTACGCAGCGCCCCGTCAGGCGCGCGCTCATCAGCGTCTACGACAAGACCGGGCTCGAAGAACTCGCGCGCGGCCTGCACGAGGCCGGCGTGGAGCTGGTGTCGACCGGCTCCACCGCGGGGCGGATCGCCGCCACGGGCGTGCCGGTCACCAAGGTCGAGGAGCTGACCGGCTTCCCCGAGTGCCTGGACGGCCGGGTCAAGACGCTGCACCCGCGCGTGCACGCCGGCATCCTCGCCGACCTGCGCCTGGAGGACCACCGGCGGCAGCTCGCCGAGCTGGGCGTGGAGCCGTTCCAGCTCGTCGTCGTGAACCTCTACCCGTTCAAGGAGACCGTCGCCTCCGGTGCGACGCCCGACGAGTGCGTGGAGCAGATCGACATCGGCGGCCCCTCGATGGTCCGCGCCGCCGCCAAGAACCACCCCTCCGTGGCGGTCGTCACCAGCCCCGCGCGGTACGACGCCGTGCTCGCCGCGGTCCGTGCGGGCGGCTTCGACCTGGCGGCGCGCAAGCGGCTCGCGGGCGAGGCGTTCCAGCACACGGCCGCGTACGACGTCGCCGTGGCGAGCTGGTTCGCGCAGACCCACGGCGGAGCTGACGGGCACGGCGCGACCGCGGACGACTCCGGGCTCCCCGAGTTCATCGGTTCGACGCACACCCGCAAGAACGTGCTCCGCTACGGCGAGAACCCGCACCAGGGCGCCGCTCTCTACGTCGACGGCACGGGCGGCCTCGCCGAGGCCGAGCAGTTGCACGGCAAGGAGATGTCGTACAACAACTTCACGGACACGGACGCCGCGCGCCGTGCCGCGTACGACCACGACGACCCGTGCGTGGCGATCATCAAGCACGCCAACCCGTGCGGCATCGCCATCGGCGGCAATGTCGCCGAGGCGCACCGCAAGGCGCACGCCTGTGACCCGCTGTCCGCGTTCGGCGGTGTCATCGCCGTGAACCGGCCGGTCACCACGGAGATGGCGGAGCAGGTAGCCGAGATCTTCACCGAGGTCATCGTCGCGCCCGACTACGAGGACGGCGCGCTCGAAGCCCTCACCAAGAAGAAGAACATCCGGGTCCTGCGCGTCCCGCGGGCGCCCGCCGCCCCCGTCGAGGTCAAGCCCATCGACGGCGGCGCGCTGCTCCAGGTCACCGACAGGCTCCAGGCCGAGGGCGACAACCCGGCCAACTGGACCCTCGCCACCGGTGACGCCCTCTCCGCGGGCGAGCTCGCCGAGCTGTCCTTCGCCTGGCGCGCCTGCCGTGCCGTGAAGTCCAACGCGATCCTGCTCGCCAAGGACGGGGCGTCCGTCGGCGTCGGCATGGGCCAGGTCAACCGCGTGGACTCCGCGAAGCTCGCGGTCGAACGGGCCGGCGAGGAGCGGGCCCGCGGTGCTTTCGCCGCCTCCGACGCGTTCTTCCCCTTCCCCGACGGTCTGGAGGTCCTGACCGCCGCGGGCGTCAAGGCCGTCGTCCAGCCCGGCGGTTCGGTCCGCGACGAACTCGTCGTCGAGGCCGCGAAGAAGGCGGGCGTGACGATGTACCTCACGGGGACGCGGCACTTCTTCCACTGAGCGGTACGTGACGGTGGGGCGCACCCGGATCCGGGTGCGCCCCACCGTCACGTCAGCCTCGATGGACCGTCATGGTCGTTCTTGATGAACCGTCACGTCAGCCCTTGATGACGACCGTGCTGCACACCTTGTCGGCGAAGGTCTGCTTCTTGGAGTCCCACAGCGGCCACAGCCAGCCGATGTAGAAGGGCAGGCTGTCCAGGAAGTGGGCGAGGCGGCGCACGAACGCCATGCCGACGCCGACCGGACGCCCGTCCAGCTCACGCAGCAGCCGGATGCCGACCGCCTTCTTGCCGATGGTCTGACCCGTACGGCCCTCCTGGATGAGCTGGTAGATCACCATGCCGATCAGGGCGGCGACGCCGAGCACGACGATGACGGCCCGCACGGCGGCCACGTCGATGACGAGACCGACGACCATCACTATGTAGATCCCGACGAACACCAGCATGTCCACGGCGAACGCGCCGACGCGCAGACCCCAGTGCGCCAGCTCGGGCCGGGCGGCACCGTAGCCGTTTGGGTCGTACCCCTGCTGCGGTGCGCCGTAGGGGGACTGGCCGCCCTGCTGCTGCGGGTAGGAGGGGTAGTGCTGGCCCGGGTAGCCGCCCTGCTGCGGCGGTACGCCCTGGGGGGCCTGCTGCGGGTAGCCGTAACCGGGCTGACCGGCTTGTTCGGGCTGGCCGGGCTGCTGGGGTGGCGGCCCGTAGGGGTTGCTCATGGCGGGGATCCTCCGTCGGGGACTGTGCGGGGACTGTGTGGGGACTGTCGGGGACGACGCGGCACACGCGGAGGAGAAAACGTTCACAGATGCGTCGGTTCCCCCCGACACCGGCCGCGGCACTGTGGCCCATATCGTTCTTCAGCGCTGCGGTGTTTGTCCAGCCGCGCCCCCCTGGCGTTGTGCGAGTGCAATCACCACGGGTCGTCCCGGCCGACCGTGCGCCCCGTGTTACCGCGCGTGTCTCCTGTACCCCGGGTGCCCCGGATTGGTACGCGGACGCCCTCATCCGGGAGGATGGGGCCATGACCGCCCAGATTCTCGATGGCAAGGCCACCGCAGCAGCGATCAAGTCCGAACTGACCGCCCGCGTGGCGGCTCTGAAGGAGAAGGGCGTCACGCCCGGCCTCGGCACTGTCCTGGTCGGCGACGACCCCGGCAGCCAGAAGTACGTCGCGGGCAAGCACCGCGACTGCGCGCAGGTCGGCATCGCCTCCATCCAGCGCGAACTGCCCGCGACCGCCTCGCAGGAGGAGATCGAGGCCGTCGTGCGGGAGCTGAACGACGACCCGGCGTGCACCGGCTACATCGTGCAACTGCCGCTCCCCAAGGGCATCGACGAGAACCGCATCCTGGAGCTGATGGACCCGGCCAAGGACGCGGACGGCCTGCACCCGACCAACCTGGGCCGCCTGGTCCTGAACGAGCCGGGGCCGCTGCCCTGCACCCCGTACGGCATCATCCGGCTGCTGCGCCGGCACGACGTCGAGATCAAGGGCGCGGAGGTCGTGGTCGTCGGGCGCGGGGTGACCATCGGGCGGCCGATGCCGCTGCTGCTCACCCGCAAGTCCGAGAACGCGACGGTCACCCAGTGCCACACCGGCACCCGTGACCTCTCCTCCCACCTGCGGCGCGCCGACATCATCGTGGCGGCGGCCGGCGTACCGCACCTCATCAAGCCCGAGGACGTGAAGCCGGGCGCCGCGGTGCTCGACGTCGGTGTCTCCAGGGACGACAGCGGGAAGATCGTCGGCGATGTGCACCCGGGAGTCGCCGAGGTCGCCGGGTGGATCTCGCCCAACCCCGGCGGGGTGGGCCCGATGACGCGCGCCCAGCTCCTGGTCAACGTCGTCGAGGCCGCGGAACGCCGCGCCGGCTGAGCAAGGGAAGGGCTGGCCCATGAACGCAGAGGCGAAGGGTGACCCCGCGGACACGCGCGCCGACACCCACACGGCCACAGCGCCCGCCGACACCGGCGGGGCTGACGACGGTGAGCCCACCGCCAAGGGTGCCGTCAGTGCCCCCGGGCCCGACGGCGAACCCCGCAAGGTGTCGCGGCGGTTCCCGCTGTTCACCCGGGACACCGCACGGCCCGAGGGTGGCGGCCGCGCGGCGTCCGGGGACGCGCCCGCGCCCGCGCGCCAGTGGCCGCTGCTCGGCGTCGTGTCCCTGGTGGGGCTCGGGCTGCTCCTGACCGCCTTCGACGTGTTCCGCGTCGGCACGATACTGATCGGGCTCGCGCTGCTCGCGGGCGCCGTGCTGCGCTGGTGGCTGCCGGGCGTCGGCATGCTGGCGGTGCGCTCACGGTTCACGGACATGGTGACGTACGGCAGTCTCGGCCTGGTGATCGTGCTGCTCGCGTTGATGGCGCAGCCGAATCCCTGGCTGAAGATCCCGTTCCTCGACGACGCGCTGCACTTCACGATCAGCAGCTAGCCGGGCGGCCCGGCGGCCACCGCGGCCGGGTGACCATGGCACCGCGGCCGGGTGGCCACGGCACACACCAACGGCCCGTACTCGCCAGGAGAGTACGGGCCGTTGGCCGTGGGGGCAGGGGGTGGTGCCGACGGCCGCGGGCCCGTTCCTTCGTGCGCCCCCGCACGAAGCCGCGTACCTCAGTGGTCTGTGTGTCCGGGGGCGGTGGGGCGCAGGCCTGGTCCCCCGTGCAAACCCCCGTTTGCGGCCCGCGCCCCCTTCCCCCGGCGCGCCGTGTTCTCAAGGCGGCGCGGGTGGTGGTGCTGAGCAAGAACCTACGCGGCGCCGGTGTGCCCCGTCGTCCTGTGCCGGGTTGACGTTCGTATACCACCTTCGGAGTACGTGGGAGACGTCTACAACTTCCGCGGTACGGCAGCCGATGGACGTGCCCCCGTCCGCACGCGGGCTACGCTGCGGCGATGCGCCTCCCCCCGTTCGCAGTCGACGTGCTGCTCGCACTGGGGCAAGCAGCACTGATCGCGTTGCTGGGGCCGGAGGCCCATGTGGTGGGCTGGTCCACCCTCGATACGCGCGGCTATCTGCTCGCCACCCTGGTGATCCTGCCGACCATGTTCCGCTGGAAGGCACCCATGGTGGCGTGCCTGCTCACCTACTCGCTGTGGACCCTGTACGTCGCCGTCGGCTACTGGCCCGTGGTGACGTCCTTCGGGCCGATGCTGTGTCTCTACACAGTGGCCCTGCAGAAGTCCACGAAGGCCACCGGCTGGTGCGCGGGACTGCTCGCGGCCATCTGGGTCTACGGCGGGCTCGTGGGGCAGGACAACGTCGCGATGCCGTCGGTGCCGACGGTCGCTTCACAGGCCATCGGCATCAACGCCCTGGTGTGGCGGATGGGGTACCTGGCCCGCCGCTCCGCGGAACTCGCCCGCAAGACCCACGCCGAACAGCACGAGAGGGCCCGGCACGCGGTCGCTCAGGAGCGCGGCCGGATAGCCAGGGAGCTGCACGACGTCGTCGCCCACCACATGTCGGTGATCTCCGTCCAGGCGGGGCTCGCCAAGTTCGTCTTCGACTCCGACGCCAAGACCGCGCGCACCGCGCTCGGCACCATCTCCGCCACCAGCACCGAGGCCCTGGAGGAGATGCGGCGCATGCTGCGGGTGCTGCGGGCCCAGGAGGACGACGGGGTGGTCCCGGACGCGCCGATGCCGGGGCTCGCCCGCATCGAGGACATGACGGACCGGGTCAGGGCGGGCGGGGTGCCCGTGGAGTTCCGGGTCACGGGGACGCCGCGGCCGATCGCGCCCGGCGTCGAACTGTGCGCGTACCGCGTGGTCCAGGAAGCCCTCACCAACGTCCTCAAACACGCCCGCCACGCCAGCGCGACCGTGGAACTCCACTACCACCGCGACCGCATCGAGGTCTCGGTCACCGACGATGGGGAGGGGGTGATTCCGGACAGAGTGAGGAGTGGTGGTGGACATGGGTTGATTGGTATGCGTGAACGAGCGAAGCTCTACGGCGGAACGATCAGCATCGGGCCGCGCAGCGCGGGAGGGTTCGCCGTCAGGCTGACCCTGCCCACATCGGCGCGGGCCGCACCGGCGGGAGACGATGTCACCGAATGACCGAGAGCCACACCAAGGTGCTCGTCGTGGACGACCAGTTCCTCATCCGCGCCGGGCTCGTCGGTGTGCTGCGGGCGGCGCCCGGGATCGAGGTCGTCGGCGAGGCCGGTGACGGCGCGGAAGCCGTGGAGCTCGCCGCCGAGACCCGCCCCGACGTGATCCTCATGGACATCCGCATGCCCGGCATGAACGGCATCACGGCCACCGAGCGCATCCTCGCCGCGGCCTCCGAGCCGCAGCCCCGCGTCCTGGTCCTCACCACCTTCGATCTCGACGAGTACGTGTACGGGGCGCTGCGCGCGGGCGCGGCCGGTTTTCTGCTCAAGGACTCGGGGCCCGAACGGCTCCTGGCCGCCGTGGCCGCGGTGGCCAGCGGCGACGCGCTGTTCGCGCCGAGCGTCACACGGCGTCTGGTGGAGGCCTTCGCGGTGCGTTCCGGTGCCGCCCCCGCCCCGGCCGGCGCGCCGCCCGCCGACCTCGCCGCGCTCACCGGGCGCGAGCTGGAGGTCCTGAAGCTGATCGCGCAGGGCCTCTCCAACGCGGAGATAGCCGACCGTCTGTACATCAGCGAGGCGACCGTCAAGACCCACCTCAACCGCACCATGAACAAACTGGACCTGGACACCAGGGCCCAGGCCGTGGTGATCGCGTACGAGACGGGTCTGGTGATCCCGGGCGGAACGAATATCTGAGTTCGTGGAGCCGCACAGGGACGGCGCCCGTCCTCTCCCCCGTGGGAGGACGGGCGCCGTCGCTCTGTGGGGCGAGCCCCCGTGCTCGCCGTGGTCAAGCGTCATGGACGCGCCATGGCGGCGACAAGTCGGGACCGCCCCCTGTGGCACGGAAGTGACCATTCCGCAACGGTGTTCTGGGCCCGCTACGGATGAGAAACGACCTGGTCAAAGGGCATATTCAGGAAGATCGTGGGGCGTGCGGGAGCGAGAGCGGGAGTTCCGTGACGCGCGGTGGAGCGGCGGTGGGACACTGAGCCGTGGACCGCGGGGCGCACGGCAGGGCACACTCTGTCCCAAATGCTCCAGTGCGCCCCCACACCGGGAACTGACGCCCCGGTTCCGCGCATCCCTCTGGGTAGTTCACGCGCGGGGGCGCACAGGCACGTATGGGGGGAACAGGGGGAGCAATGCCTCGTTGGAAGGCGCTACCGGACGATCTCGACCCACAGGTCAGGGAGTTCGCGAGTCAGTTGCGCACGCTGGTCGACCGCAGCGGGCTCAGCATCGCCGCGGTGTCGGACAGGACCGGCTACAGCAAGACGTCGTGGGAGCGCTATCTGAACGGTCGGCTGCTCGCCCCCAAGGGTGCGATCGTCGCGCTCGCCGAAGTCACCGGCACACCGCCGGTGCACCTCATCACCATGTGGGAGCTCGCGGAGCGCGCCTGGAGCCGCTCCGAGATGCGGCACGACATGACGATGCAGGCCATACGCATCTCCCAGGCCCGCGCCGCGCTCGGCGGGCTCGCCTCGAACCCGCCGGGGAGTTCCAAGGAGTCCAAGGAGTCCAAGGAGTCCAGGGACGCAGCGGCGGGCAGGGCGGGCAAGCCCTCCAAGGCTCCCAAGACCGTCAAGGCTCCACAGACTCCGCAGACTCCCCAGGCACCCCAGACCCCCAACCTCTCCAAGGACAACAGTGGTTCCGGGCGGGCGGCCCGGGGCGGCATCGGGACCGTGACCGGTGTGGCCGGACCCGCCGGGGTCTCTCCGACGGTGCCGCCGGTGCCGCGGCAGCAGCCCGCCGAACGGGAGCCAGAGGCCGTGCGGCAGGGGGCGCAGGCGCAGGCCCCGGCGGGGTCGGGCGGGGCGCCGGCCACGCCTGCCTCGCGTTCGTACGAGGCGTCGGCGCCGCCAGGATCGGTGGTCCCGACGGCGTCGGTGGCGCCGGTGCGCCCGGGCGGGGGGCCCGGGTCCGACGGGAAGTCCCCCGACGGGCAGCGGCGCAAGCGGAAGCTGACGATGTTCCTCGCCGGTGTGGTGGGGGCGCTCGTGGTGATCGCGGCGGCGGTGTTCCTCACGGACGTGGGCAAGGGCGACGGCGACGAGAAGGCGAAGCCGTCCGCCGCGCCGTCGAGGTCCACGGCGAAGCTGCCCGCGGGGGTCGAGTGCGGTGGGGCCGACTGTGCCGGGAAGGACCCCGAGAACATGGGGTGCGGCCGGGAGTTCGCCAGGACCACGTCCCGGGCGACCATCGGGACGAAGACGCTCGTCGAGGTGCGGTACAGCAAGACGTGCGGGGCCGCCTGGGCCCGGGTCACCCTGGCCGCGCCGGGGGACGAGGTGCGGATCACCGGGTCCGGTGCGGGGGCCGGGGCGCAGCAGCGGGGGACCGTCGACGGGGTCGACGGCTACACGCCCATGGTCGCCGTGCGGGACGCCGCCGCCGCCAAGGCGTGCGTGACGCTCGCCACCGGGGAGACCGGCTGCACGAAGTGACTGGCGTCGGCTTGCAGGGGTGCCCCTCTGCCCACATTTGCCTGCCGTAGGGGTGCGCTGTGCCCACCCGTTCCGCCCCTGGCGGACCAGTTGCCCACAGAAAAGGCAGCGGGCGCGCATGCGGGGGCGATCCGGGGGCAGGCGGTACGTACCCCCACGGGAGTGGTCACACCCCCCGGCGGCTGCCGCCTTGTCCCCCCGAGGTGGCGGCCGCCCACCCGTGTCCGTTCGAGGCCCAGGGGCCAGGGCTTGTGGGGTGGCCCACACGGCCCCACCGTTCCGGGCGGGCGACGGCGCGGTAACCTGACGCCGGATCTCTCTTGATGCCAAGAGATCGATCATCGAGGGCGTCGGTGGGGATCCAGCACATGGGGCAGGAATCCCCCACCGCCAGCCGTCTTACGGAGATCGCCATGACCCGCACTCCCGTGAATGTCACCGTCACCGGCGCAGCCGGCCAGATCGGCTACGCGCTGCTCTTCCGCATCGCCTCCGGCCACCTGCTCGGCCCGGACGTGCCGGTCAATCTGCGCCTCCTGGAGATCACGCCCGCCCTCAAGGCCGCCGAGGGCACCGCCATGGAGCTCGACGACTGCGCCTTCCCGCTGCTCAAGGGCATCGAGATCAGCGACGACCCGAACGTCGCCTTCGACGGCGCCAACGTCGCCCTCCTCGTCGGCGCCCGCCCCCGCACCAAGGGCATGGAGCGCGGTGACCTCCTGGAGGCCAACGGCGGCATCTTCAAGCCGCAGGGCAAGGCCATCAACGACCACGCCGCGGACGACATCAAGGTCCTCGTCGTCGGCAACCCGGCCAACACCAACGCGCTCATCGCGCAGGCCGCCGCCCCGGACGTACCGGCCGAGCGCTTCACCGCCATGACGCGCCTGGACCACAACCGCGCGCTCTCGCAGCTCGCGAAGAAGACCGGCGCGTCCGTCGCCGACATCAAGCGGCTCACCATCTGGGGCAACCACTCCGCCACCCAGTACCCGGACATCTTCCACGCGGAGATCGCCGGCAAGAACGCCGCCGAGGTCGTGAACGACGAGCAGTGGCTCGCCGACACCTTCATCCCGACCGTCGCCAAGCGCGGCGCCGCGATCATCGAGGCCCGCGGCGCGTCCTCCGCCGCCTCGGCCGCCAACGCCGCCATCGACCACGTGCACACGTGGGTCAACGGCACGGCCGCCGGTGACTGGACCTCCATGGGCATCCCGTCCGACGGTTCGTACGGTGTGCCGGAGGGCCTCATCTCCTCCTTCCCCGTCACCGCCAAGGACGGCAAGTACGAGATCGTCCAGGGCCTGGACGTCAACGACTTCTCCCGCGCCCGCATCGACGCCTCCGTCAAGGAGCTGGAGGAGGAGCGCGAGGCGGTCCGCGGCCTCGGCCTCATCTAGCACCACGGCAGTACCACGCCGTAGTACGCGTACCTGAGTTCGCGCGTACGCGAGCGCGCACGACGAAGCCCCCCGACGCCGTAGCCAAGGCCCGGGGGGCTTTCGCGTACGCGGAATTCCTTCGGGGGACAGTTGTCCCATTCGCCGGACACCCACCGCCCCCTCCGCTAACTTGCGCCGCATGCGAGCCGATCCGCCGCGGCGGCCGTCCCGACGGCAGCGACGCCGGGCGCCCCGCCAGTACGCGCACACCGAGGCCACCCGGCTGCTCAGCGCGGGCACCCACCTCAACGCGGCGTTCCGCAGACGCGTCGTCGAAGAGCTCGTCGGGCACGCGGAGCGCCCGGTGGCGCCTCCGCTCGGCGCCGATGTGCTGCCGGTGCTCGCGCACGCGCTGCGCGCCCGGCGCGACGAACTGGTGACGGCGCTGCTGCTGCTCGCCGTCTGGGCCGGGTTCCTGATCACGGACGCCGTGCTGCTCTGGGACGCCCTGGAGGACCGCGCGGGCGGCGACGCGGGGCTCTCCGCCGCCGACATCGCCTGGCTCCCGTTCGGCACCGAGGCCGCGGGCGTAAGCGACGCGGAGCCCGGCGGCGGGCTCGGCGGCATGGTGCCCGGCGGCTGGGCCCTCGCGTACGCCCTCGTGGTGCTGCTGCTGTGGTGCGCGCGGATGGTGGCGGGCCGGGACACGGGCGTCGGTGCGCCGCTGCGGCCGGTGCCGCTGCCCGCGCCCCTCGCCTGGCTGCGGCGGCGCTTCGGCTGGCTGCTCACGTACACGGCCTGGTCGGCGGCGCTCGCGTACGCGGTGGCCGCGATCGACGGGGTCGCCGACACCCCGTACCCCGTGATCTTCCCGCTCCTGATCGCGGCCGTCGTCTGGCGCCACACCTCCCTGCGCGCCCGGATACTGCGCTCGCAGTTGGCCCGGCAGACCTTCGCCGAGACCGAGCAGCCGCGCCTGCCCGCCCGGTACGGCCGCATCGAGCGGTGCATCCGCCGCGAGCAGGACGCCTCCCTCACCCTGTATGACGTCAACCGCCCCTTCGTCGGCGCCGGAACGCCCCGCAAGCCCTGGTCCGTCGTCCTGGAACTGAAGCGTGCCGCCGACGAGGGCGACGCCGCCCCGGCCGCCGGTGCCGCGCCGGGCCCGCCCGGGGCGAACGGCGGTGTGCCCCGGCAGCAGACCGCTCCCGTCGCGCTCACCGCGAACGACGTCATCACGATGATCGAGCCCCGCCTGGAGGACCTGCGCACATCGGCGGCGGCCACCAGCAGGGACCGGCTGCGGCAACTGGAGATCGAGGAGTTCGTCTATCTCCCGGCGGGCGTCGGCCGCGACGAGGAGGTGTACACGGGCGAGGGCGCGCGACAGGCCCTCGTGTACGCGCGGGACCAGGCGGACCGGCACCTCGACGAGTCCGCGGGCGAGGGCGGCGAGGCGCGCCGCCACTTCCTGCGCATCCGCGTCGGCGCCTGGAACGAGCAGGTCGTCGTCTCGCTCCTGGTCCGGGTGCACACGCAAGGAGGCATGCTCGTCCTGGAAGTGGTGCCGCACGTACTCGGCCCGGTCAGGGCCGAGTTCCGCGCCGTGGACGGGCTCGTGGGCGGTGAGCCGGAAGGACCGCTGCGCGCCGCGGCCCGCGCCTGTGTCGCCGCCCCCGCGCACTCGGTGGCCATCGGCATCACCGCCCTGCGCTGGCTGCCCTCGCTCGGGACCGCGCTGCGGCTGTGGCTGACGGTGCCGGAGGCCGACCCGGACCCCGCGCGGGTGCCCGCCGGAGCCGCCGGTGCCCTGCGGAGCCTCGGCCGTCTCCTGCGGCACGGCGCCGCCCAACTGTGGCCGGAGCCCGGCCGCGCCCCCGATGCCCCGCTGGTCTCGCTGCGCCAGCTCGCCGCCACCGACGAGCTCTCGCTGTTCCAGGAGATGGACGTCGCCCGCTACACCCGCACCCTCCAGGACCGCATCGGCGAGGGCGTGCGCGACGCGCTCAGGGAGGGCGGTTACCGCACCGACCGCCTGGAGCAGCACATCACGCAGATCAACAGCGGTGTCTACATCAAGGAGATGTCCGGCGGCGCCCTCGCCACCGGCACCCACGGCCGGGCCACCCACATGGACAAGAGCCCCGCGTGAGCGGCCCTTTACGGGAGGAACACCCCATGAGCAGTGACGACAAGGCCCCGGGCGGCGGAGCGAGCGTGCACATCGGCGCCGTCCACGGCGGCTCCCTGGCCTTCGGCGACCACGGCAGGGCCGAGTCCACCAACTACACGACGGTGGTCGCCGACCGGGCGCGCGGCGACCTCCTGAGCGCCGTCCGCACGCTCCGCCGGGAGCTGGGCGAGGGCGAGGGCGAGCGCACACCCGCCGACGACGAGATCACCGCCCAGCTCGACGAGGTCGAGGGCGAGATCACGGGCGGCGGCCGCGTGGAGCGCGGCGTCCTCGTACGGCTGCGCGACTCCCTCACGGAGTGCGCGCCCGCCGCCACGACGGCCGCGTCCGTGACGGCCTTCCTCCAGGCCGTGGCCGGGGTCCTGGGCTGAACGTGCGGATCTACGACAGTGACCGGCAGGAGTGGGTCGGACCGGAACAGGAGCGGGCGATCGCGGCGCTCCACGACCGGGACGCCGGGCGCCAGCGCACCGCCCTGCGCGGGGCGGTCGCGGTGCTCGCGGTGTGCGGGCTCGCCTTCGGCACCTGGGCGCTCGGCTGGAAGGACGAGCCGAAGCCGAGCGTGTATCTGACGCACCGGCAGCCCGAGCAGCGCACCGGCACGGAGGGCGCCGCGGGGGGCACGGACACGACGGGCACGGAGGACGCCGCGCAGCCGTCCCCCGACGGCGGCCCGCCGTCCGGCTACGAGTCCGTCCTCGACGACGAGGGCTTCCGGACCGCGGTGCCGCGGGGCTGGAGCCGCGGCCGGCAGGGCGCCCAGACCGGCACGGCCATCGACATCGTCAACTACCGCAGCTCCGACGGGAGTCGACGGCTCCAGGTGTACGAGGTGAGCGAGCCGTCCCCGATGGCCTCGCTGCAAGTGTTCCTCGACGACACCAAGGTCCCGAAGTCCGCGGGCTTCAAGCAGCTCTCCCTGACGAACCCGGCCGCCCCGCGCCCCGCAGCCCGGCTCGCCTACCGCACGGACAGGATCACGGACGAGCCGGAGATCGGCACCTGGTACGTGGTCGACCACCGCTTCGAGGCGGAGGACGGCAAGATCTACGCCATCGCCGCTTACGGGGCGGAGGCGGACGGCACCCAGGACGAACGCGAGCTGGTCGCGACCGCCCTGAAGTGGTTCTGCCCGCCGCTCACATACTGCCCGGAGCCGGGCGGGGCGGATGGGGCTGCCGGGACCGGCGGGGCTGCCGGGCCCGATGGAGCCGACGGGGGCACCGGAGTCGACAGGCCCTAGCCCTCGCCGTCCCGGTCCCGCCCAGGGAACCCCGCCGTCACCACGGCCGCCGCGACGATCACCACGATCCCGACCACCCGCAGCGCCGCCGCCATCCCGGACGTGAAGTCCGCCGTGCCGCCCGCGTGTCCCGTGCCGGTGTGGGCGGCGAGCACCGTGCCGGTGACGGCCACGCCGAGGGCGGCGCCGATCTCCCGTGCGGAGGTGCCGAGTCCGGAGCCGAGGCCCGCCTGGTGCGGGGGCAGCGCGGACACCACGCTCATCGTCAGCGCGGGCATGCACAGACCCGTACCGGCGGAGATGACGAGCAGCCAGCAGGCGTACACCGCGTACGGGGTGCCCGCGTCGACCGTGGCGGTGGCGAGCAGTCCCGCCCCGATGAGCAGCAGGCCCGCGCCCACCACCGGCCGGGGCGACGCGGCCCAGCGCGCCGCGAACCGGGGCACCAGGGCCATGCCCACCGTGAGCGGCAGGATGGCGAATCCGGCGCGCGCGGCCCCGTACCCCTGCACGTACTGCAGGTACTGGGAGTTGACGTAGAACAGCGCGAACAGGCCGAAGAACCCGGCCGCCGTGCCGAGGGTCGCCGCGCGCAGTTGCGCGGAGCGGAAGACCCGCGGGTCGAACAGCGGGGCGGCGGAGCGCAGCGCGTGCACCGTGAACAGGGCGAGCAGGGCGGAACCTGCCGCGAAGGCGCCCAGGATCCGGGGAGAGGTCCAGCCGTACATCGGGCTCTCGATGACGCCGAAGAGCACGGCGACGAGACCCGCCGTGAGCAGGAGCGTGCCGAGGGGGTCCAGGGACGGCGCGGCGGGGGTGCCCGCCGAGTGGCCGGTGCGGGGCACCGCGCGGGCCACGGCGAGCGCGAGGACCGCGGCGAGCGGCACCATCACCCAGAACAGCGCCCGCCACGAAAGGTACTCGCCGACCAGGCCGCCCCCGGCGTTCCCCACGAAGCCGCCGAGGCCGAGCGCGAGGGTCCAGGAGGCCAGGGCGCGGGGCCGCTGCTCGGGCGGCGCCACGCGCACCAGGATCGACATGGTCGCGGGCATGATCAGCGCCGCGCCCGCGCCGGAGACTCCGCGGCCCGCGACGAGCAGGGCCGGGGACACGGCGAGCGCGCTCAGCGTGGCGCCCGCGGCGAACAGGCCGAGCCCCGCGAGCAGCGCGCCCTTGCGCCCGTACCGGTCACCGAGCGCGCCCGCCGGGATGAGCAGGCCCGCGAAGACGATGACGTAGGCGTCGACGGTCCACAGGAGTTCGCTGGCCGTGAGGTGCAGACCGGACGCGCTGAGCTGGGGGAGCAGCAGGTTGATGGCGGCGACCATGCTCTGGGCGACGAGGACGCAGACGCACAGGACGAGGAGGGTGGAGCGTCTGAGGGGCCCCGGCCCCGGGGGCCCCGGCGGCCCCGGGGACGTGGGGGAGGGCGGCACGGTGGCGCGGGTGGTGGACGGGGAGTGGGCAGGCGCAGGCATGGCTCCTCCTGGGGAGCGTCGGGCTCAGGAGTGTCCGGAAGGGGGATGCCGTCACCGTAGGCTCAGCCCGTACCTGCTTTCCAGTGCAACTTGTGCAAGAGGTGATTGCGTGTGACGCAAGGACAGCTTCCGGTGGAGCTTCCCGGTGACAGGGGCGGCGTCGACCTCAATCTGCTGCTCGCCCTCGATGTGCTGCTCGACGAGCGCAGTGTGCGCGGGGCCGCCGCCCGGCTGCATCTGTCGGAGCCCGCGATGAGCCGCACGCTCGGCAGGCTCCGCAAGGCACTCGGCGACCCGGTCCTGGTACGTGCGGGCCGCCGGATGGTGCCGACGCCGTACGCCCTCGCCGTGCAGGCGGAGGTGGGCGCGGTGGTGGAGCGGGCGCGGGCCGTGTTCGCCGGTCCCGGCGCCCAGGACCTGCGGACGGTCGCGCGCACGCTCACCGTGGTCGGCCAGGACGCGTTCGCCGCGGCGTGGGCGCCCCAGCTCTTCGCCCGTGCGGCGGCCGAGGCCCCGGGAGTACGGGTGCGCTTCCTCCAGGAGAGCCATCTGGCCGCGCCCGTGCTCCGCGAGGGCACCGCGGACCTGGAGGTCGGCGTGATCGACACGGTCGCGCCCGAGGTGCGGGTCGAGCACCTCCACGACGACGTGATGATGGGCGTCGTACGCCCCGGGCACCCGCTCCTCGACGGCGAGGTGACGCCGGAGCGGTTCGCCGCCGCGGACCACCTGGCGGTGTCGCGCAAGGGGCGGATGTCCGGTCCCGTCGACGCGGCCCTCACGGAACTCGGACTGCGCCGCAAGGTGGTGGGGAGCGTGGGGACGTACCCCTCGTCCCTCTTCATCCTGCTGCACACCGACCTCGTCGGCCTCTTCATGTCCTGGGCGCGCCCCCTGACGGACACCCTCGGTCTTGTGACCTTCCCGCTGCCCCTCGACCTGCCACCGCTCACCCTCGGCATGGCCTGGCACCCCCGCAACGACGCGGACCCGGCGCACGCGTGGCTGCGGGGGTGTGTGCGGGACCTGGGTTCACGGACGGGGGCGACACATACGCGCGAGCCGAGTGACGACACGTAACCGCGGGTCGAGTGACACAGCGCACTTTCGGCCATCGAACGTGCATGCTTTTCCCGGACCAGGGCAGGTGCTCCCGGCTACCACGAGTGATCAGGTGGGGCAAAAGGCAGCGAATGCCGACGAAATGCCAGGAACGGAAGGCAACAGGGACGTGTCCGCACAACAGACCATCCATGTGGCGGGAGAGTGGCTGGGCGCCGCTTCCGGCGCCACCCGCGAGATCATCGACCCCGCGGATGCCAAGCCGTTCGCGATCATCGCCGAAGGCGGCACGGACGACGCCGACGCGGCCATCGCCGCCGCGCGCCGGGCCTTCGACGAGGGCCCCTGGCCGGGCACGCCGGTCGCCGAGCGCGCCGCGCTGCTGCGCCGCGTCGCAGACCTGCTGGTCCGTGACCGCGAGAAGATCGGCCTCCTGGAGAGCCGGGACGCGGGCAAGACCGTCGAAGAGGGCCGCGTCGACGTCGACTGCGTGGCCGACGCCTTCCGGTACTTCGCCGACCTCGTGATCGGCGAGGGCGCGGGCCGTGTCGTGGACGCCGGGTCCGACGACATCCACAGCGTCGTCGTGCACGAGCCCATCGGCGTCTGCACGATGATCACCCCCTGGAACTATCCGCTGCTCCAGGCGAGCTGGAAGATCGCGCCCGCCCTCGCGGCCGGCAACACCTTCGTCATCAAGCCGAGCGAGATCACTCCCCTGACGACGGTCGCCCTGATCGAGCTCCTGGTCGAGGCCGGACTGCCCAAGGGCGTCGCCAACATCGTCACAGGACCCGGCCACACCGTCGGCGCCCGCCTCGCCGACCACCCCGATGTCGACCTCGTCTCCTTCACGGGCGGGCTCGTCTCCGGCACCAAGGTCGCCCAGGCCGCCGCCGTCGGCGTGAAGAAGGTCGCCCTCGAACTCGGCGGCAAGAACCCGAACGTCGTCTTCGCGGACGCCTGCGCCACCGACGAGGGCTTCGACACCGCCGTCGACCAGGCGCTGAACGCCGCCTTCATCCACAGCGGGCAGGTCTGCTCCGCCGGCGGCCGCCTCATCATCGAGGAGTCGGTGCGCGAGCGCTTCGTCGCCGAACTGACCCGGCGCGCCGAGAAGATCCGCCTCGGCCGCGGCACCGAGGACGGCGTCGAGTGCGGCCCCCTCGTCTCCAAGGAGCAGCGCGAGAAGACCGAGGGCTACGTCGCATCCGCCCTGGAGGAGGGCGCCGTGCTGCGGTGCGGCGGCAAGCGGCCCGAGCCCACCGACGCGCGCCCCGCCACCGGCTACTTCTACGAGCCGACGGTCCTCGACCAGTGCCACCGCGAGATGAAGGTCGTCCGCGAGGAGGTCTTCGGCCCGGTCCTCACCGTGGAGACCTTCCGCACCGAGGAGGAGGCCCTCGCCCTCGCCAACGACACCGAGTACGGACTCGCGGGCGCCGTGTGGACCACCGACTCCGGGCGCGCCCGCCGCATGGCACGCCGGATGCGCCACGGGACCATCTGGATCAACGACTTCCACCCCTATCTGCCGCAGGCCGAGTGGGGCGGCTTCGGCAAGAGCGGCGTCGGCCGCGAACTGGGACCCGCAGGGCTCGCCGAGTACCGCGAGGCCAAGCACATCTACCAGAACCTGGCGCCGCAGCCGGTCCGCTGGTTCGCCGGCTGACCACCGTTCACCAGGCGCCGACCACCGGCACCACGCGCCGACGCGCCGACCACCAGCACCACGTGCCGTTCACCGGCATCACGCGCCGAACACCGGCACCACGCGCCGTTCACCGGCATCACGCGCCGAACACCGGCACCACGCAGCGAGACGCGCGGGGCGGGACACACCGCCCCGCGCGTAACACGTTCGAGCACTCCCCGCTCATTACGCGCGAGCACCTTGCACGACCTCGCAGGAAGAGGAGCACTTCACGCATGTCTGACCAGACCGAGTTCGACTACGTCATCGTCGGCGGCGGCACCGCAGGATCGGTGATCGCGTCCCGCCTCACCGAGAACCCGGACGTCTCCGTCGCCGTCATCGAGGGCGGCCCCAGCGACATCGACCGGGACGACGTCCTGACGCTGCGCCGCTGGCTCGGCCTCCTCGGCGGCGAACTCGACTACGGATACACCACCACCGAGCAGCCGCGCGGCAACTCGCACATCCTGCACAGCCGCGCCAAGGTCCTCGGTGGCTGCTCCTCGCACAACACCCTGATCTCCTTCAAGCCGCTGCCGTCCGACTGGGACGAGTGGGAGGAGGCGGGCGCCACCGGCTGGAACGCCACGTCGATGGACCCCTACTTCGGCAAGCTGCGCAACAACGTGGTGCGCGTCGCGAAGAAGGACCAGAACCAGATCGCCACCGACTGGGTCGAGGCCGTCAAGTCCGCCTTGGACGTCCCCGAGGTCGTCGGCTTCAACGACCGGCCCTTCGAGGAGGGCGTCGGCTTCTTCGACCTGGCCTACCACCCGGAGAACAACAAGCGTTCCTCCGCCTCCGTCGCCTATCTGCACCCCCACATGGAGGCGGGCGACCGCCCGAACCTCCACCTCTTCCTGGAGACGTGGGCGTACAGGCTGGAACTCGACGGCAAGACCGCGCGCGGCGTCCACGTCCGCACCGGGGACGGCGCGGAGCAACTGCTCACCGCCCGCCGTGAGGTGCTCGTCTGCGCGGGCGCCATCGACACGCCCCGCCTCCTGATGCACTCCGGCATCGGCCCCGCAAAGGACCTCCAGGCCCTCGGCATCCCGGTCGCGCACGACCTGCCGGGCGTCGGCGAGAACCTCATCGACCACCCCGAGTCGGTCATCGTCTGGGAGACGAACGGGCCGATCCCCGGCAACTCCGCGATGGACTCCGACGCGGGCCTCTTCGTGAAGCGGGACCCCGCCCACAAGGGCCCGGACCTGATGTTCCACTTCTACCAGATCCCGTTCACCGACAACCCGGAGCGGCTCGGCTACGAACGCCCCGAGCACGGTGTGTCGATGACCCCGAACATCCCCAAGTCCCGCGCCCGCGGCCGCCTGTACCTCACCTCCGCTGACCCCGAGGTCAAGCCCGCCATCGACTTCAAGTACTTCGAGGACGAGGGTGACTACGACGGGCGGACGCTCGTCGACGGCATCAAGCTGGCCCGCAGGGTCGCCGAGGCCGAGCCGTTCAAGAAGTGGCTCAAGCGCGAGGTCTTCCCCGGCCCCGAGGTCACCGACGACGCCGAGATCAGCGAGCTGGTGCGCAAGGCGGCCCACACCGTCTACCACCCGGCAGGAACCTGCCGAATGGGAGCTTCCGGTGATGAACTCGCGGTGGTCGATCCCGAGTTGAGAATCCGGGGCCTGGAAGGAATCCGAATCGCGGACGCATCCGTCTTCCCGACGATGCCCGCCGTGAACCCGATGATCGGAGTACTCATGGTCGGGGAGAAATGTGCCGAGATCCTGGGAGGTGACGGCCGATGAGCGAGGCCGTCGTGACGAGCAAGGACACGAGCGAGGACACGAGCGAGGCGCCCGGCGACGGGCCCGTCTTCGCCGTCGAGAACCTGTGGAAGGTCTTCGGCCCCAGAGCCGAGCGAATACCGGGCGACAGCGAACTGACAGCCCTTGACCCGGCCGAGCTGCGCGAGCGCACCGGCTGCACCGCCGCCGTGCGGGATGTGTCCTTCGAGGTGAAGAAGGGCGAGGTCTTCGTCGTCATGGGCCTGTCGGGCTCCGGCAAGTCCACCCTCGTACGCTGTCTGACCCGCCTCATCGAGCCCACGTCCGGTTCGATCCGGATCGACGGTGAGGACGTTCTCGCCATGGACAGGGCCCGCCTGCGCGAACTGCGCCGGCACCGTGCCTCGATGGTCTTCCAGCACTTCGGCCTCCTGCCGCACCGCTCGGTCCTCGACAACGTCGCGTACGGCCTGGAGATCCAGGGGGTCGGCAGGGCCGAGCGCCGTGCCAAGGCCCTCGAAGTCGTCAAGAAGGTCGGCCTCGAAGGCCTTGAGCAGCGCAAGCCCGGACAGCTCTCCGGCGGCCAGCAGCAGCGCGTGGGCCTGGCCCGCGCCCTCGCCGTGGACCCCGAAGTCCTCCTCTTCGACGAGCCGTTCAGCGCGCTCGACCCGCTGATCCGCCGCGACATGCAGGAAGAAGTCGTGCGGCTGCACCGTGAGGAGGGCCGCACGATGGTCTTCATCACCCACGACCTCAGCGAGGCCCTCAAGCTCGGCGACCGCATCGCCCTGATGCGCGACGGCCGCGTCGTCCAGCTCGGCACCCCCGAGGAGATCGTCGGCTCACCGGCCGACGACTACGTCCGCGACTTCGTCCGCGACGTGGCCCGCGCCGACGTGATGAGCGTACGCAGCGCGATGCGCCCCGTGGGCGAGGGCGAGGAGACCCCGGGCGCCGCCCTCGCGCCCGACGCCAAGGTCACCGAGGCCATCGAGGCCGTCGCCCGCTCCGGCTTCCCGGTGCGCGTGATGGACGGCAAGCGCTGCCTGGGCGTGGTGGACCACGCGGGGCTGCTCGCCGTCGTCGCGGGGACCGCCACGGCAGGGCCCGCCACCCCAGGGCCCGCCAGGACACCGGCTCCCGGCAAGGGCGAGGTGGTCGCCTGATGGCCACCGCCACCGCTTCCACTCCCGCACGAGATACGGGAATCGGCGCGCTCCTGCGGCACCGTGCCGTCGGTAAGCTCCTGCTGCTCGCCGTCGCCGCCGCGGTCGTCGTGCCGATCCTCAACGCCAAGTGGGCCTCCGGCGCCTGGCCCGACGCCCTCACCGTCGACCTGACCGAGCCGCTCGGCAGGACCACCGACTGGATCATCGACAACCGCGACAGCCACTGGCTGTTCACCTACTTCCTCGGGCACGTCTCCAACGCCATCGTGCTGTCCGTGCGCGGCGTCTACCTCGTCCTGCTCGCGGCGGGCTGGGCCGGAGTGACCATCGGCGCCGGTCTGATCGCCTGGCGGGTCGCGGGCGTCAAGCTGGCCGTCATGGCGTCCACCGCGTTCGCGGTGTGCGGGCTGCTCGGCATGTGGGTGCCCACCATGCAGACGCTCGCCCTGATGACCGTGGCGGTCCTCGCCTCGGTCGTGATCGGCCTGCTCCTCGGCCTCGCGGGCGGACTCAACGACCGCGCCTTCCGCATCCTGCGCCCGGTGCTCGACACCATGCAGGTGCTCCCCGCGTACGCGTACCTGCTGCCGTTCGCCCTCGTCTTCGGCATGGGCGTGCCCGCGGCCATCATCGCGACGGTGGTGTACGCCGCCCCGCCCATGGCCCGGCTCACCGCGCTCGGCCTGCGCGGCGCCGACGGCGGCGTGATGGAGGCGGTGACCTCGCTGGGCGCGACCGGACGCCAGCGGCTGCTCTCCGCGCGCCTGCCCCTCGCCCTCAAGGAACTCCTGCTCGGCGTCAACCAGACCATCATGATGGCGCTCTCCATGGCCGTCATCGCCTCCGTCATCGGCGCGGGCGGCCTCGGCGACCGCGTCTACCAGGCGCTCTCCACCGTCGACGTCGGCCAGGCGCTCGCCGCCGGTATCCCCATCGTGCTGCTCGCCGTGGTCCTTGACCGCGTCACCGGTGCCGCCGGTGAGCGCGTCGGCGCCCACGCGGAGGACAACTCGCCACTGCGGGGCCCGCGCGGCTGGTCCGTCGCCGCTGCCGTCACCGTCGTCGCCGCGCTCGCCGCCCGCTTCGCGGACCGCGTGGACTGGCCCACGGACTGGGTCGTCAACATCGCCCCGTCGGTCAACACCGCCAAGGAGTGGATGGTCGACCACATCTACACCGGCGTGCCCGTCGTCGGCGGCACCGCCGACTGGGCGGCGAACTTCACCGAATGGGTCCTCAACCCGGTCCGCGACGGTCTCCAGGGCCTGCCCTGGTGGTCGGTCCTCCTCATCGTCGCCGCCCTCGCCTGGCTGATCGGCACCTGGCAGACCGCGCTGACCGCCGTCGCCGCGATGGGCGCCATCGGTGTCCTCGGCGTATGGAACAAGTCCCTCGACACGCTCGCGCAGGTCCTCGCCGGTGTCGCCGTGACGCTGGTCCTCGGCTTCGCGACCGGCATCGCGGCGTCCCGCAGCAAGCGGTTCGAACGCCTGCTCCGCCCGGTGCTCGACGTGTTCCAGACCATGCCGCAGTTCGTGTACCTGATCCCGGTCGTCGCCCTCTTCGGCATCGGCCGCGCCCCCGCGGTCGCCGCGGCCGTCGTCTACGCGCTGCCCGCCGTCGTCCGCATCACCACGCAGGGCCTGCGCCAGGTCGACGCCGCCGCGATGGAGTCCTCGCGCTCGCTCGGCGCCACCGGTTGGCAGCAACTGCGCCAGGTCCAGTTGCCGCTCGCCCGTCCCGCCCTGATGCTCGCCCTCAACCAGGGCGTCGTCCTGGTCCTCGCCGTCGTCGTCATCGGCGGCCTCGTCGGCGGTGGCGCGCTCGGCTACGACGTCGTGTTCGGCATCGCGCAGGGCGACCTGGCGACGGGCCTGGTGGCCGGTGTCGCGATCGTCTGCCTCGGCCTGATGCTCGACCGGGTCACGCAGCCCACGACACGCCGGGAACACAGCGCGAAGAAGGGAGCGTGACATGCGCGTTCGTACGCGTGTCATGAGTGCCGTCACGGCGACCGGTGCGCTCATCGCGCTCTCCGGCTGCGGTGCCGCCGACATGACCAAGCAGGCGTCCCCGTACGCGAACGCCGCCGGAGCCAGGACGGTGACCCTCTCGGTCCAGTCCTGGGTCGGCGCGCAGGCGGATGTCGCCGTCGCCGAGTACCTGCTCAAGAACGAGCTGGGCTACCGCGTCGACAAGGTCCAGATCGACGAGGTGCCCGCCTGGGACGCCCTCAGCCAGGGCCGCGTCGACGCGATCATGGAGGACTGGGGCCACCCGGACCAGGAGCAGCGCTACGTCAAGGACAAGAAGACGATCGTCCCCGGCGGCGATGTCGGCGTGACCGGGCACATCGGCTGGTACGTCCCGACGTACTTCGCCAAGAAGCACCCGGACGTCACGGACTGGAAGAACCTCAACAAGTACGCCGACCGGTTCCGCACCTCCGAGAGCGGCGACAAGGGCCAGCTCATGGACGGCTCCCCGTCGTACGTGACGAACGACAAGGCCCTGGTGGCGAACCTGGACCTGGACTACGAGGTCGTCTTCGCGGGCTCCGAGGCGGCCCAGATCACCCAGATCGAACAGTTCGCCAAGCAGAAGAAGCCCTTCCTCACCTACTGGTACAAGCCGCAGTGGCTGTTCGAGAAGGTACCCATGACGGAGGTGAAGCTCCCCGCCTACAAGGAGGGCTGCGACGCCGACCCCGCCAAGATCAAGTGCGCCTACCCGCACACGCCGCTCCAGAAGTACTTCAACGCCGACTTCGCGAAGAACGGCGGCAAGGCCGCGGAGTTCCTCCGCAACTTCCGGTGGTCCGAGGCTGACCAGAACGAGGTTTCCCTCCTGATCGCCGACAAGAAGATGTCGCCTGATGACGCGGCGAAGAAGTGGATCGACTCGCACGAGTCGAAATGGCGGTCCTGGCTGCCGAAGTAGCCCCCCGTCAATCGCGCTGCGCGCTCGTCCTCAAACGCCGGACGGGCTGAGACTTTGCCGCGTCGGCGAAGATTTCAGCCCGTCCGGCGTTTGAGGACCGGGGTCTGGGGCGGAGCCCCAGGATCGGGAAGGGGCGGGATTGGGGAGCCCCCGGCAGGGCCCCTACCCCAGCCCCTCCGCGACCCCCCGCAGCGCTTCCATCGCCCGGCGGTGCAACCCCGGCCCGAAGGTGACCCTAGACGCCCCCAGCTCCCCGAGCTCCCGGGGAGACGGCCCACCCGGAAGGTGGACCACATTGAGCGGCGCGTCGATCGCGTCCCGCAAGGCGGGGATGACGTCGACGGGCGCCATGATGACGTACACGGAATCGGCCCCCGCCGCCAGGTAGAGCCGGGCCCGCCGGACGGTCTCCGCCAGGTCCGGCACCCCACGGACGTACGTGTCGACGCGCGCGTTGACGAACAGCTCCGCCCCGGCGACCTCCCGCACCGCCGCGAGGTAATCCGCCTGCTCCTGGGCGTCCTTGAGACCCCCCACGGGGGTGTCCTCGCGCCCCCAGGAGTCCTCCAGGTTGCACCCGACGACCCCGGCGTCGAGCAACCGCCCCACCAGCCTCCGCGCCTCAAGCCCGTACCCGTCCTCGACGTCCGCGCTGACCGGCACCGACACGGCCCGCGCGATCCGCCCCACGGCCTCGAACATCTCCCGCGGCGGCACGGACCCGTCGGCGTACCCGAGGGAGGCGGCGACACCCGCGCTTGGCGTGGCGAGCGCGGGGAACCCGGCCTCCTCGAAGACGCGGGCGCTGGCCGCGTCCCACGGTCCCGGCAGGACGAGCGGATCGCCGGGAGCCCGGTCCCGGTGCAGCGCGCCGAACGCCGCGGCCGTGCCGGTCACTCGGCGGGCCGGTGCGCGGTCGAGCCCGGCGTGTAGTGGCCCGGCACCATGCGGGAGGTCACCGCGAAGCGGTTCCAGCCGTTGATGAGGGTGATCGCCGCGATCAGGTGGGCCATCTCGGTGTCGTCGAAGTGCTTCGCGGCCCGCTCGTACACGTCGTCCGGCACGAAGCCGTCGGTGAGGACGGTGACGGCCTCGGTCAGCTCGATGGCCGCGATCTCCTTGGCCGTGTAGAAGTGCTTGGACTCCTCCCAGGCGCTGAGCTGCACGATCCGCTCGACGCTCTCACCCGCGGCGAGGGCGTCCTTGGTGTGCATGTCGATGCAGAACGCGCAGTGGTTGATCTGCGAGGCCCGCAACTGCACCAGTTCGAAGAGGACCGGGTCGACGCCCTTCTTCGCGGCGGTGGCGAGCCGGATCATGGCTTTGTACGCCTCGGGGGCGTGCTCGGCGATGTCGAGACGGGGCAGGTGCTCGGGAAGGCGCTCGTCCTCGCGGACCGTGCCGCTTTCGGTGCCGCTCTCCATGTTCGTCATACGTACGACGCTACGATCCGATTAGCCCAGAGGTATGGTCCATTTCCATGGAGGATTCTTGGGCCACTTCCGGTGTGGACCTGGGTGTGGACCTGGGTGTGGACCTGCACCTGGACACCCCTGCGGCGGTGGCCTCCGGCGTCCGCAAAGGTCTCACCGACGCCCTGCGCGAGGCGGTGCGCGGCGGCCGTCTCGCCCCCGGCACCCGCCTGCCGTCGTCCCGCACCCTCGCCACGGACCTCGGTATCGCGCGCAACACCGTCGCCGACGCGTACGCGGACCTGGTCGCCGAGGGCTGGCTGACGGCACGGCAGGGCTCCGGCACACGCGTCGCCGAGCGCGCCGTGCCGGGCCCGGTGGCTTCCCCGCGCCCGCGGCGGACGGGCGGCGCACCCACGTACGACCTGATGGCGGGCAGACCGGACGTGGCGTCGTTCCCGCGCACGCAGTGGCTCAAGTCGGCCCGGCGCGCGCTCGCGGCCGCGCCCGACGACGTCCTCGGCTACGGCGACCCGCGCGGCCGTGTCGAGCTGCGCACCGCGCTCGCCGCGTACCTCTCGCGCGCCCGCGGCGTCCACGCCGACCCCAACCGGATCATCGTCGTACCCGGTATCGCCCACGGTCTTAGCCTCCTCGGCGCCCTGCTGCACGAGCGCGGACTCGGGCGGATCGCCGTGGAGTCGTACGGCCTCGACCTCCACTGGGAGCGCCTGGCCCGCACGGGCCTGCGCACCGTTCCGCTCGCCGTCGACGACCGCGGTGCCCGCACGGACGGTCTCGCCGGGCACGGGGCGGTTCTGCTGACCCCCGCGCACCAGTTTCCGACGGGGGTGCCGCTGCACCCCGACCGGCGGGCGGCGGCCGTCGACTGGGCGCGCCGTGCCGACGGCCTGATCCTGGAGGACGACTACGACGGGGAGTTCCGCTACGACCGGCAGCCGGTCGGCGCGCTCCAGGGCCTCGACCCCGACCGCGTGGTCTACCTCGGCACGGCCAGCAAGTCCCTCGCGCCCGGGCTGCGGCTCGCCTGGATGGTGCTGCCCGCCGCCCTGGCCCCGGAGGTCGCCGAGCTCAAGGACGCCCACGGGGCGGGCAGCAGCGCGCTCGAACAGGTGACGCTCGCGGAGTTCCTGACGTCCGGTGCGTACGACCGCCACGTCCGGGCCGTCCGGCTGCGCTACCGGCGCCGGCGTGATCAGCTCGTCGCCGCCCTGGCCGAGCGTGCGCCCGACGTCCGCGTGACCGGTATCGCGGCCGGTCTGCACGCCGTTCTGCGCCTTCCGCCGGGCAGCGAGCAGACGGTGGTGCAGGCCGCGCACTGGCAGCGCCTGGCCCTCCAGGGGCTGTCCCGGTTCCGGCACCCCCGGGCGGTGGAGCCTTCTTCGGACGCGCTGGTGGTGGGGTACGGGACGCCGTCGGATCGGGCGTGGGCGGCGGCGCTGGAGGCCCTGTGCAGGGCGCTGCCCTGAAGCACGGGCTCTGGGCGGGAAAGCATGGGCTCTGGGTGGGTGGGCCTGCGCCGTGGCGTGAACGTGGCCGCCCGGAAGTAGGCAGAGTGGCGCTTCCGGGACGGAAGTAAAGGGCGCCCTGCGGGCGTCGGCTACGCCGATTCCGCTTCGCTCCACCCTTGACTTCCGTCCCTCCAGCGCGAAGTGCTGTTGTCCGGGCGGCCAGGGGTGGGGCCCCCGGGGACCCCCCGGTGACGGCTATCAGCTTTCGTCGCCGACTCCCGCCCGGCACAGCCGGTTCGACCGCTCCTTTGACCGCCGGTTCGGCTGTGGGCTCGGCCACCGGCCCCCCATCCGTCCGGACACCGGCTCCCTCCATCCGCACACCTACTTTGTGAAAGTTGCGAGCGGCGCGCAGCGGTAGCGCGCGGCCAGCAATTCACGCCCCTCCCCGCCCTCCCCACCTGCGCAGGTACGTAGGTATGCAGGTATGCGCAGGGATGGGGGCGCATACCTCGCCATTCGCACTCCCCCCGCGCGCCTCGCGCAACTTTCACGAAGTAGGTGACAGGCCCGGGAGCCGAGCCGAGCGGAGCCGAGTCCGAACGGCCCGCTGCTCCGGCACCTGGGCCCCAGCCCTCCCGCCGCGTGACGCCCGCCCTCCGCCGTACGACACCCGCCCCCCGCCGTACGACGCCCGCCCCCCCCGGGCGCATGGGCGACAAATGGGCTAGGCGGGACAAGGAGCCGATCAAGTGGGCGGTGCGGTAGCCCGCCCCGGTGGAGCGGTGCCCCCGGTACGGTCCCTCGACGGGGTCGCACCGGGGGCTCCGGGTGCCCGTCCTAGCTGAAGACCGCCGAGCGCATCTTCAGGCGCTCGGAGGCCTGGCCGCCGGGACGGAGGGTGTAGTGGGCGCCCTCGCAGTCGGCCTCCGTGAAGACGGTGACAGTGGCGTTGGTGCGGTTGCGGGGAGAGTGCGCAGGGGACGACGCGTCTTCGTCGGCGACTTCCGGCAGGGTGTGGCAGACGCGGCTTTCCGGGTCGACCAGTGTGGCGAGCTGGGGCCTGCCGTCGAGCCCGCTGTAGGTGTACTGGAACGTCCCGTCGGCGGCGCTCGCGGAGGTGGGCAGGGTCAGGACGAGGGCGAGCGCGCCGAGGGCGGCGCCGACGGAGGAGCGAAAGCGCACGGAGGCACTCCTTTTCGGGATGCGGTGGTTCCGGCGCCGATGCGGCACCGGTCGGCCCGGGATGCGGACGCTTTCGCAACCTGCCTCGGAGAGGGCCGCGTCATCCCCTGTGCGGGGCGGCTTCGCCCGAATGAGGGCCGTCGAAACGATCCTTCCTACGGCGTCCGGGGGGTGCCCGGTCCGCCGGCGTTTGCGACGCGGTCGCGCCGCGCCGAGAGCAGATGGCTCGCCGCATCCGCCGTCACCGTCACCACCGGTCAGGGACAACCGTGAGTTGTCCCTGAGGGATCAAAGCCAGACGGAGTACAGGGCACAAACAACAAGGCGGCGTTCTCGTGCAACCAACAGTTGTGTGGAGGTCGCTAAGCTTGGTGGGTGGATCTCAACGCCGTACGTACCTTCGTCGTCGCCGCCGACAGCGGGCAGTTCCAGGAGGCCGCTGTCGATCTGGGCATCACCCAGCAGGCCGTGTCCAAGCGGGTGGCCGCGCTGGAGCGGGACTTGGGGGTGCGGCTGTTCGACCGCACGCCTCGGGGCGCGCGCATCACCATCGACGGGCAGGCGTTCCTGCCCCACGCCCGCGCGCTGCTCCAGGCCGAGGAGCGCGCGATGGCCTCCGTACAGCCGGGGAGCCGGGCGCTGCGCGTCGACGTGGTGGGCCGCAGGGTCGCCACGGCCGGGCTGCTGCGGGACTTCCACCGTGCGCACCCGGAGGCCGATCTCGACGTCGTGACCCTCTTCGGCGTCGACGCGGCGGTCGCCGCGCTCCAGTCGGGCGCGATCGACGCGACGTTCCGGGCGGTCACCATGCCGGGCAGTGAACTCCCCGACGACATCGAGGCCGTTCCCGTACTCGACGAGCCCATGCACTTGTTCACCGGCCCCGCCCACGAGTTCGCGGGGGCCCGCTCGATCACCCCGGCGCAGCTCGCCGGGCATCGGATCTGGATGCCCGGCAACACCTCCGGGACCGAGTGGGCCGCCTACTACGACGAGATGGCCGCGGTGTTCGGCTTCACCGTGGACGTCGTCGGGCCGAGTCCTCACTTCGGTATCGAGTCGCTCCTCGACACGATCGCGGACTCCGCCACGCTGGCGACCTTCCTCAGCGAGCGCACCCCGCTCGTCTGGCCCGCGGGCCACGACCTGCGTCTCGTCCCGCTACGGGACCCGACGCCCGTCTACCCGCACTGCCTGCTGTGGCACACCGACAACCCGCACCCCGGCCTCACCGCGCTGCGCGACCATCTCCTCGCCGCGCGGCGGGACCGCGCAGCGGGGGAGCCCGCCGAAACGTGGCGGCCGTCGTGGGCTCAGCCCAGGTAGCAGGCCGAGACGTATCCGACGACGCCGGTGCGCTTGTTCTGTACGAGCTGCCAGGCCACGGTGTTGCTGCCGTCCGGGCACTGCACGCGCGGCCCGGCGTCGGCCTGGTACCAGTACGCGCAGTCCCCCTGGTTGGCCCAGCCGACGTGGCTGCCGCCGGGCCGGTTGCGCATGTGGATGCCGGTGCCCCGGAAGTCGGTGTGCGGGCCGCCGGTCTCACAGGCGGCGACCCGGGTGGCGGGGGCGGTGGGGTTCGCGCTCGCGTGCCCCGCCGTGAGCGGGGTCAGGAGCAGGGCGGCCCCCGCGAGGGCCAGGGCCACAGTCGTTCGCTTCATCATGAACGCAACGGTCCCGAACGGGGGCGGGCGCGACAAGAAGGCGCGGCCCGCACCCACCCACCAGCGGGAGTGACTCGTTCCCCCGCGCGCCCCTTCCCGCCACGGGATGCGCCCCTCCCTCGCCGGGGAGTCAGGGCGGCGGGATCATCCAGTCGGGCCGGAGGCCGCTTACCCGTTGAAGAGCACCGACTTGAACGTCCGCGTCTTGCTGTTGTCCTCGGCGCCGGGCTTCAGGTCCGTGTAATCGCCATTGCAGTCCTCCTCGGCGAAGAGGGAGACTTCCTCGTCGGTCTTGTTGCGGGGTGCGAAGGCGTTCACGCGCTTCCCCTGGACTTCGGCGATGTTGTGACAGCTCCGCGAGGCCGGGTTCTTCAGCACTTTGGACTGCGGGTTGGCCGGGTCGCCGTACTGGTACTGGAAGAAGCCGTTGGCCGCGTGGGACGAGGTCGGCACGGTCAGGACCAGAGCGAGGGCGCCGAAGGCGGCGCCGACAGTGTGACGAAGACGCATGGGAACTCCTTGTTGCTGCCGAGGGGGAGAGCCCTCGCAGCATGGCGCGTTCCCTCGCCGGAGCCCCGTGCGGCTGACACGCATCACCCGTTCGATGGGTGCGGAAACGTTACGCCTTGGACCATGTGGGTGTGGGGTGCTTGCGCGTGGCGCAACGGTGTTCTGTGATGCCTGCGCAGTTTTGTGTACGGCTCACTCGACGGTACGGCGCAGGAAGTCCGCCCACGCGGTGGGCGTGACGGTGAGGTGGGGGGCCTCGGGGGTCTTGGAGTCGCGGATGTGGATGGTGTGGGTGGTTGCGGCCACCTCGACGCACGACGGTCCGTCCGCCGTGCTGTAACTGCTCTTGAACCACTCCAGCGTCATGACTCTCTTTCCATCTTCTCGATGAAGTCCTGTGACTCCTCTGGCGTCAGGGCCTGCGCTCGGATGATGCCATAGCGCATATCGAGGATCTGGACCTCTTTCGGGTCGGTGACCACGCGGCTGGCGAGCTGGACCTCGATCAGTCCGACGGTGGTGCCGTCCTTGAGCTTGGTCAGGCGGAAGGGCCCTTCGAGTCCTGTGTTCCGCTCGCGGCTCAAGGGCAGGACCTGGATGTCCACGTTCCGCAAACCGCTGACCGACGACAGGTGTTCGAGCTGGTTGCGCAGTGTCATTGTGCCCCCAGGATTGCGCCGCAATGTCGACTCGCACAGCACAAAGCTGAAGACGGTACGCCCGACCGCGTCCTTGAGGATCTGCTGGCGGTCCATGCGCGCGAGCAGTCGCCGTTCCACCTCGTTGTGCGGGAGGGGCGGGCGCCGGTTGCTGAACACCGCTTCCGCGTAGTCCTCGTGCTGCAACAGCCCGTCGACCACGGAGTTGTTGTACGAGCACACCTCGACCGCCTGGGCCTCCAGCTTGGCGACATCCCGAACCTTCCTCGGGTACCGGGCCTTCTCCGCGTCAGGCTTCAACCCCCGCAAGTGACCCCCCGTATTCAGCACTTCATCCGCCCGGTCCAGAAACTCCGGCCGGGGAATCCGCGCCCCCCGCTCCACCTTGTGGATGAGGTTCTCCCCGTACCCCATCAGCTCACCGAACTGCACGGCCCGCAGCCCCGCCGCCTCCCGCCAGAACTTGATCTGCCGTCCGATGAGTTCGGCGATCGCGCTGGACTCGTCGTCGGCGTCGACCTCCCAGCCGATGTCGTCCATGCTCACGGCGGACCTCCCCAGGTCACGGGTACGGCCGGTACGCGTCGGGACAGGACCGTACAGTCACCGTACGCACAGGCCTCATTACTGTTCAGGCTAAGCGCCAGCGACCACGCTGAGTCACGTGAACTCAGAAATCACCCGAACCGTGCGTTCCGCAAGGACCGAGCGGCGCTTCTGCGCCCAGTTGCCCTCCACGTGGAGGGGAGCCCGCAGGGCGAGGCTGCTCGCGGCCGAGCAACTCCGTGCCTGGGCACAGCCGCACGAGGACGCGGAACACATCGTCGCCGAGCTGGCGGCCAACGCCGCCGTGTACGGCAGGGTCCCCGCGCGGGACTTCCGGCTCACGCTCACCAGGAGGGCGGACGGCGTGCTCCGTATCGAGGTCGCGGACACGCGCAGTGACCGGTTGCCCGTCGTGCGGGAGCCGGACGAGGAGGCCGAGTCGGGCCGGGGGCTCGTGATCGTCGCGGCGCTCGCGGACCGGTGGGGCGTGGAGCTGGGGCCGGATCCGCTCAAGACGGTGTGGGCGGAGCTGGACGGCAAGGGCTGACGGCGGCGTCGTACGCCTGGAGTGGAGGCGGGGCCCAGAAGGGGAGGAGGCCCCGCCGCCGGTCGGCTCAGCCGCGCTGCGCGCGATAGTGCTCCGCGATCTCGTCCGACGTCGTCACCCACACCCCCGGGTGGTTCACGACGTACTCCAGGGCCTGGTCCAGGTACTTCGCGCGGAACGCCTGGCCGATGACGAAGGGATGCAGGGCCAGCGGCAGCACGCGTCCGCTGTCGTCGGCCTCTGCCTCCGCCGCCAGTTGGTCGACCTGGTCCTTGAGCATCCGTACGAAGTCCGGGCCCGTGGTGTCCTTGCTGACGAACAGGCTGATGTCGTTCAGCTCGACCGAGTACGGCACGCTCAGCATCCCCGGCACGTTCAGGGGGAACGGCTGGTCGTCGGCCGTCCAGTCCAGGACGTAGTCGAGACCCAGCTCACGCAGCAGATGCGGGGTGTTGAAGGTCTCCGTGAGGCCCGGCCCCATCCAGCCGCGCGGGCGTGTCCCGGTCGTCCGCTCGATGGTGCCGACGACATCCGTCAGGTACGCCCGCTCCTCGTCCTCCGTCATGTCCGCCTGGAAGATCGAGTTGTTCTTGCCGTGCGCGAGCCACGCCCAGCCCCGCTCCCGGCCCGCCTCGACGATCCCCGGATAGCGGTCGCCGACGTCGGAGTTGAGGAGGGCGCTCGCGCGGACGCCGTGCCGGTCCAGGGTCTTCAGGGTGCGCCAGAAGCCGACCCGCGGCCCGTAGTCCCGCCAGCCGTGGTTGAGCGGGTCCGGGGTGAGGTGCGAGGTGCCCGCGAAGATGCTGGTCGCGGGCTTGTCGACCTCGAAGTGCTCCACGTTGAGGCCTACGTAGAAGGCGACCCGCTTGCCCTCGGGCCACCGGATCGGCTCCCGGTCCGTGATGGGGCTGTAGTCGTAGAGCTCGTTGTCCATGACGCTCACCTCGTATGAATATGAAGTCGAATGTGCCGCTCGGGGAACATGTTCGAACCTTCACATTGATGTGAGGGTCAAGTGGGGCAGGTCGATCGAGCGGGCAAGGTCAATTCGTTCGTCAACCCGTCAACCCGTCAAGTCGTCGAGCGCCTCCTCAAGGACCTTGAACGCCCCCTCGCCCACGCTCAGCGCCTCGTACACGTACCGCACCGCCACCCGCTCCGGCCGCATCCCGCAGAACTGCGAGATGCCCCTGCCGAGCATCCGCGTCACCGCGTCCTCCCAGCCCAGGTCGGCGAACTGCGCCTCGTCGTAGCTGACAAGGCCGAGCCACAGCATCCGCTTCCCGGCGAGCAGCTTGTCCTCGCGGCCGTACGCGAAACCGTTGTTCCACACCCGGTCGATCCAGCCCTTGAGGAGCGCGGGCAGACCGAACCACCACAGCGGGAAGACGACCACGATCGCGTCCGCGTCCGCCACCCGCCGCATGTGCGCGCGGACTTCGGGCGAGTACTCCTTGTGCGGATCGTCCCAGTCCGGTTCGTCGGCCGGCGTCATCCGCGGGTCGAAGCCCTCGGCCTCCAGGTCCATGAGGTCGACCGTGTGACCCTCGGCCGTCAGCCGCGCACGGGCGTGCCGGGCGAGCTGGGCGGTCAGCGAGTCGGCCCGGGGGTGGCCCGTGACCAGCAGGACATTCATCTTCGCCGTCGCTGTCGCTGCCATCACTTGGCTCCTGCCACGAGCTTGACCAGCATCTTGCCGGTGTTGGCGCCGCGCAGGACACCGAGGAAGGCGTCCGGCGCCGCGGTGATGCCCTCGACGACGGTCTGCTCGGTGCGCAGCGTCCCGTCCGCGATCATGGCGGACGCCGTCGCGATCCACTCCGGGAACAGGTCGAGGTGGCTGGTGACGAGCATGCCGCGCAGGGTCGCCTCCTGCTTCGCCGCCTGGAGGAGGTTGTTCGGGCCGGGCACGGGAGCGGTGGCGTTGTACTCGCCGAGCCCGCCGACCAGCGCGATGCGGCCGTCACGGCGGATGGCCCCGATCCCCGCCTGGAGGTGGTCGCCGCCGACGTTGTCGAAGTAGACGTCGATGCCGTCGGGCGCCGCCTGCGCCAGTTGTTCGTCGAGCGCGCCCTGGCGGTAGTCGAGCGCCGCGTCGTACCCGAACGTGTCGAGCAGCTTCTTCGTCTTCTCGGGGCCGCCCGCCGAACCGATCACCCGGGACGCGCCGAGCGCCCGCGCCACCTGGCCCGCCACACTCCCGACCGCGCCCGCCGCCGCCGACACGAACACCACGTCACCCTCACGGACCGGCGCGATCCGCTTCAGCGTCGCGTACGCCGTGAGGCCCGTCGCCCCCAGCGGACCCAGATGGGCCGACGCGGGGGCCACCGACGTGTCGATCACCGTCACGGCGGCGGCGTCGAGCACCGCGTACTCCCGCCAGCCTGCGAAGTGCGAGACGGTCGCGCCCACCGGAACACCGGCCGAGCCCGACGCGACGACCTCGCCGACCGCGTTGCCCTCCAGAGATGCGCCGAGTTCGAACGGCGCGATGTACGACGGCACGTCGTCCATGCGGCCCCGCATGTACGGGTCCACGGACATCCAGGTGTTGCGGACCAGGACCTGCCCGTCGGTCACGGTGTCCGGGACCTCGGTGGTGACCAGTTCGAAGTCGGAGGGGGAGGGGAAGCCGACCGGCCGGGTGGCGAGACGGATTTCACGGGAGCTCGGCATGAGATGTTCCGTTCCTTCACTGAAGTGCGGAGTGGTGCGCGGTGTGATGCGGGGCGGGGCGGTGTTGCGGTCGCCCCGCGGTCCCTGCTGACGAGGAACAAGATGCCGGGGCCCGCGCACGGATCACCGACGGTCCACGCACGACGCGCTGCCCGCGGGGCCGATTACGGTTGCCCCATGCGATTCGAGGTGCTCGGCCCACTCACGGTGCGTACGGACGACGGCGACCCCGTCCCCGTACCGGAGGCGAAGGTGCGCACCCTCCTGGCCGCGCTGCTCGCCCGCGCCCCCCACCCCGCCCCGGTGGACGCCCTGGTCGAGGACCTGTGGGGCGGGACGAGGATTCCCGCCAACCCCGCCAACTCCCTCCAGACCAAGGTCTCCCAGTTGCGCCGCGCCCTCGCCGCCGAGCCCGGCGGCCGGGACCTCGTGACGTACGGCCCGGCGGGCTACGCGCTGCGGATCGCCGCCGACGCCACCGACGCGGCCCGCTTCACGGCTCTGACCGCGACCGCGTACGACGATGCCACCGCGGGGCCCCGCGCCCGTGCCGCCCTCCTCACCGACGCGCTCGCCCTGTGGCGCGGCCCCGCGTACGCCGACTTCCGCGACGCGGACTTCGCCAGGGCGGCTGCCGCACGCCTGGAGGAACAGCACCTCACCGCCCACGAGACCCTCGCCGAACTCCGCCTCGACCTCGGCGAACACGCCGCCCTCGCCGATGGCCTCGCCGACCTCGTGGCCCGGCACCCGCTGCGGGAGCGGCTGCGCGCGGCGCATCTGCGGGCGCTGTACGGGGCGGGGCGGCCGAGCGAGGCCCTCGCCGCGTACGAGGACCTGCGCGTCCGCCTCGCCGACGAACTCGGCACCGACCCCGGGCCCGAACTCAGCGCCCTGCACGGCGCGATGCTCCGCCAGGAAGCGGCCCTGAACCCACCGCCGACGACACCGACGACACCGACGACACCCTCCGTGGCGCCCGCCGTCAGCGAACCCCCGCGCACGAACCTCCCCGCCCCCGTCGCCGGTCTCGTCGGCCGCGCCGACTCCGTGTCCCGCGTACGCGAACTCATACGCCGTGAACGCCTGGTGACCCTCACGGGCCCCGGCGGCGTAGGCAAGACCCGCCTGGCCCTGGAGGCGGCGGCGGGCCTGGCCGAGGACTTCCCTGACGGGGTGTGGCTGGTGGAGCTGGCGGGGACGACGGGGGAGGGGGTGCCGGAGGCGGTGGCCGCCGCCTTGGGCATCCGGGAGGATGCTTCAGCCCGTCCGGCGTTCGAGGACGAGGCGCCGGGCCAGGTTTCACCCCGTCCGGAGCCGGAGTTTCCACCCCGTCCGGAGCCGGAGTTTTCCCTCCGTCCGGAGCGGGAGTTTTCCCTCCGTCCGGTGCCTGAGATTTCAGCCCGTCCGGTGCCTGAGATTTCAGCCCGTCCGGCGTTTGAGGACGAGGCCGAAGGCCGAAAGGGGGGCCCGGGGGCGCAGCCCCCGGTTTCGGGAAGGGGCGGGCTTGGGGAGCCCCCGGCAGGGCCCACCCGCCCCGGGGAGCCGTCTCCCGGGAAGCCGTCTCCCGGGGAGCCGTCTCCCGGGAAACCCTCCCCCGCCGGGTCGGCGCCCCCCACAGGAGTGCCGACCCGCACAGCGGGGCTGACCCGCACGCTCGCCCCCCACCACGCCCTCCTCCTCCTGGACAACTGCGAACACGTCCTGGACGCCACCGCCCCCCTCGTCACCCACCTCCTCCGCCACGCCCCCCACCTGCACATCCTCACCACCAGCCAGGAGCCCCTAGCCCTGACCGGCGAAACCCTGGAAGCCGTCGCACCCCTCGAAGAGGACGAGGCGGTCCGCCTCTTCGCCGAGCGCGCGGCGGCCACCGCCCCCGGCTTCGCCCTCGGCGACGACAACCGCGAGGCCGTCGCCCTCATCTGCCGCCGCCTGGACGGCATACCCCTGGCCGTCGAACTGGCGGCGACCCGCGTCCGCGCCCTCGGCGTGCACGACCTCGCCGACCGGCTGCACGACCGCTTCCGCCTCCTCAACCAGGTGCGCCGCGACGCCCCGGCCCGCCAGCGCACCCTCCGCGCGATGATCGACTGGAGCTGGGAGCTGCTCACGCCCCAGGAGCGGCGCGCCCTGCGCCGACTCGCCGTCTTCCGGGGCGGCTTCACGCTGGAGAGCGCGGAGGCGGTACTGGGGCCCACCCGGGGCGAAGCCGCCGGAGCCCCCGACGCCCGCGACGCCTCCGCTCCGGAGGAGCTGGACGCCGAGGACGTCCTCGACCTCGTCGCGCGCCTCGTCGACCGCTCCCTGCTCGCCACCGCGCCCCCGGTGCCCGGCACACCGCTGCGCCACCGCATGCTGGAGTCCGTCACCGCGTACAGCCTCGAACGTCTCGGCGAGGCGGGCGAGTCGAAGGAGCTCGCGCGGCGTCACGCCCACCATTACGCCGACCTCGCCGAGCGTGCCGCCCCCGCCCTGCACGGCCGCGACCAGCGCCGCTGGCTGCACCGCCTCGACGCCGAGACCGTGAACCTGCGCGCCGCCCTCGACTGGGCCGCCGCCGACGGCGACGCCGCCCTCGCGCTGCGCCTCGTCAACGCCCAGACCTGGTACTGGTACCTCCGCGGCCGCCTCACCGAAGCCATCCGCTCCCTGCTCCTCGCCCTGAACCTGAGCACGGCCGCCCCGGGCACGGCCACCCCGGGCACGGCCGCCCCGGACCTGGGGCGGGCCCGAGCCTCCGCCGCCACCGCCCGCGGCGCCTTCTCCCTGCTCGTGGGCGAGGACGAGTGCGCGTACGGAGCCGACTGCGGCCTCGACACCAGCGGCGCGGACCCCCGCTCCCGCTGGCTCCTCGCCTTCGCGCGCTGCGGCCACGACCGGTCTCCGGAGGAGGCGCTGCGCATCGAGGGGCTGCTCGCGGAGTTCCGCGCGGAGGGCGACCGCTGGGGCGAGGCCGCCGCGCTCGCCACCCGCTCGGTCCGCGCCCTCTACGGCGGCAACCTCGCGGGCCTGCGCAGCGACGCCGAGCGCAGCGCCGCGCTCTACGAGGAACTCGGGGACCGCTGGGGGCAGTTCCAGTCCGCGGAACTGCTCGGTGTGCTCGCCGAGATCACCGCCGACTACGACGTGGCCGCCCGACTGCAACGCGAGGGCATGCGCGGCGCCGAGGAACTCGAACTCTGGACCGAGGTCTCCTTCCGGCTCTCCCGGCTCGGCCGCATCGCCCTGCTCACCGGCGACCCCGACCGCGCCGACGAGTACCACGAGCGGGCCGCCCGCCTCGCCGGTCAGCAGTCCCACCGGCCCGCGCAGCAGTTCGCCGAGACGGGCCTCGCCCTCGGCGCCCGCCACCGCGGCGACCTGGACACCGCCGAACGCCTGCTGCTGCCCTGGCTCGACTTCAACCGGCGCTTCGGCGTCGCCTCCGGCGCCGCCCTCGTCCTCGCCCAGCTCGGCTACGTCGCCGAGCAGCGCGGCGACGCCGCGCGCGCCGAGACCCTGCACCGCGAGGGCCTCGACGCGGCCCGGGACACCGGCGACAACCGGGCCGTGGCCCTGGCCCTCGAAGGCCTGGCGGGCGCCCGCTCCCTGGCGGGCGAGCACCTGGACGCCGCCGCCCTCCTCGGTGAGGCCGCAGCCCTCCGCCAGGCCGAGGGCGCCCCGCTGCCCCCGGCCGAACGCACCGACGTGGACCGCGCCACCGCCCGCTCCCGGGCGGCCCTGGGCGCCACCGCGTTCGAGGCGGCGTACGAGAAGGGGGACGACGCGGGCCAGGCGGCCCCAGGGCCTGCCTGACAATTCCCGTCTGCCACGCGACGCCATGCACGCTCCCCCAAGCTCTCGTCTTCGCTCGAGCAGGGAGGTACCCCCTCCGCCCCACCGGACGCAGACCCAAGTACGTCCAGTACGAGGGCCCGCGCCCGGCACGCCGAGAGCACGCACCTGACGCCGCGTGGCCGCCCTCCGGGCGACGACGGGCCCGCAGGACAGGCACCGCACAGCCGGCGAAGCGTTCAGGCGAGGACCGAGCGGAGCTGGTCGAGCCCCCAGTCCAGGTCCTCCTTGCTGATCACCAGGGGCGGCGCGATGCGGATCGTCGAACCGTGGGTGTCCTTGACCAGGACCCCGCGCTCCATCAGCTTCTCGGAGATCTCCCGGCCGGTGCCGTGCGCCGGGTCGATGTCGACGCCCGCCCACAGCCCGCGCCCGCGCACCCGGGTGACCTTGCCCGTGCCCACGAGCAGGTGCAGTTCGGAGTGCAGGTGCTCGCCGAGTTCCGTGGCCCGCTGCTGGAACTCGCCGGACTCCAGCATCGCGACCACTTCGAGGCCCACCGCGCACGCCAGCGGATTGCCACCGAACGTCGACCCGTGCTCACCCGGCCTGAACACGCCGAGCACGTCCGTGTCCGCCACCACCGCCGACACCGGCACCACCCCGCCGCCGAGCGCCTTGCCGAGCAGATACACGTCCGGCACCACACCCTCGTGCTCGCACGCGAACGTCCGGCCCGTCCGGCCGAGCCCCGACTGGATCTCGTCCGCGATGAACAGGACGTCGCGCTCGCGCGTCAGCTCACGGACACCGGGGAGGTAGCCGGCCGGCGGGACGAGCACCCCCGCCTCGCCCTGGATCGGCTCCAGGAGCACCGCCACCGTGTCGTCCGTGACCGCTTCGCGCAGCGCCGCCAGGTCGCCGTACGGCACGATGTCGAAGCCCGGCGTGTACGGGCCGTAGTCCGCGCGCGCCTCGGGGTCCGTGGAGAAGCTGACGACCGTCGTCGTGCGGCCGTGGAAGTTGCCCCCGGCCACCACGATCCTGGCGCGTCCGTCCGGCACGCCCTTGACGCGGTACCCCCACTTGCGCGCGGTCTTCACGGCCGTCTCCACGGCCTCCGCGCCGGTGTTCATCGGCAGCACCATCTCCTTGCCGCACAGCTCCGCGAGGCGCGTACAGAACTCCGCGAACCGGTCGTGGTGGAACGCCCGCGACGTGAGCGTCACCCGGTCGAGCTGCTTCTTCGCCGCGTCGATCAGGCGCGGGTTGCCGTGTCCGAAGTTGAGCGCCGAGTACCCGGCGAGCATGTCGAGGTACCTGCGGCCCTCGACGTCCGTCATCCACGCGCCCTCCGCCGATGCGACCACGAGAGGCAGGGGGTGGTAGTTGTGCGCGCTGTGCGCTTCGGCCGAGGCGATGAGTTCTTCCGTAGCAGTCACGGGTTCTCCGATTCTCGCGGTGCGCACGGGTCGCACGCTCCTTGCGGCACACATGGGTCCGGCGTGGGGTCGGGGCCGGTGGGCCTGGCTTTCTGGACTGGGGCTCCTGGGCGGGGTTCTCGGTCCTGGACCCCTGGGCGGGGGCTCCTGGGCCGGGGCCCGGGCCGGGCTCCCCTTCCCATCGTCACTCGCATTCTGGACGAAGGAAGCCGCCGGAGCGGCGTGGCCGTTAACCTGGCCCTGACAGCACGGCGACTGGCGCACAGGGAATCGACCCTGAGGGAGCCGTGCGAGGCAACGCCTTCGAGGTGCCGCCCGCCTGGGCACCCCGGGACCCGACCGGACACCATCACCGCTCGCCCCGGAGGACGCCATGAGCCACCCCCGTCACCCTGCCCTCACCGCCGCCGACCCCGAACTCGCCGCCCTCGTCGACGCCGAGGAGCGGCTCCAGGCCGACACGCTCCGCCTGATCCCCAGCGAGAACTACGTCTCCGCCGCCGTCCTCGAAGCCTCCGGCACCGTCCTGCAGAACAAGTACAGCGAGGGCTACCCGGGCCGCCGCTACTACGAGGGCCAGCAGAACATCGACCAGGTCGAGCGCCTGGCCGCCGACCGCGCCAAGGCCCTCTTCGGCACCGACCACGCCAACGTCCAGCCCTACTCCGGCTCCCCTGCCAACCTCGCCGTCTACCTCGCCTTCGCCGAGCCCGGCGACACCGTGATGGGCATGGCCCTGCCCATGGGCGGCCACCTCACCCACGGCTGGGGGGTCTCGGCCACCGGTAAGTGGTTCCGCGGTGTGCAGTACGGAGTGCGGCAGGACACCGGTCTCGTCGACTTCGACGCCGTCCGCGAACTCGCCCTCAAGGAGCGGCCGAAGCTGATCTTCTGCGGGGGCACCGCCCTGCCCCGCACCATCGACTTCGCCGCCTTCGCCGAGATCGCCAGGGAGGCGGGGGCCGTCCTCGTCGCCGACATCGCCCACATCGCGGGTCTCGTCGCCGGTGGCGCCCACCCCTCGCCGGTGCCGCACGCCGACGTGATCTCCACTACCACCCACAAGACCCTGCGCGGTCCGCGCGGCGCGATGCTCCTGGCCCGCGAGGAGCACGCCAAGGCCATCGACAAGGCCGTCTTCCCCGGCCTGCAGGGCGGCCCCCACAACCAGACCACCGCCGCCATCGCCGTCGCCCTGCACGAAGCCGCCGAGCCCTCCTTCCGCGACTACGCGCACGCCGTCGTCGCCAACGCCAGGGCTCTCGCCGACGCCCTGCTCGCGCGCGGCTTCGACCTCGTCTCCGGTGGCACCGACAACCATCTGATCCTGATGGACCTCACCCCCAAGGACGTTCCCGGCAAGGTCGCCGCGAAGGCCCTCGACCGGGCCGGGATCGTCGTCAACCACAACACCGTCCCCTACGACCCGAGGAAGCCGTTCGACCCCTCGGGCGTCCGCATCGGCACCCCCTCCCTCACCTCCCGCGGTCTCGGCACCGCCCATATGGACACCGTCGCCGACTGGATCGACCGCGCGGTCCGCGCCGCCGGAACCGGTGACGAGGACGCCCTCCGGAAGATCCGCGCCGAGGTGGCCGACCTGATGGCCGCCTTCCCGGCGCCGGGCCTGCCGGTGGCCTGAGCCCGGGCTCCACCGCCCCCGGGGCCCGGTCAGGCGTCGATCAGCTCCTGGCCGGGAGGCTGCTCCTCCCGGGGGCGGCGGCGGAGCAGGTGCAGGGTGCCCGCACCGGTTGCCGCGCCCGCCGCCGCGCTCGGTATCGCCCAGGTCCAACCCCGGTTCCAGCCCGTGTCGCGGCCGTCCCCGGCGTGCTTCGGCCCCGCGTCCGGGACCGCGGGTCCGGCGGTGGACGGGTCCTCCTCGGGGCGGGCCCATTCGGAGGGGCGGATCCCCGCGGAGCCGCCTTCCGCCCTCTTGCCCAGCAGCCCCAGGTCCTTCAGGAGGGAGCGCAGGGCGGTGGGGTTCTCGGCGCGGTGCCAATACCCCCTCATCGTGCGTGGGTCCGTCGCCGTGTGGATCCACACCGGGCCGCCCTTCGCGGCTGCCGGTCCTGGATACACCCGGTCCATGCGCCAGGGGCGCACGTCGTGCAGCAACCACGTCACGTTGATCTGGCGCGTTGCGCCCACGCTCAGGCCTGGCGGCTGCTCGCTCTCGCCCCGGGTCCCCGAGCCGAGCAGGGACTCCAACTCGGTGTACTCCGCCCGGCTGTAGTACAGCGAGGCCGTCTCCGCGCTTTCCGGTGAGGAGAGGAGCACCGTGGTCGGGCCGCCCGCCGCGGCCTTCGGCGCGGTCAGCAGCACCAGGGACAGTGCCGCCGCCACCGCCGTGAGCGTCAGCGCCATCGCCGACGCCGGTCCGGTCGGCGCTGTCGACCGCCACCCGCGCCCCGGCCGGGGCAGTGCCCCACGACAAGCACTCGCCCGCCCCGTCCCACGCCGCCCTGCCACCCACCCTGTCTTCTGCCCGACCCCGCGCGGGGTCTCGCGCCTGAGCCTGCCCCCGCCCCGGACCCCGAGCCCGGCCCCTTGCCCTGCCTCTAGCCTTGTCCCTTGCCTTGTCCCTTGCCTTGTCCTCCGCATGTCCCGCCCCCTGTGGCTGCCCCCGGCACGGGCCCTCCGTGCCGCCTCACCTCTGGTACACCGGCCGAGCCCCGCAGGTTCCCTCTTTCTCCGGAGCAGTTTTCGCCCGGCTCGCGGCGGCCCGGCTCGCGGCGGCCCGGCTCGCGGCGGCCCGGCTCGCGGCGGCCCGGCTCGCGGCGGCCCAGCCCGCCGCTCAGCCCGAGGCGACCTAGCCCGCGGACGGCCCCCGGCCCGCCCCCTCGCCCGGCCCAGGAACCGACTCCGCCACCTCCCTCGCCCGTTCCTTCGACGGCACCCCCTCGAGCCGCAGTGTCAGCGCCCTGCCGTCCGTCCACAGCAGCGTCGGGCCCGCGGGGCGCACCGTGCGCGTCCAGTTGTCGCCGCCGGGGGTGCGCAGCCACAGTTCAAGGCGGTGGGGGCGGGCGAACCACAGCGCCGCGTCGTGGCCGAGGTCGATCCACTCGGGCCGGCCGGGCACCAGCTTGGTGTAGCCCGGGTCGAGGGGAGCCGGGAACTCGTCGAGCCGGACCGTCCTGCCGTCCTCGCGCCAGCAGAGGGTGATCTGGGAGCGCCCCGCCGGTGCCCGCGTCACGGCCACCGCGTCCGGCGCGCCGAGCGCCGCGGGCACGGCCGGGCGGAACCCGGCCTCCCGCTCGGCCCGCGCGAGCGACACCGACGGCGTACCGCACCCGGGCGTGCGGGTCCCGGTCGGGGGCGGTGGCGACGGGTCGTACCGCACCTCGACCCCGCCGAAATCGAACCAGTCGAGCCAGTCGGGCAGGTCGGACACCGCCGCCCGCACGGGTGGGGTCAGGACCAGGACGGTCAGCAGTCCGCACAGCGAGGCGACGACCGCCCGGCGGCGCGCCCGCAGGCCCTGCCGAGCGCGGCGCAGGCCCCGGCGGGTGCGGCGCAGGCCCCCACGGGCGCGGGCGAACGGTCCCTGCGGCGGTTCCGGCGCCGGAACCGCCGCCGGAACCGCCGCCGGGGTGGCGCCGCCCTCGGCCACTATCTGCGCGAGGACCCGCTCGACCATCGTCTCCGCGCCGTTCCCGGGCCGGTCGAGGGCCCGCCCGAGGGCCCGCAGCTCCTCCGGAAGCCCCGCACGCCCACGACCGGAACCAGCACCCGGCCCGCCCTGGTCAGGCGGCCCGCCCTGGTCAGGCCGATCGTCCTGGCCACCGGAGCTGTCCGGGCTGTCCGGGCTGTCCGGGCTGTCCGGGCCGTCCGGGCTGTCCGGGCTGTCCGGGCTGTCCTGGCCACCGGAGCTGTCCGGGCTGTCCGGGCTGTCCGGGCTGTCCTGGCCACCGGAGCTGTCCGGGCTGTCCGGGCTGTCCGGGCCGTCCGGGCCGTCCGTGCCGTCCGGGCCCCCCGGGCCGTCCGCGTAGCCCCGCCCACTCGAACCGCCCCGGTCGTCCTGACCGCCCGGGCAACGACGGCAGCCCCGGTCACACGGTCCGCCCGGGCCACGACGGCAGCCCCGGTCACACGGTCCGCCCGGGCCACGACAGCAGCCCCGGTCACACGGTCCGCCCAGGTCATGAGGGCCGCCCCGGTCACACTGACCGCCGAGGTCACCCAGGTCACCCGGGTCACCCGGGCCACCTTGATCACCCCAACCCCCCGAGCCCGCGCAGCCCCCCGCACCGCCCATCTCCTCACTCACCTCTCCCACCTCCCTCCGGCAGCAGTCGTTCCAGTTTCCGCAGGGCCCGGTTCAACCGGGACTTGACCGTGCCTCTGGGCCAGCCCAGGGCCTCGGATGTCTCTGCCTCGTCCATGTCCAGGAGATAGCGGTAGGTCACGACCAGGCGATGGTCGTCGCCCAGGCGGTCGAGGGCGGCCAGGAGGGTCGCGCGGCGTTCGCGGTCCAGGGTGGCTACCGCGGGGTCCGCCGATTCCGGTATCAGGGGGTGCGCTTCTGTGAGGGCGGCCTCGCGGCCCGCGACGGAGCGCTGCCGGGCCGCCGAACGCACTGTGTTCCTCGTCTCATTGGCGACGATCGCGAGCAGCCACGGCTTGAACGAGGCGCCGTCCCGGAACCGGCCGAGGGCGCGATACGCCTTGAAGAAGGACTGCTGGACCACGTCCTCGGCGTCAGGACCCGCACCGAGCGCGGCCGCCGCCCGCAGCGCCGTGCCCGTGAAGGCGCGCACCAGCTCCGCATACGCCTCCGGCTCGCCGGCGCGCACCCGGGCGATGACCGCCGTCTCGTCGACGCCGATGCCGTCCCCCTCCAGCGTCCGCCCCGCGGCCCGCCGATCAGCCCGCCCCGGGGCCTCCTCCAAAGCCCTGCCCCCTGCACTCACACCTTTGGTACACCGCCCGGACCGAATCGGTTCCCACCCGCCACGCACCAGTTCCCGACCAACGGGCGGTACCTGAGAGAATGCTGAGCATGGCCTCTGATCGTCCCCGCGTTCTCCCCGGCGACCGTCCTCGCGTCCTGTCCGGGATCCAGCCCACGGCAGGCTCGTTCCACCTCGGCAACTACCTGGGTGCCGTCCGCCAGTGGGTGGCGCTCCAGGAGTCCCACGACGCCTTCTACATGGTCGTGGACCTGCACGCGATCACAGTTCCGCAGGACCCCGCCGAGCTGCGCGCGAACACGAGGCTCGCCGCCGCCCAGCTCCTCGCCGCCGGGCTCGACCCGGACCGCTGCACGCTGTTCGTGCAGAGCCATGTGCCCGAGCACGCACAGCTCGCCTGGATCATGAACTGCCTCACGGGCTTCGGCGAGGCCGGCCGCATGACGCAGTTCAAGGACAAGTCCGCCAAGCAGGGCGCCGACCGCACCACCGTGGGCCTGTTCACGTACCCGGTGCTCCAGGTCGCGGACATCCTGCTGTACCAGGCGGGCGAGGTGCCGGTCGGTGAGGACCAGCGCCAGCACATCGAGCTGACCCGCGACCTGGCCGAGCGTTTCAACGGCCGCTTCGGGGAGACGTTCAAGGTCCCGGCGCCGTACATCCTCAAGGAGACGGCGAAGATCTACGACCTCCAGGACCCGGCGATCAAGATGAGCAAGTCGGCGTCCACGCCGAAGGGCCTCATCAACCTCCTGGACGAGCCGAAGGCCACCGCGAAGAAGGTCAAGAGCGCGGTCACCGACACCGACACGGTGATCAGGTACGACCCCGTGGAGAAGCCGGGCGTCAGCAATCTGCTCGGCATCTACTCCACGCTCACCGGCACCGGTATCGCGGAACTGGAGCAGAAGTACACCGGCAAGGGCTACGGTGCGCTGAAGACCGACCTCGCCGAGGTCATGGTCGAGTTCGTCACCCCGTTCCGCAACCGCACCCAGGAATACCTGGACGACCCGGAGACACTGGACTCGATCCTGGCCAAGGGCGCGGAGAAGGCGCGTGCCGTAGCGGCGGAGACCCTGGCCCAGGCATACGACAAGGTGGGCTTCCTGCCCGCCAAGCACTGAGCCCGACCCGGACGCACCCCGGACCGAACCAGGACCGAGTCCGGATCGACCCCGGACCTGCCCAGGAACGACCCCGGACCGACCCGGTCCGGGCCACCCGGAAGAGCAGCATCCGCAGCCGCCGTACGGCACGGCGGCGACCGCTGCCCGTCAACCGCCCATCGACACGACGACAGGAGTACGACGTGGGGACCGTAACGATCGGTGTGTCGATCGCGGTCCCGGAGCCACACGGCAGCCTCCTCCAGGAGCTGCGCGCCGGCTTCGGGGACCCGGCCGCGCACGGCATCCCCACGCACGTCACGCTGCTGCCGCCGACCGAGGTGGACTCCGGCGCGCTGCCCGTGATCGAGCAGCACTTGTCCGCGGTCGCGGCCGCGGGCAGGCCGTTCCCGATGCGGCTGTCCGGCACCGGCACCTTCCGGCCCCTTTCGCCGGTCGTCTTCGTACAGGTCGTCGAGGGCGGCTCGGCCTGCTCCTGGCTCCAGGAGCGGGTCCGCGACTCCTCGGGACCGCTCGTACGGGAACTGCAGTTCCCGTACCACCCGCATGTCACGGTCGCCCACGGCATCGCCGAGGAGGCCATGGACCGGGCGTACGAGGAGCTGTCGGGGTACGAGGCCGCGTGGCCGTGCACGGGCTTCGCGCTGTACGAGCAGGGGCCCGACGCCGTCTGGCGCAAGCTGCGCGAGTTCGCCTTCGGCGGCTCGACGGTGCCCCCGCAGGCGGGCGCCCCGGCGACGCGGGGTACGCAGCGCGCCCGCTGACCGGGCCCGGAGCGCCCTCGCTCGGGGGCGTCGGGCAGGGGCGGCTCCTGGAAGGCCGTGCACGTCGACCGGCAGACCGACGGCGAGCTCGGAGCGTCAGGCCGTCAGACCGGGAGGCGGCGGAACACCGGGCGCGGCACGTGGCGCAGCGCCGACATCACCACGCGCAGCGTCCCCGGCACCCACACCGTCTCCGAGCGGCGGCGCAGCCCCGTCTCGATGGCCTCCGCCACCGCGCCCGGCGTCGTGGCCATGGGCGCATCCTGGAGACCCGCCGTCATCTTCGACCGTACGAAGCCGGGGCGCACGACCATGACGTGTACGCCGGTGCCGTGCAGGGCGTCGCCGAGGCCCTGGGCGAAGGCGTCGAGGCCCGCCTTGCTGGAGCCGTAGATGAAGTTGGAGCGGCGGGCGCGCTCACCGGCCACGGAGGAGAGCACGACGAGGGAGCCGTGGCCCTGGGCCTGGAGCGCGCGGGCGCAGACCAGGCCCGCCGAGACGGCGCCGGTGTAGTTCGTCTGGGCCACGCGGACCGCGGCGAGCGGGTCGTCCTCGTCGCGGGCCTGGTCGCCGAGGATGCCGAAGGCGAGCAGCACCATGTCGATGTCGCCCTGCTGGAAGAGCTTGCCGAGGGTGGGGGCGTGGGACTCGGAGTCCAGGGCGTCGAAGGGCACCGTGCGGACGTCGGCGCCCATGTCGCGCAGTTGCTCCGCGGCCTTCTCCAGGGCGGGGGACGGGCGGCCCGCCAGGTGGACCGTGCGGGTGCGGCGTGCCACCAGGCGGCGGGCGGTGGCCAGGGCGATCTCGGACGTACCGCCGAGGATCAGCAGGGACTGGGGGGTGCCGAAAGCGTCTTTCATGGGGGTCCTTCGGAGTCGGGGTTCATGCGTCGCGCTGCGCGCTCGTCCTCGAACGCAGGACGGTCTTAAACCCCTCACAGGTGCAGGCGGCGTGAGAGGTCCGAGCGGAACAGGGAGTTCGGGTCCAGGTCCTCGCGGAGGGCGCGGAAGTCCTGGAGGCGGGGGTACATCGCGGTGAGGGTCTCGGGGCGCAGCCGTGAGTCCTTGGCGAGGTAGACGCGGCCGCCCGCGGTGGCCACCTCCTCGTCGAGTTCGTCGAGGAGGGGACCGAGCCCGGGCAGGTTCGCGGGGATGTCGAGGGCCAGGGTCCAGCCGGGCATGGGGAAGGAGAGCCAGCCGGGTCCCGCGTCCCCGAAGCGCTTGAGGACGGCGAGGAAGGACGGGCACCGGTGCGCGGAGATGCGGTGCACGATGCGGCGCAGGGCCTCCTCCTGGCCGTGGCCGACGACGAACTGGTACTGCACGAAGCCGCCGCGGCCGTACACGCGGTTCCAGTGCGGCATGCCGTCGAGGGGGTGGAAGAAGGCGGGGAGCTTCTGTAGTTCGCCGGTGCGGGAGCGGGGCGCCTTGCGGTACCAGAGCTCGTTGAAGAGTCCGACCGTGCGGCGGCCGAGCAGTCCTTCGGGCACGAACCGGGGGGCGGGGGGCAGTTGCCGGGGCCGGAAGGCCAGGGGGGCGGTGCGCGCGCGGGCGGGCAGGGCGGCGAGGGGCGCGTGGTCGCCGCGGGTGAGGACGGCGCGGCCGGTGGCGGCGCCGCGGGCGAGGAGGTCGATCCACGCGACGGAGTAGCGGTAGCGGTGGTCGGTCGCGGTGAGGCGGGCCATCAGGTCGTCGAGGTCCGTGGCGCGTTCGGTGTCGACGGCCATCAGAGACGTCTCGACGGGGTGCAGCTTCAGGGTGGCGGAGAGGATCACGCCGGTGAGGCCCATGCCGCCGGCCGTCGCGTCGAAGAGCGGGCTGCCCGGCTCGACGGTGCGCACGGTGCCGTCGGCGGTGAGCAGGTCGAGGGTCAGGACGTGGCGGGCGAAGGAGCCTGCGACGTGGTGGTTCTTGCCGTGGATGTCGGCGCCGACGGCCCCGCCGACGGTGACGTAGCGGGTGCCGGGCGTCACCGGCACGAACCAGCCGAGCGGCAGCAGGACTTCCATCAGGCGGTGCAGGGACACACCCGCGTCGCACACGACGGTGCCCGCGTCCACGTCGATGCTGTGCACACGGTCGAGACCCGTCATGTCGAGGACCGCGCCACCGGCGTTCTGCGCGGCGTCCCCGTACGCGCGCCCGAGCCCCCGCGCGATGCCGCCGCGCTCCGCGCAGCTTGCCAGCGCGGCCACCGCCTCCTCGGGGGAGCGGGGCCGCACCAGGCGTGCGGTGCTGGGTGCGGTGCGCCCCCACCCCGACACGGACACGGACTCAGGGGCGGGAGCGGGGGCGAAAGCGGGGGTGGCTGACATGGCAGTGACCGTATCGCCCCTATAAGGGGCTAAAGAACGGTTACTCACTTCACTCGGCCTTCTCACCGAAATGGGTGATTGAGGGAGTGTCATCAAAGATTGCCGTAATAATTGCGACTTTGCATAGAAGAGTCGTTATGTGATGAATATGAAGTGTTCGGGGAGCGCTGTCAGGAGGGGCTTCCTGCGTGAAGCCGATCACCGGCTGCTCTCGGCGCTGCGCGACTGCGGCGCCGACCCGCGGGTGGCCGCGGCGGCCCGCGCGCTGTCCAGGAGCGGCGAGCACGGCGCCCTCTGGCTCGCCGCGGGACTCGCCGGTGCGGCCGTCGACCGCGAGCGGCGCGCCCACTGGCTGCGCGGCACCGCGCTCACCGCGGCCGCGCACCTGGCCAGCATGGGCGTGAAGCGCATCGTGCGGCGCCCGCGCCCCGGCCATGTGGAGCCGCTCGTGCGCACGGCGGGACGGCACTCCTTCCCCAGCTCGCACGCCACGTCGGCGACCACGGCCGCGCTCGTGTACGGCGCGCTGCGCCCCGCCTGCGCCAGGGTCGTGCCGCCGCTGGCCGCCGCGATGTGCGTGTCCCGCATGGTCGTCGGCGTCCACTACCCGTCGGACGTCGCGGCGGGCGCGGCCCTCGGCGCGTTCGCCGCACGGGCGGGCACCACCTGGATCGGAGGTTTGACCGATGGCTGACCGCGCCGCCGTACTGGACCGCGAAGAGACGCCCGACGCCTCCTCGCCCCCGAGAACCGGCCCCTGGGCGACCCCGCTGGGCCTCCTGAAGGCCGCGCGGCCCCGCCAGTGGGTCAAGAACGTCCTGGTCATCGCCGCCCCCGCGGCCGCGGGCGAACTCTTCTCACGGCACGCCCTGCTCCAAGTCGCCCTCACCTTCTGCCTGTTCACCGCCGCCGCGGCCGCCGTCTACCTCATCAACGACGCCCGCGACGCCGAGGCCGACCGCGCCCACCCCACCAAGTGCCGCCGCCCCGTCGCCGCCGGACAGGTCCCCGTGCCCCTCGCGTACGCCGCGGGCGCACTCCTCGCCGTCCTCGCGCCCGCCGCCGCGGCCGTCCTGTGCACCCCGCTGACGGCCGCGCTCCTGGCCGCGTACGTGGTGATGCAGTTCGCGTACTGCGTCAGCCTCAAGCACGTCCTCGTCGTCGACCTCGCCGTCGTCACCACCGGCTTCCTGATGCGGGCGATGATCGGCGGGGTGGCGCTCGACATCCCGCTGTCCCGCTGGTTCCTGATCACCACCGGGTTCGGGGCGCTGTTCATGGTGTCCGCGAAGCGCTACTCCGAGGCCGTGCAGATGACGGAGGCCGCGCAGGCCGCGACGGCCGCCGGGCGCACCGAACGGCTCGGCGCCACCCGCGCCCTGCTCACCTCGTACACGACCGGCTATCTGCGCTTCGTGTGGCAGCTCGCGGCCGGGGTCGCCGTGCTCGCGTACTGCCTGTGGGCGATGGAGAGCGGCGGCACCGAGGGCACCGGGCTGCTGCCGTGGCGGCAGTTGTCGGTGGTCGCCTTCGTCCTCGCGATCCTGCGGTACGCCGTCTTCGCCGACCGCGGCACGGCGGGCGAGCCGGAGGACGTGGTCCTTCGCGACCGCGCCCTCGCGCTGATCGGCCTGGTGTGGCTCGCCATGTACGGGTTCGCGGTCGCCGACTGGTGAGGGTGGTGTCGCAACTGCGGGCGCTCGGGCCCGAGCTGACCGCCTTCGCCGTGGTCGGTCTGTGCGCGTACGCCGCCGACCTCGGGCTCTTCGTCTGGCTGCGCGGGCCCGTCGGCCTGGACCCGCTGACCGCCAAGGCCCTGTCCTTCGTGGCCGGATGCACGGTGGCGTACACGGGCAACGCGCTCGGCACCTACCGCCGGACGGCGGCGGGCGTGGCGTCCGGTGGAGTGTCGCGGCTGCGGCAGTATGGGATCTTCGTCGCCGTCAATGTCGCGGGCGCGCTCGTCCAACTCCTGTGCCTGGCCGTCTCGCACTACGGCCTCGGCTTCACCTCGCCGCGCGCCGACACGGTCTCCGGGGCGGGAGTCGGCATGGCACTGGCCACCGTGCTGCGATTTTGGGGTACACGGACCTTGGTGTTCCGTTCTCGGAGTGCACCGACCGGACAGGTGAGGCAGGGGAGACGAGTGACATGGACTGGTTGAAGAGACTCCCCGGCATCGGGCCCTACATCGAGCGGCTGACGCGCACCCACGCGTGGCACTCCTACGAACGCCTCGACCGGGTCCACTGGACCCGGCTCGCCGCCGCGATGACGTTCATCAGCTTTGTGGCCCTGTTCCCGCTGATCACCGTGGCCGCGGCGGTAGCGGCGGCCACGCTGTCCGACGGCCAGGTCAAGCGCGTCAAGGACCAGATCTCCGAGCAGGTGCCCGGCATCTCCGACCAGCTCGACCTGGACTCCCTGATCGCGAACGCGGGCACCGTCGGTGTCGTCGCGGGCGCGCTCCTGCTGTTCACCGGTGTGGGCTGGGTCGGCTCGATAAGGGAATGCCTGCGCGCGGTCTGGGATCTCGATGACACCGACGAGAACCCGTTCCTCCGCAAGCTCAAGGACGCCCGTGTGCTCGCCGGGCTCGGCTGCGCCGGGCTCGCCTCCCTCATCGCCTCCGCGATCGCGTCGACGGCCGTCGGCTGGACCGCCGACCAGCTCGGCATCGACCGGGACGGCGCGGGCGGCGTGCTCCTACAGGTCGTCGCCTTCGCCATCGCCGTCTGCGCGGACTTCCTGCTCCTGCTGTACGTCCTCACGCTGCTGCCCGGCGTGGAGCCGCCCCGGCGCGCCCTCGTCGTCGCCGCGACGCTCGGCGCGGTCGGCTTCGAGCTACTGAAACTGCTGCTCGGCGGCTACATCAAGGGCGTCGCCGCGAAGAGCATGTACGGCGCCTTCGGTGTGCCCGTCGCCCTGCTCCTGTGGATCAACTTCACCGCGAAGCTGCTGCTGTTCTGCGCGGCGTGGACGGCGACACCCTCGAAGACCGTCACCGAGGGCTCCCCGGAACCCGAGGAGCCCTCCCGACCCGACAAGGCCGGGTCAGGGGCCGTGCGGGCGGCGGACGCTACTGGCGGCGCAGCGGCCAGCGGCGGTTGAGCAGGAACAGACCGCCCGCGATCAGCGCGAGCACACCGGCGGTGATGCCGACGGCCGTGCCCATGCCGTTGCCCGAGTCCTTGGCGGTGGCGTTCGCGACGCTGTCGGCGCCACCCGCCTGCCCCTTGCCGGGCGCGCCCTTGCCCGAACCGGTGTTCGCGCCCTTCGGGGCGACCAGCTCACCGACGGGCTCGACCTTGCCGTTCGCCGCGAAACCCCAGTCGAGGAGGCGGGCGGTCTCCTTGTAGACGGCGTGGCTCTCACCGGAGCCGGGGTTCATGACGGTGACGAGCAGGACCTTGCCGTCGCGCTCGGCGACACCCGTGAACGTGTTGCCCGCGTTGGTCGTCGAGCCGTTCTTGACGCCCGCGATGCCCTTGTACTGCTCGACGCCGTCGGCCCCGGTCAGGAGCCGGTTGGTGTTCTGGATGCCGAAGGGCTCACGCTTCGTCCTGCCCTTGTCCTTGCCCTTCTTGATCTTCTCCGTCTTGCCGGGGAACTGCGCGGTCGCCGTCGCGCAGTACTCGCGGAAGTCCTTCTTCTGCAGGCCGGAGCGGGCGAACAGGGACAGGTCGTACGCCGACGACACCTGGCCCTTCTCGTCGTAGCCGTCGGGCGTGACGACATGCGTGTCGAGGGCCTGGAGATCCTCGGCGTGCTCCTGCATGTCCTTCACGGTCTGCGGCACACCGCCGTTCAAGGAGGACAGCACGTGCACGGCGTCGTTGCCGGACTGGAGGAAGACACCGAGCCACAGGTCGTGGACCGAGTACGTCTCGTTCTCCTTGACGCCGACCAGGCTGCTGCCCGCGCCGATGCCCGCCAGGTCCGCGGCCTCGACCTTGTGCTTCTGCGTCTTCGGGAACTTCGGCAGCACCGTGTCCGCGAACAGCATCTTCAAGGTGCTCGCCGGGGCCAGGCGCCAGTGCGCGTTGTGCGCCGCGAGCACCTCGCCGGACTCGGCGTCCGAGACCATCCAGGAGCGCGCCGACAGTTCCTTCGGCAGCACCGGCGCGCCCGCCTTCAGGTTCACCTGCGTGCCCGGCTCGCCGAGGCGGGCACCGCCCACCGTCGACATGGACGCGGGCGGCTTCGGCTCGCCGTCACCGCCGCCCGGCTTGTCGTCGGCGAGGGCGGGGCCGGTGGCCGACAGGGACAACAGGGTCGCGGAGGCGACGAGCAGGGCGGTCTTCTTCAACGCTGGCACGGACGAGAACGTACAGGGGCGCCCCGCGCCGCCGTCCGCCGAGGTCACCTCTGCCGCGGTCCGGCGCTCCGCACCCCGAAGGCGGTCCGTGAGGGCGGCTGGCGATACTGAGGACATGTTGCTCAGCCGCCCCGTCTCCTGGTTCCTGCTCGCCTTCGGCGTGTGGAGCTGGTTCATCTGGATCACTTTCGTCAAGAACCTGTGGAAGGACGGCAGCGGGCTCGCCTTCGACGACGCGGGCGATCCGACCGGGTACTTCTGGGTGCACCTGACGCTCGCCGTTGTCTCCTTTGTCTTGGGGACGGTGGTGGGCGGCATCGGGTTGCGTGGCGTCCGCGCACTGCGCGGAACCTCATAGCCGTGCGTGTCGTCATCGGGGTGCTCATAGGGGCAGGGGTGTTCGCCCTGTTCGCCGGTCTGCTCTGGTACGTGTGGCGGCGCACGGTCCGCGACACCACCCGGCCCCGTTCCCGCGCCCGCCGTACGGGCACGGTCGTCTTCTTCGCGGGCCCGGTCCTCGCGTTCGCCGCCCTCGGCGCGGAGCGGGGCGGGGCCCCGTTCCCCCTCCAGCAGACCTTGGCCTGGCCGGGCTTTCTGTGGCTGGCGTTCGCGTTGTATTTGTTGTTGGCGTTGCTGGTGGGGGAGGTCGTGCGGCCCCTGCTGATGCGGTGGCTCGCGCGGCGCGCCCGCCCTTCGGCGGTTTCCTCGGATGTGCCGGGGGAGCAGGTTCCATCCCCTCCGGCGGAGGAGGCGATCTCAGCCCGTCCGGCGTTTGAGGACGAGGCCCGAAGGGCCGGTGAGGCGGGGAAAGGGGCGCAGCCCCAGCAGCCCGACGAGCCGGGACCAGGGGCGGCCCGGGACCTGACCCGGCGCCTGTTCGTCTCCCGCGCGGTCGCCGCGACAGCGGTCACGGCGGCGGGGGCGACGGTCGGCTACGGAACGTACGGAGTACTCCGCGGCCCCAAGATCAAGAGAATCACCGTCCCGCTGGCGAAGCTGCCGCGCGCGGCGCACGGCTTCCGCATCGCCGTGGTGAGCGACATCCACCTGGGCCCGGTCCTCGGCGAGGGCTTCGCCCGCCGCGTGGTGGACACCATCAACTCCACCCAGCCCGACCTGATCGCCGTCGTGGGCGACCTGGTGGACGGCAGCGTCGCCGACCTCGCCCCGGCGGCCCGCCCGCTGGCGGACCTTCGGGCACGGCACGGCGCCTTTTTTGTCACGGGCAACCACGAATTCTTCTCCGGCGCCGAGCAGTGGGTCGACCACGTGCGCTCACTGGGCCTGCGCCCCCTGGAGAACGCCCGTACCGAACTGCCGTACTTCGACCTCGCCGGGGTCAACGACGTACAGGGCGAAGAGGAGGGCGAGGGCCCCGACTTCGAGAAGGCGCTCGGCGACCGCGACCCGACCCGCGCCTCGGTGCTCATGGCCCACCAGCCCGTGGTCATCCACGACGCCGTCGAACACGGCGTGGACCTGCAACTCTCCGGCCACACCCACGGCGGCCAGCTATGGCCCAACAACTTCGTCGCCGACCTCGCCAACCCGACCCTCGCGGGCCTTGAGCGCTACGGCGACACCCAGTTGTACGTGACGCGCGGCGCCGGAGCCTGGGGCCCGCCCGTGCGGGTGGGCGCGCCGTCCGACATCACGGTGGTGGAGCTGGCGTCGCCGCGGGCCTGAAGGTCCCGGCCGGCAGCGGCGGCGCGCAGCACGGCGGCTCCATGGGGCGCGGGGGAGCGGCGGGCCGTGGCGGCACGGGCGTTCTCGGCAGGGTCACCAGGACGCTGAGACCCTCGCCCGGGGCGGTACGGACCTCGACCCGCCCACCGTGCGCCGCCACCACACCCTGCACGATCGCCATGCCGAGACCGCTGCCCGCACCCCGCCCCGACCGGAAGAAACGGTCGAAGACCCGGGCCGCGTCCTCGGGGGCGAGCCCGGGGCCCCGGTCGGCGACGGTCAGGCGCACCACGTCCCCGCACCGGTCGAGACCGAGCCGGACGGGGGTGTCGGCGTGCGTGTGCGTACGGACGTTGGCCAGCAGGTTCGCAAGCACCTTGCGCAGTTGCTGCTCGTCCGCCTGGACGAGGATCGCGCCCTCCGCGCACACCGTGAGCGGCCGGTCCGGCTCCTGGGCGCGCAGATCGTCCGCCGCGTCCCGCACCAGACGGCTCAGGTCCACGGGCCGGAAGCGGAGCTCGGGCTGCTGGTCCAGGCGTGCCAGGGTGAGCAGCTCCGCCACCAGGTGGTTCATGCGGTCGGTCTCGGAGTGCACCCGGCCCCAGGCCCGCATGCGGGACTCCGGGGTGTCCAGCATCCCCCTGTCGTACAACTGGAGGTAGCCGCGGATCGCCGCCAGCGGGGTGCGCAGCTCGTGCGAGGCGTCCGCGACGAACTGGCGCAACTGCGCCTCGCTGCGCTCCCGGGTGACGAAGGCCGTCTCGACCTGCTGGAGCATGGAGTTGAGGGCGAGGCGCAGTTGCTCGGTCTCCATCACCGCGGCCCTGCTCGACGGCACCCGCCGCTTCAGGTCGCCGTCGGCGATCGCGGAGGCCGTCTCGACCATGTCCTCCAGGGGGCGCAGGCGCTGGTGCGCGGCGATCATCGTGAGCACCGCGAGCAGCCCGAGCAGCAGGGCGCCGAAGGCCAGGTCGAGCTTGAGCGCCTTGGCCACGCCCGACTGGACGTTCTCCGTCGACGACGCCATGACCAGCACCGACCCGTCGGCGAGCCGCGCCGCGACGGCACGGTAGGAGTCACCGTGCAGTGTCACGCCCCGCGGCGAGGTGTGCCGTGCGAACTCCGCCGCGTCGCCCACCGCGTCGGCGAGGGCGAGCTGGCGTTCCGTCGTCGGCAGCGGACCGATGCCGACCGGATCGCCGCGCCGGTTCACGGCGACGAACACGGACTCCGTGGCCGGGAACTCCCCGTTCGCCTTCACGGCCTCCGGCGATATCTGGTCCAGGGAGCCGAGGTCGGCGAGGCTGCGCAGATCGTCGAGTACGAGACCGCTCTGCCGCATCGCCGTGCGGGACGTGGTCAGTTCGGAGTCGACGTTGTCCAGGAGGTAGTGCCGCATGCCCATCAGGCTCACGGCGGTCGCGGCCACGATGCCGAGGGCGAGCAGCGCCACGTTCACGAGCGTGAGCTTGGCGCGCAGCGAGTTCGTGCCGAGCCAGCTTCGCCGGACCCGGCCGGTGCTGCGGGGCTTGGTCGTGGACCGTACCCGGCCGGTGCCACGGGGGGTCACGCCAGCCCGTATCCGACGCCGCGCCGCGTCGTGATCAGCGGCGGCCCCACCTGGTCGAGCTTGCGCCGCAGATAGCTGATGTAGGTCTCCACGACCGTCGACTCCGCGCTGTGCTCGATGTTCCACACATGGCGCAGGAGTTGCTCTTTGGGAACGACCCGGCCGCCGTTGCGGACCAAGAAGCGGAGCAGCGCGTACTCGGTCGGGGTCAACTGCACCGTGCCGCCCTCGCGCCGCACCACGTACGTCGTCTCGTCGAGCTCCAGATCGCCGTAGCGCAGCGGCGGGCGCTGCGGCAGCACGTCGTGCGGGCGTACCCGGCGAAGGACCGCGCCGATGCGGGCGACGACCTCGTCGATGTTGAACGGCTTGGTGATGTAGTCGTCGCCGAAGCCGAGGGCGCCCACCACCTCGGCGGGCGCGTCCCGCGCGGTGAGGAAGACCAGGGCGAGATCGGGCATCCGGGTCCGCAACTCCTGGCCGAGGGCCCGCCCGTCGCCGTCCGGCAGCATCACGTCGAGCAGGGCGCAGTCGGGCCGGGTCCGCGCGGTCGTCGCGAGCGCCTCGCGGACCGTGCCCGCGGTCATCACGTCGAAGTGGTGGTAGCGCAGGGCGATGGCGAGGACGTCGGCGATGCTCGGCTCGTCCTCGACCACCAGGACGGTCGCGCGCCCCCGGCCGTCGTCGCGCCCGGCGGCACCGGCCCCCGCGGCCGGTGTTCCCGCTGCTCTTCCCCCCGGTGCGCCCGGGTGACCTTCGGCGTGGTTCATGACCCCAGTATCCGTACCGCCGCCCGCGAAGTGCGCGGCCGCACTTTGGAGTTCCTTGAGAATCACGGCCGGGAGATGCCGTTGGCGGTACGGGGCCTCGATGCTGGGGCCTGAGACCCGTATCGACCGCCTCTGTCGGTGGAGGGTTCCGGGTCTGGACCTGTGCGTGGACCTGTGCGTGGACCTGGATCTGGACCTGTGCGTGGACGGACCTGGATGCTGATCCGGCGTCCGTGTCCGGCGACTGACGGCTGACGGCTGATGGCTGAGGAGCGACGGCATGACGGAAAGGGACGGGGGGAGTCGGCGGCATCGGCTGTTCGCCGCCGCCCTGGCACGCCTGAGCGGCCTCGTCCCCCGCGCCCGGCGGGCGGGCCGGTGCTTCCCGGCCCCGCCCGAGCGCCGCTCGCTCCGTCCCGCCGTCGCACCCGGACCGGCGGAACCACCGTCCCCGGAGGAACTTGAGGCCCTGGTCGCGGCGGCCCTCGGCACCCCACGGCCACCGGCAGCCCCGACTCCGGCGCCCGGAACCACCAAGACTCCGCCCGCCGCCGACGCCTGCGACCCGGAACCCCCGTCCGGGCCCGTGGACGTCGGACGGCGGGCGGCCCACGACGCCCGTACCGGGCGTGAGGCCCGGGTCCGCACCGGCCGTGAGGTCCGCCGTACGACCTTGAACCGGCCGGGGCGGTCGGTGGCGGGATGAGAACGCGGTGACCTGACGCGCGCGTCACCCGATGCCGCGCGCCGGACCTGGCCAGGCGGGCGGAGCTGCACCCGCCCCCGGCCCTATTGCCGGGACACACGCGCCCAGGCCCCCTGACCAGGGGACTGCGAGCGGGCCGACCGGCACAACGGTGGCCGCCCTTCCACAGGGGCGGCCACCGCTGCGTGGACGCTGCCGTGCGTCAGGCTCCCACCGGTACACCATCAGGCGCGGCCGAGCTCCGGGCGCTTGGAGTAGTCCGTGAAGCCGACGACGTTCCCCCACGGGTCGGCGATCTCCACCGTCCAGCCCGTCACCACCGAGTGCGGCTCGGCCAGGACCGGGATGCCCGCGGCCGCCAGGGCCCGGGCCTTCGCGCGGGCGTCCGGCACCTCCAGCCAGACCCGGGGCGTGGGCCACGGCGGCGGGCGGCGGCCGATGCCGTCCTCCACGCGCAGCAGCACCCCGGGCGTCTCGGGGCCCACCTTCAGGATGGCGAGCCCGACCTCGTCCAGGCGGTGGGTGACAGGAAAACCGGCGCGCTCGTAGAAGTCGACCGACTCGTCGAGGTCACCCACGGGGAACAGCGCGTTGTCGAACCCGAGCAGATCACATGTGGCTGACAGCAGATTGTCTGACATAACGTCAGAATACGGGTCGGATCGGGCTGCGCGGCCGCGTCGTTGCCGCACGGCGCGTTTCATGCCGGGAAGCCTGGTACTCGACCGGTTCCGCGTCGGTTCCGCCTATGTCTGGAGTACTCGTCATGCACGAAAGTCAGAATCTCAACGCCCTCGTCGAGGAGCACCTGAACGGGGCTCGCGCCGACGACCACGGCCGCAGCGCGCGTCTCGTCGTCCACGACGGGGCGCTGCGGCAGAGTGTCATCGCGCTGACCTCGGGGTCCGCGCTCGACGAGCACGTCACGCCGCCTGCGGCGAGTCTGCAGGTCCTGCGGGGGAAGGTGCGGGTGACCACCGTGGACGGTAGTGATCATCTTCTTGCGGCGGGGGAGCTGTGGGAGGTGCCCAAGGAACGTCACGGTCTGCTTGCCGTGGAGGACTCGGTGGTGCTTCTGACGGCGGTGACGGCGACGGCTTGAGCGCCTTCGCGGGGCGCCCCGTCATCGGCGCTCCGCGCCTCGCCCGCAAACGCCGGACGGGCTGGAGCCTTGCCGCCCCGGCACACGCCCCGCACCGCGAGGCCCGCCCGCCCGTGCCCAAGCGAACCCCACCCACACCAGCCCCCACACCCCCACGGCCACCCACAACAGCACCCGCCCCAGCGTCCGCAGCCACGGCACATCGGTCGTCAGGCCGGTGGACAGCGCGGCGGCGGCCGTCATGCCGAGGGGGAACACGGTGGCCCACCGCCGGACGTCGTAGTAGGGCCGCGGCCGGGCCGCCTCGGCGGCGGCGAGGACGGCGTACCAGGCGAGCGCGAGGGCGAGCAGGACGTAGGTGAGGTTGCGCAGGAAGGTGTGGCCCGCCCCCGTCCACAGGGGGGACGCGGTCAGCTTGGAGGCGGCCAGGGCGGAGATGGCCAGGGCGCCGCCCGCCACCCACTGGTCCCCGGCCCCCGTCCACACCTGCCGGAAGTCGAAGCGCAGCAACGCGTCGGCGTACAGGACAAGACCGAGCGCGAAGCAGGCAAGGGCCGCGTCGCCGAGCCAGTCGCCCTCGCCCGCGAGGGACAGGGTGGCGGCGAGTACGGACAGGCCCTGCGTCGCTACGCACACCAGGAACACCCCGCCCGGCATGCCGTGCCGCAGCCAGTGCCGGATGACCGCGAGCAGCAGGACCGGCCACACGAGCACGGAGACGACAAGCAGGGCGATGGCGAGTCCGGGCCAGCCGAGGAGGGAGAAGCGGGTGCCGACCACGGTGGTCGCCGCCACCGCGGTGAGCGCGGGCGGGGTGACGGCCGCCGCCGTCCAGCGGGAGCGGTCGCGTACCAGGAGGTCGACGAAGTCCGCGGCGAGTACCAGCCACAGCACACAGGCCACGGCCAGGAAGATCTCCGACAGGACGTCGTGCCCCGTCAGGTACAGGCCCACGGAGATGATGCCGGTGGCCATCACACAGGCCCCGGCGGCAGGAGTCACCTCGTCACGCCACGTCTGCCTCACACAGGCCATAAGACCCCGCCGTCCCGGAGGCCACCACTCGGCTTCGGCCAGGTCGGCCACGTAACCCCGTCCCGGAGGCCACCACTCGGCCTAGGCCAGGCTGCGGGCCCGTGCGCCCGCGCATGGGATGGACCATGTGACGGACCGTGTGCAAGCTCCCGCCGAACCCGGCGCCCTGCTCCTGCGGACCGGCCGCTTCCTGCGCCGGGGCGAGGCCGCGCCCGATCTGCACAGTCTCAGGATCGAGGGCGGGCGGGAGGGGGACGTCTTCTACCGGGACCGGTGGAGCCACGACAAGGTCGTGCACTCCACGCACGGCGTGAACTGCACCGGCTCCTGCCGCTGGAAGGTGTACGTCAAGGACGGCGTCATCACCTGGGAGACACAGGCCACCGACTACCCCTCCACGGGCCCCGACCGCCCCGAGTACGAACCCCGCGGCTGCCCCCGCGGCGCCGCCTTCTCCTGGTACACCTACTCGCCGACCCGGGTCCGCCACCCCTACGTCCGGGGCGTGCTTCTGGAGCTGTACCGGGAGGCCAAGGCGCGCATCGAGGACCCCGTGCTCGCCTGGGCCGACATCCAGGGCGACCCCGAGCGGCGCCGCGCCTATCAGCAGGCGCGGGGCAAGGGCGGGCTCACGCGGGCCACCTGGGACGAGGCCGTGGAGATCATCGCGGCCGCGCATGTGCACACCATCAAGACCTACGGCCCTGACCGGGTCGCGGGGTTCTCTCCCATCCCCGCCATGTCGATGGTGTCGCACGCCGCGGGCGCCCGCTTCATGTCACTGATCGGCGCGCCCATGCTGTCGTTCTACGACTGGTACGCGGACCTGCCGGTCGCGTCGCCGCAGGTGTTCGGCGACCAGACGGACGTGCCGGAGTCGGGGGACTGGTGGGACGCCGCGTATCTGATGATGTGGGGCTCGAACGTGCCGGTCACGCGGACACCCGACGCGCACTGGATGGCCGAGGCCCGCTACCGGGGCCAGAAGGTCGTGGTCGTCGCCCCGGACTACGCCGACAACGCCAAGTTCGCCGACGAGTGGCTGCACCCGCACCCCGGCACCGACGGCGCCCTCGCCCTCGCCATGGGGCATGTGATCCTGCGCGAGTGCTTCGTCGAACGACGGGTGCCGTTCTTCGACGACTACGTACGCCGCTTCACCGACCTGCCGTTCCTCGTCACCCTGACCGAGCGCGACGGCGCGTACGTACCGGCGAAGTTCCTGCGCGCCGCCGACCTCGGCGATGACGGCGAGGGCGCCGAGTGGAAGACCGTCGTCCTGGACGAGAGCAGCGGGCAGCCCGTCGTTCCCGGCGGGTCGCTCGGCTTCCGCTGGACCGAGTCCGGGAAGGGGAAGTGGAATCTGGACCTCGGCGATGTGCGGCCTCGGCTCTCGTTGTACGGGGACGACGTGCGCGGGGTGGAGGTGCTCCTGCCCCGCTTCGACACCGAGGGCGGCGCGCACGGGCAGGGGCGGGGCGAGGTGCTGCGGCGCGGGGTGCCCGCCGTGCGGCTCGCAGGGCCCGGCAGTCCGCTGGTCACCACGGTCTTCGATCTGCTGCTCGCGCAGTACGGCGTCGGGCGCGAGGGTCTGGTGGGCGGCTGGCCGTCCTCGTACGACGACGCCTCCGAGCCGGGGACCCCCGCCTGGCAGGAGGCGCACACATCCGTCCCCGCCGCCCAGTGCGCCCGCATCGCCCGGGAGTTCGCCGCGACCGCCGAGAAGTCCCGCGGCCGCTGCATGATCCTCATGGGCGCGGGCACCAACCACTGGTTCCACTCGGAGACCATCTACCGCACCTTCCTCGCCCTGCTCCAGCTCACCGGCTGCCAGGGCCGCAACGGCGGCGGCTGGGCGCACTACGTCGGCCAGGAGAAGTGCCGCCCCGCCACCGGCTGGGCCACCCTCGCGGGCGCCGGTGACTGGTCCCGGCCGCCCCGGCAGATGATCGGCGCCGCGTACTGGTTCCTGCACACCGACCAGTGGCGCTACGACCGGTTCGGCGCCGACGTGCTCGCCTCACCGCTCGGCGAGGGACGGTTCAGGGGGATGGCCGCGGCGGACTGTCTGGCGCAGGCGACCCGAGCGGGCTGGATGCCGTCGTATCCGACGTTCGACCGCAATCCGCTGGACCTGGGCGAAGGCGAGGACCCGGTGGGGTCGGCCGTCCGGCAACTGCGCACCGGCGAGCTGAGGTTCGCCGGTGAGGACCCGGACGCGCCGGAGAACTGGCCGCGGGTGCTCACGCTGTGGCGCGCCAATCTCCTCGGCTCGTCGGCGAAGGGCGCCGAGTACTTCACCAAACACCTCCTCGGCACCCACTCCTCGCTGCGTGCCGAGGAGGCGCCGCCCGAGGCCCGCCCCCGGGACGTGACCTGGCACGAGCGGGCCCCGGAGGGAAAGCTCGACCTGCTCCTGTCCCTGGACTTCCGCATGACGTCCTCGACACTCCTGTCCGACATCACGCTGCCCGCCGCCACCTGGTACGAGAAGCACGACCTGTCGACCACCGATATGCACCCCTTCGTGCACGCCTTCACTCCGGCCGTGGACCCGCCCTGGCAGGCCCGTACCGACTTCGACGCCTTCCACGCCATCGCCGACCGGTTCAGCGAGCTCGCCGCCGGTCACCTCGGCACCCGCCGCGACCTGGTGGCGACCGCCCTCCAGCACGACACCCCCGGCGAGATCGCACAGCCCGGCGGGGTGGCCCTGGACTGGCGGCGCGGCGAGTGCGAACCCGTGCCGGGCAGGACCATGCCCGCCCTCACCGTCGTCGAACGGGACTACACCGCGATCGGCGCCAAGTTCGCCGCCCTCGGCCCGCTGGTGGAGCAGCTCGGCCTGCCCGCCAAGGGCATCGCGCTGCGCCCCGACGAGGAGGTGGCGGCCCTTGGCGCGCTCAACGGCGTGGTCCGGGGCGGGCCCGCGGCGGGCCGACCCCGCCTGGACACCGCCGTGAAGGCCGCCAACACCATCCTCGCCCTGTCGGGCACCACCAACGGGCGCCTCGCCACGCAGGGCTTCCACACCCTTGAGGCCCGCACCGGGCAGGAGATGGCGCACCTCGCCGCCGAGCACGAGGGCAAGCGCGTCAGCTACGCCGACACACAGGCCGCGCCCGTCCCCGTGATCACCTCGCCGGAGTGGTCGGGCAGCGAGTCCGGCGGCCGCCGCTACACCGCGTTCACGCTCAACACCGAGCACCTCAAGCCCTGGCACACCCTCACCGGGCGCCAGCACTTCTTCCTCGACCACGACTGGATCCACGAACTCGGCGAGGCCCTGCCCGTGTACCGGCCGCCCCTCGACATGCACCGCCTGTTCGGGGAGCCGCGCATCGGCGCCGACGGGGAGCGGGAGGTCACGGTCCGCTACCTCACCCCGCACAACAAGTGGTCCATCCACTCCGAGTACCAGGACAACCTCTTCATGCTGTCGCTGTCCCGGGGCGGCCAGGTGATCTGGATGTCGCCGGACGACGCGACGGCCATCGGCGTACGCGACAACGACTGGATCGAGGCCGTCAACCGCAACGGCGTGGTGGCCGCGCGCGCCGTCGTCTCGCACCGCATGCCGGCCGGAACCGTCTATATGCACCACGCGCAGGAGCGCACGGTGAACGTCCCGAAGACCGAGACCACCGGCCGCCGCGGCGGCATCCACAACTCCCTGACCCGGCTCCTCCTCAAGCCGAGCCACCTCATCGGCGGCTACGCGCAGCTCTCCTGGGCCTTCAACTACCTGGGCCCCACCGGCAACCAGCGCGACGAGGTCACGGTCATCAGGCGCCGGACCGAGCAGGAGGTGACGTACTAGCCATGCGGGTCCTCGCTCAGATCGCGATGGTCATGAACCTCGACAAGTGCATCGGCTGCCACACCTGCTCGGTCACCTGCAAACAGACCTGGACCAACCGCTCCGGCGTCGAATACGTCTGGTTCAACAACGTCGAGACCCGCCCCGGGCAGGGCTACCCCCGCCGCTACGAGGACCAGGAGAAGTGGCGCGGCGGCTGGGAGCTGAACCGGCGCGGCGCGCTCAAGCTGAAGTCCGGCGGCCGCTTCCACGCCCTCGCGACGATCTTCTCCAACCCGGTGCTCCCCGGCATCAAGGACTACTACGAGCCCTGGACGTACGAGTACAAGAACCTCACCGACGCCCCCCTCGGCGACGACTACCCGGTCGCCGAGCCCCGCTCCCTGATCTCCGGCAAGCCCATGAAGATCGAGTGGAGCTCCAACTGGGACGACAACCTCGGCGGTGGACCACAGAGCGTCGCGGCCGACCCGATGGTCGCCCAGGCCGAGCAACGGGCCACGGAGACCGCCGAACGCGCCGCCGTGCAGGTCAAGGCGGCCTTCGAGCAGACCTTCATGTTCTATCTGCCGCGCATCTGCGAGCACTGCCTGAACCCGGCGTGCGTGGCGGCCTGCCCGTCGGGGGCGATGTACAAGCGCTCCGAGGACGGCATCGTCCTCGTCGACCAGGACCAGTGCCGGGGCTGGCGCAAGTGCGTGACGGGCTGCCCGTACAAGAAGGTCTACTTCAATCACCGCACCGGCAAGGCCGAGAAGTGCACGCTCTGCTACCCCCGTCTGGAGGTGGGCCTGCCGACGGTCTGCTCCGAGACGTGCGTGGGGCGGCTGCGATATCTCGGCGTGGTCCTGTACGACGCGGACAAGGTGACGGCGGCGGCCTCGGTGCCCGAGGAAAAGGACCTGTACGAGGCCCAGTTGGGGATCTTCCTCGATCCGGCCGACCCCGGGGTGCGGCGGGCCGCCGAGCGCGACGGCGTCCCGCACGACTGGATCGAGGCGGCCCGTCGCTCACCCGTGCATGCCCTGATCAGCACCTACCGGGTGGCGCTCCCGCTGCACCCGGAGTACCGCACCCTGCCGATGGTCTGGTACGTACCGCCACTGTCCCCCGTCGTGGAGGCCCTCGCGGGCACCGGGCACGACGGCGAGGACGCGGGCAACCTCTTCGGCGCCATCGACACCCTGCGGATTCCCCTTGAGTACCTGGCGGAGCTGTTCACGGCGGGGGAGGTCGGCCCCGTGCGCGCCGCCCTTGAGCGGCTCGCGGCGATGCGCTCGTACATGCGGGCCGTCAACCTCGCCGACGCCGCTGACCCCGCCGTTCCTGCCCGCGTCGGCATGACCCCCGACGGCATCGAGGACATGTACCGCCTTCTCGCCCTCGCCAAGTACGACGAGCGCTACGTCATCCCGACGGCGGCGCTCGGTGACGCCCGGCGCCTGGAGGAGTCGGCGGTGCCCGAGGGCTGCGGCCTCGACGGGCCCGGCGGCCCTGGGATGGTCCCGCCCGGTCCTGGCCCGTTCGGGGACGACTCGGGGACGTACGGGGAGCTGCCGCTCGTCACGATCGAGAACTTCCACGCGTCGCGGCGCCGCCAGACGGCGGACGAGATGCCCGCCGTGGGCTCCGTCGTGGACTCCGGCGTGAACTCCCGCGAGAGCTCCGGTGAGAACCACGGTGAGAACTCCGGCGAGAGCTCCGGTGAGAACTCCGGCGAGAACTCCGGCGAGGAGGAGGAACGATGACCGAACCCGCCGTGCTGTACCAAGGGGCCGCGCACTGTCTGTGCTACCCCGACGCCGAGGTCCGCGAACGCCTGCCCCTGGTGCGGGCGGCCGTGCCCGAACTGCACCCGTTCCTCGACGAGTTCGAACACTGGTCGCCCACCGCCGCCGCCGAGCACTACGTCCGCGTCTTCGACTTCAAGAACCGGCACAGCCTGTACCTGAGCTGGTGGCTGGACGGCGACACCCGCCGCAGGGGCGCGTCCCTCGTCGCCTTCAAGGAGACGTACCGCGCCTACGGCCTGTCGGTGACCGGCGAGGAACTGCCGGACTTCCTCCCGGCCGTCCTGGAGTTCACCTCACGCACCGGCAACCGGGACCTCCTCGCCGCCCACCGCGCGGGCCTGGAACTCCTGCGTCTGGCGCTCACCGACGACGGCACGCCGTACGCGGCGATCCTGGAAGCGGTGTGCGGGACCCTGCCGGGTCCGACACCGAAGGACAGGCTGGAGGCACGGGCGCTGGCACGGACGGGCCCGCGCACCGAGACCGTCGGCATCGACTTCCCGCCCGGTTACGGGGCGCCCGGGCACGGAGGCCGCTGATGCACCTCTTCCTCTGGGGCGTGCTGCCCTACCTGGCCGCGGTCCTCCTCATCGCCGGCACCGTCTGGCGCTACCGCTACGACAAGTTCGGCTGGACCACCCGCTCGTCCCAGATCTACGAGTCCCGCCTGTTGAACATCGCGTCCCCCGCCTTCCACTACGGCATCCTCTTCGTCCTGGTCGGCCACCTCATGGGCCTGTTCATCCCGGAGTCCTGGACCGACGGGGCGGGCCTGGACGAGCACGCCTACCATCTGCTCTCCCTCTTCGGCGGCACCGCGGCGGGCGTCCTCGCGGTCGCGGGCATCGCCCTGCTCGTCTACCGCCGCCGCACCAACACCCCGGTCTTCCGGGCCACCACCCGCAACGACAAGCTCATGTACGCGGTGCTGCTCGCGGCCATCGTCCTCGGCATGTGGGCCAAGCTGTCGAACTCCACGATCAGCAAGGGCTACGACTACCGCGAGACCATCGCCCCCTGGTCCCGCTCCCTCTTCACCCTCCAGCCCGAGGCCTCCCTGATGGAGGCCGTCCCCCTCACCTTCCAGATCCACGCCGTCATCGGCCTGCTCCTGTTCGCCCTGGTGCCGTTCACGCGCCTGATCCATATGTTCAGTGCGCCGGTGCAGTATCTGTTCCGGCCTTATGTGGTGTACCGGAGCAGGGGGGCGGGCCCGCGGAAGGAGCGGCGGGGGTGGGAGCGGGTGGACTCCTAGTCCGCTCCTGCTTCCAGGACGGCCGCTACGTCCAGGGACACTTTGGCGCCGATCGAGTCGGGGAGAGGGGCCGTCTGGCCGGGCACGTACACCTGATGTTCTGTGTACGTGTCCTGCGTGGGCCCGGTCAGAACGTGCAGGCTCCCGTGCCTGCGGTCGACGATGACGTAGACGGGAATCCCGGCTGCGGCATAGGCGGAGACCTTGACGCGGAGGTCAAGTCGGTCTCTTCAAGCAGTGTCATCCGCGGTGTGCGCATCGTCCGTGCCTCTCATGAACGCCGGTGCTGAGGGCATCGTCCGCAGCCACACCACGCGAACGTGCCCGGCGCTGCGGATTGCGCTCGAACGAGTGAGGGCCCCGCTCCCGGTGCGAAACCGGAAGCGGGGCCCTCGCCCTGGCCGAGCCGGAAGGCTCAGAAGCGGCGCGTGATCAGGGCGCGCTTGACTTCCTGGATGGCCTTGGTGACCTCGATGCCGCGCGGGCAGGCGTCCGTGCAGTTGAACGTGGTGCGGCAGCGCCACACGCCGTCCTTGTCGTTCAGGATCTCCAGGCGCTGCTCACCGGCCTCGTCGCGCGAGTCGAAGATGAAGCGGTGGGCGTTGACGATCGCGGCAGGACCGAAGTACTGGCCGTCGTTCCAGAACACCGGGCACGAGGACGTGCAGGCGGCGCAGAGGATGCACTTCGTCGTGTCGTCGAAGCGCTCACGGTCCTCGGCGGACTGCAGGCGCTCGCGGGTCGGCTCGTTGCCCGTGGTGACCAGGAAGGGCATGACGTCCCGGTACGCCTGGAAGAACGGGTCCATGTCCACGACCAGGTCCTTCAGGACCGTGAGGCCCTTGATGGGCTCGACCGTGATCGGCTTGGCCGGGTTGATGTCCTTGATCAGGGTCTTGCAGGCAAGGCGGTTCTTGCCGTTGATGCGCATGGCGTCGGAGCCGCAGATGCCGTGCGCGCAGGAGCGGCGGAACGTCAGCGAACCGTCCAGATCCCACTTGATCTTGTGGAGACCGTCGAGGACGCGCTCCTTGGGATCGATCTCGAACTGGAAGTCTTCCCAGGTCGCGTCCGCCGAGACCTCCGGGTTGAAGCGGCGGATCCGGAAGGTGACGGTGATGTACGGGGTATCGGCGAAGCCCGCCTCGGGCTTGGCGTCTTCCTTGTCGAGGGTCGGGGTAGCCATCAGTACTTACGCTCCATCGGCTGGTAGCGGGTCTGCACGACCGGCTTGTAGTCGAGGCGGATCGAGTCCTTGCCGTCGTCGGCGACCTCGCGGTACGCCATGGTGTGGCGCATGAAGTTGACGTCGTCGCGGTTCGGGAAGTCCTCGCGGTAGTGGCCGCCGCGGGACTCCTTGCGGGCGAGGGCCGACACCGCCATGACCTCGGCCAGGTCGAGCAGGTTGCCCAGCTCGATGGCCTCAAGGAGGTCGGTGTTGAACCGCTTGCCCTTGTCCTGGACCGAGACGTTCTTGTAGCGCGCGCGCAGCTCGCCGATCTTCTCGACGGCCGTCTTGATGGTCTGCTCCGTACGGAACACCATCACGTTGGCGTCCATCGTCTCCTGGAGCTCCCTGCGGATGTCCGAGACGCGCTCGGTGCCCTGGGAGTCGCGGAGCTGCTCGACGAGGGAGGCCACAAGGCCCGCCGGGTTCTCCGGCAGCTCCACGAAGTCGGCCTTGGCCGAGTACTCCGCGGCCGCGATGCCCGCGCGGCGGCCGAAGACGTTGATGTCCAGGAGCGAGTTGGTGCCGAGGCGGTTGGCGCCGTGGACCGAGACGCAGGCGACCTCGCCCGCGGCGTACAGGCCAGGGACGACCGTCGTGTTGTCCGCGAGGACCTCGCCCTCGACGTTCGTCGGGATGCCGCCCATGGCGTAGTGCGCGGTCGGCTGGATCGGGATCGGGTCCGTGTAGGGCTCGATGCCGAGGTAGGTGCGCGCGAACTCGGTGATGTCCGGGAGCTTGGCGTCGAGCTGCTCCGGCGGCAGGTGCGTGAGGTCGAGGTAGACGTGGTCGCCCTCGGGACCGCAGCCGCGGCCCTCACGGATCTCCGTGTAGATGGAGCGGGACACGACGTCACGGGACGCGAGGTCCTTCATGACCGGCGCGTACTTCTCCATGAAGCGCTCGCCGTCCTTGTTGCGCAGGATGCCGCCCTCACCGCGGGCGCCCTCCGTCAGCAGGATGCCCATGCGCCAGATGCCGGTCGGGTGGAACTGGAAGAACTCCATGTCCTCCAGCGGGATCCCGCGCCGGTAGCAGGCCGCCTGGCCGTCACCGGTGAGGGTGTGCGCGTTCGACGTCACCTTGAAGAACTTGCCGGTGCCGCCGGACGCGTAGATCACGGCCTTCGCCTGGAAGACGTGGATCTCACCGGTGGCGAGCTCGTAGGCGACGACGCCCGCGCTCTTCTTGACGCCGTTCTCCTCCACGATGAGCTGGTCGAGGACGTAGAACTCGTTGAAGAACTCCACACCCTCCTTGACGCAGTTCTGGTAGAGGGTCTGCAGGATCATGTGGCCCGTGCGGTCCGCGGCGTAGCAGGAGCGGCGCACCGGCGCCTCGCCGTGGTTGCGGGAGTGGCCGCCGAAGCGGCGCTGGTCGATGGTGCCGTCCGGGGTGCGGTTGAACGGCAGGCCCATCTTCTCCAGGTCGAGGACCGCGTCGATGGCCTCCTTCGCCAGGATCTCGGCGGCGTCCTGGTCGACCAGGTAGTCGCCGCCCTTGATCGTGTCGAAGGTGTGCCACTCCCAGTTGTCCTCCTCCACGTTGGCGAGCGCGGCGGCCATGCCGCCCTGCGCGGCGCCCGTGTGGGAACGCGTGGGGTAGAGCTTGGTGAGCACGGCGGTGCGGCTGCGCTTCGTCGCCTCGATGGCGGCGCGCATGCCGGCGCCGCCCGCGCCGACGATGACGGTGTCGTACTTGTGGATCTTCATGACGTGGATTACCTCAGCCCCGTGCCTAGCGGATGTTCGGGTCGAAGGTGAAGATCACCAGCGTGCCCAGCAGGATGGTGAACACCGTGGCGGTGTACAGCAGGCCCTTCAGCCACAGCCGCGTGTTCGGGCGCTCCGCGTAGTCGTTGATGACCGTACGCAGGCCGTTCGCGCCGTGCAGCATCGCGAGCCACAGCATGAGCAGGTCCCAGACCTGCCAGAACGGGGACGCCCAGCGGCCCGCGACGAACGCGAAACCGATCTTGGAGACGCCGCCGTCCAGGACGAGCTGGATCAGCAGGTGCGTGATCACCAGGACGACGAGGACGACGCCGGAAAGACGCATGAACAGCCATGCGGCCATCTCGAAGTTGCCGCGGGTGGCCCGCGGGGTCTTCGTGGTGCGCTTGCGCGGGGCCTCGATGAGGGGGGCCGGGTTGTCGGCGTCGTACAGCGAGGCACCCTCGACGGGGCCGATGCCGCTGCCGCCGGACTTCTCTACGGTCGTGTCAGTGGACATGTCTCGCCTCAGCTCCCGAAGACTTCACGGACGGCGTGGCCGAGGACCGGGTACAGCGCGCCGACCATCAGCACGACCCAGATGCCCACGACGGTCCAGAGCATCTGCTTCTGGTAGCGCGGACCCTTCGACCAGAAGTCGACGGCGATGACGCGCAGGCCGTTGAGTGCGTGGAAGAGGATGGCAGCGACGAGGCCGTACTCGAGGAGCGCGACGATCGGCGTCTTGTAGGTAGCCACGACATCGTCGTACGCCTCCGGGGAGACGCGGACGAGAGCGGTGTCGAGGACATGCACGAACAGGAAGAAGAAGATGAGGACACCGGTGACTCGGTGAGCCACCCATGACCACATGCCTTCCCGGCCGCGGTACAGCGTTCCAGCCGGCACGGAAGAACCCTCCGGGAGCGGGGATGGGGGCCGGCCGGCTTCTCGGTCGGACGAGCCCGGCCGGGTACGGTCCACCGGCCGCTCGTCATCGTATCGACGAGTTGTCGGTGACCTCGCTCCGGGTCCTCTACTGTGATCAAACAAGCAATCAAACTGGTACGTACGGGCTATTACGCCATGTGTCGGTGCCCGGTCGCCGCGTACCTGTGCCCGGCGTGGGCTGTACCGCGGGCTGGGCCGCGGCCTGTACCGCTGCCTGTACCGCTGCCTGCGTCGGCTGCGGCGGCGCCGTCCGGAGCAGCCGGGCGAGGCGGCCCCTCGCGAGGCACCGCAGTTCCTCGGCCGCGAGGGCGCGCTCCTCCTCCGGGTCGTTGCCCAGGCGGTCGCGGAGCGAGGCCAGGACGTGGTCGAGGGCCTCGCTGGGTGCGATGTCGTCCAGGCAGATCACGAAGGCATGGCGGAAGCGGCTCTCGTACGCGGCGGTGGCGGCGCGCAGCGCGGTGGCCGCGGCGCCGTGGGCACCGCCCGCCGGAAGCGCCGCCTTCGGGGGTTCGGCGGCCAGGGCCTCGCCGAGGTCGTCCTGGCCCAGGTCGTAGGACGCCTCATCGGCGGCGGCGAGCAGGGCGTCCAGATCGGGGTAGGGCCGGTGGTCGGCGAGACGGCGCGCCCAGTGACGGCTCGCGCAGCAGGTCATGAGGGCGCGCTCGGCGTCCTCAGCCGACGTCGTGTTCATGACGTGCAGAGCGTCCTTGACGTCCGGTACGGCGCGGTGCGGCGGCAGCAGGGGTGGCTCCTCGGCGCAGAGCGGCGGATGCGGCGGGTATCGGAACTGGGGCAACGCTAGCGGGGTGGGCACCGGGGTGACCGCCCGGCACCAGGAATTCATCCGAAGGGAAGAGTTTGGCGGCATCAGGTGGACGCGCGCAGGCTCGCCGCCGAGGCTTAGCGTGGAGACATGGAGATGGTCGAGGAGCCGTTGTCCACCGCGGGTGCCGCTGTCGTCGCGGCCCCCGCCGCCGCTGCCGTTCTGGGGGCAGGGCCCGGAGCCGTCCCGGCCGCCGCCGGGGCATCCGGACGAGGGTGGCCCGGACGAGGGTGGCCCGGACGAGGGTGGCCCGTACGAGGGTGGCCCGCATGCGCGGCCTAGGGAAACGCTCCGGCGGGCGGGCCGCAGGACAGGACGGCTCCGGGTCCGGTGGACCGGAGTCCTCCCGCCCGGGTGCGGGCGAGCGCCCGCCGAACCGCCGCCGCGCCGCGACAGCCGCCGGGGCCCTCGCCGTCACCGGCGCCGTCGTGCTGACGGCACTCCTGTGGCCCACGGAGGACGACCGCTCCGGCGGGGCGGGACACAGCGAGCGCACGGGCGCCGCGCGCGAACCCGCACCGAAGCCCACGCCCACCCCGACCCCGACCCCGACTCCCACGCCCACGCCCACGCCCAGCAAGTCGTACGCCCTCTCCGAGACCCCCGCCACGCTGCCCGCCGTACGCGACCACACCCCCGCCAGGGGACCGGGCTGGCGCCCCCCGGAGAAAGGGCGCGTGGTCGTGGGGGACGGGCGGCTCGCGGACGAGGCCCGGCTGCTCGCCGGTGAGCTGCGCCTGCGGTACGCGGGCGAGACCGCGCCGCGCGCGGGCGACGTCCACCTGGACCTGGCGGCCAAGGACGGCGCGGACCGCGAGTCGTACACCCTCACCGTCAAGGACCGCACCGTACGCATAGCCGCGCCCACCGACGCCGGTGTCTTCTACGGCACCCGCACCCTCAAGCAGGAGGTCGCCGACGGCCGCACCGCCCCGGAGGGCGTCGTACGGGACGAGCCCGCCAAACCGCGCCGCGGCTTCATGATCGACATTGCCCGCAAGCACTTCTCCGCCGAATGGATCGAGGATCGGATCCGTGAGCTCGGCGATCTGAAGTACAACGAGATAGGCCTGCACTTCTCCGACGACCAGGCCTTCCGCATCGCCTCCGACTCGCACCCCGAGGTCGTCTCGGACGACCACCTCAGCAAGGACCGCGTCCGCCGCATCGTCGGCCTCGCCGCCAGCCGGCACATCACCGTCGTCCCCGAGATCGACTCGCCCGGACACCTCGGCGCGGTCATCGGCGCCCACCCCGACCTGCAACTGCGCGACACCCGCGGCGTGGCGACGCCCGGCGCCGTCGACATCTCCGAGCCGAAGGCCGCGAAGATCGTCGACGACCTGCTGCGCGAGTACGATGAACTGTTCCCCGGCGCGCACTGGCACCTGGGCGCCGACGAGTACCAGGCGCTGACGCGCAGCGACCCGGAGGCCTCCTACCCGCAGCTCGCCGCCGCCGCGCGCGACCGCCTCGGCCCGGACGCGCGCATACAGGACCTGGCCACGGCGTGGCTCGACGACCGCGCGAAGACGATCGGGCCCGGCCGCGAGGTGCGGGCCTGGAACGACGGGTTCTTCCGCGGCGGCGTCACCGACGTCGACGACCGCGTCGAGGTCGCGTACTGGACCGGCAAGGAGATCGGCGCCCGCGAACCCGTCGAGTACCTGCGCGAGGGACGGAAGGTCGTCAACTACAACGACGAGTACCTCTACTACGTCCTCGGCCAGCCCAACGACTTCACGTACCCCACCGGGCAGCGGATCTACGAGCAGTGGACCCCCCGGGTGCTGCGCGGCACCGGGCCCGTCCCCGCCTCCTACGACCGGCAGATACTCGGCGGCACCTTCGCCGTGTGGTGCGACCTCGCCGGAGCGCAGACCCAGGAGGAGGTGGCCCGCGGCATCCGTATGCCGCTGCGGGCGACGGCGCAGAAACTGTGGGACGAGCGCGAGCCCACCCGCTCGTGGCAGGAGTTCGTGCGGCTCGCGGACAGGCTGGGGTAGCCCCCGGGGAGATGCGGGAGAAGTAGGGGAAATCGGGTAAGTTCGCAGGTCGCGCCGCGCCTGTGCCCGGGGAGGGCAGAGGGCGGCGCTGTTTTGCGCACGCCGAACCCGTGGGGGTCACACCGTCATGTCGTACACGCCGCCGACCATGCCCGTCGCGCCACCACCGCCACCGCTCGCCGCAGCCGCGGGGCCCGCCGCCTGGCTGAAGTCGCCCGTCGGGCTCGCGCGCGCCACCATGGCCCTGCTCGGTGTGGGCATGGCCTTCGACGTGTTCTCGCTGTGGGCGGGCGCCGGGGTCCTCGACGTCGTGAGCGATCTGATCGACCACGGCTGGAGCGCCGACGCGGAGGACCGGGCCGACCGGGCCGACACGCTCTACGGTGCCTCCGGCGTGCTGCAGGGCCTCGCGATGCTCGCCACCGCCGTCGTCTTCATCTGCTGGTTCCGCCGGGTGCGCGTGAACGCCGAGGTGTTCGCCCCCGACGGGCACGCCAAGGCGCGCGGCTGGGCGGTGGGCGGCTGGTTCGTGCCCGTGGTGAACCTCTGGTTCCCGCGCCGGATCGCCGTCGACATCTGGAACGCGAGCGCTCCCGCCACGGCCGCCGCCGTGCCCGCCGGGTTCCCGCAGCCCCTCGCCCCGCAGGCGCAGCCGCGGCGCACGCTGCTCAACGCCTGGTGGACGCTGTGGCTCTGCACCAGCATCATCGGGCAGATCGCCTCGCGCCAGTACGCCAACGCCGAGGAGCCGGAGGAGATCAAGCGGGCCGTCGTCTCGCTGATGACCTCCGACATCCTGAACATCGCCGCGGCCGTCGTCGCCATCCTCTTCGTACGCCGCCTCACGGCGATGCAGGACGCGAAGGCGCGGTCCGGGCCAGGAGGCGTGGCCTAAAGGGCGCTTCTGCCGGGTCACCGGGCCTTTCGGTGCGTTTTCGGTGGCGCGGGCACCCTCCTTGTGGTCTATTCGGCCGAAAGCCGGGAAACACGGTTCGAGCACAGCGGTTCGAAAACAGCGGGTCGACCACAACGGTTCGAGTACAGCGGTTCGAGCACAACGGGGGCACGGAGATGGGCTACTGGGGGTACTACGTCGTGGGCCGGAGCGAGCGTCCGCTCGGTGAGCTCAAGGCGATGGCGGGCGTACGGGACCGGCTCACGCTCCTCGACCGGCGGCCCGACGGCTGGCAGGTGTGGGAGTGCCCGGGCGACGGCAGCGTCGACGTCGGCAACATGAACACCCTCGCCCACGAGACGGACGCGCCCGCGCTCTTCGGCTACGTCCTCGACAGCGACTGCGTCGTCGTCGAGGCGGCGGCCCCCGAGAGCGGCGCGTGGACCACGTGCCTGGCCCGCGAGGCGATGGCAGGGTTCCTCCGCGAGGACGAACTGACCGTGGAGGACTACTTCCTGGAGCCGCGCGACGCCGCCGAGCGCGCCGTCGCCTGGGCCGCCGAGTCCGGCAGGACGGTGAAGTCCGCGGCGCTCCTCGACGTGCTCACCGCGGACCCCGAACCGTCCGCGGAAGAGCTCTTCTTCCGCCTCCTCGACCGGCTGGGCGTGTTCCCGCAGTAGCCGTCGCGGCCGTCGCAGCCGTGGCGCGGCGGCGTCGAATTCCGGCCGCGCTGACGTGGGAGTGACGTTCCTGCCGCTCCGTACGCAGTAAGGGCAAGTGGGGCATGCGGAGGTGCCCATCCGCGACGGGAGACGGCGTACGCCATGAGTACGAGCCCTTTGTCCAGTTCAGGTCCGCACGTGGGAACCGGCGAGGCATGGCCGGATGACGCGGTTCCAGATCCCGCGGAGGCGGAGTCCGGCCAGCCGGTCCTCGCCGACCTCATCGCCCGCGCCGGCGAAACCGCCCTCGCCGCGAGCGCCCTGGGTTGCCTGGACCGCTGCCTGCCCCTGCTCGGCTCCACCGACCAGGTCCTCCGCCCACTGTGGGTGAGCCTCGCGGACGGCACGGCGTGGGAGGGGGCGCTGGCGGAGGTGCGGCAGGGGGTGCGGCAGGGGGTGCGCGATGTGAACGCGTCGGGTGAGGCGAGCCTGTTGCGTGAGGCGAGCCTGCCGCGTGACGCGAGCCTGTTGCGTGAGGCGAGCCTGCCGCGTGACGCGAGCCTGTTGCGTGAGGCGAGCCTGCCGCGTGACGCGAGCCTGTTGCGCGAGGGGAGCCCCGACCTCGGCTCCGTGCCCGCACCCGGCTCCGGCCCGGGCTTGGCCCCTGGCTCTGGCCCGGGCCCGGCCCCTGACTCCACCCCGGGCTCCGCCCCTGACCCCGTCCCCGGCGGCTCCGCCTGCGGGACCGCCGCCGCCCTCGCCCGGCACATGCTCGACGCCGTACCCGCGGCCCGCTCGGCCGGAGCCCTGCGCTCCTGGGCCGACACCTGCTCGGCCACCGCGCTGCGCATACACCGGCTCCTGGACGCCGGTGACGACGGCATGACCCCTCTGGTCGCCGCCGAACTGCGCCGCCAGATACGGGTCCTCGAACTCCTCGAACTCCTCGAAGCCGACGGCGACGCCGTCAGCGGCGGCCTGCGCCAGGTCCTGGACGTGTCGACGGAGGGGCGCAGGGTGCTACGGGCGGTGGTGTCGAGGTCGCGGCGGTCGGGCGTGCGGGCGGGCTCGGACAGGCTCTAGGGGCCAGGGACGCCACGTGGAGCTTCGCGGTGCCGTCGGGTGGCATCGGCGTACGAGACGGCCGTGTCGCCGGAGGTGACCGTACCGGCGATCTCACGGCCCACCGAGAAACGCGCCGCCCAGCTCCCGCCGGTGCCGACGGCCGGCCATGCGCCGCGGTGTGCCGGACGCGCCTTACGCAGGCTCCCTCGACGACTGAGGCGACGGAAGGGTTGTACGGGGGCGGGCGGATCGGGGCGTGACGTATCCCGCACCGTGTGGATGTGACAACGGGGCGGGCTGTTGCGCAGGGTTCATGGAGAGGTTCATGAGAAACGCATGAGAACGCGTGCGAGCGCAAGAGAACGCGTCAGGGCGCATGAGGACTTCGGCGGGACGGAACGGGACGGGACGAGCCCGGCCGGGGCGCGGGGACGGGTGGGGTTGTGGGACTGAGGGTGGTACGCGGGGCTCGGGGTGGACACGGTCGCCGCGGCCGGGCATGGACGCGGGGCGCGGCCGCCGCGCTGGCGGCTGTCTCGCTCGCGTCGGCGCTCACGGCCTGCGGCGGCAGGGAGAAGCCGGTGCGGCTAAAGGGCGGCACCTTCACCGACAGGCTGCCCGCCGACCGGGCGCGCGGCGAGACCCTCGCGGCCGAGGGCATGGCCCTGCTCAAGTCGGCGGACTCGCTGCGCATAGACACCGAGATGAGCCAGGGCTCCCCGACCGGAGGCAGGCCCACCGTCCAGGAGGTCGACCTGCATCTGGACCGGCGCAGCAACTGCACGGGCACCTTCGACTCCGGGACCGGTCAGCGCGGTGAACTGATCGTGATCGCGGGCGGTGCGACGTACGTGCGGTTCTCGGAGGACTCGCTGGAGGCGATGCGGACGATGGCCCGGGCCCGCGGCCCGCAGGTCCTGGCAACCGTCGAGGCGCGGATCGCGCTCGTCCGCGGCAAGTACCTGAAGCTGCCCGAGGGCGCCGGCGGCACGGGACGGCGTGCGCTGCCCGGCGCGCAGTGCGACCTCGACACGATGCTCCGCAAGCTGGAGGGCGGGGAGCACACCTTCGACGGCCAGGTGCGCGCCGAAGCCGCGACGTACCGCTACGGCAAGCACGTCATACCGCTCGTCGACCCGGCTCCCGGCGCGGGCGAGACCAACGCCATGTACGTCGCAGCCGAGGGCAAGCCCTACATATCCGCTCTCGTCATGCGGGAGGGGAGCAAGGAGATCACGATGAGGATGTCCGACTACGGCAAGCCGGTGGAGGCCCACGCCCCGCCGGCGGCCCAGACCGTCGACGCGAGCGAACTCGGCGGCGGCCCGGCCGGGGCGGACCTCTTCGAGGTCTGACCCGCACCACCGGTGGGGGTCCCCCGCCCGGCGGTGCCGAGCGCTCGGGGGTGAGTGAGCGGCCGGGGCCGCCACCCCTGGCTGGCCTAGTGCCGAATCGGGCCCCTGATCAGGTGTTTTGCTGCCTGATCGGGGGCTCGCCGCATGGGGCCCGTAGGGTCTCTGTCCAGGGGTTCCTGTCCGCTCCTGCCCGCTGTTGGTCATGCGTTGGTCACGTGACCAACGTCTGCTCAGAAGGGCGTTCATGTCCGTTCCGCGCGGGCGTACCGTAGTCCCAGGCGCTTCACTCTCCCGACGGGCAGGGCCATGGCGACAACAACGCTTGGGGAACGGCTGATTGAGCTTCGCCTGCGCCGTAGCTTGACGCAGGAACAGCTCGCTGAGAGAGCGGATCTCAGCGTGGACACAGTCCGGAAGCTGGAGCAGAACCAACGCATGACGGCTCGCATGAGCACGCTCAATAAGTTCGCGCGGGCGCTGGACGTGGAGACATCCGTTCTGCTCGGGGCGCCCAGGGTGTTAGAGGCGAGCAACGGAACAGAGCCGCCGAGTCTCCTTGCCCTGCGCCAGGCGGTGACGCCTCTCTCGGATTTTCCAGGAGTCGGCGAACCGGGTGACCTGCCTGCCCCTACGATCGCTCAGCTACGTGACAGCATCCGAAGCACCGAGCGGATCCGCCGCCAAGGCGAACTGACTAAGATCACTGCCCTTCTGCCAACGCTGCTGGCCGATGCCCGCGCTGCTGTACGTGAGTGCACCGGGGAAGACCGGGCGGCAGCCTACGCAGTGCTCGCTGAGGCGTACCAAGTGGCCGCCACCACGCTCACCGCATTCGGTAAGGAGGACGCTGCGTACACGGCACTTGAGCGCTCGATGGCTGCGGCTCAGTGGTCCGACGACCCGCGCTTGGAGATCATCGGGGTGTCCTCGCTCTCCTGGATCTTCTCCAAGCAAGGGCGGCTGGCGGATGCCGAAAACGTCGCGGTGCGGATGGCAGAACGTATCGAGCCCGGGTTCCGTTCAGCACCCATCGACTTGTCGTTGTGGGGGATTCTTTTGCTTCGAGGCGCGAGCGCCGCAGTGCGAGCCGAGCGGACCGACACTGCTGAGGACCTGCTCTCACTGGCCACAGCGGCAGCGGCGCGCATCGGTGTTGACCGGCTCGACTACGCCACACCTTTCGGCCCCACCAATGCGGGAGTCGCGGCAGTCAACGCGTGGGTGGACATGGGTAAGCCGGACAAGGCTCTGAACCGTGCCAAGCGAATCGCCGACGTAGCCAGCCTCCCCCCTACCTGGCGGGCCCGGCACTATCTGGACTGCGCTCTGGCCAACGCGGAGATGAATCGAGACCTCGCAGCGACAAGGGCCTTGCTGGCAGCGGAGCGCACAGCACCGGAATGGATGCGGTACCACTCGACCTCACGCCACCTGGTAGCCGAACTGCGGGAACGCGAGCGTCGACGCAGTTCCCCCATCAGGGAGTTGGCCGTCCGTTTGGAGATCAATACCTAGCTAGGACGCAGCGTCCTACCTGATTCGCGTGCTCGCACGCCCTGTCCCTGGGCCTGGTTCGCGTTCCGCTGCACGGTAGTCACCAGATCACCAGCGGTCTGGAGGCACTGAGCATGACGAATACAGGCGAACGAGGGAAAACCTCCAGGGCAGCCTGGAAGCGACGGCCTGTTCTGGGGTGGGGTATTCGTCCTGCTGACCTGGGGGACATGCGTCGTTCTCCTGGTCATGGCGGCAACCGGAAAGCTCACCTCAGTGCATCCATGAGTTTCCGATTCCTGCCGGTGAAGTGACCCGGTAAGGGACGGGGGACAACGGCCCGACCGGTCGCAAGCCTTATGAGGCGGAGTCGGCCCGTCAGGTCAGCAAGTGCGGTACGGCCTGGCCATTCGGTCTAGCTGTCTCTACCACCAAAGGAAGGGAAACGCGATGACTGTCGTACTGGACAGCCCCACGCGGACACAGCTCCGCGACCCGGTGACACTTCTCAACGCGGTACGCCCGCACGTCAGGGAATACACGTACAACGTGCTGGAGAGCCCCGGCTCGGCGGGCGTCACCATCTGGGAGCGTGAGATCAAGCTCCTGACGCGGGACAACGTCATGGTGCGTGACATGGCGGAACGCGTCCTCGGACAGGCAGTCGCCTACACCCTCACGGCCATGGAGCGCCGAGACGTGCACATCGGCGTGGGCAAGACCGTGGACATCGGCGTCCATCAGCTCATCCTCGACACGCCGGTGTACTTCGCACTCTGCAAGGTCTACAACGGCGGTACGTACAAGCACCACGCCCCGCTCATCGAGCGCCGCAGGGACGGGCTTGTGGGCCGCACCGCCGACGTCATCCGAGAGAACGGGTTCGCCGTGGATGACGAACTGTGGGGCATGGATGCCCCGGACTGCTCTCCATGCGACGACAAGGTGCCCGACAGCCACTGAACCCCGCTAGAGTCCCCTGCCCGCCCAAAGGGGCAGGGGGCCCAACCGCAACCAGGCGCAAAGGACACTCTGTTGGCTGCACGGCACAACATCGACGACGAACGCGAACTCTGGGACCAGTACGCCAACAGCAAGAGCGTGCAAGGCTCCGTCAACGACTCACCCCCGGTCTTCTGCTGGACGCAGTACCAGAGGCACGGGCCGGGGCCGGAAGTGCTGGGACAGCCAACGAACGCGCTTGAGATCGGATGCGGTACCGGGCGGGCCGCCGCGTTCCTCGCGGAGCAAGGCGTCAAGGTCACGGGCGTTGATCTCTCGCCCGTCATGGTGGACAACATCACCCAACGGTGGGGCTCGCTCGGCACGCGGTTCGTCTGCGCGGAAGTCCTGGAGCATCTGCGAGAGAACCCGGAGACGTACGAGGCGATCTATTCGATCTTCGGCGCCGTCTGGTTCACCGACCCCGCGCGACTCTTCCCCCTGGTGGCGCAGCGGCTCACCCCCGGCGGGGTCTTCGCGTTCTCACAGCCTCCCGCCATCCCGGGCGCCTACGGACCACAAGGCATGTACAAGGGCGGGTTCGCGGGAAAGGCACTGTTCACCTACCGCTACAGCTACACCCCCAGAAAGTGGGAAAACCTCCTTCTGCGGGCCGGATTCGAGAAGGCGGAAGTGCGGGTTCTCGACGCCCCCGAGCCTGACCACATCGGGACCCTGATCGCTCGTGCTGTGGTGAGCTGACACAACGGCACGTTGGATGACGCCGCCACAGACCGTTTCCTCGGGGGGGATCTGGACGAGCGTTCTACGGCGCCTCACGAAGGACGGCGACGACAACGCCGTCAGCTACGTCGACCAGGCGCCGATGGCCGTGCTCAAGGTCCAGCGGGAGCGTCAGGAGATGTGGAGGGAAAGGCTCGGCTCGCGCTGGGTGGATCAAGGACTCGTCTTCGCTCGTGACGGATACCGGCTCCGCGAGGAGGGATCATGCCGGGGAGGGCCGCAGGACGCCGGGCAGGTCAGTGCGCGGTGGCGGAGCACCAGGGCGCGGCTGGGTCTTCCCGAGCGGTTCCGTGTCCATGACTGGCGGCACAGCAAGGTCACGAACGATCTGGACGCGGGGGAGAACCCCGTGGAGGTCTCCGCGAACGTGAGGCATCACTCGCCCGGAACACGATGGCCCAGTACGGAAAACCGCGAGTGGAGGGAGCGAAGAAGCTCGCCTCAGGGACCGCTGAGCGCATCGGTTTGGGGAGGGTCGGACGAACGCCCGGACACGTTGGTCACGCTGTTGGTCACGCCATATCTCCGCGAGTCGCGTCTTCCCTGGTCAGGGCGCTAGAGAAAAGTACGACGGCCGGGGCCGCCACCCCCCACAGGAGAGGCCCCGGCCGTCACACGGTACGAACCGCGTGGCGGTCCGTACTCCCTTCTGCGTTCCCGGTGCGTTTTCTGTCACACCGCGCCGCGTCACCCGTTAGTTGCTTGTTGTACAAACATGGACGCGCACCCGCCGTACGCCGTAGCGTGCAGTTTCGCGCCGCGTCGCGACCCATCGACGCGACCGCCGACCGGACCACCGCGAGCGGCACAGCGGCGCACGACCGCGAGAAGACAGACCCGTGAGAGCGGCGCCTCGCCGAGGCGCGGAGGGGCACGCAGTGCAGGGGGAGGATGACGCTGAGCTGACCGCCGCCGTGCTCGCGGCGCAGGACGGGGACGAGACCGCCTTCCGGACTGTGTACCGCGCCGTGCACCCGCGGCTGCTCGGTTACGTACGTACGCTCGTCGGCGACCTCGACGCGGAGGACGTCGCGTCCGAGGCGTGGCTGCAGATCGCCCGCGACCTCGACCGGTTCAGCGGCGACGCGGACCGCTTCCGCGGGTGGGCCGCGCGCATCGCCCGCAATCGGGCCCTCGACCACATCCGGATGCGCGGCCGCCGCCCCGCGATCGGCGGCGACGAGACCGAGCTGACCGGCAGGCCCGCCGAGGCCGACACCGCGGGCGAGGCGATCGAGTCCCTCGCCACCGACGCGGCCCTCGCGCTCATAGCCCAGCTTCCGCAGGACCAGGCGGAGGCCGTCGTGCTGCGTGTCGTGGTCGGCCTCGACGCCAAGAGCGCCGCCGATACGCTGGGCAAACGCCCCGGAGCCGTCCGTACCGCCGCGCATCGCGGGCTCAAGCGGCTCGCCGAACTCATGGGCGCCGACGCGCCCGCGCAGGGGCAGGGACTCGGTGCCGTTCCCCCGCAACCGGACCCGCACGGACGTGCTGTGCCGCCGTCCCCCTGTGTGACGCATTCGCGTACGCGGACGCAGAAGGACATGTGATGGCCGACGAGCAGGACAAGTGGCTGGACCGTGACGCGGCGGAGCGACTGCTCCGCGGTGAGCGGCTCGAAGGCATCGGTGATCACGAGCGCGAACAGGCACAACGCCTCGCCGAGGCGCTCATCGCGCTCCGCGCGCCCGTCCTCCCCGCGCCCACCGCCCAGGCCGGTCCCGCCGGCGATGGCGAGCTTCCCGGCGATGGTGAGCTTCCCGGCGAGGCCGGGGCACTGGCGGCGTTCCGCGCGGCCCGCGAGGCCCGCGCGGCATCGGGTGCCGCGGCGGAAGCGGCAGCCGTCGCGGATGCGGCAGCCGTCGCGGATGCGGCGGCCGGGTCTGGGGTGGTGCCCGGGGCCGGGGCGGCGGGTGTGCCTGGTGCGGGGGCTGTGCCCGGGGCGGCGGCTGTGGGTGGTGCGTCCTGTGCGGCGGCTGCGGGCGGTGCGGCTTCTGGGTCTGGTGCGGTGGCTGCGACTGGTGGTGCCCTTGCGCCCGGTGTCGCTTCTACGCCCGGTGTCGCTTCTACGCCCGGTGTGACTTCTACGCCCGGTGCGGCGGCTGCGGCCGGTGCGACTGCCGTGCCCGATGGTGCCGGAGCCGTAAACCCGCCTGGGCACGCGGCGAACACCGTGAACACCACGGACACCGCGGACACCAGACCCGCGGTCGCCCCGGACGTGCCCAGTGTCACCCCGGCCCCCGAAGCGGACCCGCGAACGGCGGCAGAGCTGCCCCGGCCCCCCGCCCCTCGGCAGCCGGAAACCCCCAAGGCCCCCGGTGATCAATCCGTCCGCATCGGACGCACCGCCGCCGCGGGGCGCGGGTCCGTCCGCTGGGGGCGCCCCGTGCGGTTCGGGGTGGCCGCCGCGGTGGCTGCCTGCATGGTCGGCGGGGTCGCCGTCGCCGCCGGGACCGGTGTCATCCCCTCGCCGTTCCAGCGGAGCGAGCAGGGGCCCGCGACCAGCGCCTCGCCCGGGGCGACGCCGGAGCGGCCGATGTCCACGCCCTCCGGCGACACCGTCGCCCCGCCCGACGACCTGCCGGACGACGTGAGCTCCGCCCCCGACGACGAGCCGTCGAAGGACCCGGAGAGCAGCGCACCGCCCGAGAACACCGAAGCCCCGGACGGCCCGGAGGACGGTGACACCGGCGGCGGGCAGGAGAACGCCGACAAGCCGGAGAAGGACCAGGGCGCCGGGCCCGACAAGGGCCAGGGCCACAACCGCGGCGACACCAAGAAGTGGTACAAGCACGTCGTCTCCGCCTGCCGCGACTACCGCAGCGGCGACATCCAGGGCGACAAGCGCCGCAGCCTGGAGGAGGCGGCCCGCGGCGCCGGCCGCGTGCGCACGTTCTGCGAGCGCGTCCTCGGTGGCGGCAAGGACAACGGCAAGGACAACGGCCAGGGCAACGGCCAGGGCAACGGCAACGGCAACGGCAACGGTGGCAAGGACGACGAGGACCACCAAGGCGGTGAGCACGGTCCCGGCCAGGGACAGGGCGGCGGCCACCACGCCCCGCCCGCCAAGCTCCCCGCCCCGCTCCCGCGCCCGTCAGCGTCGTACAGCGCGCTGCCCGTCCGCTGAAGGGCGCCGACGGGCGTTGAAGAACGCCGACGGACGCCGACGGACATTGAAGGCCGCCGACGGATACTGACGGACGGCCACGGACATTGATGGCCACCGACGGATACTGACGGACGCCCACGAATGTGACCCAGACCGCACCGCCCGGGTGTGACGTTTCCCGAACGGGTGACGCAGTAAGAAGTGAGCCGACTGGTCATCGGCTGTGCACGAGCCGGGGTTCCCCCCGTACCTACGGCTCCGTGCCAATGGCGCGGGCGGGATACGTTCCCCCGATTCCGCCCGCGCCCTCGATCCCCCAGGTGCCGCGCGGGGCCCCGACCCGCTCACTTGTAGACGACCACCCGGTCCCCGTCCTTGACCTGCTTGAACAGCCGGGCGATCCCCTCCTTGTCGCGTACGTTCACACAACCGTGCGACGTGCCGTTGTAGCCGCTCGCCGCGAAGTCGGACGAGTAGTGCACGGCCTGGCCGCCACTGAAGAACATGGCGTACGGCATAGGGGTGTCGTACAGCGTCGACACATGGTGGCGGGACTTCCAGAAGACGCGGAACTCGCCCTCACGGGTCGGGGTGTACTCGGAGCCGAAGCGCACGTCCATCGTGGACCTGACCTTGCCGTCGATCATCCAGGTCAGGGTGCGGCTGTCCTTGCTGATGCACAGGACACGGCCGGTCAGACAGCGCCGGTCCGGCTTGGCGGGCGGCATGCCTCCGTCGGGGTACAGCTCGTACCGCGAGGGGTCGCGCGTCATCGTGAGCAGCCGCTTCCAGGTGCGGGTGTCGGTCGCGCCGGTGGCCAGCAGGCCCCGCTTGCCCTGGAAGCCCGCGACCGCGGTCGCCGTGACGGGCCCGTACGTCCCCGTCGGATGCTGTCCGAACCAGCCGATCTGCCGGAGCCGGGCCTGCAACTCCCGCACCTTCTTGCCCTGTTCGCCCCGGGCCATGACGACCGGGCCCGGCTCGGGAGGCGGTGAGGGCGCGCTGGTACGCGGCGGGGGCGCGGGGGAGGACGGGGTCGTCGGTGCCTGGTGGGTGTGCCGCTTCCGCTGCGACGCGGGCAACTCCGCACGCGAGACGGGCGACTTCATCTTCTTCAACTTCTCCGTCGGGGAACTCCGGGGACTCCGCGGAGTGGGTGCGGAGTTGTCCGAAGTGGTCCGGGCGGATGGCGAATTCTCATCGCTCCCGGCCGTGTCGACGGCCTGCCCCGTGCACCCGCACGCCAGGGCCAGGGCGGCGACAGCGCCCGCCGCCGCCCGCCCCTTGGCTATCGCGCCCCTGCTCATCGCATCCCCCATGTCGCACCATGTCGCGGAACTGGACACCGTTCCCAGAAGTGTTTCCCATGAGCGAATGCTTGTGAAGCCTGCCTCGGTGGCGCCCTCAGGGGTGCCTCGGGGTGCCCTCAGTGGTGCCAGGCCTGGCCATCCACGTTGTAGATCATCCGCTGGAGCACCTTCAGGGCCCGTACGTACTCGGCGTCGTCGATGCCCTCGTGGGTCTCCCCACGGGTCTTGCCCTGCAACGCGGCGACCCGCCCGCGCAACTGTGCCCCCTCCTCCGTGATGTGCAGCGGGCCGTCCACGTCCTCCGTGAGCAGCCCGCGGCGGATCAGGGCGTCGATGTCGTGGTGCAAGGGCCCCTCGCCGAACTCCAGGTAGCCGCGCAGGACTTCGACGACCTCCTTGCGGTCGCGGCCCTCCGGGTGGCCGTCGACCTGGTTCAGGACCCACCACTGCGGCTGCGTGAGCCCGTTCTCCGCGAGCATCGTGCGGATGTGGTGCACCACGGCCTTCCCGGCCGCCGAACTCCAGTAGCCGATCGGCTGGGTGACCAGGTCGGCGTCGCTGTGGGAGGGGGCGAAGGGCGCCTTCTTCGCAGACGCAGATGCAGTCGCAGTGGCAGTGGTGTTCGCATCGGCGTTCGTGTTCGTGTTCGTGTTCGTCATGTGTACGAACGTAGGACCTCAAGTCCGCTTGAGGTCAAACACTTCGCGAGCCCCGGCTCGTGCGGCGAACGGCCCCCGTGCGTCAGCCGACGCTATGACCGCCTCTTGCGCACCGCCCGCGTCACCACCGGCGGCAGCAGGTCGGCCGCGAGTCGCCGGGCGCGGATCCGGCCCGGGTGGGCAGGGGCGGCCGTGGTGGGTGCTACGGGGGCTACGGGGGCTACGGGGGCCACGGGCCGGGGGGCCGGGGCCGGTGGGCGGTAGTGGCGTGACCTCGGGAAGGCGGGGGGCGTCATGCCCTTCTTGGACTTGACCCGGACGATCCGGTGTCCGGCCGCCTGCTGCACGCTCAGGTGGCAGTCGTCGCGCTGCCGCACCATCGCGAGCAGGTCCTCCTGTACGGCTTCGGGGTCGTCCCACGTCCCGTACAGCTTCTGTGTGCTCAGGCAGACCGGTCGCAGGCCCCGGTTGAGCACCGCCTCCCAGGCCGCGATCGACACACCCGGCGTGTGTTCGGAGCGGAAGTCGTCGAGGACCACGATGCCACCCTCCGGCAGCAGGGCGTCCCTGGCCGCGGTGATGTCCCCGGCCACGTGCTCGTACAGGTGCGAGGCGTCGACATGGACGAACCGGCAGGACGCGGGCGGCACTTCGGCCGGCACCACGGAGCTCGGCCCGCGCAGGACGCGCGGCAGCGTGTCGTGGAAGGACAGATAGTTCCGTTCGAACGCCTGCTTGGTCAGGGTCGGGTAGGACTTCTTGGACTCCGCGGAGTTGGCCCCGTCCGGGGCGTCGTCCTCGAAGAGGTCACAGACCGTGTAGGCCTCGCCGTCCCGCAGGTGACGGCCGAGGAATATCGCGCTCTTGCCCATGTACACGCCGATCTCCAAAAGATCACCGTGTACTCCCCGGCCCTCCTGCCGGTCCAGGAACCATTCGAAAAGCACCTGGTCGAGCGGGGGGAACCAGCCCGGAACATCGCCGAGCTCCTGAGGGGGCGTCGATATGTCGTGCGCAGCAGGCATGAGGGAAAACCGCTCTCTTGTTGCGGACGCAAGTTCCCCGGGAAACTAGGCGATACCCCGGACACGGTCAAGGCGCGTACCGCAATGCTGCTTTTGGACATCCGCGAACCGTCCGCGAGACGGCCGACAAGGTCAGGGGAAATGAATTCCCCGTGAACGCGAGCGGATTTTCACATTACCTTTGGTCGTGTTCCGGGGTATGCCGGCGCCCCGCCCCGGGCCACGGGCGCCCGCCTCACCCCAGGGCGGCGCGCTTGATCGACCGGGCCCGCCGCGCGACCTTGCGGACGGCCGCGTTCCGCGGAATGAAGGCGAGCTGCACCGGGATCCCGCCCGGCAGCGCGAGCGCGGTCAGCCTGCGCCGCTTGAAGTAGCGCCAGGTGGTGTCGTTCAGATGGGTGGTGAGATAGCGCTCGGTCGCCGGGCGCAGGCTCGGGTAGATCTTCGGCTGCATGGCGAAGCCCACGGCGCGCACCAGGGCCGTCAGCGCGGCCGGATCCGGCTCCCTGCGGGGCCCGGTGACGGCCTCGCGGTCGCCGAGGTCGGGCAGCAGCGCGTCGACCAGGGTGACCGGGACGCGATTGCTGTTCTCGTACGGCTTCAGGCGCTCCAGGAGCGTCTCGGTGCCGACCCGGGCCACCGGCAGGTCGTAGAACGCCGAGGCGGTGAGCAGTGCGGTGGAGAAGCAGCCGACGACAAGGGCGGGCCGCATCCGCTGGTAGAGCACCTCGGCGAGGACCGGTGTGTCCAGGACGGTCAGCTCCACGCCGATCCGCTCGGCCTCCTTCTCCAACTGCCGCGACCAGCGCGCCGGAGCCGTCGGGTGCGGCTTGAACACCACCCGGGTGTGCCCGAGCGCCGCGGCGCCGCGCAGCATCCGCGCGTGCAGGTCCTCTTCCTCCTCGGCGGTGAGGATGTTGAGGGCGGAGAGGTACTGGCCGAGCAGGAGTGCCGGCTCGTGGACCTGCGGCAGCTCGTCGGTGGCCGCCGACTCGGCCTGGTCGTCGGCGAGTTCGCCGAGGACCTTCAGGAACACGTCCGTGGGCACCAGCTCGGGCTCGACCCCGAACTCGGTGAGCAGCAGCGGAGCCAGACCGGGCACCAGGTCGAGGTGGAGCAGCCGCCGCACCCGGGTGCCGACCAGCGGGGGGATCTTGTTGCGGGTCGGGCCGTAACTCATCAGGCCGTCGGCGTAGACGTCGACGGGCGCGCCCGTGAAGATCTGCGTGAGCGCCAGCGCGGGGTTGACCTGGATGGACTCCACGGCCAGTTCGATCCGGTCGTTCCCGAGGCCCCAGGCGAGCCGCAGATAGCGCTGCCACAGCGGCAGATCGTCGCCGCGCGGCGACCAGCCGCCCGGGTGGAACGGCGAGATGGCCTCGTTCCACGAGAGCACGTCGTCGAAGCGGGCGCGCAGCCGCTCGAAGCCGGGCATCGTGTCCACGGACGGCGTGGTCTCGGGCGTCGCCGCGTTGTTGGCGATCAGCAGCACGCGCCGGTCGGCGGGGCCGAAGCGCTCGGCGTCCAGGGCGGCGGCCAGCGTGGCCACGCCGTACAGCGTGGACGCGAAGAAGATCTGGGTGGTGCGGCGGCCCGCGTCGGGGCGCGCCGCGTCGAGAGCGGCCGTGTGCGGATCGGGCACGGCCCGGCCTACGGATCTTTCGGGCACGGCCCGGCCTGCGGGGCTCTCGGGCACGGCCCGGCCTGCGGGGCTCACGCGGCCACCTCCCCGGCGCCGACCGAACGGCGGCGCAGCCGGCGAAGGCGGGTGGAGCGCTGTACGTCCATGGAGTCGAGGGCCTCCTCCAGGACGCCCTGCGGCATGCGCTTGAGCGCGGCGGCGCTCAGCGCCTTGAGTTTCCGGGCCACGGCTGGCTCGAACCTTTCGATGGATCCCAAATGGTGGGAGATGATCGCGCAATACGTACGGACCGCCTTCGGGAGCAGCACATCCGCGTCCCGGTCCTCGGCCGTCTCCCGCACCACTTGATCGAACGCCTTGATGAAGTCGAGCTGGCGTACGTCGCCGATCTGGGTCAGCGAGGACGCGACACCGCGCCGGTAGAACACACCGAGCATCCCGACCGCGGCGAACGACGACGCCTCCCGGTGCAGACGCCAGATCCACGGCCGGTCCTCGGCCGTGCGAAGGCCGTGGGTGAAGTGGAGAACGCCCTGGTCGAGCAGGCGGCGGTGGTACATGCCCGCCCACGCGAAGGCGTAGTCCACGGACGTGGAGCGGTCGGCGGGCAGGATCACGTCGCGCGGGGACATCACCACGTCGCGCAGGCCGTGCGGGACCCGGTGCACACTGCGGGCGCGCGCCGTGCACTGCACATGGTCGGTGCGTACGAAGTCACAGCCGAGGCCCTCGATGGCAGCGAGCAGCCGGGGGTAGTACCCGGGCGCCAGCCAGTCGTCCCCGTCGAGGAAGGTGATGTACTCCCCGCGGGCCGTGTCGAGCCCCGTGTTGCGGGCCGTGGCCAGGCCCCCGTTCTGTTCATGTCTGAGGTGGACGGCGCCGGGGAGCTCACGCGCGGCACGTTCGAGCACGTCCGGCGTTTCGTCCGTCGAACAGTCGTCGACGAGAATGAATTCGAAGTCGTCACGCGCGTTCGCGTGCAGGGACTTCAAGGTGTCGGGCGCGTATTGCTGCACGTTGTAGAACGGCACGATGACGGAGAGCTTAACCACGTGCGAGACGTTAGGTGTCGGCCCGGCATTCGTCTTGGCCGACAGTGGTATGTCAGGTGAACGACGCGTGGCGGAATGGTTAACCAGGCATCCCGTCACACGTATGCCAGCCTGCTTCGCCATTCGTCGGCATGCTGTTAACCGTTTGTTGCACCTGAGTTGGGCCGCCCATCGGAATGCCTTCCTAGCGTCTTCGCTGTGCCAGTAAGCAACAAGACGACGCGGGTCGCCGTGCTCGCCGACTCCGACACCCGGTGGAAATGGGGCTCGCTCACCGCGAAGCGCCTCGTGCGGACCACCGCGGCCGTGGACAACCCGGCGGACTTCCACCTCGACGGCTACCTCCTGCGCGGCCGGGCCACGCCCACCCCCCGCCAGCTCGAAGAGGTGGGGGTGCGCGCGGACACCATGCGCGAGGTCACCGCCATAGAATTCCTCGGCCACGTGGGCGACGTGGGCAACGTGCCCGGTGCGCGCAACGCGCCCGGTGACGAGGCCCCGTACGACGTCATCGTCCTCGCCCTCGTCGGCGGCGCCGTCCAGGCCGTCCTGCACGGCCTCGCCCGCGCCTTCGACGGCGCGCCCCGGCGCCCTGTCGTCGTCACCGGCTACGTCGGCGTCGTCTACGAGAAGCTGGCCGACGGCCTGCTCCTGCGGCACGGCGCGGACGTCGTCCTCGCCAACTCCCGGCAGGACGCGGAGCGGTTCCGCGAGGTCTACGAAGGGGTGGGCGCCGACGCCTCCGGTGTCGTGGAGGCCGCGCTGCCGTTCCTCGGCGGCGCGCCCTACGCCCCGAAGGACCCGGCCGACCCGGCTGCCCCGGCCACCCCGTACACAGTCGTCTTCGCCGCCCAGCCCTCCGTCCCGGAGAAGCGCGCCGACCGCAGCTACCTGCTGTCCCGCCTGATCCGGCACGCCCGCCGCCACCCCGAGCGCGAAGTCCTCCTGAAGCTGCGCAGCAGGCCCGGCGAGCACACCACGCACATCGAGGAACTCCCGTACCAGAAGCTGGTCCGCGGCGAGGACGCGCCGCCCAACTTCCGACTCGTCTACGGGCACATGGGCGAGGTCCTCGACCGCACCGACCTGCTCGTCACCGTCAGCTCCACCGCGGCCCTCGAAGCGCTGCACCGGTCCATCCCCACCGCCGTCCTCACCGACCTCGGGGTGCGCGAGGCGCTCGGCAACCACGCCTTCATCGGCTCCGGCTGCCTCGCCTCCTGGGACCAGCTCGACGCCGGGCACAGCCCGGTGCCCGACCCCGGGTGGGTGGCCCGCCAGGGCGTCGCCGCCGACGGGGCGTACGAGACGGCGTTCGACGCGGCCCGCAGTCGCGTCGCGGAGCTGACCGAGCGCGCCCGCGACGGCGACCTGCCGCCGATCGAGCCGTACTACACGCAGGTCACCGCCCCCGGCTATCTCCCCGGCATCCTCGCCCGCCACCACCTCGGCCCGGACGCGACACCGCTGCCCGGCGCCCCCGCGGCCGACCGCGAGCCAGGACCGGTGCGCCAGGCCGTCCGCAGCGCCGCCCGCGGCGCCTACCGCCACGGTGTGCAGCGGGTCGCACCGGTCATCCGACGGATGGGCGAGCTGTGACGGCGCCCGACGCGGGCCGCGGGCCCGTGATCCCACCGCAGGGAGTCCCGCCGCAGGCAAATCCGGCGCAGGGAATCCCGCCGCAGGGGCCGGGCCGCGAAGTGCTGCCGCCCGCCCCGCAAAGCCCCCCACCAGGCATCCCTGAAGGAGCCTCCATGTCCAAGCCCCACCCAGCGGGCCCGCCGGAGCCGGCGGGCGGACCGGTGCGTCGCGTCCTCGCCGTCATCCCCGCGCGGGGTGGCTCCAAGGGGGTGCCGGCCAAGAATCTGGCACCGGTCGGCGGCGTCCCGCTCGTGGCCCGCGCCATCCGTGCCTGCGTGGCGTCGCCGCTGGTCACCGATGTCGTGGTGTCGACGGACGACACGGTGATCGCCGAGACCGCCCGCGCCGCGGGCGCCGAAGTGGTGCTGCGGCCCGCGGCCATCGCCGGGGACACCGCGACCAGCGAGGCCGCCGTCCTGCACGCCCTCGACGGGTACGAGGAGCGGCACGGCGTGACCGTGGACGTGGTCCTGCTCGTCCAGTGCACCAGCCCCTTCATCATCCGCGAGGACGTCGACGGCGTCGTCGCGGCGATCACCGCGGGCGGCGCCGACACCGCGCACACCGTCGCGCCCTTCCACGGCTTCATCTGGCGCGACGCCGGTGACGAGCCCGCCATCGAGGAGCGCGCGGACACCGCCGCCCGGGCTGGCGGCACCACCGAGCTCGTCACCGACACCTCGACCACCTCCGGCGGCTACGGCGTCAACCACGACAAGTCCTTCCGCCCCCGCCGCCAGGACCGCCCCCAGGACCTCCTGGAGACCGGCGCCGTCTACGGCATGGACGCGGTCGGCTTCCGCGAGCACAAGCACCGCTTCTTCGGGCACACCGAACCCGTACGCACCGACCCCGCGCGCGTCCTGGAGATCGACGACCCGCACGATCTCGCCCGCGCCCGCGCCCTCGCCCCGCTCTTCGACGCGGACCGCGACGGGGCGCTCCCGACCCGCGCCGACATCGACGCGGTCGTACTCGACTTCGACGGCACCCAGACGGACGACCGGGTGCTGATCGACTCCGACGGACGGGAGTTCGTCACCGTGCACCGCGGTGACGGACTCGGCATCGCCGCCCTGCGCAGGTCGGGCCTGACGATGCTGATCCTGTCCACGGAGGTGAACCCGGTCGTCGCCGCCCGGGCCAGGAAGCTCAAGATCCCGGTCCTGCACGGCATCGACCGCAAAGACCTCGCACTGAAGCAGTGGTGCGAGGAGCAGGGCATCGCTCCCGAGCGCGTGCTCTACGTCGGCAACGACGTCAACGACCTCCCGTGCTTCGGCCTCGTCGGCTGGCCCGTGGCGGTCGCGAGCGCCCACGACGTCGTACGCGGCGCCGCACGCGCGGTCACCTCCGTACCCGGCGGTGACGGCGCGATCCGAGAGATCGCCGCCTGGATCCTCGGCCCCTCCCTCAACAGTTAAGGACGCTTCCCCCATGAGCAACACGGCCGCCAACCCCCGCCTGCGCACGTTCGGTTCGAAGACCGCCGGGCCCGGCCACCCCGTCTACATCACGGGTGAGATCGGCATCAACCACAACGGCGACCTGGAGAACGCCTTCGCGCTCATCGACGTGGCCGCCGACGCCGGCTGCGACGCGGTGAAGTTCCAGAAGCGCACCCCGGAGATCTGCACGCCGCGCGACCAGTGGGACATCGAGCGCGACACCCCCTGGGGCCGGATGACGTACATCGACTACCGCCACCGCGTGGAGTTCGGCGAGTCCGAGTACCAGGCCATCAGCGAGCACTGCGCCAAGCGCGGCATCGACTGGTTCGCTTCCCCGTGGGACACCGAGGCCGTCGCCTTCCTGGAGAAGTTCGACGTCCCCGCCCACAAGGTCGCCTCCGCCTCCCTCACGGACGACGAGCTGCTCCGTGCCCTGCGCGCCACCGGCCGCACGGTCGTCCTGTCCACCGGCATGTCGACGCCGAAGCAGATCCGGCACGCCGTCGAGGTCCTCGGCTCCGACAACATCCTGCTCTGCCACGCCACGTCGACGTACCCGGCGAAGGCCGAGGAGCTGAACCTGCGGGTCATCAACACCCTCCAGGCCGAGTACCCGAACGTCCCGATCGGCTACTCCGGCCACGAGACGGGCCTGCAGACCACCCTCGCGGCGGTCGCCCTCGGCGCCACCTTCGTCGAGCGCCACATCACCCTGGACCGCGCGATGTGGGGCTCCGACCAGGCCGCCTCCGTCGAGCCGCAGGGCCTCACCCGCCTCGTCCGCGACATCCGCACCATCGAGCAGTCCCTCGGTGACGGCGTCAAGAAGGTGTACGAGTCCGAGCTCGGCCCGATGAAGAAGCTCCGCCGGGTCGCGGGCGTCGTCGCCGAGGGCGCCGACCGCGAGCCGGCCGGCGTCTGACACCCGCCGAACCGCACGGACCCGGCCCCGGGCGCCCACCGGACGCGACGTCCGCACCACCGGGCGACGGTCTGCTCGCCCGGGGCTGGGCGCACTCTCCGCCCTGTCGAGGGCGGGCGGTTCGGCCCGGGGACGGGCAGCCGTCCGGCCTGGGGACGGGCAGCCGTCCGGCCTGGGGACGGACACGCCGTCCCGGCCTGGGGACGGACACGCCGTCCCGGCCTGGGGACGGACACGCCGTCCCGGCCTGGGGACGGACACGCCGTCCCGGCCCGGGGCCGGGTTCGCCGTCCGGCCCGGTATCGGGAACGTGGTTCGGCCCGGGGGCCGGGAAGGCCGTCTGGCCAGCGGGCCGGGTTCGCCGTCCGGCCCGGTGTCTGGAACGTGGTTCGGCCCGGGGGCCGGGAAGGTCGTCCGGCCAGCGGGCCGGGTTCGCCGTCCGGCCCGGTGTCTGGAACGTGGTTCGGCCCGGGGACGGGTACACCGCCCGACCCGGGGCCGGGCCCGCCGTCCGGTCAGGGGGCGGCGGGCGTCAGCCGCAGGTCCGCCGGTGACCCGGGACCCCCGGGGCACCGGCCCGCGGCTTTGTCGGCTCCGGCCCCGGTGGCCGGGGCTTCGGCGGTTCCACGGGGGACCGCCACACCGCTGTGCACGGGAGGACTCATGTCAGTACGAAGCGGACGGCGCGCCGCCGCCCCGACGACCGGACGCGGCACGCTGGCGTTCGTGGAGTCGCCGGTGCAGTTGCTCAATGTCCTGGAATGGGCCTACGCGGCGGGGGAGTCGGGGCGCCCGGCGGAAGCGTTCCGGGGCCACGGCGGGGGAGCGGGGCCGGAACAGGGCGCGCCGGACGGCGAGCTGACCCTGGTCGTCCTCTCGCCCACTGACCCCATGACGCGCGGCCAACTGCGCCGCATGGCCGAGCTGGCGCGCCGCGAGGGCTTCCAGGTGCGCTGGGAGGAGGCGCGTGGCGGGGCCTCCGCGCCCTTCCACACCATCGGCGGCCTCGCGGGGCCGCTGCGCAGGGCCGACCGGATCGTCATCGGCGACCCCTTCTCGCGGTACGTGCAACTGCTCCTGACCATCACGCGCGCCCGTGACCTGGTCGTCGTGGACGACGGCACGGCGACGATGGAGTTCGTCTCGCAACTGGCAAGCGGTGAACGCCTGGTGCGCTGGCACCGCCGCGGCGGCCGCCCCGGTGCCAGGGACCTGGTGTTCATGCCGGTGTCGGCGAAGGCGCGCCGCCGTCTCACCCCGAGCCCGAGCGGGCACCGCCGCGTCGAGGTCTTCTCGTCCATGCCGATCGAGTCCGTGCCCGACGGGGTGAGCCTCACGGTCAACTCCTTCGCCTGGACCCGGGCCCGGTTCGGCCCGCCCCGCATCACCAAGGGCGCCGACCTGGTCGGCACCTCACTGGTGGAGACGGGTGTGGTGGACCTCGACCGCTACGTGGAAGCGGTGGACAAGCTGGCCCGTACGCACGGCGCGACCCGCTACTTCGCCCACCGCCGCGAGAGCGCGGAGAAGCTGCACCGCCTGGCCGTCGACACCGGCCTCCAGGTCGTACGCCCCGACCTCCCCCTGGAACTCATCGCCCGCCGCGGCCCCATCGGCAGCACCATCCTCAGCTTCCCCTCCACGGTCGTCCACACCCTCCCCCTCGCCCTGGCCGGCACGGAGGTCAAGGTCGCCGTCATGGACATCGACCCGGCCTGGCTCACGGACTCCGCGTCACCGCGGGCGCAGGGGTTCCTGGCGGGGGTGACGGGGACGGCGCGGGACGTGCAGCGGCTCACGGCACCGGAGCCGCCGACCGCGCCGGGCGGCCCGACGGCCCCGGACGACTCGACGGCCCCGGACGGCCCGACCGCCCCGGGAGACCCGGCAGGGCCGGAGGCGCCGGGGGTGCCCGCGGCCAGAGCGGCGGGACAGCAGACGGCACCGGCGTAGTGGTCGGCCAAAATCCTCCTATAAGGGGTTATCATCGGCGCCAGTACGCCATGGCGACCCCACAGGCGAGATCCGGGCAAGGGCCCCCAAAAGGTCACCGGCAAGGACACAGCAGGAGCAGTAAGAGCAGAACGGCGGGAACCCCCGCCTCCGCCCCTGTCCCGTCCACCCGGACGCAAAGGCGGTGCACAGCAGCGCCCTCCACCCCGAGGATGACATCTCATCCTCCCGGAGCTCCGGGCTGACCTGCGGAGATACCCCTCCGCAAGCGGAGGGTAACTATCCTTTCTACCCTCCGTACCAGCCAGGCATGCGCTCGGGGGCCTAGTTTCTTACCTCAATCTGGCTGAACTTTTTTTGTTCGAGGGTTAGTTGACCCCTCGATCGCCCTACCCTTCACAGGGTGAACCATTTGATGTCCCGCGAGCCCAAGGCCGACGCCGAATCCGAGTCCGCGTCCCCCGGAGACCAGCCGGGGGATATGCCGGGCGCGCTGCCCGACGCGCTGCGCGCCGAACTCATCGCCTTCCGCCGTGACTTGCACATGCACCCCGAGCTCGGCAACCAGGAGTTCCGCACCACCGCGGCGCTCAAGACCCGGCTCGAGCGGGCCGGGCTCACGCCCCGTGTGCTCCCCGTCGGCACCGGGCTCATCTGTGACATCGGCGGCGGGCCACAGCGGGGCCGCCCCGCCCTCGCCCTGCGCGCGGACATCGACGCCCTGCCCATCCCGGACACCAAGACGGGCGTGCCGTACCGTTCCACCGTCCCGGACCGCGCCCACGCCTGCGGCCACGACGTGCACACCACCGTCGTCCTCGGCGCCGGCCTGGTCCTCGCCGACCTCGCCGCCAAGGGGCAGCTCCCGCACCCCGTACGGCTGATCTTCCAGCCCGCGGAGGAGGTCCTCCCGGGCGGCGCGGCCGACGCCGTCGCCAGCGGTGCCCTCGACGGTGTCGGCCGGATCGTCGCCGTGCACTGCGACCCCCGCGTCGACGCGGGCCGCATCGGCCTGCGCAACGGCCCCATCACCTCCGCCTGCGACCGCCTGGAGGTCTCGCTCGGCGGCCCCGGCGGCCACACCGCGCGCCCGCACCTGACGACCGACCTCGTCACCGCCGCCGCCCGGGTCGCCACCGACGTCCCCGCCCTGGTCGGCCGCCGCATCGACGCCCGCTCCGGCCTCTCCGTGACCTGGGGACGCATCGAGTCCGGGCACGCCCCCAACGTCATCCCGCAGCACGCCGAGCTGTCCGGCACCGTCCGCTGCCTCGACCTCGTGGCCTGGCGGCAGGCCCCCGACCTCGTACACGGCGCCATCCAGGAGATCGCGGACCTCTACCGCGCCAAGTCCGAGATCAACTACATCCGCGGCGTCCCGCCCGTCGTCAACGAACCGGTCGTCACGGACCTGCTCAGGGACGCCATGGTCGCCCGGCGCGGTGTCGCCTCCGTCGAGGACACCGAGCAGAGCCTCGGTGGCGAGGACTTCTCCTGGTACCTGGAGCACGTGCCGGGCGCGATGGCCCGGCTCGGCGTGCGCACCCCGGGCGAACGCGGCGTACGCGACCTGCACCAGGGCGACTTCGACGCCGACGAGCACGCGATCACCGTGGGCGTCGAACTCTTCACCGCCGCGGCCCTCATCGACGGGAGCGAACGTTCCGTCTGACCCCTCAGGAAGCGCCGGCCCGACGTGCCCGGCCCGTTCGGCGGAATGCGGGACCCCGTTCATTGCGCCCGCGTGACCCCGCTCGCGCGGGCGTAATACCGCCCGTCACGATCCGCCACGAATCGATAACGGCCGCCGCCGGACCCGTTCCCCTCCCTTTCTACGCGCGTTAATGTGCGCCGAAATCAGCGCCCACGACGGTGCGTTGGGGAACGTAAGGGGTGCGTCAAGTGCTTCCAGTACGTCCAGAGAAACCAGTGGCCCGTCTGTTCGTGGCGATGGCCGCCCTCGCTCTCCTGGCCACCGCGTGCGGCGAGACCAGCAGCGATGCCGCCAAGGACGACGACAACGGCGGCAAGGGCAAGGGAAGTTCCGGCAGCTACGACGGCAAGGGCATCGGGCTCGCGTACGACATCGGCGGCCAGGGCGACCAGTCGTTCAACGACGCCGCGTACACCGGTTACGAGCGGGCCCGCAAGGACTTCAAGATCGGCGGCGTCGACATGGAGCCGGGCGACGGCGAGTCCAGCGCCGACAAGGTGCAGCGCATCGAACAGCTCGCCCGGCAGGGCTACGACCCCGTGATCGGTGTCGGGTTCATCTACGCGCCCGCCATTCAGGAAGTGGCGAAGAAGCACCCGGACACCACCTTCGGCATCGTCGACGACAACACCGTCAAGGCCGACAACGTCGCCGATCTTGTATTCCACGAGGAACAGGGTTCCTATCTCGCCGGAGTCGCCGCGGCGAAGGCGACCAAGGCCGGCCATGTCGGATTCATCGGCGGGGTGGACATTCCGATCATCCATAAATTCGAGGCCGGGTTCGTCCAGGGCGTGAAGTCCGTCGACCCGAAGATCAAAATTGAGAAGCGCTATCTGACGGAGAAACCGGAGGAGGGCGGGTTCGCCAGCCCCGACAAGGGGCAGGACGCCGCGAGCGGTCAGCTCGAAGCGGGCGCCGACGTGCTCTACCACGCGGCCGGGCTCTCCGGGCAGGGCGTGATCCAGGAAGCCGGTTCGCAGAAGAAGTGGGCGATCGGCGTCGACTCCGACCAGTACAAGCAGAAGGCCCTCGCCAAGTACCGGAAGTACATCCTCGGCTCGGCCCTGAAGGACGTCGGCGGCGCCGTCTACGACCTCACCAAGTCCGTCGTCAAGGGCAAGCCGATGACCGGCACCCAGCGGTACGACCTCCGGTCGGGGCGGGTGGGGTTCTCTGACTCCAATCCTGCCTATCGCGAGATGAGGGATGTCGTCGCCGCTGTCGAGCAGGCCAAGCGGGACGTCGTGAGCGGAAAGGTGAAGGTCTCGGCGCGTCCGTGACCGTTTGTCGGCCTTCGGCCTCGTCCTCAAACACCGGACGGGCTGAATTTCTCCTCGGCGTCGTACGTATAACCCGTTGAGCCGGAACGCTCCGGCCCCCGCGAGGCCGCGTCGCCCGGGTGTCACCCGGGCGACGCCTGGTGGCCACAGCTCGATAACGGAGCGGACAGAAGGGTTCTTATGTCAGGTCTACGCGCGTTACGCTGCGGCGAAATCAGCGCCGGGTGAGGCGCACTGCACGTATGCGGCACAGCACGTGTCCCCAGGTCGACGAGTCGCGTACGTACTCACGTCCTTGTACATAAGGAGTTCGTCTCTATGCGCCGGGTGTCCCGAATCGCGTTCGCGTCTGTCGCGACCGCCGCCCTCGCCGTGTCCGTCTCCGCCTGTGGCGGTACCTCAAGCGACGCCGCCAAGAGCGACGACGGTAAGAGCAAGGGCGTCGCCCTCGCGTACGACATCGGCGGCGAGGGCGACCAGTCCTTCAACGACGCCGCGACCGCCGGCATGAACAAGGCCGCCAAGGAGCTGAAGGTCGGCAAGAAGGCCGTCGAGCCGACCGACGGCGAGTCCGACGCCGACAAGATCCAGCGCCTCACCGAGCTGGCCAAGCAGGGCTACAACCCGGTGATCGGCGTCGGTTTCGCCTACGCGCCCGCCGTCAAGGAGGTCGCGGCCAAGAACCCCGACACCACCTTTGGCATCGTCGACGACGCCACCATCGACGCCAAGAACGTCTCGGACCTGGTCTTCAACGAGGAGCAGTCCTCGTACCTGGCCGGTGTCGCCGCCGCCAGGGCCACCAAGTCCAAGACCGTCGGCTTCGTCGGCGGTGTCGACAACACGCTGATCCGCAAGTTCGAGGCGGGCTTCGTCCAGGGCGTGCAGGCCACCGACAAGTCGGTCAAGATCAAGCGCCAGTACCTCGCCGACAAGCCCGAGGACGGCGGCTTCTCCAGCCCGGACAAGGGCAAGGAGGCGGCCAGCGGCCAGATCGAGGGCGGCGCCGACGTGGTCTACCACGCGGCGGGCCTCTCCGGTCAGGGCGTCATCGAGGCCGCCGCCGCCAAGAAGGTGTGGGCGATCGGCGTCGACTCCGACCAGTACAAGCAGGCGGCCCTCGCCAAGTACAAGAAGCACATCCTCACTTCGGCCACCAAGGACGTCGCCGGTGCGGTGTACAACCTGGTGAAGGCGGTCCAGGATGACAAGGCCAAGGGCGGCATCGTGCGCGCGGACCTCAAGTCCGGCGGTGTCGGCCTCGCCGACTCCAACCCCGAGTTCCTGAAGATGAAGGACCTGCAGGCCGACCTGAAGAAGGCCGAGCAGGGCATCACCAGCGGAAAGATCAAGGTCAAGACGAAGCTGTGACGGCGGCTCCACGGCCGCGGAACGGGGTGTGAGGAGGGAAGCTTCCTCGCGCCCCGTTCGCACGGCCGAGGCGCCCCGCTCCCGCGGCAGAGCCCGCGAGCACCTTCCCGGGGATCGTCTTCCCGGACCCTCAGCCGAAAAGGACCCGGGGAACAACTCCCCGGTCTCCAGACGAAAAGACCCCGGGGAACAACTCCCCGACCCCCAGCCGAAAAGATCAGGGCCACACCGCGGGTGCGGCGCGGGCCCCTTTCCTTCAGTGTCCGAGGAGAGTGCGCCATCGACGCGTCCACCAGCCCTCCGCCCACCGACCGCACGACGGCCTGTGCCGTCGAACTCAGCGGCATCACCAAGCGGTTCCCGGGCGTCGTGGCCAACCACGACATCCATCTGAGCGTCCGCAAGGGCACCGTGCACGCCCTCGTCGGCGAGAACGGCGCCGGCAAGTCGACCCTGATGAAGATCCTCTACGGCATGCAGAAGCCGGACGAGGGCACCATCGCCGTCGACGGGACCCAGGTCTCCTTCACCAGCCCCGCCGACGCCATCGCGCTCGGCATCGGCATGGTCCACCAGCACTTCATGCTGGCCGACCAGTTGACGGTCCTGGAGAACATCGTGCTCGGCAGCGAGAAGCCGCACGGCATCGGTGCCAGGGCCCGCCGCCGGATCACCGAGATCTCCGACCGCTACGGCCTCGGCGTGCGGCCCGACGCCTACGTCGAGGACCTCGGCGTCGCCGACCGCCAGCGCGTGGAGATCCTCAAGGTCCTCTACCGCGGCGCCACCACCCTCATCCTCGACGAGCCCACCGCCGTCCTGGTGCCGCAGGAGGTCGACGCGCTCTTCGACAACCTGCGCGAGCTCAAGTCCGAGGGCCTCTCCGTCATCTTCATCTCGCACAAGCTGGGTGAGGTCCTCTCCGTCGCCGACGACATCACCGTCATCCGGCGGGGTACGACGGTGGGCACCGCGATCCCGTCGAAGACCACCCCGCGCCAGCTCGCCGAGCTGATGGTGGGCAGCGAGCTGCCGACGCCGGAGACCGCCGAGTCGACGGTCACCGACCGCCCGATGATCGAGGTCGACGGCCTCAAGCTGCTCGCCGACGGCGGCTCCGGCCGGGCGCTGCTCGACGACATCTCCTTCACCATCCACGAGGGCGAGGTCCTCGGCCTCGCGGGCGTGGAGGGCAACGGCCAGACCGAACTCATCGACGCCCTCATCGGCCTCAAGCGCGCCGACTCCGGCGTCATCCGGATGGCCGGCGAGGACATCACCGACCGGTCGACCCGCACGCGCCGCGAGGGCGGCGTCGGCTACATCCCCGAGGACCGGCACCGCCACGGCCTGCTCCTGGAGTCCCCCCTCTGGGAGAACCGCATCCTCGGCCATGTCACCGAAAAGCCCAACTCGCGCGGCAAGGGCGGCTTCCTCCTCGACATCAAGGGCGCGCAGGCCGACACCCGGCGCATCGTCGAGGAGTACGACGTCCGTACGCCCGGCATCGACGTCACGGCGGCCTCGCTGTCCGGCGGCAACCAGCAGAAGCTGATCGTCGGCCGCGAGATGAGCCACAAGCCGCGCTTCCTCATCGCCGCCCACCCGACGCGCGGCGTGGACGTCGGCGCGCAGGCGCAGATCTGGGACCAGATCCGCGAGGCGCGCCGCGAAGGCCTCGCGGTGCTCCTGATCTCCGCGGACCTGGACGAGCTGATCGGCCTCTCGGACACCCTGCGGGTGATCTACCGGGGCCGTCTGGTCGCGGACGCCGACCCCGCGTCGGTCACGCCGGAGGAGCTCGGCTCGGCGATGACGGGCGCGGCATCCGGCCACCTGGAGCACACCGAGGACCCCGCGGACGCCCCCGCGCCCGACGCCCCCGCGGACGCTCCCGCCCCCGCGCAAGCAGCCGAAGCCCCGGCGACCAAGGACGCAGCCGAAGCCCCGGCGACCAAGGACGCAGCCGAAGCCCCGGAGGACGAGGCCCGATGAAGAAGTTCGACAAGGAGCGCCTGCTCCTCGCGGTGGCAGGACCGGTCATCGCGCTCGTCGCGGCCATGGTGCTGACCTCGGTCGTCCTGGTCGCCTCCGGCAAGAGCCCGGTCGAGCCGTACAGCCTGATGTTCGAGCAGGCCACGTTCTCCGACGTCCAGGTGCTCATCATCAACGAGGCCGGGATGTACTACCTGGCGGCGCTCGCCGTCGCCATCGGCTTCCGGATGAACCTGTTCAACATCGGGGTGGACGGCCAGTACCGGCTCGCCGCGATGGTCACCGCCGTCGTCGGCGCACACATCTCGCTGCCCGCCGGGCTCCAGATCCCGCTCCTCATCCTGGTCGCCATGCTCACCGGCGCCTTCTGGGCAGGCATCGCGGGCATCCTCAAGACGACCCGGGGCGTCAGCGAGGTCGTCGCGACGATCATGCTGAACGCCATCGCGACGAGCGTCATCGCCTACCTCACGCTGGACGAGAACTTCGGCGTCCCCGTCGGCAACAACAACACCACCGGCGTCATGCACAAGTCCGGCTGGTTCCCCGGCATCGACATGGGCGAGTCCGGCGAGATCTACGGCTTCGTCATCATCGCCGCCCTCGCGGGCGTCCTGTACTGGCTGATCCTCAACCGCACCCGCTTCGGCTTCGACCTGCGCGCCACCGGCGCATCGCCGTCCGCGGCCGCGGCCTCCGGTGTGAACGCCAAGCGCATGATGCTCACCGCCATGCTCGTGTCCGGCGCGGTCGCGGGCCTCGCGGGCATGCCGATCCTGCTCGGCGACGTCCACACGTACAGCCTGAGCTTCCCGACCGGGCTCGGCTTCACCGGTATCGGCATCGCCCTGCTCGGCCGCAACAGCCCGGTCGGCATCGCCCTCGCCTCGCTGCTCTGGGCCTTCCTCGTCAAGGCGTCCCAGGCGCTCGACTACAAGGGGTACGACAAGGAGATCGCGGTCATCATGCAGGGCCTGATCGTGATCGCGGTCGTCGTCTCCTACGAGGCCGTACGCCGCTGGGGTCTGAGCCGCCAGCAGCAGCGGGTCGGTGCGGAACTCGCCGCCGCGGCGCGCGCCGCCGGTGGCGGAAGCAACGGCAACAACGACTCCGTGAAGGAGGTGGCTGCCCGATGAGTACGGCAACCGTCACCAAGGCCGCGCCGGCCGAGCCCGCTCCGGGCCGCCGCCGCATCTCGCTGCCCGTCCTGCTCCTGGTCATCGCGGGCGTCCTCGTACTGACGTCCGTGGTCCGCCTGATCACCGACGCCCACGGCATCACCTCAACCGGCCAGGTGTCCGGCGCCCTGCGCCTGGCCGTACCGATCGGCCTGGCCGGTCTCGGCGGTCTGTGGGCCGAGCGCGCGGGCGTGGTCAACATCGGCCTTGAGGGCATGATGATCCTCGGCACCTGGTTCGGTGCCTGGGCGGGCTTCCAGTGGGGCCCGTGGGTCGGCATCGTCTTCGGTGTCCTCGGCGGCGCGCTCGGCGGGCTGCTGCACGCGATCGTCACGGTCACCTTCAACGTCAACCACATCGTCTCCGGTGTGGCGCTGAACATCCTGGCCCTCGGCACCACGCGCTACCTCTCCACCTTCGCCTTCGAGGGCGAGGAGGGCGGCACCTCGAAGCAGTCGCCGGGTGTCGACTCGCTCGGCAAGTTCTCGGTCCCCGGCTTGTCCGACTGGCTCCAGGACCTCAACGACAAGCACTGGTTCCTGGTCTCCGACCTCGCGGGCCTGCTCGGCGGGCTGCTCACCGACGTCTCCCCGCTGACCCTCATCGCCGTCGCGATGGTGCCGCTGAGCTGGTTCATCCTGTGGCGCACCGCCTTCGGCCTGCGGCTGCGCTCCTGCGGCGAGAACCCGATCGCGGCGGAGTCGCTCGGCGTCAACGTCTACAAGTACAAGTATCTGGCGGTTGTGATCTCCGGTGGCCTCGCGGGCCTCGGCGGCGCGTTCCTGTCCCTGGTGGCCTCCAACATCTACCTGGAGGGCCAGACCGGCAACCGCGGCTACATCGGCCTCGCCGCCATGATCTTCGGCAACTGGATGCCCGGCGGCCTCGCGCTCGGTGCCGGTCTGTTCGGTTACACCGACAGCCTGAAACTCCGGGGCGGCGGCACGAATGTCCACGCCCTGCTGCTTCTCATCGCCATCCTTCTCGTCATCGGTGCGGCCTATCTGATCTGGCGCAAGCGCTATGTCCCCGCGGTGATCACCGCGGCGGTCTCGGCGCTGATGTTCCTCTGGTACGCCCTCACCGACGAGGTGCCGAACCAGGTCGTGACGGCGACGCCGTACGTCGTGACGCTCCTTGTGCTCTCGCTCTCCGCCCAGCGGTTGCGGATGCCGAAGGCGGACGGGATGCCGTACCGGAAGGGACAAGGGAAATGACCACTGCCGCGGAGGCCGACTGGGACGAGCTGCGGGAAGCCGCGCGCGAGGCCATGTCCCGTGCGTACGCGCCCTACTCGGGTTTCCCGGTCGGCGCCGCGGCCCGCGTCGACGACGGCCGCACCGTCACCGGCTGCAACGTCGAGAACGCCTCGTACGGCCTCGGCCTGTGCGCCGAGTGCGGCCTGGTCTCCCAGCTCCAGCTCACCGGCGGCGGCCGCCTGACGCACTTCACCTGCGTCGACGGCAAGGGCGACATCCTGATGCCGTGCGGCCGCTGCCGACAGCTCCTGTACGAGTTCGGGGGTACGGCCCTCCTCCTGGAGACGTCGTCCGGGGTGCGGTCCCTCGGCGACATGCTGCCGGACGCGTTCGGGCCCGAGCACCTGAACTGACCCGGCACCCGAACAGACCGCAACTGGCAACGGCCCCCGCCGAGTTGGCGGGGGTCTTTCCCGTCCCTCGCTCTATGCGCGTAGAGTCGCGATCGACGCACGCCGGTCACTGACGACCGCCACCGCTGGAAGGGATCTCTGCCATGGACGTCATCTCCGTCATCCGTACGAAGCGGGACCGGGGCGAGCTGAGCGACGAGCAGATCGACTGGGTCATCGACGCCTACACGCGCGGCGCCGTCGCCGACGAGCAGATGTCGGCCCTGGCGATGGCGATCCTGCTCAACGGCATGAACCGCCGCGAGATCGCCACCTGGACGGCGGCGATGATCGCCTCCGGCGAGCGCATGGACTTCTCGTCCCTCTCCCGTCCCACCGCCGACAAGCACTCCACGGGCGGCGTCGGCGACAAGATCACGCTTCCGCTCGCGCCCCTGGTGGCGGCCTGCGGCGCGGCCGTCCCGCAGCTCTCCGGGCGCGGCCTCGGCCACACCGGCGGCACCCTCGACAAGCTGGAGTCGATCCCCGGCTGGCGCGCCCTGCTCTCCAACGAGGAGATGCTGGCCGTCCTGAACGGCGCGGGCTCCGTCATCTGCGCGGCGGGCGACGGCCTGGCCCCCGCCGACAAGAAGCTCTACGCCCTGCGTGACGTGACGGGAACGGTGGAGGCGATCCCCCTCATCGCGTCCTCCATCATGTCCAAGAAGATCGCCGAGGGTACGGGTTCCCTGGTCCTGGACGTGAAGGTCGGTACCGGCGCGTTCATGAAGACCCTCGACGACGCGCGCGAGCTGGCCTCCACCATGGTGGGCCTCGGCACCGACCACGGCGTCCGCACGGTCGCCCTGCTCACGGACATGTCGACGCCGCTCGGCCTGACCGCGGGCAACGCCCTGGAGGTCCGCGAGTCCGTCGAGGTCCTGGCGGGCGGCGGCCCCTGCGACGTCGTCGACCTGACCCTGGCCCTCGCCCGCGAGATGCTCGCCGCCGCCGGCCTGCCGGACGCCGACCCGGCGAAGGCCCTCGCCGACGGCTCCGCGATGGACGTCTGGCGCCGGATGATCGCGGCGCAGGGCGGCGACCCGGACGCGGCGCTGCCCGTGGCCCGCGAGACCCATGTCGTCACGGCTCCCTCGTCCGGGGTCCTGACCCGTCTGGACGCGTACGACGTCGGCGTCGCCGCGTGGCGGCTCGGTGCGGGGCGGGCCCGCAAGGAGGACCCCGTGCAGGCGGGCGCCGGCGTCGAACTCCACGCCAAGCCGGGCGACTCCGTCGAAGCGGGCGCGCCGCTTCTCACCCTGCACACGGACACCCCCGAGCGGTTCGAGTACGCCCTGAAGTCCCTGGAGTCCGCGTACGACGTCTCCCCGCCGGGTACGGAGTTCACGCCCCGTCCGATCGTCCTGGAGCGCGTCTCCCTTTGACCACACGCCCCCGCGTCACCGCCAAGCGCCGTGCGGGCCTCTTGCCCCCACCCACCCGCCCCCTCCCTCGGTGAGATCCCAGCCCGCGCGGCAAGGTCCAAGCCCGTCCGGCGTTTGAGGACGAGCGCGGAGCGCGATCGGCGGTGCCCCGGGCCCGAGGGGGCCGGGGCCTCAGGGGTCCGGGCCCGCGGGGGTCCAGGGGGCGCAGCCCCGTGGTTTTCGGGGAGGGGCGGGGGGTGGGGGAGAAGATCACTCCGGCAGCAACCGCCCCCGCCGCCCCAGCAGGAACTTCTTGAACGCCGCCACCGGGGCCGTGTCCGGGTGACCTTCGAGCCAGGCGACGCCGATCTCGCGGACGGCCCGCTGCCCGGTGACGGTGAGCTCGACGACGCCGGGCCGGGCGACGGCGGGCGGCGGCAGCAGAGCCACCCCGAGCCCCGCCGCCACCAGGCCGCGCAGCGTCTCGGCCTCCTCGCCCTCGAAGGCGATGCGCGGCCTGAACCCGGCCTCGGCGCACAGCGCGTCGGTGATGCGCCGCAGCCCGTACCCGGGCTCCAGCGTCACGAACGCCTCGTCCGCGGCTTCGGCGAGGCGGACGCGCTTGCGGGTGGCGAGGCGGTGGTCGTCGGGGACGACGAGACGCAGCCGCTGCTCGTCGAGGCGCCGGGCGACGAGGCCGGGCGCGTCCGGGACGGGGGACGTCAGACACAGGTCGAGTTCCCCGGCCCGCAGCCGTTCGAGCATGGCCTCGCCATAGTTCTGCACGAGGCTGAACCGGACCCGGGGGTGATCCACGCGGAAGGCGCGGATGAGACCGGGGACGGTCTCGGAGCCCATGGTGTGCAGAAAGCCGAACGCCACCTTCCCCGTGGCCGGGTCCGCGTCGGCCCTAACGGACTCCGCGGCCCGCCCCACCTCCGCGAGCGCCCGCTCGGCCGACGCGAGGAAGGTGCGGCCCGCCGGCGTCAGCGACACCGTGCGGCCGTGCCGGGCGAACAGGTCGACGCCCAGGTCCCGTTCGAGCCTGACGAGGGCGCGCGACAGCGTCGACTGCGGCACCCCCAACTCCTGCGCGGCCCGCGTGACGTGCTCGGTACGGGCGACCCCGGCGAAGTACGCGAGCCGCGGCGCGAGCAGCCGCACAATGTGATCTGTGTCCTCTGTGTCACTGTTCTGCGACAGACGAGCCTCTGACCTTTGCTGATGCTGCATAGGAACGATTATGACGATTCCATGCATTGGACGCATGAAAATCGTGGTCGTACGTTCGTTGCATGCCTCCTGCCAGTAGCGGGGCGACCGCGAGCCACGCGGTCGCCCGCACCCCGTCGTCCCCCGATTCCCAGCCCACCGCCGCGCCCATCGAATCCACTGCCGCCCACGACACGCGCATGGCACCGGGAGGCCCGGGCTTTCGCCGTATGAGCTTCGCGCTGTTCCTCGCGGGCATGGCCGCCTTCGCGCTCCTGTACTCCACCCAGGCTCTGCTCCCGCTGATCTCCGCCGACTTCGGCGCGAGCGCGTCCACGGCAAGTTGGACGGTGTCGGCCGCGACCGGCGCGCTCGCCCTGTTCGTGCTGCCGCTGAGCGCCCTGTCGGAGCGGTACGGGCGGCGGACGCTGATGACGGTCTCGCTGAGCGTCGCCGTCGCGGTGGGCCTGCTCGTACCGTTCGCACCGTCGGTCGGGGCGCTGATCGTGCTGCGCGCCGTGCAGGGCGCCGCACTCGCCGGGCTCCCGGCGTCCGCGATGGCCTACCTCGCGGAAGAGGTGCGCCCCAAGGCGCTCGTGGCCGCGATCGGCATGTTCGTCGCGGGCAACTCCATCGGCGGCATGAGCGGCCGTATCGTCACCGGCTGGGCCGCGCAGGCCTGGGGCTGGCGCTGGGCCGTCGGCGTGGTCGGCCTGCTCGCGGTCGTCTGCGTGCTCGCCTTCCGCGCGCTGCTGCCCGCCCCGCGCCACTTCACGCCGGGCACCCTCAGCCCCAAGTCGCTCGGCCGCACGGTCCGTTCGCACCTGTCGAACCCGCTCCTGTGCCGTCTCTACGCGATCGGCGCGCTGTTCATGACCGTCTTCGGCGCGGTCTACACGGTGATCGGATACCGCCTCAGCGAGGCGCCGTTCTCCCTCCCGCAGGGCGTCATCGGCTCGATCTTCCTGGTCTACCTCGTCGGTACGGCGTCCTCGGCCGCCGCCGGAAAGCTCGTGGCCCGGCTCGGCAGGCGCGGCGCCCTCTACCTCGCCGTGTCCACCACCGCGGGCGGTCTGCTCCTGTCCCTGTCCGACTCCCTGGTGATGGTCCTGCTCGGCCTGGTCCTGATCACGGCGGGCTTCTTCGCGGGCCACGCCGTCGCGTCCTCCTCGGTGAGCCGCACGGCCACCACCGGCCGCGCCCAGGCCTCCGCGCTCTACCAGTCCGCCTACTACGTGGGCTCCAGCGTGGGCGGCACGCTCGGCGCCATGGCCTTCCACGCGGGCGGCTGGGGCGGCACGGTCGGCCTCGGTGTCCTCGCCGTTGTCGGCGTCGTGTCGATCACGCTGTACGGGAGCCGGGTGGCGCGCGTGGAACGCCTCACGGCCCGCACCGCTTAACACAACTATCGCGCTGAACTGCCGTTTTCGCCGCTCCGCGGGCCATTGTCAGTGGGCTGCGGTAGCTTCCGAGGTGCTGGAACTTCCGTAGCCGCTACGACACGGGCGCACATGGGCACGCAGAGGCACAGGGGTGGGTTGGGATGAGTGACAGCGCGACGGTGGAGCTGGACGCGAGCCTGGAGAAGCACCGCACCGAGCTGACGGGGTACTGCTATCGGATGCTGGGCTCCGCCTTCGAGGCCGAGGACGCCGTGCAGGACACGATGGTCCGCGCCTGGCGCAGCTTCGACAAGTTCGAGGGCCGCTCCAGCCTCCGCTCCTGGCTGTATCGCATCGCGACGAACGTCTGCCTGGACATGCTGAACGCGGGCAACCGCCGCGCCCGCCCCATGGACCTCACCGCCTCGACGCCCCTGGCCCAGGCGGCCCTCACCCCCCGCGCGGACAACGTCTGGCTGGAGCCGATACCGGACGGCCGGGTCCTGCCCACGGTCGGCGACCCCGCCGAGGCCGCCGTCGCCAAGGAGTCCGTGCGCCTCGCCTTCATCGCCGCACTCCAGCAACTGCCCGCCAAGCAGCGGGCGGTGCTCATCCTGCGCGAGGTCCTCGCGTGGAAGGCGAGCGAGGTCGCCGACCTGCTCGGTACGACGGTCGCCTCGGTCAACAGCGCCCTGCAGCGTGCCCGCGCCACCCTCGCCGAGCGCCCCGCCGACGACACGGCGACGTCCGACCCGCTGGACGACGAACAGCAAAAGCTCCTCGACCGCTACGTCACGGCATTCGAGGGCTATGACATGGCGGCCCTCACCGCCCTCCTCCACGAGGACGCCGTGATGACGATGCCCCCGTTCGACCTGTGGCTGCGCGGCCCGCAGGACATCACGGGCTTCATGTCGACCATCGGCGCGGCCTGCGCGGGCTCCCGCCTCCTCCCGGTCGCGGTCAACGGCACCCCGGGCTTCGCGCAGTACAAGCCCGACCCGGACAACGGCGGCTACCTGCCCTGGGCGATCCAGGTCATCGAGATCTCAGCGGGCCGGGTCGCCGGGTTCCACTGCTTCCTCGACACCGAGCGGTGGTTCCCGCTCTTCGGGGTGCCGCTCCACCTCGACGCATAGCTCCGCGAGGCCGACGAGCCCGAGCAGCGCCCACAGGGCCGGGGTGGGGTCCCGCAACCGCAGCCCCACCCCCGCCCCGCGGGCGGCCAGTCTCAGCCGTGCCACGGCCTCCACGGTGCCGAGGTCGGCGGTGGTGATCCCGCCGACGTCGCAGATCACCTCGCCGGTGGCGGGTGCGCGCGCGGCGGCGCACAGGCCGGCGACGAGCCGGGGAATGTCGTCCTGGCGGACGGGCCCCGTCACGACCAGGAGGTTCGGCGCACGCACTTCGGAGACTGCCACATCAGGGGGACCGCGCCCGCGACCGGAACTCATCGGTAGGCCCACGGCCTTTTCCCGTGCCCTGTCCGCACCCGGTTCGCTTCCTGCTCCGGCCCCTTCCGCGCCCCAGACCTCTCCGCACTCCGGCGCCCGCGGGCTCGGGGCGCGCACGGGCGCACGCGGTCCCGTCTCCGTGCCCCCGCCGAAAGCGGTGAATCCGCTCGGTTCACCGAATCGGGTGGGGCGAGGGCCCGTCGGGCGTGACGCCGAGACGCCCTGGGCAGCCTCCGCAGCGGCGTGGGTCCCACGCCACCAGCGGAAGCAGAGGAGGACCTGCATGCAGCAGGACGAGGTGTACGAACCACCGGCCATGGTGGAAGTCGGCGACTTCACCGAGCTGACCCGGGGTGAGGCGCTTGGCGCGCACTACGAGGGCGGCTTCCCTCCCTACGAGTGGTACCTCGGCCCCAACTGATCCCAGCCCGTCAGCACATCGGAACGGCCGGTCGTCGGGGCCGACAGCACATGAGGTGATGCGCCATGAGCGGTGACGCGTGGTTCGCCGTCCTGCCGGACGGTGAAGCGGGCGCGGCCGCGGCGCGGCTCCTGCGCCCCTGGGCCACCGAGACCGTCGATCACCACTCCGGCCGGCCGTGGCTGCTCGGAAGCTGGCCGGCCGGACGGGTGACGGTGGGCAGGGCAGGGGCGCGGCGAGTCGCGGTGATCGGGCGGTGCCCGGTCACCGCCGACGAGTTGTGCACGCGGGCCGGACAACTGCGGGACGTCCAGGACAGCGGCGGCATGGAGGGCATCGCCGCCGGTCTGACGGGGAGCTTCCACCTCCTCGCCTCCATCGACGGCACCGTCCGGGCCAGGGGCAGCGCCTCCGGGGTACGGCGCCTCTTCCACACCCGGGTGGCCGGAACGACCGTGGCCGCCGACCGGTCGGACCGCCTCGCCGCCCTGACCGGAGCGGCCCCCGACGAACGGGTCCTGGCCGCCCATCTGCTCTCCTCACCGCTCCCGTACCCGCTGGACGACCTGTGCGTGTGGCAGGGCGTGCGGGCCCTGCCGACCTACGACTGTCTGCTGCTCGACGCGGACGGACGGGCCCGCACCCGGCCGTGGTGGGCCCCGCCGGAGCCCCAACTGCCCCGGCGGGAAGGGGTGCCCGCGGTACGCGCCGCCCTGACCGCGGCCGTCGGCTCCTGCACGGCGGGCGGTGGCACGGTGAGCGCGGACCTGTCGGGCGGCATGGACTCCACCAGCCTGTGCTTCCTGGCCGCGCGGGAACAGGAGCGGACCCGGCAGCCCGGGGCGAAGCTGGTGACGCTGCGCTGGCAGAGCCTCGACCCGGAGAACGACGACGCGACCTGGGCCGCGCGGGCCGTGGCCCACCTGCCCGGCATCGAGCACGTCGTACCCGCCCCCGAACAATGGCCGTCCTGGTACGACGACTTGACAACCCTCACCGGCGACGCGGCCCCCACCGACGAGCCGGGCCCCTGGGTCCGCGACGGCGCGAGGATGGCGGCGCTCTGCCGCCTGATGACCGGCCGCGGCTCCCGCCTGCACCTGATGGGCGGCGGCGCGGACGAACTGTTCGGTACGTTCCCCGCGCATCTGCACGACTTGGCGCGCCGCCGCCCGCTCGCGGCGTACACCCGTATCCGTACGCACCGCGCCTCCCAGCACTGGCCGCTCGGGCAACTCCTGCGGCAGCTCGCGGACCGCAGCACGTACGGTCAGTGGCTGACCGCGTGGGCGCGGGGCCTCACCACCGCACCACGCCCCTCCGTGGCCCTGACCCGCGGCGCCCCCTCGACGGCGTGGGGCGCGGACCTGCGCATGCCGCCGTGGGCGACCCGGGACGCGGCCGAGGCCGTACGGAGCCTGCTCCTGGAAGCCGCCGCCACCGCCGGGCCCCTCGCTGCCGAGCGCGGACAGCACCTGGCACTCGCCTGCGTACGGACCGGCGGGCGCGGCCTGCGCCAGCTCGACCAGGTGACCTCCGCGAGCGGTCTGGGCCAGGCCGGGCCCTACCTCGACGACCATGTCATCGAGGCCGCCCTGGCCGTCCGCGTCGCCGAGCGCGGCACGCCGGTCCTGTACAAGCCGGTGCTCGCGGAGGCGGTGCGCGGCACCGTGCCCGAGGACGTACTGTGCCGCCGCACCAAGGGCGAGTACAGCACGGACTTCCACGCCGCCCTGCGCCGCAACCGCGGCCCCCTGGTCGAGTTCTTCGACGGCTCGCTGCTCGCCGCCGCCGGACTCATCGACGACGCCGCGCTCCGGGCGTCCCTGCTCGGGGTGCACCCGGGCCCGGACGGACTGCGCTCCCTCAGCTCCAGCCTGGGCAGCGAGATCTGGCTGCGCGCCCGCGCCGCGCACCCCCGCCCACCGAGCACCGGGGTCACCCCGGTCACCGAAGGAGCACCGTGACCCTGACCCTGCGACCCGACGTCCGCGCGACGGACACAGATGACGGCATGGTGCTGCTCGACGAGGTCACCGGCCGGTACTGGCAGCTCAACCGCACCGCGGCACTCGTCCTGCGCAGCCTCCTCGACGGCGGCAGGCCCGCGGACACCGCCCGCGTGCTGCGCGCGGCGTACCCCCGGCTCACCGCGGAGCGCGCCGCCGCCGACTCGGCCTCGATCACCGGCGAACTGCTCGCGGCCCGCCTGGTGACGAACCGATGAGCCAGCCCATGGTGGCCGCCACCCGCGCCCAACTGCCCCTGCGCCACCGCCCCCCGGTCCTGCTCGCCACGGCGGCGGCCCGCCTGATCGCCACCCTCAAGCCGCGCCGCATCCGCCGCGTCCTGTCCGTGGTCCGACGCGGTGCCGCCCCCGCCACCACCGCCCAGGCGCTCGCCGCCCGCGAGGCCGTCGTAGCCGTCAGCGCCCGCTGCGCGGGCGAGGGCTGCCTCCAGCGTTCCGTGGCCACCGCCCTCCTGTGCCGGATGCGCGGAACCTGGCCGGACTGGTGCACCGGCGTCCGCACGTCCCCGTTCCGAGCCCACGCCTGGGTAGAGGTGGACGGCCTCCCAGTAGGCGAACCACACCGTCCGGGGGAGTACCACCGCCTACTGGTGGTACCGGCGACTGACAGCCGCTTCGGCGCTTGCGATTCCAGGCCCCCCGGCGTTTGAGTTTTCCAGCCCGTCCGGCGTTTGAGGACGAGGCCGAAGGCCGATCGACGGCAAGCTGTCCGCCCCGCAGGGAAACACCCCCCCGGGAGGGAACACCGCCTCAGCGCAAAGACCTACCGAACCCCGCAGCCAGCGGCATCCGCAACCCCAGCGGAGGCGGCGCAGCCAACGCGTCCTCCACCGGCCGCGCCAGCGGATGCCCGAACAGCGACCCCTGCACGAAATTCGCCGCAAGGGCAAGCACCTCCGCGTGGTGCTGGCTGAGCCGATGCCCATCGGAGTGCACCTCGAACCGGCACACATCCCGGTTCACCTTCTTCGCCCGCGCGGCGAGCCGGAAGGACAACTCGGGGTCGGTCCGCTCATCGTTGGTGCCGTGCACCACAAGCACCCGCCGCCCCACCAACTGCTGCACGGGCTCGGGCGGCGCGGCCACATCCTCCTCGGGCAGCCAAGGGGCAAGGGCCACCACGGACTCGACCGCGCTGTGACCGGCGGCCCGCAGCGCCGCACGCCCGCCCATGTCGACCCCGGCGAAGCACACGGGCACGTCCCCGTAGCGGCGCACGACCTCGTCGGCCGCCCACTGAGCGTCCCGCGCGAGCTGCGCCTCCGCGCCGTTCCAGCCGCCCACGCGATAGTGCACGGCGTGCACCGCGAGCCCGTCGTCGCGCCCCGCGCGGGCGAGCCCGCGCCCGAGCGAACGGACCGCCGCAGCGGCGAGGAAGGAAGGCTTGCGGGCGGAGGTCTCGTGGCCGCCGGGCAACAGGAGCGCCACCGCGCTCACCGCCGAGGGGCGCGTGCCCACCACACGCCCGAGCCTGGCCGTACGCACGGGACGGGACGTCGCTTGCTGTGCCATGGCAGAACAGTGTCAGAAGTCATGGTGCGTGCCACCCGTCCGCAGGGTCACTGTTACATATCGACCAGTGAGATCTACGCGCGTAGGCGCTACAGTGCCGAAATGACGAGCCAGACCAGCAAGATCAGCGCAGCGGGCGGCCCCACGAGCCGCCCGAGTCACCCCGGCACCCCCGGACCGGAGCAGATCCGGCGCGCCCCGAAGGTCCTCCTGCACGACCACCTCGACGGCGGCCTGCGCCCCGGCACCATCGTCGACCTGGCCCGGGAATGCGGCTACGAGGGCCTGCCCGAGACCGACCCCGACAAGCTCGGCGTCTGGTTCCGCGAGGCGGCCGACTCGGGCTCCCTGGAGCGGTATCTGGAGACCTTCGCCCACACCTGCGCCGTCATGCAGACCCGCGACGCCCTCTTCCGCGTCGCCGCCGAGTGCGCCGAGGACCTGGCGGAGGACGGCGTCGTCTACGCCGAGATCCGCTACGCCCCCGAGCAGCACCTGGAGGCGGGACTCACCCTCGAAGAGGTCGTCGAGGCCGTGAACGAGGGCTTCCGCGAGGGCGAGCGCCGCGCCCGCGAGAACGGCCACCGCATCCGCGTGGGCGCGCTGCTCACCGCCATGCGGCACGCCGCCCGCGCCCTGGAGATCGCCGAACTCGCCAACCGCTACCGTGATCTGGGCGTCGTCGGATTCGACATCGCGGGGGCCGAGGCAGGCTTCCCTCCCACCCGCCACCTCGACGCCTTCGAGTATCTGAAGCGGGAGAACAACCACTTCACCATCCACGCCGGTGAGGCCTTCGGCCTGCCCTCGATCTGGCAGGCCCTCCAGTGGTGCGGCGCCGACCGGCTCGGCCACGGCGTGCGCATCATCGACGACATCAAGGTCGGCGAGGACGGCACGGTCCAGCTCGGCCGGCTCGCGTCCTACGTACGCGACAAGCGCATCCCGCTGGAGCTGTGCCCCAGCTCCAACCTGCAGACCGGTGCGGCGGCCTCGTACGAGAACCACCCCATCGGCCTGCTGCGCAAGCTGCACTTCCGGGCGACGGTGAACACCGACAACCGGCTGATGTCAGGCACCAGCATGAGCCGCGAGTTCGAGCACCTGGTCGACACTTTCGGCTACACGCTCGACGACATGCAGTGGTTCACCGTCAATGCGATGAAGTCGGCGTTCATTCCTTTCGATGAAAGGCTGGCCATGATCAATGACGTCATCAAGCCCGGTTATGCCGAACTGAAGTCCGAGTGGCTGTTCCGTCAGACCACTTCGACCAGCGGATCTCCCGCCTCCTGACCGGCGGGACTGCGCCAAAGGGACGGCCGGGGACATGAATCCCCGGCCGTTTTCGGTTGTTTGCGGGGTGACCTTGAGGGTGTTTACGGTCGAGCACCGCTCAACGCCCCCGTCATCAAGGACGCATTGAAGATGAAGCAGTCTGCTGCCAAGACCCTCGGTGTCGCCGCCCTCGGTGCCGCCTTCGCCGCCACGGGCGCCGGTGCGGCGAACGCGGCCTCGGCCGTGCCGGACGCCGCGGGGACCGTTGCCTCGGTCACCTCGGCGGCACCGGTCGGCGAGCTAGCCGAGACCCTGCCCGACGGCGCACCCCAGTCCCTCGCCGCCGGCCAGAGCGCGCTCAACACCGGCCTGACCGCCGTACAGCCCACCGTCGACCGGATGGTGCCGCTGGGCGACGACGAGGGCGAGAACGGCGGCGCCGCCGACAAGGCAGCCAGGAGCACCAAGCCCGCCCCCCAGCCCGCCGCGGACCCGCTCTCCGGCCTCCTCGGCGGCCTCCCGGTCAAGCAGGCCCTGGCCAACAACTCCCTGCCGACGGGCGGCATGCCCCTCAAGGCTCTGCCGCTGCAAGCCCTGCCGACGGGCGGTCTCCCGCTCGGCTGAGCCGCACCGCACACGCACGACGGGGCGCACCCGCACGGGGACGCGCCCCGTCGGCGTACCACGACGGGCCCGGCGCAGGCCAGGCCGCGCCGCCGTCACCAGGCCGTCTTCGTCCGGTTCTCGGTGGGCAGCAGGATCCACAGGGCGATGTAGAGCAGGAACTGCGGTCCCGGCAGCAGACAGGACACGACGAACAGCACGCGCACGGTCGTGGCGGACATGCCGAAGCGGCGGGAGAGGGCGGCGCACACACCGCCGATCATGCGGCCGTCGGTGGGGCGGGCAAGGGCGGACATGGGGACTCCTTCGTGGACCGTCGACGATCCCGGGGCCGTTCACGATTCCAGGACCGTGCGCGATGGTGGGCCGGAGCGGCGGCTCGTCCGACGCCCCGATGACTCCACGGTAGGCGCGCGAAACGGGCAAAGCGTCAGGCTAGGGGGCGACGCCGACCCTGGGAATCTTCGGGGTCGGCCCCTGAGAGGGCTCCTGGCTGCGGCGGGCAACGGTCGGCGACCGTCCGCCTCCGCCCCGGCGGCGCCGCAGTTGGGCCCGCACGGCGGGCACCACGGCCAGATGTGCCAGTGCGACGCCGAGGGTGTTCAACAGCAGCGAGTCGACGTCGACCACCTGTCCCGGCACCCCGGTCTGCAACAGCTCGATGCCCAGCGAGAGCAGCGCGCCCACGGCGACCGTGCGCGCGAGCGAAGCCAGCGGGGAGACGGTGAGCCGCCCCCCGGCCAGCGGCAGCAGCACCCCGAGCGGCGCCAGGAGCAGCAGTGCCCCGCCGATCTGCCGGGCCGCCTGCTCCGGGCCGCGCTCCAGGTCCGCCTTGATGCCGGCGAGGGGTTCCAGGTTCGCCGCGCTCACCCAGGGCACGTCGAGCGGGCGCAGCGTGATCCACGCGACGACCAGGAAGTGCGCGGCGAGGAGGATCCCTCCCACCGCGCGAAAGCGAATGGCGGCTCCGCGCCCGCCCGAGCCTTGACGCACGCCCCCCAAGACGCCGGGCGCGGCGGGATCGGTTCCGCAACGGTGCGTCCGCTTGTGGAAGGAGCCCGTTCGGCTACCGCTCCACCGTCTGCGACGGCGGCGGCACCGTGCCCGGACGGGAGCGCACCGCCTGTGTGCACTCGTAGCGCAGCAGCGGGGTGCCGGCGGGGCCGCCGATGACGACCGTGCCGTCGCTGTCCGCGACCGCGCCGTCCGCGTAGGTGCACACGATCTGCGCGAGCGCCAGGGACGACAGGTCCTCGGGGCGGGAGCTCAGTCGCAGCGCCACGTCCGGGTCGCTGCGCTGGGGCCCAGAGACGGTGATGCCGCGGCGTACGTCGGTGGCGTACCCGGCCTGTTTGGCGGCCTGGGACGGCGGCGTGGACAGCTCGTCGAGGAGCGTCTGCGCGATGCGGACCCGGTCCGTCGTGGCCTTCTCATGGGGAATCCGCACCGTCCGGTCGACGGTCACGAGCTGGGACGCGCACACCAGGAAGATCTGTACGGGTACGCCCGTGGCCTCGTCCCGCGCCGAGATGCCCGAGCCCGACGCCACGCACGGCACCCGCGAGGGCGCGGGGCCGAAGTCCGTCGGCACCTCCGTGGAGCGGATGCCGCAGCCGCCGAGCGCGGCCATGAGCACCGTGGTGGCAAGCGCGGCACTCAGCCGTCGCCCGGTCATGACTTCTCCCTGCCTTCCTCGGGGCGGTCCCCGTCCGGGCCCCCGTCGGCCTCCGGGTCGGCGTCCCCGTCCGGTCCGGGATCGGCCGTCAGCGGCGAGGGGTCCCGGGGCAGGCACAGCGTGAACACCGCGCCCCCGCCCGGCGAGTTCGCGGCGGTGATCTCGCCGCCGTGGATGTGGGCGTTCTCCAGGGCGATGGAGAGCCCGAGCCCGCTGCCCTCCGAGCGCGGCCGGGACGCGCTGGCCTTGTAGAAGCGGTCGAAGACGTGCGGCAGGACGTCCTCGGGAATGCCCGGACCCCCGTCCCGTACGGCGATGAGCAGGCTCTCGCCGTCCAGGCGTACCGACACCTTCACCGGGGAGCCGCCGTGCTTGAGGGCGTTGCCGATGAGGTTGGCGAGGATGACGTCGAGACGGCGTGGGTCGAGGCGGACGGTGCTGCCGCGCTCGGCGTCGAGCTCGACGGCGTCGAGCCAGGCGCGGGCGTCGATGCACGCGGTGATCTGGTCGGCGATGTCGACGTCGTCCAGGACGAGCCTCGCGGTGCCCGCGTCGAAGCGGGTGACCTCCATCAGATTCTCGACCAGGTCGTTCAGGCGCCGGGTCTCGCTGACCACGAGGCGCACGGCGGGCTCGATCATCGGGTCGACGGAGCCGGTCTCCGCGTCCAGCTCCTCCTCCAGGACCTCCGTCACCGCGGTGATCGCGGTCAGCGGGGTGCGCAGCTCGTGCGACATGTCCGCCACGAAGCGACGGCTCGCCTCGTCGCGGGCACTCATGTCCGCGATCCTCTTCTCCAGGTTCTCCGCGGTGCGGTTGAACGTCCGGGACAGATCCGCGAGTTCGTCGGTGCCCGACACCCGCAGGCGGGTGTCCAGCTTGCCCTCGCCGAGCCTGCGCGCGGCGACCCCGAGGCGGTGCACGGGCTTCAGTACGGTCGTGGCGGCCGCCTGCGCGAGCAGCGCGGCGCCGACGAGGGCGAGGGCTGTGGCGATCGCCAGGGACCAGCCGAGGGAGCTGAGGTCCTTGGCCTCCGGTTCGAGCGACTTGAGCATGTAGCCCGTGGGCCCGCCGCCGATCACCTTCGCCCCGCCCACCAGGTACGGCGTGCCGTGGTCCGTGCTGCGCTGCCAGTACAGGTGGTACGGGCTCCGGTTGCCGGAGGAGACCGCCTGCTGCTTCTTGACCGCGTCCCGCAGGGCCTTCGGCACCTTGGCGAGGGTGAAGCCGTCCAGGTCGGAGTACCCGTACACCCGCTTCCCCGAGGCGTCCTCACCGATCAGGAGCACGCTGTAGCGCTGGCTGCTCGTCGCCATCTGACCGGCGGCGACCTGTAGTTCGTCCTGCGTGGCATGGGGCGGGAGGGCGCCCGCGCGGGCCTGCAACTGCTGCCGGAAGTCCTTGAGCGCCGCGTCCTGGGCGCGCGTGAGGACGGCCTCGCGGTTGAGCCAGTACGCGATGCCGGACGCGGACACGGCCGCGGTCAGCGCCACCAGGGCGAAGACGACCACCAGACGCAGCCGCAGGCTGGTGAAGCGCAGCCCGGACAGGATCGCCTTGCGGGCCGCGGGCAGGCCGTGGAGCTTGTCGTGCGCTTTGGTCACTGAGGCGTGTCCAGCCGGTATCCCACACCGCGCACCGTACGGATCAGCGTCGGCGAGGACGGCACGTCCTCCACCTTCGCGCGCAGCCGCTGCACACAGGCGTCGACGAGCCGCGAGTCACCGAGGTAGTCGTGCTCCCACACCAGGCGGAGCAACTGCTGGCGGGACAGGGCCTGGCCCGGCCTGCGGCTCAGCTCCAGGAGCAGCCGCAGCTCGGTCGGCGTCAGTTGCAGGTCCTCACCGTTCTTCGTCACCGTCATCGCGGCCCGGTCGATCACCAGCGAACCGAACGTCGCGGCGTCGTTGGCCTCCCGCTCGCCACGGCGGAGCACCGCGCGGATACGAGCGTCGAGCACCCGCCCCTGCACGGGCTTGACCACATAGTCGTCGGCGCCGGACTCCAGGCCGACCACCACGTCGATGTCGTCGCTGCGCGCGGTCAACAGGATGATCGGCAACTGGTCGGTGCGCCGGATGCGGCGGCACACCTCGAAACCGTCGATGCCGGGCAGCATCACATCCAGCACGATCAGGTCAGGACGCTGCTCACTGAGCAGCTTCAGACCGTCCTCGCCGGTGGCAGCGGTGGCCACCCGGTGGCCCTGGCGCGTCAGCGAAAGCTCCAGGGCCGTCCGGATGGCGTCGTCGTCCTCGATCAGCAACAGGGAAGGCACAAACGTCATTCTGTCCCATGGTGCGGGCCCAGTTCGACTGTTGGCCGGCGTCTCACACCGCACCCACACGAGTCAGCGGCGCTCCACCGGCCCACGAGCGCGCCACGAGCCCTGTTGCAGGCCTGTGACAGTCGGCGGACAACGCCATGAAGTGGCTCCGGCAGAGTTCTGGTCACACGGAAATCCCAGACTCTACGACGGGGGGCGCGAGATGAACACGCTGCACAGCACCAGCTCAAGCGCAGTTGTCACGCGTCTGCACGACGTCGGCAGGAGTTCTGAGAAGTACGAGAAGTCCGGTGCCGTGAGCGGGCGGGGGTGCGCTCGCGGCACCGGGCGTCAGCACACCACGTACATGACGGTGGTTGACGCACTCAAGGGCGGCGGTGACGGGGGAGCTCACGGGGGAGCCGCGTACAGGGAGGCCTCGGGGGAGCGGGCGCAGCCCCGGACGGGCAGCGAGGACGCCGAAGCGGCGTTCACCGCATACGTCCAGGAGCGCCGTGCCTCTCTGTACGCAACCGCCTACCACCTGACCGGTGACCGGTTCGACGCCGAGGACCTGCTGCAGAGCGCGCTGTTCTCGACCTACCGGGCCTGGGACCGCATCAGCGACAAGGCCGCCGTCGGCGGCTATCTGCGGCGCACGATGACGAACCTGCACATCAGCGCCTGGCGGCGCCGCAAGCTCAACGAGTACCCGACCGAGGAACTGCCGGAGACGGTGGGCGACACGGACGCGATGCGCGGCACCGAGCTGCGCGCGGTCCTGTGGCAGGCCCTGGCCCGGCTGCCCGAGCTCCAGCGCACCATGCTGGTCCTCCGCTACTACGAGGGCCGCACGGACCCGGAGATCGCGGACATCCTCGACATCAGCGTGGGCACGGTGAAGTCCAGCATCTGGCGGTCGCTCCGCCGGCTGCGCGAGGACGAGGTCCTCAGCTTCGGCCGTGACCAGGAGGAGTCCTTCGGCGAGCTGGTGGCCTGAGGACGGGGGGACCGCCGCTTCGGGGGAAGCGGCGGAAGCAGGAGCGAGGCCCGGGGGAACCGGGGGGTTCGGGGCCTCGCACGAGGGGGGACACGGGGGGAGCACGGGGGCACGGGCAGCGGGACCGGAGGGCCGGGGGGTCTTTCCGGGCCCGCTGTTTTTGTTGTGCTCGCTGTGGGCGTGCCGGGCGTGTGCCGGGCCGGGCTGGGTCGAGTACGGGTACGGGTACGAGTGACGTGCCCGGGCCGGGCGCCCGGGTCAGGCGCCCGGGTCAGGCGGCCGCCGCGCGGGCCTTGACGCAGCGCCCGGCGGCGGCGTCCGTGAGGCGGCCGAGGGCCTCGTCCTTGCCGCAGGGGTGCGCGCCGAGCGCCGTCTGGCGGGCCACGATGGAGCGCTCCGCGCGCATCAGGCGCCAGCCGCGGCGCAGCAGGAACGGCACGGACTTGCGGCCCTCACGCAGATCGCGCAGGAGCCGACGGCGGAACGTCGTCGAGGGACGGCCGCGCAGACAGATCGCGTCCGCGAGGACACCCATCTCACGGCAGCGCTCCACGATGTCGGCGGCGAAGATGCCCTCCGCGATGAACAACGGCGTGCGCTCGATGTCGAGCGCCTCCTCGCCGACTCGTGAGCTCGTCGCGATGTCGTACACCGGGACGCGGGTACGGCCCGTACGGCACAGCTCGCCGATCGCGGCGAGGGCGACGTCCGCGTCCCAGGACAGCGGCGAGTCCCAGTCGATGTCCGACGTGCCGGGGACCTGGGGGAGCGACGGGTCGGTGCACTCCTTGTAGAAGTCGTCGAGGCACAGCACGGGCAGCCCCGAGCGGGCCGCGAACGACGACTTGCCCGAGCCTGAGGGGCCGGCGAGCAGCACGACGCGGGTGGGTATCGCGGGATGGGAACCCAAAGCTGTGAACCTTCTCACCAGGGGTAATGCCGATGGGTCGGAGGTCGCTGGCGCTTCTCCCGACGCCGCTCGTCGGCGGTGGTCCGGGACATTATCAACCGGGGCCCCCGGGGTGCCCAGACCCGGGGCGGCGCGAATGCCCGCGGGCGGGGGCAGGCCGGACAGGGCACGCGCGAAGAGGGGTGCACGAGCGAAGCGGGTCTTTGATACGGACACCCCACGTCCACTACTCTTCGCGCACGCTCGATTACTTAAGTATGTTTCTTTGAGGCGGTCTGATGGTTCGAAACCCTGCACGGCAAGCGGCGCGGCATTCGGCGCCGAAGAGTTTCTCCGCGTCCCGGGCGCTGCTGCGCGCAGGACTCACGGTGTCGGCGGCGGGGGCGGCCATCGGCCTCGGGGCGACGGCTGCGAGCGCCGCGGCGCCACCGGCCCGGGGGCTGGAGACGGTGGCCGGTGACGCGGGTGTGGCGGGCGTGGCCACAGCCGGGAACGCGCTGCTCAACGGATTGCAGCGGGCCACGGTCGGTGGCCTCGGGCCCGTCAAGGACCTACGGCTCAACCCGCTGGCCGGCACCGACACGGATCCGCTCGACAACTCCGTGGGCACACAGATCGCCGACTTCAAGCCGGTGTCCACCGCCACGGTGACGAAGCCGCTGACGCGGGGCAGCTCGCTCGCGGAGCTGCCGGTGGTGGACCGGGTCACCGGGACGCTGCCCGAATAGTCCGGGCGAAAGACTGCTGCCGCGGGGACGGGGCCCCGCGGCAGCGTGCTCAGTACGCGGAGCCCGAGGCGCCGAGAGAGCCGGTCGGGTGCCAGACCGTCTTGGTCTCCAGGAAGAACGTCAGGCGCCGGGTGCCGGGCGCGGCGGTGAAGTCCGCGTCGCTGTCCACAGCCTGTGGACGCAGCACGCGCTTCAGGTTGTCGGCCGCGGCGACTTCCAGCTCCTTCGCCAGGTCGGCGTCCGCACCGGCCAGGTCGATGCCGTTCACGTCCTGGTGGGCGGCCAGCGGCAGCGCGAGTTCGGCGGCCCTGCCACTGAGTACGTTGACGACGCCGCCCGGCAGGTCGGACGTGGCCAGGACCTCGCCAAGGCTGAGAGCGGGCAGCGGTGCCTTCTCGGAGGCGATGACGACGGCCGTGTTACCGGCCGCGATCACGGGGGCCACGACCGACACCAGGCCCAGGAAGGACGACTCCCGGGGCGCCACGACGGCGACGACACCGGTCGGCTCGGGCGTGGACAGATTGAAGAACGGGCCCGCGACCGGGTTCGCCCCTCCCACCACCTGAGCGATCTTGTCGGTCCAGCCCGCGTACCAGACCCAGCGGTCCACGGCCGCGTCGACGACCGCGGCGGCCTTGGACTTCGAGAGGCCCTCCGCGTCGGCGACCTCGCGGACGAACTGCTCGCGGCGGCCCTCCAGCATCTCCGCGACGCGGTAGAGCACCTGACCGCGGTTGTAGGCGGTCGCACCCGCCCACCCGCCGAACGCCTTGCGCGCGGCGACAACCGCGTCACGGGCGTCCTTGCGGGAGGACAGCGGAGCATTGGCGAGCCACTTGCCCTTGAGGTCGGTCACCTCGTACACCCGTCCACTCTCGGACCGCGGGAACTTGCCGCCCACGTACAGCTTGTAGGTCTTCAGAACACTGAGACGCGCGTCAGACATCGAGGTAAGCCTCCAGGCCGTGGCGACCGCCCTCGCGGCCGAAGCCCGACTCCTTGTAGCCGCCGAAGGGCGAGGTCGGGTCGAACTTGTTGAACGTGTTGGCCCAGACGACCCCGGCGCGGAGCTTGTTCGCGACGGCGAGAATGCGCGAGCCCTTCTCCGTCCAGATACCGGCCGAGAGCCCGTACTGCGTGTTGTTGGCCTTGGCGACGGCTTCGTCGGGCGTACGGAACGTCAGGACCGAGAGCACGGGGCCGAAGATCTCGTCCCGGGCGACGGTGTGCGCCTGGGTGACATTGGTGAACAGGGTGGGCGCGAACCAGTAGCCGGAGCTCGGCAGCTCACAAGGGGCGCTCCAGCGCTCGGCGCCCTCGGCCTCGCCGGTGTCGGCGAGGGCGGTGATGCGGGCGAGCTGCTCGGCGGAGTTGATGGCGCCGATGTCGGTGTTCTTGTCCAACGGATCACCGAGCCGCAGCGTGGTGAGCCGCCGCTTCAGAGCATCGAGCACCTCGTCCTGAACGGACTCCTGCACAAGGAGCCGCGAACCGGCGCAGCAGACCTGTCCCTGGTTGAAGAAGATGCCGGTGACGATGCCTTCGACGGCCTGGTCGATGGGGGCGTCGTCGAAGACGATGTTGGCGCCCTTGCCGCCGAGCTCCAGGGTGAGCTTCTTGTCGGTGCCGGCGACCGTGCGGGCGATCTGCTTGCCGACGGCGGTGGAGCCGGTGAAGGCGACCTTGTTCACGTCCGAGTGGGCGACGAGAGCGGCGCCCGCGTCCCCGTACCCCGGCAGGATGTTGACGACGCCCTTGGGGAGTCCCGCCTGACGGCAGATGTCGGCGAAGAAGAGCGCGGACAGCGGAGTGGTCTCGGCGGGCTTCAGCACCACGGTGTTACCGGTGGCGAGCGCGGGAGCGATCTTCCAGGCCAGCATAAGGAGCGGAAAGTTCCACGGGATGACCTGCCCGGCAACGCCGAGCGCCCGCGGATCGGCCCCGTACCCCGCGTGGTCGAGCTTGTCGGCCCAGCCCGCGTAGTAGAAGAAGTGGGCGGCGACCAGGGGGAGGTCCGCGTCGCGGGTCTCCTTGATGGGCTTGCCGTTGTCGAGGGTCTCCAGGACGGCGAGCTCGCGACTGCGTTCCTGGATGATGCGGGCGATCCGGAACAGATACTTGCCGCGCTCGGCACCCGGCAGGGCGGACCACTTCTCGAAGGCCTTGCGGGCGGCCTGCACCGCACGGTCGACGTCGGCCTCACCTGCCTGGGCGACCTCGGAGAGAACTTCCTCGGTGGCCGGGGAGACGGACTTGAAGACCTTCCCGTCGGCGGCGTCGGCGAACTCACCGTCGATGAACAGGCCGTAGGACGGAGCGATGTCGACGACCGAACGGGACTCGGGCGCGGGCGCGTACTCAAAAATCGATGCCATGATGATCAGTCCACCGTCACGTAGTCAGGTCCGGAGTAGCGTCCGGTTGCCAGCTTCTGGCGCTGCATCAGCAGGTCGTTGAGCAGGCTGGAGGCGCCGAAGCGGAACCAGTGGTTGTCCAGCCAGTCCGCGCCCGCGGTCTCGTTGACCAGGACCAGGAACTTGAGGGCGTCCTTGGCGGTACGGATGCCGCCCGCGGGCTTCACGCCCACCTGGACGCCGGTCTGCGCGCGGAAGTCGCGGACGGCTTCGAGCATGAGCAGGGTGTTCGCGGGGGTCGCGTTCACTCCGACCTTGCCGGTCGAGGTCTTGATGAAGTCCGCGCCGGCGAGCATGCCGATCCAACTGGCGCGCCGGATGTTGTCGTACGTGGACAGCTCGCCGGTCTCGAAGATGACCTTCAGGCGGGCGGGCCCCGAGGCCTCCTTCACGGCGACGATCTCCTCGTACACCTTCATGTAGTCGCCCGCGAGGAAGGCGCCGCGGTCGATGACCATGTCGATCTCGTCCGCTCCGGCGGCGACGGCGTCGCGTACGTCGGCGAGCTTCACGCCAAGGGCGGCGCGGCCCGCGGGGAAGGCGGTGGCGACCGAGGCGACCTTGACGCCACTGCCGGCGACGGCCTCCTTGGCGGTGGCGACCATGTCCGGGTACACACAGACCGCCGCCGTGCGCGGCGTGGAGCGGTCCGTCGGGTCCGGGTGGACGGCCTTGGCACCGAGCGCGCGGACCTTGCCCGCGGTGTCGGCGCCTTCCAGGGTCGTCAGGTCGATCATGGAGATGGCCAGGTCGATGGCGTACGCCTTCGCCGTGGTCTTGATCGAACGCGTCCCGAGCGAGGCGGCACGGGCCTCCAGGCCCACCGCGTCCACGCCCGGCAGGCCGTGCAGGAAGCGGCGCAGCGTGCTCGCCGACGTGGGCACGTCGGCGAGGGTGCGGGGGGTGGCCCCGCCGGCCTCGTCTGTCTCTGTGGATGGAGTCGTCCGCATGGTCACGAGGGGAGCATATCTACGCGCGTAGCGGCTTGTACAGGGTGCCTTTGCTTGCCCCTGGCACTCAGCGGTGGGGCTGTGCCCTTCTCCCTGCATAACGGGAGCCCGGCGGTTTGGGCTGTGCCCACCCTCCCCCAAGCTCTCGGCTCCGCTCGAGCAGGGAGGTACCCCCCTCGCCCCTGGCGGACCAGTTGCCCACAGAAGGGGGGCGAGGGGGCGGCGGAAGCCGCAAGATCCACCGGGCCGCAGACGCTGTCGCGGCCGGAGGGGTCGTGGCGGGATGACCGAGCGCAGCGTGCCAAGCGACACACTTACGGTGCGGTGAACGAGGCAGTGTCCACTACGCGAGCACGGCCATCCCGCCACGACCCCGCCACCCCCACAAACGGAAAGGCGAAAACCGTCAGTGCAGGCGACGGGGAGTATCAAGGCAGGGGCGTCACTTCAGCCCGTTGTCCAGGGCCGTCATCAACGTCCCCGTAGGGGTGTCGCCGGACATTTCCCAGACCATGCCGCCGAGCAACCCCTTCGACTTGAGCCACGCGGTCTTCTTGCCGATCGACCAGGCGTCGTCGAAGCTCCACCACTGCCCGCCGTTGCCGGTGTAGCCATAGGTGGAGATGGACTGCTCATCATGATGAATGGTGAGATTAGGAACATTCACCATCATATTGTGATAGCCCCTGATCCCGGACTCCTCCGGGAACTGCCCGGGAGCCGCCCCGTTGGCGGCCTGCCACTCGCCCTTGGCGCCCCCGTCGGCGACCTCCTTCCAGCCACGCCCGTAGAACGGGAAGCCGATGGTGAGCTTGCGCGGATTGACCCCCGCGTCCAGGTACGTCTGGACGGCCCGCTCGACGCTGAAGTCGAAGGCGTACGGGTCCTGGGCGTCACGGTGCAGATTCGCCTGGTGCCCGGTGCGCTTGGGCTCCCAGGAGTTGTCGCTGCCGGAGCCGTGGAAGTCGTAGCCCTGGACATTGGCGAAGTCCAGATAGTCGAAGATCTTCTTGATGTCCCACCCGGCCTCGATCTTCGCGGGGTCGGCGGGGGTGAAGGCGGTGAGCAGCTTGTGCGCCCCACCGGTGGCGTCCAACTGCTTGCGGAACTCGGCGAGCAGCGCCGTCAGGTTGTCCTTGTCGGCCGCCCCGTAGTGGTTGCCGGGGTGGCCCTCCGCCCCGGGCCACTCCCAGTCGATGTCGATGCCGTCGAAGACACCGGCCCCCGTCCCGGGACCCCCCGCGCCACCGGCGACGGGCAGGTCCCCCTTGATCCAGGTGTCGACGCAGGACTTGACGAACTTCGCCCGGGACGCGGGCGTCGCCGCCGCGTCGGAGAAGAACTTGGAGAACGTCCAGCCACCGAGCGAGACGACGACCTTCAGGTGCGGATGCTTGGCCTTGAGCTTCTTGAGCTGGTTGAAGTTGCCGCGCAGCTTGCCCCAGCCGTCGTCCGCGACGCCGTCCACGGACTGGGCGGCGGAGAAGGCGCGGCCGTAGTCGGCCTCGGCGTCCCCCGCGCCGGTGCCCTCGTCGGGGTCCTGGGGATTGCCCGAGCCGCCCTTGGTCACTCCGGCCAGGCAGGTGTGGTTGACCGGGTCGACGTTCTCGAAGGCGTAGTTGATGACGTCGAGTTTGGCGGCGGCACCGGACGTGTCCAGGTTCTTCACGAAGTACTGGCGGCCGTAGATGCCCCACTGCGAGAAGTAGCCCACCGCGAGGTGGTTGCCGGGCCCGGCGGCGTCGTCCGTGGTGACCTTCACGGCGTTGGAGGCGGGCGATTCGTTGTCGGCGGTGTCACGCGCCTTCACGGTGAAGGTGTAGGCGGTGGCGGGGGTGAGCCCCTCGACGGTGGCGGTGGTGGCCGAGGCGGGCACGGTCTTGGCCAACGTGCCGCCGCGGTAGATGTCGTAGGCGGCGACGGCCACGTTGTCCGTGGACTTCTCCCAGGCCAGCGTCGCCGAGACCTGTGTCTTGCCGGTGGCGCGCAGGGCGCCGGGCGCACTCGGTGGGGCCGGGTCGGTCGCGGGGTCGACGGTGGTCGCGGTGACCGCGGGACTCAGGGGACTGGTGTTGCCGCGCCGGTCCTTGGCGCGGACGGTGAAGGTGTAGCGGGTGGCGGGGGTCAGGTCGGTGACGGTGGCGCCGTTGGTCGCGGAGGAGGCGACCACGCGGTCACCGCTGAGGACCTCGTACGTGGTCACGGGATAGTCGCCCGCGCCGGCAGGGGGCCAGGTCAGGGAGATGGTGCGGGAGGTGGCGGTGGTGACGGTCGGGGCGCCGGGGGCGGACGGCGGCTTGTCGGGCGAGCCGTCGCACTTGTCGCCGTTGATCGTGCACCCCGTGGGCGCGCCGATCGGCCCGTTGCCCGTGAAGAAGTAGCTGTACGGCTCGGTCGTGCCGCCCGCGGGGACCCGTCCGTTGTAGTACGCGTTCTTCACGGTGACGTGGCGCCCCGAGACGGTGGCCTCGCCGTGCGTGTGGCCGCCGACGGTGACGCCCGCGGGCAGGTCGAACTCCAGGGTCCAGCCGGAGGCGGCGGCGGAGCCGCTGTTGCGGACGACGTACTTGCCCTGCCAGGACGAGCCGCTGCCCTCCGTACTGAAGGCAGCGGTGAGGGTGCCCGCCGCGGGGGCCGCGCTCGCGGTCAGGGCGGTGAGCAGGGAGGCGGGGAGCAGCAGGGCCGCGCACAGCACGGCGGTCCGGCCGCGCAGGGCTGTGGCCACTCTTCGTAAGAGTCCTGGTTGGTTCCTGGTTCCTCTTCCGGTGCGGGTCATGACTCTCCAGGGGTGAGAGATTAGGCGTACATGACAACCCTCGACCGTACTAGGTCTGGACCAATCCCCATACCCCCGCCGCGCGCGGGGTCCCGGCCGGTACGTCAGGCAGAATCGGCCCCATGACGAGCGACCCGCAGCCCACACCGCCGGAGCAGGGCTCGGCGGACCCCGCGCAGCAGGACTCCGCGCAGCAGGACTCCGCGCAGCAGGACTCCGCGCACCAGGACCTCGCGCACCCGGACGCCGCGCACCCGGACGCCGTGCAGAAGGACACCGCGCACCAGGACCCCGCGTACAAGGACCGAGTGCACCGTTCCCCCGCAGCCATCGCCGGTGGCGTGCTGCTGCTCGCGATCGGTGTCTGGTTCGGCGTCGACGCGCTGATCCGGGGCGAGGGGAACACCCCGTGGATCGCCCTCGCCGGACTGCTCTTCGCGGTGCCGCTCGTCATCGCCTACACCCTGCGGCCCGCGGTGTTCGCCAACGAGGACCGGCTGCGCGTCCGCAACCCGTTCCGCACGATCACGCTGCCGTGGGGCGCGATCTCCGGACTGCGCTCCGGGTACTCGAACGAGGTCTTCACGCAGGACGGCACCAAGTACCAACTGTGGGCCGTCCCCGTGTCGCTGCGGGGCCGCAAGAAGGCCGCGCGGCGGCACGCCCAGCAGGTCGCGTCGGACGACCCCGTGGCCAGCCGCATCCGCCCCGGCGCCCCGGGCGCGACCTCGCCGAACACCCGGGACGCGGGCGACCAGGCCATGGACGACCTGCGCGAGATCGCCGAGCGGCGCGAGAACGCGGAGGCCGCACAGGGCGAGCCGGTGGTGCGCTGGGCCTACGAGATCCTGGGACCGTGCGCGGCAGGCGCGGTGCTGCTCGCCGTGCTGCTCGGGGTGAGCTGAACCAGGTAGAACAAATCGAGGCGCGAGCACACGAGGCGAATCGAGGCGGCGCGAGCCACGCGAGGCAAGTCGAGGCGGCGGCAGCCACGCGAGGCGGATCGAGGCGGCGCCAGCCACACAAGGCAAGTCGAGGCGGCGCGAGCCACGCGAGACGAATTGAGGCGGCGGCAGCCACGCGAGGCGGATCGAGGCGGCGCCAGCCACACAAGGCAAGTCGAGGCGGCGCCAGCCACACGAGGCGGATCGAGGCGGCGCGAGCCACACGAGACGGATTGAGGCGGCGGCAGCCACACGAGGTGGATCGAGGCGGCGCGAGCCACGCGAGACGGATTGAGGCGGCGGCAGCCACGCGAGGTGGATCGAGGCGGCGCGAGCCACGCGAGACGGATTGAGGCGGCGGCAGCCACACGAGGTGGATCGAGGCGGCGCCAGCCACGCGAGACGGATCGAGGCGGCGGCAGCCACACGAGGTGGATCGAGGCGGCGCCAGCCACACAAGGCAAATCAAGGCGGCCCCAGCCACACAAGCAGCATGTGCCCCCCGAAGGCAGCAGACACCACCGCCGCCGCCGTGACCACGGCGGCGGCCACGCGTAGCCGGACCCGGGCGAGGGCGAGCGCCACCGGCAGGAGCAGTGGGAAGGCGGGGAGCAGGAAGCGGGCGCGCGGGAAGTAGACGCCGCGGGAGCCGAGCACGATGGCGACCATCAGGCCGGCGAACACCAGCAGAGGCAGCGGCTGCCCGCCCCCGGTGAGGGAGAGCACGTACAGGACAAGCGCGCCGAAGAGAACGATGGTGACCATCACCAGGAACAGTTGCGGGCGCTCCACCAGGAACAGCTTCTTCATCCAGCGCAGGGTGCCGACGCCGCCGTCCCACTCGTTGTGCCACAGCTTCTGTACGGCGAAGTAGCCGTCCCAGCGGCCGAGGCGCACCCCCACCCAGCTCACGTACGCGAGCCAGCCGAGCGGCGCGAGGACCGCTCCGGCCAGGGCACGCGCGTCGAAGCGGCGGCGCAGCGCGAGGAGCGCGGCGACCGACACGGCGGCGGCGACGGCCACCCCCGTGGGGCGGGTGAGTCCCGCGAGGGCCGCGAGCGCTCCGGCCCACACCCAGCGGCCGGTGAGGACGGCGTACAGGGACCACGCGGCGAACGCCGTGAACAGCGACTCCGTGTAGCCCATCCACTGCACCAGGGCGACCGGCAGACACGCCCACGACGCCGCGAGGAGCACGCCCACGCGCCGCCCGTGCAGCAGGTCGCCGACCTTGAAGATCCCCCATGCCGCGAGGAACGAGGAGACGAGGGAGACCGTGAGGCCCACCGCGCCGCGCGGCGCCCACGGCAACAGCGCGTCGCCCGCTCGCAGCAGCAGCGGGAACAGCGGGAAGAACGCCAGGTTGTTCCGGTCGTAGGCGCGGCCGAGGGTGTCCGCGTAGCCGTGCGCGGCGATCCGCAGGTACCAGTCGCAGTCCCAGGACTCCGCGAGCAGGTGCCACAGCTCGCGGTGCTCGCGGTGCGCCCAGATGGCGAGGACGAGCAGCCCGAGGGCCCGGACGGCCCCGTAGGCGAGGAGCGCGGGCGCCGCGTGCCGCAGCGCGGCGGCCAGACGCAGGTGCGCGGCCGGGCGGGGCGCCGTCGCGCGGGAGCGGCGGGACGGGGGGACGCGGGTCGGCGCGGAGGCCGACCGGGGCGAGACGGGCGGGACGTTGGTGCGGGGTCCGTACGGCACTGCGGCTCCCGGTACGAGAAGGTGCGCTACCGGCCGACCCTTCCTGAGGGACCGGCAGCGCACCGGGGAGCAGCGTCAGTTGTCGCGGCGGAACCACCCGTTCGGACGGACGGTCGTGCGCCCGCGCGTACGGGTGGCGGGAAGCCGCGGTGGCCTCCCCGGGGAGGGGGCGTCAGATGCCCGCCGCCTCCGCGAGGTCCCGCTTGAGCGCGGTGAGCAGCTCCGTCGCCTTCTCGCGGGCCCGCGGCAGCTCCGCGTGCCCGGCCACCGGCACCACGACCTCCAGATAGCACTTGAGCTTCGGCTCGGTGCCGCTGGGGCGCACGATGACGCGGGCGCCGTCGAGCGTGTACCGAAGGCCGTCCGTGGGCGGCAGCGTCGCGGTGCCCTCGGCCAGGTCCTCGGCGGCCGTCACGGCGAGACCGGCGAGCCGCTCCGGCTGCCGCTCGCGCAGGCGGCGCATCGCGGCCGCGATGAGCGACAGGTCCCGCACCCGGACCGAGAGCTGGTCGGTGGCGTGCAGGCCGTGTTCCACGGCGAGGTCGTCGAGCAGGTCGAGCAGGGTGCGGCCCTCCTCCTTCAGCTCGGAGGCCAGCTCAGAGATCAGCAGCGCCGCCGTGATGCCGTCCTTGTCGCGTACGCCATCGGGGTCGACGCAGTAGCCGAGCGCCTCCTCGTAGCCGTACCGCAGGCCGTCGACGCGGGCGATCCACTTGAAGCCCGTCAGCGTCTCCTCGTAGCCGAGGCCCGCCTTCTCGGCGATGCGGCCGAGCAGCGACGACGACACGATCGACTCGGCGAAGGTGCGCGGCCCGTCCGGCGCGACACCCCTGCGCACCAGGTGTGCGGCGAGCAGCGCGCCCACCTCGTCGCCGCGCAGCATCCGCAGGGCGCCGTCGCCCACCGGGACGGCCACCGCGCAGCGGTCCGCGTCCGGGTCGTTGGCGATCACCAGGTCCGGGCGCGCCGCACGGGCCGTGGCGAACGCCAGGTCCATCGCGCCCGGCTCCTCCGGGTTGGGAAAGGCGACGGTCGGGAAGTCCGGGTCGGGCTCCGCCTGCTCGGCGACGAGCACCGGCTCGGGGAAACCGGCCCGCGCGAAGGCAGCCAGGAGGGTCTCCTTGCCGACGCCGTGCATCGCCGTGTAGACGGTGCGGGCGCCGCGCGGGGAGCCGGGGGCCAGGACGGCGTCCGTGCGGGCCAGGTAGGCCTCCAGGACGTCCTCGCCGAGGGTCTCCCACCCGGTCTCGGGCCGCGGTACGTCGTCGAGGGCGCGCACCGCCGCGATCTCGGCGGCGATCTCCGCGTCGGCCGGGGGCACGATCTGGGAGCCGTCGCCCAGGTACACCTTGTAACCGTTGTCGCGCGGCGGGTTGTGGCTCGCGGTGACCTCGACGCCCGCGACCGCGCCCAGATGCCGTATGGCGAAGGCGAGGACGGGGGTCGGCAGGGGGCGCGGTAGGACGGCGGCGCGCAGGCCCGCGCCGGTCATCACGGCGGCGGTGTCCCTGGCGAAGTCGGCCGACTTGTACCGCGCGTCGTAGCCGACCACCACCAGGCCACCCGCCTGGCCCTTGGCCTTCAGGTACGCCGCGAGGCCCGCGGCCGCGCGGATGACCACGGAGCGGTTCATCCGCATGGGGCCCGCGCCCAGCTCACCGCGCAGCCCCGCGGTGCCGAACTGCAGGGTGCCCGCGAACCTGGCGGCGAGATCGTCGAGGACGGCCGGGGTGCCCGGCGCCGCGTCGACGAGCTTGGCCAGGTCCTCGCGGGTCTCGGGGTCCGGGTCCTCGGCGAGCCAGGCCTTGGCCCTGGCGATGAGTTCTGCGTGGTCCTGCACGTGTGGTCGGCCTCTCCGTGAAGGGTCGTTCTCGTACGGCGTGTACGCGTCCGGGTAGGTACCCCGCGCGGCGCTCGGTGCCACGCGGGGTGCCCGCCGGGTCAGATGCGGCCCAGGACCTGTCCGAGCAGCTCACCCATGCGGGTGGCGGAGTCGCGGCCTGCCTGCAGGACCTCTTCGTGGTTCAGCGGCTCGCCCGTCATGCCCGCGGCGAGGTTGGTCACCAGGGAGATGCCGAGGACCTCCGCGCCGGCCTCGCGGGCCGCGATGGCCTCAAGCACCGTCGACATGCCGACCAGGTCCGCGCCGATGGTACGAGCCATGCGGATCTCCGCCGGGGTCTCGTAGTGCGGGCCCGGGAACTGTGCGTACACGCCCTCTTCGAGGGTGGGGTCGATCTCCTTGCACAGCGCGCGCAGGCGCGGCGAGTACAGGTCGGTCAGGTCCACGAAGTTCGCGCCGACGATCGGGGAGGTCGCCGTCAGGTTCAGGTGGTCGCTGATCAGAACGGGCTGGCCCGGGCGCATGCCCTCGCGGAGGCCGCCGCAGCCGTTGGTCAGCACGATCGTCTTGCAGCCCGCGGCGACGGCGGTCCGTACGCCGTGCGCGACGGCGGCGACGCCGCGGCCCTCGTAGTAGTGCGTACGGCCCAGGTAGACCAGGGCGCGCTTCGCACCGACCGTGAAGGAGCGGACGCGGCCGCCGTGGCCCTCGACGGCCGGCGGCGGGAACCCCGGCAGCTCCGTGACGGGGAACTCCGCCTCGGGGGCGCCGAGGGCGTCCACGGCCGGGGCCCAGCCGGAGCCCATCACGAGGGCGACGTCGTGGGTCTCTGCGCCGGTCAGCTCGCGCAGGCGTGCGGCGGCGGCGTCGGCGGCGGCGTACGGGTCGCCCTGGATGTCTTCCGGAATAACTGAAGCGTTCACGCCGACGAGGGTAGCCGGTTCGGCCCTACGCGCGTAGATGACGATGCTCACGGGATGGCGATCGTTGCCCTGTCGTTTCCCACGAGTGGCGGTGCCGGTGCCGGTGCGGGTCCCTCGCGGGGCGCCCCAGTCCCGCCCCTTCCCGAACCATGGGGCTGCTGCCCCCTGGGCCCCCGCTTCATGGGCGCTGCGCGCCTCGTCCTCAGACGCCGGACGGGCTGGGGGAGGGTGCCGCGTGGGCGGGTGGGGGTTCGCCGCCAGGCGGGGGTTTGTCGCGCTGCGCGCTCGTCCTCAAACGCCGGACGGGCTGGAACAACTGCGCCGGGGCGGGCTGGAGGATCGCTGGGGTGGGCTGAAACGGTCCGCACAGGCGACGCATCGAGCCTGTCCGGCGATTGAGGACAAGCGCGTCAGCGCGGGAA
>NZ_JOAP01000012.1 GCF_000720475.1 Streptomyces aureocirculatus
CTCTACCGCGACGGCATCGACCGCCCGAAGCTGGTCCACTGGCTCCCCCGGCCACGGGTGGGCTCCACCCCCCCCTCCCCCCACGAATCCCGCACCCCGCACGCCCCACTCCCTGCCCGCCCCTCAACCCCGCACCACCGGCGACCGCACCGCGGATGGCCCCCACGGCGAATCCTCCCGGTGCCAGACAGAAACGACAGAGGCACGGATGCGCGCACAGCCCGCGAAGTCCAGTGAATGGCGGCGCAGGTTCGCCGACGAGGCCAGGTCCGAGCGGCCCGACCTGTCCTTGCTGTGCCTGCTGCTCGCCGGGGAGGCGGACCCGGAGCTCGACGAGGCGGGCATGGACGCGGCGCAGATGGATCTCGACACCCTCGCGGGGCAACTGCCCTTTCGCCCCGGCGGCCCGCGGGAGTGGGCCCTCGCGGTCGCCGAACTCCTCGGCGGGCGGCACGGCTTCCACGGCACCGCGGCCGACTACCAGCGCCTTGAGTCCTCCCTGCTCCACCAGGTGCTGCGGCGCGGGCGCGGGTTGCCGATCCTGCTTTCGGTCGTCTGGATCGAGGTCGCGCGGCGCGCCGGCGCGCCGGTCTACGGCGTCGCCCTGCCCGGCCACTTCGTCGTCGGCTTCGGCTCCGCCGACGCGTACGGCAAGCCGGAGCAGGTTCTGGCCGATCCGTTCAACGGCGGACGGCTGCTGTCCGCCACGGACGCGGAGCAGTTGGTGGCGCAGGCGTCGGGGGGCAGGCTGAACCCCTCCCTGCTGACGGCGGCCGACCCGCTGAACATCATGCTGCGCATCCTCAACAACATCCGCGCCTGGGCCGCCGCCCGCTCCGAGCGCTCCCACGTCGCCCTGTGGGCCCTCGAACTGTCCCTCCTGCTCCCCGCCCACCCAGCCCGCCTTCGCTACGAGCGTGCCCAACTCCTGGTCGAGCGCGGTGACTTCCTCGCGGGCGCGCGGGGCCTCGACGAGTACGCCGACGTGGTGGAGCCCATCGAGCCGACGACGGCGGAACGCGTACGCCTCCAGGCACGGGCGGCACGGGCGAAGCTCAACTGACCCCCGCGGGCGCGGCCGGGGCGACCGGCGCGGGGCGCGGGCCGAGGGCGCTTCGTCGGGGTGGGGCGCGGTAGCGATCGGTCCTGCCGGGCACCACGCTCGTATGCATCCCCGACCTGCCCCCACCACGCGGTGGCGCCGGGCCTTCGCCGCCGAGGCCAGGGCCGAGCGGCCGGACCTCGCGCGGCTGTGCCTGCTGATCGGCGCGGAGGTGGACCCCGCGCTCGACGCCCCGGGCATGGCGGCGGCACAGCGGCGCCTGGACCGGCTCACGGCCCTGCTCCCGCCCGTTCCTGGCTGCTGCCCGCACGCGGGGGCGGCCGCGGTCGCCGAACTGCTCGGCGTGCGCTGCGGCTTCGGCGGGCGCCCCGGCGACTATCAGCGCATCGAATCCGCGCTGCTGCATCAGGTGCTGCGGCGGGGGCGCGGACTGCCGATCCTGCTCTCCGTCGTCTGGATCGAAGTCGCGCGGCGGGCGGGTTTCGCCGTCCACGGCGTCGCCCTGCCCGGTCACTTCGTCGTCGGCTTCGGCTCCCCCGGTGTCTGCGCCGAGGAGCCGCCCGACGCGTACGGCGGCTGCGGCCTCCACGGCTCCCCCGAGCGGTACGCGGAGCGCGTACTGGCCGATCCGTTCCACGCGGGCCCCCTACTGACCCGTACGGACGTGCAGGTCCTCGTCGCGGGCGCCACCGGGGCACCGCTCGACCCGGCGATGCTGCGGCCCGTCGGCACGCTCGACATCGTGCAGCGCGTCCTCAACAACATCCGCGCCTGGGCCGCGACGCGCCCCGAACGCTCCGACGTCGCCCTGTGGGCCGTGGAGCTGTCCCTGCTCCTGCCCGCGCACCCGGACCGCCTGCACCACGACCGGGCCCAGCTCCTCGTCCAGCGCGGGGACTTCTGGGCGGGCGCCGCCGGTCTCGACCGGTACGCGGACGCCCTCGCCGTTTCCGACGAGACAGCGGCGGACGGGGTGCGGCAGCAGGCGCGGGCGGCACGGGCACGGCTCAACTGACCACCGGGAGCGGCGGACACCCGGGCCTGAACGGAGCCGGGCCCGCGCTCAGAGCCAGCCCTTTTCGCGGGCGATGCCCACCGCCTCGGCGCGGTTGCGTGCGGCCAGCTTCTGGATGGCCGTCGACAGATAGTTGCGGACCGTGCCCTGGGAGAGGTGCAGGGCGGCGGCCAGTTCGGCGTTGGCGGCGCCGTCGGCCGCGGCCCGCAGGATCTCGCGCTCGCGGTCGGTCAGCGGGTTCGCCCCCTCGGCGAGCGCGGCGGCCGCGAGGGCGGGGTCGATGACGCGCTCCCCGGCGAGGACCCTGCGTACCGCTTCGGCGAGCTGCGCCGCGGGCGCGTCCTTGACCAGGAAGGCGGCGGCCCCGGCCTCCATGGCGCTGCGCAGATAGCCGGGCCGCCCGAACGTGGTGAGCACGACGACCTTGACGTCCGGCAGCGCGTCCCGCAGCTCGGCCGCCGCCTCGATGCCGGTGCACCCGGGCATCTCGATGTCCAGGAGCGCCACGTCGACGGCGTGGGCGCGGGCGGCGGCGAGGACCTCGTCGCCGCGGGCCGCCTGCGCGACGACCTCGATGTCCGGCTCCAGGCCGAGCAGCGCCGCGAGGGCCTCGCGGACCATCGACTGGTCCTCGGCGAGCAGCACCCGGACGGGGCGGTCGCCCGAGCCCTGCGGGCCTTCGGGTACGGAGGCTTCCGTGGGGCTGTGCGTGGCGGTCATGCAGACGATCCTAGGCGGCCCGGGGACACGGCCGCGGTGGGCTCCGCCTGGCCGCCGCCGTCCTGGCCCAGCGGTACGCGGGCCGCGATCCTGAACCCCTCGCGGCCACCGGCGCCGGGGCCGACGTCGAGGGTGCCGCCGACCGCCTCCAGGCGTTCGGTGAGTCCCGTCAGACCGTTGCCGTGACCGCTGCTGCCGGGCCCGGCGCCGGACGCGGGGCCCACGCCGTCGTCCTCGACCGCGAGCTCGAGGACGGGGCCCGCGAGGGTCTGGCGGCGGGTGAGGGTGACCGCGCAGCGGCGGGCGCCGCTGTGCCGCACGACATTGGTGACGGCCTCGCGCAGCGCCCAGGCGAGCGCGGCCTCCCGCTCCTCGTCCGGCGCGGCCCCGGGCCCCGGGGGCTCCAGGGGGACGTCGGCGTCGACGCCCGCGGCGGCCAGGGCCGTGCGCGCGCCGGCGAGCTGACCGGCGAGGGTGAGCCTGCGATAGCCGGTGACGGCCTCGCGCACGTCCACCAGGGCCTGGCGGCTGACCTGTTCGATGTCCGCCACCTGCTGGGCGGCCTTGTCCGGGTGGGCGGGGAGCATCCGCCCTGCCAGCTCGCTCTTCAGGGTGATCAGGGACAGGGAGTGGCCGAGCAGGTCGTGCAGGTCGCGGGCGAGGCGCAGCCGCTCCTCGTTGGCGGCGAGCTGGGCGACCGTCGCCCGCGCCTGCCTCAGCTCCACCGTCGTACGGATGAGCTGGCGCACGCCCGTCATCGCGAAGCCGACCAGGAGCGTCGTCACCCCGAGCCCGGGGAAGAGGTCGGCCGCACCGGTGTCGCGCATCCCGATCGCCATCATCGTCACGGTGATCGCGGGGATGATCCACACCGCCCGCCGCATCGGCAGCGCCGCGCCCGCCGACACCGCCGCGTACACGAACAGACCGAGCCAGGCCGTCCCCATGCCGAGGGCGAGGGCCACGGCGAGGACCAGGAGCACCGTGAACGTCGCGTACACCGCGCGCCACTCGTGGACCCTCGCCGTGTACCGGAAGACCAGGGCGAGGTAGCAGCCGACGAACGCCGTCAGACCGAGCGCGCCGAGGACCGTGGCGGCCGTGCCGTGGCCGCCGTCGACCAGATCCCGCACGGGCGCTGCCATGAAGATCAGCCAAATGCCGATCCAGAGCATCTTGGCCCGCCGCTGCCGCCGGTCGAGGACGGGCTGCCCGAAGGTGTGCAGGGGATGGCGCTCGGGGTCGAGTGGTGCGTTCACGCCTTCAGTGTGTCCTTCCGGTACAGCCACGCGGCGCCACCCGCGAACGCCAGGAAGTACGCCACGAGCAGGACGATGTCCCTGGCGTGCGGCGCGTCACCGAGTTCGATGGCCCTGCCGAGCGCCGCGTAGGCGTGCGTGGGCAGCCACTCCGCCAGGTTCTGGAGCCAGTGCGGGAACGTCGTCGTCGGCATCCACAGGCCACCGAGCAGCGAGAGCGCGAAGTAGAGGATCATCGTGACCGGCCGCACCGCGTCCCCCGTGGCGCAGTAGCCGACGGCCACGCCGAGCGCGGCGAAGCACAGGCTGCCCGCCCAGATGGCGCCCGTCAGGGCCAGCCACTGCCAGGCGTCGAGGCGGACGTCCTTGACCACGGCGCCGGTCACGAAGACCACGACGATCGACGGCAGGCTGACCACGGCCGCACTCGCCGTCTTCGCGAGGACATAGCCGCGGCCCGGCAGGCTCGTCAGCCTGAGCTGGCGCACCCAGCCGCTCTCGCGCTCCTTGGCGATGCGCTCGCTGTTGCCCATGAGGACGGCCGTGAGCGCGCCGAACGACGCCATCGACACCATCATGAACGCGGGCATGCTCAGCCCGCTGTCGCCGACCTCGCTCGTGCTGTCCGCGCCCCCGGCGAGGATCAGGAAGAGCAGCGCCGGGTAGATCACCGAGAAGAACAGGAACTTCTTGTTGCGCAGGGCCCGCCGCACCTCCAGACGTACGAGGGCTCCCACCCCCTTGTGCGTGGTCACGCGCTTCTCCTTGCCGGTGCTTGTACGGGATCGCTGGTCGAGGCCGGGTGCACTGTCCGTGCGGCCGGGGCCGGGTGCACTGTCCGTGCGGCCGGGGCCGGGTGCACTGTCCGTGCGGCCGGGGCCGGGCGCGCTGCCCGGGGTGTCGAGGTCGAGTGCGCCGTTCATGCCGTCCTCGCCTCCTCCGCCGCGGTGATCGCGACGAACGCCTGCTCCAGGCCGAGGCCCGCGACCTCCAGGTTGCGGGGGTAGAACCCGAGGCCGTACAGCGCGTGCACGGTGGCGTCCGCGTCCGTCGACTGCAGCCGCACCGTGTGCCCCGAGTTGTGTGCCGCGGAGCCGCCGCGGGACACGGTCAGCGCCGACAGGCACGGCAGTTGCCGCAGCCGCTGTTCGAGCGCCGGTCCCGCCACTTCCTGAGTGTCGGCGTCGAGCAGGTCGAAGCTGACCTTGCGGGCGCCCGCCCTCGTCTTGATCTCGGCCGCCGTGCCGTCCGCGAGGAGGCGGCCCCGGTGCAGCACGAGGACGCGGTCCGCGATGGCGTCGGCCTCCTCCAGGTAGTGCGTGGCGAACAGGACCGCCCGGCCCTGGTCCGTCTGCTCCCGCATGGTCGCCCAGAACGCCTGCCGCGCCGTGACGTCCATGCCGGTCGTCGGCTCGTCAAGGACGATCAGATCGTTCGCTCCCGCCGTGGCGACGGCGAACCGCACCCGCTGCTCCTGGCCGCCGGAGAGCTTGTTGACCTTGCGGTCCGCGATCTGCGTGATGCCCGCCGCGGCCAGGACGTCGTGCACCCGGTGCGGCCGCGGGTGCAGCTCGCAGGCAAGGCCCACCAGTTCGCGCACGGTGACCTCGTCCATGAGCCCGCCGCTCTGCAGCATCGCCCCGAGCCGCCCGGCGGCGATGGCGTCGCGCGGGCTGGTGCCGAACACGCGCACCGTGCCGCTGTCGGGACGGCTCAGCCCGAGCAGCAGGTCGAGGGTGGAGGACTTGCCCGCGCCGTTGGGTCCGAGCAGCGCGACCGTCTCACCGGGGTACAGGTCCAGGGTCAGACCGTCGACGGCCTTCACCTCTCCGTACGCCTTGGACACCTGCTGAAAGCTCACCGCGCTCCCGGACTTCCCGGTGCTCCCGGCGCTCCCGGCGCTCCCCGTCACGGTCCCCGCGGCCGCGCCCGCCGCATTCACTGTCGTCGTCATGTGCTCCATTCTTGCTGGTCAGAGCCCTGCGTGGCAGTGTCGTCCGTACGCGGCCCCGGATGACAGATGTCATGCGCGGGAGATGACTCCCACCACGGCGATGACTTTCCGGCGCGGCGCCGGTCTCATGGTCGGCACATACAGCGGAACCCGGCAGAGGAGCGAAACCCATGCGCATCGTGGTCAGCCAGTTCACCAGTCTGGACGGCGTGGTGCAGGCACCGGGCGGCCCGGATGAGGACACCGACGGCGGCTTCGCGCACGGTGGCTGGTCGCACCCGTACTTCGACGCGGAGGTGGTCGGCGGCGCGTTCGACGACGCGTTGAGCACGGCCGACGGACTCTTGTTCGGACGCCGCACCTGGCGGACGATGGCCGGGGCGTGGCCGGAGCGCGGCGGGGACCCGTTCGCCGACCGAATGAACTCGATCAAGAAGTACGTGGTGTCGTCGACGCTCGGCGAAGCGGATCTGACCTGGAACAACACCACGCTCATCGAAGGTGACAAGGCCCTCGACCAGATCGGGGAGCTGCGCGCCACCGAGGGCGGCGATCTGCTGATCATGGGCAGCCCGACCCTGGCGCGCTCGCTCCTGAGCGCGGGCCTGGTGGACGAACTACGCCTGATGATCATGCCGGTGCTGCTCGGCGGCGGAAAGTCGATCTTCCCGGACGACGCCGTGAAGCGCCCCCTGGAGCTGGTCTCCACGGTCGCGAGCGGCAACGGGGTGCAGGTGTGCACCTACCGCCCTGCGGCCGGGGGCGAGTAGAACGGGCGGGACACCGGGAGGTGTCCCGCCCGTTCCGCGTTCGGGTCCAGGGGCTAGTTCGGGTTCGTCTCGATCACGCCGACGCGCTCCGCGGGCGTCTTGCCCTGCAGCGCCTTGCCCATGGCCAGGGCGACGTCCGTCGGCTGTACGGGGGTCTTCTTGCCGTTGGCGCGCTCGATGAGCACGCCGTCGAAGATGTTGCCGTAGAGCTTCTTGAGCTCGACGAGGTCGTACGTCTGCGACAGCTTGCCGCCGCTGACGACCTTCACGCCGAGCACCTTCGGGAGCGACCTCGAGGGGCCGAACGGGATCTCGGCGCTGCCCGCCTTGACGGTGACGTTGGCGGACATCGCGGGCTTGGCGAAGCGCTTCATGAAGTCGTCGACCTCGGCGTTGGACACGGTCGGCCGACGGTCCGTGACCGGTACCGCGACCGTGCCCGCGCTGCCCGTCTCGACCTGCTTCTCGTACGCCTCGGCGATCGCCGTCGCCGCCTTCTCGGCGTCGATGCCCTTGCCCGCCTTGCCGTAGACGGGGACGGCCTTGCCGGGCACGAACTTGACCGTGCCCTCCTTGGCCGTGCCGGAGCCACCCGCGGAGCGCTCCAGGGCGGCCGCCAGCTTCTCCTCGTCCACCGGCATCTCGGGCTCGACGACGCGCTCGCCGCCGAAGAGGCTGCCGATCACCGAGACCGGGTTGTAGTCGCTGCCCGCGGCGGCGCGCACGGTGGCCTGGCTGTCCAGGGTGAGGCCCGCCTGGTCCGGCTTCAGGGTGACCTCGTCGCCGCCCACCGTCAGCTTCAGCGGCTTGTTCACGCGCTCGCCGAGGGCCGCGTCGAGCTTCTTCACGGCCTCGTCGCGGGTGCCGCCGCCGATGTCGACACCGAGGACGGTGGTGCCCTTCGGCACGTCGGCGTGGTTCATCAACAGGCCCGCGCCGTACGCCCCGCAGCCGATGACGACGGCCATACCGGCCAGCAGGACCAGTTTGTTGCGGCCCTTCTTCTTTTTGGGAGCGGGCGCGGCCGGCACGTTCGGCTGCACCGGCTCGGGCAGCTTGGGCGGTGTGTGCGGGCCCGGCTCGTCCAGGTGCGTGCCCGGCGCGAACGGCGAGCTCTGCGCGGGCGGTACGACCGGGATGCCGCTGGTGAGCGTGTCACCGGAGACGTTTCCGCCGGGGCCGCCGGGTGCGCCGGGACCGCCCGCCCCGGGTCCGCCGGACGCGGGCGGGCGCAGGCCACCGGGTCCGGGAATCGGGCTCTGCGGGGTGAGGATGGCGGTGTCGTCGCTCAAGCGGCCGGGGCCACCGGGACCGCCAGGAACCCCGGGACCACCAGGGCCGCCCGGACCGCCGGGACCACCAAGACCGCCGGGACCACCCAGCGGGTCCGCCTCGCCGGGATAGGTGCCCGAGCCGTCGCCGTAGCCGTCGGAGCCCTCGGGGTAGCCGCCCTGTCCTCCCAGGGGTCCGGGTCCTCCCAGGGTCCCGGGCCCGCCCTGAGGCCCGGGCGGCAGCATCGGGCCGTCGCCGGTCACCGGCCCCCCGGTGGGTCCCGCGGGCCCGGAGGAGCCGTACTCGCCCTCGCCGCCGGAGAAGTACGGCAGGTCGTCGCGCTGCGGTTCCCCGCCGGGCCCGCCGCTGCCGAGGGGCCCGGCGGCGACGGCACCCGACACGTCGTACGCACCGGTATCACCGCCACCGCTGCCCGACGAGGCGCCTCCGCCCTTGGGCGCGGCGCCCTTGCGCGGCGCGAACCAGTCGCTGGTCTTCTCGTCGCCGTCGTCGCCATCGGCCGAGTTCCGCGGCGACGCGGCGGAACCGGACCCCGACGGCGCGGGCGAGGCGGGAGCCGAGGACCTGGGCGCGGCCGAAGGACCGGAGAGAGGGGTGCCCGCGCCGCCAATGCTGCTGCTCGGACCCGTGTTCCCGGCGCCGTCCGCGCGCCGGTCGTCGGCGTCTCTGTCGCCTCTTTCGCCGTCGGAGTCGCCGACCGGCGTGCGCATGACGACCGGCGGGATGGGCCGCGACCCGGGGATGTTGATCCGGATACGGGTCGTCAGCGTGGTCTCGGTCTTGGGTTCGCCGGACCGCTCGCCGCCGGCACCGGTGCCGGCGCCGTCCGGGCCGCCCTCTGGCGTGCCGCCCTGTGCGGGCGAGCCGTACGGCGGCGTCCCCGAGGGGTACGCGGCTCCCGCGCGCCCCTGGGGACCGGAGGACGAACTGTCAGTTTCACGACTCAAGGCAGGTTCTCCTGGTTGGCTCCACCGCCCGTCTCGACCACTCGGGCGGCTCGGCGGCGCGCACCACCATACTGGCCGCCGCCCACGGACTTCCCGTGACCGGCGTCAAACCCATGCGCGACACGGGCTCAAGTGGTACGTCACTTGCCAAGTCGGGCGTCGGACGCGCCCGGTTGCGGTGACTGCCCGAGGGTGGCACACATCACAGCGACGCCCATACCGCCCAGCAAAAAGACGTACGAGCCCACCCCGGCACCGAACACGAAGTCGCCTTCCGGGCGCGTCGCGGTCAGGAACATCACGGCGACGAGCCAGCCCGCGGCGGGCGCCACGGCTCCGCCGCGGGTGCCGGTGGCACGCGAGCCGCCGTAGAAGGCACCGGCGGAACCGACGAGCGCGAGCAGCAACCCGCCGGGCGCCCAGGCCTGTTGGACGAGCGCGCCCGCCACCCCGACGGCCGCGCCGAGTACGAAGAGGCCCGCGTAGGCCCCGAGGCGGGCGGCGTCGAGGGGCCGCGCGAGGAAGCTTCCGGCGCCGGCGGGCGGACGGGCACCACCGGCGGGGGCAGCCGCGCCGCCCGCCGCCTTGCCGGACTTTCCTGTCTTCTCAGACTTTCCGGTCTTTCTGGGCTTCCCGGGCTCTCCGGACGCGACGGTGGACGTTCCCCCGGACGCGGCTCGGTTTGGCCGAGAAGATCCCTTCGACTGTGCCGACGCCTTGGACCGCTGTGCCGATGCCTTGGACCGCGCGCTCACTTCGCGCCCTCCGTCTCGACGCCCGCCACGTCGAGGCCCACGACCGGTTCCGCGGCCGGTTCCACGACCGGTCCCGCCGCCGGTCCCACGTCGAGGCCCGCGAACAGATCCCTCTCGCGTCCACCGTCCACCGTGCCCGCCTCGCCTCTCACCAGCTCGTAGTACTCCACGTCGAAAATCGGCTGTGCCAGGCCGTTGGACAGCACGAACAGCGGCTCGTGGACCTCGATCTGGGTCGCGTGGGCCCGCATCGCCGCCGCCTTGGCCGCACCGTACGCCCGCCCGTCGATCTCCGTCGTGACGCGCGCGTCGTCGGTCAGGCCAGGTACGTCACCCGCCGTGGCGGCGGCCGTGAACGGCGAGTCCGGCAGCGCGTCCGCGAGGCGCAGGAAGCCCGCCTCGACCGCCGAGCGTGGCGCACGGTTCCAGTAGACCTTGGCGACGGCGTGCGCCTCGCCGAGGTCGGCGCGGAAGCGCGGCTCGGCCGCGAGGTCCACGGCGCGCATGGCGACCCGGTGGGCCTGGATGTGGTCGGGGTGGCCGTAGCCGCCGTCCGGGTCATAGGTGACGAGGACCTGCGGGCGCACCTCGCGGAGCACCGCCACGAGGTGGGCCGCCGCCTCGTCGAGGTCGGCGGACCAGAACGCTCCGGTCCTGCGGTTCTGCTCGGTGCCCATCATCCCGGAGTCGCGATAGCGGCCGGGACCGCCGAGGAAGCGGTGGTCGGCGACGCCGAGCTCCTTCATGGCGGCGCCGAGCTCACCGACGCGGTACGGGCCGAGCGCGTCCTCGCGGTCGGCGGCCAGGTGCGCGAGGGCGGGCGGGATGACCTCGCCCTCCTCGCCGAGCGTGCAGGTCACCACCGTGACTCGGGCGCCCTCGGCCGCGTACCTGGCCATGGTCGCGCCATTGTTGATCGACTCGTCGTCGGGGTGCGCGTGCACGAGCAGCAGGCGCCGGGCGGGCTGTTCCGTCATGGGAACAGCCTACGAGCCCGGCGCGCACGTCTCACCGGCCCGGCGCGCACGTCCCGCCAGGCCGACGCCCCCGCACCACCCGCGCCCCCGGTACCTCCCCTGCCGCTCCCCGGCGGCTCCTCGGTGCCGTCAGAAGTTGATGTCCTCGATGACCCCCGCGAGGTTCGTCGACAGCTCGTCGATGGTCGGCGCGAGCGACGAGCTGGCGAGATAGAAACCGAGCAGCGCGCACACGATCGCGTGGATCGTCTTGAGCCCCTGTTTCCGCACCATCATGACCACGATGATCGCCAGCAGCAGCACCACCGATACCGAGACTGCCACGCGGTTCACCTCCCATTCCCATGACCCGACAACGTTCCGACCAACTGCCCCCGAGTCGCCCCGGGGCCGCCCCCTGCGTCCGGCCGACGGGACCCAACTCGCCGTGCCAGCAAGGTCATACCCACCAAGTGCTACGGATCATAACTATGTGTCGAGCCACATGAGTCGGAGCACCGCAGCACAAGGGGCGCATGAGCCATAGGCTCAGAGAATGACCACCGAGACCCCCGAAACCGACGGGCCCCCCGAAGGCTCCGCGCAGCGGCTTTCCTTCCCGCGTCAGCACGCCAGGACACAGCGCTTCTCCCTGGGCGCGCCCCGCGCCTTCACCGTGGCTCCCGACGGCTCCCGAGTCGTCTTCGTACGCTCCGCGTCCGGCACCGACAGGACCGGCATGCTGTGGGTCCTCGACCTCACGGACGGGGGCTCGGTCGAACGTGTGGCCGCCGACCCGCGGACGCTCCTCGGCGGTGCGGCCGAGCGGCTCTCGGCGGCGGAGCGGGCGCGGCGCGAGCGCAGCCGCGAGAGCGGCTCGGGCATCGTCGGCTACGCCACCGACGCGGCCGTGGAGCTCGCGGCCTTCGCCCTTTCCGGGAAGCTGTTCGCCGCTGAGCTGCGCGCGGGCACCGCGCGCGAACTGCCCGCGCCCGCCCCCGTGATAGATCCGCGCCCCTCTCCCGACGGCCGCCACATCGCGTACGTGTCCCGGGGCGCCCTGCGCGTCGTGGCCGCCGACGGCGGGGACGACCGGGCGCTCGCGGCACCGGACGCGGTGGAGGCGGACACGGTGACCTACGGTCTCGCGGAGTTCATCGCGGCCGAGGAGATGGACCGCTCCCGGGGTTTCTGGTGGTCGCCCGAGTCCGACCGCCTCCTGGTCGCACGGGTCGACGACGCCCCCGTACAGCGCTGGTGGATCGCGGATCCGGCGCATCCGGACCGGGAGCCGACATCGATCGCCTATCCAAGTGCGGGCACCGACAACGCGGACGTGCGGCTGTTCGTGGTGGGCCTGGACGGGGTGCGCACGGAGGTCGTGTGGGACCGGGCCCGGTATCCGTATCTGGCGCGGGTGCACTGGTCCTCAAGCGGCGCTCCGCTGCTCCTGGTGCAGGCAAGGGACCAGCGCAGCGCGCTGTACCTGGCGGTGGACGCGGAGAACGGTTCGACGCGGATGGTGCACGCCGACGAGGACGACGACTGGCTGGAACTCCATCCCGGTGTGCCCTGCTGGTCGCCGAGCGGACGCCTTGTCCGGATCGCGGACGAGGGCGGCGCGCGGGTCCTCGCCTGGGGCGACCGGCCGCTGACGGGACCTCAGTTGCAGCTTCGCGCGGTGCTCGACGTGACCGAGGACTCCGCGCTGATCTCGGCGTCAGCGGGCGAGGGCGCCGCCGATCCCGAGCTCGGCGAGGTGCACGTCTACCGGGTCAACGAGTTGGGCGTGGAACGCGTATCCCAGGAGCCCGGGGTGCACTCGGCGGTGCGCGCGGGCGACGTCACCGTATTGGTTTCGGCCACTCTCGACGAGCCCGGCACCCGTGTGTCCGTGCTCCGCGACGGCAAACAGGTGACGACCGTCGCCTCACACGCCCAGCGGCCGGGGCTCACCCCGCGCGTGACACTCACCGAAGGGGGCGCACGGCGGATCCCGTGCGCCGTGCTGCTCCCCACGGGGTACGACCCGGAGGTGTCGGGACCGCTTCCCGTACTCATGGATCCGTACGGCGGTCCGCACGGCCAGCGCGTACTGAGGGCCCACAACGTCCACCTCACCTCGCAGTGGTTCGCCGACCAGGGCTTCGCCGTCGTCGTCGCCGACGGGCGCGGTACGCCGGGGCGCTCGCCCGCCTGGGAGAAGGCGGTCAAGGGAGATCTCACGCGCACGCTCGACGACCAGGTGGAGGCGCTGCACGCGCTCGCCGAGCGGTTCCCGCTCGACCTCGGCCGGGTGGCGATGCGCGGCTGGTCCTTCGGCGGTTATCTCTCCGCGATGGCCGCGTTGCGGCGGCCCGACGTCTTCCACGCCGCGGTGGTGGGGGCGCCCGTCACCGATCTGCGTCTCTACGACACCCACTACCAGGAGCGCTACCTGGGCGATCCGCGCACCTCCCCCGACGCCTACCGGAACAGTTCCCTCGTCTGCGACGACGGGCTCGTCGATCCCGGGGAGCCGCACCGTCCCCTCCTCATCGTGCACGGCCTGGCCGACGACAACGTCGTCGTCGCCCACGCCCTGCGGCTCTCCTCGGCCCTGCTCGCCGCCGGCCGCCCGCACGAGGTCCTGCCCCTCTCCGGGGTCACCCACATGACCCCCCAGGAACAGGTCGCCGAAAACCTCCTCCTCCTCCAGGTCGACTTCCTGAAGCGGTCGCTGGGCTTGTCCTAGCGGGGGCTCCCCGATCCCGCCCCTTCCCGAACTGGGGCTCCGCCCCAGACCCCGCTCCTCAAACGCCGGAAGGGCTATTCATAGCCCGTCCGGCGATTGAGGACGAGGCCGCAGGCCGATAACGGGGTCTGGGGCGGAGCCCCAGTATCGGAGAAGGGGCGAAGGCTCACGGCACCACGTGCTTCTCCTCCGCGAAATGGCACGCGGAATCATGCGCCGCGGGCCCCTCGACCCCACGGAACTCCGCCGGAACGGCAAGCAGCGGAACCTCCAGGGCACACCGCTCCCGCGCCTTCCAGCACCGAGTGCGAAACCGGCACCCGGAAGGCGGATTGGCGGGCGAGGGCACATCCCCGCTCAGAATGATCCGTTCACGATGCTCCCGCGCCAGCGGATCCGGCACGGGCACCGCCGAGAGCAACGCCTGCGTATAGGGATGCGTCGGATGCTCGTAGATCTCCGCGTCGGTGCCGGTCTCGACGATCCGCCCGAGGTACATGACCCCGACCCGGTCGGAGATGTGCCGCACGATCGACAGGTCGTGGGCGATGAACACGTACGAGAGATCGAACTCGCTCTGCAGCTTCTCAAGGAGGTTCACGACCTGCGCCTGCACGGACACGTCGAGCGCGGAGACGGGCTCGTCGGCGACGATGACCTCGGGCCGCAGCGCGAGCCCGCGCGCGATGCCGATGCGCTGCCGCTGCCCGCCGGAGAACTGGTGGGGGTAGCGGTTGATGTACTCGGGGTTGAGGCCCACCACGTCCAGGAGTTCCCGCACCCGCGCCCGCCGCGAACCCTTCGGCGCCACCTCCGGGTGGATCTCGTACGGCTCCCCGATGATGTCGCCGACCGTCATCCGCGGGTTCAGGGAGGTGTAGGGGTCCTGGAACACCATCTGGATGTTGCGGCGGACCGCCCGCAGCGCGCGCCCGGACAGCTTGGTGATGTCCTCGCCCCGGTAGTGGATGTGCCCGGCGGTCGGCCGTTCCAGGTTGACGAGCATCTTGGCGACCGTGGACTTCCCGCAGCCGGACTCGCCGACGATGCCGAGCGTCTCGCCACGCCCGAGCGCGAAGTCCACGCCGTCGACGGCCTTGACCGCGCCGATCTGCCGTTTGATCACGATCCCCTGGGTGAGCGGATAGTGCTTCACGAGCCCCCGCACCTCCAGGATGGGCTCAGCCACGGAGGGTCTCCTTCCAGAAGTGGCAGGCGCTGCGGCGCTCCGCCGTGAGTCCCTCGTACGTGACGTGGAACAGGGGCGGGTCCTCGATGCGGCACACGTCCTGGGCCATCGGGCAGCGCGGGTTGAAGGCGCAGCCTGGCGGGATGTCCATGAGGTTGGGCGGCAGGCCCTTGATGGCGAAGAGGTCCTGGCCCTTCTGGTCGAGGCGCGGGATGGATTCGAGGAGGCCCTTGGTGTACGGGTGGGCGGGGGCCCGGTAGATCTCGTGCACCGGCGCGGTCTCCACGATCCGGCCCGCGTACATCACCGCGATCCTGTCGGCGACGTCCGCGACCACGCCCAGGTCATGGGTGATCAGGATGAGGCCCATGTGCAGCTCGCGCTGGAGTTCCGCGAGCAGGTCCATGACCTGGGCCTGGACCGTGACGTCGAGGGCCGTGGTCGGCTCGTCGGCGATGATCAGGGACGGTTCGAGCGCCATCGCCATGGCGATCATGATGCGCTGGCGCATGCCGCCGCTGAACTGGTGCGGGTACTGGGTGACGCGCTCCCTGGCGGCGGGGATGCGGACCCGGTCCATGAGTTCGACGGCCTTGGCACGGGCGTCCTTGCGGGACATGCCGCGGTGTACGACGAACATCTCGCCGAGCTGGTCGCCGACGCTGAGCACGGGGTTCAGGGAGCTGAGCGCGTCCTGGAAGATCATGGCCATGTCCGCACCGCGGATCTTGCGCCGCTCCTCCTCCTTCAGCTTCAGGAGGTCCTGGCCGCGGAAGAGGATCTCGCCGGAGGTGATGCGTCCCGGCGGGACGTCGAGGATGCCCATGACGGCCTGGGCGGTGACGGACTTGCCGGAGCCGGACTCACCGAGCACGGCGAGCGTCTCCCCCGCCGCCACCGCGTAGTCGACGCCGTTGACGGCCTTGGCGACCCCGTCGCGGGTGTGGAACTCCACGCGCAGGTCGCGCACTTCGAGCAGAGTGGACGCGGGGGGCGGCGCGGTCGCAGCGGTTGCCCTGGACGCGGGTGTGGCCATGGCGCCTACCTCAGCTTGGGGTCGAGGGCGTCGCGCACCGCGTCGCCGAGCATGATGAACGCGAGCACGGTGACCGCGAGGGCGCCCGCCGGCCAGAGCAGCATGTGCGGCGCGTTGCGGATGTACTGGGACGCGGCGGAGATGTCGATGCCCCAGCTCACCGTGGGCGGCTTCAGGCCCACGCCCAGGTACGACAGGGTCGCTTCGAGGGCGATGTACGTACCGAGCGCGATGGTCGCGACGACGATGACCGGGGCGACGGCGTTGGGGGCGATGTGGCGCAGGAGCATCCGCGCGTTGGAGGCGCCGAGGGCGCGGGCGGCCTGGACGTAGTCGTGCTGTTTGGCGGTGATGACGGAGCCGCGGGCGATGCGGGAGATCTGCGGCCAGCCGAGAAGCACCATGAAGCCGATCACCGGCCAGACGGTGTTGCTGGTGACCACGGAGAGCAGCACGAGGCCGCCGAGGACGACGGGGATGGCGAAGAAGACGTCGGTGATGCGGGAGAGGATCGCGTCCCACACCCCGCCGAAGAACCCGGCGAGCCCGCCGAGGACGCTGCCGAGGACCGCGACGCCGAGGGTGGCGCAGACCCCGACGGTGACGGAGGCGCGGGCGCCGTACACCGTCCTGGTGTAGACGTCGCAGCCCTGCCCGTTGAAGCCGAAGGGGTGGCCGGGCGACGAGCCCTTCTGGGCGTTGGCGAGGTCGCAGTCGAGCGGGTCGCCGGAGGTGATCGCCGAGGGCCACAGCGAGATGAGGACCAGAAACAGAATGATCAGCCCGGACACGAGGAACACCGGGTTGCGGCGCAGGTCGCGCCAGGCGTCGGACCACAGGCTGCGGGCGGGGGCACTGGGCCCTCCGCGGGGCCCGCCACCGGGTCCGGCCCCCGGCCCGGCCCCGGCCTCGCCCGCCGCGAGTGTCGTCGCCTCGCTCGCGGCGAGGTCCATCGCGCCGCCCATGCCGGTGCCTGCGACGGCTCCCTCGGCGGGCTCGTGGGGTTCAGGCATAGCGGATCCTCGGGTCGAGTACGGCGTACAGCAGGTCGACGATCAGATTCGCCATCAGGAAGACGAGGACGAGCACCGTCACGAACCCGACCACGGTCTGGGTGCTCTGCCGCAGGATCCCCTGGTAGAGCTGGAAGCCGACGCCGTGGATGTTGAAGATCCGCTCGGTGACGATGGCGCCGCCCATCAGCGCGCCGACATCCGTGCCGATGAAGGTGACCACCGGAATGAGTGAATTCCGGAGCAGGTGCCGGGTGATGACACGCCGTCTCGGCAGTCCCTTGGCCACGGCGGTGCGTACGTAGTCGGCGCGCCGGTTCTCCGCGATGGAGGTCCGCGTGAGCCGGGTGACGTAGGCGAGCGAGACCGAGGCGAGCACGAGCCCCGGCACGATCAGTTCGTCGACGGTGGCCTCCGAGGACACCGACGGCTTGATGACCCCCCACTCCACGCCGAGGAACAACTGGAGGAGCAGCCCGGTCACGAACGTCGGCACGGAGATGACCACGAGGGTCAGGATCAGCACCGCCGTGTCGACGGGCCTGCCGCGCCGCAGCCCGGTGAGCACGCCGAGGGTGATGCCGATGGCGATCTCGAAGACGATGGCGACGAGGGTGAGGCGGATGGTCACGGGGAACGCCGTGGACATCAGCTCGGTGACCTTCTGTCCGTTGAACGCGGTGCCGAAGTCGCCGGTGAACACGTTGCCCATGTAGGTCGCGTACTGCTGCCACACGGGCTTGTCGAGGCCGAACTCCTTCTTCAGTCGGGCGGCCGTCGCGGGGTCGCACCTGCGGTCCCCGCACAGGCCCGCGACGGGGTCGCCCATCACATTGACCATCAGGAAGATCAGCAGCGTGGCGCCGATGAACACCGGGATCATCTGCAGCAGACGCCGGATCACATAACGACCCATGGCTCGCTCCGGTGAGTAGCTGGGTGGCCGGTGGCCGGGGTCAGTCGGCCTTGATCTTTTCGTAGACGGGCACGCTGAACTGGTTCAGCGCGACGTCGGAGACGCGGTCGGAGTAGCCGGCGCTGCCGTTCTGGTACCAGAGCGGGATCGCGGCCATGTCCTTGGCGAGCACCTTCTCGGCGTCCCGGAAGGTGGCGACGGCCTTGGCGGTGTCGGTCTCGGCGTTGGCCCGGTCGACGAGCTTGTCGAACTCCTCGCTGGAGTACTTGCCGTCGTTGGAGGGCGCGTCGGTGTAGTACACGGGTGCGAGGAAGTTCTGGATCAGCGGGTAGTCCATCTGCCAGCCGGCCCGCCAGGCGCCGTCGAGCTTCTGCTGGGATGCCTTGCTGCGGTAGTCGGCGAACGTGCCGATGGGGTTGCCGACGCAGGCCTTGTCGTTGCCGAGGGCCCTGTTGATGGAGTTGCAGACGGCGTCCACCCACTCCTTGTGCGAGCCGGTGTCGGAGTTGTACGAGACCCGCAGGGTGCCGCCGGGGATGCCACCGCCGTCCTTGACCAGCTTCTTGGCCCGTGCGGCGTCGTAGGTGCAGGCGTCGCCGCAGACGCTGTCGCTGTAGCCGCCGTCGTCGCCGAGCACGGGCGAGGTCCAGTCCTTGGCGGGGGTGCGGGTCTTCTGGAAGATCGTGTCGGTGATCTGCTCGCGGTTGATCGCCATGGACAGGCCGCGGCGGACCTTGTCCATGCCCGCCTTGTTCCACTTGCTGTCGTAGAAGGGGAAGGCCAGCGTCTGGATGATGCCGGCGGGGGTGTTGATGTAGCGGTCCCCGAGGTCGCTCTTGACGTTCTTGAGCTGCGACGCGGGCACATCGTCGACGAGATCGAGATTGCCCGCCATGAGGTCGGTGTAGGCGCTGTTGTTGTCGGTGTAGACCTTGAGGTCGACGCCGCCGTTCTCCGCCTTGTCGTCCCCGCTGTAGCCGTCCCACTTCCTGAGCTCCATCCTGGAGCCCTTCTGGTACGACTTCACGGTGTACGGGCCGTTGCCGACCGGCTTGGCCAGCCAGGCGTCGCGGTTGTCGAAGAAGGCCTTGGGCAGCGGGGCGAAGGCCGGATAGCCGAGGGTGTCGGGCCAGGTGGAGAACTTCTGTGTGAGCTTCACCGTGAAGGTCCGCTCGTCCACGGCCTTCAGCCCGGACAGGGTGTCGGCGGTGGCGTCCCCCTTCTCCGGGTGGACCTTGTCGTACCCCTCGATGTACCCGAAGAAGTAGGAGTTCTTCTGGTTGTTCTTCAGGTGCGCGCCGTAGTTCCAGGCGTCGACGAACGACTTGGCCGTGACCTTCTCGCCGTTGCTGAACTTCCACCCGTCCTTGATCTTGACGGTGAAGTTCTGCGAGTCCTTGGTCACGATGGACTCGGCGATCATGTCCTTGGCCTCGCCCGTCTTCGGGTCGTACCGCTTCAGACCGCGCACGATCATGTCGAGGACCTTGCCGCCCTGCACCTCGTTGGTGTTCGCGGGTTCAAGGGGGTTCTGCGGATCCCCCCAGGAGGACCCCACGATCCCGGAGCCGCCGCCACCGCCGCCCCCACAGGCCGTCGCCGTGAGCGCGACGGCCACCGCACATGCGGCCCACTTGGCCTGCGTGGCTCCACGCATGGCTTGCCTCCTTGGAGTGATCCGTGACACGTATCGCTAAATATCGCGTCAGAACGCTCCAACCGCACATTTGCCCCACCCGTATGAGCAACGCAGACCCGTATGAGCAACGCAAAAGAGTGGCCCTCCGGAATCCGGGGATTCCGGAGGGCCACTCCGTCCTGCGTCGGGTCCGCGCGCGCGTCAGGCCGCGTGCACGACGTCCTTCTCCTCCGCGAAGTGGCACGCCGACTCGTGGGCGGCAGGGGTGTCCTGGTCCACGAAGCGCTCCGGGATCGCGAGCAGCGGGACCTCCTGCGCGCACTTGTCCTGCGCCTTCCAGCAGCGGGTGCGGAAGCGGCAGCCCGACGGCGGGTTGGCGGGCGAGGGCACGTCACCGGTGAGGATGATGCGCTCGCGGCCCTCGCGCGCCTCGGGGTCGGGCACCGGCACCGCGGAGAGCAGCGCCTGCGTGTACGGGTGCGTCGGGTGGTCGTAGATCTGCTCGTCGGAGCCGATCTCCGCCATCTTGCCGAGGTACATCACGCCCACGCGGTCCGAGATGTGCCGGACGATCGACAGGTCGTGCGCGATGAAGAGGTAGGACAGGTTGAACTCGTCCTGGAGCTTCTCCATCAGGTTGATGACCTGGGCCTGGACGGACACGTCCAGGGCCGAGACCGGCTCGTCGCAGATGATGATCTCGGGGTTGAGCGCGAGGCCGCGCGCGATGCCGATGCGCTGGCGCTGACCGCCCGAGAACTGGTGCGGATAGCGGTTGATGTACTCCGGGTTCAGGCCGACGACGTCCAGGAGGTCCTGGACCTTCTGGCGCCGCGAACCCTTCGGGGCCACCTCCGGGTGGATCTCGAAGGGCTCCCCGATGATGTCGCCGACCGTCATGCGCGGGTTCAGCGAGGTGTAGGGGTCCTGGAACACCATCTGGATGTTGCGGCGCACCGCCTTCAGCGCGCGCCCCGACAGCTTGGTGATGTCCTGGCCCTTGTAGAAGACCTCGCCGGCCGTCGCCTGCTCCAGGGTCATGAGCAGCTTGGCCACCGTCGACTTGCCGCAGCCCGACTCGCCCACGATGCCGAGCGTCTCGCCCTGGTAGAGGTCGAAGGAGATCCCGTCGACCGCCTTCACCGCACCGATCTGGCGCTTGACGATGACGCCCTGCGTGAGCGGGAAGTGCTTCACCAGGTTGCGCACCTGGAGGATCGGCTCACCGCGCTCGACGGGGGCCTCGATGGCGGCCACCGCCTCCTCGGGCGTCTCCGCGTCGACCGTTTCCACCTCGGAGACGTTCGGCGTGGCGTCCGTCGGCTCGTCGTTCTTGGGGACCTCAGCCATGGATCGTCTCCTTCCAGAAGTGGCACGCGCTGCCGCGGCCCGCGAGGTCCGTGCCGTCCCGCTCCGTGACGGGGACCAGCGGCGGCACCTCGGTGCGGCAGATGTCCTGCGCCTTCGGGCAGCGCGGGTTGAACGCGCAGCCGCTCGGGATCTTGAGCAGGTTGGGCGGCAGGCCCTTGATCGCGTAGAGCTCGGAGCCCTTCTGGTCCAGGCGCGGGATCGAGTCGAGCAGACCCCGCGTGTACGGGTGCGCCGGGCGCTTGTACAGCTCGTGCACCGGCGCCGTCTCCACGATCCGGCCCGCGTACATCACCGCGATCTTGTCGGCGACGTCCGCGACCACACCCAGGTCGTGGGTGATGAGGATGAGCCCCATGTTGTACTCGCGCTGGAGTTCCGCGAGCAGGTCCATGACCTGGGCCTGGACCGTCACGTCGAGGGCCGTGGTGGGCTCGTCGGCGATGATCAGGTCCGGCTCCAGGGCGAGCGCCATCGCGATCATGATGCGCTGGCGCATACCGCCGGAGAACTGGTGCGGGTAGTCGTTCACCCGCTCCTTGGCGGCCGGGATCTTCACCCGGTCCATCAGCTCGACGGCCTTGGCCTTGGACTGCTTGCGGCTCATGCCCTCGTGCACCCGGAACATCTCGCCGAGCTGGTAGCCGACGGAGAGCACCGGGTTCAGGGACGAGAGCGCGTCCTGGAAGATCATCGCGATCTTGCGGCCGCGGACCTTCCTGCGCTCCTCGTTGGACATCTTCAGCATGTCCTGGCCCCGGAAGACGATCTCGCCCTGCGGGATCTTTCCGGGCGGCATGTCGAGGATGCCCATGATGGCCTGCGCGGTCACGGACTTGCCGGAGCCGGACTCACCGAGCACGGCGAGCGTCTCGCCCGCGTCCACGCTGTAGTTGACTCCGTTGACGGCCTTGACCACGCCGTCGCGGGTGTGGAACTCGACGTGCAGATCCTTCACGTCGAGCAGCCTGCCGCTCTTTTCCCCGCCCGAGCGGGGGGCGGGGACGTCCGCAGGTTTGTCGATGATGGTCACGTACGCCTCCCTCAGCGCAGCTTCGGGTCGAGGGCTTCGCGTACCGCGTCGCCGAGCATGATGAACGCCAGCACGGTGATGCTGAGCATTCCGGCGGGGAAGATCAGCGTGTGCGGGTTGTTCCTGATGTCCTGCGTCGCGTCGGAGATGTCGGCACCCCAGGAGACGGCGTCACTGGCGAATCCGAGGCCCAGGTACGACAGCGTCGACTCCGCGACGATGTACGTGCCGAGGGCGATGGTCGCCACCACGATGACCGGGGCGACGGCGTTCGGCAGGACGTGGCGGAAGAGGATCCGCTTGGTGCCGGCACCGAGGGCCTTGGCCGCCATCACATAGTCCGCGTGCTTGGTCGTGATGACCGCACCGCGCATGACACGCGCGATCTGTGTCCAGCCCAGGAACGCGAGCGCACCGGTGATCACCCATACGTCGCGGTCGGTGAAGGCGTTCAGGACGACCATCGCGCCGAGCAGGAAGGGGATGCCGAAGAACACGTCGGTGATCCGGGAGAGCAGGCTGTCCCAGAAGCCGCCGAAGTAGCCCGCGAGCATGCCGACCAGACCGCCGAACACGGTGACGAGCAGCGTCACGCCGAGACCGACCATCACGGAGTTGCGCGCCCCGAAGACCACGCGGGCGTAGATGCTGCGGCCCTGGCGGTCGTACCCGAACCAGTCGTCCTGGAAGAAGTGGCCGAGTTGCGGTGAGCCGAGGAAGTTGTTCGTCAGATCGCCGCTGCCGGGGTCGGCGCTGGTGAACAGGCCCGGGAAGGCCGACACCAGCAGCACGAGCAGGATGAGCAGGCCGGAGATGACGAACAGCGGCCTGCGCCGCAGGTCCCGCCAGGCGTCGCCCCAGAGACTGCGGGCACCGCCCACCTCTCCGGCTTCGGCGGCCTTGCCGCTCGGCGGAGCGAGCGCCACCTCCGGCTCGTCCGCGGCCGGGGACTTCATCAGATCAGGCATAACGGATCCTCGGGTCCAGGACCGCGTAGAGCAGGTCGACGAGCAGGCTGGCGAGGAGGTACACGATGACGAGGACGGTCACGATGCCCACGATGACCGCGCCCTCGCGTCGGCTGATGCCCAGGTAGAGGAGGTTGCCGACGCCCGAGACGTTGAAGATGCCCTCGGTGATGACCGCGCCGCCCATCAGGGCCCCGATGTCCGTACCGAGGTAGGTGACCACGGGGATCAGGGAGTTGCGCAGCAGGTGCCGGGAGATGATGCGGCGCCGTGGCAGGCCCTTGGCGACGGCGGTGCGTATGTAGTCCGCCGACCGGTTCTCCTTGATGGAGGTACGGGTCAGCCGGGCCACATAGGCGAGGCCGACGAGGCCGAGCACGAGGGCCGGCAGCATCAACTGCTGGAAGCTCTCCGAGTCCTGCACGGTCGGTTTCACCCAGCCGAGTTCGTTGCCGAAGATCAACTGGAAGCCGAGGCCGAACACGAAGATCGGGACGGAGATCACGATGAGCGTGAAGAACGTCACGGTGGTGTCGATGATCCGGCCGCGCCGCACACCGGCGATCACACCGAGCGTGATGCCGACGACCAGCTCGAACGTCCAGGCCATCGCGGCGAGCCGCATCGAGACCGGGAACGCCTGCGTGATCTCGTCGAGGATGGGCCGGTTGCCGGCGATGGTGTTGCCGAAGTCTCCCTGGAACAGACCCTTCATGTAGTGCAGATACTGCTCCCACAGGGGCAGATCCAGACCACGGTCGTGCTTGATCTGCGCGACCTGTGCCGGGTCCGGCGGCTTGTCTCCCCACAGCGCCTTCACCGGGTCACCGGGAAGGGCGTTCACCATCAGGAAGATCAGCAGGGTTGTCCCGATGAAGACCGGGATCATCTGGAGCAGTCGCCTCGCGACGTAACGCCCCATAGTGGTGCCTCCGTCCATTGCGGAGCCGCCCGGAAGCGACGCCCGGGATCGCCGGGCGTCGCTTCACGGTGCGCAGCTCCGGCGACTGCTACTTCTCGAAGACCTCAACGTCGGAGAGGATCGGGTCACCGGCCTGGTCGAACTCGATCTTCTTCACGTTGTTCGAGTAGGCGGAGAGCGTCTTGTTGTACCAGAGCGGGATGCCCGGGAAGCTGTTGACCAGCTCCTTCTCGGCCTTCTGGTACAGCTCGGCGGACTCGTCGATCGTCTTCGCCTTGTCGGCCTCGGCAGTCAGCTTGTCGAACTTCTTGTCCGAGAAGCCGCCCTTGTTGCCGTCGACACCGGTGCCGTAGAGGTCGGCGAGGAAGTTGCCGTTGAACGGATAGTCGAGCACCCAGCCGGAGCGGTACATCGACTTGACCTTCTTCTGGTCCCGGATCTCCGTGTCGGCCGCGAAGTCCGTCACCGCGTCGCCGGTGCACTTGACACCGGTGGCCTTGGTGATGGAGTTGCAGACCGCGACGACCCAGTCCTTGTGCGGCTGGTCGGCGTTGTACTGGATCTGGATCTTGTTGCCCGGGACACCGCCGCCGGCCTTGATCAGGTCCTTGGCGCCCTTCGGGTCGAACTTGCAGTACTTGCCGCAGGCGTCGTCCTGGTAGCCCTTGACGCCCTTGGCGACCCAGCCGGTCGCGGACTCACGGGTGCCGTAGAACACCGTCTTGGCGATGGTGTCGCGGTCGATCGCCATCGACAGGCCCTGGAGGACCTTGATGTCGGCCTTCTTCCACTGCGGCGTGTAGAAGGCGAAGTTGACCGTGTTGAGCGCCGAGTAGTCGGAGACGATGGCGCGGTCACCGAAGTCGTTCTTGAAGTTGGCGAGCTCGCTGTTCGGCACGATCGGCATCGTGTCGACGTTGTCCGACTTCAGGTCGGCGTAGGCCGCGGTGTCCTTGGTGTACGCCTTGAAGTCGATGCCGCCGTTCTTCGGCTTGTCCGCGCCCTTGTAGCCGGGCCAGTTGCGGACCGAGATCATCTTCTTGCGGTCCCACTTCTGGAACTTGTAGGGACCGTTGCCGACCGGGGCCTCGCCGTACTTCTTCGGGTCCTTGATGGCGGCCTCGGGCAGCGGGAAGAAGGGCTTGTAGACCAGCTTGTACTGGTAGTACGGGATGCCGTTCTTCAGCGTGATGGTGAAGGTGTTCTCATCGACGACCTTCAGACCGGACATGGCCTTCTTCTTGGCCTTGCCCTTGGCCGGGTGGACCTCGTCGTAACCGACGATGTCGCGGTACCAGGCACTGTTCTGCTGGCCGTTGGCCGGGTCGGCGGCCCAGTTCCACGCGTCCACGTAGGACTTGGCGGTGACGGGCGTGTTGTCGTGGAACTTCCAGCCCGGCTTCAGCTTGACCGTCCACACCTTGTTCGCCTTGTCGGGCGTGACCGACTCGGCGTTCTCATAGGTGATGTTGCCCTGCTTGTCGTAGTGGACGAGCCCCGTGAAGAGGGCGTCGATGACGACGCTGCCGTACGCCTCCATGGTGTTGGACGGCTGCAGCAGGTTCTGCGGCTCACCGTTGGCGTAGCTGACGATCCCCTTCGGGTCGACCTTGCCGCTGCCCTTATCGTCGTCGCCGCCGCCACAGGCAGTAGCGGTCAGCGCCACAACGCCGGCTATGGCGACCCACTTGGCGCTCTTGGCACCACGCATGGGGTTCCTCCTCATGAGTCCACTTGTTCACTACAAGAGGGGGTACGAGAGACCGTGCCGACACCCCTGACGGCGAAGATCGAGTACCCCAGTGTGCTCGTGAGTCGGCGCTCCCCACAGCGCGTGACCCATTGACCCGAGCTATACGCGGTCAACTATTAGCCATGAGGTACGGCCCGACCACACCCTTTTGGTCTCGGTTCAATCACACCTGCCACGTACAACTTCCAAAATCCGGACAAACCGATCCTAGATAGATGGTTGCGAAACGGACGTGTTACACATCTAACGGTCAGTTGAGTCCGTATACCGGACAGATCGGCAGCGAAAACCGGTTGCCGCGAGGGCGTTGACGTCTCCTGGCGTCGGTGGGCCGACGCTCACGGTAGCGCCAGGCACAAACGCGAGAGGCCGGGTTCCCCCACTCCGGAGAGTGCGGGAACCCGGCCTCAGGGGTCCTCAGAGGCCCTCAGGAGTCACCGGCGCATCGCCGAGGACCCAGGGGGCCGCCGCGGGCTCAGTTGTGCTTGGCGCGCGACGCGGCGCGGCCGCGCTCCTTCTGGTCAAGGACGACCTTGCGGATGCGGACGGCCTCCGGGGTCACCTCGACGCACTCGTCGTCGCGGCAGAACTCCAGGGACTGCTCAAGCGACAGCTTGCGCGGCGGCACGATCGCCTCGAAGGAGTCGGCGGAGGCGGAGCGCATGTTGGTGAGCTTCTTCTCCTTGGTGATGTTCACGTCCATGTCGTCGGCGCGGGAGTTCTCGCCGACGATCATGCCCTCGTACACCTCGGTGCCGGGCTCGGTGAACAGCACGCCGCGCTCCTGGAGGTTCGTCATCGCGAAGGCGGTGACGGCACCGGCGCGGTCGGCGACCAGGGAGCCGTTGTTACGGGTCTTCAGCTCGCCGAACCACGGCTCGTGGCCCTCGTGGATGGAGTGGGCGATGCCCGTGCCGCGCGTCTGCGTCAGGAACTCCGTACGGAAGCCGATGAGGCCGCGGGACGGCACGACGAACTCCAGACGGACCCAGCCGGAGCCGTGGTTCGACATGTTGTCCATGCGACCCTTGCGGACGCCCATGAGCTGCGTGACGGCGCCCATGTGCTCCTCGGGCACGTCGATCGTCATGCGCTCGACCGGCTCGTGGGTCTTGCCGTCGATCTGTCGGGTGACCACCTGCGGCTTGCCGATGGTCATCTCGAAGCCCTCGCGGCGCATCTGCTCGACCAGGATGGCGAGCGCCAGCTCACCGCGGCCCTGCACCTCCCAGGCGTCGGGGCGCTCGGTTTCGAGGACGCGCAGCGAGACGTTACCGATCAGCTCGCGCTCCAGGCGGTCCTTGACCTGACGGGCGGTGACCTTGCGGTCCTTGACGGCCGCCTTGGCGTCCGCGCCCTTGCCGGTGCCACCGCGGCCGACCAGCGGCGAGGTGTTCGTACCGATGGTCATGGAGATCGCGGGCTCGTCGACCGTGATCAGCGGCAGCGCGATCGGGTTCTCCGGGTCCGCGAGCGTCTCGCCGATCATGATGTCGGGGATACCGGCGACCGCGCAGATGTCACCCGGGCCCGCCTTCTCGGCGGGCTTGCGGGTGAGCGCCTCGGTCATCATCAGCTCGGTGATGCGGACGCTGGAGATCGAGCCGTCCCGCTTGATCCAGGCGACGGTCTGGCCCTTGCGCAGCTCGCCCTGCTCGACGCGGAGCAGCGCGATACGGCCGAGGAAGTTGTCGGCGTCCAGGTTGGTGACGTGGGCCTGGAGGGGCGCGCTCTCGTCGTACTCGGGCGCGGGGACGTGCTCAAGGAGCGTGGTGAAGAACGGCTCCAGGCTGGTGCTGTCCGCCGGGACGGTGCCGTCCTCCGGCTTGGTCAGCGAGGCCACGCCGTCACGGCCGCAGGCGTAGACGATCGGGAACTCGATCTGGTCCTCGTCGGCGTCCAGGTCGAGGAACAGGTCGTAGGTCTCGTTGACGACCTCGTCGATGCGCGAGTCGGGGCGGTCCGTCTTGTTGATGCAGAGGATGACGGGCAGCCGCTGCTGAAGGGCCTTGCGCAGCACGAACCGGGTCTGCGGCAGCGGCCCCTCGGAGGCGTCCACGAGGAGGACGACCGCGTCCACCATCGACAGACCGCGCTCGACCTCGCCGCCGAAGTCGGCGTGGCCGGGGGTGTCGATGATGTTGATGGTGATGACGTCGCCGCCATCCTTCGGGTGGTACTTGACGGCCGTGTTCTTGGCCAGGATCGTGATGCCCTTCTCACGCTCCAGGTCGTTGCTGTCCATCATGCGGTCGTCGAGGGACTCGGCGGCGTGCGCGGCGAAGGAGCCCGCCTGCTTGAGCATGGCGTCGACGATGGTCGTCTTGCCGTGGTCGACGTGGGCGACGATGGCTACGTTACGAATGTCGTGGCGCGTGGGCATGCGAGGTGCGCTTCTCCCGGGAGGCTTGGAGGCGACGCGTACGTCCATTTCGTACGCGTGCACTGCCGGGCAGACGTGCCACGGCCTTACCCCATCCTACGGGTCCTCGCCGGGAGTGCCTCGCCGGGGGCGTTCCGCGGTGTCTCGCCGGGGGCGTTCCGCGGTGTCTCCGGTGAGGGTGTTTTCGGTGGCCGGGGTCGTTTTTCGCGGCCTTCGGCCTGCTCGTCCTCAATCGCCGGACGGGCTCTTCTTTCGCGGCCTGCTCGTTCTCAAGCGCCGGACCGGCTCTCAACGCGCCGCCTTCGGCCTGCTCGTGCTCAGGCGCCGGACCGGCTCTTGTCGCCGCCTTCGGCCTGCTCCCTCAGTCGCCGGACGGGCTTGCGGGTGCCTTCGCGCCTGCCTTCAGGAAGCCGATGTCCTGGTAGACGGGGGTTTCGAAGCCGAAGGCGCCCACGTTGGCTAGCTGGGGGCGGGCGGCCACCAGTTGGGGGCGCTGGTAGAGCGGGATGGAGCCTGCCGCCGCCCAGATCCGGGCGTCGGCCTTCTTCACCAGGGCGCGGTTCTCGTTCTCGTCCAGCTCACCGAGCGCTCGATCGAACAACTGATCGATATGGTCGGTGCCGACGCGGGTGTAGTTCTGCTCGACGTTCAGGGAGCCGTCCGCCGCGGGGACCGGCTTGGCGAAGATCGGGCGGGCGTCGGTGGCGGGGAAGGCGGAGGCGGGCCAGGAGTAGAGCGCCAGGTCGTACTGGCCGGACGCGATGTGGTCCTTGAAGTAGCTCTCGTCGGCGACCTTGGCGATCTCCGTACGGACCCCGATGCGCTGCAGCATCCGCGAGATGCGGTCCGCGACACCGCGCAGCGGCTCCGAGCCCGCGCCGGAGGGGAGCACGAAGCGGAGGGTGAGCGGCTTGCCGTCCTTGGCGAGGGGGCCTTTGGCGGCAGCGGCCTCGGGGGCGGCGGTGCCCTTGGGGGCGTAGGCCCCCGGGGCCCCGCCCTGAGCCTGCTTCTCACCCTTGGCCTTCGCCTTGTTCTCCGCCTTCGACCTGGACTTCTCGCCGGGGTCCTTCTTTTGCTCCTTGTCGGCTTCGCGCCGTGCGCCGAGGGTGTCGGCCTGGCGGAGCAGGACGGACTCCTGGTAGGCGGCGGCGTGGGTGGGAGAGAGCACGGGGGTGCCGGTGTCGCCCGGCTTGTGATCGTCTTCGCCGACGATGTACGTGCCGTCGTCGGAACCGGAACCGGAACCCGACCCGGACTCGGAGCCGGACCCCGACCCGGACTCGGCCCCTGACCCGGCCTCGCCTCCCGCCGTCTTCTCCTCTTCGTCCTCGCCCGCCCGTTCCTTGGCGGTGCCCTTCTCCTTCTTCCCCGTGACGGCGCCGGGGGTCCACCCGGCGTCGGCGAGGAGGGCTCGGGCCTCGGCGGCGTCCTGGTCGCCGAGAGCGCCGCTGTTGTCGGCGTACGCCTCCTGCCCGGCGAGCGCGAGGTGGCTGCCGACCGGCTCGGCGGGCAGGCCGAGGGGCTTCAGAACCGTTTCCGCGAGTTCGCCGCGGTCCAGGGCGCGGGCGACGGCGCGGCGGACGCGGTCGTCGGCGAGGGGGCCTTCGGAGCCGTTGAGGGCGAGCTGGGTGTAGGCGGGTTCGAGGGACTTGCGGACCACGTAGCCGCGCAGGCCCGCCTGCTGCTCGACGTACCGGGCGACGGCCTTGCGGGTCTTCTTGCGGGCGCGCTGTTCGGTGTCCGCGGCCTCCTCGTCGGAGCCGTGCGCGATCGCCCAGGAGCGCAGGGCCCTCGCGGGTGTGAGCCGCGCGCCGGGTCCGTGCGCGAGCCCGCCCTGGGCGTCCTTGTTGTCGCGGGCGGCGAGGGCGATGCGGTTCGCCTCGCCGGCGTCGATGTCGGCGAGGTCGACGCGGCCTTCGGCGAGGGCCGCGGCGCGCTGGCTCCGCGGTACGGAGCGCAGGACCAGCTTGTCGAGCTTGGCGGGGCGGCCCCACCAGCGCGGGTTCCGCTGGAGGGTGATCCGGCCCGCGGAGCGGTCGACGCCCTTCAGGGCGAAGGGGCCCGCGGTGACCTTGAGCTTGGTGCGCGCGCCGTCGTTGAAGGAGTCGGGGGTGCCCATGACTTCCTTCGGGTAGAGCGGCGAGAACAGGGACCGCCAGTCCGCGTAGGGCTTGTCGAAGGTGACGCGCACCTCCAGGTTGTTGCCGCCGCGCTCGATCTTGCCGATGCGGTCGTAGCCCGCGTTGCGGGCCGTCCAGTACGCGCTGTCCCTGCCGGACAGGGCGCGCCACTGGGCGGCGAAGTCGTCGGCGCCGATCTCGCGGCCGTTGCCCCAGACCGCCTGCTGGTTCAGCTTGTAGAGCACGACCTGGCGGGGTTCGCGCTCGACGACCTCCGCGGACTCCAGGAAGTCGGGGTTGCGCTGGGCCCTGCCCTGGGCGTCGATGCGGTACATCGACGGCAGTACGGCGCCCGCGACGCGGGTGGTGGTGGCGTCGGCGTCGGACTGGAAGGCGTTGAAGGTCTCGGGGAGCGCGTCGACGGCCCACTTCATGGTGGCGCCGTCGGCGATCAGGTCACGGGTCGCGGGGGCGATGTCCTGCCCGGCCGTCGGGGTGCTCGGCTCGTCGCCCGCGCCGCACCCGGTGAGGGCGGGCAGCGCGAGGACTCCGGCGGCGAGGAACACGGCGGAGCGGGCCGTGGCCGCCGGGCGGACCGGTCGCGGCCTGGCGCGGTCGTGGGGCATGACGGGTACCTCCGGGGGTTGCCCGGGCGCGCACCGCCCTGCCGGGACGGATGAGGGGCGGGGGTGTGGCGGCCGGATCTGATGACGTGGCGCCTTGCATATGTGCGCACTTGTGCACGGTTGGCGGTATTGCAAGCAAATATGGAGTTGATCACATCTATCGCCTCCACTGAAGGGGACGGGGTGACGGGGGTGGGCGCGACACGGCGGCGACGGCGCGGAAGCCACCCGTGCGGCGCAACTCCCCGGGGCGGGGTGGCTCTCCTGGCGGGGCTTGCCCGGGGGGCGGGGTTCCCTCCCGGCGGGGCTTGCCGGAGGGCGGGGCTTGCCCGGGGGGGGCGGGGTGCCCTCCCGGCGGGGCTTGCCCGGGGGCGGGCTGCCCTCCCGGCGGGGGCGGGGTTTGCCGGAGGGCGGGCGCTTGCCGGAGAAGGGACGGCGTACGCCCCCGTGGTGACCGGAACGCTCCCGCGCCGCAGATCGCGCTCCGCGCTCGTCCTCAATCGCCGGACGGGCTCTCTTCCGCCGGACGGGCTCTTCCCCGCCCACACCCCCGAAGGGGGCGAATCGGCGCGCATGGCTTCCCAAGCGGGATGTGACGCGCGACACTCGCAGGCGCATGAGCGTTTTGCGTGAGCGCAGCCACCGCACCCGCACCCCCTAAGCGAGGGCAAGTCATGGCTCTGCACGACGATCTGACGGCCATTCAACACTGTGTGGACGAGCTGGTCCGCACGGTGGGCAGGGTCGAACAGCGGGCCGGCACCGAGCTGGCCGGCGTCGACTTCCGCCGGGTCCGCATGGACACCGACCATCTGCGCGAGAGCGTCGCCCTGCTGCGCGCCGCCGCCGACACCACCGCCACGACCCCGTCATCACCGACCGCGCCCGCGAAGGCCCGCCCCGACCTCGTCACCATCCCCGACACGCCGTACGACCGTTCGCTGTGGACGGACTCGGACGACGAGGGCCTGGGCGCCCGCGACCGGCACGCGCCGTAGCCCCCCCGCACACCGGAACCGGAACCGGGCCCGAGCCCGGTCCGGACAAGCGGCGCCCGCCGCGATCCGCACGTCGACGAAGGAGTGGAGCCTCGTTGGCCACTGGCACGGAACCCCATCTGAAGAAGGGCACGGCCCCCGGCGGCGTACGGCACGGCACGCGCGCCGCGATCGCCGCTGCCCATTTGCGGACGGACCGCTGGTGGCTACAGCCCGCCGCGACCGCCGCCGGACTGCTCGCCTTCGTCGTGTACTCGACGTGGCGGGCGTTCGCGAACGCCGACTACTACGAGGCGCCCTACGTCTCGCCGTTCTACTCGCCGTGTCTCGCCGACAATTGCGAGCCGATGCGGAACGGCCCCAACTGGGAGATCCTCGGGAGCTGGTGGGGGCTGAGCCCCGCCCTGCTCATTCTCATCTTCCCGCTCGGATTCCGCCTCACCTGCTACTACTACCGCAAGGCCTACTACCGCGGTTTCTGGGCGTCACCGCCCGCCTGCGCGGTCGCCGAGCCGCACGCCAAGTACACGGGTGAGACGCGTTTCCCGCTGATCCTGCAGAACATCCACCGGTACTTCTTCTACGCGGCGGTGCCGGTCGCGGGGATTCTTACGTACGACACCGTGCTCTCCTTCCGGAACGAGCACTACGAGTGGGGGCACGCCGGGCTCGGCACCCTGGTGTTCGTCGTGAACATCACCCTCATCTGGGCGTACACCTTCTCCTGCCATTCCTGTCGGCACATCGTCGGCGGAAAGCTCAAACACTTCTCGAAGCATCCGGTGCGCTATCGGATGTGGCGGTGGGTCGGCTGGCTGAACGGCCGGCACATGCTGCTCGCGTGGGCCTCCCTGATCAGCGTCGCGCTCGCGGACTTCTATGTGTATCTCATCGCCTCCGGCGCCTTCGACGACCCGACCCTCTTCTAGCGGAACAAAGGGTGCTTCTGATGTCTCAAGTGGAGCGACAGCAGTGGGATGTCGTCGTGGTGGGTGCCGGGGGTGCCGGTCTCCGGGCCGCCATCGAGGCGCGTGAGCAGGGCGCGCGTACCGCGGTGATCTGCAAGTCGCTGTTCGGCAAGGCCCATACGGTGATGGCCGAGGGCGGTATCGCCGCGTCCATGGGCAATGTGAATTCCGGTGACAACTGGCAGGTGCACTTCCGCGACACCCTGCGTGGCGGAAAGTTCCTCAACCAGTGGCGCATGGCGGAGCTGCACGCGCGCGAGGCCCCCGACCGGGTGTGGGAACTGGAGACATGGGGCGCGCTCTTCGACCGCACCAAGGACGGCCGGATCTCGCAGCGGAACTTCGGCGGGCACGAATATCCGCGGCTCGCGCACGTCGGTGACCGTACCGGCCTCGAACTCATTCGTACGCTGCAACAGAAGATCGTGGCGTTGCAGCAGGAGGACAAGCGTGAGTTCGGGGACTACGAGGCCCGGTTGAAAGTGTTCCAGGAGTGCACGGTCACGCGCGTGCTGAAGGATGAGAACGACGACGACGGCCGCGTCGCCGGTGCCTTCTGTTACGAGCGCGAGAGCGGGCGGTTCTTCGTCATCGAAGCGCCGAGCGTCGTACTCGCCACCGGCGGCATCGGCAAGTCCTTCAAGGTGACGTCGAATTCCTGGGAGTACACGGGCGACGGGCACGCGCTCGCGCTGCTCGCCGGGGCGCCGCTCCTGAACATGGAATTCGTGCAGTTCCATCCGACGGGAATGGTCTGGCCGCCTTCGGTGAAGGGAATCCTGGTCACCGAATCCGTCCGCGGTGACGGCGGGGTGCTGCGCAACTCCGAGGGCAAACGGTTCATGTTCGACTACATCCCGGACGTCTTCAAGGAGAAGTACGCCGAGTCGGAGGCGGAGGGCGACCGCTGGTACGAGGACCCGGACCACAACCGCCGCCCGCCCGAACTGCTGCCCCGCGACGAGGTGGCGCGCGCCATCAACGCCGAGGTGAAGGCGGGCCGCGGCTCACCGCACGGCGGGGTGTTCCTGGACGTGTCGACCCGGATGCCCGCCGACGTCGTCCGGCGCCGGCTGCCGTCGATGTACCACCAGTTCAAGGAGCTCGCCGACGTCGACATCACGGCCGAGGCGATGGAGGTCGGCCCGACCTGCCACTACGTGATGGGCGGCATCGCCGTCGAGTCCGACACGGCGGCGGCGCGCGGCGTGCCGGGTCTGTTCGCGGCCGGTGAGGTCGCGGGCGGCATGCATGGCTCGAACCGGCTCGGCGGGAACTCCCTCTCGGACCTCCTTGTGTTCGGGCGGCGTGCCGGTCTCCACGCGGCCCGCCACGCCGCCGCGCCGGGCGCCGCCCGCGTGGTGGACGACGCCCAGGTGGACTTGGCGGCGGCGGAGGCCCTGCGGCCGTTCAGCGCCGAGGGCCCGCGGGACGGCACGGTCCCGGAGAACCCGTACACCCTGCATCAGGAACTCCAGCAGACGATGAACGACCTGGTGGGCATCATCCGCCGCGAGGGCGAGATGGCCGAGGCCCTGGACCGGCTCGCGGATCTGCGGCAGCGCGCCCGGCGGGCCGGGGTCGAGGGTCACCGCCAGTTCAACCCCGGCTGGCACCTGGCCCTCGACCTGCGCAACATGCTGCTCGTCAGCGAGTGCGTGGCGCGGGCGGCCCTGGAGCGGACGGAGAGCCGCGGCGGGCACACCCGTGAGGACCACCCCGGGATGAACCGCGACTGGCGCCGCGTGAACCTGCTGTGCCGACTCGCCGACCCGACCGGTGAGTTGACGGCGATGGATCCGGGCCACGGCCAGATCGCCCTCACCCGGGTCACCACCGACCCCATCCGTCCCGACCTGCTCGCCCTCTTCGACAAGGAGGAGCTGGTCAAGTACCTCGCCGAAGAGGAGCTCTACGAGTGAGTACGCGTACGCCTTCCGAGGCGGCTTCCGGCCCCGGCCCCGACGCGGGCGAAGGCGAGGACAAGGTCGCCGACGGGGGCGCCTACGACGCGCGCTTCCGGGTCTGGCGCGGCGACGTCGACGGCGGTGACCTGAAGGACTTCACCGTCCGGGTCAACGACGGCGAGGTCGTCCTCGACATCATCCACAGGATCCAGGCCACCCAGGCCTCCGACCTCGCGGTGCGGTGGAACTGCAAGGCGGGCAAGTGCGGTTCGTGCTCCGCCGAGATCAACGGCCGCCCCCGGCTGCTGTGCATGACCCGCATGTCGGTCTTCGGCCGCGACGAGGTCGTCACGGTGACGCCGCTGCGGGCGTTCCCCGTGGTGCGGGACCTGGTGACGGACGTGGGCTTCAACTACGAGAAGGCCAGGGAGGTGCCGTCGTTCGTACCGCCGAAGGACCTCGGTCCTGGCGAGTACCGCATGATGCAGGAGGACGTGGACCGCTCCCAGGAGTTCCGCAAGTGCATCGAGTGCTTCCTGTGCCAGGACACCTGCCATGTGGTGCGTGACCACGAGGAGAACAAGACGGCCTTCGCCGGGCCCCGCTTCCTGATGCGCGTGGCCGAACTCGACATGCACCCGCTGGACTCGGCGTCCGCGGACGGCCTGGACCGCAAGGCCACCGCCCAGGAGGAACACGGCCTGGGCTACTGCAACATCACCAAGTGCTGCACGGAGGTGTGCCCCGAGGGCATCCACATCACCGACAACGCGCTCATCCCGCTCAAGGAGCGGGCGGTCGACCGCAAGTACGACCCGCTGGTCTGGCTGGGCAACAAGATCCGGCGGCGGCCTACGTAGACAGCGACTGTCTACGTGGACAGCGGCGGTCTACGTAGACAGTCGGAAACCGCGGGTGGGGGTAATCCCCCACCCGGATTCTCCGGATTGCCTCCATGGTGGCGGGCGTACGGCGACGCCAGCATGGAGGCATGGACCTCATCGATCTTCGTATCACCCGTTCCCGCAGGAGCGCGCTCACCCTGGGCCTCGCGGTGGCGACCGTGCTGGCCGCCGGGGCCGCCGCGCCCGCCGCCGCGCACGGGGCGGCGGGGGCTCCCGTGCCGGACCGGCCGGGGGTGCGGGCCGTGCTGCCCGCGCCGACGGGACCGCACGCCGTCGGCACGTTCTCCACCCGCCTGGTGGACGCCTCGCGGCCCGACCCGTGGGTCTCGTCGCGGCCGCACCGGGAGCTGATGGTGAGCGTCTGGTACCCGGCGCGGGCCACCGGCGGACACCGTCTCGCGCCGTACATGGCCGCGGGAGCGGCGGCCCGCTGGGGCGCGGCGGAGCGGCACGGCATCCCCTCGGGCGCGGTCGACTGGGCGGGCATGCGCACGCACGCCCGTGAGGGCGCACCCCTGAAGAGGGCGGTCGCGCGGTCAGGGCACGGGGGACGCCTGCCGGTGCTCGTGTACAGCGCGGGCGCGGGCGACCCGCGCACCTGGGGCACGTCCCTCGCCGAGGAGATGGCGAGCCGCGGCTACGTCGTGGTGACCGTCGACCACACCTATGAGTCGCCGGGCGTGCAGTTCCCCGACGGCTCCGTGACGGACGACAAGCCCGTGCGGGACGCGCTCGCGCAGGCCGGGCCCGAGGGGATGCCGCAGCTCCTGGAGAAGGTGCTCACGGTCCGCGTCGCCGACGACAAGTTCGTCCTCGACCGGCTCACGTCGCTGCCCCACGGCCTCGGCGAGGCGGTCGACACCCGGCGCGTCGGCATGTTCGGGCAGTCCGCGGGCGGGATCGCCACCGCCGAGACCATGTACGAGGACAAGCGCGTGCGGGCGGGTCTCAATATGGACGGCACCCTGGAGTACAACGGCGAACCCAACGGCACGAACCTCATGCCCGTCGCCCGGCACGGCCTCGACCGGCCGTTCGTCCTGATGGGCCGGGACGGCAGCGACCACACCACCGAGCCGTCCTGGGCCCCGTTCTGGAAGCACAGCACGGGTTGGAAGCGGGACCTGACGCTGCGCGGCGCGAAGCACCAGACGTACACCGACCTGGCGGCGGTCCTGCCGCAGGCCGGAGTGGGCCGCGACGTCGTCGAGAAGAACATCGGCACCGTCGACCCGGCCCGCGCCACCGCCGCCCAGCGTGCCTACGCCACCGCGTTCTTCGACCGCTGGCTCCGCGGCCGCGACAACCACCTCCTGGACGGCCCGTCGCCGCGCTTCCCCGAGGTCCGCTTCGTACAGCCGTAGCGCGTCGACCGCACCCGGAGTGCCCCCGGTCGCGGGCGGACAAAGCGGGTCATACGCTGACCGATGTGACGCCGTCCTCCCGCGCCCCGTCGCACATATCCGCGCGGGCGGCGGCCGCCGTGCTGCTCGGCGCGTGCTGGTTCCCGCCGTCGGCGCCCACGGCGTCCGCGCAGCCCGCAGCGCCCGTCGCCGCCGTGCCCGCGGCGCCCTTCGACGACCCGGTACGCCTTGACCGCGACGGCCAGGTCACCGACAGGACCGGCGCGCTCGGCGACCGCGGCCGGGCCGTCGCCGCGGCCCTGGATCAGCTCTACGACGAGCAGCGCGTGCAGTTGTTCGTCGTGTACGTACGCGACTTCTCCGGCCGCTCCGCGCAGGGCTGGGCCGACGCCACCGCCGACAGGAACGGCCTCGGTGACGACGACGTGCTGCTCGCGGTGGCCACCCACGACCGCCGGTACGCCTACACGGTCGCCGCCGGGTCCCCGCTCACCGACGCCCAGATGCGGGAGGTCGCCCGCACCGCCGTCGAACCCGCGCTGCGGCGGAGCGACTGGGCCGGGGCCGCGGTCGGGGCGGCGAACGGGTACGCGGCGGCGCTCGACGGGCGGTCCGTGCCGACGCCGACGGTCACGCCGGGCGAGGCCGACCCCGGCGGGGGCGGGCGGGCCGCCGACGACGGCGTCGCGGGCGACCTCGCGCTGCCGGTGGTCGCCGCCGGGGTCGCGGGCGCCGTCGCCCTCGCCGCGTACCGGCGCAGGAAACGGCGCTTCGCCACCCGTACGACACCGGGCGCGGCCGCCGGTCCCGGGCCCGTGCCGCTGCCCGAACTCGACGCCAGGTCCAGGGCCCTCCTGGTGGAGACCGACGACGCCGTGCGCACCAGCACCGAGGAGCTGGGCTTCGCCACCGCCCAGTTCGGCGAGGACGCCGCACAGCCGTTCACCGCCGCCGTCGCCGCCGCACGCGACGAGCTGACGGCCGCGTTCCGGCTCCGCCAGCGCCTGGACGACGCCTACCCCGAGGACGACGCGACGCGCCGCCGCATGCTCGACGAGATCGTCGCCCGCTGCACGGAGGCGGGGCGCCGCCTGGACGCCGAGGCCGCCGCCTTCGACGAGCTGCGCGCCCTGGAGCGCGGGGCGCCCGCCGCGCTGGAGCACGCCGAGACGGTGTTCCGGCAGGTGGAGGCGCGCACCGACGCCGCCGGGAGCACCCTCAAGGACGCGCGCGCCGCGTACGCCCCCGGCGCCACCGAAGCGGTTCTCGGCAACCTCGCCCAGGCCGAGGACCGGCTCGTGTTCGCGTCGGCCCAACTGCACCGGGCCCGCGAAGCGGTGGGCGGTGCCGACCACGCCCGGGCCGCGGTCCATCTGCGCGCGGCCGAGGGCGCCGTCGACCAGGCGGGCACCTTCGTGACGGCCGTGGAGCGCCTCGCCGCCGAACTCGCCGAGGCGTCCCGCAGGTTGCCGGGCGCCCTCGCCGAGGCGGAGGCCGACCTCGCGGAGGCACGCGGACTCCTGTCGGGCACCGGTACCGGCGTGCCGACCGGTGAGCTGCGCGGCCGGGTGGCCCGGGTGGAGGCCGTGCTCGCCGAGGTACGGCGGTCCCTGACGGCGGGCCGCCCCGACCCCGTCGACGCCCTGCGCCGTGTGGAGGAGGCGGACGCGGCCCTGGACGCGGCGCTCACCGGCGCGCGCGCCCGCGAGAGCGCCGACGAACGCGCCCGCTCCCTGCTCGGCCAGGCACTCCTCACCGCCCGCAGCGCCGTCGCGGCCGCCTCGGACTATGTGACGACGCACCGCGGCGCCGTGGGCAGCGAGGCCCGCACCCGGCTCGCGGAGGGGCAGCGGCACCTGGCCCTTGCGGAGCAGCCCGCGGGCACCAGCGGGCCCGCGGCCGCCCTCGCCGACGCCCAGCGCGCCGACTCCCTGGCCCGCGAGGCACACGCACTCGCCGAGCGGGACGTGCGGGCGTACGGCAATCCGTACGGCGGCGGGGGCGGCGGCGCGGGCGGGGCCGTTCTCGGCGGGATCGTCCTCGGGCAGATCCTGGGCGGCGTGAACCGGGGCGGGTTCGGCGGCGGGGGCGGGTCCGGTGGTTCCGGCGGGGGCGGTCCTGGGAGCTTCGGCGGGGGCGGGACGCGGGGGCGCCGGGGTGGAGGGGGCCGGTTCTGACCTTCGTAAGCCCGCAGCACGCCCGTACCCGTACGCCTCGTAGGCCTCGTAGGCCTCGTACGCCGCCAGAACAATTCGCAGGCCCCAGACACCTCGCACGCCCCGAACAAGGAGACAGCCATGGTCAAGCAGACGATCCTCGGGCGCGTGGCGCAGTTGGCGCGGGCCAATGTGCACGCGCTCATCGACCAGGCCGAGGACCCGCAGAAGATGCTGGACCAGCTCATCCGCGACTACACGGAGAACATCCGGGAGGCCGAGCAGGCCGTCGCGACCACGATCGGCGATCTGCGGCTCCAGGAACAGGACCACAAGGAGGACCTGGAGGCCGCTGCGGAGTGGGGTGCGAAGGCGCTCGCCGCCAGCAGGAAGGCGGACATGCTGCGGGCGGACGGGAGCGCCGCGGAGGCGGACCGGTTCGACGGGCTCGCCAAGGTGGCGCTCGGGCGGCAGTTGCGGTCCGAGAAGGAGGCGAGGGACGCCGAGCCGTCCATCGCCGCGCAGACCGACGTGGTCAGCAGGCTCAAGGACGGCCTCGACACCATGAAGATCAAGCTGACGGAGTTGCAGTCGAAGCGGAACCAGTTGGTCGCGCGGTCGAAGTCCGCACAGGCGCGGAACCGGATGCTGGACGCGGCACGCAGCGTCGACGTGCTCGATCCGACGAGCGAGCTGAACCGGTTCGAGGAGAAGGTGCGGCGGGAGGAGGCGCGGGCGCTCGGCCGTGCGGAGCTCGCCGCGTCCTCGCTGGACGCGCAGTTCGAGCGCCTCGACAGCCTGGGCGACACCGCGGAGGTGGAGGCGCGGCTCGCCGCGCTGAAGGCGACCACGTGAGGCCCCCTCCCGGAGACGTGCGGCCCCCTCCCCGCGGGGGCCGGGGTCAGAACAGGCTCATCAGCGCCTCCGCGGGGTCCATCGGCTGCGCGTCCCCGTCGGGCAGGGCCAGTTCGAACCAGACCGTCTTCCCGCGCGGCGTACGGCGTGAGCCCCAGGCGGCGCTCAGCAGGCCGACGAGCTGGAGGCCGCGGCCGCCCTCGTCGGTGTCGCGGGCACGGCGGCGGCGCGGCTGGACGAGACCCGCGTCCCACACCTCGCAGACCAGGGTCCGGTCGAGCAGCAGCCGCAGCCGGATCTCGCCCTCGCCGTAGCGCAGGGCGTTGGTGACGAGTTCGCTGACCAGGAGCTCGGCGGTGTCGACGAGCCCGTCCTGGTCCCACTCCCGCAGCCGCTCGCAGGCCAGTTCGCGGGCGCGGCCCACGGACTGCGGCTCGCGCGGCAGCGTCCAGTCGCCGACGTGCTCGGCGGGCAGCCCCTGCACGCGGGCCATCAGGAGGGCGATGTCGTCCTCACCGTGGTGGGTGTCCAGGGTGTTCAGGACGTGGTCGCAGATGTCCTCAAGGGCTTGCGCGGGGTCGGTGAGCGCGCCGACGAAGGCGTTCAGGCCCTCGTCGAGGGGGTGGTCGCGGGACTCGACGAGGCCGTCCGTGTAGAGCGCGAGCAGCGCGTCGTCCGGCAGGTCGACCTCGACCTCCTCGAAGGGTTCGCCGCCGACGCCGAGCGGCATGCCCGGTGGCACGTCGAGCATGAGCGCGCTCTCGCCGGGTTCGACGAGTACGGGTGGCAGGTGCCCGGCGTTGGCGAAGGTGACGCGGCGGGTGACGGCGTCGTACACCGCGTACACGCAGGTCGCGAGGTAGACCTCGGCGAGGTCGTCGCCGTCGCCGCCGCGGGCGGGCCCGGAGCGCCGGGCGTCCCTTGGGCTCTGCGGGCTGCCGAGGCCGCGGGCGATCTCGTCGAGCGCGGAGAGCACCTCGGCGGGCTCCAGGTCGAGCAGCGCGAGGGTGCGGACGGCGGAGCGCAGCTCGCCCATGGCGACGGCGGCGCGCAGACCGCGCCCCATGACATCGCCGACCACCAGGGCCGTGCGGTGTCCTGGCAGCTCGATGACGTCGAACCAGTCGCCGCCGACCTCGGTGGCGGCGTTCCCCGGCAGATAGCGGCAGGCGATGTCGAGCCCCGCGGCCTCGGGATCGCCGGGCGGGAGCAGGGACCGCTGCAGGATCAGGGCGCGTTCGTGCTCGCGGCGGTAGAGGCGGGCGTTGTCGATGCAGACGGCGGCGCGCGAGGCGAGCTCGACGGCGAGCGCGCGGTCGCGTTCGCCGAACGGTTCGCTGCCCTTCGTACGGGAGAACTGCGCGAGACCCACGACGGTGTCGTGCGCGACCATCGGCACGGCGAGCGTCGACTGGATGAGTCCGCTGGTCAGACGGCGGGCGGGCCCGCTGTCGTCACCTGCGGCGATGAGCCGCGGGCGGGCGGCGCGCAGCGCGTCGGCGCAGGGCGAGTTGAAGCCGAAGCGGTGTACGGAGCCGACCTCGACGGGGCCTGTGCCCTCGGGGAAGGGCGCGTCGGCGACGGCGCTGGCGAAGGCGACCCGGCGCAGCTCGGCACTGCCGTCGGCGAGGCTCTGCCGGACGTTCACGGCCTCGTCGCCGTCGAGGAGCCCTTGGTAGAGGTCGACGGAGGCGAGGTCGCAGAAGCCGGGGACGGCGACGTCGAGGAGTTCGCGGGCGGTGGTCTCCAGGTCGAGGGAGTTGCCTATGCGGGCGCCCGCCTCGTTCAGGAGGGCGAGGTTGCGGCGGGCGTGCGCGGCTTCGCGGGCGGCGGCGTGGCGGCCGGTGACGTCGCTGCCGAGGAAGGCGATGCCGATGGGGCGGCCGGAACCGCTGTGCACGCGGTAGAGGTTGATGGACCAGTGACGGCGTTCGTTGCCGCCCGGGGCCGGGCCGACGATCTGCATGTCCGTGACGGCCTCGCCGGTCTCCAGGACGCGGTGCAGCGCGGCCTGCATGCGGTCGGCCTCGTGGCGGGGCAGATAGTCGTGGACGGTCCGGCCGCGGTGGTCCTCGACGGCGCCGCCGAAGACGTCGGCGAAGCGGTGGTTGGCCCGCTGCACCGTGAGGTCAGTACCGAACAGCAGGAAACCGAAGGGAGATTGCCCGAAAATCGCCTGTGATGCGGCAAGATCGCTCTCGATCTGCCGGAGGGCGCGGACGTCGACGACGATGCACACCGCGGAGCGCTCACCGTCGGCCGTCCTGGCCGGCATGACATAGACCTCCGCGATGCCCTCCAGGCCGGGGGTGGCCGGAGCGTCGGCGGTGTCCGAACCGGCGTCGGCCGGGCCCGGAGCGGCCGGGGGCACCCGGAAGGGGACCGACCCGGTCCACTCCCGGCCGTCGAGGATCTCGGCCATCTTGCGGTGGCCCCTGCGGCGCAGCTCGGGGGCGACGAAGGCCTCGATCGGGTCCTTGCCGACGGCGTCCTGCGCGGCCACACCGAACAGCCGCTCGGCGCGCACACTCCACTGGTCGACCAGGCCGTCGGGCCCGATCGAGAAGGACGCCACCTTGATGTAGTCGTAGATGGACCCCGGGGGGCTGGCCTGCCAGGCGATGTCGTCCGAGATGAGGGGGCCGGTGTCGACCGGGGAGTACGCGACCGCCGCACCCCGGCGACGCGCGCCGACACCACCGGCCCGCTGCGGTACGTCCCCCGGCCGACCCGGGTGTGCCGAGGCGGACGTGCCCGGTCCTACGCGGCCCGCGCCACTGCGGTCGGCGGGGCCGGACGGACGGCGACCGGAGCCGGGCGCGTCCTCGACGGGGCCGGGCGTACGGCGACCGGAGCGGGGCGCGTCCCCGGCGGGGCCGTGCGCATCGCTGCCGGAGCCGGGCGCGTCCTCGACGGGGCCGTGCGCATCGCTGCCGGAGCCGGGCGCGTCCCCGGCGGAGCCGTGCGCATCGCCGCCGGAGCCGGGCGCGTCCCCGGCGGGGCCGTGCGCATCGCTGCCGGAGCCGGGCGCGTCCCCGGCGGAACGGGGTGCGTCCTCAGCGGAGCCATGCCCACCGACGCCGAAGTCAGGCGCGTCCCCAGCGGAACCGGGCCCACCCTCGGCGGGAACAAGCGGCCCCTCGGCGGAACCGGGCGTGTCCCCGGCGGAGCCAGGCGTACCGGAGCCGGAGTCAGGCGCGTCCCCAGCGGAACCGTGCGCATCGCTGCCGGAGCCGGGCGCATCCTCGGCGAAGCCGGGCGTACCGAAGGCGGAGCCGGGCGCATCCTCGGCGAAGCCGGGCGTACCGAAGGCGGAGCCGGGCGCGTCCCCGGCGGAGCCAGGCGTACCGGAGCCGGAGCCGGGCGCGTCCCCGGCGGAGCCAGGCGCGTCCTCGGTCGCGGAGCCCTCGGGGTCGCCCTCCGGACCGGCGGCCGCCGCGCCCGCGGCCCCCGCGGCACCCCGGGTGCCGTCCACCGCGTCCGGGGCCCCCGCCGGATCCGCCGAGCGAGGTGTCCCCCCGGCTCCGGGCAGACCCGGCACCGGCCGGGTGGGCAGGGCGCCGCCCGCCCGCGCCACAGGCCGCTTCGCACCCGTCGCCTTCGCTGGTATCTCGCTCACGCGAACCGTCCCCTCCAGCTCACCGCGTCCGGCACCGGTCACCGGATGTGGCTGCCCGCAGTATCCAGCACTACGGTGCGGGGCCACACGCCGTTCACGATCACAGCACGGACTCAACGCTTTTTGGCCCGTGTCCGCCTTGTGCTCGTCCCCCGCACTTGTACGTACCGGCGCCACCTGTCTTCTATCCGGGCAGCACCAGCTCGAACCACACCGTCTTCCCCGCGCTGCCCGTTCGTCCCGGTCGGGTACCCCAGCGCCGGGACGATCGTGCCACGAGCTGGATGCCTCGTCCGCCCTCGTCGTCGGGGGCGGCGGCACGTTCCCTCGGCGGGTCCGGGAGCGGGTCGGAGACTTCCACGAGCAGGATGCCGCCCGCTCCCGGCGGGCGCACCAGGCGCACGCCGATGGGGCCCGAGGCATACCGCAGGGAATTGGTCACCAATTCGCTGACGAGCAGCACGGCGACATCACCGAGGGCGCCGAGACCCCACTCGCCGAGTTGCCTGCGGACCACGGCCCGGGCCGTGCGCACGGCTCCGGGGTCCGCGGGGAAAGCCCACTCGGCGCAGTCGCCTTCGGTGTCGATCACGCCGATCACTTCCCAGGCCAGCGGCGGACCTATGTCCGGTTTCATGGGGTTAATGGGCACATACCCGATATCCCGGCCGGACTACCGTGTCCACGGGGTCACAGTGACACGAATAGCGTAGGGGGCGCTTGAACTGTCCCCCCCTCACCTCGCGCGCCCCCTTGCCCGGGCGCCATGGAATGCCTTGTGACACCGCGGGCCCCGGGGTTCCACACCCCGAGGGGGACGGATGTGCGACATCTGCGCGGGGCTCCGACACGCGGAGTCGGTCAGAGGTCCGAGGTTCGCCCGCAGGGCCCGAGGGGTCGACCGCAGGGCCGCGAGGGTTCGTCCGGGGGACGAAGGTTCGACCAGGGCCGGGAAGTCTGACCTGAGGTCCTACGAGGAGGAGCCGGGCGAGAAGCCCCCAGTACGCTCCGACGAGGAGTCGATCAGCGCCTGGATCGCCGGGACGTCGCCGGGCAGCCAGTCCACCGTCCACAGTTCCCCGGGACGCAACCAGCGCAGTTCGTCGTGGTCCTCAAGGGGCCGGGGCTCACCCGCGAGCAGCCGGGCCCGCCACACCCGCATCACATGACCGCACCCCAGTTCGAACTCCCCAGGCACCCGCCCGAGCGACTCCGCCTCGACCCCGAGTTCCTCGCGCAGCTCGCGCACCAGCGCGTCCTCGCCCCGCTCCCCGGGCTCGACCTTGCCGCCCGGCAGCTCCCAGCGCCCGGCCAGTTCCACGGGCGCGCTCCGGCGGGCGGCGAGCAGTCGCCCCTCGTCGTACAGCGCGGCACCCACCACCGCGATCAGCTCAGTCATACGGCGGAGCCTACGGCCTTCACCGTCCGCCGTTCGGACTCAGCCGCTCCACCCAGTAGAGCTTCTCCTTGCCGCGAACGCCGAGGCTGTCGGCCATCTTCTGGGCCTCGGCCTTGGTCGCGTACCTGCCGACCCGGTAGCGGTTGCCGTTGTCGTCCTGCCGTATCACGAGCCAGGGAAGTATGACCGTTCCGTCATTCATGCCGTCCCTCCGCTCCCCGCCCCCGACGCGCCCCACGCCTCGATCTGTAAGGAAACCGCAATCCGCATATGCCCGACCTTACGCCCGACCTTTACGGAGCGGATACGAGTTTGCACAAAGAGATACGCAATCGGCCAGCGTACAGGGGGCGCATCTTCCTGGGCGCGCCCCCTGTAGCGATCCCGCACGGCTCCCACGAGCCGTAACTCCCCCTGGTTTACGGTTTATTGACTTGCCCTCGGGCGACGTGCGCCCCGCTCACGCCGATGGCACGGCGGGTCACCGACGGTCCGGGCCGCCGGGAGCCGCCCGGCGCCCCCTCGAACACCGGGAGCCCCGACAACGACCGGCCACAAGAACGGCCGGATACCGCCGCCACCGCCTCCGCCACCGCACCCGGAGCCGCCTCCGACCCCGCCGCGCGTCGGCGGTCAGCGCACCGGCAGGTGATAGGCGACGCGATAGCGGTCCGCGGGCACCACGATGTCGGCCGTCTCCACGGGGCGCCCCGAGGCGTAATAGGTCCGGCGGATGACGAGAACGACATGGCCGGGCACACCGCCGAGGGCGAGCAACTCCTCGGCGAGGCCGGGGCGGGCGCCGACGTCCTCCGCGACGTTGTCCACGATCACGTCGATGGCGGCCATGCGGTCCACCACGCCGCAGCCGCCGAGGGGCCCCTCCTCCGGGAGCATCACCGGCGTCCGCCCGGTGACGGCGAGGGGCTCCCAGGACGTGGAGAGCATCATGACCTCGCCCGCGTCCCGGAAGACGTACCTCGTGCACATCACCCGGTCGCCGGGGCGGATGTCGAGGCGCTCGGCGACCACGGCGCTCGCCTCCACCTGCTCGCTGCGGGACTCCCAGGTGCCGCGGGCGCTCTCGGCCGCCTGCTCCTGCCGGAAGGGGGTGGAGACGCCGGGGCCGCGGAAGCCCGTACGCGCGATGCGGCGGGGGTCGGGGCGCTCGCGCACATACGTACCGGAACCGGAGCGGCCCTCGACCAGGCCCTCGGCCATGAGCACCTTGCGGGCTTCGAGAGCGACCGTGTCCGAGACCCCGTACTCCTCGCGGATTCTGGCCTGCGAGGGGAGCCGGGTGCGCGGAGGCAGCGAACCGTCGACGATCTTCTTGCGGAGATCACCCGCGACGCGCAGATACGCCGGCTGCTCACCGAAGGTCACTGGCCACTCCCATCAGGTTGACAGACAGCAACAGCCTGGCAACCGTGGGTTGTTCGCCGCAACCCTAGGCCAAAGAATCACTCGAAGTGATGATTTCCTGCCGCGCAGGGCTTTACGCAGGGCCTTTCACGCGTTATAGCCATCAACTAACGTTCCCACGACAGTGGTTGGCACTCCCACCCGCAAACATGACCGCGCCCCCGCGGTCGGCCGGGTCCGGGGATCCGGGGCCGTTCCACGGGGGCGAAGTCACCTACTGGTACCGCTCGGTGCCGCTACCGCGCGGCGTCAGAACTGCAGCCCCCACGAGTCGAGGGTGCCGACGTCCTGGGCCGCGTTGTCCGTCACCCGCAGCTTCCAGGTGCCGTTGGCCGTCTCCGACGAGGCGTCGACGGTGTACGAGGTGTTGATGTCGTCCGCGCTGCCGCCCGTGCCGAAGTTCTTCAGGACGTAGGCGGTGCCGTCGGGGGCGACGAGTTCGACCTTGAGGTCACCGACGTAGGTGTGCTTGATGGCGACCGGGACGGCGAGCGCCGCGGGGGCGTTGCCGTCGACGCCGGTGACCGTCACCGGCGACTCGACCGTGGCGTTGTCGGTGATGGCGAAGTCCGCGCCGTTCTCGAACTTCGATCCGGGCGGGTTGGTGCCGCCGCCGCCCACGTACAGGAGGCGGTTGGGCGAGCCCGTGCCGGGGCTGCCGACGACGTTCGGCGTCGCAGCCGTGGTCAGGGCGGTGGACACCTGGGCCGGGGTGGCCGTCGGGTTCTCGGCGACGTACAGGGCCGCTGCGCCCGCGACGTGCGGCGACGCCATCGACGTACCCGAGATGGTGCTGGTCGCCGTGTCATTGGTGTTCCACGCCGACGTGATGTTGGAGCCCGGGGCGAACAGGTCGAGGACCGCACCGAAGTTCGAGTAGCTCGCCTTGGCGTCGGTGTTGGTGGTGGCGCCGACGGTGATGGCCTCGGTGACGCGCGCGGGTGAGCGCGTCGAGGCGTTGGTGGACTCGTTCCCCGCGGCGACGGCGAAGGTGATGCCGGCGGCGACGGAGTTGCGTACGGCGGTGTCGAGCGCGCTGTCGGCCGGACCGCCGAGGCTCATGTTGGCGACGGCGGGCTTGGTGGCGTTGCGTGTCACCCAGTCGATGCCCGCGACGACCTGCGCGGTGGTGCCCGATCCCGAGTTGTTGAGCACGCGGACGCCGACGATCCTCGCCTTCTTGGCGACGCCGTGCGCGATCCCGCCGACGGTGCCCGCGACGTGCGTGCCGTGGCCGTGGCCGTCCTGCGCGACGTTGTCGTTGTCGATGGCGTCGTAGCCGTCGACGGCACGGCCGCCGAAGTCCTGGTGCGTCTTGCGGACGCCGGTGTCGATGACATAGACGGTGGCGCCCTCACCCGCCTTGTCCGGGTAGGTGTACTTCTGGTCCAGCGGGAGGTTGCGCTGGTCGATACGGTCCAGACCCCATGACGGCGGGTTGTTCTGGGTGGCGGCGACCGTGTACGTCCGGTTCTGCACGACGGAGGCGACGGCGGGGTCGGCGGCGAACTTCTTCGCCTCGGCCTCGGAGGCCTGCACCTCGTAGCCGTTCAGGACCTTCTTGTACGTACGCTCGATCTCAGCCCCGTGCTTCTTGGCCAGTGCCCTGCCGGCCGGGGAGTCGGCCTTCGCGGCGTCCGCGTCGAGCGTGACGATGTAGCTGTTCGCGATCGCGCCGGGGGCACCGGCGTACTGGATCCGGCCTTCGGCGGCCTGCGGCTGCGCGCTCGCGGGGAGCGCGGAGACGACACCGAGGGCGACAGCCGTGGCGGCGGTCAGGGAGAGGGTGCCTATACCGGCCAGTCTTCGGCGGGGGTGACGCATCACTGCCATCTGAGGGGTCCTCCTCAATCGGTGGTGCGCTGGTGGGGGATGCGACAAGGGCATGACAACGTTTGGGAGACAGGTCACGCCAAGTTGATCAGTGTTCAACTCGCTGTCGCCGACGAAAGATTGACCGATCCATAGGAAACCCACAAGGGCAGTGTTCGGACGTAACACGACTGCCATGCCCCCGCCATGACATGGCGGCAATAATCCGTGCATTTCGTCCGGACGGCGGGAGATAACGCCTGGTCCGGGCGGCGGCACCGGACTGCGGCTTCCGTGGGGCGGAGGGTTGCGGGGGGCCGCGGTGGCGGGATTTCAGCCACCGTGGGCACTCCATGCTTCTGCGCCGCGGGCTTCCCGCGAGGGTGCCCGCGCCCCACGGGCCACGAGGACCACTCCCGGCACCGGTCCCGCCCGGCCCGCGGCGACGGCCGTCAGGTGATCGACATGCCGTCAGCCGATCGGGGCGCCGCCAGGCGGCCGGGACGTCATCAGGTGATCGACGTGTCGCCGTGCAGCTCCAGAAACGTACGCAGCACGACGACGGCCCGGTCCATCTCCGCGGGGTCGATGCCGCCGAGGATCCGGGCCTGGTTACGCAGATGACCGGCCATCAGGATGTCCGTGAGCTGCTGCCCCCGCCCGGTGAGCCTGATCTTGACGGTCCGCCGGTCGGCGGTGTCCCGCACGCGCTCGACGAGGCCCTTGACCTCCATCCGGTCGATGCGGTTGGTGATCGCGCCGGAGGTCACCATGGCGGCCTTGAGGAAGGCGCCCGCGGTCAGGGCGTACGGCGGCCCCGAGCGGCGCAGCGTGGTCAGGACGTCGAACTCGCCCACCTCCACGCCGTGCTCCGCGCAGAACGCCTTCAGCTCCCGCTCGACGATCCGGTTCGCCCGCTGCACCCGGGCGATCAACTGGACCGGCCAGAGATCGTCCGCCAGCTCGGGCCGCTCCTTCTCCCACTGCCCGACGATCGCGTCCACGGCGTCGCTCATGGCTGCCTCCTTCTCGTCTCCGTGGGCTCCGCGGTCTCCGCGGGCTCCGCGGTCTCCGCGGGCTCCGCGGTCTCCGCGGGCTCGGCGCGCTCCACACTCCACGCTCCCACCCCACACCCAACTCTCTCAATGTTAAGACACTTGACGCTGAACGAAACCCCGTGTTTTTATCTCAACGTTCAGACTTTTAGCCTTCAGAAAACGAAGGCGAAGACGATTGCGCCCGGCCGCACAGCCGCAGCCCTCCCTCACCTCCACCGTGCTCAGCCCGTCCCGCTCCAGGGGGTCACCATGTCCAGCACCACCGCACCAGTAGCACCCGCACCCGCACTCGCACCCAAACCAACCGGCACCCCCACCGGCACAACCGTCGCCGGAAGGGAACGAAAGCCCGGCCAAGTCCCGGTCGTATGGCTGGCGTTGCTGGCGGCTCCGGTGGCGGCGGGGGCCAACGCCCCCGTACTGATCCTGCCGGACATGGCGCGCTCCCTGGGAGTCGGAACGGCCACGGTGACGTGGCTGGTGACCGCCTTCGCCTGGGGGATGGCGGCGGGCACGCCGCTGCTGGCCGCGCTGCTGCGGCGGCGCGGTTTTCAGCCGCTGCTGCGCCTGAGCACGGCGCTGGTGCTCGGCGGCACGGCCCTGGTGGCGGTCGCGCCGTGGCTGCCGGTGGCCCTGGCGGGCCGGGTGGCGCAGTCGCTGGGCGGCGCGGGCCTGGTGGCGGCGGCGATGAACCTGGCGGGGAGCGCACGCAGGATGGGCGTGATCAGCTCCGGGTTCGGTGTCCTCGGGGCGGCGGGTCCGCTGCTGGGGGCGACGCTGACGGACGCGGTGTCGTGGCGGCTGGCGTTCGGGGTGTCGGCGGTGGCGGTGCTCGCCGTACCGGCGGTGGCGCGGTACACGCGGGGGACGAAGCCGGGCGGAGGCGGCTTCGACGCGCGCGGGGCGGCACTGCTCATAGCGCTGGCGACGTCGCTGATCCTGCTGCCGACGACACCGCTCCCGGCGCTGGCGGCCGCGCTGCTGACCGGCACCCTCCTGACCCGGCACATCCGCCGCCGCCCAGGGGGCTTCATCCCGGTCCAGCTCCTGCGCTCGCCGCTGTTCCTCATCTCCGCGGCACTCGGCGGGGCGCTGTCGACCACATACTTCACCCTGCTCTTCACCGTGCCGAGCCTGTTGCGGGACCGGGCGGACTGGTCGAAGGGGGCGATCGGCACCGGCCAGTTGGTGACCCTGCTGACGGCGTCGGCACTGTCGTGGCTGCTGGCGGCGAACGCGGCGCGGATGGGCAGGACGGCGGTGCGCGTGGTGCTGGTCACGGTGGGCGCGGCAGCGATCGTTACCGCCGTCTTCGCGACGTCCGGCCCCCTGCTGCTGCTCGCGGCGGGCGCGGCGGCGTTCACGGCGACCGGCGCCAACGCCACCCTCTCCATGCACGCCGCCACCGCCACGCCCGACGCCCAGCGCCCCACGGCCATCGGTCTCTTCGCCCTCAGCTACCAACTGGGCGGGGCGTTCGGGCCGGCCATCGCGACCTTGCTGGTCCTGGGCTGACGTTGCCCGGACGTACGGCAACGGCTGGCGGCACCGCTATTCGGGCTGGTTGGGGGTGGCGGTGCCGGAATCGTAGGGGGTGGTCACCCCGGCGTAGGCGAGGTGGAGCATCATGCCGACCTTGGCGTGGAACAGGTTGTGGCAGTGGTCCATCCACAGGCCGGGGTTGTCGGCCTTGAAGGCGACGTCATAGGTCTCGCCCGGTGCCACGTTCAGGGAGTCGGCCCGCCAGGAGGCGCCGGTGACCCGCTTCCCGTTGCGGGTCAGGACCTGGACGTGGTGCCCGTGCAGGTGCATGGGGTGGTCGGCGTCGCTGCGATTGACGAAGGTCATCTTGATGGTCTCGCCCTCGCGGACCACCATGTTCGGGATGTCGGGAAAGACCCGGCCGTTGATGCGGTATCGCAGCGCCGGCCTCCCGTCGAAGAACCCGAACGAGGAGTCGATGTTCAGGGTGAAGTGCCGGTCGTAGCGGGTGCCCGGGCCGAACGGGGTGGCCGTCGGCGTGCCGTAGGAAGCCGGGTCGAAGGTGCCGTTCGTCGCTTGTGCCGGTGCGCGGCCCCGACCGTCCGGGCTGAGGACGAGGGCCGGACCCCCGGTGTCGGCCCGCCGGAGTTCCACGGGGTGGGCGGGCATGGTGAAGGTCAGGTCGTAGCGGCCGCCGGCTGCCATCGGCAGGGCCTTGCCACGGATCTCACCGGGGCCGTGCAGCTCACCGCCGTCGATCGCGGCGACCCGGAACGGGCTGCCGGCCAGCGTCAGGTCGACGGGGTCGTTGACGGTGTTGACCAGCCGCAGCCGCACCGGGGTGCCGGGAGAGATCCGCTGCCGCCGCAGACCGTCCGACGTGCCGAAGACCCGCGCCCCACCGGCCACCGCGTCCGTACCCCACTCGCGGTACAGCACAGCGATGTCGGCCCCCTTCACGGGCCCGGGCTCGACGATCAGTGCCCCGTAGAGGCCGCGCTGTACCTGCTCGGCCGACTGCTGGTGCGAGTGGTACCAGTAGCTGCCGGCGTCCTTGGCCCGGAACCGGTACTTCATGCGGTGTCCGGGGGCCACCGCGTTCTGGGTGACGCCGGCGGCTCCGTCGGCGGCGTTGGGCACGTCGTAGCCGTGCCAGTGCAGGGTCACCCCGGCCTCGATGTCGGCGTTCACGAGGGTGACTTCGACCAGATCGCCCTGGCGGACGCGGAGTTCGGGGCCCGGGGAGCTTCCGTTGAAGGTCCAGGCGTCGATGGTGCGGCCCGAGTCGAGGCGGATCCTGGCCGTGCGGGCGGTGAGCGTGAAGCGGCGCACCGGCCCCGACAGGTCCCGCTCGGTGAGGCTGTCGACGCTCCGACCGGAGGCGGCCACGGGTACGGCGTGCTGATGACCGGCGGCCGCCCTTGGCACGTCGGGCCCGCCACCGAGGTCGTAGTCGCCGTGGCCGTTGGCCGAGTGGCGTTCGGGCAGCCTGCTCCGCTCGGCCGACCAGACCAGTCCGCCGCCGACCACGACCAACACCACGACGGATGCGGCGGCGATCCGCATCACCGACACCAGACGAGTCACGCCCCCGCTCTCCGAGCCGAGAGCGTCGCGCCGCCGACGCTGCCGGACGACCAGGGCCAGTGCGGCGACGAGCAGCACCGCCCACCACACCATCGCGCTCCTGCCGAGCGGCGGGGAGATCCACCACAGATAGAGGCTGATGGCCGTGACCACGGCGTTGATCTGCACCGGGACGACGAGCCAGGGTCCTGCGGCAGCGCGGGCGCGTTCGACCGGCACGGGTTCGGCCGCATCACCGCCGACCCTGGCGGTGCGCCACAGCCCGGGCAGTCCCTTCACCAGGACGACCGCGAGCGCGGCGAGGATCATCGGGAACTGCACGTACAGCCGATCGGCCATCACGACCGTCCCGTACGAGCCCAGCGCGCCGCCGATCAGCGCCGCCGTGGTGGCGGTCGGCAGGAGCGCAAGGAGCGTTGCCGTCAGCGCCGCCCAGGAGGTGCGCCGCAACCGGCCCAGGGTCCGGGCCTTGCGTAACCGGCCGGTCAACTGCCCGGCCAGCAGCCAGAGCGGCAGGGCCGCGAGGGTCAGCACGGCGTTGATCCAGTACAGAGCGGCAAACAACGGAAATGCTCCTCATCGGACGGGTGTCGTCGGCCTGGCGAACCAGCGTGTCGGTCTGCACCTTGGACCGTTCGCTCTGGTTGGACCGTTCGCTGTGGCGGGGTACCTTCAGAGGTAACTTCCCGCAAGACGTTTCTTCGGTAAAGATTTATCTTCCTTTAGGAAGAGATTAGAGAGGGGAGCATCCCGTGTCAACGCCCGAGGATGCGAGCAAGATCTACCGGCAGTATCTGAGTGCGGTGATGCTGCACGGCCACGCCGGCGCCAAGGCGTGCCACCTGGGCGCCACGGACCTGTACGCGTTGAACATCCTGGAACTGTCCGGGGCGATGACCCCCGGGGAACTGGGCACGCGCACCGGCCTGACGACCGGGCCGACCACCCGCCTCATCGACCGTCTGGAGGCGGCCGGATACGTCCGCAGGGCGCCCTCGCCCGACGACCGCCGCAAGGTCATCATCGAGCCGATCGACAGGCCCGGCAGACTCGACGAGGTCCTGGCCCCCGCCCGCCGGGCGATCGGGGCGATCATCGGCGACTACTCCCCGGAGGAGCGCGAGGTGCTCTTCGACTACTTCGTCCGCGCCACCCGCGCCTACCAGGACTCGACCGAGAACCTCAACGAGCCGCCGTGAACCAGGCAGCCGCAGGGCGGTCTTGTCTCATCGAGGTTGACCCAGCTAGCGCCGTGCCCCTGACTTAAACCGAACAACCTTCTCCCACGCCCGACTCCCTCGCCGCGCTGGGCATATCCGGTTGAAGCATCGCCAGTACCAGGAACCGTCGGCCCGGCGGCGCAGGTCCACTTCCTCCCCCTTGCATGCATCGCACCGAGGAGGTTTGGCAAAGTCCTCCGCATGCTCGTGAGTCAGGATCTTGCGTGCGAAGTGGCCGCCCTTGATGGTCAGCATGACCTCACGTGAGCGGCTCTGCGAGAGAGAGTTGAGGCTCCCCAGCAGAACCGTGTGCTCGTCGATCACGACGATCTTCTGGTGCATTACGTTGACGGGGACGACCGTCTGCACCACTGCCCGAAGCTGCCTGACCAAGTCGGCCTGTTTCTTCTGACCCGTGTCGTAGGGATCACGGACGAAAACCGTCACACGCACTCCTCGGCGCACGGCCTCGTCCAGCACCGGCAGCAGCCCGATGAGACGTTTCGCAGTCCACGGAGACCAGATCCACAAGGAGTTGCGCGCTTCGGCCAGCCGTGCGGCAAATATCTCGTAGAACGAGATCTCGTCGTCGACGTCGGAGACCTCGACATGGCGGGAGAGGACGTCGGCGAGACGCGTGCCGAACGGACCGAGAGGGATGTCCGGCCGCTCGCCGGGGGCGATCAGATGAGTGGCCGGAACCGTGCGGACCCGTCGGTCGCCGACGAGGGCAGCAAGCCTGCCCATGGCGGTCTGCTCGCCCGCAGCAAGAATGCGCCTTCGGCTTCCGACAACGTAAAGCCTGGTCTGAACACGGGTGACGGCGACGTTGAAAAGTCGTACCCCATTGCGCTCCCAGGCCGACGCTCCAGGAGCCCGGGACGCCCGGGACATCCAGAGGCCGTCACCGTAGTCGTCCTCCACGGTGTCGAAGATGACTACGGGGAACTCGCGCCCCTGGAATCGGTGAGCCGTTCCGACTTCGGCGAGCCGACTGCCGACACCCTCGTTGTCCCGGAGCGCCTCCAAGGTTGCTTCGGCCTGCACCGGGTACGGCGTCACGACACCGGCCTCCTCACCGTCCTCTCCGTGCAGGTCGATCAGGGCTCGTGCGAGCAGGGAGCCGGCCGGCCACCATCCCTTGCGACGGCCGGTGCGGTGGACCTGGGCGAGGTTCTGCAGCCCGTCGGTGTCGATGATCACGATCTCGGGGTCGTCCGAGGCGCGCCGTGCTGCACGCTGCTCAACACCTGGGCCGGATTTCAACACGCCGTCATACGCGAGTGAGTTCGCCAGACTCATGACGTCGTGGCCGAAGCGGTGCTGGACATCCAGTACGACGCAGCCTTGGTGATTCACGGCCGCCGTGGGGGACTCGATATCGAAGTGCTCGTAGACCTCACGCAGGATCCAGCGGGCAACGTCGGGCCGCTTGCTTCCGTCGAGTTGCGGCAGTACTGGACCGAGCTGCATGAAATCCCCAAGGAGGACCGCAGTGGTCTTCGCCTTTCCCACGGCAAGGAGGACCTCGGGCAAGGTCGCGGCCCCGGCCTCGTCGACCAGGACCACGTCGTATTCACCCTCGAAGACCGCTTTCGTGGTACGGAAGCGGGCAAGGGTAGTGGCAACAACCTTGGCACCGCGAATGATCTCACCCTGGGCGTCACGCGCAAACTTGTCGTACTCCTCCTGGAGTTCGCGATGACGGCGTTCCAGCGCCGACCGGTACTCTTGGTCCTCCGCCACCCGAGGTTTCAGGTCCGTCACCTGTGCATGGCGTCGGGGGTGGCCGAGTCGGTCGGCCTCCTCGACACGAGTTTCAGCCGCTTGGGAAAGCCCAAGTTCCCTGGCGAGAACGGCCAGGTTGGCGCCCGCCGCCAGATGGTGTCGCCGGGCCTGTTCCAGGGCCTTCCCCACCTTCTGCAGGGTCGTCTGCCGGAGCGCGATTTCCTGCTTGCTGAACGGAATCCGAGCGCCGAGTTCCGCTAGCTGCGTCGCGACGGCGTCCTCCTGCCGGGCCAGGACCGACCGGGCGTCCACCGCCTGCTGACCGGCCTGGTGCGCGTCAGCGCGCGCCGTCTCCAGTCGAGTGCGCGCAGTTTCCCGTTCCTGCTTTGCCCGGCGCCTCGCAAAGCCCTTCATCTGTTCAAGGCCGTCCACGAGCTCCTGAGCCGCCACACACTCACCGCCGGCGACCAGTGCCTTCGCCTCCAAGTCGGTCACTGCCAGACGGAGTCGATCCAGGCTTTCCTGATACTCGTCGTACGACTTCCAGTCAGTTTGAGCCTGCTTCGTCACCCTCACCGCTTCGAGCGCGGCCTGGTAGGACCGTTCCAGCCGTACGGCAGTGTCCTCCGCGTCCTTGGCATCCCGGCGTGCCTCATCGCGCATCTGCTCCAAAGCCGCGGAAGCTCGGGCAGGATCATCGAGTCGGACACGGTCCGCGGCGTACGCCACAGCGTCGAAGTCCGTGAGGCTCCGCTCCAGCTCCTCCAACTGCCGGGCCCGCTCCCGAGCCTCGACCAGTTGAGCGGCGACAGCACGGCGGCGCTCAACGATTTCGGTCAATCGGAGGCGCACCATCAGCGTGAGGCAGACACTCGCGTCTTCCGCTATCTCCCGCAGGTGAGGTGGCCCCACGCGGACGAGCTCGCCATCGCCATGTCGTCGCTCTTTCACCACGCCCCACAGGGCGTTGTCCACAGCGATATTGGTGGCCGAGACCAGCAGGACCCGCTTCCCCCGGGCGACGAGATCGCTGATGGCGCGTTTGAGAACTGTGGTCTTGCCAGTACCCGGTGGCCCCCACACCAGCCACAGACCCTCGCCCATGCATGCCTGATAGGCGCGATCCTGGGCCGGCAAGAGCGTGCCGGGTGGCAGCCCAATGGGAGCAAGCCGCCCCGTGCCCGCCTCGCCTCGGGCCATGAGATGGGCCAGCGGAGCATCGGCGAGCGAGGCCATGCCTTCCCGCAGCGCCTTGACGAGGAATCCGGTGGGCTGCGGCTTCATCCACAGACAGGGATCCGCCGGGTCTGCGAACTCCGGAACACGCACTCGAAGCGTGGTGCCGTCCCTGTATACGTCGAGCACGGAGTAACCTGCGTCAATGTCGCTCTCATCAGGTCCGGCCAGTCGCAGACTGTCCCCCTGGAGCTGGTCCGTCCCGGTTTCGGACCCGCGCACGTCAACTACGTATTCTCCGGGTTTGCGGCCTCGCACCGCTCGCCCCAGCGGGCGCCACCGTGGCTCCCGAGTAGCTACGCCCTCGTGTGCCACCCAGGCGTCCAGCGCCGAGACGACTTCTTCCTGCCAGCCCACGTTCCCCCGCTACAACCGTGCTGCCCGGATCTTGATCAGTGGTATCAGTCCGGACTCGCGTTCACCACTGGCAATCCCGCCAAGGTACGGCGCCCAAATCCCATTCCGGCGGGTCTCGGCCATGAAGGCAGCACCGGGGTCGGAGGCAGTTAGATCCCCACTAGCCGAACGCGATCGCTGCAAAGTTTGGCCATGTCATCGATATCAGAGGTCAGCATGATTACCGGCCGATGCTGCCGCAGCGCGGCCTCGGCGACAGCCGCATCGATCGCGTACTTATGCCCATGCAAGCCGGCATCCATCAGCAGCTTCGAGGCCGCCTTCGCCTCCTCGTCACCCACCACGACCACGCGCAGTCCGGAGAGCACCCAGTTCAGGCGAGACTTGTTCGTGCGAGCGTGGACGACCTCAATGATGGTGAGTGCGCTGATCACGACCTCCATGCCGCGCGAGCGCGCCTCAGCTACCAGCGCCACCACCTGCTCGTCATCGGCGAGTAGCTTCGAGAGCCCTTCGCTGTCCAAGACCAGCGTTCCCTCGTGACTCAGCTTGCGGCGGGCCACTCACCCTCCTCGGCGAACACCTCGTCGAAGACCTGCCGCGCTCGCTGGCGAGCCTGCTCGGAGACCGGCCCCTTGCGGTTCTCGTAATCCGCCAGATACTCGTCAAGGACCTGCCCGCGCAACTCACGCTCGACCGCCTCGGCGATGAACGCGGAGAACTCCCGCTTGCCCACCCGCGCCCTGATCGCCTCCGCGGTCCCTTCCGGCAGCGACAGGCTCACCCGCGTCGCCGGCCCTTCCCCGATGCTGTACGTCTTCTCCACCATGCCCGAAGTGTGTCAAACGAGTAGGAAAAGCGCCACGGCCTGCGTGCCGCGAAGTGTCGCGCGGCACACCACCCAGCACAGCGCCGTCACCCCATCCCAGCGCAATCCCAGCACGGTACGGATGACCAGGGGTGACGACAGGTGACGAGGGGGCAGCTATCCCAGCACCAATCCCAGCACGGGAAAAAACCAAGGGCCCGACCCCGAAGAGTCGGACCCTCTCTGACCTGCATGTCTGCCAGATCAGCGCCGCGGTGTCACGTCAGCCGCTACACATTGAAGCGGAACGTCTGAAGCCGGATCCCGACCTGCGGCGGAGCCCCGCCCAGGGCCCTGACCTGGGCTTTCCTGGTTGGCACGCGTTGGCTCCCGAGGGCCATTTACGGGTGTCCTGCGGACTGGCTGCGGACTGGCCGGAGGCTCCGAGGCTGCGAAATCCCTGGCACACCGGCGGGGCCTGCAAGGAGACTGCGCAGGTGAGTGACTCCTACCCCTGTCCCTGCTGCGGGCACCGCGTACTGGACGCAATGCCCGGCTCGTACGAGATCTGCCCCGTCTGCTTCTGGGAGGACGACGGGGTCCAGTTCCGCTGGCCGACCATGGACGGCGGCGCGAACAAGATCTCCTTGATCGAGGCCCAGCGGAACTACCAGAACTTCGGCGCCTGCGACGAACACGGCCTCCGGTACGTCCGCCTGCCGGCCGAGGACGAGCCGCTCGACCCCGCATGGCGGCCCATCGACCTGACGCGCGACTCCTTGGAGGACTGGGAATCCCAGGACCGCGCCCCGTGGCCAGACGACCGCTCGGTGCTCTGCTGGTGGCTCCCCACCTTCTGGCGCCGGGACTGCTCCGCGTCATGACCTCCCACATCGAGACACTCGTCCAGCAGCTCGACGGAAAGGCCGATAAGTCCTACGACGCCCGCGCGGAGCTGATCTGGATCGGCGCCGACGCCATACCCGCCGTCATCGACGGCCTTCCTTCCCTCGGCGGCTTCGGCCAGCTGACCGCGATCGAGGTCTTCGAGGAGGTGGGCGATCCCCGTTGCGGCCCCGCTCTCATCGGCCTGCTGGACAGCGACAACCCGACCGTCCGCGAATGGGCGGCCATGGCTCTGGCGAGCCTGGAGATCGACGGCGCCATCGAGCCCCTGCACCGCGCCTACCGCGCCTGCCTGGAACGGGCGACCCCGCCGGACTGGACCGAGCCATGCGGCATCCGCTGGGCCTTGACGGAGCTCGGCGCCCGCAACCCTGTAGTCCCACCGCTCACAGCGGGCATACGCGCCACCGCGGCGGACAACGCCCCTGGCTGGCCCTCGACCCACTTCACCGAGATCATCAACGACCTGGCCGACCACGCCCAGGTGATCCTCTACTCCCAGTTCTGGCGAGTGGACGCCGGCCGCACGTACGGCGTCTCCGACACCGGCTTGGACTGGGAACTCGACTGGACCGCGCCCTGGCAGCACCTGGTCGAAGAGTCCCGCACCTGGTCCCTGCTGGAAGCCTCCGAAGCCCCCGTCGGCGACAACATCTTCGTCGCCCCCACCTGGATCGACCGTACCGACCTGCACCCGGAGAGGTGACCGATGCCGTCCCAGCACCCCGAGGAAGTCGGCTACGGCCACGTGGTCGAGAGCTACGTGACGAGGCTATCTCGTACTGAATGGCGGGCGGTTCCTGGGCCCCCGGTGGTGGCACACCACACGGTTTACCCGGCACCTGTTCAATGACGCCGCCGCGATCACTGACGAGGAACTGGAAGCCCTCCTCAGGTACGAGCTGGCTGATCGGCGTCGACCGCCGCGACCGGTTCCGGGCACGCATCGGTGACCTGCTCCTGGCCACCGAGGTCTGCTACTCCGGCGGCGCCTACTGCTTCGCCCTGGGCGCCCTCCTCCGCCTCGACGCCCTCCTCGGTACCCACCACGCCGACCGCTTCACGGAGCCCGACGGCCTCTGGGATCACTCGGTCAAAGGCGTGGGACGCCCCGGCTACCCCAGCCACGCCCCCGCCGACCTTCGCCGCTGGACGGACCTCCACTACGACTTCGCCAACGGCTCGCCCCAACTCTGATCACCCCTCAACGCCTGTGGCTACGAAGAGGGTTCGCTACCACCAGGTGGTTCCCAGTAAGGGCCCCCTCGCGCAAGCGGTGCCGATACGATGCTGACCCTGCTGACGTCCGGCCGCCGGCCAGAGAGCGAGTAGCCAGGAATGAACCTCGCCACAATCGAGCGAATGGTTCGAGACGGAGATCTGAGTCTCGACGCGCTCAAATACCTCATTGACTGCCGCGGCGAGTGCGAATGGCTAGATTTCAAGCAGCTCCTCCGGCTTGAGAGCGACTACGATGCCGCCGCTTTCGCCAAAGACGTGATCGCCATGAAAAATACAGGGGGTGGCTATCTCGTTATTGGCGTCCAGGACAAAACCTGGGTGCCAGTCGGCCTCAATTCCGAACTCCCGTACGATGCGAAACTTCTCCGCGATAAGATCCGCCGGGCCACCGGACTAGAAATTTCGGTAGATATCGTCCAGCATCAGCTCCGCTACACGGGAGAACCACGATGGTTTGCCGTGATCTTCGTGAGGGCGGCGGCAAAGAGGAGAAAGCGGCGCACACCTTCCCTCGTAAAACACGACTTTCAACCGAAAGAGTCATACGGTCTTCGTCGCGGGGATATCTACTTCCGTCGCGGCGATTCTACCGTGCGACTGGATAGCGCAGAGGAACTCGAGGAACTTCTTGACGATCTAGAAGAACGAGCGGACCAGGATAGCCTCGAGCGTGAACAATCGAAGACTCCATTCGCCGTAGACACGGGGACCTACCGCCTCCTGGAGAAAGACTTCCAGTATTTTGTCGGACGCGAACAACTGCGGGAGCAGCTGATCTCGGCCGTCACGAAGGACCCCAGAATTTGGATCATCAACGTCCACGGCCCTGGCGGTGTCGGAAAATCCGCTCTTGCGACCTGGGCCGCCTATCATTTCTACGATCAAAGGGATTTTGAAGCGATCCTGCAGCTCACGGCGAAGGAGACCGTGCTGACATCTGGAGGTATCTCCCGCTCTCAAACCAGGACACTATACTCCCTCGAAGGGCTTCTCGACCAGATTCTATTGCTTTTCGGCGAGGAACCACCAGCTGCCCTTGACGAAAAGAAGCACACCGTCCTGGAATGGCTCTCAGTGTGGCCTACTCTTATCGTCCTAGACAATCTCGAGACTGTCGACGATGGGAGAATTATCTCCTTCATTCAGGACCTGCCTCCGACTTCGCAAGCCAAGGTCATCATCACGAGCCGCCGCAAGACAGGCGGGTGGGAGTATCCCGTCACCGTCCCAGAACTGAACCACGAGGAGACTCGCGACTTCGTGGCGGTGAAGTCTGGAGAACTCAGGATCGACCTCCCGATTACAGAACGCCGGATTAGCGAAATCAACAAGGCGTGCGGGGGTCTACCATTGGCGATCCAATGGGCCCTGGGTCGCTACAAATTGCGCGGCGATCTCAATGACGCCCTAGGCGCGGTGCAAGGCGAAGATTCCCCGGTCCTGGAATTCAGCTTCCGTAACATCTGGGACGTATTGTCTGCGGACGCAAAACTTGTACTAAGCGTCATGTCCATCTTTGACACGCCGCCAGGGGATCACCTACTCGCCCTCGCTGCCGAAATTCCCCGCGAACGGCTCGATTCAGCCCTGCATGAGCTGGAAGAGGCCACGCTGGTGAGCCGCCAAGTACATCCGGCCGATGGGCAGGCAACCTACAGCAGCCTGCCCATTACCCTCTCCTTCGCCGCAAACCAGCTAGCTCGCTTTAGCGGCTTGGAGACCGGCGCCCGACGTCGAGTCCAACAGTACACGCAACAAATGGAACTGAAGTCGTGGGAGGTAGAAAGGTTCGTTGGAGTATTCGAGCGTTACGGCATTCAAGCGGACAGCGAGAAGCGTGGGGTGATCCTCTGTCGACGAGGCGAGTCTGAAACGTTCTCTGGAAACATGGACGCAGCTGACGCGCTCTTCCAGCAGGCACGCGATGTCGCACCGACCAGCGCCTACGTATTCGCAATGAGCGCAAGCTACGAGCTCGCACGCAACAGGATCGGTCAAGCCATAAAGTTTGCCGATGTCGCATGTGCGCGCGCGAGCCGTCTCACTGGCGGGCTCGCGTACAGCACAAAGGCGAGGGTGTGTGATGCCCAGCGAGATAAGTTCGGGCGCGTTCACGCCTTGCGGCGCGCTGTGGAATTCTCACCAGCAGACCTCGTACTGCTTCACCAGCTTGGCGTTGCCCTGAGCCGCGCCGGGGAAACCAATGAAGCAATCGCAAAATTCACAGAGATCATCACCGTGGAATCTGCACGAGATGTCCCGAGCGAAACCCTACTCATGGCCCTCAAAACGCGGATCATCAATTATCGACGAGCGGGGCTCACTCAGAGAGCGCAGGAAGATCTGGCTCTCGCGAAAGATCTTCTGGCCCGCCACCCTCATCTCAGCCCTCAGGCGCACCACATTGCGGAGCTGGAGTAATCCCGGCCTCTCGTGAGCTCCATCATGCGCACTTCCTGTGTGCCGCTACGGCACAACGAAGGCTGAACCCTGGACGGACTGTGCTCACCCCCAGCCGTCCAGGGAGACTTCCACGTCATTGGTCAGGTAGTGGTGGAGGGCGCTGGCCGTGGTGTCAACGAAGGCTTCGGGGATGGCGTTGGCGTCGACCCAGCGGACCTGGGAGTGCTTGCGGGGTTCGCGGTTTTCGGGTTCGCCTGTCCAGTCGTGGGCGGCGAACACCACCGTGAGGAAGCCGTTGGGGGCTTCGACGCCCCAGGCGCCGTGGATGATGTGGGCGACCTTGAGGGACTCGGGCTTCACCGTGAGGCCGGTCTCCTCGTAGAGCTCACGGACCGCGGTTTCGGTGATGGGCTCGCCTGGCTCGCTCTTGCCGACGGGGAGGTCCCACATTCCCTGGGCGAACTTGGCGTTCTCGCTGCGCTGGAGGAGGACGACGCGGTTGGTAGCCGTGTCGTGGACGATGACGGCGGCGACCAGCAGGGTCATGGATTCGAGCGCAGGCTTGAGGGCCTTCGGCTGGTCGTCGGTCTGCTGGGCCACGGTGTTCCCTTCGTCGGGCGGGTTGTTGGGCATGTTAGGCGAGGGCCTCGCGGGCGCGGCGGGCGAGATCGGCGGCGCCGGGCACTTTGCGACGCTGGTAGACCGCGAGGGTGGAGCGGATCGAGGTGATCGCCTTGCGCGTGCGGTCGGAGGTCATGCCTTCCATGAGGACCAGGGCCTGAGTCCAGGCGGCGACGGCTTCGTCGGCGCGGGCCTGGGCGGCGAGGCTGTCGCCGAGGTCGGCGTGGGTGAGGGCGTGGACGCGCTTGTACTTCTCCGAGTCCCATCGGGTGAGGGCGTCTCGGTGCTGTTGCTCGGTGCCGATGTGGTCGGCGAGGTCGGTCAGGGTACGGGCGGTGTGGCTGGCCACGGTGCCGGCGGCAGGGCCGCTTACGCGTGAGTAGCTGGGCTGGGGACCGTCGTCTCGGAGGAGGGCGTCTTCGGCGGCGAGCAGGGCGCGTGCGGCCGACGGGTTCTCGTCGGTGGCGGCGTAGGCGCGGGCGTGGGTGATGTGGAGGAGCGCCTCGGTCTGGCCGTCGACGTGGCCGAGACCTGTGCGTAGGGCGCCTTCGACGAGGTCGACGCAGTGGTGGGGCTGTTTGAGGCTGAGGGCCTGGTGGGCGAGGGCGCGCATCATCCAGGCGGCGTGGCCGTGGGGGTCGGCTTCGCAGGCGAGCTTGTAGCCGACCTGGTAGTAGCGCTGGGCGGCGCCTTCCTGGCCGAGGTCGTGGTGCTTCCAGCCTGCGAGGTAGGCGAGTTCGGCGACGGCTCCGAAGGCGGCTCGGCGTAACGCTTCGCTGGGGAAGCGTCCGCGGAGGATCGGGGCGGCGGTGTCGGCAAGGTAGGCGGTGACCGTGGTCAGGCCGTGCCCGCCGCCGAGGCGCTCGTCGGCCGCGCTGAAGGCGGCCGTGATCTGCCGTACGACGTCCACGTCCTCCGCGCCGACCACTGACGTGCCGGTGCGGGCGCGGAGCATGCGGGCGGTGGCCTCGTGGTCGTATCCGAGCGGCATGGCGACGCCGGCGGTAGTGAAGGCAGCGATGGCGAGGAAGCGGCGGCGCTCGACGTCGGCCCGGCCCAGGTCGGTGACCGCGAGGACGGGGTCGGATTCCGCCGGCTCTTCGGCATCACCGGTCTGGAGGCCGATCTCGACCTGGGTGATGATGCGTCCGGCTCGGCGGGACAGTGCCTCGGCCAGGTACTGGCCTACCCGGCCTGACGGTGCTCGGGTGCCGTTCACCCAGTGCGAGATGGCCGACTTGTTGGTCTGGAGGATCTCGCCGTTCTCGGCGGCGATGCGCCGCACGTCTCTGGCGAGAGCCTCGTAGGTGCAGTCGACCGCCTCAATGACGTCACGCAGACGGGAGTTGGGTTCTCTCTGCGCCGCCACGATCGCCTCCACTCCGGAGCTGTAAACCGCGTATACCGCTTCAACTGCCTTCCACCGTACCCACTGAGCGTGACCACCGGTTCACTTATCAGCAGCCGCCCGGAACGGCGCGACCGTGATCCAGGCTCCCCCTTGGTCCGGGCGGCACCCCGAAGTTCCGTACGCCCACACCAGGCTCGGGCATGCCTGTGCCCGAACCTGGCCGATCAGAGACGGAGACACGGAGACCACCATCGACACCACGGCCATCACGGTCGAGCTGCCCGAGGCATTCGACCCGCGCTGGAGCCGCCTGCCCGGCATCCAGGTCGACGGCCGGCGCATCACGATCGACCCGGCCGAGTACTTCTTCCGCTTCGAGTCGAACACGTGGCTCGTCGCCGACTGGGAGCTGGTCAAGTCCCAGCTCCTGGACGTGGACGAGACGACCGAGAGCGCGGTCGAGCAGCTCGCGCTCGACTTCATCAAGCAGCACAGCGAGTCCATCTCCGACGCGGCCCGCGTCCTGGCCACCGCGTACGAGGTGTACGCGTACCTCTTCCGCGAGGAGCACCTGGCCAGCCTCGGCCTGCCGCAGATCACCGCCGCCCACCTAAGGATGCTCCGCGAGGCCGCCACGCTCATGGCGCTCAACAAGGTCGAGCTCGACGGGCACATCTCCAACGTCGGCCCGTGCTGGTTCTTCCCCGCCGCCACCTCCGTCGTCTTCGACCTGGACGACGAGATGGGCGGGATGCTCGACGAGGTCTACCACGGCGGCTGGTTCAACGAGCACCGCCGGATCGAGTCCATCAAGGCCCACGCCGCGCTCGGTGGCCGGCTCGTGCACGGCTGCCAGTCCGTGCCGGACCAGTCCGGCGGCGTGGTCGCGCCCTACGGTGCCTCGATGGCGAACTTCCGCGACGACCTCGCGGCCTTCAAGGCGGGCTGGATCGAGCAGGTCTACACCCACCGCGTGAACCCCGCCGCGTAACCCCACCCCGACCAGGCTCCGGGGCGGGCCGGCATCTCTCGCCCGCCCCGGACGCCACCACCCCTCCCCGGAGCCCTCACGTGACCACGAACCCCAGCGCGGAACTCCTCGACAACCTGCTCACCGCGACCGGCCGGACCATCGCCGTACGGGAGGAGGTACGCGTGTGGTCCATGTCCGGCGTCGAGCGCGTCACCTTCCCCGACGGCTCCACGGCCGTCTTCAAGTACGCCAAGAAGCCCTTCGACAGCGAGGACCAGGCCCTCCGCCTGGCCCACACCCTCGGCGTACCCGTCCCCCAGGTCCACGCCTCCGCCGTCCTGGACGGCTGGCTCGGCATGCTCATGGAGGACCTCGGACCGTCCGTACGCGAGGCCGACGACCTCGACGGCGTCGCCGCGGCCGTGATCCTGCACGGAACCCGTACGGCTCCGCCCTTGCCCGTCCTCGACCAGGACCGGCTGCGGACGCTCCCGGCCAGGGCGCTGGAACACCTCGAACGGCTGCGCAAGGCCGACCGGTGGCAGGACGCCGACGACGTCGAGGACGCGCTCGACCGGATCGCCCAGGCCGCCGAAGCCCGCTCCGCCGGAGCGACGCTGGAACCGTTCGGCTGGGTGCACTCCGAGTTCCACCCCACCAGCCTCCACATCGGCGAGCGCGGCTGGCGGCTGCTCGACTTCGCCCGCGCCTTCACCGGCCCCGGCCTGCTCGACCTCGCCAGCTGGCACGGCACCATCGAGCCCCCGCACCCCGTCCGCCTGCGCGTCTTCCTGGAGCAGTACGTCACCGCCGGCGGCACCCCCGACGCCCTCGCCCCGCGCGGCGGGCTCACCGCCGAGAACTGGGCCCTGGGCTGGCACCGCATGTGGGCCGTCGAGTGGTTCATGGAGCAGTCCATCCGCTGGATCAACGACCCGGCCACCGACCCCGCCTACATCAAGGCCGTCCGCCGCCACCTCACCGACGTCCTCCACCTCCTGGAGATCTGACGTGCTCGCCCAGGCATCCCCCTGGCACGCCCACGCGCTCCAGCGCACCGCCGCCGGACTCGCCGAACCCCTCTCCGTGCCTGCCCGGATGGAATGGACCACGAGACCCGGCCAAGGCCCCGGAGCAGAGATCCTCGGCCCCGACCTGCACGGCAAACGACTCCTGGAACTCGGCTGCGGCCCCGGCCACAACGCCGCCTACCTCGCCACCCGCCACGGCGCCCACGTCACCGGCGTCGACCTAGTCGGCCTCCAGGTCCGCCGCGCCCGCTCCCACTACGGACGGCTGAACAACCTCACCTTCGTCGCTGGCCACGCCCTGCACTACCTGCAAGCCTCCGACGAGCAGTTCGACGCGGTCTACTCCGTCTTCGGCGCCGTCGGTCTCGTCGCCCCCGAGCTCCTGTTGCCGGCCATCGCGCAGCGCCTCATGCCCGGACGAGTGCTCGCCTTCTCCGTCCCCCACCCGCAGCGTGGCGGCCGAAGCCCTTCGGGCGACGACCGGCCCCGCCGCGACTTCGTCACCCTCCCCGACCGCTCCCGGCTCCCCATCGCCCGCTGGGAATTCGACACCGACCGCTGGGCGAAGCGCCTCAGCCAGGCCGGCTTCTGGCTCACCTCAGCCAAGGAGTTCCACGACCCCCGCATGGGTCACTGGCCCACCACCCTGCTGATCCGCGCCCGCAAGCTCTGACCAGCCATTCGCCCCGGCTTCCCGGAGGAACCGATGCGCCCGCCCTACCTGCTCCTCGACATCGATGGCGTCCTCATACCCTTCCCCAACGCGGACGGCTCGACCCCGGCCACACACGCCCGCCACGACGTCGTCTCCACCGGCCGGAGCGCCGACAACCCGGTCACCGTCTGGCTCGACCCTGCCCACGGCCCCATGCTCATGGATGTGATCCGTGCTGGCCTGGTCACCCCCGTCTGGTGCACCAGCTGGCGGCAGGACGCCACCACCCTCATCGGGCCCCTCCTGGGCCTCCCGACGCTGCCGTACGTCGATCTCCCGCGTCCGCAGATCACCACCAGCCACCCCAACGGCTACCTCTGGAAGCGCGACCACGTCGACGACTGGCTCGGCGACGCCCCCACCGTCTGGATCGACGACGACTTCACCGGCCTCGACCATGAATGGGCGGCGGAGCGCACTGCGAAGGGAACGTCGACCCTCCTCATTCAGCCCGACCCACACCACGGGCTGCAGCCCGAGCACCTGACCAGGCTCACGACGTGGGTCTCGCAGTTACCCACAGCCCGCGCTGCCTGACGCCCTGATGCCCTCGCTGCCACGAGCAACGAGGGCATCAGGCTGCGCCCGGGGCGCAGCCTGCCTGGGCGCCGTTCAGTCTCTGAACGAGGTGGCGGCGTGCCAGGGGCTCCTGGAAACAGATCTGAGCGGAGTTCCGTGTGCAAGGAGTTCAGTGGGCTAGCCCGGAGACAATGACGGGCATGAACACGCATGTACTGCAAGCGGAGATCCTCAAGCCTAAGGCCCTGGATCCAACCGCGTGGGCTGCGATCCGGGACTGTTTCGATCGACTCCAAGGGGCGGTCCGTGCCAACGACAGGCCCCTGGCCATCGGTTCGGCGAAGGATCTAGTCGAAGCGACAGCTCGCGTCGTACTTGACTCGCGAGGACAGCCCGCAGGCAGCAACGAGGAGTACGACAAGGTTCTCAACCTTGCTCATCGTGCGATCGAGTACCAGCCTGGACCGGGCTTGTCTCCCGATGCTGCCGTTCGCCAAGCGGCGAATAGCGCGAAGAAGCTTGCCGCCCAACTCCGAGAACTGCGGAACTCTTACGGCACAGGGCATGGCCGCTCGACGCTGCCGCTCATTGAGGATGAGGTCATCGAGACCTGCGTCGACGGGGCTCTGCTGTGGACACGCTGGGCCCTGCGCCGCTTGCAGTTCCTCATCATCGGGTCCGTGCAGCAACTCGTCACCGACCTACACAGCAGCACCTTCAGCACGGGAGACCTCGCTACCCGCCTTCAGGCGGCGGATCTTCCACGTCTGCCGTTCGAAGACCAACGACGCTTGGGGGTGGCGGTTGGCCAACGTTCGGCGAGGAACACGTTCACGGTCAGGGAAGACGGGGTCGAAGCCTGCGCGACCAGTCAAGACGATGCCGCATGGCCTGCCGGATACCGCGAAGGAGTGGCCGAAGGTCTCTTCCTGGACGTTGCGGGCCAGATCCGAGTCGACATGCCCCCGCTCAGCCCCCGGCTAGCAGCACAGACACTCGTTCCTCACCCGAGGCAGGTCGAGGTTCTGCGGGACCTGGGGGCCAAACTCCAGAGTGCTGCATGGACTACGGAATTCAGAGCGCTCTGGCGTCAAGTAGTGACGGAAATGCATGCTGCTGACGCCTTCTTCCAGCAGGAAGACGCCAAAAAGGAATGGCTGAACATCGCGGAACGCATCAAAGCGACTGGGGAGCGGTACGAGACAGCTGGCGTTTAGAGTGCCCGGACAGCCCGGACAGCTCCACGTGGAGCTGTCCGGGCTGTTCTTGCTGGTCAGGGCTACAGCCAGACCGTCGGACAGCTGGGACACCCTGGCTACGGCAGAAGATGCGCGTCCGCAGAAGGGCATCTGACCGGGGTCAGCGGTGCCGACTGCGCTCTTCGGGCCTCGCGGCTGGTGTGGCCGAAGGGTGTGGCGTGGTGGACATGGACGGCGTTCCGCTGATGGTGCTTCGGCTGCGAGCTGCTTGCGTCCGCCGGTTCGGTTGAGCGGTGATGCGCCAGTTGAGGACCTCGGCGGGGTGCTCGGCGCTGTCGAGTTCCCGCTGGGCGCCCACCTCGGTCAGGAGACGTCGGGGGTTGTGGTCGGCGGTCTCGGCTTGGGCGAGGGTGGTGGTCAGGGCGGTCCAAGTGGGGTCGGCGAGGATCCGGTCGGCGTGGTTGGGGAGAGCCGCGCGAACGTCCTGTTCGAAGCGGCGGGCGGTTGCGGCTCGTGGTGCGCGGCGGGTCAAGTCCGCCAGGACGGGTGTGGCGGCCTGTTGGTAGCCCGCCTGGAGGTGGCGGAAGGCTTGTTCGGCTGCTGCCGCCTGCTGTTCGTGGCCGCGTTGCTCGTGCCACTTGGCGGCGGCGCGGGCCAGGTGCACGGTGGCGAAGAGCAGGGCGATGGTGAGTCCGCCGGGCTCGTTGGAGGCGTAGGCGAGTTCCTTGGCGGCCTTGCTCAGGGCGGTGGCGGCCTGGTGGTCGGCGCGGGTGGCACAGCGGCGGGCGCGGTTGAACGCCATTGCCGCTGCCTGCAGTTCCGCCCGGTGGGGGCCGGTCGTGGCGCTGGCGATGTTGTACAGGGCGTCGCCGAAGGCGGCCAGGTGGCCTTGGGCGGCGGCATCGTCATCGGAGCCGAGGGCGGTGTGTGCCGCGTGTACGGCGGTGGTGGTGTGCCGCCATGGGTCGGCGGGGTCCGCCGCATACCGGGGTTGGTCGGCTTCCTCCTGGTCGGGGAGGCGTTCGCGTAGGCGGTTGACGGAGAGGTCGGGGGCGAGTTTGGAGCCGCCGTACCAGACGGGTTCGCCGGCCGCGTTGGTGTCGCCGGGGGCGGCCAGGCTGTAGCCGATCACGTCGCCGGTCTCGGGGCCGAGGCGGGCTTTGACCTTGATGCCGAGTGACTGCAGCACGGTGAAGTAGTCGGCTTCATTGTGTACGGCGGCGGCGACCGCGTACGCCTGCTCGCGCAGCCAGTGCCGTGCCGTGACCGTCTGGCCCTGGCGTTCGGCCTTGGCGCGTTCGGCGCCGGTGGGGGAGCGGGGCGCGGTGAGGTCGCCGGACTTCAGGCGGCGCAGGCCGAACTCGGCTTCGATCTTGCGGCATTCGGCTTGGGCCCGTTGTCCGTCGTGGTGGGTGCGCGGGCGGCGGCCGTCGGCGCGGACGGTGATGGCCATGATGTGGATGTGGTCGTCGGCGTGGCGCACCGCGATCCACCGGCATGCCTTCTCGTCGCCTTCGGGGGCGATGCCTGTGGAGTGAACGATGCGGCGGGCGACCTCGGCCCACTCGGCGTCGGTGAGGTAGCGGTCGCCGGGCGCGGTGCGGACCGGGCAGTGCCAGACGTGCTGAGGAGGCTTCTTGCCGCCCAGCTCGCGGGTGCGCAGGTCGACGTGGTGGTCGAGGCGCTTGGCGAGCTGGGTGTAGGTGGCTGCCGGGTCGCGGCCGGGGTCGGGGGCGCCGGCCATGTCCCAGGCGGCGACGATGTGAGCGTCGGTGTGTTCGTCGCGGCGGCCAGGGCCGAAGAGGTAGACGATCAGTCCGCGGGTGTCGGAGCCGGTGGAGACGTCAGGAACCATGCGCGGTGCCTTCCGCCAGGAGCTGGTCGATCAGTCGGTAGCTGCTCTCGGCCGATTGCTCGACGCGGTCCAGCACCGCCTCGGCGCGCTCGGGCACCGTTCCGCGGTGGATGGCTGCGGTGATCTGGTTGAGGTTGCCGCCGATGCGGTTCAGCGCCACCGTGTGTGCCTCGACGGCCTCGATCAGCGGACGGACCGGGTCGTCCTCCGGGCTGCCGACCAGCCCCGCCTTGCCGAGGGCAACGGCGAGGGCGGCGTCCCCGACGAATCCGGCGAACTTCTGACCGCGCTGGTGAGCGGCGGCGCTGATCACGCTCACCGCGGTTCGCGTGAAGCGGATGGTCTTCTCCTGGTCGCGCTTCTCCACGGTGCGCTTGCGGTTCATCAGCGCGGGCAGGACGGGGGCATCGAGATCTCGCCAGGAGGGCTGCTCGACGGGCGAGTGGACATCGGTCGACGGCTGAGTGCGAGGGGCGATGGAGTCGGCTGCGGGCGGGCAGCTGGTCTCGGCTATACCCTCCTCCGGCTCGGGCGCCCCCCGGCGCTCGGCCTTCTCCTCCGCCACCCCTGGGGCGGGGGCAAGCGCGGACGAAGCCTCGTTAGAGGCTCGTTCGCTCCAGCTTGCTGCTGATCGGCGGGTCAGGCCGAAGAAGCCCTTGCGGCGGCGGGTGGGGGAGTCATCGGTGCTCGTGTCGGGCATGGTGCTGCTCCGGTGGTCGTGTGGGGTGGGGCTTCGTCACGTCCGTTGCATCCGTCCCGTAGCTGGTCAGGGCAGGTACGGAGGTGGTCGCAGGTACGGAGTGATCCGTATTGGCAAGGAACTCCGTCCCCGCGCTGACCTGCGCGGGGACGGATGCGACGGATTGATACGGAGCTGGTGTCAGCGCGTGGGCCTGGGGCTGGCAGGCCCCCCGGGCGGACCGATGGGCAACGTCCCGGACGGAGAGGTCGGCGGCTTGACCTGGGACCGACGTGCGAGCGCGGCCTCGTTGGCTGCGGGGGCCGGTTGGGCGGGTTCGGGGCAGTAGCGGGCCCAGGCGTCGAGGAACTGGTTGCGGGCGTACGCCTTGGCCTGCCTGCCGTTCTCGAAGCGGTGGTTGGCCGGGCTGATGCCGAAGTCCCGCAGCAGGTTGGCCAGGTGGTAGGCGTTCAGGCCCTTGGTGCCGTACTCGGCCCACGGCGCCTCGGCGTCCTGGAGGAGGGCGGCGAGCAGGTCGTGGCTGCGCAGCGCCTCCGTGTCGCCGTGTTGCTCGAAGGCGCGGCGGATGTCCCGGAGCAGCCGGGTCTTCAGCGTCGTCTGTTCGTCCTGGACCAGTTCGGTGCGGGTCATCGACAGGCAGGCGGCACGGGCCTGGGCGGGCCAGTGGCCGCCGGCCAGGTCGGCGACGATCACCAGGGGCTCCCAGGTGTCCGCGGCCCGGTCTTCGACCGGCATCGGTGGCGCCAGGCGGTGCGCTGTCCCGCGCAGTGGGGTCAGCCATGCGGCCAGCCGGTCGCGCAGTGCGTTCAGTTCCGGGACGGAGTGCCGGGAGCGGAAGGGGGCGACCTTCTCCCCGGGCTTGCGCTTCTGCATGCGGAGCACGACGGCGCGGTCCATGATCGTGTCCGGTAGGTCGCCGATGCCGGCCAGTGCGGCCATGGCGAAGGTGGGGAACGCGGTGGGCTTGTGTTCCGGGCCGGATATCCGCCAGGCGGGGCGGTTGCGCTGGTGTCCGGCGTTCAGCAGACCCCGGAGGTCCTCCTTGTCGCCAGCCTTCGGGCCGAAGATGGTGTCGGCCTCGTCCACCAGCAGCGTCGGCGGGTCCTCGCCGATGATCCGGAAGACCACCGCCGGTGAGGTGTTCACGGTCATCATCGGCCGGGACACGGTCTCGTGGAGCACGTCCAGGACGCGGGACTTGCCGCACCCCTTGGTCGGTCCCACCACCGCCAGCCGTGGGGCGTGCTGGAGGGCGGGCTGGATGTGGGAGGCCGCCACCCACAACGTGACCGCCGTCAGAGCCTCGTCGCTCGGCAGCACCACGTACCGGCCGATCGCCGCGCGCAGGTCGTCCAGCAGCGCGGCTCCCTCGTCGGCCGTCTCGCCGCCCGTACTAGCGCGGTCCCCGGTCCCCGATCCGCCGTCGGGGACCACGGTCCCCGCAGATTCGTGGGGACCGTGGCCCTCACCATCGGCTCGGAGCATGGCGTGCTCGCCCGAAATTCGGGGATCAGGCTCGGGGACCGGCGGACCGAAAGTCTCCACCCGGTCCCCGGCTTCCGCTCCGGCGGGACCGGTCCCCAAGACGCTGACCTGCGCATGCTCCGTGCTGAGGGAATTTCGGCCCCCGACCGGAACACCCGTCGAAGCAGGGGACCGTGACTCCGTTCGGTCCCCGCCTCGGTCCCCGTTGCGCCAGGGGATGCCCTGGCCGGGGACCGCGGGGGTGGGCCAGACAACCTCGGACGCCTTCGAGGTGGCGGGGGACGTAGAGTCCTCCATTGACGTTCCTCTCAGGTGAGGGACGGGACGGGCAAGGTCCCGCCTCTCACCGGTTCGTTCGTTCAGGGATGGGCGACGTGCAGGGGAATCTCCGGCCCTCGGCGTTGGCGCGCCGAGGGCCGTTGCTGTGTCTGGGCCTGTCGGCGGCTCACGAGGCCAGGCCCCATTCCTCCTGGCCCTGGATCAGGATGTGCTCGTAGCGCAGCAGCTCGGCCTCGGGGTAGAGCACCCGCTTGCCGACATTGATGCCGCGCGGCCCCTTTCCGATGTGGCGCCAGTAGCGGACGGTGCTCTCGGCCGTGCGGTAGCGCTCGGCGACCTCGGCAGTGGTCAGGTATCGCATGCATTCCCATTCGGCTAGGTGGCGATTCGATCTGCATAGAGTTGTACCTCGGGATCGATGGTTAACCAAATCGGGAAGCCTATGTTTCAATTGGGATAGCGACGGTGACGATGGAGGCTCGATGGCAGGCGATAGACCCGAGGGCGGCGAGGTGCCGCTGCTCTACAGCGAAGGGAACGTGGCCGCACGCGTCGCCCTGGAACGCGAGGTCAGAGGGTGGAGCACGACCGAGCTGGCCGAGCGGGTGACCAGAGCCGGCGTCAAGATGAACCAGACAGCGGTCTGGCGCATCGAGAACGCCACCCCCCGCCGGCGCATCAACCTCGACGAGGCCCTCGCCTTCTCCCGCGTCTTCGAGCTCCCTCTCGAAGAACTGATGTCACCGCCCCTGGAAGGGCTCGACATCGCCAGCCGGCGGCTCGTCCAAGAAGCCGTCGAGGCGTTCTACGAGACCCGCGACGCACGAGACCGCCTCCATCACGCCGTGGTCGCCATCGCCGACCACATCAAGGCCCACCCCGACAGCTCGCGGGCCATCCACGAGCAGTGCCTCCGCCTCATGGGCGACGAGCGGGACGCTCGCACCCTCAGCAGCGACATCGAGGACGGCGGCCACTACTGACAACCGACACGAAGGAGAGGCCACTTGGCCAACATCCAGAAGCGCTCCAACGGCAAATGGCGTGCCCGCTACCGCGATCTCGACGGCAAGGAGCACGCCCGCCATTTCGACCGCAAGATCGACGCCCAACGGTGGATCGACGAGGTCACGGCCAGCCTGGTCACCGGTCAGTACGTCGACCCGCGATCGGCGAAGAAGCCCTTCAAGGAGTACGCGGAGGAATGGCGGGCCATCCAACCGCACCGGCCTTCCACGGCCAAGGCGGTGGCCCAGCACCTGCGCTGCTACGTCTACCCGGCCTGGGAGAAGCGGCCACTCGGCGCCATCAAGCCTGGCGACGTACAGAGCTGGGTCACCGGCCTGACCACCACGCACGGGCTGGCCGCCAGCACCTCACGAACCGTCTTCAACACGGTCAACGCCGTCTTCCGGGCGGCTGTCCGTGACCGGATGATCCCCCACAACCCGTGCCAGGAGGCGAAGCTGCCCTCGGTGCCACGGAAGAAGATCGTGCCCCTGGCCGTCGAGCAGGTACGGACTCTGTCCGAGGAGATACCCGCCCGGTACAAGGGCCTCGTGCTGCTCGGCGCAGCCACCGGGCTCCGCCCCGGAGAGCTCTTCGGTCTCCAGCTCCGGCACGTGGACCTGCTGCACGCGACCGTCTCGGTCGAGCAGCAGATCCAGCAGACCGCCAAGCACGGCGTGTACGTCTGCCCGCCCAAGACCGCTCGCTCGCACCGCACGGTCCCGCTCCCCCGCATGGCGGTGGATGCGATGAAGGCCCACCTGCGGGACTTTCCCGCCGATGGGCCCGAGGGCTGGATCTTCACGGCGCCGCAGGGCGGACCCGTGGTCTACACGCACTTCATGGACGCGTCCTGGCGGCCCGCCTGCGCGAAGGCCGGCATACCGAAGGGCACCGGACCCCACGCCCTCCGGCACCATTACGCCAGCCTGCTGATCAAGCACGGCGAGTCCGTGAAGACGGTCTCCGAGCGTCTCGGCCACACCAACGCGGCCATGACGCTGAACATCTACACCCACCTGTGGCCCGACTCCGAGGAGCGGACCCGGGCCGCCGTCGACAAGGCGTACGCGGACTGCCCTGCGGACGGCGAGACGCTTGTCACTGAAGCGGCATAGCGGCTACCCCCCGGCTGGCCGAAGCCAGCGCGCTGCCGACTCAGTGCGGACGGTGAAGGCCACCCGACCTGCTCCGCTGCAGATTCCCCGCAGCGGAGCCTGAGACTCCCAAGACTTCGGCGACTCTAGTAGTACTCCCGGATGTATCCCAGCGCCTTCCCGAAAACATCCTGGTCGCGGATCTTGAACTTGATGTAAAGCGCCTTGCGTAGTGCCTGCTGGACAAGGCGATCGCCTTCATTGGTGCCCTGCCAGCCGTCAAAGCGGACGGTACGGACAACGGAGTCGACCTCATCGACAACCTTCTCGGCGATGATCGGGGTCTCCTCGCCCCTGAGCGACTCGAAGAGCTCTGTCAAGGCAGCCTTTCCGCGCTCCTCGCGGGGCACCTCAGCGGCGGCCTTCTCCGCTGCGACCGTGTCTCGCGCCAGCGCGAAGAGCTCCTTGAGGAACTCCAACGATACCTGCTGCGAGTGTGCGTACTTCTCCCGCAGGGCATTCAACCGCTGGCCAAGCTCAACGAAGGCCGGGTTGCCGACGTGCTTGGCAATGCGGGCAGTAATCCACTTCTCGACCTCGACGGGGTCGATGTCCTTGCGCTTGCCGGTCATCAGGTCCTCGATGACCTGAGCGTCGAGGACAATGGTCTCCAGGTCGGTGCGAGGGACCTCGACGGTGACATGCTCGTTTATTAGCTCGAGGGTTTTGGCGCCCAGCGTGTGCCAGACCAGCCGGCCGGTGACATCGGTGGGCTGCACGGACTGGTAGACATCGGTCAGCCAGCGGTAGTCCGACTCGTACTCGGACAGGACCGGGTCCGGGGAGAGGGTCTCCCACAGTTGGGCGACGACGCTGTACGCGGCTCCAAAGGCGTCGCGGGACTCGTCGGAGCCGATCGCGGTCTGTGCCTGGATCAGACCCTCATAGCCGCCGACGGTGCGGTCAACGCCCGGGAAGAAAGCCAGAGCAGCCTCGATCGCAGGGCCGAGCTGCTCGCGGAGGACAGCGATGTTGGAGATGACCTGCTGGACGGACTTGTCGTCGAACTCGAAGGCCTTGGCGACGTCATCGAAGATGCCGAGGTAGTCCACTATCAGGCCGTGGGTCTTCGCGGGCGGGTAGACCCGGTTGGTGCGGCAAATCGCCTGGAGCAGGGTGTGCTCACGCAGGGGCTTGTCGATGTACTGGGCGTAGAGGATCGGGGCGTCGAAGCCGGTGAGCAGCTTCGCGGTCACAATGATGATCTTCAGCGAGTCAGCCGGGTCATTGAAGCGGGCGGTGATCCGCTCCAGCTCCTCCCGGCCCGGGGTCCACTGTTTCCACGCCAGCTTGTCACCGCGACCGGCGGACATCACGATCGTGGACACATCCGGGCCAAGCAGGCCGTCAAGCTCTTTCTTGTACGCAACGCAGGTGGCCTTGTCGTAGACCACGACCTGCGCCTTGAAGCCTTGCGGCTCGACCTTCGTAGTGAAGTGCTCGGCAATGTCGGCAGCGATCTTGCGGACCCGGCCAGGGGCCTTAATCAACGCCTCCAGGGAGGCGGCCTTCTTCGACAGGGTGCTGCGGTCCTCCTCGGTGAGCCCGTGGCGGTCGGCGAGCTCGTCGAAGGCCGCTTTGATCGCCTCTTCGTCCAGGTGGATCTCGGAAAGGCGTGGCTCGAAGTGCAGGGGCAGAGTGGCGCCGTCACGGATGGAATCGGAAAAGGAGTAGCGCGAGAGATAGCCGTGCTTATCAGCCTCGGCGCCGAACCACATGAACGTGTTGCGGTCGCGCTTGTTGATCGGCGTACCAGTCAGCCCGAACAGGAAGGCATTGGGCAGCGCCTCGCGCATTTTGCGGCCATAATCGCCCTCTTGGGAACGGTGGGCCTCGTCGACCATCACGATGATGTTGTCGCGCGCATCCAGCACACCGGGCGCTTCGCCGAACTTGTGGATCGTGGTGATGATGATCTTCCGCGCTCCCGCGGCGAGGAGCTCCTGTAGCTCCCTGCGGGATTCAGTGGAGACCAGGTTCGGTACGTCGGAGGCGTTGAACGTCGCAGTGATCTGGGTGTCCAGGTCGATCCGGTCGACCACGATGATCACCGTCGGCGAGGTCAGCCCCGCCGTCGCGCGCAGCTTCTGCGCGGTGAACACCATCAGCAGCGATTTCCCCGACCCCTGGAAGTGCCAGATCAGCCCTTGCTTGATCCGCCCGTGCAGCACCCGCTCCACGATCAGGTTGGTCGCCTGGAGCTGCTGGAACCGTGCGATCACCTTGATCTTGCGGTGCTTCTTGTCGGTCGCGAATAGTGTGAAGAACCGCAGGAAGTCCAAGATCGCATCCGGATCCAGAACGCCCTCAACCGCCTCCTTGACCGTCGCGAGGCCCACTTTCACTGGCGTGTGGTCGTCATCAGACTCTTCCGCCCGCCACGGCCCCCACAGCTCCACCGGCATTCCGACCGACCCGTAGCGGAAGTCCTTGCCCTCGGTAGCGAAGTTGAGCACGTTCGGCACGAAGAACGCCGGTACGTTGACCTCGTAGTCCTCCTTGATCTGTGCGGCCGCGTCGATCCAGGAGTACGCCGGCCGCACCGGTGACTTCGCTTCCCCAACGACCAACGGAAAGCCGTTGCACCAGATCACCAAATCGAAGCGCCGCTCCAGCCGCCCGACCCCATAGGCCACCTCGGTGGAGACGACCCAGTCATTCGCGCTGCGCTCGCCGGGATGATCGAAGTCGATCAGCTTGACGGTCACATGCTCGCCATCGGGCCCGAACGGCATCGACTTCTGCCCTGTGAGCCATGCCGCAAACTCCGCGTTTGCCACCACCGGATTCGGCGTGCTGCGCGCGGAGATCAGGATCGCGCGCAGCTGGTAGATCACCTCATCGGCCAGACGCGGATCCGCCTTGATGGTCGGATTGAGGCGGAATAACGCCTCCCGCACCTGCTGCTCCAGCAACACCTCATCGGTGCGCCGCGGCAAATGACTCCCCGGCACGAATCGCGCGTCCACCGACTCCACCAGATCCCGGACGAAGTCGCGGACGGTGTTCGCCTCGTTGAAGATCACGCGGCACCTCCGAAGATCTCGGCAGACACGGCGCCTCGTGAGGTATTCAGTGCGAGGAGATCGGACTGCACCAACTCCGCTGCTTCATCGAATCGCGCAAGCCTGTCAAGGAACTCGTTCTGTTCCTCAGCGGTTGCCGTCGGGAACGCCAAGCGAGACAGCGACTGACGGTTGATCTTGACCATGCTGGTCGCACTCCCGGCGGCGTTTCTCCTCATGTGCCTGCGCCCGTGAGGGCTAGCGAGGACTGCCTCTACAAACGCGGGCTGAACGTCGTCAACGAGATGCAGACGCATCATCGTGTCCGGGAACGAGACGTCTGACCGATCCTCCGTGAAAATGCAGGGGCGGCCGACGGTCTCGACTGTGTTCGCTCGCGAGATCAACAGGTCTCCCTGATTGAGTCTGGCCGCCCTCACTTCGGGACTGTCCGGAACGTTCTTCAGTTGGCCGGCGCGGTAGCCAAACTGGCCTATGGCTGCCAGCGACAGCACATAGTGGCCTGTCGCCTCGTCGACAGGTGCAGCAGACCACCCGCTCTCGGGGGATCGCTCCCATACACGCTCGAACGGCACAGCTTCTCTGTCCACGAGGCTGCCAATCGAAGTACCTAGCCATGCGTACTTAACACTGAGGCCTGCTGCCATCGCGCTCACGATCGAACGCCTGTGCCCCTCGATGGTCCAGAGGAGGTCGGCGAGGCGCTGTTGTTCGTCAAGGGGTGGGAGGTCGAACTCGTAGTTCGCCAGCTCCGTCCAGTTGATGTACGGGTTGACCGAACCGCGGGAGTTGGCAACCGCGTACGAGTGGAATACCTCAGCACTGAGGACGAACGGCAAGAACCGCTGGAGCAGGACCGACTCATCACGGCTCTCCAGCACGAAGGTCTTTTCTCCAGTGATGCCCTCAAACTCTGGGACGGCCGTCTTACGCAGGTAGGAGCGCCGTGAGACGTAGAGGACGTGGCCAGGCTTGAACCGCTTATAAAACATGGGCCCGATCGGGTCGCGCCCGATGACGCCCCATTGGGTGACTGCGAGGTCGTTGCTAGGGATGTGCTCACCCGCGAGGAAGCGCTCGAGTCCAGACATCTCGGCATCGACGCGATCGGTGACGTGCCTTGCGACGTCGCCGAGGGCGACGCGCTTCCAGGCGGACTTGTCCAGGTTGAGGTTCACTGAGACACCTCCTCGCCGAGCATGGCCAGGACTTCCTCGACCGCCCGGTCGGATTCCGCTGCGGCCGCACGCCACTTCCTCAGTGCGACATCGAGCGACTCACCACCAGCGCTAGCTCTGCTGTCCGTCGCTGAGGTGACGTACGAGGAGATGGCCAGCGAGTGCCCGCGCTGGCGGACCTCATCAATGGTCACCACAGCTGCGAAGCCGTCAACGGGCTCGAAAGCCTGGTAGGCATCAAGGATCCTTGCCTGGTTTGCTGCGCGGAGGAATGACTGCGTCCGCTCGCGCGCAACCTCCTTGCTCGCGTCGATCAGCAGAATCCTGCCTCGCCTCTCGCGTGGCTTCTGCGTGCGCAGGATGACAACGGCTGCTGGCATTGGCGAGTTATAGAACAGCCCTTCGCCAAGCCCGAGCACGCACTCGACCATGTCTGATTCGACCAAGCCCTCCCGCACGACGACCTCATCGCGGCGAAACAGCACACCGTGCGGCAGGAGGATCGCAGCACGGCCGGTTCTCGGGTCTAGGCTCTTCGCGATGTGCTGCAGGAAAGCGTAGTCAGCCCGGTTTTGTGGCGGGACGCCCCACATGTTGCGGCCGTAGGGATCCTTGGTGAAGGCGGCCCGGTTCCAGGCCTTGATGGAGTAGGGCGGGTTGGCCAGGACGACGTTGAAGGTCTGCAGCTGGCCTTGGGTGTCGAGGAAGCCCGGCTTAGCGAGGGTGTCGCCATGGGTGATGTGACCGTCGGCGATGCCATGGAGGAAGAGGTTCATCTTCGCGATCGCCGAGGTGCCGTAGTTGAGCTCCTGGCCGTACAGGCGCAGGTTGCGCCACTCCTTGCTCTGGCGCTTGAGCTCGGCGACGGTGGAGATGAGCATGCCGCCGGTGCCACAGGTGGGGTCGTAAACCGACTCCCCCGGCTCGGGCTGGAGCATCATCGTCATCAGGTGCACCAGAGTGCGGTTGGTGTAGAACTCCTGGGCGGTGTGACCGGAGTCGTCAGCGAACTTTTTGATCAGGTACTCATAGCCTTGCCCGAGCTCGTCCTCGGGCAGGTTCGCAACCGACAGCTTCTTGATCGAGAAGTGCTCGATCAGGTCGGAGAGGGTCGAGTCGGGGAGCAGGTCCTTGTTGGTCCACTCGCCGTCTCCGAAGACGCCGGTGAGGGTATCGGGGTTGGCGGACTCGATGGCTCGCATCGCGGCCTTGAGCGCGGTGCCGACGTTGCTAGTGACCTTGCGTAGGTCGGCCCAGTGGGCGTCGGCAGGGATGGCGAAGCGGTGGTTCTCCGGAAGGTCGGCAAGCTCCTCGTCGCCGTACATCTCCAGGGCTGCAGCGTGCTCCTCGTCGTAGACGTCGGAGAGACGCTTGAGAAAGACCATCGGGAAGATGTACTGCTTGTAATCGCCAGCGTCGATCAGGCCGCGCAGCAGTACTGCGGCACCCCACAGGTAGGACTCCAGCTCCCGCTGGGTGATCCGTTTCGGACTCGTCGTGGTCATGCGCCCAGCCCCCACTTCGCCAGCTCGGTCTCCAGTGCTGCGCGGGTTTCGCGGCCCTTCGCGTGCGCGGTCTTCAGGTCGGCCAAGGCCTGCTCCAGGGTGATCTGCTCGCCGGTGTCTTCCGGCTCGACGTAGAGCGGGATGTTCAGGTTCCAGCCGTTGGCCTTGATGTCGTCCAGGGTCGCGACCGAGGCCAGGCCGGGTTGGTCGGCGTACCGCTGGTATGCCTTCAGGAGGGACTTGGCGTGGTCGGGCTCGAGGGTGTTCTGGTTGCGGCCGCGCTTGAAACGTCTTTCGCCGTTGACGAAGAGCACCTTGTCCTGCTGTTCTGCGGGGCGCTGGCGGCGCAGGATGAGCACGCAGGCGGCCAGGCCGGTGCCGTAGAACAAGTTGGGCGCCAGGCCGATGACAGCCTCCACGGAGCCAGCTTTGAGAACGTGCTCGCGGATGCGACCCTCGGCGCCCTGACGGAACAAGGCGCCCTGCGGGAGGACAACCGCGACCCTTCCTCCGGTGGGTGTGGCGGAGGTGAGCATGTGCTGGACCCAGGCCCAGTCGGCGTACCCCTTCGGCGGAACCCCTCCCAGCTCATTGCGGCCCCACGGATCGGAGGCCCACTGCTCGTGGCCCCAGTTCTTCAACGAGAACGGCGGGTTGGCGATCACGCAGTCGAACCTGGCCAGTCGGCCGTGGTCGAAGTAGGCCGGGTCGCGCAGTGTGTCGCCGCGCTCGATATGGAAGTCTTCCACGCCGTGCAGTAGTAGATTCATCCGGGCAATCGCTGAGGTGGTGAGCACCTTCTCCTGGCCGTACAGCTTGCCGAGCACAGTCTTCGGGTCACCGCCGCGGGCTTTGATGTGCTGGATGACCTCGATCAGCATGCCGCCGGTGCCGCAGGCCGGGTCGTAGACCGTCTCGCCCTCCTGGGGGTCGAGGATGTTGACCAGCAGCGCGACCACCTCGCGCGGGGTGTAGTACTCGCCGGCCTTTTTGTTGGACTGGTCGGCGAACCGCTTGATCAGGTACTCGTAGGCCTGCCCCAGCACGTCGGGGGCGGCCTGGGAGATCGAAAGAATCTTGGTCGAGAAGTGCTCGATCAGGTCGATCAGTTTGCTGTCCGGGAGCTTGTCCTTGTTAGTCCAGGTCGCGCCCCCGAAGATGCCGTACAGCGTGCCCTGGTTGGCTTGTTCGATCCCGCGGAAAGCGGTCTTGAGCGCCTCACCGACGCTCTCGGTACGCTCGCGCACATCTGCCCAGTGGCATCCATCGGGGATGGTGAACCGGTGGTTCTCCTCGAACGCCGCATACGTGTGGTCGCCACCAGACTCGTCCAGAGCGCGGGCGTACTCCTCGTCGTACACATCGCTGATCCGCTTGAAGAACATCAACGGGAAGATGTACGCCTTGAAGTCCGCCTGATCGATGCTGCCCCGCAGCAGATCAGCCGCCTTTGCCAGATACGACTCCAGCTCCCCCAGTGTCAACGGCATAGGGAGTTCCTGCTCCCCCGCGCCGACCGCACTCAACCCCACTCGATCACTACTCGTTTCCATACTCTGCCTGGTCAGCTCACCGTGCCGGCGACCACGTGTCGGAGCGTAACGGGATCCGCCAGGGCTGTACCGAATACGCGTCAAACGCTGCGGACTCTGTGCGGACCGCAAAGGCCGCCCAACCCACTCCGTCGCAGGTCAGACGGCCTTTCGCCGAACGTATTAGACGTTGAAGCGGAACTCCACCACATCCCCGTCCTGCATCACATACTCCTTGCCCTCCATACGAGCCTTCCCCGCCGCACGGGCCTCGGCGACCGAGCCCGTGGTGACGAGGTCGTCGAAGGAGATGACCTCGGCCTTGATGAAGCCCTTCTGGAAGTCGGTGTGGATGACACCGGCTGCCTCGGGGGCCGTGGCGGCCTTCTTGATGGTCCAGGCTCGGGATTCCTTGGGGCCTGCCGTGAGGTAGGTCTGCAGGCCGAGGGTGCGGAAGCCGACGTGGGCGAGGGTGGCGAGGCCGGGTTCCTCCTGGCCGACGGACTGGAGGAGTTCGAGGGCCTCGTCGTCGTCGAGCTCGGCGAGGTCCGCCTCCAGCTTCGCGTTGAGGAAGATCGCCTCGGCGGGGGCGACCAGGGCGCGCTGCTCCGCCTTGAAGTCGTCGTCCGTCAGCTCGTCCTCGTCGACATTGAAGACGTAGAGGAAGGGCTTGGTGGTCAACAGGTGCAGGTCGTGCAGGAGCTCCGAGCGCTCCGAGCCCTGGACGATGCCCTGGGAGAACAGCGTGTCGCCCTTCTCCAGGATCTCCTTGGCCTCTTCGACGGCCTTGACCTTCGGGGCGACGTCCTTCTTGATGCGCGACTCCTTCTGGAGGCGCGGCAGGACCTTCTCGATGGTCTGGAGGTCGGCGAGGATCAGCTCGGTGTTGATCGTCTCGATGTCGTCCTTGGGCGAGACCTTGCCGTCGACGTGGACGACGTTCTCGTCCTTGAAGGCCCGGATGACCTGGCAGATCGCGTCGGACTCGCGGATGTTCGCGAGGAACTTGTTGCCAAGGCCCTCACCCTCGCTGGCGCCGCGCACGATGCCCGCGATGTCGACGAAGTCGACCGTCGCGGGCAGCACCCGCGCCGAGCCGAAGATCTCGGCCAGCTTCGTCAGGCGCGGGTCGGGGACGCCGACCACGCCCACGTTCGGCTCGATCGTCGCGAACGGGTAGTTGGCCGCAAGGACGTCGTTCTTGGTCAGGGCGTTGAACAGGGTCGACTTGCCGACGTTGGGCAGACCGACGATTCCGATCGTGAGCGACACGTTGCGACTTCCCGTACGTGAGGGGCTGGTGACTGCCGGGTGGGCGGCCGGATGGCGGAGGGTGCTGCGCACCGCCCTGTTCGTCCGAGCGGTCCAGGCGATCCACCAGTCTACGGCGTGTCGCGCGCCGCCCCCGCCCCGCCGTCGGCCCCGTACCGTACCGCCGCTCTGTCGAACGCTCGGCCAAGCTCAGCCAAAACGCGTGTCCCAATCCGGATTATCGGTACGGCCGGACCTAGGTTGGTCCGGTGGAGCAACACAGGACTCGTCCGCCGGGCGCCAGGCCGCGCCGGAACGCGCCGCTGCCCGGACAAGGCAGCCCCATGGAGCCCCCCGTCCCCTCGACCCCGCCGCGCCCCCGCGGGCCCGCGTCACCGCTCGCCCGCGCCCTGCGCAGAAGCCCGCTGTACCGCAGGATCAGCCGCATGCCGCTGTACCGGGCACTGCGCCGGATGCCGAACCCGCGCCTCACCGGGCTCGGCAGCGGTCTCTTCGCCGCCGCCGTGATGTTCCTGCTCGCGTGCCTGCTCCGGCTGCTCTTCGACGGCTCGCTCGTCGCGTACGGCGTGCTCTTCCTGCCCGTGAGCGCCCTCACCGCCCTGTGGGTGCGGCCCGCCGACCTGGTGAGCGCGCCCGTCGCGGTGCCGATCGCGTTCGCGGCCGGGATCCTGCCGATCTGCGGCGGCTCCGACGGCTTCGGCGGGCAGGTCATAGGGCTGCTCACCGCGCTCGCGATGCACGCGGGCTGGCTGTACGGCGGGACGCTGGTCGCCGGTGTCATCGCGAGCACCCGCAAGATCAAGCTGATGACGCGCCGGCGGCAGCAGCGGCTGCGGCAGCAACAGCAGCGGCACGGGCAGGGCCCGGGGCAGATGCGGCCCCCACAGCGACGCGTGCCCACTTCCTGAGGCACCGGCAGGCACACCTCCGAAGCGGCGCGGCCCGCCTCCCGGGCCGCCGCACGCGCCCCCTCCGCAGCGGCGCGTGCCCACCCACTCAGGCACCGGCACGCACGCCTCCCCCAGCGGCGCGTGCCGCCCTCCTCAGGCACCGGCAGGCCCGCCCCCGCAGCGGCGCGGCCCGCCTCCCCGGGCCGCCGCACGCGCCCCCTCCGCAGCGGCGCGTGCCCACCCACCTCAGGCACCGGCACGCACGCCTCCCCCCAGCAGCGCGTACCGCCCTCCTCAGGCACCGGCAGGCCCGCCCCCGCAGCGGCGCGACCCGCCTACCCGGGCTGCCGCGCGCCCCCCTCCGCAGCGGCGCGTGCCCACCCACTTCAGGCACCGGCACGCACGCCTCCCCCCAGCGGCGCGTACCGCCCTCCTCAGGCACCGGAGGGCACGCCCCCGCAGCGGCGCCGCGGCCCGCCTCCCCGGGCTGCCGCGCGTGCCCGCCCCCTCAGGCAGCGGCACGCCGCCCCGGCCCGCCACCGGAGGGGTCGGAGAAAGCGCCGCCGTCAGGCGTCGGCGCCCCGCGCCTCCGCCCGCGCAGCCATCGCCGCGCCCACGATCCCCGCGTTGTTCTGCAGCTCGGCCGGGACGATGTCGGCCTCGATGTCCTTGATCAGGGGCAGGAACTTGTGGGCCTTGCGGCTGACGCCGCCGCCGATGACGAACAGCTCGGGCGAGAACAGCATCTCCACGTGCGCCAGATACTTCTGCAGGCGACCCGCCCAGTGCTCCCAGCTCAAGTCCTCGTCCTCGCGGGCCTTGGAGGAGGCGCGCTTCTCGGCGTCGTGGCCGTGCAGCTCCAGATGGCCCAGCTCGGTGTTCGGTACGAGGCGGCCGCCGGTGAACAGGGCGCTGCCGATACCCGTGCCCAGGGTCAGGACGATGACCGTGCCGGTGCGGCCGCGGCCCGCGCCGAAGTGCATCTCGGCGACGCCCGCCGCGTCCGCGTCGTTCAGGACGGTCACCGGCGCGCCCCCGATGCGCTCGGAGACCAGGCGCCTGATGTCCGTACCGATCCAGCTCTTGTCGACGTTCGCCGCCGTGCGCGCCGTGCCGTGCGTGATCACGCCCGGGAAGGTCACGCCGACGGGGCCGGTCCACTCGAAGTGCTCGACGACCTCGCGCACGCAGTCGACCACGCCGTGGGGCGTGGCCGGATGCGGTGTCAGCACCTTGTGCCGCTCCTGCGCCAGGTCGCCGCGCTCCAGGTCCACGGGCGCGCCCTTGATCCCTGATCCGCCGATGTCCACACCGAAGATCTGCATGGATCCCACGTTACGGTGCCAGGCGCCCCGGGGTGCGAAGCGCCCGACGGTACGCGGCTCCTGGCGGTACGAAGCTGCTGGCGGTACGAAGCTGCCGGCGGTACGAAGCGCCCGCTACTGCCCCGCGGACAGCTCCGCGGCCTCCGCGCGCAGGTCCCTGCGCAGCTCCTTGGGCAGCGAGAACGTGATCGACTCGTCGGCCGTCTTCACCGTCTCCACGTCCGCGTACCCGCGCTCGGCCAGCCACTCGATGACGCCGTCCACCAGGATGTCGGGGACGGAGGCGCCCGAGGTCAGGCCGACGGTGGTGACGCCCTCGAGCCAGGCCTCGTCGATCTCGTCGGCGTTGTCCACCAGGTACGAGGCGGGGGTGCCCGCCTCCAGGGCGACCTCGACCATGCGGATCGAGTTCGAGGAGTTCTTGGAGCCGACGACGATGACGAGCTCGGCGTCCTCCGCGAGCTTCTTGACCGCGATCTGACGGTTCTGCGTGGCGTAGCAGATGTCGTCGCTCGGCGGCGAGAGCAGATTCGGGAACTTGTTCTGCAGCGCCCCCACGGTCTCCATGGTCTCGTCCACGGAGAGCGTGGTCTGGGAGAGCCAGACGACCTTGTCGGGGTCGCGTACCTCGACGTTCACGACGTCGTCGGGGCCGTCGACCAGTGTGATGTGGTCGGGGGCCTCACCGGAGGTGCCGATGACCTCCTCGTGCCCCTCGTGGCCGATCAGGAGGATGTCGAAGTCCTCCTTGGCGAACCGCACCGCTTCCTTGTGGACCTTGGTCACCAACGGGCAGGTCGCGTCGATCGTGGCGAGCTTGCGCTCGGCGGCCTCGGCGTGGACGGTCGGGGCGACGCCGTGCGCCGAGAACATCACGATGGAGCCCTCGGGCACCTCCTCGACCTGGTCGACGAAGATGGCGCCCTTTTTCTCCAGGGTCTGTACGACGTACTTGTTGTGGACGATCTCGTGGCGGACGTAGATCGGGGACCCGTACTGCTCCAGGGCCTTCTCGACGGCGATCACGGCACGGTCCACGCCCGCGCAGTAGCCACGGGGAGCGGCGAGCAGGACACGGCGGGTGCCAGGCGTTGCAGTCATACCGACCATCGTAAGGCCGCGTACGACAGGTCAAAGATCGCCCGAGTGGGGAGACTGGGAGCCAGTTCGCGACCAGCGGAGGCACCCCGGAGGCTCGATGTCCCCCCACTCGACGAATGCGCCCCTCCCGCCCGACGGGGAGGTACCCCCTGCCGGGACCGGTACAGCCGGTACAGCCGGTACAGCCGGTATGGCCAGTAAGGACGGTGCGGCCGGTAAGGACGGCCTCAGGCGGAGTCTCGGGTTCCGGGATCTCGTCGTCTACGGCCTCCTCTTCATCGCCCCGATGGCGCCCGTCGGCGTCTTCGGGACGCTCGACGCCAAGTCGCACGGCGCGGTGGCGCTGGTCTACGTCATCGCGACGATCGCCATGGCGTTCACCGCCTTCAGCTACGCGCAGATGGTCAAGGTGGTCCCCCAGGCGGGCTCGGTGTTCGCCTACGCGCGCGTGGGTCTCGGGAACGGGCCCGGTTTCGTCGCGGGCTGGATGGCGATGCTGGACTATCTGCTCATCCCGGCCGTCGCCTATCTGTTCTCCGGGATCGCCATGCACGAGCTGGTGCCGTCGGTGTCCCGGTGGGTGTGGACGGCGATCGCGGTGGCCCTGACGACGGCCCTGAATCTGTGGGGGGTGCGGCCCGCCGCGCGGGTGGGGTTCGCGGTGCTCGCCCTGGAGATCGTGGTGCTGCTGGTGTTCGTGGTGGCGGCGATCGTGGTGCTCGCGCGGGACGGGGCCGAGCGGGGCTGGCTCTCGCCCCTGACGGGTGACGGCACGCAGGGTGCGTTCGCCCTGTCGGCGGTGGTCGGTGCCGTGTCGGTGGCGGTCCTCTCGTATCTCGGCTTCGACGCGATCGCCTCGTTCGCCGAGGAGGTGACGGGGGGCTCGGCGAAGGTGGCGCGGGCGGTGCTGTTCTGTCTGGTCCTCACGGGTGTGCTGTTCGTGGCGCAGACGTATCTGGTGGCCCTGCTGACGCCGGTGTCGTCCGCGGATCTCGCCGCCGACCCGGGCAAGCAGGGGTCCGCCTTCTACTCGGCGGTGGACGCGTCCGTAGGGGACTGGCTGCACGACCTGGTGGCGGTCAGCAAGGCGATCGGCGCGGCGTTCGCGGCGCTGGCCGGGCAGGCGGCCGCGGGGCGGCTGCTGTTCGCGATGGGGCGGGACAGGCGGTTGCCGCGGGCCCTTTCGAAGACCGAGTCGGGTACGCCGCGGGTCGCGCTGTTGTTCGCGGCCGTCGTCACGCTGGTGGCGGCCGTGTGGGCGGCGCGGCGCGACGACGGGATGGACCATCTGGTGTCGGTCGTCGACATCGGGGCGCTGACCGCCTTCTTCCTGTTGCACGCGAGCGTGGTGGGGTGGTTCGCGGTACGGCGCCGGGGAGGCCCTGTGAGCTGGTGGCGGCACATCCTGGTGCCGGTGCTCGGGGCGGCGATCGTGGTGGCCGTGATCGTCGAGGCCTCAGGGTCCGCGCAGGTGGTGGGGGCTGTCTGGCTGGGGGTGGGGTTGGTGATCCTGGGGGTGCAGGGGGTTCGGCGGGGGGAGGCGTAGGCGCCGGTTGCTCGGCGGCCGGTGGCCGGGGGCTGTCGGTGGGGGCCGATACGCTCGCGGGATGGCTCTCAATACGTCCCCGGACGCTCCCCTCCCCGTCGGAGAGGTGTCCCGGCTCATCGGAGGCTGGATCGACCGGCTCGGTGCGGTCTGGGTCGAGGGACAGATCACGCAGTTGTCCCGCCGCCCGGGCGCCGGGGTCGTCTTCCTGACGCTGCGCGACCCGTCGCACGACATCTCCGTGAGCGTCACGTGCTACCGCCAGGTGTTCGACGCCGTCGCGGACGTCGTGTCCGAGGGCGCCCGCGTCGTCGTCCACGCGAAGCCCGAGTGGTACGCGCCGCGGGGCCAGCTCTCCCTGCGGGCCGCGCGGATAAAGCCGGTGGGCGTCGGCGAGCTGCTCGCCCGTCTTGAGCAGTTGAAGAAGTCCCTCGCCGCCGAGGGCCTGTTCGCGCCGGAGCGCAAGAAGCCGCTGCCGTTCCTGCCGCAGCTCGTCGGCCTGGTCTGCGGGCGCGCGTCGGCCGCGGAGCGGGACGTCCTGGAGAACGCCAGGCACCGCTGGCCGGCCGTCCGCTTCGAGGTGCGCAACGTCGCGGTGCAGGGCGTGCACGCCGTCCCGCAGGTGGTGCAGGCGGTGCAGGAGCTCGACGCGCTCGCCGAGGTCGACGTGATCGTCGTGGCGCGCGGCGGCGGCAGTGTGGAGGACCTGCTGCCGTTCTCGGACGAGCAGCTCGTGCGTACGGTGGCCTCGTGCCGTACGCCCGTGGTGTCCGCGATCGGGCACGAGCCGGACAACCCCCTTCTCGACCATGTCGCGGACGTGCGGGCGTCGACGCCGACGGACGCCGCGAAGCGGGTCGTGCCGGACGTCGGTGAGGAGTACGAACGCGTGGCGTTCCTGCGGGACCGCGCGCGCCGCAGCGTGACGGCGTTCCTGGACCGCGAGGAGCGCGGCCTCGCGCACGCCCTGGCCCGCCCCTGCATGGAGCACCCGCACCGCATGGTCGAGGAGCGCGAGGAGCAGGTCACGGCGTACGTGGACCGCGCGCGCCGTACCCTCGGCCACCTCCTGGACCGCGCGCAGTCGGAGCTGACGCACACGCACGCGCGCGTGGTGGCCCTCTCCCCCGCCGCCACGCTCCAGCGGGGATACGCGGTGCTCCAGAAGAAGGCGGACGGCGGCGCGGTGGTCCGGGCGGCGGACGAGGTGGCCTCCGGCGAGGAGCTGCGAGCGCGGGTCGCCGACGGTGAGTTCACGGTACGAGTCGACAATTAGGGTGGGCGCATGACCAGCGGTACGGACACGGAAGCCTCGGCGCTCGGGTACGAGCAGGCCCGGGACGAGCTCATCGATGTGGTGCGCCGCCTGGAGGCCGGGGGCACCACGCTCGAGGAGTCCCTGGCGCTCTGGGAGCGCGGCGAGGAGCTGGCCGCCGTGTGCCGCCGCTGGCTCGACGGCGCCCGCGCCCGCCTCGACGCGGCCCTGGCCGACGGTGAGGACGACACCCACACCGGCACCGGCACCGGCACCCAGGACGACGACGGCTGAACCGCCGCTCCCCCTGTGAAGCTGATCACCGCGCCCCAATTTTAGTTGAAGATTGAACCTCAGTGACGTACTGTCGATCTCACCGGCCGGCGCCTGTGGCCCGCACCCCCCACGTGCTCCCCGCGCCGCCGACCGGAGCCCTCAGCTACGTACCGAGAAGGTTGAAAGATGTCCCTCGTTCTTGACCCCGCCGCCCAGGACCTGCTCTTCCGCGAGGCCCGTACCGCCAACACCTTCACCGACGAGCCCGTCACCGACGAGCAGGTCCAGGCGATCTACGACCTGGTCAAGTACGGCCCGACGGCGTTCAACCAGTCCCCGCTCCGCGTGACCCTGGTGCGCTCCCCCGAGGCCCGCGAGCGCCTGGTGCGGCACATGGCCGAGGGCAACCGTCCGAAGACCGCCACGGCGCCGCTCGTCGCGATCCTCTCCGCGGACAACGAGTTCCACGAGGAGCTGCCGCAGCTCTTCCCGCACTTCCCGCAGGCCAAGGACGCGTTCTTCTCCGAGCGCACCGCCCGTGAGCAGGCCGCCGCGCTGAACGCCTCCCTGCAGGCCGCCTACTTCATCGTGGGCGTCCGCGCCGCGGGTCTGGCCGCGGGCCCGATGACCGGGTTCGACTTCGCCGGTGTGCAGAAGGAGTTCCTCGACGACGACCACACCCCGCTGATGGTCGTCAACATCGGCAAGCCGGGCGAGGACGCCTGGTTCCCGCGCTCCCCGCGCCTGGCCTTCGACGACGTCATCACGACCGTCTGAGCCACACCGGCACGCGCGTACGAAGAGGCCCCCGGCAACCGCCGGGGGCCTCTCGCGTCACCTGGTGTCCGAAGACGTCACGCGTTTGGTGTCCGAAGCCGTCACGCGTCCGTGCGGATCGGCGTCCGCTTCATCTCGAGGGACTCCGCCATCACCGTGAGCTGCCTGAACGACGCCGTGCCGAGCACCACCGTCGTCGCGCCCTTGTCCCGCAGGACGAGCGCGTCGTAGCGGTGGCCCTGGTAGCGCTGCCAGGTCTTGCCCGCGATCTTCTCCGTGCGGTCGGTCTTCTTGGCGCTCCGGGTGGCCGAGTCGATGAACTCGGAGGGCTTGGCCGTGGACTGCTTGATCGCCACGTACTCGCCCGCCGGGTCGAGGAAGCCCAGGTGCCAACTGTCGTGGTCCGCGCCGTTGTAGCGCACCGTCGTCGGCTTCCACGACTTCGGCAGGCCCTGGGGCGCCGCCACCGGGTAGGCCGCGGCCCGCCGGGCCGTGATGAGCTCGACGCGGTAGTCGACCCGCTTGACGGGTTCCTCGGAGTCGTCGTGCGGGATGAAGACGTAGATGACCGCTACGACGATGCCGATGACGGCCATCGAGAGCAGCATGTTCCGCACGGTCTGCTTGCCATTTCTGCCTGCCACGTCCCCCATCGTCGCAGGTCCCCGTGGCAGCCCCGGCTCCACCCCACCCCCGCTCAGGTGTAGGGCGCCCTGCTCATTCTTTCGACCTGCGGATAGAGTCAGGGACATCACCCTCATCCGGCCGCCCGCCCGTCTTGCACCGCCGCCCTTCCGAGGACGTCTACGGGCGCAGTCCTTTATCTCGTATCAGAAAGGTGCGCCTCGATGACCGAGCATCACTCCCTGCCGTCCGAACTCGAGGTCTCCCCGGAGGCCCCCGACCGCAACCTCGCCCTGGAGCTCGTCCGGGTCACGGAAGCCGCCGCCATGGCCGCGGGCCGCTGGGTCGGCCGAGGCGACAAGAACGGCGCGGACGGTGCCGCCGTCAGGGCCATGCGGACCCTCGTCCACACCGTGTCGATGAACGGCGTCGTCGTCATCGGGGAGGGCGAGAAGGACGAGGCGCCGATGCTCTTCAACGGCGAGCGCATCGGCGACGGCACCGGCGCCGAGGTCGACATCGCCGTAGACCCGATCGACGGCACCACGCTCACCGCCAAGGGCATGCCGAACGCGATCGCGGTGCTCGCCGCCACCGACCGCGGCGCCATGTTCGACCCGTCGGCCGTCTTCTACATGGACAAGCTGGTCACCGGCCCCGAGGCCGCCGACTACGTGGACATCAACGCCCCGGTTTCGGTGAACATCCGCCGCGTCGCCAAGGCCAAGAAGTCCGCCCCCGAGGACGTCACCGTCGTCATCCTGGACCGGCCGCGGCACGAGGGCATCGTCAAGGAGATCCGCGAGACCGGCGCGCGCATCAGGTTCATCTCGGACGGCGACGTGGCCGGTTCGATCATGGCCGTGCGCGAGGGCACCGGCGTCGACCTCCTGATGGGCATCGGCGGCACCCCCGAAGGCATCATCAGCGCCTGCGCCATCAAGTGCCTGGGCGGCGTCATCCAGGGCAAGCTGTGGCCCAAGGACGACGAGGAGCGGCAGCGCGCCCTCGACGCCGGTCACGACCTGGACCGCACCCTCACCACCGGCGACCTGGTCGGCGGCGACAACGTCTTCTTCGTCGCGACCGGCATCACCGACGGCGAGCTGCTGCGGGGCGTGCGCTACGGCGCGGAGAGCGCGTCGACGTCGTCCCTGGTGATGCGCTCCAAGTCGGGCACCATCCGGAAGATCGACTCCGACCACCGGCTCGCCAAGCTGCGCGCCTACAGCGCCATCGACTTCGACCGCGCCAAGTAGCCGGGCGGCGTACGGCCACGGGGGCGCGCGCTCCGTGCGGGGAGCGCCCCCCGTCGTCGTACGAAGAACATCCGAAGGACAGCGGTCCGGCGGCCGGGCGGCCGGTCTCAGCCCGCTGCTGCGATCGTGCCCGCCGTCGAACGGGTGGTCTTCTTCAGCTCCAGGTCGCGCCGGCGGCGGCGGGCCAGGACCACCCGGCGCTCGGCGGCGGTGAGGCCGCCCCAGACGCCGTACGGCTCGGGCTGGAGGAGGGCGTGCTCACGGCACTCCACGAGGACGGGACAGCGGGCGCACACGCGCTTGGCGGCCTCCTCGCGGGAGAGCCGCGCCGCCGTGGGCTCCTTGGAGGGGGCGAAGAACAGACCGGCCTCGTCCCGGCGGCACACGGCGTCGGAGTGCCATGGGTTGTCCTGGTCCCGCTCGCGCACTGGCACAGGTCCCCGCTGAGCCGGAACAGCGGCGACCTGCAGGGACTGATGCGTCGGTTGCAGCACGGTCTACTCCTGACGACGGCTTCGCGAGCGAGAGACGATGCACGAAGCTCTACCCGCTGTGTGCGGGCCTATGCACTGAGTTCCGACGTACGGAAGCTCCGGTTCCTGCTGAGCCCCGCTCGTGGCCGGATCGTGTCGTCGCGAAGGGCCGCGCACGCCGTCGCCGCCGCTCAGCCCTCCAGCCGTTTGCGCAGATATCCGCGCAGGTCACGGATGATTTTTCCGTATTTGGGGCGGGCTCTGACGTCCCCGCAGACGGCGAGGCCCTCGACGAAGACGACTGGCGCGTCCTTGTCCTCGGCGTCCAGCATGTCCACTTCGAAGGTGCCGAAGACGCCGGAGCCGCTGCCGCGCAGCGAGATGTTCTCCGGCACCCGGACGCGTACGTCGCCGAACAGCGCGAAGCCCTTGATCACGACCTGCCGGTGCTCGAAGACCGCCTCGCTGAGGTCGATCAGGACGTCACCGAAGAGGGCGTACGCGTGCGTGCGCCGCCCCACGCGCCAGCGGCCCCTGCGCACCGCGTCCCCGAAGACCCCGTACAGGGTCTCGTCGGCGGTGTCAGGGACGGCGCCTGGCGAGGGGCAGGAAGGGACCTTCTCGAACGCCGTTGCCGTGGCGTCCGCCTTCTCGCCGGGGTCCGGCAGGTCGGCGACGAAGGGTTCGAGATCGGCGAGGGTCTTGGCCTTGTAGACCCCGTCGAGGCGTTCGCTGTGTTCTTCCGGGTCGAGACGGCCCACGGCGAGCGCGTCGGCCAGGATGTCGGCGGTCCGGTCGCGGTCGGCATCGGAGGCCCGCAGCCGCCCGGACGACGACCGGGAAGGGGTCTGGGAACGCTTCTCTGGGTCCACGCCCCGCAGCGTACCCAAACGCGATAGATCGCGACTACCCCCGTTCGGGGCGCGCTTGGGACAACTGAGCCTTACCTCACAAGAAGCGCGCGACGGGAGCGCTCTACGCTGGTCGGGCGCCACCAATGGAGGTGGCGCCGCTGTCTGCCGAGTGAGGAATTGGGCGTCATGCCAGAGTTTGCGTACTCCGATCTGCTCCCGCTGGGAGAGGACACCACCCCGTACCGGCTGGTGACCTCCGAGGGTGTCTCCACCTTCGAGGCCGACGGGCGCACGTTCCTCAAGGTCGAGCCCGAGGCACTGCGCAAGCTCGCCGCCGAGGCGATCCACGACATCCAGCACTATCTGCGCCCGGCCCACCTGGCGCAGTTGCGGCGCATCGTGGACGACCCGGAGGCCTCCGGCAACGACAAGTTCGTCGCCCTCGACCTGCTGAAGAACGCGAATATCGCGGCGGCGGGCGTGCTCCCCATGTGCCAGGACACCGGCACGGCCATCGTCATGGGCAAGCGCGGCCAGAACGTGCTCACGCGGGGCGGCGACGAGGAAGCCCTGTCGCGCGGCATCTACGACGCGTACACGAAGCTGAACCTGCGCTACTCGCAGATGGCCCCGCTGACCATGTGGGAGGAGAAGAACACCGGCTCCAACCTCCCCGCCCAGATCGAGCTGTACGCGACCGACGGCGGCGCCTACAAGTTCCTCTTCATGGCCAAGGGCGGCGGCAGCGCCAACAAGTCGTTCCTCTACCAGGAGACCAAGGCGGTCCTGAACGAGGCCTCCATGATGAAGTTCCTGGAGGAGAAGATCCGCTCGCTCGGCACGGCCGCCTGCCCGCCGTACCACCTGGCGATCGTCGTCGGCGGCACCTCCGCCGAGTTCGCCCTGAAGACCGCGAAGTACGCCTCCGCGCACTACCTGGACGAGCTGCCCGCCGAGGGCTCGGCGACCGGGCACGGCTTCCGGGACAAGGAGCTTGAGGAGAAGGTCTTCGAGCTGACGCAGAAGATCGGCATCGGCGCCCAGTTCGGCGGCAAGTACTTCTGCCACGACGTGCGCGTGGTGCGCCTGCCCCGGCACGGCGCCTCGCTGCCCGTCGCCATCGCCGTGTCCTGCTCCGCCGACCGCCAGGCCACCGCGAAGATCACCGCGGAGGGCGTGTTCCTGGAGCAGTTGGAGACGGACCCGGCACGCTTCCTGCCGGACACGACGGACGCGCACCTGGCGGCCGATCAGGCCGCCGAGGACGCCGTGGTGCGCATCGATCTCAACCAGCCCATGGACGCCATCCTCGCCGAGCTCACCAAGCACCCCGTGAAGACCCGGCTCTCCCTCACGGGACCGCTGGTCGTCGCCCGCGACATCGCGCACGCCAAGATCAAGGAGCGCCTCGACGCGGGCGAGGACATGCCGCAGTACCTGAAGGACCACCCCGTGTACTACGCGGGCCCGGCCAAGACCCCCGAGGGCTACGCCTCCGGTTCCTTCGGCCCGACCACGGCCGGGCGCATGGACTCCTACGTGGAGCAGTTCCAGGCGGCGGGCGGCTCCAAGGTGATGCTGGCCAAGGGCAACCGCAGCAAGCAGGTCACCGACGCCTGCGCCGCGCACGGCGGCTTCTACCTGGGCTCGATCGGCGGTCCGGCCGCGCGGCTCGCCCAGGACTGCATCAAGAAGGTCGAGGTCGTCGAGTACGAGGAGCTCGGCATGGAGGCCGTATGGCGGATCGAGGTGGAGGACTTCCCGGCGTTCGTCGTCGTCGACGACAAGGGCAACGACTTCTTCCAGGCCCCGGCCGAGCCGCCGACCATCATGAACATCCCGGTACGGGCGCCCGGCCAGGCGTGACACCCGCCGCTCTCCACTGGCGCGCGGGGACCCTGGGAATACTCCGGGCAGGGCGGGGGCTCACCTCTCAGAGGCAGTCATGGGCCGGGCGACCGTTCCGTGGCTGCCTGTTGCGGGCACCACGGAACGGAAGGACAGTCGGAACATGAGCGGCGGCGCAGGCAGCGACGAGTACCGGACCGAGCACGACTCCATGGGCGAGGTCCGGGTCCCGGCCCACGCCAAGTGGCGGGCCCAGACCCAGCGGGCCGTCGAGAACTTCCCCATCTCCGGGCAGCGCATCGAGCGCGCCCACATCGCCGCGCTCGCCGAGATCAAGGCGGCCGCCGCGAAGGTCAACGCCGAGCTCGGCGTGCTCGACAAGGACATCGCCGAGGCCGTCGCCGGCGCGGCCCGCGAGGTGGCGGAAGGTCGCTGGGACGAGCACTTCCCGGTGGACGTCTTCCAGACGGGTTCCGGCACCTCGTCCAACATGAACAGCAACGAGGTCCTCGCCACCCTCGCCACCGAGCGGCTCGGCCGGGACGTCCACCCCAACGACCACGTCAACGCCTCGCAGTCGTCCAACGACGTCTTCCCCTCCTCCATCCACATCGCCGCCACGGCCGCGGTGACGGGCGATCTGATCCCCGCCCTTGAGCACCTGGCCGCCGCCCTCGAACGCAAGGCCGAGGAGTTCGCCGACGTCGTCAAGTCCGGGCGCACCCACCTGATGGACGCCACGCCCGTCACCCTCGGGCAGGAGTTCGGCGGGTACGCGGCGCAGGTGCGGCACGGCGTCGAGCGGCTGCGGTCCTCGCTGCCCCGGCTCGCCGAGCTTCCCCTCGGCGGCACGGCCGTCGGCACCGGCATCAACACCCCGCCCGGCTTCTCCGCCGCCGTCATCGCCGAGGTGGCCCGCGCGACCGGTCTGCCGCTCACCGAGGCCCGCGACCACTTCGAGGCACAGGGCGCGAGGGACGGCATCGTGGAGACCTCCGGGCAACTGCGCACCGTCGCCGTGAGCCTGACGAAGATCTCCAACGATCTGCGCTGGATGGCCTCCGGGCCGCGTACCGGGCTGGCCGAGATCAGCCTGCCCGACCTCCAGCCCGGGTCCTCGATCATGCCCGGCAAGGTCAACCCCGTGATTCCCGAGGCCGTCCTGATGGTGGCCGCGCAGGTCATGGGGAACGACGCGACCGTCGCGGTGGCGGGGGCCGCGGGCAACTTCGAGCTGAACGTGATGCTTCCCGTCATCGGGAAGAACGTCCTGGAGTCGGTGCGGCTGCTCGCCAACGCGTCCCGGCTCCTCGCCGACCGGACGGTCGACGGGATCGTCGCCCACCGCGAGCGGGCCCTGGAGTACGCCGAGTCGTCGCCCTCCGTCGTCACTCCGCTCAACAGGTACATCGGGTACGAGGAGGCGGCGAAGGTCGCCAAGCGGGCGGTTGCCGAGCGGCGGACCATTCGGGAGGTCGTTCTGGACGCGGGGTATGTGGACCGGGGGCATCTGACCCTGGCTCAGTTGGACGAGGCGCTGGATGTGCTGCGGATGACGCGGCCTTAGGCCCTCGCGGGGCGCCCCAGTCCCGCCCCTTCTCCGATCCTGGGGCTCCGCCCCAGACCCCGTATCGGCCTTCGGCCTCGTCCTCAAACGCCGGACGGGCTGAAACGTTGCCGCACCGGCGAGAGTTTCAGCCCGTCCGGCGTTTGAGGACGAGGCGCGGAGCGCCGATAAGGCTGGGGTCCAGGGGGCGCAGCGCCCCTGGTTCGGGAAGGGGCGGGATTGGGGAGGCTCCCGCCAGGACCTAATATCTGTTCATGACAGACCTCGACGGTACGGCGTCACCAGGGAAGGCCCGGCACTGGGCGCCGGGGACGCAGATTCTGTGGCGGTACCGGGAGAACGCGGGCCCCCGCTTCCACATCTGCCGGCCCGTCACGGTCGTCGAGGACAGCGACGACCTGCTCGCGGTGTGGCTGGCCCCGGGCACGGAATGCGTGAAGCCGGTCCTCGCTGACGGCACCCCCGTACACCGGGAACCCCTGGCCACCCGCTACACCAAGCCGCGCACGGTCCGTCGCGACCACTGGTTCGGCACCGGCGTCCTGAAGCTGGCCCGGCCGCACGACCCGTGGTCGGTGTGGCTGTTCTGGGAACCGGGCTGGCGGTTCAAGAACTGGTATGTGAACCTGGAGCAGCCGCGCACCCGGTGGAGCGGCGGCGTGGACTCCGAGGACCACTTCCTGGACATCTCGGTGGACTCGGACGGCACTTGGCGCTGGCACGACGAGGACGAGTTCGCGCAGGCGCAGGACGCGGGCCTGATGAGCCCGGAGAAGGCCGACGCGGTGCGCGCGGCGGGGCACGCCGCGGTGGACGTCATCCGTTCCTGGGGACCTCCTTTCGGTGACGAATGGCCGACCTGGCGCCCCGATCCGACATGGCGGATTCCCGCCCTGCCCCAGGACTGGGACCGTACGCCCGCGCACGTGTCCTCATGAGACCCTTGATGCGCCCCCGTACTTCAAACGTAGGATCGTCCTCCGCAAGGGCGCACAGCAGTAACTCCTCGTGCCCCCAGAGCGCCTGACAGGATGTCATCAAGGAGCGGCTGAACGTGAGCGAGGAATACAGCGCGCCTGGCGGCCACGACCGCACGGGCCAGGCCGAGGCCTTCGACGCCATCGGCGCGTCCTACGACGTCGCGTTCCCGCACAAGGACGGTCAGCTCGCCGCAGGGCGCCGGCTCGCCGCCGAGCTGCCCCCGGGCTCGCGCGTCCTGGACGTCGGCTGCGGCACGGGACTGCCCACGGCCCGTCAGCTCACCGAGGCGGGCCACACCGTCCTGGGTGTCGATCTGTCGCCCGGCATGCTGGAACTCGCCCGCGCGAACGTCCCTCCGCCCGCGGCCGAGTTCCGCCGCCTCGACCTCGCCGACCTGCGGGCATCCGGTGCGGGACCCGCCGCTGTCGGCCGGTTCGACGGAATCGCCTGCTTCTTCACGCTGTTGATGCTGCCCCGGAAGGAGATACCGTCTGCTCTTCGGCTGCTGCGGTCCCTGCTCAGGCCCGGCGGTCTGCTCGGGCTTTCCATGGTCGAGGCCGATCTGGACGACGCGGCGATTCCGTTCCTGGGGCACACGATCCGGGTATCCGGTTACCTGCGGGACGAACTGCGGCAGGTCGTGCGGGACGCCGGTTTCGACATCGCCCACGAGGAGTCGTACACGTACGCCCCCGCGAGCACGACCGCACCACCCGAGCACCAGCTATTCCTGCACTGCCGACGCGGCTGAGCAACGCTTGGACGGCGCGCGCGGCGCGCAGCCCCGGACGGACGGATTCGAAACGCGTGACGGAGCACTTCAGCCCCTACGAGGGCCGCGAGGCACCAGGTGCCCGGCCCCCAGCCCCCGCGGATCCCCGCGGGGCGCTGCTGCGTGCCCCGGAGACGGACGCGTACGGCTCCGGAGCCATGAACGCCCTGCCCGCGCAGGCACGCACGGGTGAACAGGACGCGGGCGCGGGCAGCGAGCACGCCCAGTCCGCCACGCCGGCCACCGAGGGCCCCGAAGGTCCTGACAGCCACCGCCCGCGCCCGGTCCCCGAAGGCGCCGGGGGCGTACCCGCACCCGCCCGCTCCGATTCCGGGACGGCGGCCCGTCCCGACAGCGAAAGCGCCATGACCGCACCCGACACGACCGGCGTGCCGGGCGCCCCCGACGGCCCGGAGCGCCGCACCGGAAGGCCCCGCCCGCCGGGGCCCGCGGCCATGCGCCGCGACGGCGACCGGCTGCGCTTCGTGGGCGCGGCCACCCGGCGCATCGCCCGCGGCATCGACCTGGACGAGATCGTGATGGGCCTGTGCCGGGCCACGGTGCCGACGTTCTCGGACGCGATCCTCGTCTATCTGCGCGACCCGCTGCCGGTCGGCGACGAGCGTCCCGCGGGGCCGCTGGTGCTGCGGCTCCGGCGTACCGACCGCATCCCGGAGGACCAGGACACCGACGGCGGTGCGCTACCCGCCCTACAGGTGCAGTCCGACCTGTCGTCGGCGGCCGAGCTGTGCGAGGTCCGCGTGGGCAGCGCCCTCGCCGAGGTCCTCCGCGGCGTGCGCCCGGTGTTCGCCGACGCCACGGCGGCGCTCGGCGCGCTGCCCGAACTGCTCGGCGAGGGGCGTACGGTGCCCGGCGGGCAGCGGGCCGTCCTGGCGCCGCTGCGCGGCAGGCGGCGGGTGATCGGCGCCGCGGTCTTCCTGCGCCGCCCCGACCGGCACCCCTTCGAGGCGGACGACCTCCTCGTCGCCGCCCAGCTCGCCACGCACAGCGCGCTCGGCATCGACAAGGCGGTCCTGTACGGCCGCGAGGCGTACATCGCGGACGAGTTGCAGCGCACGATGCTGCCCGAGACCCTGCCGCGTGCCACCGGCGTGCGCCTCGCCTCGCGCTACCTCCCCGCGGCCGAGACCGCCCGGGTCGGCGGCGACTGGTACGACGCCATCCCGCTGCCCGGCAGCCGTGTCGCCCTGGTCGTGGGCGACGTCATGGGGCACTCGATGACCTCAGCCGCGATCATGGGACAGCTTCGCACCACCGCGCAGACCCTCGCCGGACTCGACCTGCCGCCCCAGGAGGTCCTGCACCACCTCGACGAGCAGGCCCAGCGCCTCGGCTCCGACCGCATGGCCACCTGCCTGTACGCGGTCTACGACCCGGTCTCGCACCGCATCACCATCGCCAACGCGGGCCATCCACCGCCCGTCCTGCTGCATCTGGGCGGTCGCGCGGAGGTCCTGCGGGTGCCGCCGGGCGCGCCCATCGGCGTCGGCGGTGTCGACTTCGAGGCCGTGGAACTCGACGCCCCCGCGGGCGCCACGCTGCTCCTGTACACGGACGGCCTGGTCGAGTCCCGCCTCCGGGACGTCTGGACCGGCATAGAGCAACTGCGCGAGCGGCTCGCCGCTACCGCCCAGCTCACCGGACCCGACCATCCGCCGCCCCTGGAAGCGCTGTGCGACGAGGTGCTCGACATGCTCGGCCCCGGCGACCGCGACGACGACATCGCGCTGCTCGCGGCCCGCTTCGACGGGATCGCCCCGAGCGACGTGGCGTACTGGTTCCTGGAACCGGAGGACGCCACCCCGGCGCGTGCCCGCCGCCTCGCCCGCAGCGCCCTTGAACGCTGGGGCCTGACGGAGTTGAACGACGCGGTGGAGCTCCTCGTCAGCGAGGTCGTCACCAACGCCGTGCGGTACGCCACCCGGCCGATCACCCTGCGGCTGCTGCGCACGGACGTGCTGCGCTGCGAGGTCGGCGACGACGTACCGCAGTTGCCGAGGCTGCGCCAGGCCCGCGCGACGGACGAGGGCGGACGCGGGCTCTACCTGGTCAACAGGCTGGCCCGGCGGTGGGGTGCCACCCGGCTGAGCACGGGGAAGGTGGTCTGGTTCGAGCTGAACCAGAGCGGCTGAACCAGAACGCCCGATACAGAGCGGTCGGGCCGGAGCGGTCGGGCCGGAGCGAAGGCGCCCGGAACCTCGTGGTTCCGGGCGCCTTCGTCGTACGTGTGCTCCAAGTGCTTCGTCGTGCCTGCCCCTGCGGCCCGGCCCGCCGCTAGTCCTCGCGCCGTCCGTCCACGCGGTCGGAGCGGTCGGAGCGGTCCGCCCTGTCGTCCGGGTCCTCCGTCGTCGGCGGGGACGTCGTCGTCGGCGTGGTCGGCGGCTTCGTCGTCGCGGACGTCGGCGGCTTCGTCGTCGTCGGCGTCGTCGGCGGTTTCGTCGTCGTCGGCGTCGTCGTCGGCGACGGGGGCTTGGTCGACTGCTTGTCGTCCTCGTCCTTCGTCTCCGTGGGCCGGATCGTCGGGGTCGGCGGGGCCTGCGTGGTCGGCTGGGGCGGCGGGGCGACACCGGCGCCCATGTCCGTCTTGAGGTCGAACTTGGTGCGCGAGCCGGACGCGTCGAAGGTGTACGCCGCCCAGATCTGGGCGGGGAAGCTGCCGCCGGCGATACGGGTGCGGCCGAGGGCCCCCTTCATCGAGGCCTGGTCGCCCCGCTTGACCTTGTGCTTGCCCTTGCCCTCGTTCTCCGGTGCCTCGCCGAACAGGCCCACGGACGTGACCAGCTTCGGCGTGTAGCCCACGAACCAGGCCGACTTGTTGTCGTCGGAGGTGCCGGTCTTGCCCGCGACCTGCTGGCCGTTGCGTTCGGGGGCGTCGCGCACCGAGGACTTGGCCGTTCCGTCGTCGACGACGCCCGTGAGCACGGAGGTGACGGAGTCCGCGGCGCCCCGGCTGATGACCTCGTCGCCGATCGGGTCCGGCATGTCGACCGCGCGGTCCTTGTGCTCGACGGACTTCACGAGCGCGGGCGTGACCTTCTTGCCGTGGTTGTCGAGGGTCGCGTACACGCCCGCCATCTCCAGCGGGCTCGCCCCCATCGAGCCGAGGGTCTGCGCGGGCACGGCAGGCAGGCCCTCGGTGTCCATGCCCAGCTTGCCCGCGACCTCCAGGACCTTGTCCATCTTCACGTCCACGCCCATCTGCGCGAACACGGAGTTGATGGACTTGTTCATGGCGGTCTGCACATCGACCTGGCCGTAGGAGACGTTGTCCTCGTTGGGCGGGGCGAAGCCGATGTCACTGCCCACGACCGGGCGTTTGCTGCGGCCGCTGTAGATCGTGTCGGCCGTGATCGGCTTGCCGCTCTGCGTGGTCGCCCCCTCTTCGAGGGCCGCGGCGAGGATCAGCGGCTTGAAGGTGGACGCGGGCTGGTAGTCCCTGCGGGTGGCGTTGTTGACATAGTGCTTCACGTAGTCGCGGCCGCCGTACATCGCGAGGACCTTGCCGGTCTTCGGGTCGACGGAGACCGCACCGGCCTGCACGCGCGCGTCGGCCTTGTTGCGCTTCGGCTCCAGCTTGGCGTTGAGCTTCTTGTCGACTGCCTGCTTGAGCTGCTGCTGCTTCTCGCGGTCGATGTTGAGCGTGATCGTGTAGCCGCCCGCCTTGAGCTGGGCCTCGGCCTCGGACTTGGTGAGCCCCTGCTCGACGAGCTGCTTCTCCACATCCGCCTCCGCGGCCTTCACCAGATAGCCGGTCTGGCCCTCCAGGGTGGGGTCGGGCTTCGGCTCCTTCGGCACCGGGAACTTCTGCGCCTCACGTTCGGCGGCGGGCAGCCAGCCCTCCTCGACCATGTTGTCGAGCACGTAGTTCCAGCGCTGCTTGACCAGCTTCCTGCCGGTCGGGGTGGCGGACGTCCAGTCGTAGGAGCTCGGGGACTGGAGCAGGGCGGCCAGGTAGGCGCCCTGGGAGACGTCGAGATCCTCGGCGTCGACGCCGTAGTAGGCCTGCGCGGCGGCCTGGATGCCGTAGGCGCCGCGGCCGTAGTAGCTGGTGTTGATGTAGCCCGCGAGGATGCTGTCCTTGCTCTTCTCGCGGTCCACCTTCAGCGAGATGACCAGTTCCTTCAGCTTGCGCGAGACGGTCTGGTCCTGCGTGAGGTAGTAGTTCTTCACGTACTGCTGGGTGATCGTGGAACCACCCTGCTTGCCCTTGCCGGACAGGGTGTTGATGACACCGCGGGCGGTGCCCTTCAGGTCCACGCCCGAGTCCTTGTAGAAGGACTTGTTCTCCGCGGCGACGAAGGTGCGCTGGACCTTCTTCGGCACCTTGTCGAGGTCGACGATCTCACGGTTCAGGTCACCGGTGCGGGCGAGGAACGTGCCGTCGCTGTACTTGAAGACATTGCTCTGGATCTTCGCCGCGGCATTGCCCTTGGGTATGTCCACGACCAGGTACAGCACGACGAAGCCGAGCATGCCGAGCAGGATGAAGCCGAAGAATGCGCCCAGGAGCTTCTTCCAGGTGAAGAAGCGGCGTATGCCGGTGCGCTTGGGCTTGGCCGTACGGCCCCGGCGGCCCGGGCGGCGCCCGCCGTCGCCGGAAGCCGCGCCGTCACCGAGCGTGCCCCCGCCGCCGGTGCCGCCACCCGCCGAGCCGCCACCCGAGAGACCCGCGGCAGAAGGACTGCCGGTGGCGGGGGCGTCGCCGGGCGAACGACCGGGCGCTGCCCGGCGCGCACCGCGCTGCCGCGCTTTTCGGTCTTCCGCTCGGCCCATGGCTGTGGCTGCTCCGCTCGTCTCGTCGTCTTCGTACGGTTCGACTTCGTACGTCTCGTCGTCCGCGTACGTCTCCGTACCCGTGGCAACGCAGGTCAGCTCACGAAGCTAACACCGCGCCCCAGGACAAACTCCCCACGATCCGGCCTTTTCCGGACGTGACAATCAGCACCCGTCACCGGGGAACCCGTGCTGTCCCACCCAAATCGACTCACCAGGGCCACAGACGGTTGCCCACGTCTCGAACGTCTGAGCTGCCGTCGAGCTGGACACTGCGGGTATACACCGTGGGTATACGTGGTGTGTATAGTGCTCCGCATGTCCATCGGTCACACCCTCCTCGGGCTCCTCGAATCCGGGCCCCGCCATGGCTACGACCTGAAGCGTGCCTTCGACGAGAAGTTCGGGCACGACAAGCCGCTGCACTACGGCCAGGTCTACTCGACCATGTCCCGCCTACTGAAGAACGGCCTCGTCGAGGTCGACGGCATAGAGGCGGGCGAAGGCCCCGAGCGCAAGCGGTACGCCATCACCGAGGCGGGCATCACCGATGTCCAGCGGTGGCTCGCGACGCCGGAGAAGCCCGAGCCGTACCTCCAGTCGACCCTGTACACCAAGGTCGTCCTCGCGCTGCTCACCCACCGCGACGCCGCCGACATCCTCGACACCCAGCGCGCCGAACACCTGCGCCTGATGCGGATCCTCACCGACCGCAAGCGGAGGGGCGATCTCGCCGATCAGCTCATCTGCGACCACGCCCTGTTCCATCTCGAAGCCGACCTGCGCTGGCTGGAGCTCACCTCCGCGCGTCTGGGCAAGCTCGCCAAGGAGGTGCTCCCCGGATGACTCCCGCGGGTTCCCTGCTGACCGCCGACGGTCTGCGCAAGGTCTACGGACCGACCACCGCCCTCGACGGCGCCGACTTCTCCATCCACCCCGGCGAGATCGTCGCCGTGATGGGCCCCTCCGGCTCCGGCAAGTCCACGCTCCTGCACTGTCTCGCCGGCATCGTCCGCCCCGACGCGGGCGAGATCACGTACAACGGACAGCGCCTGACGGACATGAACGACACCGCGCTGAGCGCGCTGCGCCGCAGCGAGTTCGGGTTCGTCTTCCAGTTCGGGCAACTGGTCCCGGAGCTGACGTGCGTGGAGAACGTCGCCCTGCCGCTGCGGCTCAACGGCGCCAAGCGCAAGGACGCCGAGCGCACCGCCCTGACCTGGATGGAACGCCTGGAGGTCGACGACGTACGCGACAAGCGCCCCGGCCAGGCGTCCGGCGGCCAGGGCCAGCGCGTCGCCGTGGCCCGCGCCCTCGTCACGAGCCCGCGGGTGCTCTTCGCCGACGAGCCCACCGGCGCCCTGGACTCCCTCAACGGCGAGCGCGTGATGGAGCTCCTCACCGACGCCGCGCGCTCCACCAACGCCGCGGTCGTCCTCGTCACCCACGAGACCCGGGTCGCCGCCTACTCCGACCGCGAGATCGTCGTCCGCGACGGCAAGTCCCGGGACATGGAGCGCCTGGTATGAGCACGACCCGTACGAAGCCCGCGGCGCCCGCAGGTGCGGTCCCGCACCCCGGGCCCACCGGGCCCACCGGCGCCCGCGCCTGGCTGCGCGACCTCGCCATGGGCGTCCGGTTCGCGGTCGGCGGCGGCCGCGAGGGCTGGGTCCGCACCGTGCTCACCGCGGTCGGCGTGGGCCTCGGCGTCGCCCTGCTGCTCGGCGCCGCGTCCGTGCCCGACCTGCTCGCCAACCGGGACGCCCGCGCGGCGGCCCGCAACCCCGCCGACACCATGTCCGCCAAGACGATCGAGCGGACCGACGCGACGATCCTGACGGTCGACGCGGGCACCGGCTTCCGCGACTCGGAGATCGGTGGCCGCTCGGTACGCGCCGACGGCGACCACCCCGTGCGTCCGCCCGGCGTGAGCGAGCTGCCCAAGGGCGGCGAGATGGTGGTGTCCCCCGCCCTGCGCGACCTGATGAACAGTTCCGATGGCAAGCTCCTCAAGCAGCGCTTCGACGACTACCGCATCATCGGCACCATCGGCGAGCCGGGCCTGATCAGCCCCAAGGAGCTGTACTACTACACCGGTTCCGACACCCTCTCCAAGGCGCAGGGCGCCCACCGCGTCGAGGCCTTCGGGTACCACGAGGAGACCGAGCCGCTCGACCCGCTCCTGGTCGTCCTCGTCGTCCTGATCTGCGTCGTGCTCCTGACCCCGGTGCTCATCTTCATCGGCACCGCGGTCCGCTTCGGCGGCGACCGGCGCGATCAGCGGCTCGCCGCGCTGCGCCTGGTCGGCGCGGACCGGCGGGGGGTGCGCCGGATCGCGGCGGGCGAGGCGCTGTTCGGAGCGCTCCTCGGCCTCGCGCTCGGCGCCGTGTTCTTCCTCGGCGGACGCGAGCTTGTGGGCGTCGTCGACATCTGGAAGGTCAGCGCGTTCCCGTCCGACATGGTGCCGATGCCCGGGCTCACGGCGGTGATCGTGGTGGCGGTGCCGGTCTCCTCCGTCCTGGTCACGCTGGTCTCGCTGCGTGCCGTCGCCATCGAGCCGCTCGGCGTGGTGCGCAGCACGACGGCCCGTCGCCGACGGCTGTGGTGGCGGCTGCTGCTGCCCGTCGCGGGCCTGCTTGTCCTGCTCAACCAGGACCAGGTGACCCGCACCGGCGGCGAGGACGTGCAGGTGTACACCATCGCCGCGGGCGCCACCCTCACCCTGGTGGGCCTCGCGACACTGATGCCCTGGCTGGTCGAGGCGGCGGTGGCCCAACTGCGCGGCGGCCCCGTGCCGTGGCAGCTCGCCACCCGGCGGCTGCAGTTGAGCAGCGGCACGGCGGCACGCGCGGTCAGCGGCATCACGGTCGCGGTGGCGGGCGCGGTCGCCCTGCAGATGCTCTTCGCCTCCATGCACGACGAGTTCAACACCACCACCGACCAGGACCCCCGGCGCGCCCAGCTCAACGTCAGCTCGCCGGAGGCCAGCGGCCCGCTCGCCCAGCGGATGATCGACGACTTCCGCGCCGCGAAGGGCGTCAAGGGTGTCATCGGCCGGGTCTCCTCGTACGTGGTCAGGCCGGGCGAGATGAAGAGCGGCGACGACATGCGGCCCACCACGGAGCTGTCGGTCGGTACCTGCGCGACCCTGCGCGAACTGGCGCGGGTCGGCCCCTGCAAGGACGGCGACGCCTTCGTCGTGCACTCCGGGGACCGCGAACTCGACCAGTGGGTGGACCGCACGGCCCGGCCCGGCGAGCAGGTGGAGCTCAACAGCGAGAGCTGGGGCGACGACGCGAGCGAGGCACGCGGGAAGCACAGGCCGTGGACGCTGCCGAAGTCGGCCCGCACGATCACCTCGCGCCCCGACCCGGCGGGCGACCGCTACAGCGGCATCTTCGTGACGCCCGGCGCGATCGACGTGGCGAAGCTGGCGGACGCGAGCACCCAGGCCCTGGTGCAGATCGACCCGAAGGTCACGGACGCCGAGGAGTACGTGCGCAACGCGGCCACGCACATCGACCCGCTGATCCGGGTGTACACCATCCGCATGGTCGAGCGCGACAAGCAGTACGCCTCCGTGCAGAAGGGACTACAGGCGGGCGCGATCGCCACCATGATGCTGATCGCGGCGTCCATGCTGGTCTCGACCCTGGAGCAACTGCGCGAGCGCAAGCGGCTGCTCGCCGCCCTGACCGCCTTCGGTACCCGCCGCTCCTCGATGGCGTGGTCGATGCTGTGGCAGACGGCGGTCCCTGTGGTGCTCGGCCTCGGCCTCGCCATCTCCGGCGGCCTGGCCCTCGGGTTCGTGATGTGCCGGATGGTGGACAAAACCGTGTCCGACTGGCTGGTGTTCCTGCCGCTGTGCGCCGCGGGTGCCGCCCTGGTCGCGGCGGTGACACTGCTGAGCCTGCCGGCGCTGTGGCGCATGATGCGCCCGGACGGGCTGCGTACGGAGTGAGCCCCCTCAAGTGAGCCCCCTCAGGGGGTGACTCCTCGTACGACGTGACTCGCGCCGCCGGTGCGGGTGCCGGGCCCGGTCAGGCCCCGAGCACCCGTACCGGCAGCGGTCGCAGTGCCTCCCGCAGGGCCGCCGCCAGTTCCTCGTACTCCGCCGCCCGTGCGGCCCCCGTCCGCATCGCGAGCGCGACCCGTCGCGTCGGGGCGGGGTCGGCGAAGTACCCGGTGAGGAGCTGGCTGCTGCGGCTCGTCTCCACGCGGACCGCGGTGCGCGGCAGGAGCGTCACACCCAGCCCGCCCGCCACGAGCTGGACGAGCGTGGAGAGCCCGGCGGCGGTCGTGGTCACCGGCGCGCCCGCCCGTCGCCCACCGCCACCGCCACCCTCAGCCGAAGGGCTCCGCCCCGCCCCCAGATTTTCACGCCCGGCCTCCCGGCAGATGTCCAGGGCCTGGTCCCGCAGGCAGTGCCCCTCGTCGAGCAGCAGCAGGTTCAGCTCGCGCAGTGCTTCGCGCGGGATGCCCTCGCGTCCGCCGAGCCAGTGGTCGAGCGGCGTCACGAGGACGAAGTCCTCGTCGAAGAGCGGCAGTTCCGTGACCCCGGGCACCCCGAGCGGCACCGCGAGCAGGAGCAGGTCGAGGCGCCCCGCCGCGAGACCTTCGAGCAGCGAGGAGGTCTGCTCCTCGTGCACCTGGAGATCCAGGTCCGGATACCGCTCGTGGACGAGTCCGAGGACCGTCGGCAGCAGATACGGCGCCACCGTCGGGATCACACCGAGCCGCAGCGCGCCGGTGAACGGCGCCTTCACCGCGTCGGCCTCCTCCAGGAGCGCCTCGACCTCGTCGAGGACGGCCTTGGCGCGCACCGCGAGCCGCTCCCCGGCCGGGGAGAGCAGCACCTTGCGGGTGGTGCGCTCCAGGAGCTGGACACCCAGTGTCTCCTCCAGGGCCGAGACCGCGCCCGACAGCGCGGGCTGACTCATCCCGATTGCTGCCGCCGCGTCCCTGAAGTGCAACTGCTCGGCCACGGCCGCGAAGGCGCGGAGCTGCGCCAGACTGGGTTGCTTACCCCTATTTATGGCTCGCACTGATAGCCACCTCCGATCAACACAACCAAGTGTAGCTATTTCCCTAATCAATGCACTCTGTGCCACGATCGACAGCAGTCCAACCCTCTGGAGCCCCTTACAGGGTTCCTCCGCTGCAAGGAGTACGTGTGCTCACTGTCGGTGACAAGTTCCCCGAGTTCGACCTGACTGCCTGTGTCTCGCTGGAGACGGGCAAGGAGTTCGAGCAGATCAACCACAAGACGTACGAAGGCAAGTGGAAGATCGTCTTCGCGTGGCCCAAGGACTTCACCTTCGTGTGCCCGACGGAGATCGCCGCCTTCGGCAAGCTGAACGACGAGTTCGCCGACCGTGACGCCCAGATCCTCGGCTTCTCCGGCGACTCCGAGTTCGTGCACCACGCCTGGCGCAAGGACCACCCGGACCTGACGGACCTGCCCTTCCCGATGCTGGCCGACTCCAAGCACGAGCTCATGCGTGCGCTCGGCATCGAGGGCGAGGACGGCTTCGCGCAGCGCGCCGTCTTCATCGTGGACCAGAACAACGAGATCCAGTTCACGATGGTGACCGCCGGTTCCGTCGGCCGTAACCCGAAGGAGGTCCTCCGGGTCCTCGACGCCCTCCAGACGGACGAGCTCTGCCCGTGCAACTGGAGCAAGGGCGACGAGACCCTGGACCCGGTCGCGCTGCTGTCCGGCGAGTGAACGGAGCCTTCTGACATGGCACTCGACGAACTGAAGTCCGCCGTACCGGACTACGCCAAGGACCTGAAGCTGAACCTCGGCTCGGTCATCGGCAACTCCGATCTGCCGCAGCAGCAGCTCTGGGGCACGGTGCTCGCCTGCGCGATCGCCTCCCGCTCCCCGAAGGTGCTGCGCGAGCTGGAGCCCGAGGCCAAGGCGAACCTCTCCCCCGAGGCGTACACCGCCGCCAAGTCGGCTGCCGCCGTCATGGCGATGAACAACGTCTTCTACCGCACGCGTCACCTGCTCTCCGACCCGGAGTACGGGACGATGCGCGCCGGTCTGCGGATGAACGTCATCGGCAACCCGGGCGTCGAGAAGGTCGACTTCGAGCTGTGGTCCCTCGCGGTCTCCGCGATCAACGGCTGCGGGCAGTGCCTCGACTCCCACGAGCAGGTGCTGCGCAAGGCGGGCGTCGACCGCGAGACGATCCAGGAAGCCTTCAAGATCGCCGCGGTGATCCAGGCTGTGGGCGTTACGCTCGACTCCGAGGCGCATCTCGCCTAGCGGCGCGCTTCCTCTTACGCCGCCCGTAGGGCCCCGCTTCTTGTTGAGCGGGGCCCTACGCGTGTGAACGTGTATCGCCCTCCGGGCTCGTCCTCAATCGCCGGACGGGCTTTCCCCACCCACCCGCCCTTGCTTCCTGACGGGCGAGAGTGATCTTTTGAGCCCGTCCGGCGATTGAGGACGAGGCCGCCAGGCCGATTCAGCCCGTCCGGCGTTTGAGGACGAGGCCGCCAGGCCGGTTGGCCCGGGTCAGGGCTGGGGGGAGTCGGGGGTGGGGGGTGAGGCCACCTCGGAGGCGGTGGCGCCGCGAGGTTGGGGCGCCGTCTTGAGGGCCGCTTCGCGGGCGTAGGTGCGGAGGTACCCGACCACCGTGTTGGTCACGGCGACCAGCGGCACCGCGACCACGGCCCCGCCGATCCCGGCGACCATCCCCCCGGCGGCCACGGACAGCACCACGGCCAGCGGATGCACGGCCACCGCACGGCCGAGGATGAACGGCTGCAGGATGTGGCCCTCGATCTGCTGCACGGCGAGCACGACGAGCAGCGTCATAAGCGCCGTGAACACCCCGTGCGTGACGAGCGCGACCACGACGGCGAGGGCACCCGAGACGACCGCGCCCACGAGCGGGATGAACGCGAACAGGAAGATGAAGACGGCGAGCGGCACGGCCATCGGCACACCGAGGAAGTAGATGCCGACGCCGATGAAGACGGCGTCGATGAGCGCCACTATCACCGTGCCCCGCACATACGCGGTGAGCGTCCGCCACGCCCGCGGCCCCGCACCCGCGACCCCCGGCCGGGCCGCCTTGGGCACCAGCTTCAGGAACCACTGCCAGATGCGCGGCCCGTCGTACAGCAGGAAGAGCGTGGAGAACATCGCGAGGAGTATGCCCGTGAGCGCCTCCATGATGACGGTGACGCCTTCGAGCCCGGCGGAGGTGATCTCCTCGGAGTTGGCGCCCACCGCCTCGCGCAGCGACTTGGCGATGTCGTTGATCTGGTCCTCGGTGACGTGGAAGGGGCTGTTGAGCAGCCACTTCCGCAAGTCCTCGATGCCGTCCTGGACTTGGCTGGAGAGCGTGTCGACGTTCTCCATGACCTGCCATACCACGAACCAGCCCACAAGCCCCATGACCACGAAGCCGAGTACGGCGGTGGCCACCGTGGCGAGCCCCTGCGGCAGCCCGAGCCGCTTGAGGCGGGCCACCGTCGGCTGGAGCAGTGCGGTGATGAGCAGCGCGGCGACGAACGCGAACACGACCAACTGCACCGCGGTGATGACCTTCATCAGGACCCAGACGGTGCCTGCGAGGACGAGCAGCCGCCACCCGGCCTCCGCGGCCACCCGCATGCCCCAGGGCACGGCGTCCACGGGGTCGGGGCGGGCCCCTATGTCGGGGGCGTAGGTGGGCGGGGCGGGCACCTGGTCGGAGGCGGACGCGTCCGGGTCGTCCGTCAAGTCGTCGGTGTCGGCCTGCGCGGCCCGCACCCGGTCCGCGTACCGCTTGCGCAGCGACAGCTTCGGCGGGGCGGCCACGGCGCCGGTGGTCGCGGCCGCCTCGGTTTCCGTCTCCCCGGGCGCTGTCGCCCCGCTGGCCGACGCCCCTTCCGCCGAGGTCCCTTCGGTCGCCGACATGTCGGCCGGGGCCTCGGGTCCGGCGTCGCCGGAGGCCCTCCGCGCCGCCGTGTCCGCGGTCGCGTCCGCGGGATCACCCGTGGCCGCGCCCGCGCCGAGGCGTTCTCCCATCCTGGTCAGCGCGGAGCCCACCCGGCCGCGCCACCCTGGAACTCGCGCCATGATCCGTCCTCTACCCCGTCGTTCCCCACCGAGTCTCCCCGGCTGCCTCGGGGAACTGTTCGGACCGACCGTACACGGGCGGAACCCCCCACCGTAGGCCGGTGAGGGGTTCCTGAAGGCCCAGCGCAAGCACCTCAGTAATAGTGGTTGGCCTGCCAGAAGTCCCAAGCGCCGCAGGGGCTGCCGTAGCGCTCGTTCATGTAGCCCAGGCCCCACTTGATCTGCGTGGCCGGATTCGTCCGCCAGTCGGCGCCCGCCGATGACATCTTCGAGGCGGGCAGCGCCTGGACGAGGCCGTAGGCGCCGGAAGAGGCGTTGGTGGCCTTGTAGTTCCAGGTCGACTCGTGGTTCACGATGTTGCTGAAGCACTGGAACTGGCCGCCGGGCACCATCTGTCGCGCCATCGCCTGGACCTGCGAGACGGAGTAGGAGCTCTGCGGCGCGAAGTCGGAGGCGTCGCGGGAGGACGAGCGGCTGGCCGTGTTCTTGGCCTCCTTCTCGCGCTCCTTCTTCTCCTTGGCCTTCTTCGCGGCGGCTTCCTTCTCGGCCTTCTCGGCCTTCTCGGCTGCCTGCTGCTTGGCGACGGCGTCCTTGGCCGCCTGCTTGCGGGCGGACTCCGCCGCGGACTTCTTCGCGGCCGTGTCGGCGGCCATCGCCTGGGCGTCCGCCTGCTGCGCCACGGACGTGGTCTGCACCTGGGCGTGCCGACCCGCGGGTATGTCTGCGAGGAGAGTCGCGTCGCTTGCCGTGGCCTCGATGTCGTTCGAGTTCGAGGACTGGGTGTCGCCCGAGGCAACACCCACTACGGCGCCGACGGTGGTGACCGCGGTGGCCGACGCCACTGCGAATCCCCGGACCGAGATCCGGCTCACACGGTTTCCTTCCAGCATCGCCCGCATAGGTGACCCCGCGGACGCAATCGTGCCCCTGGCGCTGGCCTCCGCTGGGTACATCGGTCACGGGAGGCGCGGGCCCGGTGGACAACTCCTGGGACAGGAGCGCCGCTTGGTGCTCGGGCGGCATACGGCAACCACTATGAAGTTCTGTTGTTCTGTACCGCTGGGGGTACAGGAGTGCCGTATGCGGGGCCTGACAGGACCCAGACTCTGCCGTAGCGAGACGCCGGGAGGCAATTCTGCGTTGCGTGGGAAAGCTCACACCTCGTTTGCCCCACGAGTTTTACGGAAACACCGACACACCAAGGCGCCGCCCGGCTAGGCTCACTCGCTTCGCCGGACGGCGCCAACTACCGCACAACGGTGCCGAACTCGACCAGGGGCCTCAGACCCGTCAGATCTGCACGTCCTCCAGCATTTCGGTCACGAGCGCCGCGATCTGCGACCTCTCGGACCGCGTGAGGGTGACGTGTGCGAAGAGCGGATGCCCCTTCAGCTTCTCGATGACGGCGACCACTCCGTCGTACCGGCCCACCCTGAGGTTGTCGCGCTGGGCGACGTCATGGGTCAGTACGACACGCGAATTCGCCCCGATCCTGGACAGAACGGTCAACAGAACGTTCCGCTCCAGGGATTGGGCCTCGTCCACGATGACGAACGCGTCGTGCAGCGAGCGGCCGCGGATGTGGGTCAGCGGCAGGACCTCCAGCATGCCGCGGGCCGAGACCTCCTCGATGACCTCCTTGCCGGCCACGGCCCCGAGGGTGTCGAAGACGGCCTGCGCCCAGGGCCCCATCTTCTCGGCCTCGGTGCCCGGCAGATAGCCGAGCTCCTGCCCGCCCACCGCGTACAGCGGCCGGAAGACCATCACCTTCTGGTGCTGGCGCCGCTCCAGGACCGCTTCGAGGCCCGCGCACAGCGCGAGCGCCGACTTGCCGGTGCCCGCGCGGCCGCCCATCGACATGATGCCGACGTCGGGGTCGAGGAGCAGATCGAGGGCGATGCGCTGCTCGGCGCTGCGGCCCTTGAGGCCGAATGCCTCACGGTCGCCGCGCACGAGACGCACATTGCCCTCGGGGCTGATGCGGCCGAGCGCCTTCCCCCGCTCGGACTGGATGGTCAGGCCCGTGTGCACGGGCAGGTCCACGACCTCGGGGACGTACAGCGTCTCCGTCTCGAAGAGAAGGTCGACCTGTTCCGCCGAAAGAGTCAGCTCGGACATCCCGGTCCAGCCGGAGGCGTCCGTGATGGCGAGCTCCGCGCGGTACTCCTCGGCGAGGAGGCCGACGGACGACGCCTTGATCCTCAGTGGCAGGTCCTTGGAGACGACCGTGACGTCGTACCCCTCCGCCTGGAGGTTGCGGGCCACGGCGAGGATGCGCGAGTCGTTGTCGCCCAGGCGGTAACCGGCAGGGAGCACGCCGGGGTCGGAGTGGTTGAGCTCGACGCGCAGCGTGCCGCCCAGATCGCCGGTCGGAATCGGCGCGTCCAGGCGCCCGAAGCGGATCCGGCAGTCGTCGAGCAGGCGCAGCGCCTGCCGGGCGAAGTAGCCGAGCTCGGGGTGGTGCCGCTTGGCCTCAAGCTCTGTCACCACGACGATCGGCAGCACGACTTCGTGCTCGTCGAAGCGGGACAGGGCGTTCGGGTCGGCGAGCAGAACGCTGGTGTCGAGAACATAGGTGCGCCGGCCTTGCTGGCGCTTTGTGCTGGTCACCACGGAAGGACGTACCCCCTCGGATGAGGTCGGGGAGCGACGGAGGGAACTGGGCCGGTGTCTGGCCACCCTGCGCGGGCCGTGCACCGGCCCTCCCTGTCGTCCGCGCTCGGCGCGCGGTCGTCCTGGTGCAAAGGGCCTCCCGGGCGGACGGCCCCGTGCCGTCCGCTGAGATACGGCGTCCGTGAATCGGGCGCCGACCTGCAAGGGGTATTCCCTCGAACAAGCGCGGCCATGCCATGGCATATGACGGCGCGTTGGTTAACTCCTGGTTACCGCGACCTCGTCAGGGCTTTCGGGTCATCCGCCGTAACGGCGGTGCCGCGCCGCGTAATCACGCAGGGCACGCAGGAAGTCGACTTTTCGGAAGGCCGGCCAGAAGACTTCGCAGAAGTAGTACTCGGAGTGGGCGGACTGCCAGAGCATGAAGCCGGAGAGCCGCTGTTCCCCACTCGTACGGATCACCAGATCGGGGTCGGGCTGCCCACTCGTATAAAGGTGCTTGGAGATCTGTTCGACGTCGACGCTCTCGGCGATGTCCTCGATGGACGTGCCGCGCTCGGCGTGGTCGAGCAGCAGGGAGCGGACGGCGTCGGCGATCTCCTGGCGGCCGCCGTAGCCCACCGCGACGTTGACCAGTATTCCGGTGCGGGTGTGCGTGGCCTGCTCGGCCTCCTTGAGCACGGCCTGGGTGCGGGAGGGAAGCAGGTCGAGGGCGCCGACGTGGTGGACGCGCCAGCGGCCGTCGTCGACGAGGCTGCGGACGGTGTCCTCGATGATGCCGAGGAGCGGGACCAGCTCCTCCTCGGGGCGGTCGAAGTTGTCCGTGGACAGCATCCACAGCGTGACGACCTCGACGTCGGTCTCGGCGCACCAGCCGAGGAACTCCTCGATCTTGTACGCGCCCGCCTGGTGGCCCTGGGCGGTGGTGCCTCCCGAGGCCTTCGCCCAGCGGCGGTTGCCGTCGAGGATGACGCCGATGTGCTTGGGCACCTGGTCGTGGTCGAGGCGGCCTTCCACCCGGCGTGCGTAAAGTCCGTACACCAGGTCGCGCAAGCTCACGGAATTCCACCTCTCACAAAGTTGACCGCTGCCGCGGGGGCCGGCCTGCCGGGGGTCCGGGGGCGTGCGGACCTGCCCCCGGGGACACCGGGAGACACACCACAGGTGTCGGTCCCTGCGCACGGACGGCAGTCCCCGAAGGCGAAAGCGTACCGCTGCCGGAGGGGGCCCGTTCCCCATGTGCCGGGCGGGTGGGGGCGGCGCCCGCGCTCGGCCGCTGTACGCGTGCGCCGTACGCGGACGCCGCGTTCAGGCACCGCGCGCGGGCGCCGTACTCAGGCCTCGCACTCGGCGGCCGTATGCAGCCGCCGTACTCAGAGGCGCTCAGGAGCCGTTCGCGGAACCGTTCGCGGAGCCGTTCGCGGAGCCGCTGAAGTAGCTTCGTCGTCATGAACGACACCTCCGCGTACCGCGCAGCAACGGATCGTTACGACTCCATGGAGTACCGGCGCAGTGGCCGCAGTGGTCTGCAACTGCCCGCCGTCTCCCTCGGCCTGTGGCACAACTTCGGTGACGACCGCACCCTCGACTCCCAGCGCGCCATCCTGCGCCGCGCCTTCGACCTGGGCGTCACGCACTTCGACCTGGCGAACAACTACGGTCCGCCGCCCGGCAGCGCGGAGCTGAACTTCGGCAAGCTCTTCGCCGACGACTTCGCGCCGTACCGCGACGAGCTGGTCATCTCCACCAAGGCGGGCTACCTCATGCACCCCGGCCCGTACGGCGAGTGGGGCTCACGGAAGTACCTGCTGTCCTCCCTGGACGCCTCCCTGGAGCGCATGGGCCTGGACTACGTCGACATCTTCTACTCGCACCGCTTCGACCCGGACACCCCGCTCGAGGAGACGATGGGCGCGCTCGCGTCCGCGGTCCAGCAGGGCAAGGCGCTGTACGTCGGTGTCTCCTCGTACACCAGCGAGCAGACCGCTGAGGCGGCGCGCCTGCTGCGTGAGATGGGTGTACGGCCGCTCATCCACCAGCCCTCGTACTCGATGATCAACCGCTGGACCGAGGACGACGGCCTGCTCGACACGCTGGAGGCGGCGGGCATGGGCTGCATCTCCTTCGTGCCGCTGGCCCAGGGCCTGCTCACGAACAAGTACCTGAAGGGCATCCCCGAGGGTTCGCGCGCGACGCAGGGCAAGTCCCTGGACCCGGACCTGCTCAACGAGGAGGTCGTGCGCCGTCTCAATGGCCTGAACGACATCGCCGCCCGGCGGGGCCAGTCGCTGGCGCAACTGGCTTTGAACTGGGTGCTCCGCGACGAGCGCATGACGTCGGCGCTCATCGGCGCGTCCAGCGTGCAGCAGCTTGAGGAGAACGTGGCGGCGCTCGCGGGTCCGAAGCTGACGGATGCGGAGCTTGCGGAGATCGACACGTTCGCGGTGTCGACGCCGGGGACGAACATCTGGGCCGGCCGGGGCTGACGCCCTCGCCTTCCCCGCCCTGCCGGCCGGGGCCTCGTCCGTTCCGCCTGGTGGGGCGGTGCGGGGGCCCGGGCGGGGGTGCGGTGTGGGGGCTGGCTGGGGCACGGCGTGGGGGGCGGCTGGGCTGCCGTTGCGAGGTGGGCGCGGGTGGGTGCGCGTGGGCACAAAAAAACGGGCCGGTCCGTGGGGGGGGGGAGACGGACCGGCCCGAGGGGGGGTTTCCACCATAACCCTTCGTAAGTGGTTCGGGGTGCATCGGCGTGCCACAACTACGCTCCGGAATCGCTCGGCGACTGACCGGCCCTGTCCTCCCACCGGATTTCGGCCCTCACGGCGGGATCCGACCGCAGTGGCCGATACTCCTGAAGGGTGACGGGTGCGCGGGGCGCGGCCTTGACGCCGACACCGCCACGAGGCGCCGCCGCCCCGGCGCCGGGGGGTACGCAGGGCCGCGCAGCCCCCTCCACTGCGCGGCACCACCCGCGCAGCTTTGCTGGCGCGAATTAGCGTTGGTCTGAACTTAGGGGAACGGGGCGGGGGAATCGAGCCACGGGAGATAACGATCCCGCTAAGTGGGGGCGGGGGCTGCTCACGGGAGCTGCGGGGGCTGCTTTCGGGGAGCGGCAAGGGCTGCTTCGGGGAGGCGCGTGCGGGGCTGCCTTCGGGAGTGGCGAGGGCTGCCCCTCCCGGAAGCCGCGAGGACTGCCCCCGGGGGAGTGGCGAGGACCGTCCTTCGGGAGCCGCCGCGAGGACTGCTCTTACGGAAGCCGCGAGTCGGGAGCCGCCGCGAGGACTGCTCTTACGGGAGCCGCGAGGACTGCCCTCCGGGAGCCGCCGCGAGCTCTGGCTCTCAGGAAGCCGCCGCGAGCCCTGGCTCTCAGGAAGCCGCGAGCCCTGGGTCTCAGGGAGCCGTCTTGCCGCCGAGCGCAGCCACGCCCGAGCCGCCGCGGGCGCCGCGCGCCGCCGCGGGGCGCGGAACGACCCGCGCGGCTCCGACGACTCGCCGCGCGGGCCCGCCCCCGCTCGGCTGCTCCGCCACGGCCCGTGCCTGCCCCCGCGCCCGGTCCTGCTCCGCCTCCCCCGCCCTCTTCGCCTGCTCCAACTGCTTCGCCTGCTTCGCCTTCTCAGCTTTGGCGGCCTGCTCCGCGGCTGTCCTCTCGGCCTGCCGGGCGACGAGCTGCTCCATGTTCTTTTCGCCCCAGAGGCCGAGGGGCCCCAGCGCCGCGTTCAGGGACTGGCCGAGGTCGCTGAGGGAGTACTCGACGCGGGGCGGCACCTCTCGGTACACCTCGCGGTGGACGATCCCGTCGGCCTCCATCTCGCGAAGCTGCTGGATCAGCACCTTCTCGCTAACGCCGGGCACGCGCCGCCGCAGCTCACCGAAGCGGAGCGTCCGGCCCGCGTAGAGCGCCCACAGGATCAGGGGTTTCCACTTCCCGCCGACGACGTCGACGGCCGCGTCCAGGCCACAGACGTACGGCCCCTTGCCCTTGGCCATGTCCAACTCCTCGTCCCCGTAGTGCCCCTGCCGGGACACTCACCTCCAACAACAAACGGACGACACCCCCGCGGAATTCCTCCGCCACGCCTACCGCTTACGGGCGTCGAAGAGATGCCGGGTGCTGTGGGCGACGAACGCCCCCTCGTCCTGGATCTTCTGATGCAGTTCGCGCAGTTGGGGGCGGTGGGCGTCGACGGTGAAGCCGGGCACCATCCACACGACCTTGCGGAGGAAGTGGACGACGGCGCCGATGTCGAGGAACTCCATGCGGAGCCGCTCGGCGCGCAGTTCGACGACGTCGAGCCCGGCGGCCTCGGCGGCCCTGCGCTCCCCCTCGGGATCCCGGGCGCCCCTGACGTCCGCGGGCTGCTCGCCGAGGAAGAACTCGACGAGCTCGAAGACGCTGGCGGGCCCGACGTGCTGGGCGAAGTAGGTACCGCCGGGCTGTAGGACACGGGCGATCTCGTCGAAGTGCGGGGTGACCGGGTGCCGACTCGTCACGAGGTCGAAGGCCGCGTCGGCGAAGGGCAACGGCGCGTCCTCGGGCGAGGCCACGACGACCACCCCGCGGGGCCGCAGCAGGGCGGTGGCCTTGGCGACGTTCGGGGGCCAGCCCTCGGTCGCGACGGCGAGGGGCGGCAGGACGGGCGCGGAGCCGAGCACCTCCCCGCCCCCGGTCTGGATGTCGAGTGAGGCGCAGGACCGCCCGAGCCGCTCCCCCATGGCCCGCGCGTACCCCCACGAGGGCCGCGCCTCGGTGGCCCGCCCCTCGAACCACGAGAAGTCCCACCCTTCGGTGGGCGCGGCTTCCGCTTCGGCGACGAGGGCGTCGAAGTCGTGGGGGCGGCGGCCGGGGGCGATGCTCATGGGGCGATCCTACGAAGCCAACCGCTTCGTCGCCTCCGGATATCGCCTCACCCTTGTCGCCTCCGGATGTCGGCTCGCCCCCGTCGCCTCCGGGTATCACTTCACCGGCGTCAAGGACGCTCCGCTTCGTGGGCGAGGGCCGTCTGGATCAGTTGGTGGCGGTCCGGGTACGTCCAGGCGAGCGGCCCGCGACAGGCGCCTTCGGCGCTACCGGCGAGCGGCCGGACCGCGACGGCCCCGGAGGCGTGCCCAGGCCTGGAGCGCCGCGGCGGTCCGAGCGTTCGCCGGCATCTGCTTCAGGCCGACGACTCCTCCACTCCCCCTCCACCATCCCCCACGCCGGCAGTCGGCCCCCCACCCCGCGGGAACGACACCTCCACCCGCCGGTTCTTCTTGCGGCCCTCCTCCGAGCCGTTGTCCGCGATCGGGTAGTCCTCGCTGTAGCCGCGTACGGAGTACGTGACCTGCGGGCCCAGGTGGGAAGCCAGCTCGTCGTGGACCGCCTCGGCGCGGTCCTTCGACAGCTTCTTGCCGTGGCTGTACGAGCCCAGGTTGTCCGTGAAGCCGAAGACGCGTACGTCCGTCGCCTTCTGCGCCTTCGCCTCGTCGGCGATCGCCTTGATGCGGGCGCTCGCCTCCGGGTTCAGCTTGGGGCTGTCCTTGGGGAAGAGGACCTCCGCCTGCAGCGCGAACTTCACGTCCGTGTTGGTGTCCTCACGGCGTTCCGCCCCTCCCATGTCCTCCACCACGGACTTGATGTCCAGGACCTTGGCGGGCGCGAGGGTGGCGCCGTCGGCCAGCTTGAGACCCGGGCTGTTGGAGTCGACCTCGGGGGGTGGGGAGGTGGTGGTGCTGCCTGGGGGTGCGCTGGGGTCTTCTTCGTCGGCCCAGGCGGGGGTGGTGGGGGCCAGGAGGAGGAGGGCGGTGAGGGTGCCTGCTGTGGCGGTCGCCAGGGAGCGGGAGCGGGAGCGGGAGCGGGTCATGGTTCACTCGCCCTCGGAGATCTCGATGGGGGCGGGGGGCATCGCGCCGACCTGGAAGGTCACCTCGCTCGTCCCCTCGGGCGGGGCGGGGAACTGTGCGTACCAGTCGTTGGTCTGGCCGGGTTTGACGCCTCCGGTGAACTTGGTGCACAGGCAGCGGCCTTCAGTGTCACGCAACACCAGGTAACGCTTCTTGCCCTTGCCGTCGACGAGGTTGGCGCCTGCCACGGAGGATCCGTTCTTATTGAGCTCGCGTTCTTCGCCGCGCCAGTTGGCCGCGGTGAAGAACCGGCTGCCGTTGTTCGTGACCGTGCCGGAGACCGTGACGAAGCCACCTTCGTCCCGCGTGGCCGACTTGACCGTCAGCGTGATGCTTTCCTCGCCCTTCACCTCGGACAGCACTTCGTCGGAAGGCTGGGACTGCTGCTCCTCCGGCTCCTTCTCGTCACCTCCCTGACCATTCTCGGTGGCGCCCGACGACGTGTTCTCCTTCTTGGAGTCGTCGCCCCCGTCATCACCGCCGCCGCAACCGGCCACCGCGAGGACCAGCCCAGTCGTGATCGCCGCCGCGGTCATTGCCCTGCGGGTCTTCTTGGTACGCCGAAGTGTCATCGCTACGGCTTCCTTTTCTCGTTGCTCGCTAGTCAGTCGGCCAGGTGTACGGAGAAGAGCGTCGACGCGTCCGGGAGGTCCCCAAGTTCGAAGTCGTCCGGGTCGATCTCAATGGGGGCCTCATCGCCGTCGCAGGTGAACCCCACTGCCTGTTCGGGGTCGGACGACTCAGCCAATTCGCAACGGGGCTTGATGACGGCGGTCGCGTCGGCTTTTGCGTGCTGGCTCTCCGTTCCCGGGAGGATCGAGTCGCCGACGGTGTAGTCCGTCGTCACTTCCACGTCGAAGCCGGGGTACCCGTTCACTTCCGCCCCACTGAAGCCACTGACGTGCGCGTCGTTCTCGGCGGCAAGAGCGTCCGCCGCCGCCTCGGCGCTCTCACCGGTGAACATGTCGCCCGCGAGCCAGTTCAGCCAGTCGTCGCCCTCGCCCGCTTCGATCGCCGTACCCAACCCCTCGACCAGCTCGTCGCGGGCGTCCTGCGCGGCCGCCAGGGCCGCGGCGTCCGCCGCTGACTGCGCCCCGTTACGGGCGGAAGCCGCTTGCGCGAAGGCGAAGAACGCGAGAGAGACAAAAAGGATGATTCCTGTGAGCCAGATGTAGAGCGGGAGTGTTCCGCCCCTGTCGCTGCGGAGACCGTGGCGCCTCAGCCACCGACGACGTCGGACACGGCGTCCTGGATGGCTCCGGAAATCTGCCCGTCCAGCCCCAGGCCGTCGATGAGGACGAAGATCCCGGCGATCAGGATCATCAACCCCGCGTACTCCACAAACCCCGCGCCCCGATCCTTCTGCGCGCCCCGGACGCGTGCTCCGAGCTCCACCGTCCACTTCACCCACGCCCCCAGCAAGCGTTCCTTCAGCACGACGGACGACCTTTCTCTCCCACCCGATACCGCGACCTTCACCGACGCCGCTGTTCTCATGGGCAACGTACGCGACAACACGTATGTCGGCAGCAACTCTGCGCGACCGATGCGGCTTCAGGTACGCCCGATGCGCAAGTTGGCGAGTTCCCTTCCCCTTCCGCAACGCCACCATGCACCTCCCTGAGCCCTGCCGCCATGTGTTCCGCCGGATGTCACCCGCCGTCGTGCGGCGGCTCATTTCCCCAGAATCGAACCGAAGTCGGAACCGGACCCGAGGAACATGCCGGACGCGATGAGGATCATCGTGGCCGGGAGCATGAAGACGAGCGTCACCATCGTCGCCTTGGGGATCGTCTTCGCGGCGCGGCGGCGAGAATTCTGGGCGTCCGTACGGCGCATGTCGGTCGCGAGTTGGATCAGGGTCTCGGCGATCGGGGAGCCGAGTTCCTCGCCCTGTTGGAGGGCGGAGACGAACTGGGCCACCTGTTCGGAGGAGTTGCGTTTGCGCAGCTCGTCGAAGGCCTGGCGGCGGCTGACGCCCATGTCCATCTGGCGGAGTGTGATGCGAAGTTCGTCCGCCCAGGGCCCCTCGTACTTCTCCGCGACGCGGTCGAGGGCCTGCCGGAAGCCGAGTCCCGCGGACACGACGACGGCCAGGACGTCGAGGAAGTCGGGAAGCGTACGGTCGATGACCTCGCGGCGTTCGCGGATCGCCTGCCAGATCAGGGCGTCCGCGGCCACCGCCCCGAAGACGAAGGTCATGGCCGCGAACAGCGGTTGGCCGTTGGTGAGGAAGATCAGGCCCAGGACGAGGCCGAAGGCCCCGTACACCGCTCGGCGGGCCGCGTAGCGGTCGATGGTGAGGCCGCCCGGGTTGCCCGCCATGTCGATACGGCGGCGCTTGGCGGTGACCCGGCCGGGGCCCATCAGGCGCAGTACGAGTGGCGCGAAACGCATGCCCAGGCGGTCCACCGCGCCACCCGCCACCGAGACGCGGGACGCCCCGACCTCCAGGGCCACCGCGAGGTCGGCAGGGAGCTTCGCCTCGGCGCGGTACATGCGGATGCCCTGGGCGGCGCCGGCCACGGCGAGGCCCATCAGGGCGGCGAGCAGGAGTGCGGTCATGGGGCGCTCACACCTCGATCTTTCCCAGACGCCTGATCACGAAGAACCCCACCGCGTAGAGGCCCAGCGAGATCAGGATGAGGGTCTGGCCCAAGGGCGAGCCCGTCACGCGCTCCAGGGCGCCCTCGTTCGAGGAGTTGATCAACAGCAGGGAGCCAAGGCCGAGGAGCGGGACCGTGAAAGCCGTCGCGTGGACCTCCGACAGCATCGTGCGGACCTCCCGCCGGGTCTCCTTGCGGTCCTCCAGGGTCTGGGTGAGGTTGCGCAGCGAGTTCACCACCGAGCCGCCTGCCTTGTTGGACAGGACCAGGGTGGTCACAAGCACTATCAGTTCCCTGGAGGGGAGGCGCTGGGCCAGTTCCTCCAGCGTGTCGTCGATGGAGCGGCCGACGGTCAGTTGGCGGGCGACGTGGGAGAGTTCCTCGCCCGCGGGGGCTTCGAGTTCCTCCGCGGCCATCGCGAGCGAGGTGCGCAGGGCGAGGCCCGCCGCCGTGGCGTTGGCGAGGATGCGGGCCACGTCGGGGAGCTGGTTGATGAACGCCTCGATGCGTTTCTGCCGCTGCCAGTTGAGGAAGATGACGGCGCTCCATACGGCCACGACTCCGGCGATGGGGCCGAAGAAGGGGGCCAGGGACGCGGCCGCTATCAGCCACAGCGCCGCTACGACCGCCATGACGTACGTGAAGAACTCGCCGGGCGTCAGGTCCAGGCCCGTCGCGGAGAGACGCAGTTGCAGCTCGCGGCCCAGGCGGGTGCGGCGCAGTCGGCGGTCGACCGCCGTGAAGCGGCGCGCCCGGCCGCCCTCCAGGGCGGGGCGGGCACCGCCATCGGCTGCCAGGCGGTTCTCCAGCGCCTGGCGCTGGGCGCGCCCGGACGCGTACGTCTGGAGTCCGGCGACGGCCAGCGTGCCGGTGAGGAGCGTGGCGCCGAGCGCGAGCAGCGTGGGGTTGTTCATCAGCCGGTGGCTTCCCTCGTGTTCAGTACGTCGATGGCCTCGGCGACGCCGTACGCGGGTGGCGCCGGCTCCCCCGCCACGTACAGCCGCTCGGCGACGGGCCGTGGCAGCGGCAGGTGCTCGAAGTAGCCGTGGACGACGCGGTCCGGGCCCGCGGGGCGCGGTACGAAGCGGGTGACGGGTGCGATGCGGAACTGCTGGCGGCCGTGGCTGACCAGGAGCACGATCTCGGCGACCTTGCGGGAGCCGTCCGCGTGCCGGGCGAGTTGGACGACCACGTCCACGGCGGAGTTGATCTGGTCGCGCAGGGCCTCGAAGGGGACCTGGACCTCCGACATGGAGCCGAGGGTCTGGAGCCTCGTCAGGGCGTCCTCCGCCGTGTTCGCGTGGACCGTCGCGAGGGAGCCGTCGTGGCCCGTGGACATGGCCTGGAGCATGTCGAGGGTCTCGCCGCCGCGGACCTCGCCGACGATGATGCGGTCGGGGCGCATGCGCAGCGAGTTCCTGACCAGGTCGCGGATCGTTATCTGGCCCTTGCCCTCGACGTTCGGGGGCCGGGATTCGAGCCGGATCACATGGTCCTGCTGGAGCTGGAGTTCCGCGGAGTCCTCGATGGTGATGATGCGTTCGTGGGCGGGGAGGAGTCCCGAGAGGGCGTTGAGCAGGGTCGTCTTGCCGGAGCCGGTGCCGCCGCTGACGATGATGTTGAAGCGGGCGCGTACGAAGGCGGCGAGCAGCATCAGCATGTGTTCGTCGAGCGAGCCGAGGCCGATGAGTTCGGGGAGCGTGTACGCGCGCGGGAAGCGGCGGATGGTGAGGGTCGCGCCGGTGAGGGCGAGCGGCGGGATGATGACGTTGACGCGTTCACCGGTGGGCAGGCGGGCGTCGACCATGGGGTTGGACTCGTCGACGCGGCGGTTCACGGTGGAGACGATGCGTTCGATCGTCTGCATGAGCTGGTCCTCGGAGGCGAAGCGGAGGGGGAGCTGCTCCACCCGTCCGGCCCGCTCCACGAAGATCGACTCGGGGCCGTTGACCATGATCTCCGTGATGGAGGCGTCGGCGAGCAGCGGTTCGAGCACGCCGAGTCCGAGGGCCTCGTCGACGACGCGGCGGACCAGGTGGGCGCGCTCAGCGGAGGAGAGGACCGGGCCCTCGCGGCTGATGATGTGGTTGAGCACGCGCTCCAGGCGCAGGCGGCGGTCGGGCGCCGCGAGCGACGACATCTCGGCGAGGTCGATCTCTTCGAGCAGCTTCGCGCGGTACGTGGCCACGAGGCTGTCGTCGCGGTTGGGGGTGGTGGTTTCGGCGGGCGACGCGATGCGGGCTCGCAGACTCATGGGGTCAGCCTCCTGTCCCGGGGCCCATGTCGGGGCCGGGGCCTGTGCCGGGGTCGCCCGGGGCGCCGGTGTCGTCGTTGGGCATCGTCGCGGACTTCTCGACGGTCCAGTCGGTGTCGACGAAGGGAAGCAGGGTGGGGACCTGGACGGTGACGGTGGCGGTCGTCGTCTCACCGCTGCCGTCGCCGACGATGACGTCCGCTGCGAGCCCGTCGTCCATGGCGGCGTGCCCGGCGGCCTCCCCGCCGCCCTCCCCCTGCGAGGCGACACGGGCCGCGGCGCGGGCACCGGACCCCGCCTGGTTCGCGGCGTAGCCGACGAGGCCGAGCTGGATGGCGGCGAGGCCGATGAGGAGGAGGATGGGGAGGAACCCGGCGAACTCCAGCATGGAGACGCCGGCGTCGTCGTAACGGCGCCGCCGGGGTTCCCTGCGGGGGGCTGCCGGTGGCGGGGGTGTGTGCCGACGGGTGCTCCTGCGGAGGACTGCCGGTGCCAGAGGTGCGTGCCGACGGGGGCTCCTGCGGAGGACTGCCGGTGCCAGAGGCGCGTGCCGACGGGGGCTCCTGCGGAGGACTGCCGGTGACAGAGGCGCGTGCCGACGGGGGCTCCTGCCGAGAGCTGCCGGTGCCAGGAGTGCGTGCCGACGGGTGCTCCTGCGGACGCGGAGGAGGAGTGCCGGTCCACGGGATGTATGCCCCCGGCCCGCCTCACGACGCGGGATGACGGGCGGGCGGGTGGGAGACCCGCCGCGAAGCGGCGGAAGGCGGCGCCCCCGAACAGGGAGCACCCCGCGCCGTGCCCACC
>NZ_JOAP01000013.1 GCF_000720475.1 Streptomyces aureocirculatus
GTCGCCGGTGGAGGAGGTCCTTGCGGGGATCTTCGCGAGGGTGCTTGATGTGCCGCGGGTGGGGGTGGACGACTCCTTCTTCGATCTGGGCGGTAACTCGCTGTCGGCGATGCGCGTGGTCGCAGCCGTACGGGAGTCCTTCGTCGACTCGGAGATCGGCGTACGCGCACTCCTCGAAACACCCACCGTCCGCGGTCTCAGCCGACAGCTCTACAACTGGACCGAAGCGGACGAACTGCCCGAGGTCGTACGTCTGCGACAGGGCACCGGCGACCCGCTCTTCTGTGTCCACCCCGGCGGCGGCGTCAGTTGGGCGTACCGCGCACTGGGGAGCGTACTGAAACGCCCGATCATCGGCATCCAGCAGACCGTCGACGACGGCGAACGGCCCCGCACCGTACGCGAGATGGCCGAGCACTACGCCGACCTCGTACAGGAGGAGCAGCCCGAGGGGCCCTACGACCTGCTCGGGTGGTCCTTCGGCGGCGTCGTCGCGCAGCAGCTTGCGATCACCTTGGAGCGCAGGGGAGCCCGGGTGCGACGACTGGTGCTCCTCGACGCCGCCCACGTCCTTGAGTCCGGCGCCGCCCGCCCCGCGGACGAGGAGTTCGACGAGGTCGATGTGCTGCGGTACTTCGTCTCCAAGAACGTCGAGCTGCCCGCCCCGCCCGAACTGACCTCCCGCGAGCAGATGGTGGAGTGGATCGAGAGCCGGACCACCCTCGCAGCCGCGCTCCCGCCCGCCTGGATGATCAGCCACGTCGTGCACAACCTCGGCTACAACTCGGAACTCTGGCACGGCCACACACCGGACGTCTTCAACGGCGCGGCCATCGTGTTCAAGGCAGCCGATGAGCAGACCGACCCGGGCTACTCGCGCGACTGGTCACCCCTCGTCGCCGGTGAGATCGCGGAGTACACCGTCGACTGCGCACACAACGACATCTTGAGCCCCGACGTACTGGACGTCTATGGCGACCAGCTCACAGCAGAACTGGAAGGACCCGTCGATGAGTAAAGCCGGTGAGTTTCCCTACGAGGGCGGGATCCACCCCAAGGGGTACACGTCCCGACCGTGGACGATCAGGCAACTGGCGGGCCTCGGCGACGGCCTCGACACCAACAAACGGTTCCACTACCTCCTCGACCGCGGTGAGACCGGCCTCTCCCTGGCGTTCGACCTGCCGACGCAGCTCGGCCTCGACCCCGACGACCCGACCGCCGTGGGCGAGGTCGGCCGCGCCGGCGTGTCGGTGGCCACGGTCGACGACCTGGCGGCGGTGTTCGACGGAATTCCGCTGGATCAGGTGTCGGTCTCCTTCACCATCAACGCGACCGCGCCGATGATCCTCGCCCTGTGGATCGTGGTGGCGGAGGAGTCGGGCGTCGATCCCGCGCTGCTGCGCGGCACCCTGCAGAACGAGATGCTGAAGGAGCACGCGGCCCGCAAGGCGTTCGTCTTCGACCTGGACGACAGCTTCCGCTTCTCCCTGGACGTCATCGAGTACTGCGTACGCCATCTGCCCAAGGTCAACCCCGTCTCCATCTCCGGCGGGCACGCCCGCGAAGCCGGTGCGACCCGGTCCCTCGAAGTGGCACTCGGCATCGCCGACGCCGAGCAGTACCTCCACGGCATGCTGGCACGCGGCTTCACCGTCGACGCGGTCGCACCACGGCTGAGCTTCATCTTCGGCACCCACATGGAACTGCTCGCCGAGGCCGCGAAGTTCCGGGTGCTGCGGCGCATGTACGCGACCCGCATGGTGGACCTCTTCGGCGCCACCGACGTGAAGTCGACCCGCATGCGCATCCAGGTCAACACCTTCGGCTCGGCACTGGCCGCCGACGAACCGCTCAACAACATCGCGCGCACCACCGTCCAGGCCATGGCCGCCGTTCTGGGCGGAGTGCAGTCGCTGCACGTCTGCGGTTTCGACGAGGCGGCCCAGACCCCCGGACAACTGTCCGCGCGCATTGCCCTGCGGGTCCAGCAGATCCTCCTGAAGGAAACCGATCTGGCCCGCCACATCGACCCCCTCGGCGGATCCGACGCGATATCCCGCATCGCCGACGAGATCGAGGCGGAAGCGGCGGGCTGGCTCGACGACATCGCTGCCCGTGGCGGGCTGCTGAGCTGTCTGCGCAGCGGCTGGCTCGAGTCGCGCATCGACGAGATGGCCTACACCGGCGTCGGACCCTCCGTCGGCGTCGACGACGCCGAGGAGTCCGAGGAAGAGGCCTGGCTCACCGAACGGCAACTGCGCTCCGGTGTCGTACCGGGGCGGCGCAGGCCCTTCCAGCGGGGGACCTGTGATGCCGAACTGCGCGCCCTGACCGACGACGTCATCTCCGGGCGCAACGTCATGGAATCCATGATCGCGGCCGCCCGGGCCCGCGCCAGCATCGGCCAGATGCAGCGCGCGGTCGCCGACGGCCTGGCCGCCGCGGCCCCCCAGCGCACGCCGTGACCCCGAAACCCCGAATCCCTGAATTCCCGAAACCCCGAAACCCGAGTGAAGAGCGAGCAGAGATGAATCAGAAGCTGTCCGACACCATCACCGCCATCTGGGAGCGCGCCACCGGCGTGGACGGCCTCACTCCCGAGGACAACTTCTTCGACCTCGGCGGAGACTCCCTGGTGGCGGCGAAGATCCTCGCACTGGTCGATCGGGAGTACGGCCTCGAAGCCGAGATGAACCTGCTGTTCGACAATCCCACGATCGAAGAGTTCGTCGAAGCCGTCGACGAGGAGCTGGCCGCCGTGCCGCAACGGGGGGCCGGTGCATGACCGCACAGGAATATCTCTCGCTGTGGGGCGGCCCGGCGGAGCCGGACTGTTTCCTCACCAGCTTCCTGCGGCACGTCGACGACGATCCGGAGCGCGTCGCGGTCGTCGACGCGGGCCGCGACTACACCTACCGGGACCTCGCGGCCTGGGCGGGGGCCTTGTCCGCCGACCTGCGCGCCGCCGGTGTGACCTCCGGGGACCGCGTCGCGGTGACCCTGCCCCGCGGCGCGGGCGCGGTGGCCGCGCTGCTCGGCGTGATGCTCGGCGGCGCCACGTACGTACCGCTCGACCCCGAATACCCCACCGAGCGACTTCAGTTCATGATCGACGACTGTGTGCCGCAGGCCCTCATCGCCGCTGAGCACACCGGTGTGCGGTACGACGGCCCGATGGTGCGCGTCGGCGAGGCACCCCAGGCGATCGAGTCCGCGACCGCGACCGCGACCGAGTCCGCGACCGAGTCCGCGTCCGTGGGCGTCCGCCCGGTCCCGTGCGACCCCGACCTGCCCGTCTACGTCATCTACACCTCCGGATCGACCGGCTGGCCCAAGGGTGTGGCCCTGTCCCACCGCTGCGTGGACGCGATGGTCGACTGGCAGGTGTCCCACTCGCCGCGGCCGGACCTGCGCACCGCCCAGTTCGCCCCGTTGAACTTCGACGTGTCGTTCCAGGAGATCCTCGGCACGCTGTGCGGGGGCGGCACGCTGTCGATCATGCCGGAGGAGTTGCGCCGCGAGCCGGGGCGGCTGTTGCGCTGGCTGGCCGAGAACCGGATCGAGCGGCTGTTCGTCCCGTTCGTCGCCCTGCAGATGCTGGCTGTGACGGCACGGCCGGAAGTCCTGGAGAGGCTGCGTCTGGTCGAGGTGAACACGGCGGGGGAGCAGATCGTCTGCTCGGAGGACATCCGGTCGATGTTCGCCGGGCTGCCCGGCTGCCGACTGGTCAACCACTACGGTCAGAGCGAGTCCGCCATGGTCAGCTCGCACGTCCTGCCCGCCGACCCGCAGTCCTGGCCGCACCTCCCGCCGATCGGTGTCCCCCTGCCCGGATGCGAGGTGCTCGTCGACCCGGAGGACCCGGACACCCCGCACATCGGTGAACTCCTCGTCGCGGGACACCCGTTGTCGGACGGCTACCTGGGGCGGCCCGAACTCACCTCCCAGCGGTACGTCACCGTCGCGCCCACACCGGCCGGGCACACCCGCGCCTTCCGCACCGGCGACCTGGTCGAACTCACCCCGGACGGCGTGCGCTTCCTGTCCCGCCTCGACGACCAGATCAAGATCCGCGGAATCCGTGTGGACCTCCTCGAAGTCGACGCGCAACTCCTCGCGGACCCGGGGGTCGCCGCCGCCGCGACGGCCATGGTGACGAGCAGGTCAGGGCACGCCAGCCTGCGCGCGGCGGTCGTACGCCGCGCGGGCCGCACCGAACCGGCCGAGGCCGCCACGCTCGGCCGACTGCGCGAGGTGCTGCCCACGGTGTCGGTCCCGCTCTCGGTGACCGAGCTGACCGAGCTGCCGAGAACACCCAGCGGGAAGATCGACCGTGAGGCCGTCGTGGAGCTGATATCCGACGACCTGGTCCGGCGCCGACGCCGCCGCAAGGACGGCCGCGCATGACGACGATCCTGCACGAGCGGCTCGCGGACGCGGGCCAGTACGCACTGTGGGCGGAAGCGCAGATCGATCCGGCCATCAGCGGCGGCGGATACTTCGTGGTCACCCTCCACGGGGCCGTCGAGGAGCGGCAGGTGGAAGCGGCGGCACGGGCCGTCCTGCACCGCCATGAGCCGCTGCGGTCGGTGCTCCGTCTCGTCGACGGCCAACTGCGCCAGTGCGTCCTCACGGCCCAGGACGCCTGTTCCTTCGACAGTGCCGAACTCCCCTGCGAGCAGGGCACCGAGAGGGAGGCCGTCCGCGCCTGGCGGGCACAGCCCGAGCAACGCCGCCACTGGGACCTGTCCACCGAGGCACCGATCCGCTTCCACCTCCTCACCCATGGCGCCGACCGCTGCTCGGTCGTGTTCGCCGCGCACCACGCGGGCTTCGACGGGCGCAGCAAGTTCGTGGTGGCCCGGGACTTCTCGCAGTACCTACGGGACATCCGGCAGGGCCGGTCGGTGGACCCGACGCCGCTGGCCGCGCCCGAAACCCCCACCGCTCCCGCCGAGGTGACCGAGGAGGCGATCGCCTTCTGGCGTGCCGCCGTCGACAGGGCCGAGCCGGTGGCCCTGCCCGAGGGAGGGCGCCTCGGGCAGCGTACGGTCACCTCCTCGCCGACCGTCGACCTGGACCCGGCCGCGGTCGCCACCCTGCGGGAGACGGCACGGTCGATGAAGGTGAGTACCTTCACCATGCTCCTGGCGGCACTGACCCGTCAGCTCGCCGTCTACGACAACAGCACCGCGCTCCTCGCCCTGGCATCCGACGTGAGCGACGAGCACACGGGTCAGGTCGCGGGCCTCCAGATCAACGTGGTCCCCGTGGCCTTCGCCATCACCCCGCAGGCGTCGGCCGAGCAGTCGGTGGCCACCGCACGCGGAGCCCTTGCCCACCTGGCGCGCTACCGCAGGGTGCCGTTCGTCGACCTGGTCGCAGGCGTGCGGGGCAAACCGCTGGCCCGGCTCAGCACGGAACTCGGCCTCTCCTTCCCCCGGGCCCCGGCAGGTCTCGACCTCCAGATCCCAGGCCTGCGCGCCGACTGGGACTTCTTCACACCCAACACGTCCGCGACCCTGGCAAGGACGCTCCAGATCCGGGCGGACTGGCCACACTGCCGGGTACGCCTCGACTATCGCAAGGACCTCATGGGGGCGCCGGAGGCGGAGCAGCTCCTGACCGACTTCCGTACCGCCGTCTCGGACTTCGCGGCGAACCGTACGACGTCCTCGGTCACCACGGCGGTGGCGGACCGGCCCGCCGCCACCGCCCCGGGCGGCGACCCCTACCTGTGTGCGGGAGTCGCCGCCGGGACGGTGCGGGACGAGGACCCGCCGAACCCGCCCCGCCTGCTCCCCGCGGACGGCTGCGCGTTCACGGCGCACGGCCCCTCGGGGCGCCCCCTGCCGCATGCCGTCGCGGGGGAGCTGCGGGTACGTCTCCCCGACGGGCGCGTCGTACGGACCGGGGACCGCGGCCATGTCTCCGCGGACGGCACCGTGCGGCTCCTGGGGCCGAACGACGGCCGGTGGCTGCGCACCCGCGGCCTCATCGACGCCGCGACCGTCACCCGCGTCGCCCGGACCCACCCATGGGTCGACGAAGCGGAGGTGCGCCTGGAGCAGGCCCGCACGCGGAGCGCGGTCCTCGTCGTGACCGGCGCAGACCCCGGCGCCCCGAGCGTGCGTGAGCTCCGCGCCCACCTGCGGCAGTGGCTGCACGGCGGTGACCTCCCCGGACGCATCAGGGTCACCCGCCGGGACCCCGGCACGGACGGCACCGAAGCAGCAAACACCACAGCGATCAGCACCACAGCGTTCAACACCCAAGAAGTCAGCACCAAGGAGGACGACCATGGATGAGCTTTCGGCAGCCGTGACGGCGGGGGCCTCCGCCGATGTACTCGAACGCACTCCGGTGCCCCGCGAGTACACCGCGGCCTACCTGCGCGCCGAAGACATCGGCATCTTCGCGGGCATGGACGACAAGGACGTACGGAAGTCCATCCACATCGGAAGTGTCCCGATGCCAGAGCTCGCGCCGGACGAGGTCCTGGTGGCCGTCATGGCCGCGGCGATGAACTACAACACGATCTGGTCGGCCACTTTCGAGCCGCTGCCCACCTTCAGCTTCCTGCGTCACTACGGCAAGCAGGGCGGCTGGGCGGCACGGCACGACCAGCCGTACCACGTGCTCGGCTCGGACGCCGCGGGTGTGATCGTGCGGATCGGTGACGGCGTACGGAACTGGAAGGTCGGCGACCATGTGACCGTGGCGACGGCGCACGTCGACGACCAGGACCCGCTCACCCACCACGACGGCATGATGGGCGCCGAGCAGCGCGCGTGGGGGTTCGAGACCAACTTCGGCGGCCTCGCCGACTACGCGGTCGTCCGGGCGAGCCAACTGCTCCCCAAGGCCGCCCACCTCAGTTGGGAGGAAGCGGCCAGCAACCCCCTGTGCGCGGGGACGGCCTACCGGATGCTCGTCAGCGAGCGCGGCGCCAACATGCGCCAGGGCGACGTGGTGCTCGTCTGGGGCGCCGCGGGCGGACTCGGCGGCTACGCCGTGCAGCTCGTGCGCAACGGCGGTGGCATCCCGATCGGCATCGTCAGCTCGGACAAGAAGGCCGAGATCGCCCGCAGCCTCGGCTGCGAACTGGTGATCGACCGGCGTGAGATCGGTGAGATCTCGGCCGACCCGGACGTCACCGTGGCGACGGGCAAGCGCCTCGGCAAGATCATTCGGCGTGAGGTCGGCGAGGACCCGAACATCGTGTTCGAGCACGTCGGCCGCGACACCTTCGGCATCTCGGTGTTCGTGGCCAGGCGCGGCGGCACCGTGGTGACCTGCGGATCGAGCACGGGATACGAGCACTCCTTCGACAACCGCTATCTGTGGATGCGCCTGAAGAAGATCATCGGCAGTCACGGGGCGAACCTGTACGAGCAGTGGCAGGTGAACCGCCTCATCCAGCGCGGACGCGTGCTGCCGATGCTGTCCGAGGTGTATCCGTTCCTGGAGACGCCCGAGGCCGCACGCATGATCCAGTTGAACGAACACCTCGGCAAGGTCGGGGTGCTCTGCCTCGCGCCGGAAGCGGGTCTCGGCGTGACCGATCCCGCGCTGCGCGCGCAGATCGGCGAGGACCGGATCACACCGCTGATGACGGCATGACGACGCAGGACCCGATGCTGACGCGGACACAGGACAGGCCGGGGGACCGATGAACCGTATCCGAGTGGTGGTCGCCAAACCGGGCCTCGACGGCCACGACCGCGGTGCGAAAGTGGTGGCGCGGGCGCTGCGCGACGCCGGTATGGAGGTCATCTACACCGGACTGCGGCAGACGCCCGAGCAGATCGTCAGCACCACGCTCCAGGAAGGCGCCGACGCCGTCGGCCTTTCCCTGCTGTCGGGCGCCCACATGGAACTGGTGCCCCGCGTACTGAAACTGCTCGCCGACAACGACGAGGCGGACGTGCCGGTCTTCTGCGGCGGCATCATCCCGCCGGGGGACGCACGACAGCTCGTCGAGATGGGTGTGCGCAGGGTCTTCACGTCCCGCGACTCGCTCCAGGAGATCGTCGACTGGGCGCGCGCCCACCTGCGCTCACTCGACGCGATGGACTGACCCGTCCCCGTCCCCGTCCCCGTCCCCGCCGCCGTCCCTGTCCCTGTCCCCGTCCGCGCCCGCACCCTCGTCGGCCGCGTCCCCCGCAGTCCTCGCGGGGGCCGCGGCCGCACGCGTGTTGACGTACGTGGTCAACTGCCGCACCTGCCGTTCCAGGTTCTTGATGCGGTCCAGGATGTCCTCGGGAAGATTCGGCATCAGGGGCCCTCCATGCCTTCGAGGAAGAGTTCCGCCGTTTCGGCGCGGCCCCGCTCGGGGGCGGTGACCTTGACTCCGATGACGCGGTACGACGCGTCGAGGCCCTCGCTGAACCACACGTCGTGGATGCGCAGCCGCACGGTCGTCCCGAGGAGCGAGGGCGTGGTGTCCGCGTCGAGGCGGACACGGACGGCTGGGATCACGACCGGGCCGCCGAGCGCGGCCAATTCGGTACGGGCCAGCGCGTCGAGTGTGGCCTTGTCGGTGACGTTGCTGTGGTCGGACGTGGTGTCCAGACGCGGGAAACCGGCTCCGATGAGGGCCTGCGCCACGTGCTCGTCCGAGATGACGGGGCGCTGAGCGCCTTCGGGCGTGCCCCCGCGGGCGCGCGCGGTGGTGCCGCCGCGGGTGGCGTCCCGGGGGAAGGAGTACGTGAGGATGTCCCCCGGCAGGTCCAGGACCGTGGTGCCCTCGCCGACGTCGATGCGCGGGACGCCGAACAGCAGCCGCTGCGCGCGCCGACCGGTCGCCGGGTCGCGGTACACGCTCACCAGGTACTCGAATCCCGGCTCCATCGCCGCCAGTTGTGCGATCGCCTCCTCCACCGGCGTCTCGTCGCCGTCCAGGTACGTCACCGTGCGCCGGGTGCCCGGGGGTGCGGGCGCGAAGCCGACACCGATGTCGCCGCCGGGCATCTCCTGGATGTGCTCCCACAGGCCGCGCACGATGGTGAGGTCGTCGGTGTCGGTGTACGTGAGGTTCCGCCGGATGTGGCGGCGGCCCGCGTACGAGTCGAAGGTGGCGGCCTGGAGCGCGACGGTGACCATGCCCTGCTCGTCCATGGCCGGGGTGAGCGTCCACACGATGCCGCCCCAGCACACCTGGTCGCCGCGTTCGAGGTAGACGGCGGTACGGCCCTCCACCAAATCCCTGACCCGCCGCGCCATCCGCCGGTTGGGCACCGGCAGGGTGGCGCTGAGGGAGCCCGGCTTGCCGATGTAGTCGTCGAACTCCAGGCCTTGCAGGGGCAGGACGTCGATGGGGGTGCCCGTGCACAGGTCGGCGAAGTACGCGAGGTAGGGGCTGTCCACGACTCAGGCGACCGGGTCGATACGGATGAAGCGGCTGTCGAACCAGGTCTTGGGCGACCCGGCCTTGTGGGCGGCGGTGGCGATGTACACGACGCCCGGGGTGAGGGGGCCCACGGGGAAGTTGTTGAACACCGAGGCCGAACCCGCGCCGGTGTAGACGGCGGCGACATCGTCGGAAGCGGTGACGACGAGTGCGCCGCCCGCCTTCGGCCGGACGTTCACGGAGAAGAAACCGCCCCCGCCCTCGCCCGCGATGCGCGCCCCGACCGCGATGTGCACCCATGTCGACGACGGTGCGGTGAACTCGGCGGTGAGCGGTCCGGCGTCGGTGAGGGTCTCGGTGTACGCCGTGGACGCGGTGTGCCCAAGGGCCGAGCTGCGTTTGAGCATGGCGTCGGGGATGTACTGCTGCCACCGGTTGCCGTCCCAGCGCTGTAGGCGACCGCCCGCGTCCCGGTACTGCCCGACGTACGTGCCCTGGGCGCCGTGCCCGCCCCCCGCGGGCAGGATGCCGCCGAGCGCGGCGGTGTAGCGGCGCCGGTCGGCGACGGCCGTCGCCCAGGTGATGCCCCGCGTGGCGGAGGCGCCCGCCGGTACCGACACCTCGTACAGGAGCTCGGCGCTCTTCGGCAGCGGGGGCGGCACCGGCGCGCTCGCGGGGGTGCCCTGGACGATCTCCAGGACGGCCTCGTAGCGCCCCGATGCGTCGTAGTCGGCGTCGTACACCCGCACCACGAGCGCGTCGATGCGCGGCAGCGTCGCGTGGCCGTCGGCGAAGGGGAGCTGGGTGTCGGCGTCCACGGTGACCGGGTAGCCGCCCTGCGCCGCCGCGGAGCCGCCGGGCACCCACAGCCGGCCGGGGGAGAGGCGGGCCTGCATGCTGGTGGCCGCGCTGCCGGTGAGCTGGAGCCCGCCCACGGCACAGCCGCCGCGGGCGGTCAGCGGGCCCGAGGAGGCCATCCCCAGGCTCATGGCGAGCCGGGTGTCCTCCCGGGTCTGTCCGGTGGGCTGATGCCATGCGGAACGTGTCGTCATGGAACTCTCCAGGATTGCCGGTCGGCGAGGTCGCCGGTCGATGGATGGGGCGCCGCCCCGCGCGCCCGATGCGAGCCGTGCTCCGTACGGCGGCCGTGCTCCGTACGGGGACTGTGCTCCGTACGCGGGCCGCGCCCGCGGCGTGGCTTCACCACTCGGCCGAGCGCCAGGCGACGGTGGCCGACGCGAGCTCCACGTCGCCGGACGCGGCCCGGAAGGACAGCCGGGACGCGCCCGGGGCCAGGGTGAACAGTTCCTCGGGGACGCTGCCGACGACCGCGGTGTGACGGCGTGAGGACGTTTCGTTGAACAGCACGGAGCCTTCGGCCGTGTCGACCTCCAGCACATCCCCGAGCGACAGGGACAGGTCGTACTCCAGCCAGGTGCCGCTGTCGTGGTTCGCCAGGCGCGGGCCCACACACGGCCCGGTGAAGGTGATCAGCGGGTGGGCGGGCGCGCTGCCCGAGTTGTCCACCGTCACCTCGCCGACGGACCCAGGGGCGCCCCAGCTCAACGGCCACGTCAACGGCCAGGTCAGGCCGGGCTCCCGGCGCGGAAGACCCATCGTGACCCGGCGCGCCACGCTCTCGTAGCGCCGCGGGTCCATGGCCTTCCACTGGATCGTCACCTTGGCCAGTCGCCCTGCGAGGAACTGCCGGTCCGTGGGCACCACGCGCTGGGTGACCCGCGCCCGCACAGCGAGCGTCTCACCGTGCAGGCGCACCGCGAGCCACTCCTCCTCGTCCCGTATCCCGGTGGCGGCTCGCAGCGTGCGCAGGGCGTCGAGGGCCGCCTCGGAGCCGCCGTCCGGGTCGGGGGCGAGCCACAGTTGCGCGGTGACGGTGCGGGGCTGTGCCCACTGGGTGCCCGGCCAGCCGCCGTGCCCCGCGGGGCGGTTGGCGTCGGACGACTCCAGGCCCGGCAGCTCCTCCCAGCCGGTGAGGCCCTCGGCCGCGACCCAGTAGGCGGTGCCGGGCCCGGTCAGGAGCTCCGCCCACTGCACCTGCCCGTCCCTGTCGATCAGCGCGCCGGGCCCGGCGGCGGCGATCTCCGCCGCGCCGGGCGCGCCGGATCCGTAGCGCGTCCTTGCGTTCATCCGCTCACCACCCCACCCCTGGCCTTCATCGGGGCCTCAGCCCCTGGCCTTCATCAGGAACATCAGGTCCTCCGCGGTCTGCCGGGCGCTGCCGCCGCGCGCCTCGTAGTAGTTCTCGATCACCACACCGCCGCGCTGCCGCGGCCCCGGCGCACGCACCGGCCCCACACCCGGCCGTGGCCCCCGCGCGAGCAGCGCCTCCAGCCTGTTCAGCGGCAACACGGCCTCGGCCTGCCCCGCCTCGCCGAGCAGGGCGAGCGTGCCACCGGCGCGCGGCAGCACGATGCCGCCACGGGCCAGGGTGGGGATCGTCGGGAGATTGACGCCGAAGGACTTGCCGCCGAAGGGCGGCGGCACCCATCCCGGGATGGACACCTTCACCTTGTTGAGCGCCCGGATCGCCGAGTTGACCAGGCCGATCACCGCGTTGATGGGCCCCTTGACGGCACCGAGGACGCTGTTGAAGACGCCTTTGGTGAAGTTCGCCAGACCGTTCCAGGCCCGGTGCAGGCCGTCGCGTACGGCACGGAACGCGGCCGGGACGCGCTCACGGAGGAAGTTCAGCGCCGGTCTGATCACCGCGAGGACCGCGCGGATCACGGTCGTGATGATGGTCTTGTAGATCGTGAAGTACGTCTTCACGACGGTCCAGATCACCCGCAGGACGACCTGGAAGGCGACCTTGATGCCGTTCCAGGTCGCCTGCACGACCTGCCGGGCCGCCCGCATCGTCGTGCCGATCACCTGCCCGATGATCCGGAACGCCGTCCGCACGATGCGCTGCACGGTCTTGGACTGCATCGCCATGTCGACGAGCTTGGTGATCAGCGGGAGCAGCAGCGCCATGATCGCGCCGAAGACGTTCGCCTTCATGGCGGTGTTCAGGCCGCGCTGCGCGGTGGTGACGCCCTGGAGGCCCGTCTTCATCCGCCCCATGAGACCGCCGCCGCGCGTGGCCGACTTCCCGGCGCCGTCCATGGCCCTGTCGGCCTGCCGCGCACTGCGGGCGGCGGCGTCCGCCTGCGTCTTGACCCCGCGGAAGGAACTCGCCGTGCGGTCGAGACCCCCCTTGATCCGGCTGACGGCCCGATCCGCCTGCTGCACGGTCGCACGCAGCTTGCCGACGCCGGACTCGGCCTGCCCCGCACCCGTCCGCAGACCACGGAATCCGGAGGCGGAGCGATTGAGGGCTTGTACGAGTGACATGGGTTGCCTCCTGCGGAGCTGAGGGGCCCGTCAGCCGAGGGAGCGGACAAGGCTGTTGATGCGCGCCTCGAGCCGGTTGATGTGGGCGGCCGTTTCGGTGAAGGTCCCCGTATTGGCCAGGGTGGCCCGCTGGGGCGGTGGGGTACCGGCGGCTCTGGCCCTCAGGGCATCCAGGCGGCGGTGCGCTCTTCCGGCTTCGCCACGTGCCGCGTTGGCGGCATCGAAGGCACGCCCGAGGGCCCTTCGGGTGTCCGCGATGGACGCCTTGAGATCTTCGGGCCGCAAGCCGGCCGCTTGGTCCCGCTGCTCCTGCAGCCCCTTCTGCAGGTGTTCGAGCAGGTTGAAGTCGAAGCTGGCAAGCTTGACGCTGCCGGTCACCGCCGCGAACTCCGCCTTCATCGCGGTGACTTCGGTCACCGACGCGACCGCGTCGACCTTCGCCAGGCCGCGCTCCAGCTTCCAGGTGAACGCCTGGTGCTCCGACTCCAATTTCTTCAGTCGGTCGTCCACACCTGCCATATGGTTCTCCGTTGTTCGGTTGGAGGGACTGTCAGCCGTACCGCGGGTGGTCAGCCGAAGAAGCGAGCCAGCTCGGCGGGCCCGGGAGCGTCGGCCGCGTCCGGATCGTCAGGCATGGCGTCGTCCACGCCAGGCCGGGGCACCGGCTGCGGCGCCTCCGACGCCGCCTCGTCCTCGTCGCGGTTGACGGACGTGAACATCCAGTTGGCGACGGCCAGATGGTCGACCACGGCGGCGAGCAGGTGATCGGTCAGCGACCACTGCGCCGCCTCCCCTTCGTGCGCGAACCGGAACGCGCTGTCCCGCGGCAAGTGCCGGACGAGCACGGCAAGCCGTCGCGACGACAGCTCGCCGCGGTACCAGTCGAGCAGATCCACGCCGTAGTGGCGCAGCAGATCCGCCTCCAGCGCCTCGGCGTGCTCCTCCACGAGCGCGCCGAGGCTCAGCCTTCCCCCACGCTCAGGCCGGTCTCCTCCCCGTACGCGTTGAGGATGGCGGCCACGTCCTGCACGCTCAGGTCGTGGTCGCCGAGCCGCTTGTACTGCTCGTCGCCCAGCAGCAGTGCGAGCAGGCCGTCCAGGTCGTCGTCGGCCAGGGACGAGAGGGCCTGGGCGGCGCGACGCGGGATCTCCGTGGGCAGCGAGAACGTCTCGCCGTCCACCTCGAACTCCCATTTCTGGCCCAGCGTTTCGAGCCGCTGGGCGCGGGCGGCGTTGACGTTGAAGGCGGGCATACGGCTCCTCGGTCCGGGGTGGCGGTGGCGGGCGGACCGCCGCGGCTACTTCGCGAATGCGGGGTCGTTCATGATCCAGGTGGCGAGGGGAGCGGCGTTGTCGACCGCGAGGGCCGTGAAGGTGATCCCGAGCTTGACCGAGGCGGCGCGGGTGAGCTGGAGCTCCTCGGTCTCGGTGACCTGGCCGCGGGCGATGGTGAAGCGGTACTTGATGACGTTGCCGTCGGAGAACTCCACGCCGAGCATCCGCTCGTCCTGCTTGGGCTCGGCGGCCACCTTGTACGTGTAGAGCTTGGCGCCCTCGGCGGTCTCGGTGACACCGTCACCGCCGAAGAAGAACGGCAGGGTGTCCTCGTTGAGCTGGAGCAGCGCGAACTTCACGGTGAGGTCGCGGTCGGAGTACACGAAGCGGGCCGGGCTCACGGACTGCCAGGTGTCCACCGGGTCGATCTTGTCCTTCTTGTTGAAGCGGATGCCGTCGGTGGTGGTGTAGCCCAGGTCCCGCCAGCCGGCCGCCCAGTTGGCGGTCACATCGGCGGGGGGCGTGGTGCCGAGCGGGGCGGTGAGGATGCGTCCCGTACCGGCGACACGGATCTCGTTCGGGTTCATTCCGGGCATGCTGACTCCTTCGGGCGGGTGCGCGGGAACGTCAGGCCGGTCGGATCGAGAGCCGGGTGGTGGACAGATAGCGGCTGGCGGCCTGCCGGTTGTAGTCGGGCAGCCAGCGCGGCCCGTCGGCCTCGACGGCGTCGGTGACGTAGGCGCTGCCGTACGTGGTGCCGCGCACGGTGAGCAGCGCCGTACGGGTCGCGGTGGCCACCGCGTGGGCCGTGGGCTTGTCGGGGCCGTAGACCTCCAGGTCGATCAGGGGCTGGTCCAGGTGCTGGTCGTCGACCCACGCCCCGCCCGCCCGGGACACCAGGACGGCCTTCTGGGTGCCGTCGAAACCCGGGGGCGTGCGGTTGTCGACGATGACTCCGGCCAGCTCGGGACGGCTCTTGAGATGGTCGACGACGAGGCGTTCGACGTCCGGGAACACGATGGGCGGATCACTCACGCGCGACTCCTTGCGTGGTCCGGGACACTCATTGTGACCCTCGGGTGAAGTGGGTGCAATGTGCCTGCAAGGCAACGCGGGGACTGTGTACGGGAACGTGATGCTCCGTCAATTGGTGCGTTATGCGCGGCAATTGGGGAGCCGAGGCCTCCGGGTGCGTGGGTCGCCTCCAGGCATCGGGTCGCCGCAGATGGCCCGGCGGTCGGTCGCCGCCCTGGCCTGTCTGCTGGTCATCGCGCTGACGGTCGCGGGTCTCAGGGCTGCGGCGACGGCCTCGTACGCGGCCTCGTGCACGGCCTCGTGCGCGAGTCCGCGCAACACAGGCTCGCGCAACACAGGCTCGCGCCGGTAGCGGGACGGCTCGGGCGGCGGCGTTGCCCCTGGCCGTTGCCGCTGGTCTCTCGCTCACGGCGTGCAACGACGGTGACGACAAGGCGGGGACGTCTCCGCGGCCGAATCCAGCGCGTCTTCCACAGGGGGCGGTTCGGGCTCGGGCGGTTCGGGTCAGGGCAGCGGGAAGGACTCTGCCGAGAAGGACTCCGCGGGGAAGGACTCTGCCGACGAAGGCTCCGGCGGGCAGGGCACGGTCGCAGGGACCGGCTCCAACGAGGACGGCAAGAGCAAGTGCCGCACCGACGAACTGGACGTCACCGCGTCGGACAGCACCATCGACGGCGACCGCGAAGGCACCGTCGCGGTCACGTTCAAGAACGGCGGCGGCTGGGACAGCGCCCTGTCCGGGTTCGCGGGCGTCGACCTGAAGACCAGCGAGGGGGATCTGTCCGCCCAGCGCAGTGGTCAGGGGGCCGACCCGATGACCGCCTGCCCGTCACGGACGGCGTTGGGTCCCCCGTGAAGGTGGGCCCGATCGGGAGCGCCGGCCAGGGCGGCAGTTGCCGTCCGCATTCAGGTGGAGCTTGCAGGTAAGCCCCCCGCGCGAGCGGCCGAGGGCTTCGCCTGGAGCACAGCCCCCGCCGGGAACGGGCGAGGGCGCATTCTTTCGGCGCGCCCCGGCGGCGTGCTGATGGGCACGGAGCGAGGCGGAGTCGATGTTGGGTTTCCAGTCGATGTCACCTGTGGCGGCGGTGACGGCCTGGACGTGTCGGAGCAGCTTCTTCCAGATGCCGTCGGCCGACCACAGCATGGCGGAAAGGAGTTGCACCGGCAGAGGAGGGGCTATTAGCCTCACGCTGGCGCGACAGACGCGTGATCTCGGGATGAGGAGGTTGATGAATATGGCTGCTGTTGGCCGTCATCAGCATGCCCTCATCCGGCCCGTGCGATAACAGAGCGCGGCCGGTCGTTGCAACGACCAGGAGAGACACATGTCTTCTTCCTCTTCTTCACCCGTCCACGCCGATGTCGTCACCAAGCGCCTCGTCCTGCGGCCCTGGACCAAAACCGAGGCCACCGCGGTCCTCGACGACACCCGGCCCCCGCACTGGGCGGACGACTTTCCCGCCGAAGGCGATCGTGTGATCGCGGGCCTCTTCGAGCAGTACCCCGACTGGCTCGGCCCCTACGGCCACCGTCTGGTCATCGAGCGCGACAGCGGCCTGGTGGTGGGCTCCATCGGCCTGTTCTGGCCGCCCAGCGAGGGCGTCCTTGAGATCGGCTACGGCATCGTGGCCTCCCGACGTGGCCGAGGATACGCCCCCGAGGCCACCCAGGCCCTCGCCGCCTTCGCCCTCGCCTTGCCAGATGTCCACACCGTGTCCGCCGACGTGGAACTGTCGAACCCGGCCTCAGTCCGAGTACTGGAGAAGGCAGGCTTCCAGCGTTGGGCGACCGGGGAGAACGTAGCCAAGTTCAGGATCTCGAACCCGGACCACGATCGGCGCTGATCCTCGGGGTCCTGGAAGCGACACCCTCCAGGACCCCACCCCGGTCGCTGAATGTACGTCGCCGTCAGCCCTTGCTCCGCGACGAAGCTGTGAAGGCAGAGGTCGCGAAGGACGCCGAGTTCGGCACCGTGGCGATCGTAGTGAACGGCGCCGGGCGGACATCGTCTGTGGGCCGCGAGTCGGCACGGAACACGCCCTTCGCATCGGCCCGCAGTGTCATGTACGAGGCGATGGGCTCCCGGACTTGTCGCTCAAGGCTCGCACTGCGGCAGGGCAGTCGGTTCTGCGGCGCCGCTTGTGGTACGCGACGGTCAGGACGGCCAGAAGCGGTCCCCAAAGGAGCAGTGGTGCGTAGCAGATGTAGAACCAGGCGGATTCCCAGCCACCTGCCTCGCCGGGGAAGTCGTCGGACAGGTCGTCGCCGCGGATCGTGGTGCCCTGGATTTCGTTGACGATGGCTAGGACGGTGAACATGAGGGTGAGGATCGTGGCTCCGAGGGCGGCTGGGACGACGGCAACTTTTGTCGGGACCCGCCGCCCGCGCAGGCGCGGGATCCAGCGCGGGAAGACCTCGCCCCAGCGGGCGATCAGGCCGATCGTGGCGAAGGCGAGAAGTTCGGAGACCGCTGAAAGCGAGGGGATGTACATCCGCTCGCCGAGGCTGATCCTGTCGTCGAAAGCCGCCGGGAGCCGCCACACGCTCGACGGCAGGACTGCAAGGGGCACCGCATATGCGGTGAGTTGAAGGCGTCGGGACACGCCTGGGGCCGGCTCGTGAGCGGCACCCCAGGCGGCGCGGAGCCGACCGGTGGGGGTGGTGATGCGATCGTTGGCACGTATCAGCGAGGGCACGTGGGATCCTCGGTTCCGGCAGACTGGAGGCTGGTCCGTTCAGTTCTTGACGATCGCAGTCCTGGGAGCGCGCGGGATCGCTCTGCGGACGGAACTCCGCTACACCGCGCGGCTGATGGCGGGTCCGGCCATGGAGTGACGGCGGGTTGATCGATGCTGATGGCCGTCTCTCTGCGGCGAGTTGACGTTCGCCAGGGCATGGGTTCGTCGTCGTGGAACGTGTCGGACGGACTCCGGGAGCGGATCGCGCCGCTGCTGCCTAGCAAGGAGCGGCGGTTTCCGCCCCCGGTCGCCGGGCGCTGTCGGTTCGGCAGGGACCGTACGTCGAGCGGCGCGAGCTCCTCCTCAATGTCCTGATGCCGCTCGGCCTGCCCCTCCCGCCCCCAGCGGGGGTGAAGCAGCGCGCTGGCCAGGCCGCGCTCGAACAGTCAGCGTCTGAGCAGGCAGAAGGGCGGAGCGGAGCGCCGAGGTGCTGTCCGCGTTCTACCTCGGCGGGGGTGAGAGGCGAACCCGGCCATGTCCCCATTCTAATACCGGTATAGTTAGACCGGTATAGTTATTGGACGCATGTGAGAGGTCCCCATGATTGAGATCCTGAACTCCGCGCGGCTCGAGCGGGCGAGGGGCACCGGTGCCCTGGTCGGAGACATCCTGCACACGCTGAAGCAGCGCAGCACGGTCGGGACGAACCTGCTGGACATCGACCAGTGGGCCAAGGAGATGATCACCGCGGCGGGAGCGCAGTCCTGCTATGTCGACTACGCGCCTTCCTTCGGGCGCGGCCCGTTCGGTCACTACATCTGCACGGCCGTCAACGACGGCGTGCTCCACGGGCGGCCCCACAACTACACCTTGGCCGACGGGGACCTGCTGACCCTCGACCTGGCCGTCGCCAGGGGCGGGGTGGCCGCGGACGCCGCGATCAGCTTCCTGGTGGGCAAGGCCAGGCCCGCGGAGAGCGTCGCGATGATCGAGACGACCGAACGGGCGCTCGCCGCCGGCATCGCCGCCGCAAGGCCGGGGGCGCGGATCGGCGACCTCTCCCACGCCATCGGGACGGTCCTCAGCGAGGCGGGCTACCCGATCAACACCGAGTTCGGAGGCCATGGCATCGGCTCGACCATGCACCAGGACCCCCACGTCGCGAACACCGGACGGCCCGGCCGCGGATACAAACTGCGCCCGGGACTGCTGCTCGCCCTGGAGCCCTGGGTCATGGCCGACACCGCCACGCTCGTCACCGACGCCGACGGGTGGACGCTGCGCAGCGCGACGGGCTGCCGGACCGCACACAGCGAGCACACCATCGCCATCACCGACGACGGAGCCGAAATCCTCACCCTGCCCCCGCAGGCACGGCCGTAGCGCGTAACCGCGAGAAGCTGCGGCCTCGCGGTACGACTAGCTCTCCGTCCGCGCGGCCTCGCGGTACGACAAGCTCTCCGTGGCGTGGCCGCCCGGCGGAGGCTCAGGCACGTAGCCCAGGGCCTCGGCCCAGAAAGTCACCATTCTCTGCGGATCGGGGCAGTCGATCGTCAGTTGCAGTGTCGTCCCCATGCTTGGAGCATCCCAGGCAGGTCTGACAGCCGCTCCACTTCCGCAACAGGCTGCAACCGGCGTACACGTACGTGCGCGGTGGAACACCCCCTCGGCATGGCCGTCACGCGCACCCCAGCCGTGCGCCCCGCGCTGCCCCCGGCCGAGGCGGCCCGTAGTGCGTATGCACCAGGACGCGCGAGCGGCTGGTCCCGGCGCACCAGGGGAAGACGGCGGCGGGGAACGATGCCCGGCGGGGCGCCGGAAGGAAGGGTTGGAGACGCGCGGATCTCGCGTGTTCCCCTTGCCCTGACGGTGTCTGGAGTGATCTACAGGTGGCGACATTTCTTTACCGGATCGGACGGTGGGCCTTCCGGCGGCGTCGGCTCGTGGGCGGTCTGTGGCTGGGAGGGTTTGTCCTTGCCATCGCCGCAGCGGCCATCGCGCCGGCCGGGGAGGAAGAGGACATCTCCATGCCCGGCACCGAATCGCAGAAGGCGTTCGACCTGCTGGACGAGCGCTTCCCCGAGAGTAACTCCCAGGGGGCCGAGGCCCGTTTGGTGTTCCGGGCCCCGGACGGGCAGCGGGTGACGGCCAGGGAGAACAAGGCGGCCGTCGAGGACACGCTCGGTTCGCTGGACGGAGGCGATCAGGTCTCCTCGACGACCGACCCCTATGAGACCGGCGCCGTCAGCAAGGACGGCACCATCGCCTACTCCACGATCACCTACACCGCGGACGCCGTCGACCTGGACGAGTCGACGAAGAGCGCACTGGAGCGCGCCGCGAGCCAGGCCCGGGACGCGGGGCTGACCGTGGAGATCGGCGGCTCGGCCCTGGACGCGGAGGAGTCTCCGGGCGGCACCACGGAGATCATCGGCGTGGCGGTCGCGGCGGTGGTCCTTGTCGTCGCCCTCGGATCACTGGTCGCGGCCGGATTGTCACTGCTGACCGCCTTCGTGGGCGTGGCCATCGCCTTCGGCCTGGTCTCCGCGCTCGCCGTGCCGCTGGGCCTGACGTCCACCGTCGCCATCCTGGCGCTGATGCTGGGCCTCGCGGTAGGCATCGACTACGCACTCTTCATCACCTCCCGCTACCGCGACGAGCGCGCCCGGGGCAGCGACCCGGAAGAGGCCGCGGGCCGGGCGGTGGGCACGGCCGGATCCGCCGTCGTCTTCGCCGGCGCGACCGTCTTCATCGCCCTGGTCGGCCTGGGAGTCGTCGGAATCCCCGAACTCACCAAGATGGGCATGGGCGGCGCGGGCGCCGTGGCCCTGGCCGTACTCGTCGCACTGACCCTGACCCCGGCACTGTTCGGCTTCTTCGGCCAGAAGGTACTGTCCCGCGCCGTCCGCAAGAGCGCCCCTCCTGGCGGCGAACGCCCGCGCCCGGCGCCCACCGAGGCCGGCCGCGGTGGGCTCGGCACCCGCTGGGCACGGTTCGTGCTGCGCCGCCCGGTGGCCGTGCTGCTGACCGCCGGACTCGGTCTCGGCGCCGTCGCCCTACCGGCACTGAGCCTCGAACTCGGGCTGCCGGGAGACGAGTCCAAGTCGGTGGAGACCACCCAGCGCCGCGCCTACGACCTGCTGTCGGAAGGCTTCGGTCCCGGCTTCAACGGCCCGCTCACCGTGGTCGTGGACACATCGAAGTCCGCCGACGCCACCCGGGCCACCACGGATCTCGTAGTCAAGACCGTACGAGGAGTGGACGGGGTCGCGTCGGTCGGTGATCCGGTGCTCAGCAGGACCAAGGACACGGCCGTCCTCACCGCCGTACCGAAGACCGCGCCGAACAGCGGCGAGACCAAGGACTTGGTGCAGGCGATCCGGGGCGCGGTCTCCGACGTCGAGGCCGACACGGGCGCCGGGGTCTTCGTGACCGGCACCACCGCGATGAACATCGACATCTCCGAAGCCATGTCCGACGCCCTCATCCCCTATCTGACCGTGGTCATCGGCCTCGCGGTGCTCCTGCTGACGGTGGTGTTCCGCTCGATCCTGGTCCCGGTCAAGGCCGCGCTCGGCTTCCTGCTGTCGGTGGGTGCCGCCTTCGGTGTCCTCGTCGCCGTCTTCCAGTGGGGCTGGGCGGCAGACCTGATCGGCATCGAACAGACCGGCCCCGTCATGTCCCTGATGCCGATTCTCGTCATCGGCATCGTGTTCGGGCTCGCCATGGATTACGAGGTCTTCCTCCTCACCCGGATGCGGGAGGCCTACGTCCATGGCGCGTCCCCCGGCGAGGCGATCGTGAGCGGTTTCCGGCACAGCGGGCGCGTGGTGGCCGCGGCGGCGATCATCATGATCAGCGTGTTCGCCGGATTCATCGGCATGAGCAACCCGACCATCCAGATGATGGGCGTCGGTCTGGCCGCCGCCGTCGCCTTCGACGCCTTCGTGGTGCGGATGGCGATCGTGCCCGCCGTCCTGGCACTGCTCGGCCACCGGGCCTGGTGGCTGCCCCGTATCCTGACCCGTGTGCTGCCGAACGTGGACATCGAGGGCGAGAAGCTGAGCCGGTACGTCCCGGCCCCCGCGACAGCGGCGGACGCGGCGGCGCCCCGGCATCCCGTCGGCCGCCACGGGCATCGGTACTGAGCCGGCCGTGACGAACAGGAGCGGCGGTGGCGGCCCGCGACCACGCGGCAGGTGGTGGCGGGAGGGTGTGATCACGGCGACGGCGTTCGCGCTCTGTCTGCTCGGCGGTGTGCTCCAGGACGACAACAGACCGCTGTCACCACCGTCCGCCGCCGCCTACTTCATCGCCGTGGTGTCCTGTGCCGTGCTGCCGCTGCGGCACCGGGCGCCGCTGGTCGCCATGGCCGTCACCGCCACGAGCGGCGTACTCGTGCTGCCCCTGGGCCTCCTGCTGAGCCCGATCATCGTGGCCCCCGCCGTGATCACCGCCTACTCTTACTCGCTCACCGCGCGCACCGAACGGCGCGCGGTGATCGCGGTGTCGCTCACCTCCGCGGCGCTGCTCGTCGCCTCCACCCCTTTGTTCGGGGACCTGTCGTGGAAGGACGCGAGCAGGGTGGGAGCGGTGGCGGTGTTCCCGCTGGTGGCCGGCGTACTCGGGCACTCGGTGCACAACCGGCGGGCCTACCTGGCGGCCGTGGAGGAGCGCGCCCAGCGGGCCGAGAAGAGCCGGGACAGCGAGGCGCGCCGGAGAGTGGCCGAGGAACGGGTGCGCATCGCCCGGGAACTGCACGATCTCGTGGCCCATCAGATCACCCTCGCCAACGCGCAGGCCACAGTCGCGGCCCACCTCTTCGACACCCGCCCCGAACAGACCCGCAAGAGCCTGCGGGAGCTCGTGGAGACCACCGGCAACGCGCTGGACGAACTGCGGGCCACGGTCGGCCTGTTGCGTCAGACCGGGGACGCCCCCGCGCCCGCCGAACCGGCGCCCGGCCTCTCCCGGCTTCCCACGCTCCTCGAATCCTTCCGCCGCGCGGGTCTGGAAGTGTCGGTGCACCAGGAAGGCGCGGCCAGGCCGCTGCCACCGGGACTGGACCTCACCGCCTACCGCATCATCCAGGAGGCCCTGACCAACGTGACCAAGCACGCAGGAACCGGTAGCGCCCGGGTGCGCCTCGCCTGGAACCGCGACCGGGTGACCATCACCGTCGCCGACGACGGGAGGAGTACCCGTACGGCGTCGGCCACAGCCACGGGAACGGGCGCGGTCACGGGAGCGCATGTGTCCACGGGACCACGCGCGTCCACGGAACCTCATGCGTCCACCCTGCCCGACCGTCCGCCCGGTTACGGACTGATCGGGATGCGGGAGCGTGCCAGCGCGGTCGGTGGACACCTCTCCGCGGGCAGGCGCCCGGAGGGCGGCTTCCTCGTCTCCACCGAGCTGCCTCTCCCGCCCGCCAAGGACACGACGCGGGGGACTGACGGAGCGACAGGTGACGGAGTGACAGGTGCCGGACGAGCGGCCGACGAAGAGGCAGGGGATACGCCGTGACGCTCCGAGTGCTGCTCGCCGACGACCAGGCCCTGCTGCGCGGCGCCTTCCGGATGCTGCTCGATTCCGCCGACGACATCACCGTGGTCGGCGAGGCCGCCGACGGCAGGGAGGCGGTGCGACTCACCCGGCAACTGCGCCCGGACGTGGTGATCATGGACATTCGCATGCCCGAGGTGGACGGTCTCACCGCCACGTCGGAGATCTGCGCGGACCCGGATCTGCGGGGTACCCGCATCCTGATCCTCACCACGTACGAGACCGACGAGTACGTGGCTCAGGCGCTGCGCGCGGGAGCCGGTGGCTTCATCGGCAAGGGCATCGGGGCCGAGGACCTGCTGGCCGCCGTGCGGACGATCGCCGACGGCGACACGCTTCTGTCCCCCGCCGCGACCCGCTCCTTGGTCGCCCGCTTCCTTTCCACGCCGGACGACCCCCCGCCGCACCGCGCCGAACAACTCGCCGTGCTCACCCCGCGCGAACGCGAGATGGTGGCTCTCGTGGCGACCGGCCTGTCCAACCAGGAGATCGCCGAGCGGATGTTCCTCAGTCCCTTCACCGTACGCGCCCACGTGCAGCGCGCCATGACGAAGCTGGAGGCCCGCGACCGGGCGCAACTCGTCGTCATCGCCTACCGGACGGGCCTGGCCCACGCGGGCCCCGACGGCGGCGGCGCCGACCGCCTTTCGTAGTCCCCGGCCGCCCCGGGTGTTCACAGGGCCGGGGCGAACGCGGGCAGTACAAGGGCCGAGTGAGCCGGTCGGGCCGGCGCGGAGGGCATGGTGACGAGGCCGCGCAGCCTGGTGTTGCGCTGGTCCAGGGCCCGCACCGTGGTGGGGAAGAGCGTGGCCGCACCGTTGTCGACCAGAGCCTGGTTCATGGCGACGAACTCGCGAAGGCCGCGTTCGTAGGCGGCGAACGCCGCGGTGTGATCCCGGTGCGTGGACAGGGAGTTGGCGAGCATGTAGGCACCGGCCAGGGCAAGGCTCGAACCCTGTCCGGTGAGGAACGAGGGTGCGTACGCGGCGTCACCGACGAGCGCGACGCGCCCCCTCGACCAGCGGGGCATGCGGATCTGACCGGCCGTGTCGAAGAACAGGTCGTCCGCGCCGCGCATGGCGTCGACCATGCCGGGGACCTCCCAGCCCGCGCCCGCGAAGGCCGCGGTGACCAGGTCCCGCTGGGCGCCGGGGTTCCGGAGGGCGTCCAACGGCGGTTCCGGGCGGTGGAAGTTCAGGAAGGCGTGCAACTCGTCGTCGTCCCCGACGGCGTAGAGGGCCGCGGCTCTCCCCGGGGTGTTCCACAGCATGAGCTCGTGGGAGAGCCCGAAGGTGTTCGGCATGGTGAAGATGGCGAAGCAGTAGCCGAGGTAGCGGTGGAACTGTCCTTCGGGGCCGAACAGGGACTCCCGGGTGTATGAGTGCATTCCGTCGGCGCCGACCACCAGGTCGAACGTACGCTGCCGCCCACTGCGGAAAGTGACGTCGACCCCACGCGCGCGCTGATCGAGGGTGTCGATGGAGTCGCCGAACAGGAATTCCACGTCGTCGCGGATCTTGGCGTGGAGGACCGCGGCCAGATCCCCACGACGCACCTCCAGGTCCTGCCCCGCGACACCGCCGTCGACAACGCGCGGGTCGAGCGAGGCGACCGTGCTGCCGTCGGCGTCGAGGAACGTGCAGCGACGCGAGTCGATGTGCGCGTCCCGCAGTTGCGGCAGTATGCCCATCCGCCGGACCACTTCCGTCGCGGTGCCGCGGATGTCGATCGGGTAACCACCGGCGCGCAGTGCGCCCGCCTTCTCGACCACGGTGACCGCGAAGCCGGACCGGCGCAGCCAGTACGCCAGCGCGGGGCCGGAGATGCTCGCCCCGGAGATCAGCACTGTGCGCTTCGCGCCAGTACGCACGTTCGTCGTCGGACCGTTGGGTGTGGTCATGCCTGGGCTCCTTTGTTCTTCGTGATACGGACAATGAGCAGGGACAGCGCGGCGACGGTGCCGGCGACGGCGAAAGCGGTGGCGAAGGCCGATTCGGTCGGCAGGCCCGTCGTCGAGTCGGCCCCGGCGTCGAGGATCGCGCCGCCGATCTGGACGCCCAGGGCGACTCCGATCACCCGTGTCACCACCAGCAGGCTGGTGGCGATACCGATGTCCCTGGAGTCGACGGCGGTCGCGGTGCGGGTGAGCAACGCCGTGGAGGCGACACCCGCGGCGATCGCCGTCAGCACCTTGGCGACCGTGAGCTGCCACGCCGCGGCGTGCAGGGACGCCAGGGCGATCATCGTGACCGCCGTGACGACGGCGCCCACGGTGAGCACGGCACGCAGACCGGCACGCCGCGCCACGACCCCGCCCACCGAATCGCTCACCGCCCCCGCGATGGCGCCGGGCAGCAGGAACAGGCCGATGTCGGTGGTGCTGAGCCCGAAGCCGTACCCGTCGGCAGACAGCGCGAACAACTGCGGGAGCAGAAAGGACACCATCCCGAAGCTGGTGGTGATGACCAAGGTGAGTACGCACGCGTGCCACATCGCAGGCTTTGCCAGCATGCGCAGATCGACCATGGGCGCGGCCGCCCTGCGCTCGACGGCGACCCATCCGGTCGCGAGGGCGGCCACGACCAGCGCGACGGCACCGGCCCCGAGAGGCGAAAGTCCCGCGCCCGTCACCCGTACGAGCCCGAGCATGAACACGAGCAACGTGGCGCTCAGCAGAACCACGCCGGGCCAGTCGATCCCGTGGTCCGAATGAACCGGCGGATCGTGCGGCATCAGCCGCGCCACGACCAACGTCGTCGCGATGATCACGAGCGTCGGCAGAACGAACATCCAGTGCCAGGACAGCCCCTCCGCGAGCGGTCCGGCAATCAGCGTCCCCACCATGCCGCCGCCCGTGAACAGCGCCATGACCAAGCCGATCGCCACCCGTGATGCCCGTGCGGGCAGGTGTTTGCGTACCAGGATGAAGGAGAGGGGCAGCGCGCCCACCATGACGCCCTGCAATACCTGACCCAGCAACAGCACCGGCAGGTTCGGCGCCACACCGGCCAGCAGACCACCGGCCGCGACCACCGCCATCAGCAGGACGAGGACCCGCTTTCCGCCGTAGCGGTCGCCGAGTTTGCCCGCGACGGGTGCGACGACCGCGCCGGTGACGAGTAACGTGTTGCCTATCAACGCTCCTTCGGCGGGACTGACACCCAACTCACGTTGCAGTTGGGGGAGCGCGGGCTCCACCACTGACTGCAGGGTGCCGAGGGCGAGTGCCAGGATGCCGAGGGCACCGATCGACAGCCTCCCGATGCGGGCAGGGGAAACCACAGCCATGGACATGGACGTCCTTTTCCTCGTCGGGGATTCGCGCGCCCCCCACACTTCCCTCCGGCGCGCCGCCGGGCATCGTTCCCCGCCGCCGTCCTGCTCTGGTGCGCCCGGACCAGCCACTCATCCGTCCTGGTGCCCGCGCACTACCCCTGATGCGGGGTTGCCCGGTGACCAAGGTGAGCGCCGGACATACTTGACGCGTGTCCGGGCCTGCGTCCTGTCCGCCGCCCGGACCGCGAACCGAGAACCCACTGCCGACGCCGAGGATGAGGACCACGCCATGAGTGAGAAGGCCCGGAAGCTGTTCAAGGCACTGGACCTCGACGAGAACGGGACGCTGAGCCGCGTGGAGGTGATCGTCGCGCTGCGGACGAAGGGGCCGTCCCTCGCCGCGTCCGGGGACCTGCCGTTCTGGGGCCTCGGGGACGCCGACGCCTCCTCTGCGCTGTTCGACGCCGCCGACCAGAACGGGGACGCGGTCCTGACGGTCGAGGAGTTCGAGGCGGTCGTGGACCGCCGCTTCGGCTGGCGCTGACCATGAGACGGCTACGGGTGTGCTGACCCGGGCCGGCTCTCAGGCGGTCTCGGCCCCGGTCAGGCGAGCAGTGTGGCGGCCGCCGCCAGGAGGTCCTGGTTCCGCCCTGTGACATCCCGCCGGGTCAAGTGGTGCAGCTCGTCCGCCTGTACGCCGAGGTCCTCCAGGGGAACGTCGACGTTGCCGCGTGCCCGGGTGGCCCGCCGCAGCGCGACGCGGAACCCGGCGCCGCGCGGCAGTTCGTCGAGCAGCTCCGGCAGCCACACGCGCAGCAGCTCGTGCGTCCACACGTTGGCGCCGCCGGCGCCGGTGCGCCGGGCGGTGCCGAGGACGGGCCCGAGGCCGTTGTCCTGGAAACCGGCGGCGAAGATGTCGGCGGCCGAGTAGGACAGGGCGTCGGTGATGAGGACCTTCGGCCCCGGGTATCGCGGCAGCCCGGCGGTGACGGCCTCGGGGTCGGTGAGGGGAAAGGCCTGCGAGTACACCTCGCCGGTCTCCACGGCGGCTCGGATCGAGTTCGTCCACACGCGGAAGGCGGGGTTCGAGCGCGCGAGGGCGAGCGCGGCGCGCGTCGTGGGCAGGGAGAAGCTCACCGGGGCGACGGGGTGCGCGCTCAGGACTTGCAGGGCGGACTCGGCGGCCGGGACGTGGCCCCCGGGGTTGCCGCGGATGTCCACGATGAGACCGCCCGCCGGTCCGCTTCCGACGATCCGCGCCACCTCCTCGGCGAACGACCGGGCGCCCGCGACGTTGAACGAGAAGATGCGCAGATACCCGTACGAGCGGCCACGGATCCGCAGCGTCCGGTGGCTGACGACGCCGCGCAGCGCCCGCGCGGCCGAACGCCGCGCCTGTGGCGGCGCGAAGAGTGTCCGCTTCACCTGTCGGCGGACCTCGCTCCCCACGTCGATGCCGAGACTCGTCGCCAGCGTGGGTACGGGGTCCTGCACGCGCCCCGCGCGCTGTTCGGCGGCACGCACGCGCCACGGGACACGTGTCTCGCGGCGGCGGCCGCCGGGGGAGCGGTAGGACAGGAGCACCTGGTACTCGTCCGGTGGCGGACCCGTACGCAGCGGGCGCAGCGTCAGGGATTCGAGGCCGCGGGCCAGGCGCGCGTCGAGGTTGGAGCCCGCCTGGGCGGCGGCGTTGCGCTCGATGGCCCGCTCGATGGGAACGCCGTTCCAGGCGGTGAGTTCGGCGCCGACGTCAAAGCCCGCGTGCACGAGCGAGCTGTCGATCTTGGAGACGATGTGGTGCGGCGTCCCGTCGGGGTCCGCGTAACGCTCGATGAGGAACCCCAGCGTCGCCACCTGCCCGCGGTACGGATCGGGCAACTGATAGCCGGTGTGCAGGTCGCGCAGGCCCCGGAAGACATCCGTCAGCTCGGTGTGGAACTGCAACTCGCTGAAGGGCTGGAGACGGCGCTCCAGGAGGCGCAGGCGCTGCACGGGATCGGTGGCGTGCATGGCCCGCTTGAGCGGGAGGTGGACGTACAGCTCCTCGAGCAGCACACGGGCGGCGGCCACCAGTTGGTAACGGGCGGCGAGGGGCAGCGGGTCGGCTTCGACCCGCTCCATGAACTCCTGGAGTCCGGTCGAATCCGGCAGGGCACGGGCGGGCTCCGCGATCGCGACGGTCGGGCTCATGGGCGGTCGTCCGGGCGCATCGGTGATCGCCCACGGCGCATCGGCGGTCGTCCACGGCGCATCGGCGGTCGTCCACGGCTCATCGGTAGTAGCCCGCGAGGTGCTGGAGCTGGGGCACGCCCGCGCGTGCTACCGCGGCGAGGAAGGCGGCGTCGTGGGTGAGCGGGTCCATGCGCGGGACGACCAGGTCCAGGGGGACCTCGCCCGCCGCGGCGAACGCTCCCGTGTCGCCTTCGGGCATGTCGCCGAACAGCGCGAGCGGCGCCTCGGGGTCGTCGAGCGGGCCGCCCCAGTCCGCGAGCGCGTCCTGCGAGGTACGCCAGGCGGCCACCGGGTCGTCGCGGACCTTCTCCAACGCCCGCTTGACGCCGGGCCAGTCGAGCTGGGCGTCGGTCCTGCCCGGTTCGCGCACCGCCACGCGGCGCCTGCTCCCGGCCACCGTGATCGCGTCGGTGTCCGTCGCTCCGGCCGCCTTCATCAGGGACGGCGTGCCGTAGAACGGCTTGCCGCGCACCATCACCAGACGTATGTGGCGTTCGGTGGCGTCGATCAGGTTGCGATAGGCGTCCTGTGCCGGGTCGTGGTGTTCAAGTACCAGCAGGTCCGCGGCGCCGCCGCGCTGGAGGCGTCCCACGTGCGGACCCCAGGCGGTCGCCAGTGCGTCCCCGGGGTTCGCGGTGACCATGTCGCACAGCTCGCGGTCGCTGAAGCGCCCGCCGAGTTCGTGGCGGTTGACGGCGTCGGCGACCTTCAGCTCGCCGAGCACGTTCTTGGTGCCCGACGGCGACCAGTCGGAGCCGAGCGCGATGCGCAGCCCCTTCTTGTCCGCCTCGACCACGTTCGTCGTGTCGTGGTACAGCCAGTAGTTGGAGAACGGCGACCACACGACGGTCGCCTTCTCCTCGGAGTTGATCGCGGCCACCGCGCTCTGCCACTTCTTGAAGTCGGCCGCGGTCAGCGCGGTGGCGTGCACGCCGATCAGGCCCGGCTTCAGACACGGTTCGAGGTCCTCGAACTCGCGGTGGACGATCGTACCCAGCCTGCCCTCCGCGACGTGGTAGATCAGCAGCCGGGTGCCGTCGAGCTTGGGTGCCCGCTCCTCGCGCAGCACCTCGGCGTCGAGCTGGAGCGCCGCGGTCATCACCATGTCGGCACCGGCGGGCAGCTTCTCGTTGTCGATGATCCGCAGGAGCCAGCCGTCGACGGCACGCGTCGAGAGCGGGGCGCCCTGTATGGCTGTGGTCCCGCCGATCAAGGCCTTGACCTCGACGTACTTGAGGAGCGCCTCGGGCGCGGCCTGGCCGAGCACCTTGGCGGGCCAGGTCACGGACGTCGAGTAGTCCGGGGGGTGCTTCTCGCCGACCCAGCGGTCATGGTGCTGATAGGGGACGCCGACCGCTTCCCACAGCGGAAGTGTGTTGTAGAGCAGATGGCTGTGCAGGTCGATCAGGCCCGGGAGTATCAGCCCGCCCGTGTCCGCCAGCGGAGCCTGGGAGAACCCCGCGGGGGGAGCCTGCCCCGCCGGGCGCACCGCGGCCACCCGGCCGTCGTCACCTACGTACACGTCTCCGGGGTCCAGGATCCGGTGGTCGTCGTCGCAGGTGACCACCGTGCCCCGCAGGATGAGAGCCATCAGCCCGGCGCCTTCCACAGCAGTGTGTGCTTGTCGTCGGGCGACGGGCGGCTGACGGAGTTCTGCGGCCCGCCCGCCGTGGCCCGCACCCAGGCGTCGTCGCCCAGGAACTCCGGGGCGCCGAAGGGCAGATCGCGGCGGGGGACCGCGCTGTAGTCGGACTCGAGGAACTCGGTGCCGTAGTTGGGTCCTGTGTTGTCCCCGTCGTCGTCCGGGGTCACCACGTCCCGCAGCTCGGTGACGGCGTCACGCCAGGCATCGAGGAGGACCGCCGGGTCGTGGCTGGAGGGGTGGGGGACTTCGACGAGCGGCACCTGCGGGCGTTCGGCCCACAGCCGGACCGCCTCCCGTGCCATGAACCCCATGGCTACGACGGCCTGCAAAGTGGAGTCCGTGGCCCGGGCGAAGACGGCGTTGCGCCACCGCGTCTGCTCCGGGTCGTCCAGGCGCTCCTTCATGGCGAAGGCCTGGCTCGGGTGGACGGCGTAGGCCCACGCGTTGAGGCATACGTAGGAGCGGGTCAGGCCGAGCTTGGTGAGGAACCCCTGGACGCGCTGGCCGGCGTTGCCGACGAGGCTGCGCCCGGCGATCCGCTCGGTGGGACCGGGGTCCGAGGCCACGACGAGCACACGGGCCGAGCCGTCGAGGCGGCCGCGGTAGAAGATCGGCCCCCAGTCGAACCAGAAGGCGTCCTTGACGGGGGGATCGGGCACCTGCGTCAGCAAGTCGGCGAACTGGGCCGTCGGCCCGCGGTCGAACTCCGGCATGGGTCAGCGCCTCCTCGACGCCGGGCGGCTCGCGCCTGCGAGCACGGACATGGGCTCGGCGGCCGCAACCCCAACCCGGCGTACACCATCAGTGGATCACTCGCCACCATTCGGCGCAAATGGTGCATACTGGGTTATATTCTGTACGGGCTTTCCTTGGACGCGCCGCCCGTGGGCGAGTTCCGGTCGCGCACGCCATGCGTCCTGAACCCCGGGAGCACGCCGAGAAAGGCCGCGTCCAGTTGACCGGCACGCACCTGCTCGACGAGCCGTTCGCTGGATCCTGCCCGCAGGCTGATCCGCACCTGGGGGTAGCTCAGGCGGTGGTCCCGCAGCACGGCGGGGAGGTCGACGGCCGTCACGGTGGGGATCGATCCGACGGTCAGCCGCACCCGGCGGCTGGTCCGCTCGAAGAGCCAAGCACCCAGTTCCTTCTCCAGGTGGGCCACTTGGTGGCTGAGCGCGGACTGCGCGACGTGGCACCGTTCGGCGGCGCGGGTGAAGCTCGCGGACTCCGCCACGGCGAGGACGTAACGCATCTGCAACATGTGTTGGACCGATGGATGCCCGCTGGGCGATGCTGAAGCCGACGGAAAGCCGCGGCAGTCGAGAACCGGCTGCACCGCCGTACCGCCGTACCGTCACATCGCCCCTCGCCACCCCAGGAGAACTCCCATGCGCGTGATCGCTTTCGACCACCTCGTCCTCAACACCGCCGATGTCGAGCGCTCGCTCGCCTTCTACACCGGCCCGTTGGGCCTCGCACCGGTGCGCGTGGAGGAATGGCGGGCGGGCAAGGTCCCCTTCCCGTCCGTGCGGGTGAGCCCCACCACGATCATCGACCTCGTCGAGGCGCCCTCCGGCTGGCCGGAGGGCACCAACGTCGACCACATCTGCCTGGTCGTCGAGCCGCTCGACTGGCAGGAGGCCATCGACTCCGGTGTGTTCACGGTCCTCGACGGCCCCGGTGAGCGCTTCGGCGCGCGGGGCACCGCGATCTCCCTCTACGTGCGGGACCCGGACGGCAACACCGTGGAACTGCGCTGGTACCCGGAGGCGTCCTGACCCGGCGCTGACGAGCGCCCCGACGAGAATTCCGGGCCCTGCTCAACCAAGCTGCGTCTGTCAGCGGTCCTGATAGGCGGTACCGCTCTGTGCAGACAGTGAGGAGTAGGGAATGACGTTACGGACGATATCCAGAGCCGCCGTTGTGGGTGTGGCGGCGGCAGCGGTGGCGGCGGCCGCCCTTGCGGTCCCCGCTCAGGCGAAGCCGGACACCACCTCCGCGGCGGCCGGGCACCGGGCGACGCAACGGGCCATGGACGCGGCCGTCAAGTCGGGCACGCCGGGTGTCACGGCCGCGGCCAGGGACGCCAAGGGCGTCTGGAAGTCGGCGTCGGGGGTGGGCAACCTCAAGACGGGTGAGCCGCGCGGCAAGGACGACAGGTTCCGTGTCGGCAGCATCACCAAGACGTTCGTGTCGACCGTTCTGCTCCAGATGGAGGACGAGGGCAGACTCAGCCTCGACGACACCGTGGAGCGCCATCTGCCGGGCCTGGTACGGGGCAACGGCAACGACGGCCGCAAGATCACCGTACGGCGGCTGCTCAACCACACCAGCGGCCTGTTCGACTACCTGGCCGACAAGAAGTACTCGGCCACGTACATGGAAGGCGACGGCTACCTCAAGCACCGCTACGACACCCTGCCGCCGCGCAAGCACATCAAGGTGGCGCTCTCCCACAAGCCGCTGTTCGAGCCCGGCGACAACCACTCGTACTCCAACACCAATTACGTTCTCGCCGGACTGATCGTCGAGAAGATCGGGGGCAGGACGTACGAGGCGGAGGTGCGCGACCGCATCATCAAGCCGCTGGGCCTGAAGGCCACTTCCCAGCCCGGCAACAGCATCCGTCTGCCGCAGCCGAGCAGCCGCGGCTACGCCAAGCTGTTCCGCACGCAGCCGGACAGGATCGATGACATCACCGAGATGAACGGCTCGCAGGGCTGGGCCGACGGTGACATCATCTCCAGCGCCCATGACCTGAACCGGTTCTACAGCGCGCTGCTGCGCGGGAAGCTGCTTTCGCCCAAGCAGCTCAAGGCGATGAAGACCACCGTCACCAGCCCTGAATCGCCGAACAGGTTCTACGGGCTCGGCCTGCAGCGGTTCAGGACGAGCTGCGGTACGACGGTGTGGGGGCACGGCGGCGGGATGGTGGGGTGGCTCTCCCTGGCCACCAGCACCGCGGACGGCCGCCACCAGTTCTCCTTCAACTACAACGGGGACTGGGACGGCGGTTCGATGATGACCGTCATGAACGCCGAGTACTGCGGCTCGTCTTCATAGGCTTCCCAGGCGCGGGCCCCGTTCACCCGGTCCGCCACCGGTGGTCGGGCAGGAAGCGCACGTCGTACCGGTCGGGGACGGTCGCGAATTTGGCGGGGTCGGGGACGACCGGCTCGGTGGGCAGGCCGAGCGGCTCGGCAGGGGCGCCCAGGGTTTCGAAGAAGCGCTCGAAGGTCCCGCCGGGTCCCGCCGCCACACCGACGACCTGGCTGTGGTGGCGCTCCATGCGGTAGGCGTGCGGACAGTTCTTGGGTACGAAGCCGAAGTCGCCGGGGGTGAGCAGCTTCTCCTGCTGGTCGCCCCCGGTGTCCTCGACGAACAGGCGGACCGCGCCGTGCGTGACGTAGAAGACCTCGTGGGTGTCGGGGTGCAGATGGGCCGGTATGACGTCGCCCTTGGGGCCTTCGACGGTGAAGAAGTTGAAGGTGTTCTCGGTCTGCTCGCCGCCCGCGTAGATGGTGATCAGGTCGCCGAAGAGGTGGGCGCGGTCGCCCTCGCCCTTCTCGATGAAGTACGGCTTGCCCGGGTCGGCGGGGATGCGTGAGGCCCGCCGGTAGCGGGTGGCGTATTCGATGGTCATGGCGTGTTCCTCCCTGGACCGGCCTATTTAATGTCAGGGAGCCTGACATGAGAGGGTGGTGACAGGCAAGCCGATCGTGAGGAATACATGCAGTCCACCCGCCGCAACCTCCCCCAGTTGCTCGGCGCCGCCCGGAACTGGTTCGACGAAGGACTCCTCGCGGCCCTGGCGGAAGCCGGAGCCGCACCCGTGTCCCCCACGCAGGTCCAGCTCTTCGCCGTCCTGGACGACCGGGGCACCACGGTGTCCGAGCTGGCGCGGCGCATGGGCGTCACCCGGCAGACCGCGCACCAAGCCGTGCACGGCCTCATCACCGCCGGTTTACTGGAACAGGTCCCGGACCCCGCCTCCGCACGCCGGCGGCTGATCCGGCGTACCCGGGAGGGGCGGCGCGCCCACCGCCAGGCCGTCCTCGTACTGGAGCGGCTGGAGGAACAGCTCGCCGAGCGGATCGGTCAGGAGGCCGCGGACGCCCTGCGGACGGCCCTTGAGGCGCCCTGGGGTGCGCCGCCCTCCCCGGATCGGGGGTGAGGGGGTGGCCGCAGCCGTACGCGCACCACGGCCCGGCGTGAGTCCGGTCAGAGGTCGATGACCAGTTCCGGCGTGAGCGCGCGCGACACACACGCGTACATACGGCCCTTGGGGGCGCCGATGTCGTCCCGGTGTTCCGGGCCGCCGGAGAGCACGGTGAGTTCACAACTGCCGCAGACACCCTCGCGGCAGCCCCCGGGTACCGGGAGTCCGGCGCGGTTCAGGGCGTCCAGGAGGGACTGGTCGGCGGGGACCGGGACGGTTCGTCCCGAGCGTGCGCACACCGCGTCGAACGGCGTGTTCTCGGGGAAGACCCGGGCGGCCGGGCGGAAGCGCTCCGTGTGCAGTTGCCCGGCGGGAAAGGCGGCCTGCGCGGCGGCGATCATCGGGGCGGGGCCGCAGCAGTAGACCAGGGTGCCCGGCGCCAGGTCGGAGGCCAGTGCGGTCAGGTCCGGTCTGCCGTCCTCGCGGGTGGCGACGAGCCGCACCCGGCCGCCGTGGCGCGAGCGCAGCTCCTCGGCGAACGGCATGGCCGAGGCCGACCGGCCCACGTAGACCAGGCCGGCGGGGATGTCCGCCGCGACGGCCGCGGACAGCATGGGCAGCAGCGGAGTGATGCCGATCCCGCCCGCCAGAAAGAGGTACCGCGGTGCGGGCAGCAGCGGAAAGTGGTTGCGGGGCAGCGACACCTGGAGGGCGCGGCCGGGGCGGAGGTAGTGGTGGATGTACTCCGAGCCGCCCCGGCTGAGCGGGTCGTGGCGCACCGCGACACGGTAGTGCTCCTCGTCGGCGGGGTCGCCGCACAGCGAGTACGAGCGGGTGAGCCAGTTCGGCAGGGACAGGTCGACGTGGGCGCCCGGTTCCCAGGGGGCCAGGGGGCCGGTGGTGCCGCGCAGGAGGAGCGAGACGACGCCTTCGGCGGCGTGTTCGGTGCGGTCGATCACGGTGTGCTGCATGGCTGAGTCACCCGGCCCGCTCAGTAGAGGGTGTGGTAGGCCTCTTCGAGGCCTGCGTCGATGACCTCGGGGTCGATGGTCAGGTTGTGCTGGGCGATGGTCATCTCACCGACCGAGGGCATCTCGTCGGCCAGTGCCTGGCTCGCGGGGTCCCATAGACGAGAGCGGACCAGCGCGCGACCGCAGTGGAAGTAGGCCTCCGCCACCTCGATGACCAGCGCCAGTTCGGGCTCTCGGCCCTCGGTGTGCATGCGCGCGAGGACGTCGGGTTCGTCGGTGGCGTACGCGCTGCCGTTGACGCGCAGCGTCTCGCGCAGGCCGGGGATGAGGAAGCACATCCCGACGCCGTCGTTCTCCGCCAGGTTGCGGAAGGAGTCCGCGAGTTTGTTGCCGGGCCGGTCGGGCATGGCGAGCGTGTGCTCGTCGAGCACCTTCACGAAGCCCGGGTAGTCGCCGCGGGGCGAGCAGTCGGCGCGGCCCGCGGCGTCCGCCGTCGCCAGCGTGAGGAAGGGAGAGTGGGCGATGAAGCGGCGGAAGTGCTCGTCGATACGGTCGAGGATCTTGGCCTCGACCAAGGCGTCGGGCGTGCCGAGCCGCTCACGGACTTCGGCCGGTGAAACCCGCCGGGGGCGGACACGAGCATGCGTCACAGGGGCTCCTCGGTTCCGTAAGGGGTAGCGGTCCGACCGCGTGACGGCGCCTGTCGGCACTGCTTTCCCGCAGGTCGTGGCACTATTGTGAGCAATTACTCGCATCTTGCGCTACTCGCTTTCGCAGCGCTTCCAGGAGGTGTCATGGCAGCGGACCCGCAGTCCCTCCGAGCACGTAAACAGCCGCGACAGGCGCGGGCCGAACTCACCCGGCAGCGCATCCTCACCGCGGCTGCTCACGTTTTCGCCGAACACGGGTACGCCGCGGGGACCACGAACCGCATCGCGGAGCGGGCGCGGATCTCGATCGGATCGCTGTACCAGTACTACCCGAACAAGGACGCGATCCTTCTTGAGCTGGTGACGCGGCACCTCGACGCTGGAGCGGTCTTGCTCAAGGAGCGTCAGGACGGCGACCAGCCCGAAGCCCTCGAAGCGATAGTGCGCGCCTTCGTGCGCGTTGTGATCGACAACCACCTCGATGACCCGAAGCTCCTCCAGGTCATGGCGGAGCAGGCACCACGCGCCCCCGAACTGCTGGAGAGGATGGCCAGGACCGAGCGCGAACAGGTCGATTTCACAAGGGACTTGCTCGCACGGCATCCGGAGGTCCACGTCACCGACATCGACACCGCCGCCCGTCTCGTCGTGTCCACGGAGCAACTCGTCCACCAGCTCCTCGCCGCGCCGCGCTCCGTCGACGCCCGCCGCCTCGAGGACGAACTCGTCGCCATGCTCACGCGCTATCTGACGGCCGCGCCCGTACCGGACTGACAACTGAAGGGTCGGTCCGGCAGGGGCCGAGGCGGTCCGGGGCAGCAGGCAGGGGACGCGGAGGCCAGCGGGCGCGGAGGTCAGGGGCGCGGGGTGATCTCCTTCGGGCCGTAGAGGGCCGTGGCATGTCCGCCGGACAGGGCCCAGTAGCGGTCGCCGAAGGACCAGTGCCACCACTCCGTCGGATAGTTCACCAGACCCGCGGCCGTCAGTACGGAGCCGAGCAGCTTCCGGTGCGCGCGGGCCTCCTCGCTGATGCCGGGGGCGTCGGTGTAGCAGGCGCCCGCGCTCTCCTCCGGGTCCGCGTTCATCGGTGTGCCGAGGTCCAGCTCGCGCCCGTCGGCGTCGGCCAGGGTGAGGTCGACGGCTGCGCCGGTGCTGTGCGGGGCGATGTCGGCGATACGCGAAGGCATCCGCCGGGTCCTGCTGACGTGTGTCGACCAGCAACGAGCCGCCGCTGCGGACGTCCACGAGGGCTTCGCCGCACTCCACGACGGGTATCGCGGCGACTTCGGGGTCCGACATCAAGACGATCTGATTCATGACGCGATCATCCCGCACACCTCCACGCGGGTGCGGCGCGCGGCGTGCGTTCACCGGCTTTCCCGCCGTTCCCGCCGGTCCTGCCGCAGACTCATGACGAGATCGCGCGGCAGGCCATGGGTGTCGTGGAGGTAGTGGAAGTCCTCGTCGTACAGCGGCCCTTGGAAGCGGGGCCGGGCGAGCACCTGCCGACCACGCTCCAGTAGCCGACTGAAACGCCGCTCCTCCTCGACCAGCAGCCGACGCACATCACCGGGACCCATGTCCTGCCGGAAGTGGTCCAGAGTGTGCAGGACCAACTCCTCGGGCAGGTCGCCGAGTTCACGCGACGGGTCGTCACGCCACAGTACGGTGAGGACGCGTCGTACCAGGCGGCGCAGTACGTATCCCCGTCCGGTGTTGGCCGGGCGCACCCCGTCGCCGAGAATCACGACGGCCGAACGCAGGTGGTCCTGCACCAGGCGCAGCGACTGCTCGTCCAGTGGCCACAGGGCCGGTACGAGGCGGCGCCAGGGCTCGAAGACGTCGCACTCGTACACGGACGACTTGCCCTGGAGCAGGGAGGTGAGGCGCTCCAGGCCGAGCCCGGTGTCGATGTTGCGCTGCGGCAGCGGCACGAGGGAGCCGTCGTCGAGTCGGCGGTGGCGCATCATCACGTGGTTCCACACCTCCACCCAGCGGTCGTCGCGGGTGGGCGTCGACCGAGGCGGTGTGTCCCCGCTCCACAGGAAGATCTCCGAGTCGGGGCCGCACGGGCCGACCGGCCCGTTGTCCCACCAGTTGTCGCCCTCGGTGAGCTCGACGGGCACCCCGAGGTCCTGCCACACCCGCAGGGAGGCGTCATCGGGACACGTCCGGTCGTCACCGCCGTGAACGGTGGCGTGCAACAGCCCCGGATCCACTCCGAGCCCTTCGGTGAGCAGCCGGTACCCCCAGTCGAGACTCTGCGGGCCCTCGTAGTCCCCCAGCGACCAGGTGCCGAGCATCTCGAACACCGTCAGGTGGGTGTCGTCACCGACCTCGTCCAGGTCGGTGGTGCGCAGACAGCGCTGCACATTGACGAGGCGCCTGCCCAGGGGATGCGGGCGCCCCTCCAGATACGGCGTGAGCGGATGCATGCCGGAGGTGGTGAACAGGACCGGGTCGCCCGGCGGCGGCAGCAGGGTCGAGCCGGTGATCCGGCGATGTCCCCGCTCCTCGAAATACTCGACGAACGTGCGGACGATCTGTTCCGTGTGCATGAGGGTGGCTCCTTTGCGTCACAGCGAGGGAGGCACCGGACAACGGAACCGCGCCGGCCATCACACCGGGCGCAAGGACAGGAACGCCACGGAACCACCGACGGGCCGTTTCCGGTCGCCGGTGGGAAGGGGAAGGTCAGACGGCGGCAACCGGCGAGCTGGTCGCTCGCGCGGTCGCGATGAGGCTTGGGCCGGTGACGTTCATGGGGTGACTGTAACGGGCCCTGCCGTACGAGGCACGTGAATTATCCGTCGGGGAGGCCAGGACCCGAGCGGTCTTGTCCTGTCTCGTACGGAGCGCTCTTGTGTCGTACGGAGCGCACGGGGGATCACCAGCGGAGGGCCGTGAAGTCGATGGGCTGGGGGCGTAACAGGCGGGTGCGCTCCGACAGGGCGCGTAGGCGGTGGGACATCTCGTCGGCGGGGAGGTGGCGGCGGTCGCCGTGGCCCGGCAGGACCCATTCGAAGCGCAGCCGGTCGGCCGTCCTGGCCAGGGAGGTGGCCAGTTCCTCGATGGAGTACCAGGTCACGGTCTCGGCGACTTCGAGGTCGGCGGTGGTGCGGGACCAGTAGAAGCTGTCGCCGCTGAAGCAGTACCGGTCGTCCGCGAGGTAGAGCACACTGCCCTGGGTGTGGCCGGGCAGCGGGTGGGCGGTGACTCCCTCGCCGATCTCCAGGGGGTCGAGACCCCGGATGACCTGGTCGGCGTCCGGTGCCGCGTCCAGGTCGCCCTCGTGGATCCACAGTCGGGCGCCGAAGTGGTCCGCGTAGCGGCGGCCGTGTGCGGCGTGGTCGCGGTGGGTGAGCAGCACATCGGTGACGCGCCCCGATGCCTCGTACCGTGCGGCGAGGGCACGGCTCCAGCGCGGTGTGTCGATCATCATGACCGTGCCGGAGGGCCGCAGCAGCAGATAGGCGTTGGCTCCCGCGGTGTGCTGTGAGTTGTGCCCGCACATCAGCACGCCGTCGTCCAAGGGCATCGGGAAGGGGTCGTGTCCCGGGTCCGGCCGCCCGGTCGTCGGCCTGATCGAGCGTGTGGGGCAGGCGAAGACTGCCGCGTGTAAGCGCTGTGTCTCCTCCTCGTCGCGCGGCGGGCGCAGGATCCGGGACTTTCCCCGGGACTCGACGATCAGCTCGGGGGCGAACTGCCGGGCGACATCGCAGTTGGTGCAGCGGTCGTCCACGTACCAGCCGTCCATGGCGGGGCTCCTTCCAGGAGGGGCGACCCCCGTCCGGGGCCGCCCCTCCAGGGAATCCCATCCGCTGCCGGAAGCGGTAGGCCCACCCGTTCTTGTACTTCCGGCTCCATGCCGCTCTCGTCATCCGCGGGACGTGGACCCTTTTGTGGTGCTATGGGTGGCGGGGCCCTCTCCTGGCGACGGTTCCCTCCCGACGCCCGTACGGCGACCCTCCCGACGCCCGTACGGCGACCCTCACGACGTGGCGGCGAACTCACGACTCGGCGAACTCATGACTCGGCGAACTCACGACGTGGAGAGCCCAAGACTTCGCGAGCTCACGACTTCGCGAGCTGCTGCGGGTCGACGGTGTCGTTCGCCGACGGCTTCTCCGGCCGTACGTCCTTGCCGTAGTCGCCGAAGGTGGCGGTGCTGGGGCGCTTCCCGCCCTCTGTCGTGGTGCGCAGGATGTACGGCTCGCCCTCGGTGGCCACGTACAGCGTCTGTGTCTCGCCGGACGACGCCTTCTTCGTCAGCTTGATGGCCTCCTGGCCGCTCACCGTCGTCGTGCCGCCCTTCTTCATGCCCTTGCGCGCGGACTTGTCCTCGTCCATCGACGCCACCAGGCCCTGTTTGTCGCACAGCCCCTTGGTGACGGCGTCGTCGGCGGGCATCTTCGCCCACTTGTCCCGCAACTTCGGAATCGCCTTCGCGGCGCCCGGCTGCCCCTTGAGCGAGGACTTCCAGTACTGCTCGTCGCCGCGCAGATAGAACGTGTCACCGATGTGCCGTACGTCGGCCCGTGAGCCCTGGATCTGAATGGTGCCGTCGCAGTTCTTCTGCTTGTCGACGGAGAGATCGAGGGTGAGGGACTTGCCGTCGGGCTGCCGCGTATCACCCTTGATGTGCATGGACTTGGCCTTCTTCGTGGCCGCCACGGCCTTGCCGGCGATCTGGTCGGCGCTCTCCCCGGAGAAGGGCTTCTTCGAGCCGTCCGAGTCGTTCCCGTCGTCTCCGCAACCTGCCAGGAGCGCACCCGAGACACCGACAACGGTCATCGCGGCCAGCAGTTTGTTTCCACGCAAGGCGAACATCTCCCTCCCCTGGAACGCACCCTCGCGTTCCGAACGGTGACGACCTCGAAGTGGGCCGCTGTTTGTGCCGGTTACCCGCGAATCGGCGTTCTGCACAAAGCATGTGACGTGCGATCAGGTCAGGGATGGGTGACGCCGACCGCCGCTCCGCTCGACGCCGCGTCGATGAACTCCCTCTACGGCGACGGCGGCGGCGACGGCGGGGGAGCCCGTATCGGTGGAATGACCGATGTGCGCGGAGTGGGGCCGCGGCCATAGTCCTCTGGAGATCGTTCGCGGGCCTCCTAGGGCCTGGCAGACGGGAAATGTCAGACAGGCCCTAAGGGCGCCCGGCTTGTGAGAGGACCTTGTGTGAACACGTATGCGGATCTGGTGTTTGTCGGTGGGCGAGTGGTCACGGTCGACGCGCAGTTCTCCGTCGCCTCGGCCCTGGCGGTGACCGGCGGGGTCGTCGGAGCCGTCGGCGGGCGGCAGGACGTCGCACCGTTCATCGGCCCCGACACCCGCGTCGTCGACCTGCGAGGGGCGACGCTGCTTCCCGGTATCAACGACTCCCATCTGCACGGGTGTGCCTTCGGCATGTCGACGCCGCCCCTCTCCCTCGACCTGGGCCATCCCGCCGTCTCCTCCCTCGCGGACGTGGCCGACGCCGTACGGGAGGCCGTCGGGCGGGTGCCCGGCGGGCAGTGGATCACGGGGCACGGCTGGGACACCGGATACCTCGACGAGTGCGTCGCCGACCCCGCGCGGCTGCCCTCCCGGCACGACCTCGACGCCGTGAGCCCGGACCACCCCGTCGTCCTGTACTCCTTCTCCGGGCACGCCACCTGGGTCAACTCCAAGGCACTGGAGCTCATCGGAATCGACCGGCACACGGTCGCGCCGCCCGGCGGGGCCATCGTCGCGGACGGAGCAGGGGAGCCGACCGGACTGCTCCATGAAGGGGCCCAGGCCCTGATCCAGAACGCGCTGCCGCCGCTCAGCCGGCAGGAGCGGACCGACGCGATCCGCGCGAACCTCGCCACGCTCGCCCGGCTCGGCGTGACCAGCTACACCGAGCCCGGTCTCGGCCCCGGCGGTGACGGCATTATGCGGGGCGCGCTCGGCGCGGAGACCCTCGACGTCTACCGTCAGCTCCTTGCCGACGGCGAACTGACCGCCCGCCTCGGCGTCCTGCTCCTGCCCACCGGCATGGCGAGCACCGCCGAGGAGTTCGCCCGCACTCTCGCCGCGCTCAGTGTTCCCAGCGAGTCCAGCGAGTCCAGCGAGTCCAGCGAGTCCAGCGGGTCCAGTGAGTCCAGCGAGTTCGGTGAGGCTGGTGCATCCGGTGCATCCGGTGCATCCGGTGCATCCGGTGCATCCGGTGCATCCGGTGCATCCGGTGCATCCGGTGCATCCGGTGCATCCGGTGGATCTAGTGGATCCGGTGGATCTGTAGGACCCGGCGGCGCCGACCCGCGCCGCCTCGCGATCCTCGGGGTCAAGATCTTCGCCGACGGCATCGTCCCCAACAAGACGTCCTGGATGCACGAGCCGTACTCCGGCGGCGGCTGCGGCTCCCTGTGCGTCGGCGGCGAGACCGACGCCGAGCGGGTCGCCGAGATCGACGCCATGGTCCGGCACGCCCACGCCACCGGGTACCAGTTGGGCGTCCACGTCACCGGCGACCGGGCCTGCGACACCGTCGCGGACGCCTTCGCCGCGGCCCTGGCGGAGCAGCCGCGGCCCGACGCCCGCCACTACATCATCCACGGCGACTTCCTCACCGCGCACAGCATGAAGGTGCTGGCCGCGCACGGCCTCGGCGTCAACATGAACCCCACCATCAAGTGGACCGTCGCCGACATGGAGGAGGAGTTCGTGGGCGCCGAGCGGGCCGCGTACGCGTGGCCCTACCGGGACGCCGTCGACGCCGGTGTGCGCGTCGCCAGCGGGTCCGACGCGCCCGTCACGTACCCGGACTGGCGCCAGGGCGTCGCCACCATGGTGCTGCGCGAGTCGAAGGCCGCAGGCCGGGTCAGCGGCCCCGAGCAGCGCATCGGCCTCGCCGAGGCGATCCGTACGTACACCATCGACGCGGCCTGGCAGGACTTCGCCGACGACTGGAAGGGCTCCTTGGAGCCGGGCAAGGTCGCCGACCTCTGTGTGCTCGACGGTGACCTGCTCGCCGCCGACCCCCACGACATCCCGGAGATGCCCGTCGTCCTCACCGTCGTGGACGGGCAGATCGTGCACGACACCCTGCGCGATTGACGTACTCCGATCGCATGATCATCCTTGGGGGATGGCGGCGGAGCGGAGCACGGCGGACATCCTGGACGCGGCTGTCCACGTCCGTGAGGCCGCCAGAAGCGCCACGACCGGAGCGACCGGCCTCGATCCGGTCCTGACGGCCCTGGCGGACGTGATGGAGTACGACCACGCCTCCCTGGCCCGGTGGGATCCGCGGCGCCGGCGCCACACCACCCTGGCCGGGAGCTATCCCGACGAGGCCACGGCCTACATCGAGACCCGCCTCCACCACGACCCGGTGTTCCCCGTGCTCCGCAGCCCGGCCAGGGGCGGACTCTGGCTCGGGGACGTCCCCCCGCACCTCCTGGCGGCATCCCCTGGCTTCCAGGACGTGTTGTCGCCCCTCGGCATCGAGGACGGCGTGGCGCAGTGCCTGTTCGCCGCCGACGGCCGGTACGTCGGCATGCTGAACGTCAGCACGCGCACGCCGCGGCGCGCGCCCGACCCGGCACGCGCCGTGGTCGCCCTGCTCACCGAGGCCCTCACCGTGGCCCTGGCCGCGGCCGTCGGTCTCCGAGCAAGCCCGCCGTCCGCGGCGACCGCCGCGGACGACGCCGCCGAGGACCCGCGGCGGCCCGGCGGGCTCTCGCCACGGGAGCTCCAAGTTCTTGCCGAACTGACCGCGGGGCGGACCAACCGGGAGATCGCCGAGCGGCTGTACATCACACCGCGCACCGTGGGCACCCACATCGAGCACATCCTCGCCAAGCTCGACCTCCCCAACCGCGCGGCCGCCGCCGCCCGGGCCGCCGCCTGGGGGATCGGGCCCCGCTGACGCGAGCGGCAGGCAATGGCGCGCAGGCTGCCCGCGCCGAGTGGCCCGGTCGGCTGAATGACGTGGTCGGCTACGCCCAGGGTGCGGCGATGTCGGCGTTCTTCGCCCGCATGTCCTTGCTGTCGAGCAGTTTCCTGCACACGGCCTTGCCGAGGCCGGGCGCGCGCATCAGGCGCCTCAGTCCCGCGCGCACGATCAGCTCCTTGCGGTCCTGCGGGGTGAACATCCGCCGCCCGGTGGCCAGGGCGCTGTCCTGCTGGGTACGGATGAACGGTCTCATCCGCGCCTCCCAGGCCCGCAGCGCACCGGGCACATCGCCGGGGTGGCGCTGAAGCGTGGTGCCGAGGAGTTCCCCGCCGGCGAGCCCGCTGGAGACCCCCATGCCCGAGTACAGGGTCATGCACCAGGCGGCGTCGCCGATCAGGACGACGCGGCCGCGGCTCCAGTTGGGCATCCGCACCTGTTGCACCGAGTCGAACAGGGCGTCGGGGGCCTCCTGGTAGCGGGTCAGCAGGCCTTCGAGCAGCGGCCCTGTCGGCTCGGGGCCGAACGCGGCGCGGAGGGACTCGATGGGCGGGCGGCCGAACTCGGCCTCGATGTCCCGGGTGCGGTAGGAGAACAGCAGGCTCGGCGCCCGGTCGGCGAAGGGAAAGGCCCACACCGAACGCCCCGGCTCGGCCAGTATCAGGCCGTCGGACAGTCCGAATCCGTCGACCGGCCGGTCCAGGAGCGTGACGGCGATCATGTAGTCCATCGGATACAGATATCGCCGGGAGTCGAAGGCCAGCTCACGGACTGTGGAGCGCATGCCGTCTGCGCCCACGACCAGGTCGAAGCGCTCGTCCACGGTGGTGCCGGTCGCCGTGTCGCGCAGCGACACCAGCGCCCCGGAATCGTCCTGGACGATACGGGTGGGCACGGTGGAGTAGCGGATCTCCACGTCGTCGGGCAGCGCAGCGAACAGTCCCTGTTCCACATCGCCGCGCAACATCGGGCGGGGGCCGTTGTCGAAGGACCCCAAATTCACCCTCGGGCGACGACTGCCGCCCCGGTCGACGTCGTACAGAGCGATCTGCGGACCGCCACGGTCGCCGATCCGCTCCAGCACACCGAGGCGCCGCGCCGAGGCGACACCCGAACCGAACAGCACGATGTAGTAGCCGCCCGAGCGCCTGGCGGGCGCCCGCTCGACCACGACCGGCTCCCATCCGACCTGCCGCAGCCGCACCGCCGCGGCCATGCCCGAGATGCCGAGGCCGACGACCAGTGCCCGGCCTCCCTTGCGTACATGAGACATGGCAGTGCCCCTTCTCCGGTCTGCGGGTAGGTCTCTCTTGGCTGTGGACGGTTCTTCTCCGGACTGCGGGCCGGTCACTTCGGCCCGGACAGCCAGGCGATGGTGGCGGTGCGGGAGCCGTACCTCGCTCCCGAGGTCGCGCCTTCCTTGACGACGACAGCGGGACGACCGGCGAGATACTGCCGCCGCGCGCTGTCGTCACGCCGGGAGAGCTGGATCACGCCGTCCTGACGGCCGAGGGTGAGCCCGGTCCCGAAGTACCCCATGGAGTACGGCTTGAGCTTGCGGCCCCGGATCGTCCGGGCCAGCGTGTCAGCCGCGTGCGCCCCCTGCGGACCCGCCGTCTGGCAGGCCGCGCGGGAGCCAGGGACGGCGGCGCAGTCGCCGACGGCGAAGATCCGGGGATCGCTCACGCTGCGCAGATACGGGTCGACGACGGCGCGGCCGCGGTCGTCGACCTCAAGGCCGCTTCGCGCGGCCAGATCGGGAACGGTGCCGAGGACGGCCCACAGGGTCAGATCGGAACTCAACTCACCGTTCGGGTGGTCCGTCGAGTCATCCGCCAAGCCGTCCGTCGGGTCATCGTTCGTGACGCCGTGGGCGGCGCCGTCCGGGTGTGCCCGTAGTCGCACCTTGTCGGCGCCGTTCTCGCCCTGGCCGCACAGCACTTCGGTGACGACGGCGCCCTCAAGGACCGACACCTTCAACCGGTCCAGGCCGGCCCGTACGCGACGACGCGCGCCGTCGGAGAAGGTGGCCGCGAGCCGGTGCCCCACGAGCCGCACCCGCAGATCGGGACGCCCATCGGCCACCTCGGCGGCGGTCTCGATGCCGGTCGCACCGCTACCGATGACCGTCACCGCGGCGCCCGGAGGAAGACTCGCCAGCGTGGCCCTGGCGCTCTCCGCACCCTCCCACGTGCCCACCGGGACCGTGCCGGGCAGGGGCGAGACCGTGCTGCCCACGGCCAGCACCAGATAGTCGAAGTCCACTGACTCGCCGGTCTCCAGGGCCACGCCGCCGTCGCCGATCTTCCCCACGGCGGCGAGCCGTGCCCGGACGCCGCCACGCAGCATCTCCGTGAGCGGGGTCGCGACCTTTCCGGTGCCGACGACGTGCTGATGGAGCCGCACCCGTTCGACGAAGTCCGGGCGCGGATTGACCACGGTGATCTCCGCCTCCGGCACCTTCTTCGCCAGCCGGTTCGCCGCCAGGGTCCCGGCGTACCCGGCACCTGCCACGACAATCTTCATGGTGACCTCCTGAATCGCGTGGGGCGGTCCCCGCCGCGGGGAGCCGCGCCCGGTAGTGGGTGGTGTGGAGGTGTTCATGAAGTACGACGACGTGGCCCCTGGATATGTGAGGCGCGTCTGGATGCGTGAGGCGCCTCTGGACATGTGAGGCGCGTGCGGGTTTCAGAAGGCCCGCCCTGATCCCTCCCGGCCCGCGACCGGCGCGCTGTCGAGGCGGCGCGTGCGGTAGCTGTCGGCGTCGAGGGTGATGACCTCCGCGTGGTGGGCCAGCCGGTCCACCGTCGCGGAGGCGGTCGCGCTGTCGCCGAACACCTCGTCCCAGCGTCCCAGCGGCCGGTTGCTGGTGACGATCAGCGAGCCCCGCTCGTAACGGTGCGAGACGAGTTGGAAGAGGAGGTGGGCGACCTCGGCGTCGAAGGGCACGTAGCCGACCTCGTCCACGACGAGCACCGGGTACGCGTCGAGGCGGGCCAGCTCCTTGCGCAGCTTCCCCGCGGCCTTGGCGTCCGCCAGCCTGGCGCCCCACTCGACGGCAGTCGCGAACAGCACCTGGTGACCGGCCTGACAGGCCCGTACGCCCAGGGCGACCGCCAGATGCGTCTTGCCGGTGCCGGGTCCGCCGAGCAGCACCACGTTCGCCTTGCGGGTCGCGAAGTCGGCCTTCCCGAGGCGGGCGATCACATGCGGCTCGGGCCCGCGCAGCCGCCCCTCGTCGAACATCTCGAGGACCTTCCTTGCCGGGAACCCGGCGGCCTCGATGCGCTCCTCGGCACCGCCCCCCGGCTCCGCCGTCTCCCCGCCCTCCTCGGCCGCCGCCCCGCCGTCCCGCTGGGCGGGAACGACCACGTCCCGTGGGTCCTCCTGTACGGGGCGCGCCTTGGCCTCGTGCGCCGCCATGGGCCCGGACATGTAGGCGAGGATGGCCGCGGAGGCGATGAACGCCATGTGGATGACCGTCCCCCACTGCAGGTCGTGCCGGGGCGTGTGGTGCACGTCGACGAACATCTGGAGCAGATGCACCGACGAGATCCCCACGATGGCGGTGGCCAGCTTGACCTTCAGCACGTTGGAATTGACGTGCGACAGCCACTCGGGCTGGTCCCGGTGACCCTGTAGGCCGATCCGCGAGACGAAGGTCTCGTACCCCCCGACGATCACCATGATCAGCAGATTGGCGATCATCACCACGTCGACGAGCTTGAGTACGGCGAGCATGACGTGTGTCTCGTCCGCGTGCCCGCTGATGACGTGGTGGATGAGGTGCCACAACTCGTTGAAGAACTTGTAGACGTACACGCCCTGCGCGGCCACGAGACCGAAATACAGGGGGGCCTGAAGCCAACGGGTTGCGAAGAGGGCACACCCCAGGGTGGTCATGTTCGACGGGGACGAGACGGAGCGGGACACAAGACCTCCAACGGCCGTAAGACTCATCATTCTTGTGGTCCGCCGCCGACAATCTGAATTCGAGCCACTCGTTGGGATTAATAGAAATCCAGTCGGACAGGTCCTCCCAACTGATCGACTTCCGGCTGTACGAGGATGTACATGACCGAACACGCCTGCTCGTGACGCTGGTTGCGCCCCTCGGGGGCCACGGGTGCCCGGCGGCTCACGCCGCGGGAGCCCCCGTCTCCTTGAGCACACCGTCGCCGAAGCGACAGCCCTGCCCAGCCGAAGCGGCGACTGTACGCAGCCGACGCGGCAGCGCACTCAGCCGCCGACGCGGCAGCGCACCGGGAGGGACAGGACCCCGCGAATGATCCCCGAACCGATCCAGTCCAACGACTCCGGCGGCGCGGCCGGCTCCAGTTCGTCGACGCGGGACAGCAGGGTGCGCAGGGCGATGGTCGTCTCCAGGCGGGCGAGCGGGGCGCCGAGGCAGTAGTGGATGCCGTGGCCGAAGGCCAGATGCCGTGCGCCGGGGCGGGAGACGTCGAGGGCGGGCGGGAGGGCGCCGCCTTCCTGGGGGGCGTCGTGGCCGGCCGAACCGAGGGCCACGACGATCATGCTTCCCCGGGGGATCGGCACCCCGCCCAGTTCGAGGTCCTGCGACGCGTACCGACTGGTCGAGCGTTCGACGGAAGTGTCGTGGCGCAGGAACTCCTCGACCGCGCCGGGCATCAGCTCGGGATGTGCGCGCAACAGCCGCAACTGGTCCGGGTGTCGCAACAGGGACAGCACGGAGTTGCCCAGCAGGTTCACCGTGCTCTCGTGGCCTGCGACGACCAGCATCATGGCCGTGCCGACCAGCTCCTCCTCGGAAAGCCGACCGTCCTCGTGGTCGCGTACGGCGACCAGAGCGGACAGCAGATCGTCCTGGGGGTGGCGGCGTTTGTCCGCGAGCAGGTCGGCGAGCAGCCCGTGCAGAGAGGCCAGCGCCTGGCGGTGCTCGGGCGATGCCACCTGAAGCGCCTGCCCCGACCAGCGCCGGAAGTCCCGGTGGTGCTGCTCCGGGATGCCGAGGAGCTCGGCGATGACCGTGGCGGGCAGCGGGGCGTTGAACGCCTCGACGAGGTCGAGTTCCCCCGACGGCGGCATCGCGTCGATCAGTTCGTGGGCGATCTGCTCGATGCGCGGCGCCATGGCGGCCGTACGGCGCGGAGTGAAGGCAGCCGATGCGAGGCGGCGCAGACGGGTGTGCTCGGGCGGGTCCGCCTCCATCATCTGCGCGCCGAGCCCGACCGAGGGTTTGTTCAGTACGTAGCCCGCGGCGGCCAGGGCCTCAGCGGCGGGCGTGGAGTCCTTGAGCAGGGCGGGATGGGTCAGCGCCTCCCTCGCGAGGTCGTAGCCGACGACCACCCAGCCCTTCAGGCCGAGGTGGAACTCGGCGGGATGGATGGGGCCGAGTTCCCGGAGGCGGGCGTACCGTGCGGGCGCGTCCGCCTTGAACGCGGGGTCGAGGACCACTGTCTCGTTCCGGTACGGGCACTGCTCGTTCGGGCTCATGGAGCGCCTCCTGGGTCGGCCGTGCGGTGGTGGTCTGCCGTGCCCGGGCACTCTCGCACGGTGATCGCGCTCTCGTCAGGGTCGGCGGCCACCAGGTCCCAAGGGTTGGGCCCGGTGCCGTCGCACCAGGCCCGCAGGTCCGCACCGTCCACGCAGACTATTCCGCAGTGCCGCGCGTATTCGAGGGCGGGAGCGGTGAATTCGCTCGTGGTCACGAGGACCGCGACGTCGGCTTCGTGGACGGTGAAACATGTGCCCCCGAAGCGCTGCAGATCCTGTGAGCCGACCTTGTTGTCCTCGCCGTAACGCTTGCACTGGATGACGATGCGCCGTCCGTCGGGAGCGAACGCCAGGACATCCGCGCCCAAGTCGCAGGCGCCACCGACGACTTCCACCTCCTGGCACGCGTCGCGGACGCAGAGGTCGGCTATGGCCTGTTCGAAGGCGTCGGCGTCGAGTTCGGCGTAGTCGACCGGTGTGTCGAGGACGACGGTCGTCGCCTCCTCGGCCACGGGTGCACCGGCCACGGAGGGGTCGGGTACGAGGGTGCCGGGCACGGTGGTGCCAGGCACCGCGGCGCCGGGGGTAGGCGCGACGGGCGCAAGAGTGCCGGGCGCGGTCTGTTGCGTGTCCGCGACGGCGCTCCCGTCCCACGCGATGGTGGGCGCCGCCTGCGCCTCGCCCGCGACCGCCGTGGTGTCGAGGCTCTCGGAGGCCCGCTCGGCCGCCTCCTCCAGTACCTCGGCCGCACGACGCGCACACCTCGCCGCGGAGAAGCGGCGCCACCTGGACCGGCCCAAGCAGGTGGCCGCGACGCCCACGGTGACGAGGGAGCCGATCCACAGCGGGTTGCTCTCGGCCATGTGAGCGGCGGCGCGGACCAGGAACACCGTGCCGCACAGGGCGATCGCCACCAGAACGAAGAACAGGGCAGTCGTGCGCAGGTCGAAGCGCCGATTACGGTCCATGCGGCGAACCGGGCGCGCGGATACGGCCATGCCACTCCCCAACGGTGGACGACGAAGATCACTTGTCTCCACGTGCCCAAGATCGGCGTCACCAAAAGGGGGTTCGGCCGGAGCCGGTCGCGGATGAGGACATGGAGGGGAACGGCCGGCGTGATGCACGATGCGTGATGCGGCTCCGCGGACCAGGCCGACGTCGGCCGCCCGCCTGGCCGGTGGCCGCCTGCCTGGCCGGTGGCCGTCTGCCTGGCCGGTGGCCGTCTGCCTGGCCGGTGGCCGTCTGCCTGGCCGGTGGCCGTCTGCCCGGCCGATAACTGCCTGCCCGGCCGATGGCCGCCTGCCCGGCAGACGGCCGCCCGGCCGGCCGATGGCCGCCCGCCCGGCAGACCGCCATCGCCGAGCCACTGCCGGGACGAAGCCTCAGACGACCATGACCCGGCGCCCGCGCGTATGACCGGCCTGGCTGTCGACGTGTGCCTCCGCGGCCTCGGCCAGCGGGTACGACTTCTCGACCGGGATGTGGAGCTCACCCCGTGAGATGAGGTCCGCGGCCTCGGCCAGCGCATCCGGCACGCTCCCGGCCACGCCGGAGAACCGCACACCGAGATCCGGTGCGCCGAGATCGGCGATGGAGAGCACCTTCCGAGGGTCTCCGGTCAGCTCGACGAGCTCGCGGATCACGCCCGATCCCGCGAGGTCGAGAGCCGCGTCGACGCCGCCGAGGCGCCGCACCCGCTCGACCCAACCCTCGCCGTACGTTGTGGCGAGGGCGCCGAGGCTGCGCAGATAGTCCTGGTTCGCGGCCCCGGCCGTACCGATGACCCTGATGCCGCCTACCCGAGCGATCTGCAGCACCGCGGAGCCGACTCCGCCGGACGCACCGCTGACCAGCAGTGTCTGCCCCGGCTGTACGCCGACCTCGCGGATGACGCGCAACGCGGTCTCCACCACCGACGGATACCCGGCGGCCTCTTCGAACGTCAGGCCCTCGGGCATACGGGCCCAGGCGGACAGGACGGCGAACTCGGCGTAGGTGCTCGCGCCTTCGCCGAACACGTGGTCGCCGACCTTGACATCGTCGACGCCCTCGCCGACCTCGTCCACCACTCCGGAGGCGTCGAGTCCGACTCCGGCGGGCAATTCGGTCGGATGAGCGGACAGGACCTGACCTTCACGGACCCGCCAGTCGACGGGGTTCACCCCCGCCGCCCGCACGGCGATACGTATCTGACCTGGGCCCGCGTGGGGCTCCTCGGTGTCGATGAGTTGCAGGACGTCCGGGCCGCCGAACTCGGCGAAGCTCACTTTCTTCATGCGGCGGACCGTAGCACTAACGGTTAGCGTTTAACAACGGTTGTGACTTCGTGTTTGGTAGCGTCACGGCATGACCAACCCGCCGGGGCGCCGTGAGCGCAAGAAGGCCGCGACTCGTCAGAAGATCGCTGACACCGCTCTGCGTCTCTTCCTGGAACGCGGGTACGACGCGGTGGGCATCCGTGACGTGGCCAATGAGGCCGACGTGGCTGTGACCACGGTCTTCTCCCACTTCGCCTCGAAAGAGGCCCTGGTGTTCGAGCAGGACGAGGACTTCGAGCAACGCCTCACGGAGGCGGTCTCCAGCCGTACGCCGGACGAGCCGCTCCTGCCTGCGCTGCGCCGCGAGATCCATGTCCTGGTGCGACATTGCACGGGGGATGCCGCCGCCCCGATCTGGCGCATGATCGAGGGGACACCCGCCCTGCGGGAGTACGACGACTCGATGCGGCTGCGCCACGCGGAGTCGCTGGCGACGGCCATCGCCGCCGACCCCGGCCTTTCGCCGACTGCGACTGCTTCCCGGGCAATCGCGAGATTCGTGCTCGATGCCTACTCGGTCGCTCGTGAGGCGGCCGATCCGGAGGCCGCGGTGGACGAGGTCTTCCGGATGATCGAGGCCGCCTGGGGGGCCGCCTGCACTCCTCAAGGCGAGCGAAAAGCAGACGGCTGCGTTTCGGCCTAAAAGCGCCTCCACTTTTCAGCCGTGAAGCACGGTGGGGAGCGCGGAATTACTCAAGCTTGCTCGATAAATCCGCGCGATGCGTCACGCTTGGCCTGATTTGCACCCGTGATGAGTGGTGCGTAACCTGAAGCGAGCCCTCCACATCTTCACCGGTCCACCATCCGGCTGTCCGGGTCTCGGGGGCCGAGGGCTATACCTTCGGGGCTGGTGCTCGCATCTGTCCTGTATAGTCCTTATGTCATGCTGGACATGTGAACACTTTGTGGATTTGAATGGTCGCGTTCACGTACTGGAAGCGCAGCAGAAGTGGGGGCTCGCTGCTGCCCTGTGGTGCGTGCTCGGACGGAATCGCCCAGCGAAATCTCTTTACTCGCGTATCGCCTTGCAGCTAATAAATTCACGGTGAACCGAGTCGGGTAGATTATTGCGCCGCAAAGGCTTGTTCCTGTGCACCGACAGAGACCTTTCCTCGCGTGGCGCCGACCTCCCACGCAAGGCGAACAGTGCGCCCCCTCGACCAGGGCGGCGGCGTGGGGGAGTGAGCAGTGAGAATCGCGTTCCTGATCAACAACGCCTACGGCATAGGCGGGACGATCCGCGCCACCGTCAACCTCTCCCGCGCGCTGGCGGCCCGGCACGACGTCGAGGTCGTGAGCGTCCACCAGGTGAACGACGAGCCCGAGCTAGCCTTCGACGAGCGGGTACGCCTGACCGCGCTGATCGACATGCGCCGGGACAGCCCCACGTACGAAGGTGACCACCCGCTCACCAGTCAGCCGTGCACGATGTTCCCGGACACCGGCGCCGCAGCGAACTCCGCACGCCTGCCCTACTCGGCGCTCCAGGACGAGCGCATCGGCGCCTGGCTGCGCGCCACGGACGCCGACGTGGTGATCGCCACCCGGCCCGACCTCAACGGCTATCTCGCCCGCGACGGGCAGAGCCGGTATCTGCGCATCGGCCAGGAACACCTGAGCCTGGACGCCCACAACGCGACCCTGCGCGGGCATCAGAACAAGGCGATCGCGGGCCTCGACGCCTTCGTGACCGTGTCCGAGGCCGACGCCGCACAGTACCGCCGGGCCCTGCCGGACGTGCCGGGCCGCATCCTGTGTATCCCCAACAGTGTTCCCGAGCCCGCCGTCGAACCCTCCGACCAGCTCACGGACGTCATCATCGCCGCGGGCAGGCTCACCCGCGTCAAGCGCTACGACCGGCTGATCAGCGCCTTCGCGAAGGTCGCCGACAACCACCCCACGTGGACACTGCGCCTCTACGGGCGCGGACCCGAACGGCCGAAACTGCGGCGGCAGATCGACGAACTCGGCCTGTACAACCGAATATCCCTCATGGGACCGGTCTCCCCGATCGAGACCGAGTGGGCCAAGGGCTCCCTCGCCGCAGTCTCCTCCGACATGGAGTCCTTCGGCATGACCATCGTGGAGGCCATGCACTGCGGCGTCCCCGTGATCTCCACCGACTGCCCGCACGGTCCGGCGGAAATCATCGACGAGACCAACGGCGTCCTGGTCCCCCTGGACACCGGTGTGGACGGATACGCCGCTGCCCTCGACCGCCTCATGGCCGACGCACCCCTGCGTGCCCGCCTCGGCGCCGGGGCCCTGAAGCGAGCCGGCGCCTATGCGCCCCCCGCCATCGCCCGGCGTTACGAGACCCTGTTCCAGGAACTCTCCGCTCCGGCCCACCGGCGCTCGTCGAAGGCCGGACACCTCGGCTCGTTGTGGACCCGGCTGAAGTCCACCCTGCCGAGCAAGTCCGCCACCCCCAGCGAACCGTCGCCCGCTCCGGAGTCCCACCCCGAGCCCAAGCCCACCGTGCGCCCCGTCGCCTTCGCCAGGGCCACCCCCGACGGCGGCATCACCCTCCGTCTCGACGCGGCGTCGCTGCCGCCCGGCCCCCTCGACTTCCTGGCCCGCCTGCGCCGCGACCCCAAGGGGCGGCACATCCGTGTCCCCATACCTCCCACGGCCACGGCATCCGGCACGCACGACGTCCGCCTCACGCTCGACCCGGCCGAGCACGCGCTGTCGGAGGGCCGCTGGGACTGCTACGTCGTCGCCGAGGGCGCGACGGAGAAGCGGGCGCGGCTCGTCTGCGCCATGGCGGAACGGGCCCGCAGCATCGGCCGGGACCCGGTCCTCGTCGACGGCGAGGTGTCGGCCTGGCTCCCCTACACCACGGCCGACGGGTTCCTCGCCCTGCGCGTCTGGCAGCGCACCGCACACGCCGAGGTCACTGACATCGCCATCGGTGACGACCACGCCACCGTCACCGCCCGGCTCTTCGCCGCCGACATTCCTGACTCCATGGACGCCGCCACCGTGATCGCCGTCTCGCGAGAGGGGGAGCCCTACGACTTCACGTTCCCCGTCACGCAGGCCGCGGCGCAGCCCACCCGAGCGGCCTCCCAACCCACCGCCGGGGCCTGGCACTTCTCCTTCACGCTGCCCTACTCCCGGGCACTCGCCCTGCGGAACAGCAGTCACGACCTGTGGGACCTGCGCCTCCATCTGGGGCACACGCGGCCGCCGGTGACCATCGGCCGCATCGGTGGCGACATCGTCGACCGCAAGAAGACCGACGTCGTACCGGCCGTCCTCCTGCCGCACGGCACACGTGGCGAAACGCGTGCCAAGCCGTTCTTCACCGTCACCAATGATCTGGCGCTGAGCCTGCGGGACGCGGACGAGACGGAGGCGGCGACACAGCCGCGGGAGACAGCGGGCTGACGGCCGCCGGCGGCGCGGCGCCCGGGGCGGCAGGTGCCGGGGCTCAGTCGGAGCGCGCGTGCTGCCAGGCGGGATTCACCTGGATCTCGATGTCGCCGGAGACCGCCTCAGGCGCGGGGTCGGCGGTGACGCGGACCCGTACGGGACGGCCGGTACCGGCCTCGGTGAACGCCAGCGGCGGGCGGCCGTCCTGCAGGTGCTCGTCGCCCCACTGCATCAGTGACAGGAACACCGGCAGCAGGTCCTCGCCCGCCTCCGTCAGCCGGTACTCGTCGCGGGCCCGGCTGCCCGGCTCCCGATAGAGAACGGGCGCGACGACCCGCGCGGCCTTGAGCTGTTTGAGTGCCCGTGACACCGCGGGCGCCGAAGCCCCGATCCGATCCACGAAGTCCTCGAACCTCGTGGTGCCGTAGAAGCACTCGCGGACCACCAGGAACACCGTCTTGGTGCTGAGCAGGTCAAGGACCCGGGCCGCCGAGCAGCCGTCACCGATCGACCACGTGTCCCGGTCGCGCAGCCGTTCCTCGAAGTTCATCGCCACCCCGCCATTGTAACTAACGATTGCGTTATCCAGCCGGGCGTGATTCCCTCTCACTAACGATGCCGTTACTCAGACGGGCATCCCGTCCCGCCATGCGAGGAGCAGCGAACCGCCATGCCACTGTGGACCGTTCATCACACGCCCGGCACCTTCACTGACGCGGAGAAGCGTCAACTCGCTTCGCACATCGCCGACCACTACGAACAGGTCGGGCTGCCCAGGTTCTACGTGGTCACGCTGTTCCACGAGACCCGGCCCGAGGACTTCTACGTCGGCGGGGAGCCGACCCCGGTCGGGGTCCGCATCGCCATCGACCACATCGCCCGCCGCAACCCCGACCGCGAGAGCCGCCGCAGGACCGCCCAGTGGATCAAGGGCATGCTGCAGCCTCACCTCGAAAGGAACGCGGGGCTGCACTGGGAGTTCCACGTCGACGAGACCAGCGACGAACTGTGGATGATCAACGGAATCGTGCCGCCCCCGGCAGGATCCGACGCGGAGAAGCTCTGGGCCGAGAACGTCTCGACGTCCCTCTACTGACCGCCGTTCATCGTTCGCTGGGCGCCGCCGTACTGGGCGCGCACGCGGGCCACCGCGCAAGCTCCGCCCCTGTGGCGCTCGCCCGGTACGGCTACAGCCAGATGACGGTCAGCTCCGCCAGGCGGGCACGGTCGGTAGCGGGCCCGGCGGGTCGACCGTCAGTTCGCCCCCGTCCGTGCGTCCTGCCAGCCAGCCGAGCAGTTGCGCCGCGGGCCCCGACACCTGTGGCCCCCTCCCGTCGCCGACCGGGCGCGGCACCTGATCCTCGTCGGCGCGCAGCACCATGGCCGGGGCGTCGGAACGGTCGCGGAGTTTCCGTACCGTGAGGGCGAGTTCCCGCTCCACGAAGTACGGGGGCCAGGCGCTCGGGCCGTGGCCGGTCGCCAGGTCGGTGTGGTGCACCTCCACCTCGCGCAGCATGCTGCCGATGGTGCCTCGTACGGGGCGCAGGCCCCCGCCGAGCCAGCGCACCGGCACATCCCACGCCTCCCTCGGGTGATCGTCGACGGCCGTGAGGAAGCGGTGCAGCGCGGTTTCCAGGTCTTCGACCAGTTCGGCGGCCGGACGTCCCGCGCCCTCCTCGATGTCCCGCTCCCGATGAGCCTCGCCGTTGTACTGCGGGAGGTCCAGGCCCGTGCGGGCCGCAGTGAGCAACCGGGTGCGCGAGTCGGCGCTGCGCGCGATGTGAGTGAGTACGTGTGCACGGCTCCAGTCGGGCAGCGGCGAGGGGGCCCGTACCTCTTCATCCGTCAGGGCGGACGCGGAGTCGAGCAACCGTTTCACGGACATCCGCAGGAGAGGCAGCAGGTCGGCGGGCAACTGCGTCTCGTCGTGGGTCATGCGGTGTCTCCGATCTGTAGCTGTGCCGCACCGCACAAGGCCCCGTGGTGACATGGCCTCACCTGCGACGGCCCGGTCTCGGGGTGGTGGCGCGCAGCGATGAGGTACCCCTCTTCGCAGCCATGAGGTACCCCTCATGGCCCGCCCGAACCACCCCTCGATCCCCCCGGCCCGCCGCCCGCTCGCCGCTACAGGTCGAGCTGGTGCTCGTGTGTCGTGTGCGTGGGTGTGTAGCCGAAACTGTCGTTGATGTGCCGCATGTGCGTATTGCTGTCCGCGGTGTCGGCCAGGAGGCCGCCGAGGTGCGGGTAGTGGGTGTGGGCCTGCCGGATCGACTCGGCCTTCATCCAGGTGCCGAGACCGTGTCCACGGTGCTCGGGCAGTACGCCGGTGCCGTAGTGCTGGGCATCGCCGGTGCCGTCGCCGGGGACGACGAGTTCCGTGAACCCGGCGATCGAGTCGTCGGAGGTGTCGATGGCGACGACGGTGTGCAGTTGGTCGCCGCGCTGTTCCACGGCTTTCGCCGCGGCCCGTACCCGGTCCACGTCCCAGACCACGGTGCCGTAGTCGGTGTCGTCCATGGGCATGTCGTCCATGGCGCGGCGTGAGGCGGCGAACGTCTGGGCGAGGTGGTCGGGGACGGTTCCCCGCCATGACACGAGCCGGTAGCCGGGGTGCGGCCGCTCGATGGTCGCGACGAGGGCGCAGGCGTCCACGTCGGCCAGTGACAGGCGGGAGTACCGCAGGGTGAGGACCTTGCGGAAACCGCGTGCGGCCAGGAAGTGGTCACCGGGCGACCCGGCCTCGGTCTGCGCGACCACGCTGCGCCGGGCGTCGTCCCGGGCGGCGGCCACGGCGGCGTCGAGCAGTTGGGAGCCGACGTGCTTGCGGCGCTCCACGGGGTGGACCTGGAGGGTCAGTTCGGCCAGGTGCTTCTGTCCGGCACCGGTGAACAGGCGCAGGAAGGCCGATCCGACCGGGATGGCGTCGGCGTCGGACGCCAGCCATGCGAGACGCCGCTCGTGCGGGCCGTGAGCGGGGTCGGTCAGCGGGGTGATGCGAAGCGACAAGGTGTCTCCGTCGTCAGGAGGTGGCAAAGGTCAGTACGCGAGCTCAACTCCTGGGCAGTCCTGCGCATGTGCTCCGCACCTCCTTGTCGACAGCGCCGGCCAGGATCAACTCCGGCAGCTCGGAGAACCTAGCCGACCGATCAGTTCCATGGCAACGGTTTATGGCAGCGTCCGTGTTGGCGAATACCGTCAACATATCGAAACCCGACCGATACCTGACGGTCTCCCCGGAGAGCGGTGACCGAGGCCGGACAGCGGCACCACGGAGCATCGCGCCCCGCAAAGTGGGCCTGCGTCCGCGGCACTTGCGGACGTACGCGCTTCACTGGAGGTTGCCCGCCATGTCAACGATCATCACTCAGCGCCGGGTTGACGTACTGCGACATCGCGGCGCGGTCGCCCCGATGGTGCTGCTCGCCGGACTCCTGGGCGGCCCCCCGACCACGGCAAGCCGCAGGGCCGCACGATCACCATCGCCGTGAGCCGATCAAAGCCACCGGCCCGCGGGAGCGGCAAGAGCCGCTGGTGGTCAGCCCGGGCGGGCCGGGAGTGTTCAACCTGGACGCCCCGCTGGGCTTCACCGCAGGCCGGCTCGGCACCCTCGGCACCGACCACGACATCGTCGGCCTCGACCCCCGGGGCGCCGGTCACAGCGAGAAGCCCATCTGTGAGGAGAAGCCCTGGTCGGAGCCGCCGCTGACAGCGACGCAGAAGGAACGCAGCAAGGCCGAGTACGAACACCAGGCGGAGTTCAACAAGCGGTGCGCGGCCGCCCATCCGGAGTTCACGCGGCGGCTCACCCCGGAGAACACCGCCCGGGACATCGACCTCCTGCGCGCGGCACTCGGCGCTCCGAGGATCAGCTTCTACGGGGTGTCCTTCGGTACCTCCGCGGGCCTGGCCTACCGCTCCCTGTTCGACGACCGGGTACGGCGTATGTGGCTGGACTCGGCGATGCCTCCGGTGCTCGACCATGCCGCGATGGATGCTGTGCAACGGCGCCTCCGGTGCCACCGGTTTCGACGAACTGTGGGCGGCCCGCGAGTCCCGGCGTACGGCTCACCCAGCCGTCGGGGGCAGTTGGTTCAGCGTGAAGTGCGCGGGCTGGCCGCTGTTCGCCGAGCCCACGAAGCCGTCGCGGGGGGACAGCGCGCTGCAGCTCTCCGGCCATCTCGACGAGGACGTCACCCCGCACGCCTGGGCCGTACGAGCGCGACAGGCGGTCGGTGGCACGCTGCTCACCGTTCTTGACGGCTCGCACGGTTCGCTGAGCCGCCTGCCCTGCGCCGCGAAAGCGGTCACCTTCTTCCGCACCGGGCAGACCACCGGCGGCACCTGCCCGGGCGTTCAGTGACCCCGGCGGACCCGGGCCGGGCTGTTCCGGCTCACTCGTGCGGATGCCCGGCTCCCGGGCGGGGGACCGGGCGCTGGTCCTGACCAACGGGCACTGCTTCGAGGGCAGTCGGCCCGTCCCGGGAGAGGTCCTTGTCGACCAGCCGTCCCACCGGCTGTTCGACCTCATGGACCGGGCGGGCGACACCGCTGCGCAACTGCACGCGAGCAAGGCCCTCTACGTCACCATGACGGGGACGGACGTCGCCCTGTACCAAGTGGACACCACCTACCGGGAACTGGCGCGCGACCACGGGCTCACCCCGCTGACGCCGGCCGATCGGCGCCCCGCCCGCGGTGCCGACATCCGGATCGTGTCCGGGAGCCTGAAGCAGGAATTCCGCTGCCGCGTCGACCAGTTCGCGTACCGGGTCCTTGAGTCGGCGAACGTCACCGAGGACGTGCTCCGCCACTCCCCGGACTGCAGGACCGGGCCCGGTACATCCGGATCGCCCGTACTCTCCGGCGGTGAGGTGGTGGCGATCAACAACACCAGCAACCGGGACGGCAACGAGTGCACGGAGAACAACCCCTGTGAGATGGACCGCAGCGGGACGATCACGGCCCGCAAGGGAACCGGCTACGCCACCCAGACCTACTGGCTGACCACCTGTGAGGCGCCCGGGAACCGGCTCGATCTGGACCGGGACGGCTGTCTGCTGCCCCGCCCCGACCCCCGGCGCCAGCCCGCGGGGCGGGGGTGAAGCCACCGGGCCGGGGCGCGCGGGGGCGCGCCCCGGCCGGGGCAGTCGGGGCGGTCAGGAAGCGGACAGCTCCCCGCGGACCGTGCGGGCGGCGGTGACCAGGTTCTCCAGGGAGGCGCGGGTCTCGGGCCAGCCGCGGGTCTTCAGGCCGCAGTCGGGGTTGACCCAGAGGCGCTCGGCGGGGATGGCTTCGAGGCCCTTGCGGAGCAGGGCCGCGGCCTCCTCCGCGTCGGGTACGCGGGGGGAGTGGATGTCGTAGACGCCCGGGCCCGCCTCGCGCGGGTAGCCGTGGGCGGCGAGCTCCCGGGCCACCTGCATGTGCGAGCGGGCCGCCTCCAGGCTGATGACGTCGGCGTCGAGGTCGTCGATGGCCTGCACGATGTCACCGAACTCGGCGTAGCACATATGGGTGTGGATCTGGGTTTCCGGCCGGACGCCGCTGGTCGTGAGCCGGAACGACTCGGTGGCCCAGGCCAGATACGCAGCATGGTCCGTGGCGCGCAGCGGCAGCGTCTCGCGCAGCGCGGGCTCGTCGACCTGGATGACCGAGGTGCCCGCCGCCTCCAGGTCGCCGACCTCGTCCCGCAGGGCGAGGGCGACCTGCCGTGCGGTGTCGCCGAGCGGCTGGTCGTCGCGGACGAAGGACCAGGCGAGCATCGTCACCGGGCCGGTCAGCATCCCCTTGACCGGGCGGTCCGTGAGCGAGTTCGCGTACGCCGTCCAGCGCACCGTCATCGGCTCGGGCCGGGAGATGTCACCCGCCAGGACCGGCGGACGTACGTACCGGGTGCCGTACGACTGCACCCAGCCGTGCTGTGTGGCGAGGTAGCCCGTGAGCTGCTCGGCGAAGTACTGCACCATGTCGTTGCGCTCGGGCTCGCCGTGCACCAGGACGTCGATACCTGCCTTCTCCTGGAAGGCGAGCACGTCGCGGATCTCGCTCTCGATGCGCTGCTCGTAGCCCGCCTCGTCGATGCGCCCCGCGCGCAGGTCCGCGCGGGCGGCGCGCAGTTCCGTGGTCTGCGGGAACGAGCCGATGGTGGTCGTCGGAAGGAGCGGCAGCTTCAGGTGGGCCCGCTGGGCCGCGGCGCGCCGGGTGTACGGCTGGGAGCGGCGGCCGTCGGCGTCGGTGACGGCGGCGACCCTGGCCCGTACCGCTGCGTCGTGCGTGATGGGCGAGTTGGCCCGGGACGCGAGGTCGGCGCGGTTGGCGGCGAGCTCCGCGGCGATGGCATCGGTTCCCTGGGCGAGGCCCCTGGCCAGCGTGGAGATCTCGGCCGTCTTCTGCCGGGCGAAGGCGAGCCAGCGCAGGATCTGCGGGTCGATGTCGCGCTCGGCCGCCGCGTCGATCGGGACGTGCAGGAGGGAGCAGGAGGCGGCCACGTCGACCTGGTCGGCGAGACCCAGGAGCGTACCGAGGGTGGACAGGGAGTTCTCCAGGTTGTTGATCCAGATGTTGCGGCCGTCGACCACGCCCGCGACCAGGCGCTTGCCCGGCAGCCCGCCGACCGCGGCGAGCGCGTCGACGTTGGCGGCGGCGGCGCCGGTGAAGTCCAGGGCCAGGCCGTCGACCGGCGCCTTCGCCAGGACGGGCAGCGCGTCACCGAGCCGGTCGAAGTAGGACGCCACGAGCAGCTTGGGCCGGTCGGTGAGGGCACCGAGATCGCGATAGGCGCGCGCTGCGGCGTTGAGCTCGGCCGGTGTGCGGTCCTGCACCAGGGCGGGCTCGTCGAGCTGCACCCACTCGGCGCCTGCCGCGCGCAGATCGGCGACGACCTCGGCGTACACGGGAAGGAGGCGGTCCAGGAGCGTCAGCGGCTCGAAGTCGGCGGCCACACCGGGGGCGGGCTTGGCGAGGAGCAGATAGGTGACAGGGCCGACCAGGACGGGGCGGGCGGCGAGGCCGAGCGCGAGGGCCTCCTTCAGCTCGGCGACCTGCTTGGCCGAGTCGGCCGCGAAGACGGTGTCGGGGCCCAACTCGGGCACCAGGTAGTGGTAGTTGGTGTCGAACCACTTGGTCATCTCCAGCGGCGCCACGTCCTGGGTGCCGCGTGCCATCGCGAAGTAGCCGTCGAGCGCGTCGGTGTCGACGGCCACGCGGTGTCGTGGCGGGACGGCACCGACCATGACACTGGTGTCAAGGACGTGGTCGTAGTACGAGAAATCACCGGTCGGCACCTCGTGGATGCCTGCGTCGGCCAACTGCTGCCAGGCGGAACGGCGCAGGTCCGCCGTGGTCTGCCGGAGGGCGTCCGCCGTGACGCGGCCCTTCCAGTAGCCCTCGATGGCCTTCTTGAGCTCACGGTTCTGACCCTGGCGGGGGTAGCCGTACACGGTGGCCCGTGCTGCCGCGGCTGCGGGCTTCGCTGTCACGGAAATCTCCTTCGCGAGATGACTCCTGAGATCCCGGTGACGGGACACGGACGCGAAGGGGTGACGAACCGGACGGGGCGAACGTACGCGCCGTGGCGCGGTCGTCCTCCGCCTGGTATGCACGCCGACCCGCCCACGAGGTCACCGAGATGTCCGCACGCGATCGGTCACGTGCGGGCAACGGGCAGGTCTTCGGACTCGTGGACGCGTCTGCCGAAGCAGATTCCTACTGGCCGTCGCTTCCCGGACCCGGCTGGGTCCAGTGCGTATGACGGCGTTCGTTCCCACTCACCGCTGCGGGGCAGTCCCGGATTCCCACCGGGTTCCCTCTTACGACGCGTCTGTCTGGCGGACAGGGCGAACCGGCTGCACAGGTCAGGTTAGAGGGTCACCGGCTTCTTGGGCAGCGCTGTTCGCGCGGCGGGAAGTGATCTCGGACACGGTTTGGGTGCGGGGCGGTACGGGTGCCTCCAGGGCGAAGTGGGCCAACGCCGTGCAGGCCGGGCCGTCCGCGGGCAGGCCGCTCTCCTCGGCGATCACCCGGGCAGGGCCCACCGTCTCGCCCGCGTCGAACCCCTCGGCGACGGCGTCCACCGACTGCACTTCACCGACGGCACCGCTACCGACGCCGATCTCATCATCGGCGCCGACGGCGCCTGGTCCAAGGTGCGCCGCCCGCTGACGAACGCCACACCCCGCTACACCGGCGTCACCTTCGTCGAGACCGGCTTCGACGACACCGACATCCGTCATCCCCGCCTCGCCGCCCTGACCGCCGCCGGCACCATGATGGCCCTCCACAACCGGCAGGGCTTCGTCGGCCAGCGCAACAGCGGGGGACACATACGCGTCTACGTAGCCATGCGCACCGACGAGGACTGGTGCCGGAAGGACGGGCTCGACCTCGCCGACACCCCTGCTGTGCGCGACGCGCTTGTCCCCCTTCTCGGGGATGGGCGCCAATCTCGCCATGCTCGACGGCGCGGGCCTCGCCGAGGCCCTCATCGAAAGGCCCACCGTCGACGAGGCCGTCACCGTTTACGAAAGGGTCCTCCTGCCGCGCTCCGCCGAAGCCGCCGAGGGGGCGGCCGAGGCCATCGACGACGCCTTCAGCCCGGACGGAGCCGCCCGTGTCCTCGCCCATATGGAGGTCCCGGAGCGCGCGCCAGGTCCGGCAGCGGGCAGGGTCAGCGGCTGACCGCGTTCTCCTTCGCCACGCGCGACAGCTTCTCGGGGTTGCGGACGTGGTAGGCCCCGGTGATGTAGCCGTTCTCGACCCGCACGGCCACGACGCCGTCGACCTCCCCGTCGACCCGGACGAGCAGCCCCGGGCCACCATTGATCTGGACCGGCTCGACCGACCTCACGGCGTCGCGCCTCCACCAGCCGCCCGCCAGCAGGCGGGACACCTTGTCCACGCCCACGATGGGCCGCAGCAGGGCGTGTTTGACTCCGCCGCCGTCGCTCAGGGCGACGACGTCGGGTGCGAGGATGTCGAGCAGGCTCTGCAACTCGCCGGTCTCGACCGCGCGCTGGAAGGCCTGGAGGGCGGCTCGGGTCTGGGCCGGGGAGACGGTGCCGCGCGGTCGGCGCGCGGCGACGTGTGCCCGTGCCCGATAGGCGAGCTGGCGGACCGCGGCCGGGGTCCTGCCGACGGCTTGGGCGATCTCGTCGTATTCGACGTCGAACACTTCGCGCAGTACGAACACCGCCCGTTCCACGGGCGCGAGCGTCTCCAGGACCAGCAGCATCGCCATCGAGATGCTGTCGGCGAGCTCGACGTCCTCGGCCACGTCCGGCGCGGTGAGCAACGGCTCGGGCAGCCACGGCCCGACGTAGGACTCCTTGCGCCGACCGAGGGCACGCATCCGGTCCAGTGCCTGCCGGGTGACGATCCGCACCAGGTAGGCACGTTCCTCCCGCACGGTCGCCGGTTCGACGCCGACCCAGCGCAGCCAGGTCTCCTGAAGGACGTCTTCGGCGTCGGCGGCCGAACCGAGCATTTCGTAGGCGACGGTGAACAGCAGATTGCGGTGGGCGACGAACACCTCGGTGGCGGAGTCCACCGTCTCCACCCGGTCGGCACGAGCGAGCGGTTCGGCCGTGCCCGTGGTTCGTCCGCTGTCCTCGCTCATACCTGGCTCCTGCCTGTTCGTTCCCGGCTGTGCTCCAGCTCTGCTCCAGCGCTGTCCACGCATGAGACGCCGGTCCCCGCCGTTCTGTAACACCCCTGACCGGTGGCCTGGGTCACACGGCCTCGACTGTTACGGACGCCGGGGCGCCGACGTCTCGTGTTCGTCAGAACGCCGCGTGAAACGAACAACTCGGAGCGCACGCACCGATAGCGCGGCCCGTCGATCGGCGAGCCCGGTGTGTGCCGCCGCATCACTCGGGCACCGTCAGCACACGCCAGGGAAGGGCACATGAGCACCAGCAAGTTCGCAGTGGCAGGAGCGACCGGGCGGCTGGGACGTCACGTCGTGGACGTCCTCGCGGAACGGGGGCACCAGGTCGTACCGATGTCCCGCGCCACCGGCGTGGACATCATCACCGGTACGGGCCTGGCCGAGGCGCTCGCCGGGGTCGACGTCATCATCGACGTCGCGTCATGGCACGCCTCCGACCGGGAGGCCGCCACGGAGTTCTTCCGCACCGCCACCCGCAACCTGCACGAGACCGGCCGGCAGGCGGGAGTCGGCCGGGCCGTCGCCGTGTCCATCATCGGCGCCGACAAGGCCACCGCCGGGTTCGTCGCCGCCCAACAGGTGCACGAGGAAGCCCACCTGTCCTGCCCGCTGCCCGCTCGCATCCTGCGGGCCGCGCAGTTCCATGAATTCGTCGGTCAGCTCCTGGACTGGCAGCAGGGCGACGTCGCTTACATCCCGACCCTGCCCACCCAGCTCGTGGCCTGCCGCACCGTGGCCGAAACGCTGGTCGCGCTGGCGGAAGACCCCGACGCGCCCGCCCAGGCGGCTCCCGGAACGCCGATCCCCGAGATCGCCGGGCCCCGCACGGAGACCATGGCCGATGCGGCGAAACTCCTGGGGGCCCGCCGAGGCATCCAGGTCGTCGAGGTGGACGGCTCCGGCATGCCCGACGCCGAGATCGCGGCGGCCGGCGCGTTCCTGCCGCGCCCGCACGCCACACTCGCCGGTCCCACCTTCCAGGAGTGGCTCGACACCCAGGCCTGTCCGGCCAGTACGTGATGCATGGCCAAGTGGCAACAAGAAGAGGGGACTTCGATGTACGACACCTCTGCCGAGGGTGAGCCTTCCCGGGGCAGGGCGGGCACGGCGGTCATGACGGCCCCGGTGGTGAGCGGTCGTGGCCCGGTGACACTGCTGCGGGTCGTGGCCGCCCTTGCCTGTCTTGAGACCCTGGTGCAGGGCCTGCTCGCCGGGATGCTGTTGAACGGTGACGTCGATTCGATCGACCCGCACGGCTTCAACGCCTACGTCTTCGAGCTCCTGGTGTTCCTTCAGGTCGTGGCCGCCGTCCTGCTGTGGCGCGGCAACCGCCGGCTGACGTGGCCGCTGAAGGCCACCGTCGGCATCCTCCTGGCCACCTTCACGCAGACCGCGCTGGGTCTGCAGAGCTCGCTCGCCGCGCATGTCACCCTCGGCGTGGCCCTGTGCGCGATGGAGACGGCACTCGTCCTGCGGGCCTTCACGCTCCGCGTGGCTCGCCCAGGGGCAGCCCCCTGACCGCTCGGTGACAGTCACCGTGCAGACGTCGCCCGGGGAGACGGTCAGGCGGCGCGGCAGAGTGCCGCGGCGCCGGCCGGGGCCGAGGTGCCGGTCACGGTCGCGGGCACGGGACGGGAGGTGCGGACGGTGGCCGCGGTCTGCGAGCGGTGCCGTGCGAAGACGACGAGACGCAGTACGGCGAACCGCACGACACCGGCGAGTGCGGACGCGGACAGATAGACGACCTGCTCTAGGACCGCGCCGGGCGCCGCCACCAACTGTTGCAGGACAAGCATCGCCAGGCAGGTCACCGCGTACGCAGCCGCCGCGGACCCGGCCGACTGCACGTGCTGGCGCCCGGTCGCGCGCCCGCCCGCACCGAAGGTGAAGCGGGCGTGCAGTTCGGTGGCGAGGAGCGTGGAGACGGCGGTGATCAGGGCGTTGGCAAGCACCCAGGGGATCCAGGAGGCGAGAGCCGCCACGGCGAAGCTGGAGGCGAGCCCCACCCCACCGCCGCAGAGCACGAAGCGGACAAAAGCGGTGAAGGCCCCGGGTGTCGACTGCTCTTGGCCCTGCGCTGTCTTCATGCCCTGCCCACCCCTTCAGACGGCTCACCTCGCGACACGCGCCCGCCTCGGCTTGTGAAGCCGAGGCGGGCGTTGCTCGTGCTGCCAGTATGGCACACAAGTGGCACCATCACGAGCCACTAGTGGTGCCATGCGTGGCATGGTTGGTGTCATGTGTACGCGAGGCTTGAGTATCCCCAGGTCAGGAGAGTGGGGCGGGATCGATGTTTGTGGGGGCATGGAAAATTGGCCTGGGCCCTGGTCCTGCTCGGCCAAAAAGGCGATGCTGCCCGGAAACGTCTCACAGCCTCACGGCGCACCACGCACATCACGCACATCACGCGCGCCACGTAAAGCACGCAAAGCACGCAAGGCACGCAAAGCACGCGCAATAGGGCACGCAAAGCACGCGGACCACGCGGACCACGCGGAGCACCAGACAGAACAGAGGGGAACGCGACACAATGGAGATCACTGCCGAACAGCTCGCCGCGGCGGTCGACGAACTGGCGCTGACGCAGCAACCGGTCATGGTTCATACGTCACTTCGTTCCTTCGCCATGCCCGTAGAGGGTGGCGCGGACGCTGTTCTGGACGCCTTGCTCTCCCGCGGCTGCACGGTCCTGGTCCCGACGTTCACCGCGCCGCAGTTCGCCGTCGTCCCGCCGACCACGATGCGCCCGGCCCGCAACGGCATCGACTACGCGTCCCTGCCCGACGAGTCGGCTGATCGGCCCGGGGCGTCCGCCGCCCACTACACCGTCGACTGCGGCGTCATCGACGCGGGCATGGGTGCGCTCCCGGCCCGACTGCTCGCCCGCGGCGAGGCGCGGCGAGGGGGGCACCCGCTCAATTCGTTCGCGGCGCTGGGCCCGCAGGCCGCCGAACTCGTCGCCGCGCAAACTCCGACCGACGTGTACGGACCTGTGCGTACCCTCGCGGACGAGAACGGCGCCATACTGCTGCTGGGCGTGGAACTGAACAGGATGACTGCGCTCCACCTCGCCGAACAGAGCTCCGGTCGACGGCTGCCGGTTCGCTGGGCCCGAGCGGCCGACAACAGAGTGATCATGGTGGAGACGGGGTCGTGCTCGGAGGGATTCCCACGCCTGGAACCGTGGCTGCGGCCGCTGGCGCGCAGCGTCACGGTGAGTGGGTCCCGGTGGAGCGCCTACCCGGCGAAGGAGACCCTGGCCGCCGCGGTCGCAGCCATGACCGCCGATCAGAGCGTGACCCAGTGCGCGGACAGCGACTGCCTCGCCTGCAGGGATTCGGTGGCGGGCGGCCCGGTCGGCCCGGTTTCCCTGGGGTGAAGCAATCCGGCCCCTCCCTGGTCCCCCCGCCGCCCCGAACGCGGCCGCCTAGCCGTGGAACGTCGTCGTGGCCTCCAGAGCGGCGCGCTCGGTGGTGACCTGGTTCACCGGCGCGGTGTCATCGGCGTAACCGAACGAGACCCCCACGAGCAGCTTTCCTCCGGTGATGCCGAGTTCTTCGCGCACGGTGTCGGCGTAGAAGCTCAGCAGGCCCTGGGGGCAGCAGTTCACGCCGTACCCGGTCATCGCCAGTAGCAACGTCTGCATATAGGCACCGGCGTCCGCGGCCAACCGTGCGTCATCGCGGTCGGAGACGAAGAGGAACGCCACATGTGGCGCGCCGTAGAACCGCAGGCTCTCGGCGTCGTAAGCCGCACGCGCCGCGTGGTCCGCGTGGCCGATGCCCAGGGCTCCGTACAACTGCGTGCCGAAGGCGGCCCGTCGCTCCTGCTGCACAGGTGAGTACATGTCCTCGTCGTACGGGAAGTCGACGGAAGTGCGCTGTGCGGCATGTGCCGCCTGGAGGGAGTCCGCCAGGCGGTCGCGCGGCGTGCCGCTGACCACCTCCACCCGCCAGGGCTGTGCATTGGAGTTCGACGGCGCGGCGCCGGCGAGCGAGAAGATCGCGCGCATGGTCTCGTGGGGCACGGCGTCGGGCCGGAACGCGCGGACGGCGCGTCGGCTGCGAATCAGTTTCTCCGTGCTGCCGCTCAGTTCGGTGCGGACGGATCGGTCCATGGAGTGCTCCTCAGTTGTAAACGGTAGCGTTTACCTCAGTGCCCGACCCTAACCTCTCGCTCCGTCAGAAGTAAACGCCGCCGTATACTTGCTCCATGGCTGCGACGACAAAGATGACCAAGGCGACCGGGACGACCGGGACGACCGGGACGACCGGGACAACCGGGACACCCGGCGCACCCGGTACGACCGAGGCGATCGGAACGTCCGGTACGGCGCAGCGGCGCGGGCACGGCGCACGGGAACGCATCCTGGCCGCCGCCGCCCGCCTCTTCGCCTGCCAGGGGATCACCGCGACCGGCATGGAGCAGGTCGCCGAGGAGGCGCCGGTCTCCAAGCGCACGCTCTACGCCCACTTCCGGACCAAGAGCGATCTGGTGCTCGCCCACTTGCAGGCGCTCGCGTCGTCGGGGAACACCCTGGAGGGCGTGCTGACCCGCGCGGACCTCGATCCCCGGGAACGGATCCTGCGGCTGTTCGACCCGCCAGCCACCGATGCCACGGCCGTACGGGGGTGCCCGTTCATCGACGCCGCGGCGGAGTTCCCCGACCCGCGGAACCCGATCCACGTCTATGCCCGAGAGCAGAAACTGTTGATGGCGGAGCTGGTCACCGCGCTGGTCACCGAGCTCGGCTGCGCGGAACCCGGCGTGCTCGCCGAGCAGTTGGTGACCCTCGCGGACGGGGCGGCCAGCCGTGCCATGGTGTTGAACCAGGCGGACTACGGTCAGTACGCGCGGATGGCCGCGGAGATCCTCCTGGAACGGGCCCTGGCCGAGGCGACCTGAACGACCTGGACGGCCCGGGTCGCGGGCGCCCGTGGACCCGGCGGTGGCCGAGCGTGGGCCCTGGGACGCGCCCCCCGGGATGAGGTCAGCCCGCGAACCCGCCGAAGTCCCGCGTGTCCACGGCGCCTTGCGTGTCCACGGCACCTCGTACAAATCGCCGCAGCCGTGTACGTACCGCGTCGGGCTGTTCCATCCAGGGCTCGTGCCCCGCGCCTTCGATCCGGGTCAGCGGAAGAGCGAGCCGGAGCGCGAGCGTGTCGAGCGCGGACATCGGACGGGGGTCCTCGGCCCCACCGAGAAGTTCCGTGCGGGCAGTTCCACGCGTCGAGCAGCTCGGCGAGATCGTCGACGTGCCTGGCGAGCGAGTGGGTGCCCCGCCGGGAGCACGCTGCTCGTCAGATCTTCGGCGGAGCCCCCTGAAACTGCCGACCGTGACACCGGTACGCTCCCGACGCCGAGTCGGTCGAGGGTGCTCCGACTTCGATCCCCGTTCCCGGTGATCGCGAGCGGCGAGGTCACGGGGTGCGATAACCCCGGAAGGTCACAGCCACGTGGGTTTCGAAACCGAGCCGCTCATAGAGCGCGATGGCGCCGGAGTTCGCGTCGGCGACATGCAGGAACGGCCGTTCGCCCCGGGACAGAACGCGTTCGGCCAGCGCGAGCACCAAGCGGCCCGCGTGGCCCTGGCCGCGTGCCTCAGGGGCAGTGCACACCGCACTGATCTCGGTCCAGCCCGGGGGGCGCAGCCGCTCGCCCGCCATCGCCACCAGGCTTCCTTGTACGCGTATACCGAGGTAGACGCCGAGTTCACAGGTGCGGGGCCCGAACGGCCCCGGCGCGGCCCGCGCGACGAGGTCGAGCATCTCGGGCACGTCGTCCGGGCCGAGATCCACTACCGCGGCGCCGGGTATCGACTCCGTGACATCGAGCGGGTGCCCGGCGGGCCAGATCATCTGTCGGCCCTCGAGTTCGAAGACCGGGTCCCAGTCCGGTGGCGGAACCGCCGGGTTGCTGAACATGTCGGCGAAGCCGCCGCTGCCGAGCAACCGCGCCAGGTCGGACCAGTCGGCCGCGTCGGGCTTGGTCGGCAGCGCGCAGAAGGTCGCGACTCCCGGCAGATACGTGGCTGCCTGCCCGAGCCGTCGGCCCAACTGCGCGTGCGGGCCGAGCAGGGACTCGGCCACAGGGTTGTCGATCGCGGCGATATCACTGTTCACGCGCCTGATCTTTGCAGTACGGCGCTCCTCACCGGCATCGGGGTGGTCCGCTCAGCACCTGGGTAATCGGAGTTGGCCGCTCCGCTCACCGGTATCGGAACAAGCCGTCACGGGGTTCACAGGAACCGACAGGCTTCAGGGCTGCTGTCGCCGCCACTCCCGCGGAGCGCGGTCGGCCAGTTCCTCGTCCTCGTGCGTGAAGTCCGCCAGATCCATCCGCATGCCGTTGTGGAACGCCAGGATCTCCCCGTCCCGGACGACCTTGGTCTGGATCGCGTGCCACACGCCCGCCCGCGGCCCTTCGGGTACGGACAGGGTCGAGGTGGTGTGCAGCAGCAGAAGCCCGTCCGTGAGCTGACGGCTGTTCACATACTCGATGGTGAGCCGACTGCCGCGGTAGATCGTGTCGAAGATCTTCTGGTGCTCTTCGGCGATCACCGCGCGGCCGTGCTGTATCCGGCCCACCACGTCCACGAAGTCGGCGTCCTGTGCGAAGTGCGCCGCCCACGCGGCCCCGTCCCCGGCGTTCCACGCGTGTGCCATTCCGGTGAGCATCTCGTCGATGGGCGTGGAGAGGTCATGACGTCATCACTCCCGCTAACCTAGAACTGCGATCTATTAAATGGAACGACGTTCTAGTGAGGAGTCTACCTTGTCAGCGGACCTGCCCGGTGTCGTCCGGCTGCGCGACCGTCGCGAGGCGCTGACCCTGCGCGCGATCCTCGGCGCGGCCCGTGGGCTGTTCGCCGAGCGCGGCTACGCCCGTACGCCGATCCGGCTCATCGCCCAGGAGGCCGGTGTCGTACCGCAGACCATCTACGCGCACTTCGGCTCGAAGGCGGGTGTCCTCATCGGCCTCGTCGACCTGCTCGACGACGAAGCAGGAATTCCCGACCTGATCGCCGCCTCCGAGTCGGTCACGGACCCGGCCGAACTCCTCGGCACACTGGCCACCATCAGCCGCCAGGTCAGGGAGCGCTGCGGCGACATCGTCGCGATGCTCACCTCGGGTGCCGCGGTCGACCCCGACATCGCGGCGACGCAGGCCGAGGCGGGACGACGCCACCGCCTTGGCGTCGAAACAGTCGTCGACCGCATCCGGGCCTCAGGCCACCCGGTCGACCCGCGAGCCGCCGACATCGTGACCGCGCTGCTGAGCGCAGGCGTCCACGACAGTCTCGTCGCGGACGCCGGCTGGTCGCACGACGACTACGAGGCGTGGCTCAAGCGCACCCTGGTCACGGCCGTCCTGGGGTAGAGCGGTCCGGCAGGTTGGAGGGGGCGGGGTCCCCGAACAATCGGTTCTCGTCGGCTGTTCACGCCCGGTGCAGGGCGGAGCGGCCCGCGAAGCGCGCCGAGTCGCCCAGCTCCTCTTCGATGCGGATCAGTTGGTTGTACTTCGCCGTGCGGTCGGAGCGGGAGAGCGAGCCGGTCTTGATCTGGCCGCAGCCGGTCGCCACCGCGAGATCCGCGATGGTGGTGTCCTCCGTCTCGCCCGAGCGGTGCGACATGACGGCCGTCCAGCCCGCCCGGTGGGCCGTGGCCACCGTGGCGAGCGCCTCGGTCAGGGTCCCGATCTGATTGACCTTGACCAGGACCGAGTTGCCGACGCCGGTGCGGATGCCCTCGCGCAGGAGCGTCTCGTTCGTACAGAACACGTCGTCGCCGGTGAGCTGGCAGCGGTCGCCGACGCGGGTGGTCAACTCGCGCCAGCCGTCCAGGTCGTTCTCCGCCATCGGGTCCTCGATGGAGACGACGGGGTAGGCGTCGATGAGTTTCGCCAGGTAGTCGACCTGTTCGGAGGGGGAGCGGCGCACGCCCTCGCCCGTGTAGTCGTACACGCCGTCGCGGAAGAACTCCGACGACGCCGGGTCCATGATCAGGCCGATGTCCGTGCCGGGGCGGTAGCCGGTGCGCTCGATGGCGGTCATCACGAAGTCGAGTGCCTCCTCGGCGGTACGCAGCGCGGGCGCGAAGCCGCCCTCGTCGCCGACGCCTGTGGAGTGCCCGGCGGCCAACAGGTCGCGGCGCAGGGTGTGGAAGACCTCGCTGCCCATGCGGACGGCTTCGGCGAAGGTGTCCGCGCCCACGGGCGCGATCATGAACTCCTGGAAGTCCAGCGGATTGTCGGCGTGGGCGCCGCCGTTGACGATGTTCATCATCGGCAGCGGCAGGAGGTGGGCGTCGGCGCCGCCGAGGTAGCGGTAGAGGGGTTGGCGGTGGGCCGCCGCGGCGGCCTTGGCGGCGGCGAGCGAGACGCCGAGGACCGCGTTGGCGCCGAGCCGGGACTTCGTGGCGCTGCCGTCGAGGGCGACGAGCGCGGCGTCAAGGCCCGCTTGGTCCGCCGCGTCCCGGCCGCGCACGGCTGCCGCGATCTCCCCGTTGACGTGGGCCACCGCGCGGTCGACGCCCTTGCCGTGCCAGCGCGCGGAGTCCCCGTCGCGCAGTTCCACGGCCTCCCGGGCGCCGGTGGAGGCGCCGGAGGGGACGGCTGCGCGCCCCAGGGATCCGTCCGCGAGGACGACGTCGACCTCGACCGTGGGGTTGCCCCGGCTGTCGATGATCCGGCGGGCGGTGACGGTCTCGACGGCGGCGCTGATGGTCGTGGCTGCGTGTGTGGACATGGGAGGTCCTCCCCGTTGTCGTGTGCCGTGGCCCCGGCTGCGACAACGCTGGCGCTGAGCCCGACAAAGTAAACCGTACAGCAATGCTGCGCAGTTTGGCTGTTCAGTGTCGCTGTACAGCAATGCTGTGCAGCATTCCTGCGCAGGTCGGGTGCACAGCATTCCTGTGCAGGTCAGGTGCACAGCTTTGCTGGCCAACGGGGTAAAATCCCCTATGCCCACCTCGGAAGCTGCCGCCATCGCCGCCGAACTGCGCACCGCCATGGGCAAGCTCACCCGACGCGTCAAACACGAGGACCGCATCCCGCTGGGTCAGGTCGCCGTGCTCGGCGCGCTCGACCGCGAGGGCGCCATGACCACCAGTGACCTCGCCGTCAATCAGCACGTGCGCCCCCAGTCGATGGCCCGTGCGGTGGGTCTCCTCATGGAGCAGAACCTGATCACGCGCCGGGCGCACCCCACGGACGGCCGCAAGTCCCTCGTCGAGTTGTCGGACGCGGGCCGGGCCGCGCTCCAAGCGGAGCGTGGCCGCAGGGTCGGCTGGCTCGCGCAGGCCATCGAGGCCGAACTCACCAACGAGGAGCGGGCGTTGCTGGCGCGGAGCGCCACCCTGCTGGAGCGGCTCGCCGCACGCTAGCCCGCGAGCAGATCCGCGAGCAGATCCCGCGAGCAGAGACTGCCTGCCGGGGGAGGCGGCGCCCGGTGCCGACCGGGACCACCGTTTATTGGTTTGCCGCAGGTCAGCCCGGTCGGATAGGAAGCGTGCATGCTTAAGGGAGACAAGGTCGGGCTCAGGGCCCGGTACGACGACGACATCCCGGTCCTGCGGACCGAGCTCTACGACGACGTGGTCAACGGCTCGCGGGCCGAAGGCCGGCCGTGGCGGCCGATCACGCCGGGTTCGAAGGACTCGCGGCTCGTGGTGGACGACAAGGTGGAAGAGGTCGTCCCGTTCTCCGTGGTGGAGCTGGAGAGCGGCACGCTGGTCGGTACCGCGACGCTGTGGGGCATAGACAACCACCACCGAAACGCGCACATCGGCCTCGGCCTGCTGCCATCGGCCCGGGGCAAGGGCTACGGCACCGACGTGGTCGCGGTGCTGTGCCACTACGGCTTCGTCGTACGTGGCCTACAGCGGCTGCAGATCGAGACGCTGGCGGACAACGCCGCGATGCTGCGCTCCGCCGAGCGCAACGGCTTCGTCCGCGAGGGCGTGCTGCGCTCCTCGGCATGGGTCCTCGGCGAGTTCCTGGACGAGGTCCTGCTCGGGCTCCTCGCCGAGGACTGGAAGCCGGGCACAGAGGGTTAGGCTGCCGGCTGTCGTACACTCGGCGGGCTCCCGCGAGTGAGACCGGCCCGTCCGGCGGACCGCAGGCGGTGGCCGTGAAGAGATCAAGCGGTGGCCGTGAAGAGATGAGGAGCCGGAGTGGACACAGCGCGCCGAGCCCTGTCGACCGCTCCGGCACTCGCCGATGTGTGGATGCTGGTGCGGCAGCGTCCGGCTGTGCTGCGACGGTCCACCCGCGAACTCGCCACGGCGCTCGCCGATGTCCACGGCCCCCGCTTCGCGGTCTGGCACACCGACGAACTGCTCTTCGGCGTCCAGGGCGGGAGGCTGGTACTGCGCACCCTGGGCGGCGCGGATCTGCCCGCCCCCGCGGTGGTGTGTGTACGCCAGGTGGCAGGACCCATGCGCAGCGACCGCGAGGTCACCCTGCTCCGGCACCTCGAACGCATGGGCAGCACCCTCGTGAACACCCTGGACGCCCAGCTCAAGTCCCGCAACAAGGTATGGCAACTGCAGGAACTCGCCGTGGCCGGAGTGCCGGTGCCCGACACCCTCTCCTACGCCACCGCCCCGTTGGAAGGCGTCCTGCGCAGCCCCGACCTGGAAACGCCGTGCGTGGTGAAGTCCGTCAGCGGCGCCAAGGGCGGGCAGGTCTTCCTCGCCCCCGACACGCAGTTGCTGCGCGAAGTGGCCGGCAGCCTCGCACAAGAGGCGCCCTTCCTCTTCCAGGAGCACGTGGCCCCTTCGCACGGCCGCACCCTGCGCGTGATCGTCGTCGACGGCGAGCCCGTGAGCGCGGTCCTGCACACCTCCCACAACGGCACCCTCACCGCCAACATCGCCAAGGGCGGTACCGCCGACGTGTGCACGGGCCGCTATCCGGAGGCAGACGAACTGGCCGTCCGCGCGGCACGCGCCCTCGGCCTCGACATCGCCGGAGTGGACCTGCTGTTCGCCGCCGACGACACCTACACCGTCTGCGAGGTGAACGCCGTTCCGGGCTGGCGACCGGAGATGGCGGCTTCGATCACTCCCGCCATCACGGCGTGCGTTGCCCGAAGGATGGCTGCCCGTGACTGAGAGGTCGTTTCATCCCGGTGTTTCATCCCGTGATGCGGATTTGATCCAGTGATGTCGGGTCGCGCCAGGGGACGGTGCTCTCGCCGGTGAGGCGGCGGGCCATCAGATCGGTCATGGCGATATGGATCATCGCTTCGGAGCGGACCGGGAGGGCCTCGTAATTGCGGGCCAGGCGCCGGTGGAGCATCAGCCAGCCGTAGGTTCGCTCCACCGCCCACCGCCCACCGCCCACCGCCCACCGCTTCGGAATCGGGGTGAAGCCCCTGCTCCCACGGGCACGGGCGGTGATTTCCATGTCGATGCCGAGGCCGGCGGCGTGTTCGACGAAGTGTTTGCGGTAGCCGCCGTCGACCCAGACCTTGCGCAGGTCGGGCCGATCGGCGGCGACTTGGCTGAGCAGCCGGGTGCCTGCCACGGAGTCCCCCTCAGCGCGGCTGACCCGCGCCTCAGTCCTCCGAGGGCCGCACGATCTGCCACTCCTGGTCGTCGGTGTTGGAGCAGGTGAAGAGGGTGAGGTGGGCGCCGTCGCCGCCGGTGCTGTAACCGGCCACGTCCAGACACTCGTTGTTGCTGGCGTAGTTGCGGATCCAGTACTCGCCGCTCTTCTGCTTGTCGAGCCACCACAGTTGGTTGTCGGCGGTCGTTCCGTCGCACTCGTACTCAAGGATCGGCGACCGGATGGGCTGCGCCCCGTAGTCCGGCAGGTCCACGCACTTGCGGTCCTCGACGTTGCGGATCTGGAAGAGGGCCGAGCCGCCGGGGCCTCGTTTGCTGTACTTGACCTCCAGGTCCCACCGCTGGGGGCCGTCTTCGCTCTCGTCGCAGTTGGACTGCACCACCCGGCCCGCCGACTCGGAGTCGCTCGCCGGGAGGGACGCGCACATCTTGGTGGTCGCGTTGCGCAGCAGGATGTTGGAGGCGGGAAGTACCTTCTTGGGCTTCTTCTTGGCCTGCGGGGACTCCTCGTCCCCACCGCCCCCGCCCCCGTCGTCCCCGCCTCCGCCGCCCTTCGCCTCGTCCGACGGGTCCGGCTCGGCGGGAGTGTCCTCATCGGGGGACTCCGGCTTCGCAGGCTTGTCGGAGGGCTGGGGCGGCTTCAGCGACGGCGACGGCGACGGCGGCAGGGCGTTGGCGGCGGCTTGCGGCTGCTCACGGGCGCTGCTGCTGACCTTGGGTTTGTAGGCGATCCACAGCATGACGAAGGTGATGGCGAGCGCCAGGAAGACCCCGAGGAAGGTGGCGAGCCAGCGGGGCAGAAAAGTCCGCTGTACGTAGGTGCCCTCGACGTCGAGCGGTGTCACCCCCGACCGCTTCACCGCGAGGGTGTAAGGACGCTCCTGTTTGGACCCGAACCAGATGATCTCTCGTGGCCTCAGCGTGGCCTTCACGAACGCGGCACGGCCCGGTTCGATCTGAATGTTGCTCGGGTGGATGTCGTACGAGAGCTGCTCGCTGTTGTCGCTGCCGCTCAGCGACGCGGTCACCTTGGTGTTGCCGAGGTTGTCGACGGCCAGCTTCGACCGCCCCCGAAAGCGGCCCTTCACGGTCGGCGGCACCAGTTCGGCCCGCACCTCGGTGAACGAGGTGATCGTCAGGTTCCCCTCGGGGACGGTCACGGCCTCCGGATGCTCGGTGGGTGTGATGCGCACCGCGTAGGCGTTCGGACCGGCCGTCGCGTCGGGTGTGCGCGGCGGGGCGAGGGTGAGCTCCACCGTTCCTGTCGTGCCCGGGTAGAGCCGTAGCGAGGGGGGCTCCACCGTGATCCACTGCGCGAGGGCGCCGACTGGCTCGAAGCGGTACTCGTCGACCACGTCACCGGTGTTGCGCAGACGCAGTTGCACAGTTGTGCTGCTGCCGGGCTCCACCGTGGCCGATGCTGGTTCAAGAGAGGTCCAAAGGCTCACTGCTCGACGCTAAGGCAGCGGCGGGCGGCCGACAGGAGCCTTAGAGGCAGACCGGTGTGCCCAGGCGGGCACGGGTGCCGCCCCGGAGGGCCCCCTGTCGTCGGCGCGGATGCGGCGGCCTTGCGCCTGCCCGCAGGCGTCCTGGCCTGCCCCCGCCGCCGCGGCCCGCCTCGGCGTCACGACTCGTACGCGTACGCGGCTGGTCGTGCGCCGTGTCTTTGCAGGTCAGCGCCCGGTCTGGCCGAATGCGTCGGTGTTGATGGGGCTGAGGTCGTCCGGTGTCATGTCCAGGACGTTGCCGTCGGGGAGGTCGACATCAAGGGCATCTTCGCCCGTGGGCTGGCGGGTGTCGGTCGTGGTGGCGGTGGTGTCGGTGCTCTTGGCGTTCTGGTTGAGCATCGGCAGCCTGAGGAGGTCGGTGAGCTTGGTCACGAGATCGGTGAGGCCGGTGAGGATCCCGCCGAGTCCGTCTGCGGGGTTGGGGGCGGGGTCGGCGGGCTGCTGGTGGGCGGTGGCCGGTGCGGCGGGGGCCGCGGCGGCCGTCGCGGTGGTGCCGAGAAAGGCGAGCGAGGCGATGAGCGCCGTCGCGGCGGCGCGGGGCAGAGCAGACATGGCAGCGGTGCCTTTCAGTAGGGATCGTGTCCCTAAACAGGCTGTGCGCCACCCATCGCCCCGGCCACTCCGCGAGGGCCAGCCGGGTTTCCTGGCCGGAGGCCCTGGTACGGGGCCGGGGGCCCGCACGAGTGCCCGCACGCGGAGCAGTGGTCCATGGCGAAACCAGTTCGCTCCGGAACCGGTGTCCCGGCGATTCGTGGGTATACGGTCCGCGTGAAACAGGACTGCTTGGGAAACAAGGCGGACCGCAGGTACGCGACGGTGGCCATCGACGATCGGGAGTCGCTGGTCGGCGACGTCCTCTCGGTGTCTGCGGCGTTCGAGGACAGCGAGGACATCGGCGCCGCCCGGGATCTGGCCCGGGGCTTCTTGACGGATGTGCAGGCCGTGCACGGGCTTCCGGTGTCCGGCCGGGCGATGGGCACGGTGCAACTGGTGGTCAGCGAGCTGGTGACCAACGCCCGCAAATACGCTCCCGGACCGTGCCTGCTGACACTGGAGGTTCAGGACGGCGCCGTCGCGGTGACCGTGTGGGACAGCGGCACCGCCCTGCCCGCGATCCTGCCGCCGGATCCGGCCCGGGTCGGCCAGCACGGCCTTGAGATCGTCATCGCTGTCTGCGAGGGGTTCGCGGTGCACCGCGAACCGGTGGGCAAGCGCATCACCGCGGTGGTCGCCCTGACCGACGGTCCCGGCGGGGCGTGACTTCGGTCCCGGTGGGACGTGACTACAGTCCCGAGTCCCGGCGGGTGTGACTACGGCCCCGGGCAGGGCGTGACTGACGACTGCCTGTTGGGCCTCGTCGGCCGACCGGGCCTTCCCCGGTCGGCCGACGGCCACAGGTCATGCGGCGAGGACGGAGTCGTCCTCGGTACGAGCGCCGGGAAGCCGGTGCCGGGCGGCGATGAGGGCGGCGTCGATGTCGCGGGTGCCCGTCGACACGCACAGCGTGTAGGCGACGTCGTCCATCCGCTGCCGGGCCTCCGCGGTGCCCTTCTCCGCGTGCAGGGCGCGCAGCGTCTCGTACTGCTCGACCAGGTTCTTGAGCACGGCCGGGTGTGCCATGAGCATGGGGTGCCTCCCTCTCAGCCACCGATCACAGGGGTTCATGCATCGCCCCTTGTGCCCCGGCCCACTGCCGACATTCCTAGCGTTTTCTGTGGCGTCGGCTACACGGGCTCGGGGCTCACCTCCGACCACGGCCACCGCGTGATCGTGCTGTCTCAGGCGCGCGGCTGGCCCAGCTCGCTGAGCATCTTGAGTACGGCCTCGGGCGGGCTGCCCTCGGTGTCGGCCCCGTGGGCCTCGGCGCCCTCGAAAGTGACGACCTCGGTGCCGCGGGGGAACATGTCCTGCTCGTACGCGGTGAGCGCGCTCTCGATGTCGTCGGGGTGCGCGGCGATGGCCTTGCCGAGTTCCGCGCCGTCGAGCATGGCCAGGTTGGCGCCCTCGCCGTTCGGGGCCGAGAGGTGGGCGGCGTCACCGAGCAGGGTCACTCCCGGCACCCGGTCCCACCGGTGCCCGGTCGGCAGCGCGTAGAGGGGGCGCAGGACCGGAGCGGTGTCACTGTCGGTGATCAGCGCGGTGATCTCCGGCGCCCAGGCGGCGAACTCCCGCGCGATCCGGGCGGTGGCCGCGGAGGCATCGGTGAAATCGATGGCGGCGAACCAGTCCCGCGACTCGTACAACCCCACATAGGCGTGCAGGGTGTCGTCCCTCTCCCGGTGGGCGAAGAGCTCCCTGCCCGGTGTGAGCGCGATCATCGCCCCACCGCCGACCGCTTTGGCGGCCGCGGCGTGCCGGGTGTCGGCGTCGAACAGGTACGTCTCGACGACCGACTTGCCGATGTACGCGGGTGTGGTGGCGGACAGCAGCGGCCGGACCCGTGACCACGCGCCGTCCGCGCCGACCAGCAGGCTGGTGACAACGGTGCTGCCGTCGGCGAAGGTCACTTCGTGGCGGCCCTCGCCGAGGGTACGGACGCTGCCGACCTTGTGCCCCCACTGGACGGTGCCGACCGGGAGCGAGTCGACCAGGATCTGCCGCAGTTCGCCGCGCAGTACCTCGGGGCGCCCTCCGCTGCCGTCGTCGGCTGTCTCGTGCAGGACGGTCCCGTCCGGGTCGAGGACCCGCATGGCCTGGCGTCCCTCGATGACGAGACCGCGGAACTCGTCCATCAAGTCGGCGGTTTCGAGGGCGAGCTGTCCGTTGTAGTCGTGGATGTCGAGCATCCCGCCCTGCGAACGCGCCGCGGGGGAGGGCTCCGCCTCGTAGACCGTGGCCGGTATTCCGTGGAAGTGCAGGACGCGGGCGAGCGTGAGTCCGCCGAGTCCGGCGCCGATGATCGTGACGCGGTCGTGCATGAGAGCTCCTCAGGTTCGAGGCCGCCCAGCGATCTCCGGCGGCCGTCCCCGCAAAGGTGCCGTGGACTGCCGACAAGTCACCGACAGTGGACCTACAGCCATCGACGGCCGACCGACAGTCGCCCTCGGCCGCGTGCAAGGGCTGCTGGCGATCCGGCGCACCGTACGCGGTTCTGACAACTGCGTCGCATAACCTCGTGCCTGGAGACATCAGATGCCAGACGCCTGACGTCAGATGCCAGATGCCAGACGCCTGACGTCAGATGCCAGACATCAGACGTCAGACGTCAGTTGCCACGTGTATCACTTTGAGGAGGCAATGGTGCTCGGAAGAGGCACGCGGTTGCTCGCGGGTGCCATGGCCGTGGTCTGCCTGATGCTGATCGGACCCAGCGCACCGAGCGGTGCCCTCTGGGCCAGGTCGCTGCCCGTGGGAGATGTCAAGGACGCCGTGCCGAACCGGGTCATGACGTGGAACATCTGCAACCCGTGCGACGAGAACAACGTCGGCAGGGCCGCGGAGATCGCCGCGTACGCGCCCCAGGTCATCGGCCTGCAAGAAGCGTGCGTACGTGACGTGGAGAGGATCCGGGACTATCTGAAGAACCTGCACGGGCTGGTGTACCACGTCGAGTACGGGTCGGTTCTCCGCAACCGGAGCCGCTGCGGAGGGTGGCCGTGGAGCCCGGGGGCCTTCGGCCAGGCGATCCTTTCGGCGGCGCCGATGACGGACCGTGTGAACGTGGAGTACCCCGACGGCGGGTCCGAGGACCGTGGGTACATGGCCGTCACCACACGGGTGGGCGGCAAGCCCGTCCGCGTGTTCAACACCCACCTCGCCCAGCGCCGCCAGGAAGCGGTCCGGGCGGGCCAGACCCGCGTACTCGCGAAAGAGGTCGCCCGGCACGGGCGTGCGATCGTTCTCGGCGACTTCAACGCCGTGCCGGACACCCCCGAACTCACCAGGATGTGGGCACTGGCCATGGACGCGGACCCCCAGTGCCTTCCCCTGCCCACCGGACCCGGCACCTGCGAACCGACCACCGACTGGCACCTCAAGTTCGACTATGTCTTCCTGCGGGACTTCGTTCCGCTCAAGCACGGTGTGCGTCCTTCTCCGTACTCGGACCACCACTTGGTGCACACCGACCTGGCCCCGACCCGGTAGGCCCGACGTCACTCGTAGCAAGTGGCGATCGCGGTGGCGCGGTCGCGCAAGGAGTCGCGCAACCACTGCGGGGCCAGGGCCTCCGCGCTCGTGGCGAGCTGCCACAGCGCCCATTCGGCGTGCCGCGCATCCTGGAAGGTCACCTCAAGCCGCAGCCTTCCGTCGGCGTCGGCGTCGGCGTCGGCGTCGGTGTCGGTGTCGATGTCGGTGTCGGTGTCGGCTTCTTCGGTGAGGACGGCAAGGACGGTGCCCACCAGCTCCTGGCGCCGCGCCGGGTCCACCCGTACAAGAACGGTGACTTGGTCGCCGCCGGTCCGAAACCGCGTGCCGCGCTCCTGCCAGGCCCGGCCCAGGTCGACCCGGTCCGGGCGCTGCGCAGGTTCGGCCAGTTCCTCGGCGGCCACGACCCGGGACAGCCGGTAGGTGCGGTCCGCGCCGGACCTCGCGGCCAGCAAATAACCCTGGCCACGCACGGTGACCAGGCCGATCGGGTCCACCGTGCGCCACATCGGGGCCTGGTCGACGGCCGCGTAGCGGATGCGCAGCTTGTGTCCGGCGAACACCGCGCGCCGGACCTCGGACACGATGGTGTCAGGCACCTCCTCGGCATCGAGACGGCGCGAGAGGAGGTCGGTCTCCGGGTCGATGAGCAGGCGCTGAGCCGCGCCGGCCGCGGTGGCCCGATAGCTCTCGGGCAGCGCGTCGACCACCTTGCGCATGGCCGAAGCGAGCGCCGCGCCGAGCCCGAACGCCTGCGCGCCGCGCCGCGATCCGGCGACCAGCAGGGCAAGTGCCTCGTCGTGGTTCAACCCGGTGAGCTCGGTCTGGAAGCCGGGCAGCAAGGCGAACCCGCCGTTGCGACCGCGCTCGGCGAAGACCGGGACACCGGCTGCGGACAGCGCGTCGATGTCCCGCAGCACGGTGCGCGTGGACACCTCCAACTCGCGGGCGGGCGCGGCCGCGGACATCCGGCTCGACGGTGATGTCATCATTGGTCAGCGTGGCCGCGGTCATGGCCAGGTCGCCGCTCACCAGTGCGGGGTGCTGCCTGCCCGGCGAGAGTACCGGCGCGGCCGCGACGAACTGCTCGTACACTTTGCGGATCTCCGCATGTCCGGTCGCGATGCTGCCCGGCGGGAACGCCAGCACGGCGTCCGGCTCGTACGACGCCACGATAGCCCGTCGCCAGTTGGACGGGTCCTGGCTGTGGGCCGCGGACCAGCCGGCGCTCGCGCCGTAACGGTGACCAATGACGGTGTGAGCGGCCGCTGTTAGCCTGCGCTCATGATCAAGGAGAGCTCGCCCGGCCGAAGCCGCATAGCGCATATGGCGGGAAGTAACAGGTCAGAGCGTGTTCTGATCCTGGCCAGCTTCGTGAACCGGGTCGGCAACGGGCTCTTCAACACGGCGGCGGCGCTCTACTTCACGTTGGTGGTGGATCTACCAGCAGTGCAGGTGGGCGCCGCCCTCACCGTCGCGGGCCTGATCGGCCTGCTCGCCGGGATACCGGGCGGTCACCTGGCCGACCGACGCGGGCCGCGCACCATCATGATGCTCGCCCTTGCGGTTCAGGCAGTGGCGATGTCCGCGCTCGTACTGGTCGAGAGCTGGGCGGCCCTCACGGTCATCGCCACCGTCGACCAGCTCGCCGCAGCCGTCGGCGGCGCGGCCTGGGGAGCCCTCGTGGTCAGGGTCGGAACCGACCGTCCGGCGCTGTTCAGGGCGAAACTCCGTACGTACGTCAATCTGGGCGTCGTCCTGGGAACCGTGGGCGCGGGATTCGCGGTCACGGCCAACACTCGTACCGCCTACACCGTACTCATTCTCGGCAACGCGGCCAGCTTCGCACTGTGCGCCCTCCTCCTCTTCCTGCTCCCCAACTACGGGGCATTGGCGTCACCGCCGCGGCAGCGCCGCTGGATCGCGCTCACCGACCGCCCGTTCGTGACCTTCACAGCCCTCTACGGTGCGATGGGACTCCAGTACCCGGTGGTGTCCCTGCTTCTGCCGATCTGGATCTCCGAGCACACGGACGCACCGCGCTGGACCGTCGCCACGGTGTCCGCGATCAATGCCGCGGTCTGCGTCCTGTTGCAGACCAGGATCGGATCCCGCATCGAAACCCCACGCGATGGCGGCAAGGCGTTCCGCACGGCAGGACTGCTCTTTCTCGTCAGTTGTCCCATGATGGCCCTCACCGCGCACACTCCCATGTGGGCGGCCGCCGCCCTCGTGGTCGCGGCGATCTTCGTCCACAGCCTCGGGGAGATCTGGGAGTCCTCCGGTGGCTTCGCGCTTGGTTTCGGCCTGGCACCGGACCATGCGCAAGGCCAGTACCAAGGGCTCCTCGGACTCGGCTTCAGCGCGGGCCAGGCACTCGCCCCCGCCCTCCTCACCACCGTCGTACTCGGTCTTGGCACATCCGGCTGGCTGCTCCTGGGCGCGTTCTTCGCCGCTGTGGGCGCTGTTGGGCCTGCGCTCGAACGCTGGGGTACGCGGAGCCGCCCCCGACCCCGACAGGGAGCGGCGGCTACGGAGCGCAGCGAGGAATCAGACGATGCGCACGCGTAGTCGGCCGTGCTGACATTGGGAAAGCCCGTGCGCCGCAAGGACGTTGCGGAACGGCTTCCAGACGAACGTCCACCCCGGCCGAGGCCGCCCGGCCGGGGTCGCGCAGAGTACTCCGTATGACGACACCCGCAGAGCTGCTCCGCTCCTTCGCCCGGACCCGCGCCTCGCTCGACGGTGAGGAAGTCACGTACTGGTGGACCGGGAACGTGTACTCCTGGGCCCCCGACGAGCCCTACCAGCACCTCTTCGGCCTCGAAGGGCTCAACGTCGCCCGCCTGGTCCAGGACGCCGAAGCCGGGCAGGACGCCTACCAACTGCTCACCCGCGAAGCCGCGTTCTACCTCGACCCTGCGAGCCGGGAGATCCTGGAGACCTGGCAGGATCTGCCGGTGGTGCACATCTGGAACGATCCGGCGAACCAGAAATGGCGTCCCTTCCCGATACCGACGACGGATCTCGGCGAACAGGTCTGCTTCAGCCTGGAGATACCGCTCGCCTACCCCTCGCCCCTGCCTGTGGCCCAGTACCCCGTCCACTCGGCGGGCGACACCTACAAGGCCCTGGAGCTCTTCCAGTTCTTCGCGGACCGCGCCGACCTGGACGGCACCGCGCCCAGCGTCCCGGCCACCATGTCGTGGACCCGGATGTCCCCATGGCTCCCCTGGATGGCCCGAGGGCAGCGGCCCGGCGGCCTCACCTTCCACTGCCAGGGCCGCAAGCTCGGCTCGTACACCGAGGTCCCCGAGCGCACCCGCGCCTACATCGCCGACCACCACCCGGAATTCGCCCACGCCCCGGAGAGGTGGAGCGAGCCGAACGAGACGAGCTGGACGTACTTCCGCAAGCTCAACCCGCCGAGGTAGCCGTCGCGCCCAGCATGAGGCAGGCCGCCTCGTTGACGAGCGCCTTGTTCGCGGCTGCGGCTGCCTTCTCCTTGATGCCGAAGTTCGTGCTCGTCAGGACCGCGACGCTGCGGCGGCCCTTCGCGTCGGTGTAGATCTCGCTGGAGTAGCCGGGCAGGCCGCCGGTGTGGCCCCAGACGGTGCCGCAGGGCGTGTTCACCTTCATCAGGCCGAGGCCGTAGCCTCCGCCGTCCTCGGGAGCGGCGACAGTGGTGCGCATCTGCCGCAACTGGGCCTCGGGCAGCAGCTTGCCGGACATCAGCGCGGTGAGGAAGCGCTGCCAGTCCTTTGCGGTGGAGACCATGCCCCCTGCCGCCCAGGACCAGCTCGGGTCGATGGCTTCGGTGTCGACGGTGTGCCCGGGGCGTTCGGGCCCGGCGAAGCCGACGCCTTCGGGCAGGTCCACGGTGGGGGAGAGGATCTTCCGCAGGCGCTCGGCGTCCGGTTCGTAGCCGGTGGCGTGCGGCTTCCCGCTGCTCCAGGCGGCGTTCGTGGCCAGGAACGAGTCCTTCATCCCCAACGGCTTGGTGATCTTCCGCTCGATCAGCTCGGCGAGGCTGTGCCCGGTGGCCTTTTCCAGGATCATTCCGAGGGCCGTGTAGTTCGCGTTGCTGTACGAGTGCTTCTCGCCGGGCGCGGCGGGCGGATCCTGTTCCGGGGTGACGGCGAGGAGGTCCTCCGGCCGCCAGGTGCGCTGCTCCTGGCCTGTGAGGGAGGGCAGGAATCGCGGCGTGAGGAGGAAGTCGCCCAGTCCGCCGGTGTGGTTGAGCAGCATCCGTACGGTGATGTCGCGACCGCCCTTGACCAGTCCGGGCAGCCACTTCTCCACGGAGTCGTCGAGGGCGATCTGCTTCCGGGCGACCTGTTGCAGGACGAGGGTGGCGGTCACCGTCTTGGTGTTGGACCCGACCCTGAACTGGTCGCCGACAGCGAGGCGGTGATCCCTCTTCGTCCAGGCCGCCTGCCGTGCCATCTCCACGGGTGCCCCGCTGCCGGGCGTGATCCGGACGACCACTCCCAGGGAGCCTCTGTCCGCCGCCCTCTGAGCGAGACCGGCAAGGTGCGCGCGTGCGGAGGCGTCCACCGCGCCCCGCTCCTTCGATGCCCCGACCGATGTCTTCGCCGGGCCCGGCGCGGAGCCCGGCCCCGCGTCCGACTCCGTGTCCGAGCAGGCCGTGAGCGTCGCCCCCATACTGGTCGCCAACGCCACGGTCAGCACTCCCCGCAGTATCCGGTGGCGGCGAGACGACGTGGATGTGGACATGGCAGTTCCCTTCGACGCATGGCTGTTGCTCTGTGCGGCAAGGGACCCGGCATGTCGTCGTCCTGCTGAGCGGCATCGCGGCGGGCCACGCGCACAGCAACCATTCAGTCAGCGGCAGCCCTCCGGGACATCGCTCGATGGCGGGCTTTCCGCGGGCGCCGTGTCACCCCAAGGAGTGACAGAGGAGTGACAGAGGAGTGACAAGGGATGGCGAGGAAGGGCATGAGTCAGGACAGCGTGTTCCTGGCAAGGACCGCGGCCTGGGCGCGGCTCTGGCAGTCGGTCTTGGTGAGCATGCGGCTGACGTGCGTCTTCACCGTGTGCAGGCTCACCACGAGCCGTTCGGCTATCTCGGCGTTGCTCAGCCCCTCCCCGACAAGGCGCAGCACGTCGCGCTCCCGCTCGGTGAGGTCCCTCAGCCGGGCGAGGTCCTCGTCGCTGGGCCGATGCCTGGCTCCCAGATGGCCCTCGATGATCCGGCGGGTCACCGCGGGGCTCAGCGTGCTGTGCCCGGCCGCCGCCGCCCGTACCGCTACGGTCAGCTCCTCGTACGAACTGTTCTTGAGGAGGAACCCCGCCGCCCCGGCGGCCAGCGCGTCGTCGACGTACTCGTCCAGGTCGAACGTCGTCAGCATGAGCGCCTGACTCCGCCCCTGCCCCGGCCCGAGCAGCCCCCGGCGGCCCAGTTCCGTCAGTGCCCACAGGCCGTCGCGGCGCGGCATGCGGATGTCCAGGAGCAGCACGTCCGGTCGCAGCCGCGCGCACACCTCGACGGCTTCCGCACCGTCGCCCGCGGTGCCCGCCACGGACAGGTCGGCCTGGGTGTCGAGTATCGCGCTCAGCCCGGCGCGGATGACCGGCTCGTCGTCCACCACGAGCACACTGATCTGTTCAGACACCCGCGTTCACCCCCGGCACGGTGGCCACGACACGGAACCCGCCGTCGCCGGTCGGTCCCGCGGTGAGCTCTCCGCCCAGGGCGTCCACTCGTTCGCGCATGCTGATCAGACCGAGCCCGGCTCCCGCGTCGAGCGTCCCGGGCCGCGCCGCGCGGCTGTTCACCACCTCGCACCGCAGTCGCCCCGCCTCACCCTCGACGCTGAGCCGGGTCGGCGCCCCGGGCGCGTGCCGGCGGGCGTTGGCCAGTGCTTCCTGTACGACGCGGTATCCCGCCAACTGCACCGGGCCGGGCAGCGACTCCAGCGCGGTCCCCATGTGCGCCTCGACCCTTCCTCCGGCCGCACGGTGGCTGTCCAGCAACGCGCCCAGGTCTGCGAGCCCGGGCACCGGCTGCAGCGGGGCCGCCTCCGCCGGGTCACGCAGCATCCGCAGCAGATCACGCAGCTCCCCACCGCTCTGCCGACCCGCCGCCGCGAGCGCGTCGACTTCGGTACGGGCCCAGTCGGGCAGCTCGTGGCCGCGTGCGCGCAGGGTCTCCGCGTGCACCACGAGGAGGGTGAGCGAGTGTGCGACCACGTCGTGCATCTCGCGGGCGATCCGCGCCCGTTCCCGCTGCGTGGCCTGCGCCGCTTCCAAAGCCTGCGCCCGGCCCGCTTCGGCCGCCCGCTGCTCGGCCGCGACGAGCAGCGCCCGCCGGCTACGTGCGGCGAACCCCAGCACCCACGCCAGCGGCATCGGGGCCAGCGCCGCGAGGACGTCCAGGCCGCCCCGGAACTCACCGGCACTGGCCGTCAACCGGTTCACGCACAACCCGGCCGCGGTCAGCGCGGCGCCGCCGGCCACCGCGAGCACGGTCCGCGTCCAACTCGTGCAGCGGCTTCCCAGGTTGTAGAGCAGCACGGCGAGCGGCAGGAAGACCAGCGGGGTGAGTTTGGCCCCTTCGACCGCGCTCTCCGCCAACGCCGCCACGAGTGCCGCCAGGCCTGCGACGAAGGCCGTGGCAGGCAGCCGCCGCCGCAGCGCGAGGACCACCACGCCCACCGCCTCGTAGCCCATGAGCGACAACCACGCGGGCTTCGAGGTGTCCACGTACGGCTGCGACAACAGCGGTGGCAGAAACGTCAGCGCGAGCAGCCCGGCATCGGCACCCCACCTGTGCCACCTGCCGTCAACCATTCTCACCCGCCCGAGCCTAACGCGGTGCCGACAAGGCCCTCCGCCCACCACAGCCGCGGCGTTCCCCCCACACCGTCATACCGGCCCGCAGCCCCGCCTCGACTCCGGTGGGGGCGTCCTCGATGACCAGGCAGTCCTCGGGCCGGGCACCGAGCTGTTCCGCGGCCGACAGGTAGGGCACGGGGGACGGTTTGCCCTCCTCGACTGCCGCGGCGTCCACAATGACGCTCACTGATCACGTCGTGATCATGCCAGGTCAACCGGTCGGCCGGTCAACCGGTTGGCCGGTCAACCGGTCGGCCGGTCAACCGGTTGGCCGGTCAACCGGTCGGCCGGTCGGCCGGTCGGCCGGTCGGTCAGCAGGTCGACCGGTCGACCTTCGTGATCATTCTCGGGACCGACGGGCTCAGTACGGGCCGTTGACGTTGTCGATCGAGCCGTAGCGGGCGGCCGCGTAATTGCAGGCGGCGGTGATGTTGGCGACCGGGTCGAAGCTGTCGAGCGACGTTCCGGGCAGGCGGTAGGTGGTGAAGGTGGGGCCGATGACCTGCAGGAGTCCCTTGGACGGGGTTCCGGCGGCGGCGTTGGAGTCCCAGTTGTTGATGGCCAGCGGGTTGCCGGAGGACTCACGCATGATGTTGCGGTGGATGCCCTCGTAGGAGCCGGGGATGCCGTGCTGGGCCATGATGTCGAGCGACTCCCTGATCCAGCCGTCGAGGTCGTTCGTGTAGGACTTCTTCGCCGGGGCGGCGGCGGGCTCGGCGAGCGCGGTGCTGCGCTCGGAGCGGTCCGCACGCTCGGCGGAGGCGGCCGGCTTCGCCTCGGGCCCGGCCGGGCCCTTCTTGCCGAGGGTGAGCTTGAGGCCGGGGTGGATCACCTTCGGGTCGTCGCCGAGGACGCCGCGGTTGTCCTGGTAGAGCTTCTTCCAGCCGCCGCTCAGGGAGTGCTCCCGGGCGATCTTGGAGAGGGTGTCGCCCGCGACGACGACGTAGGTCCCGGGGGCCGCGGCGGGCTTGGCGGCCGTGTGGGGCTCCGCCGCGGCGGCGGTGGTCGCGCCGAGCACCGGGAGAGCGAGCACGACTCCGCCCGTGCTTGCGGCGGCGATGCCCCGGGTGAACGGGCTGGACTTGGGACGGCGGTGCTTTCCCTTTGCGGGCATGACGAATTCCTCTCCGTCGCCTACGAGGTGAGCTGTCGGGTTCGGACGGGAGATGTCCGGTCGCTGCGCATGCGACTTCACCCCGAGCCGCTCCGGAATCCGGATCGGCGTCTTGCCTGGGTCCCCCGCTCCTGCCGTGCGTAAGTGAGTGGTCGGAAGAGTTTCCGGACAGCGGCAGGATTCGGCGTTCCATCCGGATTGACGGTGACGTTAAGCGAGAAAGCCCCGGCGGAACAAGACCAGAATTGCGGAGAGGAATGCACGAGGTCCGTTCCTGGAGATCATATTCCCCGGCCTTCTGTGATCAATAAGCCCAATCTTCTTTGCCTGGAACGGAACTGCGCGCGATGCCCCAGCCGGGGCGTACCGCCATCGGTGTGACTCATTTCACGGAATGGGGTGCGGGCCGAGGTGTCGCTCGCCACATATCGCGGCATGTCATTTCGCTGCCTATCCCGCAATACGGGCGACGCTTTACGTATGTCATGAACGTCATGAAGGGATGGATTTTCGGTGCAAAGGTGGACATAGTGTCGGGCGATCCCCGGTCAGGCCCGCATTGTCAGTGGTGGCTGGAAGGCTGAGGGGATGAACGGCGACGAGCAACTGCTGCGCGGCCGGGTGTACGGCCACGACCACGACGACCCCGGCCCGCTGGCAGACCAGACATATGCCGTGCTGACAGGCGGGCCGCTGGACGGACTGCTGCTGCGCATCACAGGCTGGCGGCCGGAGGACGTGGCCGAGGGCGTCGCCCTGCCCACCGAGCTCGGGAAGTTCCCCGGCGGCCGGTCGCTGTACGGACCACGGCCCGGCGAACCCCGCAGGCCGGGCCCGGGCGTGAGCTGCCGCTTCCACTACTCCGGCGACGTGCCCTGACCGCCGCCGCGTCGGCGTCGGGGGGCCGGGCGGACGAATCCGAGGAGGTCGAGGGACCCGAGGAGGCCGAGGAATCCGAGGAGGCCGAGGAATCCGGAAATCAGAGTGAGAAGCCGCCGTCGATTCCCAGGACCTGACCCGTGATGTAGGCGGAACGGCGAGAAATGAGGAAGGACACCAACTCCGCTACCTCGTCCGGTGTTCCGGGTCGGCGAAGCGGGATCCTTCTGATCTGTTCCTTGCGCTTCTCTTCGCTGAGCTCATCGGTCATGTCCGTCGTTATCATGCCGGGCGCAACGCAGTTGACCCGTACTCCGAACCGGCCGAGTTCCTTCGCGACCGACTTCGTGAACCCGATGATCCCGGCCTTCGACGCCGCATAGTTCGACTGGCCGACGTTGCCGTAGATGCCCGCCACCGAGGAAATGGTCACGATGGTTCCGCTGTCGTGCCGCATCAGGGATCGCGCCGCGGCACGGCAGATGTGATAGGTGCCGTCGAGATTCGTACGGAGCACCGTGTCCCACTCGTCATCGGCCATCCCGGCGAGGGGCCGGTCCCGTACGACACCGGCGTTCGCCACCACCGCACCGATCGGGCCGAGTTCGGCCTCGGTCTCGGACACGAGTTCCTCGGCCTGGCCCGCGACCGAGACGTCGGTCTTGCGGGCGAGCACCCGCGCGCCGGCGCGGCGAGCTTCGGCCGCGACCGCCTCGGCCCGCTCCGGCCTGGAGAGGTAGCAGAACGCCACGTCGAAACCGTCGGCCGCCAGGCGGAGCACCGCGGCCCGGCCGATGCCGCGCGAGCCGCCGGTCACCACCGCGACCGGCCTGTCCCCGTCGGTCATCGGGCTGTCTCGAGCTTGGCGGAGACGAGTTGATGGATGGTCGCCAGGGTGGTCAGCGACTTGATCTCTTCCTCGTCGATTTTGATGCGGTACTTCTTTTCGAGTTGTACGGCGACTTCCATGGCGGTGAGCGAGTCCACGGCGAGGTCGGTTCTGAGGTTGGCTTCGTCGGTGACTTCCTCGGTGGGGAGTTCGAGCTCTTCGGCTATCAGTGCGCGCAGGTCTTCGCGGTTGACGCCTGCTGTCGGGTTGTCTGACACGGTGCCGCCCTCCTTCGATCCGGCTCTGGTGATCTCGCTCTTGGCGTTCGGCCTCGGTTCGCCTCAGACGACGAGTGCTTCTCCGCCGTCGACTCCGATGACGTTTCCGGTGAGCCAGGACGAGTCCGAGACGGACAAGGCGACGATCGCCTCGGCCACGTCTTCGGCACGCGTCAGCCGACCGCCCGGATTGATGCCCTGGCAGTGGGCGATGAGCTTCTCGTTGCCCGGGATCTTCGCCAGCGCCGGGGTGATGGTGGTGCCCGCCCGGATCGCGTTCACCGCCACGCCCCTGGGGGCGAGTTCCACCGCCAGGTTGCGGACATGGGACTCCAGCGTCGCCTTCGCCGCCGAGACGGGCGCGTAACCGGACAGCACCCGGGTCCCGCCCGCGCTGGTCATCGCGAAGACCTTCGCCCCTCGCGGCAGCAGCGCCTCCTTCACCAGGTCCTGGATCCAGTACACGAGACTGTGCCCCATGACGTCGACCGTCATCGTGAGCTGCTGCCGCGTGACCTCCGGCGCCTCTTCCTCCTGGCCGTCCTGCGCGGGGAGGAGGGAGGTGAGCGTCCCGTAGGCGACCGAGTGCAGGACGACCCGTGGCCCGACACCGGAGGTGAGGTCCCGGATGACGGGGACGAGCTCCGCGCGAGCCCTGGGTGCCGCGATGTTGCGGTTGAAGAAGTGTGCCTCGACGCCGAGCCCACCCAGAGTCTTGGCGTACTGCTCCGCTCGCTGCTGCCCCTCGGCAAGATCGAAGTGCACACCGATGACGTTGCAGCCCGCTTCGGCAAGGGCTCGTGCGGTCTCCTTGCCCATGCCGCTGGAGACACCGAAGATCAGAGCCCAGGAACCTTCGAGGGGAACGAACATCACTTTCCTCCCTCGGCGGCCACCCGGGGTGCGCACGGTTCGAGTGAACTCCCGCCTCGTGGCGTGACCGTCAGCTCGGCGTAGGCGAGCGTGCCCTGGGCGGAGGCCGCAAGCACCGCGCGCCGGGTGGGGGCCGTGTGCTCCTGCGCGAACAGGCCCACGACGCGCTGCAACGGCGTGAGGCAGCCGGCCTGCGCCGGTGCCGGGACGATGACGACTTCGCACGTGCCGGTCAGGCGGTCGAGCCACCGGGCGGCAGCCGTTCCCACCGCGGAGTCGTCAAGGACCGCGTCGATCCGGCCCGGTGGGTCGTCGCCGACCAGCGGACCGAGGACAGCGGGGGCGTCGCGCGCCGCCACCCCGGGGGCCAGGAAGGCGCCGCGTGCCCGGCACGTTCCGTAGCGCGCGCATCCCCCTACGGCGGGCTCGCAGTGCAGCACGGCGGCGCCAACCTCCGTTCCAGGGGCGGACGACAGCGACGACCCAAGGGCGGACGAGCACAACGGCGATCCAACGGCGGACGACTGCGGCGACGATCCAAGGGCGGGCGCCCGCGACTGCGAAGGCGAGAGGGCTTCCTCGACCGCGCCCACCAGGACCGCCCGGGCCCGGGCCGCCGCGACGGCGCGGGCCGCGATCTGCAGCGCCTCAAGACCGGCGGTGACCGGGGAATTGACGGTGAGGTTGAAGCCGGTGATGTCGTGTTCCATCGAGAGCCGGCTGGCGAACGAACTCATGGCGATGAAAGGGCTGCTCGACGGCGACATCTCCGCGGCACCTTCCCGCATGATCGTGCGGTCCATCGCCTCCAGCAGAGCGGCGCCGGTGTTGTTGATGGCCACCGCCGCGCCCCGGTGGTCGCGCTCGGTCTGCGTAAGCCGGTCCCCGGCGTCGCCGACCGCCAGCCTCGACGCGGCCAGGAGGTATTTGCACGCGTCGGGCAGCCGCCGGTAGCCGCGCCCGGGCAGGGCGACTTGAGCCCTGAACCAGCCGGGAGCCGCCGCCCCGGCGGGTGCCAGCGCGTCCGCGGGACCGGAGATGCCCGGCCCCACCACGCCCATGCCGACGACGGCCAGTTCACCGGTGCTCACTGTGACCACCGCGATGCCTCCCCGCTGACGTCCTTGCCGATGCCCATACCGATGCCCTTGACGACGAGAGACGTGTTGTTGCCGCCGAACGCGTAGGTATTGACCAGGACGGCGGGTGCGGCCAACGGCACGGGACGCTCCTGCGGGAGCCACACATCGCACTCCGGGTCCTGGTCGACCGGGGTGTTCGCCGGGCTCTGCCGGTGACGCAGCATGAGGGTCGCCGTGAGGCAGGCGAAGGCGCCTGCCGCACCGGTCGTGTGACCGATCATCGCCTTGAGCGAAAAGAGCGGCAGTTCAGGCATCCGTGACCCGAACACCCTGTGCAGGGCCTGGCTCTCCACCACGTCGTTGAGCGGCGTCCCCGTCCCATGGGGGATGACGCAGCCCACATCGGCGCTGCTCAGCTTCGCGTCGGCCAGCGCGTCGGACATCGCCCGGACGATCTGGTCCCCCGAGGGGTCGGGGGCGGTGGCATGGTGGGCGTCACAGCTCCAGGCCGCACCGGCCAGCTCGGCGTACGGCTCGACTCCACGCCGTCGGGCGTGATCGGCCGCTTCGAGCACGATCATGGCCGAGCCGTCGCCGAACATCGTTCCCGCCCGGTTCCGGTCGAACGGCCGGCAGCGCACCGGATCCGCGGCCCCCAGCCGGTTGAAAGCCCCCATCCCGGCCCGCGTGGCGCCCTCGGCCCCGCCGACCAGGACCGTGCTCGCCTCACCCGCACGGATCATGTCAAGCCCGATCGTGAGCGCGTACCCGCTGGCTGAGCAGGCGTTTCCCACACTTGTCTGCGCCGCACGCGAGCCGATCGCCGCTCCCACGACAGCGGCCGCGGGCGTCAGCGTCGTCCATGTCGTCCGTCCCGCGCTGCGCTGGAGCTCCTGCATGTCCGAGTTGCCCAGCTCGACGCCGAGCACCACGGGAACGGTCACGCGTGCCCCGTCCTCCACTTTGGCGTCGGTGAGCGCCTGTTCGGCCGCGGCGACTGCCAGGCGTGGGCTGCTGCCGAGCTCCACCCCGGCGTGGCAGGACGGTTCGGCGGGCACCTGCGCCCGGTCGACCAGATACATCTTCTTCGTCCGCATGTTGAGGTGGGGCAGCGGAATCGCCTCCGGCTCTCCGCCGCCCGCGAGCAGGCCGCCCCAGTACGCGCCGACCCCGGTGCCCAGGCAGCAGATCGCACCCAGGCCGGTGATCACAACACGCGGGACGCTGTCGAACGTGTTCATGTGTCCCTCCCGCGAGGGGGCGGCGTGTGCAGGGGGCCGCGAGGGGGTGTGCGTACGGGCACCTGAGACGGTGTGTGCACGGGCACCTGAGACGGTGTGTGCACGGGCACCTGAGGGGATGTGTGCACGGGTTCCCGAGGGGGCGTGAGTACCAGTGCCGAGACCGACGTCCCGTCGCTCTCCCCAGCCCCGGCGCCCGCGACGGCGAGCACCGGCCTTGCCGACTGCCTCGCCACCGCCTCGCCCTCCAGTTGCTCCACGGCCATCGCGCACTGCACCACCCCCAGGGCGCCCGAGCACCGCCCGAACCGTGCGGTCGGATCGGCGTCCAGGCGCCGGATCGCCGTGGCGCCCGCTGCCCGGACGGCGGACTGTTCGTCGGCCGCCCTGCCGTATCCGGCGATCTCCGCGCGAATCCGCGCGCCACGGCTCACGGCGTGCCGCACGGGCTCGATCACCAGGCCCACGGCCCCGTCGATCCATCGGGTACCTGCGCTCTCCCTGTGCAGCCTGGCCACCGGCGGAGTGTCCGGTTCGACGCCTATCACCAGCGCCGCCGTGGCCCGGCCCGCCGCGATCAGGTTCCGTGCCGCGGCCACGGCGTCGAGCCCGCCCGAAGCGCCGTTGCACAGCGTCAGACTGGGGCCGCGGATGCCGTGGTCGAGGGCGATCCAGGCCGCTGATACGGCGCTCGACAGGTGCGGTACGCGCATCGGGCTGACGTCCCTGCTACAGCCGGTGGCGATCGTCGTGACGGAGTCGCACACCGCGTCCAGATTGCCGAAGTTGCTGGAGACGACCACCGCCGCACCGTCCAGCTCCGGCGCGCCGAGGAGCCCGGCGTCGTCGAGCGTCCGCCGGGCCACCTGCACCGCGAACCGCGACGACCGGTCCTTGTGCCGCATGCCACGTACGGCAAGGGCGGTCACCGGGTCGAAATCGGGTCCCGCCACCGCCAGGCCCACACCGGTGATCGCGGTCCGCACGGCAGCCGGAGCACTCACCGCGTCGCCCCTCGCACTCACCGCGTCGCCCCTTCCGCGATGGCCACGGCGTTGATCCCGCCCATGCCGACGGCGTGCACCTGCGCGGTGCCGAACGGCCCCGCGGCGGGGCGGCCGGAGACGACGCGCAGCTCTTTCACTTCCTCGATCGGGTCGGTGAGATCGCTGACTCCCGGCAGGGCACCAGACCGGATCGACTCCAGTGCCACCACGAGGTTCAACAGCCCCGCCCCGCCTGAGATATGCCCCATGCCGCCCTTGATCGCGGTGACGAGGGGGCCGGGGTCGGCGGCTTTGAACACGGCCTTCAGCGCGACCGCTTCGGCCAGATCGCTCTGCGCCGTACCGCTGCCGTGCACGATGACCAGGTCGATGTCATCGGGAACGACCGCTGCGCGCGCGTGCGCGTCCTCGATCGCCCGGACGATCCCCGCGGAATCGGGCGCTGTCGGATGGGACGCATCACAGTTCATGCTCACGCCTCGGACCAAGCCGTGGACCCGGCCGGGGTACGTACCGGCGCGCCGCAGCACCACCGCCACCGCGCCCTCTCCCATGATCATGCCCCGGCGGGACCTGTCGAAGGCGCGGACGGTGTCCGGCGGCGGGAACTGGATCCGGTCGAACCCGCCGAAGGAGCTCTCGGGGATCGCGTCGGTGCCCGCCACCACCACGGTGTCCGCCTCGCCGAGGGCGATGAGGTCGGTGGCCATCCCAAGGCCGTACAGCGAGGCAGCACAGGCGCTCGCGACGGTGTGCACGTTGTGCAGGCCGAGGGCGGAGTGCAGGGCCGCGGTGAAGTGCAGGTCGGTGGGGGAGAGGGGGCCGTCGTGCTGCCACCACAGTTCTGTGGTCCGCATCTCCCGGTGCGTGGTCCCGACCAGGACCGGCAACCCGGGCTCCGGTTCCGGCAGGCCCGCGTCGGCCAGGGCCTCCCGGACCACGCGGACCAGCCAGCGGGTCGCCCGCAGCGGCTCGTCCACACCGGAACGCACCCGGTCCCGCACCTCGTACGCCGCCCCTGCGCGGTACTTGGACCCGTCGAACGCCGACAGCGGCGCCAGGCCGGAGCGGCCCGAACACAGGGCGCCATGGATACCGGCGACGGTGTCGCCCAGCGCGCACACCGCGCTCATTCCGGTGATCTCCCAGCTCATGTGCTGCCCTCCGGACTGCCGACGGGGCCGTCCGGCCGGGGGCGGAGCCGGAAGCGGGCCAGCTTGCCGTTGGCGGTGACAGGGAGTTCGTCGATGATCTCGATCCGGGACGGCCTCTTGTACGGTGCGAGTCCGGCGCGCAGCGCCGACCTCACTGCCTTGCGGGCCTCGTCGGGGTAGGCTGGGTCCCGCGGCACGACGTACACCGTGGCCTGTTCGAGCCCGGTCCGGTCCGTGCTGCCCACGACCGCGCAGTCAGCGGCCTGGGGGGCGGCCCGGACCACGCGCTCGATCTCGGCCGGCGCGATCTTGTAGCCGCCGAGCAGGAGCATGTCGTCGGCGCGGCCTACGTGGCAGAGCTCGCCACCTGCCGCGCGGTACGCGATGTCGCCGGTGTAGACGCCGCCGTCGGCGAACGCGCGGGCGGTGTCCTCCGGCCGGTTGAGGTAGCCGAGCGCGGCCGACTCCGTGGTGAGGTGCAGTCGGCCGGGGGTCCCGTCGCCCACCGCCCTGCCGGCGTCGTCGCGGACGGTCGCGGTCACCCCGGGAACCGGGAAACCGATCGATCCGGGACCGGCGGCCCTGCCCCGGCCCACGGCGGCCGCCACGACCGTGTGCAGGACCTCCGTCGCGCCGAACCCATTGATCAGCGGCACGTCGAACGCTTCGGTGATACGGGCGGCGAGTCCGGCCGGCAGGTGCTCCCCGGTGGCCACGGCCAGGCGGAGCGAGCCGGTCTCGACGGCCTTGCCCTGCTCCGCGACTTCGAGCAGACCGGCGTAGAGCCGGGGCACGGAGAACAGCACGGTCGGCCGGTACGCGTCCAGTGCCGCCGCCACGCCGTACGGGTCCGCCGGCCCTTCGAGCAGCACCGAACTCGCCCCCGCCGCGTACGGGTACAGCAACGAGTTGCCGAATCCGTATCCGAAGGAGAGTTTCGCCGTGGACAGCACGACGTCGTCCGGGGTGAGGTCCAGCAGGCTGCCGACACCACGCAGAATCGCGTGCACCGCCCGCAGACAGTGCCGTACCCCGCGGGGCCTGCCGGTGCTGCCGGAGGTGTACTGGACCAGCAGCTCATCGGTCGCGCGGAAACCGGCCGGCGGAGGTGTGGGCCCGCTTGCACGCACGGGGCCGAGCGCGGTGAGCAGTCCGGCGCGCCCGGCCGCCCGTCTCTCGGCGTCGATCGCGCCAAGGTCACCCTGCAGGGCCGCCGCGTGTTCCGGGTCGACGTTCAGCTCGGCGAACTCCGCCTCGCTGTCCCGCACGATGAAAGCGACCTCCGCGGGCCGGAGCATCGGGTGCAGCACGACGGGCACGCACCCGTGCCACCACAAGGCGAGAACGGCGGTGATCGCTGCGACGCAGTCGTCGGAGACGACGACCGCGCGGCAGCCGGGCCGCACCCCGGCAGCCCGCAGCCCCCCGGCGTACTCCTTCACCGCGCGCCGCAGGTCGCCGTAAGTGACCTCACCGACGCGGCGGTCCACACCGCAGCGGCGGTCGCGAGGATGGGCGAGCAGCAACTCGGCCGGGTTCGCGGTGCCGGTGGCGGGGTTCATGTCACTCGATGCCGATCGCGCAGCAGCCGCATCACATCACCGACACTGTCCATCCGTGCGGCGTCCGCCGGGGCGAACTCCGCACCGCAGGCACGCTCCAGGGCCACGATGAACTCCGCCTTGTGGAGCGAATCCATCTCCAGCTCCGCGTAGAACGACTTGTCGATCCCGACATCGGCTACGTCGATCTCCAGGACGCCCGCCACCAGCTCCTGCACCTGCCGGTCGGTCACCACGGCATTCACCTTTTGGCTTTCCTGATCGCTTCGGTCACGAGCGACTCGCTCGTCACCCTTCCGGCCTGCGTCAGCGAGACACGTACATCGGCGGAGCGCTCATTCATCGTGTGCAGCGTGGCCTCGGCGCGTACTTCCCCGGGGCGTGTCACCGTCAGGTACCGCACATTCAGCCGGGTCGTGGCGAACATCATGTCGTCGTCGAGGAGGCTGCACAGGACGAACCCCGCGGCCTGGTCGTGAATGCCCGCGACATGGCCGCCGAAGGCCACATCCGGTTCCACGCAGAGATCGTCGGGGATGCGGAAGGCGACCGCGACGAACCCCGCGTGCCAGTCCATCGCGACGACCCGGAGTGACAGGCGTGCCACATAGGCCGGAACCGGGGTGCTCCCGGCGGCTATCTCATTGAGCATCTTCTGCCGCATCGTCAGGGCACCTGACGGCGAGGATCCGTCCACGTACGCTGCCACCTTCCTGGTCATGGAGCCTTGGGTCGAGGCCTGGACGAGGCCGGACCGTTGTCGTCGGCGCGGCTGCGGCGCGCGATGAGCCAGACGAGTACGGAGGCCAGCGCGAACGCCGTCACCACCACGGCAAGGCCGAACATCATGTCGGTCCGCAGCGCCGGATAGTCCAGGGACGCCAGGTCCCCGTGGAACCCCCTGAAGAACGCGAGGCCGATCACGGCCACGCCGAGCGACGACCCGATCTGCTGCGCGGTGGAGAGCGCCCCCGAGGCCACGCCGGAGTCGTCGTGGCGGACCCGGTCGAGGACGAAGTTGAGCAACGGCCCCAGCACCAGGCCGAGTCCCAGGCCGGTGAACACCATCGTGGGAGCCATGGCCCACCCCAGATTCCGTCCCGAGCTGTTCCCCGCGAGAGTGGCGATCATGAGTGCGCTGCCGACGACGCCTATGACGCAACCGGCGAGAATGGTGCGGGGCGCGTCGAAGCGGGACACGATCCGCGCCGACCACAGGGACGTGAGCGTGCTTCCCACCGCGTACGGTGCCATGGTCGCGGCCGCCGCGAGCGCACCGTGTCCGAGCCCGTACTGGAGAGTGATGGAGAAGTACAGGAAGAAGGGCACGACCGCGGCGAAGTACACCAGATACAGGGCCAGGGCCAGCCGGAACGTCGGATCCGTCGATAGCCCCGGCCGCAACAGCGGGAACTTTCCCTGCCGTTCGAGCGCCGACTCGAGCCGGAGGAAGACGGCAAGCAGCACCGGCACGCACAGGAGCAGCAGCCACCCCCACAGCGGCCAGCCCTGGTCACGACCGATCGTGAGCGGCACCAGGAGCGCGACGAGGAGCAGGACGACGGTGAACGAGCCCGCGTAGTCGAGCCGCAGGCGCAGCCCCTTGTGCGCGGGCACCATACGGGGTGCGAGGGCTGTCAGGACGATGCCGACGGGGATGTTGATCAGGAAGATCGGCCGCCACTGGAGCCCGGCGACGTCCGCGGAGATGAGCAGCCCGGCGATGAGCGGTCCCGCGATCGTGGCGCAACTGACCACCGCGCCGAGCAGCGCGAACGCCCGCCCGCGCCGTTCCGCGGCCACCGCGATGTGCAGGGTCGCGATGACCTGCGGATACAGCACCGACGCCGAGAGGCCTTGCCACACCCGGGCTGCGATGAGCTGTTCCGGATTCTGCGCCAGGCCGCAGGCGAGGCTGGCCAGGGTGAAGGACACGGCGCCGATCATGAACATGCGCTGTCTGCCGTACAGATCGCCCAGGCGGCCGCCGGTGATGAGCATGACGGCGTAGGCGACCACATAGCCTGCCACCACCAGTTGGACGTCGGGCACGTCGGCTCCGAGGTCTCGCTGGAGGCTGGGGACGGCGACGTTCACGATCGAGGTGTCGGCGAGCAGCATGAAGGCGGCGCCGAGCACGAGTGCCGCGGCTCTCTTCTCCGTCGGCAGGAATCGGCTTGGCGCCGCCGTCGGCGTCAGGGAGCCGCTCATCCGGTGGTTCCGTGCGGTAAGAGCCGGTGCCGGCGGACCTTCATCGTGCCGGTGAGCGGAAACTCGTCCCACGGCCGGTGGTCGACCCTGGTGTTCTCCGGCAGCCCCGCCATTCCGCGGGCGCGCTGCCAGCGGTCTTCGTCCATCGGCTTGCCGTCGACGGTGGCCGCCACCGCGGTGGCCCTCCCTTCCACCGCGATGATCACGACCTCGGCCAGTTCCGGCAGTTCGTCGAGCAGGACGTCCTCGGCGCGCAGGGTGCTGGGTACGCCGGGGACCTGGTCCACTTGCCGGTCATGGAGCTCCACGTGCCCGTCAGGGCCGAGCGCGCCGATGTCGCCCATGGGCCACCAGGTGTCACGGCCGGGCAGCGGCGGGCGGCCGATCATCGACTCGGCGCGGGCGGGGGTGCGTATCTCGATGTGCCCGGGGGTGCCGGCCGGAAGCTGTGCTCCGGCGTCGTCCACGACGCGTATCTCCATGCCGGGGAACGCGGTGCCCACGTCACGGGAGTTGAGTCGCCCCGGCTCGCGGATGTCGGAACGGGTGGTCATCAGGAGCGTGACCGGGCCGGTCTCGGTCTGCCCGTACGCCTGGATGAAGGTCGGGTTCGGCCGCTCGGACGCCTCAAGAAGGGTCCGCAGCGTGCGCGGGTGGAGCGCGTCGAAGCTGCTGATGTAGCGCTCGACCGTGCTGAACGGGTTCGGCGTCTCGCGCGCGAGGGCTTCCCAGCGCAGGAACATGTTCGGCTGTGCTTCCAGAGCCTCCGGCCGGTACCGCAGCAGCGCCTCGCGCACCGGGGCCGGCTCGGGGGAGGAGATACCGAGGAACGGCAGGCCGGTGTTGAGCACGGTGAGGAGCCCGGACGACATCCGCACATGCACGAAGGACAGACACTTCGCGCTGATCCCGGCGTGGTCGAGCGACTGCACGACGCCTATCTGCGGAGCCACGTGGGCGTATAGGGAGTCCACAGTGTGCACGAGGAGCTTGGGTTTCCCTGTGGTGCCGGAGGAGTGCGTGATGAGGGTCCGGTCCGAGCCGGAACGCCGCCTGACCTGATGAGCCGCCGGCTCGCTGAGCTGGACGGCACCCGCCGACGCGGCCTCGGGCGTGAGCGCGAGGACGCGGGCGGTGACCTCGCCGAGGCGGTCCTGCCAGGGACGCAGGACCGCTGCGCCGTCGGCGTCGGTCAGGAGGCAGGGCCGCTGGAGTTCCTCGATGCAGTACAGGAGATCCGCCGGCTCCATCTTCACCGACAACAGCGCGGGCAGCGCACCGATACGGGCGATCGCGCACTGGATCGCCTGGATGTCGAAGTGGTTGGACTTGACCAGGGCGACCACCGCGCCCGGGCGTACTCCCGCACCCCACAACCGGTCGGCGTAGTCCGCGACGACGGCCGCGAAGTCGCTCACGGTGGTCGGGGTGCGGCAGGCCGAACCCCAAGGTGTGTCCGCACACAGGGTGGTCCCACCGTGGTGTTCAGCGGCAATCTCCGGCAGCAGGCCGAGATCCGCACTAGGGAGCACGGCATCCTCCTCCGTCATGACCACTCTTCGAGGTAGCGCGATCCGGTGTCCCGCGCAGGGCGAGCCAGGGCGAGTTCACCGTCGGCGGGTCGACGACGCACAGGTCCGCACGCCCTGCGAGGACGATCGTGTCTACGTCGGACACGGCGATCGAGCCCGCGGCTATCACGGCGAACTCGCTCTTGCGCCCGGCCTGGTTGCGGATCCGGTCCGCGTACATGTCCCGGTCGGCCTCGGCACCGGCGCGGACGTGCACCGCCGCCGCGCCGCGCGCAGCGAACTCGTTCGCGATCTCGGCCGCCGCGTCGTCGACGCCGTCCCCGCCCGGGAACCACCGGGCCGGTGAGACGCGCAGGCCGACCGGCCGCTCGGCGGGCCATACGGCGCGGATCGCGCCGAACACCGCAAGGGGGTGACGGAACCGGTTCCGCAGCGTGTCGCCGCCCCGGGGCTGAGAGCCGCCGCCCTTACGCGGTGAGCCGTTGTGCCGAGCCCGTTCGTCGGCAGAGGGGGACAGCGACGCGGAGAGCCAACTGCCGTGGGCGCAGTCCAGTTCCAGCAGGTCGAATGCGGCGGCGGCGCGCCGGGCCGCGGCGGCGAACTCGCGCTGCAGTTCGCCAAGGGGTTTGGTGGCGCCGTCAGGACCGTAGTAGCCGAGTTGTACGCCGATCTTCGCCGGTGCGTGGGTGTGGACGAAATCCACCACCCGCCGCCATCCGACGCCCTGTTCGGCGGTGTACAGTCCGGCACCGCCGGGCAGGGCCGTGCCCGCCGCGGAGACGGACACAGGACCGGTCATCACCAGACCGGCCCCGCCCAGTGCCGCGCCGCCCAGATACACGAGCTGGAGGTCGCCCGGCACACCGTCGTGGCCGGGGAAGACTCCTCCGGGGGCCGTCCCGCGGGGGGAGACCACGACGCGGTTGACGAGGTTGAGGCCGCCGAGCACGAAGGGCTGGAGCATCGGCGGGCTCGTCCGGCGGGGCGGGCCCGCCCGGCCGGGCCCGCTCACCAGGCTCCCCGCCGGGCCCGCCACGCCCACTGCGCCTGCCGTGTCGGCCGCGCCCGCCGTGTCGGCGAACCACCGCTCCGCGCGGGCGATGAACTCGGGGTCGCGCCGGCGCAGGCTGGCGTAGGAGACGCGGCGGCTGCGGGTCAGGAGGTTCACCGCGAACTGCTGCGGGTCCTGGTGGGTGTAGCGGTCGACGTTCTCGAACCACTCCCGGCTGGCCCGCGCTGCGCGCTGGAGGGAGGTGACCGCCGGGCGGCGCTCGGCCTCGTACGCGGCCAGGGCCGCCGCCGTGCTCGGCTGCTCCCGCAGACTCTTGGCCAGGGTCAGCGCGTCGTCCATCGCGATCTTGGTGCCGGAGCCGATGGAGAAGTGCGCCGTATGCGCCGCGTCACCGATGAGGACGACGTTGCGATGCCGCAAGGTCTCGCACCGCACGGTGGGAAAACGCAGCCAGCGCGAGTTGTTTCCGTACAGTTTGTGCCCGTTCAGGATGTCCTTGCACAGCTCAGCGATGATCTTGATCGACCGTTCGTCGCTTTCGCCCGGGGAGAGTTGCGGGGGAGCGGCGTCGGCGAACCCGGCCGCGCGCCAGGAGGCTTCGGACAGCTCCAGTATCAGGGTGCTGGTGTGCCGGGAGTCGGGATAGGCGTGCACCTGTACGGCCCCGCCCGGTGTGTCCACGACGTAGAACGTGAACGAGTCGAGCTCCAGGTCGGTGCCCAGCCAGATGTACCGGCACTTTCCGGTCTGCACCGTGGGCCGGAAGGTCTCGGCGTACCGCGCCCGGACCAGGGAATTCGCCCCGTCGGCGGCCACCACGAGGTCATGGTCGGCGGCGAGGGCGGCCACGTCGGTGACCTCGCTGCCGTAGCGCACCGGAACGCCGAGTCGAGCACAGCGGCGCTGCAGCGTCAGGAGCAGCCCCGCGCGGCTCATCGCGGCGAACCCGTTCCCGCCCGCCGTGAACGTGGTGCCGCGATAGTGCACATCGATGTCGTCCCACCGCGCGAGCATCGGCCGCATCCCCGAGACGACGGCCGGATCCGCGTGCTCGATCCCGGCGAGGGCCTGGTCGGACAGCACCACCCCGAACCCGAAGGTCTCATCGGGTGCGTTCCGCTCCCAGACGGTGATCTCGTGCGCGGGGCCTAGCTGGTGGGCCAGCACACTGAAGTACAGCCCACCGGGACCACCACCGATCACAGCGATCCGCACCTCGACCTCCCCCGCACCAGGCGCCCACGCAGACGTTCAGGACCGTACCCGCGCCGTCCGCCCGGTCGGCGGCGCCAGCACGTCCTCGATCAGCTCTGGCGGGACCGTGGCATCGTCGAACCACCGGCCGCCGAGCGGCCGGGGAACCGGCATGATCTGGTCGTTCGTATAGGACAGGACCTTGCGGTTGTAGCGCCGTATCTCGTCCCGGAGATCGGCCGGCAGCTCCTGGTCGAGCAGCAGTGCCTTCTCCATCTCCCCGAGCAGTTCCCGTGTCTCGTCGATGGTCTTGAGGACGGCCTTGCAGAATCCGGCGGGGAGGACTCCGTACTCACCCTTGATCTCCACCAGGCGGGTGATCGCCTCGTAGGAGACATCCTGGAGCTGGCGCCTGCTCAGCCAGTTTGTTTCGTAATTCAGCCGCCGGTGCCACAGCGGCTCGACCATGGCCCGGCGGTGTTCTTCGAGGGTGCGGTGGTGGATGCGGTAACCGTGCTTGTCCGGTTCTTCGAAGAACTGGGACCCCGGGTCGAGGAACGGCACCATCGGGCAGATGAGCGGAAGGGCGGCCCATCCTCCGAACTTCCGGATGATCCGCTCCGAGTACGCGATGGTGTCCATGACCGACTTCCGGTCCTGGTGGGGCATGCCGATGAAGAACCAGATCATGATGCCCTTCACGCCGGCATCAAGGGCGCGCGGAATCCACTCCTCCATCTGCTCCATGGTGTAGTTCCCGCGACCGGCGGCTTTACTGATCTTCAGGTCGTGGGACTCCGGGGAGAGCATGATGTAGGAATCTGTCGACTCACCCATCTTCTTGAGGATGTCGGGTGGTGTCAGACTGAACTGCTCGAAGTGGACGCTCTTGTATCCGAGCTCTTTCACGGCGTCCAGGTACTGGTGCATCCGCGTTCTGTTCTCGGAATAACACTGGAGCGCGTAGATCGAGGTGCGCTTCGCCGCTTCGCGCATGGTGCGAAGCTCTTCGACGACCAGGTCGTTGTCCTTCTGCACCAGGGTCCTGCGGACGCCCATGATGTTGCGGTAGGCGAACCGTGACCCGCCGCACCAGCCGCAGTCGTGCGCGCATCCGGTATTGGGCAACGTCATGATGAGCTTGGCTGCCGAGGGGCCGCCGTCGGCTGCTTCGCGGTAGTACGACCAGTCGTTGCGCACGTTGTTGTAGTTGTTGTCCGGCGTGTGCGAGAAACCGGTTCTCCGGACTTCGCCACCCGCCTTGTACAGGAGGTTCGGAATGGAACGGAAGTCCCTGCTGCCCTGCCGGACCCTGGTGACCAGCTCGGTGACCGGGTCGAGGGTGTCGTAGCCCTGGACGACGACATCGACGCTGGGGTACTCGATCAGTTCCTCGGCATAGTAGGTCGCCGAGATGCCGCCGAAGATGGTGAGCGCTTCGGGATGCACCTTCTTCACGACGGCCGCTAGTTCCACCGAGCCGTGGCAGTGTGCCATCCAGTGCAGGTCGAACCCGAAGACCGGCGCTTCGAAGCGGCCGAGTAATCGCTCGACATCTATTTCGGGATGCATGAGCATCAGGGAGGCGACATTCACTATCTTTGTGTCGAACCCATGATCGGCAAGACGCTGTTTTATCGAGAACCAGCCGATGGGATAAATCTCGTAGACCGAGGTGACATTGACACTGTCGCTGTCACTCAGATAAGCGAACAGCATGTCGTCGCGCTCGCGGAAGTCATAGACGCTGGGCGCGTGCAAAAGGAAGAGATCGGCCTCAAGTCGCGAAATTGACGGCTGATCCGTGGTGGTCATTCACGGCCTCCCTGGCTCTCCGCTCGCCAGTTCAAGATTCACCATACTTCTTCCGGCTGAAAGGTTTGTCAAGAGCCGGTCGACCGAGAATTTCCCCGCAATTGATCTCCGGCTTCGCCGGTAATGGGACAGATGAGTTTGGGAATCCGCTCTTCGCACGGCGGTTGGCCTGCGGGAACGTATCGCCGACTTGATCGCCCGATGAATGGTGATCAGTACGTGCGCACGCAGCGTTGACCCACAACCGTGCATCGCACACCTGATTCCCCGACGACTGCCGGTGGAGCCAGGCACGGGGACGGTGCGCTGACTGTCACCGGGTGTATGTGCGGATGCGGTAGCGCAGCCCGGACGTGGAGGACAGCCAGCCGGTGTCCTCGGCGACCCTCCACGTGGCGTCCGGTTTCGGGGCGTAGGTGTCGCCGTCCACCGCCGAGTCGACTTCCGTCACCGAGAGGGTCGTCGCGTACTCCAGGGCGGCACGGTAGATCTCGCCACCGCCGATCACCCATGCCGCAGCAGGGACGGCAGGCCCCGACGGCGCCGCAGTGGAGACTGCCGTGGCGCCTGCCCGCCACGGCTCGGCCGCGAGGTCCAGGGCCGCCGCGACGGAACCGGCGCGCTCCGCGCCCTCGGCCGCCCACTGAGGATTCCGAGTCACCACGATGTTGCGCCTGCCGGACAGCGGACGAAACCGCGGAGGCAGTGAATCCCATGTCTTGCGCCCCATGACCACCGGATGACCGAGGGTGGTGGCCTTGAAATGCGCCATGTCCTCGGGCAGCCGCCACGGAATCGCATTGTCCGCGCCGATCACGCCATCCAGGGTCTGCGCCCAGATCAGCCCGACGTTCATACCGCGACCGGGGCCTTGATGGCCGGGTGGTGCTGGTAGTCGAGCACTTCCACATCACCGTACGCGTAGTCGAAAAGCGAGTCGGCTCGGCGCAGACGCAGCTCGGGGAAATCGAAGGGGGTGCGCGAGAGCTGCTCGGTCACCTGCTTGACGTGGTTGTCGTAGATGTGGCAGTCACCACCGGTCCAGATGAAGTCACCCGGTTCGAGGCCGACCTGTTGCGCGACCATGTGCGTGAGCAGGGCATAGCTGGCGATGTTGAACGGGACGCCGAGGAACAGGTCCGCGCTGCGCTGATAGAGCTGGCAGGAGAGCTTGCCGTCGGCGACGTAGAACTGGAAGAAGGCGTGACACGGTGCGAGAGCCATCTTGTCGAGGTCGGCGACGTTCCAGGCGGAGACGATCATCCGGCGGGAATCCGGATTCTGGCGCAGCGTGCCGAGGACCTCGCTGATCTGGTCGATGTGCCTGCCGTCCGGAGCGGGCCAGGAACGCCACTGGGCGCCGTAGACCGGGCCGAGGTCGCCGTTCGCGTCGGCCCACTCGTCCCAGATGGTGACGCCGTGCTCCTGCAGCCAGCGGACGTTCGAGTCGCCGTTCAGGAACCACAGCAGCTCGTGCACGATGGATCTCAGGTGCACCTTCTTGGTGGTGACCAGAGGAAACCCCTGCGAGAGGTCATACCGTAGTTGGTGCCCGAACACGCTTCGGGTGCCGGTGCCCGTCCGGTCGGCTTTGGCCGTCCCGGAGGTGAGTACCAGCCGCAACAAGTCTTCGTATTGGGTGTCCGCCACAGGCGTCGAGTCTACGTGCTGTGACCGGGTGGTCCGTCGTCCACGGGCGGTGACCGGCTGGTCCGTCGCGTGACGGGCGAGCCCCGAGCTGCCGGAGGTCTTCACCACGCCGGACGGGGGTCCGCGCCTCGCGGGTGCCGACGTCGTCCATCTGCGGCAGAGCTCATCGACCGGATCATCGCCTGCGCGGGGGAGACCGAGCCGCCCGCCGCCTGAACTGTCCGCCCACCGAGTCGCTGCTTTCCCAAGCCGACCGTCTGCTTGAACCGATTGCCGAGAGTGGATGGTTGCCGCCCGATCCGGACAAGGCGGAGCGCCGACGCGTCCTACGGTTTCGAAGAAATCGGCGCTTGGGAGGCTTGCATGGACAGGTATCGCGGTGCGCGGACGGCCGTGATCGTGGGCGCGGGCGTGGCCGGTCTGACAGCGGCCACAGCCCTGGCACGCGACGGCTGGCAGGTGGAGATCGCCGAGGTCGGCCCGCCGGAGGCGGCTTCCGAATGGGGGGCTGTGCCTGACCGGTCCTTTGTTGCGCGCCTTCGACGAGCTGGGGCTTGCGGACGCATGTCTGGCCGAGGGCTACGGCATGAGCACGATCACGCACGTGGACACGAACGGGAAGCCCGCGGACGAGGTCCGGTTGCCGCGCCTGATCGGTGCGCGGCGGCCCGCGATGGCCGGGATCGCGCGCCCCGTGCTGCACCGCGTCCTGCACACGGAGGCAGAGCGGTGCGGCGTAGTGATACGCCACGGAACGACCGTCGCCGCGGTGGATCAGGAGGGGGAACTGGTCCGCGTACGGTTGTCGGACGGAACCGTCCGCACGGTAGCGCTGCTGGTGGGCGCGGACGGGATCCGCTCGTCGACGCGAGGCCTGCTCGGGCTCGAGACCTCGCTCGTCTTCCACGGGCAGGGGTACGAGGCCTGCCGTGTCGGCTTCCCTCGCGAACACACCCGGCACACCCGCCATGGCAGACAATGGTCCCCAGGGAGGTGGCCCCACCACCGTGCCGACGCCGCTGCGCAACCACCTCATCACCAGATCCCAGAACGCCGCCGACCTGCTCAACGCCGCCACCCGCCTGTTCGGCGGCTCCATCGCCACCTCGCCCCTGGGCGAGCTGCGCGGCGGCGATCACGAGCTGCGCGGCGTCGCCGCACACGACTTCGCGGTGGGCTACTTCGCCTCGCCACTCGACGTCCGCGTCGCCTCCACCGAGAGCCGTAACCGCGGCTCCTATTTCGTCAACATCGGTGTCTCCGGTGCCATCTCGGCATCGCGCGGCGGCCTGCGGGCGACCCTCGACGAGGCGACGGCGGGAGTCGCCAACCCCGGAGACACCCAGGAACTGCGGCCCCTGCGCAGCCGGAGGACGCAGTTCCTTGGCCTGCGGATCGACGCCGCCCTGGTCGACCAGGAGTTCACCGCGCTGACCGGGCGTCCTCCGGTGTCCACCGTGCGCTTCGATTTCGCCCTCGACCTGGCCAAGCCCAAGGGCGGGGCGGTGCGGCTCCTGATCCGTTCCCTCCTCGAACAACTGGACTCCGAAGACCCCCTGTTCCAGCGTGTGGAACTGCAACGCAGCCAGGTGCGTTGCCTCGTCACCGCCCTGCTCCTGGCCCAGCCGCACTCGCACACCGGCGAGCTGCACGACGGTCCGCGCCCCGGCTACCCGCGCTCCTTGCGGGCAGCCCTCGCGTTCATCGAAGCGAACCTCGCCGAGCACATCAGCCTCGGCGGCATCGCCACTGCCGCAGGGTGCAGCCCGCGGACCCTCAGCTCCGTATTCCGCGACCGGCTCGGCATCTCGCCCATGTCCTACGTCCGCGACCTACGGCTCGACCGGACCCGTGCGGACATCCTCGCCTCCAGCGACCCCATCGGTACGATCGCCTACCGCTGGGGCGTCGCCCACCTCGGCCGCTTCGCCGGCGAGTACCGCGACCGCTTCGCCGAACTGCCCTCCGACACCGCAACCCGCAGGTGACCAACATGGTCACGCTTTCCGTAGTCTGATCCGGAGGGGACTCGGGCTGTGGGGTGCACCGCTTTCGGTACATGTGAAAGGCCCTGCTGCGAAGCGATACATGGGGGTGTCCTCGGACGTCGCTCTCCGGTGGCTTCCATCCGCGTAGCGGAGCTCGAGACTCACATGCGCAGTCCATGGCCAGAGATCCGCGCCGAGTTTGTCCAGCGCAACGGGCACTGATTGGTAGACCCTGCGGATCGGGGGTATGGCCCGCGCAACGGTGTCCGCCGCAGACAGCAACTCGCTGACGGCGGGGTTCGTGGACGGTGGGATGGGTCTCCCGGAGGGCGTCACCGTCAGGAGGGCTTGCTCCGGGGCCGCCGGGGTTCCTTGCCGTACCGGTCGGAGACAACAGACCCCGGCGTCGGTCCAGCCCTGGACCACCCATTCGCTGCAGCGCTCGCCTTCGTAGAGCTCCATCCGTGTCCAGGCGGGTTGGTATCCCCATCCCAAGCGTGGGGCTTTGTGTGATGCGATCTCTACAGGAGCGTCGTCAGCACCAGCACGATCAGGACCCCGACGAACAGTACGGCCAGTCCGGCGCAGCTCCAGGTCACTCTCCTGAGGAACCGATCGGTGCGTGCCCGCTCCTTGGTGCGCTCCTTCCGCCCGGGCTCCTGCACGGTCGCGCTCGTGCTCGCCCGCCGTGCGGTGGGAGCTTTTCCCGGCACCACCTCGCCTGCCGAGAGAGTGGCTGTCTGCCCGGGGCGGACTCGGGGGACGTCCGCTGCGGGCTGCCGGAGCGGACGAGAAGCATTGACGCAGTGCTCGGCCACACCTCACCCAGGGCGCGGACAGAGGCGGAGGGCGCATGGTCGCCCGTGACGTGTACCTCGTACACCAGGTCGCCCACGATCGCGACACCGTCCTGCTCGCCCAGCAGGAGCCGGGCCACATGGTCGGGAAAGGCCTGCCGGTCGCTGCCGTCTTCCTGGAGCCCCACCATCTGCCCGGCGGGGCGGGAGGCGACAGGACGGGTTCCGGCTCCAGCTTCCGCAGAGCCTCGGCGAGGCGCTGAACTCTCTCCTGCTGGTGGACGGGCATATGGCGGCCTCGCAGCCGCCTGATGGCGGCGTCCGGAAAGGCATCGGAGAACGCGGTGCGCAACCGTGCGCTCTCCGCTGCGCCCACGACTTCGGCCAGCCACAGAACCGCAGAGGCGTCCGACGGACCGCAGCGACCGGTGAGGGCCAGTGTGAACTCCCGGGGGCGTCCTCGTGTGTCCCTTCTCCCATAAGGGATGGAGACCAGATACAGCCGCCACTCGCCGGTACGGGCCGTGACGGCTGCCTGGCCTCCGCGGAGTCCTTTCGTTTCTGAGGGTCGAGCCAACCTCCGGGACAGTCCTTCAGATGCAGCGCTATACCGCCGTTGGCCAACCCTGGGTCGAGCCGAAGGCTGAAGTCGAGCACGGATGTGTTCGCCTTGACGGAGTCGGCGACGAACTGGCCGCGCTGGACCACGCTGGCCAGAGCATGGGCGTGGTCCGCCATCAGGGCTTCAGTCGGCTCGTCGTCCGGGACCACCGTGACACCGCTGCCGGCGAGCATGTCCTGCCCGGCGAGGAAGACGGCGCTGATGAGCGAAGTCTTGCCGACTCCGCTGGGACCGACGAGCCCGATGTCGAAGACGACATTGTCCCCGCTCACGCCGCACCGTTCCCTTCCCCGTGACCCGCGTGCCTGGCCAGCGCTTCGTGGACGGTTCCGGCCAGTGCCGCGAGGTCGCGGGCTCGGGCGTCCGCGGCGTGCAGGCGCCGGAACTCGTCGTGCCACAGCAGGTCGCGGCGGCTACGAGCCAGCCGCAGGAACTCCTGCCGCGAGTCGGCCGAGAGGATCAACTCGTCCTCGAACTGCTTGACCGCGGCGTAGAGCACCAGCGCGGGCAGGGCGGCTTCACGCTGCGGGGCGAACACCCGGCAACTCCGGTACTTACGCCCTCGGCACTCCCGCCCCCCTCGCTGACGCCCCATACTGCCGCCAAGGCCGCCTGTCGCACCGGAGCCGACCGTATCTTCGGGTTGACGAAGGAGTGCGCTCAGCTCGATGCACGCCTCCTGCGCGCCTCCCAAGTGCCCTTGGCGCCCCCTGGGGATCCATCAGTTGTCTTCGTCGTCAACCATGGCCGCCTCGCAACAGCGCCGAGGCGCTCGGCTGGGCCGTCGCATACATATGATGGTCCGACAAATAATCCATACGGGTCAAACGCGTGCGTCGCCCCTGGATGCCCCCGTCATGCTGCGCTGTCATATCCCTGCCAGATCGCCCCGCTCGTCTCGTTGCAGCCTTCAGGGGAAGGCAGAAACATGGGCAGATTCAGGTACGGAATGGCAGCGGCAGCCGTTGTGCTGGCCGTCTTGGGAACGCTCGCGGCCGCGGCAGGCACGGCTCACGCGGAAGCGGGTCAGGACAACATCGGCATGTACAAGCAGGAGAAGACCCAGTGGTGCTGGGTCGCCTCCGGGCTGACCATCGCCAAGTTCCAGGGATATGGGTCGACGCAGACGGACTTCTGCAACCGGGCCCAGCCCTCCTACGGCTGCAACAACCAGCCCGCCACACTCGGTGACATGGCCAAGGGCTGGAGCAGCCTCGGCCTGGCCCACACCGGCTCGGGCCTGAACAGCGCGGCCACGTTCAACCAGGTGTACACCGACGTCAAGGCGGCACGGCCGGTCGCCGCCCGCATCGGATGGGCATCCGGCGGTGGACACATGAACGTGGTCTACGGCTTCGACACGTCGAACAACACCATCGCCGTCGCCGACCCGTGGCCGGACACCGCCACGTACACGTGGTGGAACTACAACGACTACGTGAGCAACAGCTCGTCCAAGTGGACCCACTCCCGCATCGGCATCTCCCGCTAAGGCAGGCGACATGCGCGACACCAGAAACACCGGAACGACCGCCGAGCGGGCGAGCTCCCGCTGCTCCCGCCTGGCCATCGTCCTCGCCCTGAGCGCGTCCGCACTGCTGTCCGCCATCGGCCCGGTCCGCGCGGCCCCGGCCAAGGACCCGCTGCCCGCGGACATCCCCGACTACCAGGCCGCTCTCGACGCGGTGAAGTCCACCGCCGTCCGCAACGCAGTCTGCCGCTTTCTGCGCACCCCGCTGCCCACCGGGGCCGGCGGGCCGGTGCAGTCGATCCCCGACACCGCCGAACCGTGCCGTGGCCTCCCGACCTTCACGATCAAGGACCCGCTGGCCCTCAACGAGATCACCCCCGGCTTCGTCGCAGGCACCGCCCGGCCCCTGCCCACCGAAGCGATCAAGCTGACGCAGCTTGTCTCCTCGCTGAGCGCCACCGTCAACGGCCGCACGGCCACCGTCATGCTCGCCCCCACCCGAGGCGGCGGCTGGCACCTGGCGGCCGTGCGCGACGGCGACAGCGACGCCTCGTACGCGGGCAGGGCCACCCTGGGAACGCTGGTCTTCACCGAACCCCAGATCCGCGGCTGGTACCAGCTCAAACTCAACACCGTCGAACCGCTCAACGACCAGGCCAGGGAAGGACTGAACGGGCAGGCGTCGGTATCGCTCGCCGACTACCAGCAACCGGTCAAGGCCCGATACGCCGACAAGCTGCCGGGCTCGGAGTACGACACCAAGGGCTACTCCAGCGGCTCCGGCCCACAGCGCAAGGAGGAGGACGGCACGTCGGCCTCCACCCCGCTGCTCGTCGGCGGTTCCGGAGCGGCACTCGCACTCGCGGGCGGGGTTGTCGTACTCCGCCGTCACAAGCGCGCAAGCACTGGCTGAGCCCCGACCCGTACGCCACCCCACCCTGGCAACCAGCGAGGGCGGGGCGTGCCGAGCCGCCCGCGGATCCAGCCCCCGGGCATACCGCGGCAGCGCTGAGTGAGGCGCCCTGTGCGGCGCCTCACTCAGGCTGCGGATCAGGTGTTGCTCAGGGGCGGTAGAGCCAGACGACGTGGAAGTCGGAGCCGACCTCGGGGTGGTGCACGCAGTCGACGTCCGTGTATCCCTGGCGGATCGGTGCGGCCCGGCGCGGCCCGGCGCGGCGCGCGCGGACGCGGATCGGCTGGCTGCCGTCCGCAAATGCGGTGCGGGCCGCAACGGAAACCCACTGGTATGGTGCGCCGATGTCTTCGATCAGGAAGTTCCAAGTCACCTTCGACTGCGCGGAACCCGAGCGCGTCGCGCGCTTTTGGTGCGAGGTGTTGGGGTACGTCGCACCGCCGCCACCGGAGGGGTTCGACACCTGGGACGATTTCAACCGGTCCCTGCCGTCTGAGGAACGGGACGCGTGGTTCGCCTGCAGTGATCCCTCAGGTGTGGGCCCGCGACTGTTCTTCCAGCGCGTTCCCGAAGGCAAGGTCGTCAAGAATCGGGTTCATCTCGATGTACGGGTCGGTACGGGGCTCGTGGGCGAAGAGCGCCTGGCCGTGCTCGAGGCCGAGTGCGCACGGTTGATCGCGCTCGGCGCGGTACGTGTGCGACTCCTGGCTGCCGATGAGGACAACGAGTCGTGCCTGGTGATGCAGGACATCGAGGGCAACGAGTTCTGTCTCGACTGAGCACTTCGCAGACGACTGCCCCGCCGTCGCACCTCGCGGGGCGGAAGCCCCCCCGGCCATGCGCGCGCCCTGGCCCGGGGGTGTCCGGGTGTCCGGGTGTCCGGGTGTCAGAAGCGTACGTCGGAGCAGGCGTAGAAAGCGTTGCCGGTGTCGGCGATGGTCCAGACGCCGAGGATGAGGTGCCGACCGGTCTTCTGGGGCAGGACGCCTGCGTGGGTGACCGTGGAGCCGGGCTGACGGCCGCCGAAGGGTACGGAGAGGAACGGCTGTGGGTCCAGGTCGGCCCTGGTCAGTGGCTTGGCGGGGTTCCAGCCGTCCTTGGTGATGTAGTAGCGGAAGTCGGTGGTGGCGTGGCGGGCGGTGATCCGCCATACAAAGGTGTGGCTCTGGCCCGCGGTCAGGCTGGTGCTCGGCCAGTTCCCGCCTCGCGGATCGTCCAGTTCGGAGAAGCGCCCGATGCCACCCGAGCAGATGTGCCCGTCGGCGGGCCCGCGCGCGGGGAACCCCTTGGGACCCTCCACGCTCGGCGGCTCCCACTGGATCTGCCCGCAGTTCCGTACGGTGCCGTTGCCGCACAACTGCTGGCGGCTGACGGGCGAGTCGGTGTAGCCGTGGCCATGGGCGCTGCCGCTGGTGGCGAGCACGGTCGATCCGGCGAGGCCGAGGCCGAGGAGTAACGAGGTGAGCTTCCTGCGCATGGTGTGCTCCCGTGGTCCGAGGTTGCGGATGGGGGCGGACACACACCTCGGATGCACTGACACTGCCACTGCCGGACCGAACCGTGAGGACGGCGTGGCCGTGAGGAGACAACCGGAGGACACGCGTCCGACGCGGTCTAGACCAAGTCCGAGATTAGCTCGACGGGTTGGTCATGTCCATACCAATGACAAGTCGTCCGGAGGGGCGGAGCGCCCGGGCCGCTTCGGACATGATGTCAGCGGGGGCGACCCCGCGCGGCGACGGCACAGTATGCGCCACGGGTGACCCGCCGTCGGGTGGCCGGGGTTGAGGCCCCGGGCCGTTGGGCACGGGTGTGCTCGACCGGGGCGCGGTAGTGGAGGGAGCCGGGGCGATGGGCGACATGGGCAGTGCTGGTGAGCGGGCGGTGGACAGTGTGCGCGGCGGAGACGGGGGAGGCGCCGCGCTCATCGACGCGGCGCTCGGCTATGTGTTCCCGGCCGCGCTGCGTGCGGCCGCTCTTGCCCGCGTGGCGGACCACTTGTCCGACGGGCCGCGCACACCCGCCGATGTGGCCGCCGCCACCGATACGGACCCGACGGCCTTGACCCGGGTGCTCCGGCTGCTGGCCACGCGGGGACTGTTCGGCGAGGACGAACAGGGCCGGTTCCAACTGGAGGCAGCGGGGGAGGCGCTGCGGTCCGACGTTCCCGGATCGGTACGGGACGGAATTCTCATGATCACCGACCGTACGTTCTGGCTCCCGGCAGGGCGGATGGACCACTGTCTGAGTACCGGCGGTTCCGTCTTCGAGGACATCTTCGCCAAGCCCTTCTTCGACCACTTCGCCCAGGACGCCGAGACCGCCGCCGTCTTCCACGACGGCATGGCCGCCATGTCCGGTGTGGAGAACGAGCCGATCGCCGGGGCCTATGACTTCCCGAAGACCGGCACCGTCGTGGATGTCGGAGGGGGCCAGGGTGGGTTTCTCGCCGCCGTTCTGCGAGCCTGCCCGGGGCTCGACGGTGTGCTGTACGACCGGGCCCACGTCGTGGCCGGGCACCGGCTGGGTGACGACGCGGCGCTCGCTGGGCGGTGGTCCACGGCGGAGGGTGACTTCTTCACCGCGTACCCAAGGGCGACGTCCTCCTGCTCAAGCGCATCCTGCACGACTGGCAGGACGAGCAGTGTGTCCGCCTGCTGCGCGCCTGCCGCCGCGCGCTCGCTCCGGGAGGGCGGATCCTCGTCGTGGACGCGGTCATCGCACCTGACAACCGCCCTCATCAGGCCAAGGACCTGGACCTTCTGATGATGGCTGCACTGGTTGGCCGCGAGCGCACGCACGAGGACTTCCGTGCGCTGCTGGCCGAGGCGGGCCTGCGCCTGACCCGTGTCTGTTCCACTCCCACCGTCTTGAGCGTCATCGAAGCCCGGGCCGGCGACGACGCGACGGAAACGGCCGGCTCCTGAATCTCGGCAGGCCGTAGGTTTGTCCATGCTCCGCAGGCCGGGCGGCACGAGTTCGCGGTGGCAGGCGCGTTGCGGGGCGTGGGCGGGTACAGAGCGTAGGTTCCTCCGCAGAGGCTGTGTCTGTATTTCCGGATCCCAGACCCCGAACCGGAGTGATCGTTTGTGTACGCTGCCAGACCTTGAGCCCGAGGAGTCCGCCGAAGAGTTCGCCGCGGAGCCGCAGCAGGAGGTTGCCCGCCTCAAGGCGGAAGTCGATGATCTCCATCGGGCCTTGCAGACCAATGCGGTCCTGGACCAGGCCGTCGGTGTGCTCATGGCGGCCGGGCGCCTCACGCCCGAGCAGGGCTGGGACGCGTTGCGGGATCTGTCCGGGCGCATGGACGTCGAGTGCCAGGACCTGGCTGGGTCGATCGTCGCCTGGGGGCGCGACGGGCGCCTGCCCACAGACCTTCGGGCCCAGCTCAGGGCATGGGACCGGCGACAGGTGCACCGCCCCACCGACGCAGATGAAGCTGTCCCGTGACCGGTCGCCCCTTGGGTGTATGCCCGGGGGATGGCCACATCCGTGCTCATCGGCAGCCACTGTGTCGCCATCGGCAGGCCGAAGCAGCTCGCTGACCTGCTGGTGAGCTACATCGAGCATTGACGGCCCGGCCACTACGGGAACACCTGGACGCTTGCTCGGTGCGCGTGCGTTTCGTCCATCTGCCTGCCCGTCACGCAGGGATACTCGGTGGTCGATCGATCGAGACGGACTCGGGTTGCACAACACGATGGCGGACAGGTGGATCACATGACTGACGACGGCTTCTTCGTCCGCAGATACGGGCCGCCGCCACATGAGGACCGCCCGGCCATGGTGCTCGTACACGGACTCGGACTCTCGGGCCGGTACTTCGTGCCGCTCGCACGCAGGCTGGCCGCAGGCGGGGCGAGCGTGGTGGTGCCGGATCTGCCGGGCAACGCGCGTTCGCGGGCCACCGTACGCCGCGCGCCCGACGTCGGACAGCTCGCTGATGCCTTGGCCCGCCTGCACCAGCGTCTGTTCTTGGGTCCGAGCCAGTTGGTGGCCAACTCGGTCGGCTGTCAGGTGGTCGCGGCCCTCGCCGCACGCCACCCCCACCTGGTGAGCCACCTGGTGCTGGTCGGTCCTGCGCTCGAACCGGGCATCTCCGCCCTGCGCCAGTTCGGTCGGCTCGTCGCGGACGCCCCCAGGGAGCCCCTGGGGCTGCTCTCCCTGGCCGCGTTCGACTATCTGGTGACCGGCCCCCTGCGGTGCGCCGCCTCCTTTCAGCACTCGCTGCGGGACGCAGCGGAGTCATTCGAGGTGAACCTCTCCCGGGTCCGCGCGCCCACGCTCGTCGTACGGGGAGCGGGTGACACCATCGCCTCCGGCACATGGACTCGGCGGGTGGCAGGACTGGTCGCCGACGGGCGCACGGAAGACGTCCCAGGCGCGGCCCACGCAGCCCACTACAGTGCGCCGGACGCCATGGCCGCACTGATCGAGAAGTTCACGGCGGAGAGGCCCGGATGAAGTCCCGGAAGACGTCCGGCCGCGCACCGTCCGGCCACGCGGGGCGCCCCTCGCCCTGGTTGCGCCTGCTGCCCGGCATCTCTCCGAAACGCCGAGGCCTGGTCCTTGCCTGGTGGGGGTTCGCCCTCACCTTCGGCGGCATGCGCCTGCTCACCTGGCTCATCCATGTCGACGTGGCCGGGGTCGGCGACATGCAGGCCGGTGGGGTGCACATCCACCACTACGTGTGGGGAATCCTGTTGCTCGCCGTGGTGGGCGTGGCAGGACTGGCAGACCGCTCGGCGCGGGCGCGCGCCTGGATGGGGCTGGCCTACGGGGTCGGCCTGGCCCTCGTCGTCGACGAGGCGGCACTGCTGATCAGCTTGGAAGACGTGTACTGGGACACCGAGGGCGGAATCAGCATCGCCCTGGCCATCGCCATGATCGCCGTGGTCGGAAGCGTTCTCGCGCTCACGCGGGGGCGGCGCGCTTCGAGAGGTGAGTTGGAGAGGTGAGTTGGAGAGGTGAGTTCGAGGAGTGAGTTCGAGGAGTGAGTTCGAGGAGTGAGTTCGAAGGGCCCGTGCACAGTCGAAGCACGGCACGGTGCCTGTGGCCGCCTTGGTCTGCACTCCTGCGACTGTCCGCGCAGCCCGCAGCCCGCAGCCCGCAGCCCGCAGCCCGCAGGCTCCGCAGCCCGCGGGCCTGGACGCCCCGTCCGTGTCCGCGAGCCCACTCTTCCTGGGCGGCCCCCGCAGGCCCCGGATGCGGGAGAATACGTGGGAAGGATGTCCGGCGATGCCGGAGATCGGCTTCCGTCTTGAGGCGTCGGCGGACAGGAGGGTGCTTCGGACATGGTCAGCGAGGCTTGGGACGGACATTGCTGACGAACCAGGTGCGGGTGCTGCGGCCCAGTGCGCACCCTGAGGGAGATCTTGGTCGCCAGGCAGGCGGGCGCCGTACCGCCCGCGGGCAGAGAAGGAAGCGGCTGCCATGGAGCAGGACGCCGAACCCCGGCTGGTGATCCGTCAAGTCCCGGCGGGCCGGACCGCGACAGTCATATGCCTGTCCGGCGAACTGGACTTCGACACCGTCGCCTTGCTGCGCGAGGAGATCGTGCAAGTGGCGGCGCAGCCTGGTCGCCGTCGACTGTTGCTCGAGCTGTCCGCCGTCACCTATTGCGACAACGCCGGTCTGTTCACGCTGCTGGGCATGTGCCGAGCACTGGATGCGGTGGGTATCGCGGTCGGCATCATCGAGACCGGGCTCGTCGCAGGGGCCGCCATCGACCGGGCGGGCCTCCAGGACCAGTTGCCCCTGCGGCGATCCGATCCCTGAGAGAGGTGACCACGCCGACGGCACGCAAGTTCCATCCGCCGCGGGCCCCGCTGTGGCCGGAACACAGCAGGGCCCGCGTCATACTCGACCTGAGCCGGGTCACCTTCCGAGCCCCCGTGGCCCTGGAGCTCTTGGGCTCTGCCTCGTAGCAACTGGGCACGCACGGCGGCGAACTGGTCGTGGAGCACGCCCACGGCCAGCTCCAGCGCCTCCTGCAACTGAGCGGACCGCACCGGGACTGCGGATCCACACCGTGCCCGCGGGACGCCTGGCCGCCGGTCACATTTTCCTGGCGCGATCCGTCAGGACAGTGACAGCACCTTGCGGTGCCCCTGAGGAAACAAGGAGACGATGATGGCTACACGTTCGATCACGGCTGAGGTCCCGATGGTGCCGCGGATGAGCGAGGACCCCGCGCAGCTCGTCCCTGAACTGGCCGCGGTGTCGGCGGCACTGTTCAAGGTCACCGGCAACGGTTCGGTGCCGCGTTCCACGATCAGCCTGGTTCAACTTCGGGCGGGCCAGCTCGTCGGCAGCACCTACCTGACCGTTCTGCACACCGGGTTCCTGCGCAAGGCGGGGGAGTCGGAGGAGCGGATCACGTCGGTGTCCTCCTGGCAGGACTCGCCGTACTTCTCCGGCGCGGAGCGCGCCGCTCTGGCCTTGGTGGAGGCCGTGCTGCAGCCGTCCGCGGACGGCGAGCGGGTTTCTGACGAGTTGTACGCACAGGCTGCCGAGCACTACGAGGAGAAGGCCCTCGCCACGTTGATGTTCGCGATCGGGCAGGTCAACTTCTTCATAGCCGTGGCTCTCATCGCCAAGCCGGTGCCCGGTCGGTCGTTCACCGATCCGTGGAAGTAGGACCGAACAGGTTCTTGCAGTTTGATGGGGGGGCACCTGGCCCGACGGGCGCCCCCCCATGCTCGGGTTCGTGCCTCGCGTGATGAAGTCGGCCGGACGGGCAATGAGGGAAGAAGGGAGGCGGTGCCGGGTGGGCGGAGATGTGCTGCGTTGGAGGGACTACCGCAGTGTGCCGTGGCGGAACGGCGGCGGACTGACCCGGGAGGTCACGTCCGGTCGTGTCCAAGTTCCCCTGACCTCTGAGGAGTTGGCCGACAGCTTCGACTGGCGGGTGAGTGTCGCGGACGTGGACGCGGACGGCCCCTTCTCGCCCTTCGCCGGGATCGACCGCGTGATCACCCTGGTCGAGGGAGAGGGCATGCTGCTGACCGTGGACGGGACCCGGCACGAAGTCGGACCGCTGAACCCCTTCGCCTTCTCCGGCGACGCGGTGACGGACTGCCGGCTGGTGGCGGGCGCGGTGCGCAATGTGAATGTGATGACCCGCAGGGGCCGGGCGAAGGCAGACGTGCGGATCGTCCGCGTCGCTGCCGCGGAGGCCGCGGAGATGGCGTGTGCCACGGGTGAGACCCTCTTGGTCGTGGCCGCCACCGAGGGCATCGCCGTCGGCGGTCCGGACGGACCGGAGACACCCCTGGGCAGGCTGGACTGCGTACGTCATCAAGGCCCGGGCCCGCTGACCCTGCGGGGCGACGGCACGGTGGCCGGGATCAGGATCAGGAGCGGCGCGACGCACTGACGGCGGGGCGGGATCAGTACCCGGCCTCGAAACGCGCAAGGGGTCACCCTCGGTCGCTGTTCGCCCAGCAGACCGTGGACGCCGCCGTCGATCGCCGTACGGCATCCGGGCTCCGCCCGCCGCGGGAGGCGTGCGCAGCAAGCGCTCGCGCTCCTCACCTACCCTTTCCCTCATGAACCGATGGAAAGAACTGACCGGTGGGACGTCCGGAGAGGACTACGCCGCCCGGTTCGCCGCCCTGGCCGGCAACGGTAGGGACATGCACGGGGAGGCACGGTTCTGCGCCGCGCTCGTGTCCCCGGGAGCGCGGGTGCTGGACGCCGGGTGCGGCACCGGGCGGGTCATGGTCCGGCTGGCGGAGCTCGGGTACGACTGTGTCGGGGTCGACCTCGACGCCTCCATGCTGGCGGTGGCCCGCAGGCAGGCGCCGGAACTGCCCTGGATCCAAGCCGACCTGGCCGAGTTCGACCCGGCCGCATCGGGTGCGGCTGCGGACTTCGACCTCGTGGTCGCCGCCGGCAACATCTTCCCGCTCCTTGCCCCGGGCACCGAGGCCACAGTGGTCGGCCGCCTGGCCGCGACCCTGCGCCCGGGCGGTCTCCTGGTCGCCGGGTTCGGACTGGACGAAGCCCACCTGCCGGTGCCGCCCGGCATCACCCTGCCGGAGTACGACGCCTGCTGCACCGCGGCCGGCCTCACCCTCGTCGATCGCTTCGCGACGTGGGATGCCCACCCGTACGAGGGTGGCGGCTATGCCGTCAGCGTCCATCGCGGCTGAGTCGTCACCGCCCTGGGGTGGCTGCCCACGGTGCGGCGTCCCGCGGGGGAGGGGGAAAGTGGTGCCCAGCAGGGGCGGGGACTTGGGCGCCGCTATCATGCGCCGGATGATCAACTCATATGCGGGCCTTGACGATGCCGGTGTCGCGACGGCGGCGGCACGCGCAGGCGCGGACGTGGTGCGCTCCCTGTACGGTCAGGGGCTCGCCCGCGTCGACAAAGGGGCCGGGGACTTCGCGACCACCGCCGATGTGGAGGCCGAGCAGGCGATACTCGGCGTCATCCGCGCCGCCCGGCCCGATGACGCCGTGCTCGGTGAGGAGGGCGGTCAGCAGGGTGTCGCCGACGCCGCACGCCAGTGGTTGGTGGACCCCCTGTGCGGCACGTTGAACTACGCCGTCGGCAACATGCTGGTGGCCGTCAACGTCGCGCCGCGCGGCGGTGCGGCGGCGGTGGCCGACCCGTTCAGCGGCGAGGTCTTCGTCACCGACGGTGAGACCGCCTGGGTGCGGCACGGCAACGCCGACGTTCCGCTGGCGCCCACGCCTTCGACCCACCTAGTTCGTGGAGCGGCTCCGGCCCCGGGTCGTCTCCACGACGCTCGCGTTGGCCTGGGTCGCCGTCGGTAAGCGTGCTGCGTATGTCACCGATGGCGGTGACCTGTCCGGGAGCGTGCACTTCGCTGCCGGAATCGCGCTGTGCCGGGCGGCAGGGTGCGTGGTCACCGGGGTCGACGGCGGCCCCATCCCTCGGCGCGTCAGTTCCGAGAGCAGTATGTGGGGTCGTGCTCAGCGTGGCGTGACAGCACCGCGGACAAGCAGCAGGCCGAGTTCAACTCCGCCCAGGCGTACTTGAGTTCGGCCTGGAAGTGTGGTGCGAGAGGCGTCTCCGGGGAGGGCCGCGCGGCGAGTTCGGCGCGCTGCGCCATGACGAGGGCCCGGCGACGCGCCGCACGCTCACCTAGAGCCCAGAAGGCGAGGAGTCCGGCACCGTGCACGAGCCCGAAGGCGGGCAGCCACGCACGGTCGTACACCGCGTAGGCGGCACAGACGGTGAGAAGGGCGGCGCCCGCGATCATGACCGGGTGAGGGGACATCAGTGCCTCCAGGGCGAGAAGTGGAGCCAATGAGCCAGGGGTGGAGCCAAGGGGCCAGCGTTGGAGCCAAGGGGCCAGCGGTGGATCAGCTAGTCCAGCGGTGGATCAGCGATGGTGACGACGAGCGTGACGAAGGCCAGGACGGCGAGCACGGCGTCACACCGTCAGGAGCCGCCGCGGAGCGATCGAGGCCCCGCAATCGGCTCTTACGTTGCTGTTGCCCCCGGACACCGCGGCAATGCTCGCGGGATTCCGCCACCCGCGATCCGCGCACCCCCGGCTGACCGGACAGCCCGGTGTGCCACGGCGACGGCGAGATCGGCCGCTCCGCCGGGCGCCCCGGCCGAGACCCGGTGGCCGGACGGTTCGCCAAGCAGAGGGACCGTGACCTCGCGTCCCGGGCAGCCTGGCCGGATTTGGCCGTCACAAAGCACGGTGGTCTGCCGTTCACTGCTCGCAAGCGGTGCGACGGACGAGAGGCGTTCACAGTGCGGCGAACCGGGCGCTACCTGCTCTTCGCGGCTGACACCGGTGTCTCGATCCTCGCGGTGACGGCCGTACACGGTGTCGCTCACCTGCCGTTCGCCATCGCCGTGTACGTCGATGCCGTCGTCGGTCTGTGCTGGTTCCTCGTCGCGGCCCTTCTCCTTCGGCGCTTGTCCCCGGACTCGCCGGTCGACGACGCGTCCGGTTCGGGTCGGGAGCGCGCCGTACGGTTCTCCACCGAGAGTGAGCCCCTTGCCCGGTCGCACTGGGGCAGCCGTTACCGCCACTGATCCGGCCAAACTCCCGGTACACCGGCCGCTGTCCGCCCGCGCTCTGCGAACATGATCGGCGATCCCTTGCCGAGGAGCCCCATGTGACCAACGTGTCCAGAACTCAAGTGAGTTCGGCCGTCATGACCCATCCCGTCCGTCTCGCTCAGGCGCAGGACCTCGCGCAACGGTTGGGGCTCGACGGCCTGGCCCTCGACCCCGATCCACAAGGTCCGCCCTCCGCTCTGCGCACCGCTCTGGTCGCCTGGTCTGCAGCGGCTCCCGGTGCGAGTCACCACCTTGTGGTCCAGGACGATGTCGAAGGGCCCGCCGAGCTCCTGGAGATCGTCGCCGAGGCCGCTTCCCGGTTCCCCGACGAGGCCCTGGTCTTCTACACCAACTGGCACGCTCGCAACGGTGGTGCCGCCCGCCTCGCCGCCCTCGCCGGCGCCGCGTGGGTGCGGGCCGTTCCCGACGAGTTCACTCCGTCCCTCGCCGTGTGTCTGCCGGTCGCGACGGCCGCCGCCTTCCGGGCGTACGCGCAGGGCAGTGCCGAACGGCACGACGACGAACTGTTCTCTGTCTTCTTCCGGGAGCGGGGCAGGATGAGCCTGCTCGCCGTGCCGAACATCGTCGAGCACATCGGGACGAGCAGTATCAACGGCCACGCGGCGCAGGGCATCCGGCTCGCTGTCTGTCCCACCTCCGCCGCCGACGCCGGCCCCCTGCTCGCCCACGGGCGGGTTCTGGAAGAGCCAGGCTGGGTTCCGTACATGCGGTACGGGGAGGGCTACATCAGGCTGCCCGGCCAGGAGAAGGACGCCGACGGCGGTCGCGGCCACCACCACTGGCGAGAGGCACTGCCCGCGACCGGCCTCACGGAGGACGGCATTCACGCCGTGCGGAAGGCTCACTTGCCGGAGGATCTCGTCGCTCAGGTGGCGCGTACTTTCGGCAGGCCCTTCGCCGAGGAATTGTGGACGTACTGTCTGCTGCTCGGGCGGCAGGCCGCCCACGCCGCGCGCAGCCTGGGGCCCGCCCCGGGTGACGTGCCCGACGCCGCTGTCAGCAGGATGCGGCGCGCGGCCATCGCCAGCGCCGGTCCCGCCGGGCTGTCGCCCGATCGCCGTCCCGAGGCGGGCCCTGAGGAGGTCCGCGCGATGACCGCCCTGGCGCGGTGCGCCGTCCGTACCGGCGAGGCCCTGCCCTAGGGCGTGTTGCACAACGGCGATCACGTTCGGATCCGGCCACCAACCACGAGGTCAACTGCCCGATTCTGTACCCGTTTTCGCTGGTCTGGTCGGCACCGCTAAACGGTCGCGAAAGATCGTTCGGTCGTTGTGCAACACGCTTTAGGGGTCGTCTTCAAAGGTGATCAGTGATGAGGGATCATGCTCGTCGTGGTGCGTCGTCATGAGCTTTCGGATGCCGAGTGGGCTGTGTTGTCGCGGTTCCTGCCGAGTTCGGGGACTTCGGGGCGGCCTCGATCGGACGACCGGGTGGTCCTGAATGGAATCGTGTGGAAGCTGAGAACCGGGTCAGCCTGGCGTGATGTGCCGGAACGGTATGGCT
>NZ_JOAP01000014.1 GCF_000720475.1 Streptomyces aureocirculatus
GAAACGCCCGGTTACATTCCGAACCCGGAAGCTAAGCCTCACAGCGCCGATGGTACTGCAGGGGGGACCCTGTGGGAGAGTAGGACGCCGCCGAACTAAACGTAGAAGAGCTGGTCCCCGAACTTCGGTTCGGGGACCAGCTCTTTTTTGTTGCCCGTCACGCGCTGTTCACGTTGTGCGACAACCATCCCCAGACATGGGGACACATGCAATGCTGCGGGCCGCCGGAGTCGGAAGCGGTGACGAGGTCATCGTGCCCGCGTACGGAAACGCCGAAGTCGCCGAGGCCGTCGTGCTCGCCGGCGCCATGCCCGTGTTCGCGGACATAGACCCGCTGACGTACTGCCTCGACCCCGTGGCGGTCGACGCCGTCACCACACCCCGCACCGCCGCCGTGATCGCCGTACACCGCTTCGGGAACCAGGCCGACACCGCAGGCCTTCGAACCCTCGGACGGCGCAACGGATTCCTCGTCCTTGAACACCGGGAACCCGAGACGCCGCAGGACGGAAGCGCCCAGCGCCGGGCCTACGCCACCTACCTCAACGGACGGCTGACCGGCGTCATAACACCGGCCGAGAACGCCCCCCACAGCGACCAGTACGTCGTCCGGGTGCCCGGCAACGGCCGACCCGACCGGGACGCCTTCGCACGAGCCGTACGCGCACGCGGAGTCGACTGCCACGTACCCGTGAAGACCCCGCTGCACCGCACACCGAAGTACTGGCGGGACGTGGAACTGCCCGAAACCGAGCGGGCCGCCGACGAAACACTCGCGCTGCCCGTCGACGCCTCGCTGACACGGCGTGAACTCCAGCGGATCGTCTCCGCCTGCAACGCCCTCGGAGGACTCCTCCAGGCCGCCTTCTGAATAAGGCGGTTCGGGGCCCTCCCACGATCGGGTATGATTTCTTTCGTTGCCGCGGGGAAAACTCGCACAGCGCAACTGGCCCCTATAGCTCAGTCGGTAGAGCGTCTCCATGGTAAGGAGAAGGTCAGCGGTTCGATTCCGCTTGGGGGCTCCAGAGACAACGAAGAGGGCCACCGTCCGCGACGGTGGCCCTCTTTGCTGTGTCCCGCGGGTCGCCCGCGCCCGTTCGCCCGTTCGCCCGTTCTCAGTCGTCCAGACCGGGAACGCGCATCGCGAGAATCGCCATGTCGTCCGACGGAGCGTCCGTCGCGAACCGCTCCACCGCGCGCATGATGCGCGCCGCCACCGCCCCCGCCGTGAGGCCCGTGCAGGTCGTGAGGACATCGGCGAGACCGTCGTCGCCCAGCATGCGCGTGCCCTCACGGCGTTCCGTGACGCCGTCGGTGACGCACAGCAGGACATCACCCGGGTCAAGGGTCACCGTCTGCTCGTACAGCTCGAGGTCGTCCATGACGCCGAGCAGCGGCTGCGGTTCCGCGTACGGCTCGACCGTGCCGTCCTGGCGCAGACGCAGCGGAAGCGGATGGCCGGCGCAGACGACCTTGAGGACCGCGGAGCCGTCCTCCTGGGGCCACAACTCCCCGTACAGGAGCGTGAGGAAGCGGCTGCGGGCGCCCTCGTCGAGGATCGCCGCGTTCAGGCGTTCCAGGACCGCTGGGCCGCCGAAGCCCTCCCGGGCAAGCAGGCGCAGGGCGTGCCGGGCCAGGCCCGTGACCGCGGCGGCCTCCGGGCCCGTGCCGCAGACGTCCCCGATGGCGAAGCCGTACGCGCCGTCGCGGATCGGGAAGAGGTCGTAGAAGTCGCCGCCGACCTCGTTGCCCTCGCCGGCCGCGCGGTAGATGACCTCGACCTCCACGCCCGGGACCTGCGGCAGCTCCGGCGGCAGGAGACTGCGCTGGAGGGACTGGCTGATCGCCATGCGCTCCGAGTAGAGACGGGCGTTGTCCAGGGCCAGGGCGGCCCTGCGGGACAGGTCCTCGGCCAGCTCCAGGATCTCCTGGCGGAAGTGCTCGTCCGACGGCTTGCCGAGGACCAGCATGCCGATGACGCGGTTCCGGGCGACCAGGGGCAGGACCACCGTCTCACCGCCCACGGCGGAGGCCGTCGCGAGCGTCGTCCCGATGCCCGAGCCGACCGTCATCGGCTCACCGAGGCCGAGGTTCCGCATCGACGTGCGCAGGGCGGTCTGGTGCGCGGCCTCGGACGGCGCCGCCCAGACGCGGGCGCCAGGTGTCGGGACCGGGTCCGGCGGGTCGACCTTCGTGAGAAGCGCCTTCACGCCGTCGATGCGGTCCTCGTCCTCGTGCAGAACGTACGACAGATACGGCTCGGAGGCCTGGTCGGCGATGGTGTACACGGCGCACCACGTGGCCAGCGTCGGAACCGTCATCTGGGCCATGAGAGCCAGCGTCTGGTCGCGGTCGAGTGTGCCCGCGAGCAGGTCGGAGGCCTCCACCAGGAAGGAGAGCGAGCCTCTGCGCAGCCGCTCCAGCTCGCCGAGGCGGGCCGACTCGACGGCGAGGGCGATGCGATCGGCGGCGAACTGCAGGCGCAGGGCCTCCTCGTTCGAGTACCGGTCGCGGGCCTCCGCGGCGACACCGAGGGAGCCCGTGAGGCGGCCCTCGACCTTCAGCGGGACGGTGACGACCGAGCGCATGCCGGTTCCGTTGAGCAGCGGGACGGCGCCCGGCACGACCGTGAGGTCCTCGTGGACCGCGGGCATGCGGGCGGAGCCGTACCGGCCGGGACCCGCCTCTACGGGGACGCGGGCGAAGCGCTGGCGGGCCGAGGGCAGGCCCGTGGAGGCGCGGACCTCCAGCTCCGTCTCGTCGTCCGTGGCGAGCAGCAGGAAGGCCGCGTCGCCGTCCAGCATGTCGCGTGCCCGCTCGACCGTGCGCTGGAGGAGTCCGTCCAGGTCGTCGGGCGCGGGGGAACCGATGAAGATTTCGAAGGGGTCCGCGGTGTGCGGCTCGCTGAGCGTGCCCGGCTCGGGGGACGGGCCGCGCAGCGGGGTCTGCAGGACGGCGCGCTCGTCGTCCCGTACGAGAAGGCAGACCGTGGACGGCTCGCCGTCGGTGTCGCGGACGCGCAGGTGCGAGGCGTAGACCGGGATGACGCGGCCGCCGGAGTCGCGGATGCCGTAGCTGCCCTCCCAGCGGGAGAGGCGCAGGGCGTCGGCGATGCCGGTGCTGGTGCCGGGGGTGTGCGGCCAGGCGGCGAAGTCCGTGAGGGGCTTGCCGGTGACCTGCTCGGCGACGTACCCGAACAGTTCCTCCGCGTCCTCGTTCCACGCGGAGATGGCGCCCGTGCGGTCGATCTGGACGACGGCGACGCGGACGCGGCCGTCGGTGACGGGCAGCAGGTCGAGGGGGAGCTGGGGTCCCGCGGTGCGGGTGCCCACCGGGCGGTCGGGCAGGTCGATTTGGAACCAGACCTGTTTGTTCGTGGAGGTGTAGTCGACGCCCCAGCGGGTGGCGAGCGCGGCGCAGAGCTGGAGGCCGCGGCCGCCCTCGCGGTCCGGGCTGCCCATGGTCGCGGGCGAGTTCTGCAGCGGGATCTCCCGCTCGGGGTAGTGGTCCGAGACCTCGATGCGGACGGCGTCTTCTGTACGAAGACACAGGACATCGGCGGCCGTGCCCGCGTGCACGACCGCGTTGGTGACGAGTTCGCTGGTCAGAACGACCGCGTCGTCGACGACGTCCGTGAAACCCCAGCCCTGGAGGGTGTCGCGGACGAACGAGCGTGCCGTCGCGACGGAACGCCCGACGGGTTCGAAAGTCGCAGCCGCGCGCGCGGTGATCACAGAGCTCCTCGTCCTCAGTCCCCCGGGAATCTGCAGTCCCATGGTGCGGCCGCCCCTCAGATGCCCGCTGTTATGTGTGCCACCGCCCTGGCCGGGCAGGACCGGGGTGGTTGGACAGCCGGATGCCAGGTTACTTACCTTCGCCGTCCATGCTGATGCCGGTCGCCAGTGTTTCCGCCCGGAGGGTGTGCGGACGGTGTGCGAAGCTGCCGAACTGTTATGGCCTGGTTCGGCCATGGTGAAACACTGGGGAAGCTGCCGAACGGAACCCAGCAGTACGGTCGACCCTTGCGGGAGGGACACAGTGGAGTCTGGCGCTGCGACGCGGGCTGCTAAGACGCGCGCGAAAGACGGACCGTCCCCGGGCAGTCAGCGCAAACCGCGGCACGGGACGACCGCCACAGTGGACGCGGCGGCCCTCAACAGGCTGCTCGCGGCCCTGGTGGCGATGCGGGACGGAAACTTCCGCAAGCGCCTGACGGTGTCCGGCGACGACGTGATGTCGGAGATCGCGGCCGTCTTCAACGAGGTCGCCGACCGCAATCTCCACCTCACCGGTGAGCTGTCGCGGGTGCGGCGCACGGTCGGACGTGAGGGAAAGCTCACAGAGCGGTTGCAGGGCGGGGCCATGGAGGGCTCCTGGGCGTCCGCGATCGAGGCGTCCAACGCGCTCGTCGAGGATCTTGTGCGGCCGGTCTCCGAGGTCGGCCGTGTCCTTTCCGCGGTCGCGGAGGGCGATCTGGAGCAGCGCATGGAGCTGCGCGCGCAGGTGGACGAGGGCAACGGCCATCCGCTGCGCGGCGAGTTCCTGAAGGTCGGGCGTACGGTCAACAACCTCGTCGACCAGTTGTCGACGTTCACCGACGAGGTCACGCGGGTGGCCAGCGAGGTCGGCACGGAGGGCAAGCTGGGCGGGCAGGCCCGGTTGCGCGGTATGTCCGGTTCGTGGAAGGACCTCACGGACTCGGTCAACACCATGGCGTACCGGCTGACGGCGCAGGTGCGCGACATCGCCCTGGTGACGACGGCGGTGGCCAAGGGCGATCTGTCGCGCAAGGTCACCGTGCATGTCGCCGGTGAGATGCTGGAGCTGAAGAACACCGTCAACACGATGGTGGACCAGCTCTCCTCGTTCTCCTCCGAGGTCACCCGCGTCGCGCGGGAGGTCGGAACGGAGGGTGAGCTCGGTGGGCAGGCGCAGGTGCCGGGCGTCGCGGGGGTGTGGAAGGACCTCACCGACTCGGTGAACCTGATGGCGGGCAACCTGACGGCGCAGGTGCGGGGCATCGCGCAGGTGACGACGGCCGTCGCGAACGGTGACCTGTCGCAGAAGGTGCGGGTGAGCGCGCGCGGCGAGGTGGCGCAGCTCGCCGAGACCATCAACCAGATGACGGAGACGCTGCGGACGTTCGCGGACGAGGTCACGCGCGTCGCCAACGAGGTCGGTGCCGAGGGGCAGCTCGGCGGGCAGGCGAACGTGCCGGGCGCGGCGGGCACGTGGAAGGACCTCACCGACTCCGTCAACACGGTCTTCAGGAACCTGACCACGCAGGTGCGGGACATCGCGCAGGTGACGACGGCGGTGGCGAACGGCGATCTGTCGCAGAAGGTCACCGTCGATGTCGCGGGCGAGATGCTCGAGTTGAAGAACACCGTCAACACGATGGTGGACCAACTGTCGGCATTCGGCGCCGAAGTGACGCGCGTCGCGCGGGAGGTCGGCGTCGAGGGCGAGCTCGGCGGGCAGGCGCAGGTGCCGGGCGCGGCGGGCACCTGGAAGGACCTCACCGACTCGGTGAACACCGCATTCCGTAACCTCACCGGGCAGGTGCGCAACATCGCGCAGGTGACGACGGCGGTGGCGAACGGCGACCTCTCCCAGAAGGTCACGGTCGACGTCTCCGGAGAGATGCTTCAACTGAAGAACACCGTGAATACCATGGTGGACCAGCTCTCGTCGTTCGCCGACCAGGTCACGCGGATGGCGCGGGACGTGGGCACGGAGGGACGGCTCGGCGGTCAGGCGCGGGTGGACGGCGTCAGCGGTACGTGGAAGGAACTGACCGACTCCGTCAACTTCATGGCGGGCAACCTCACTTCGCAGGTCCGTCAGATCGCGCAGGTGACGACGGCGGTGGCGCGTGGTGACCTGTCGCAGAAGATCGACGTGGACGCGCGCGGGGAGATCCTGGAGCTGAAGAACACCATCAACACGATGGTCGACCAGCTCTCCGCGTTCGCCGACCAGGTGACGCGAGTGGCGCGTGAAGTGGGCACGGAAGGGCGGCTCGGCGGGCAGGCGCAGGTGCCCGGTGTCGCCGGGGTGTGGCGTGACCTCACCGACTCGGTGAACGGCATGGCCGGGAACCTCACGGCTCAGGTGCGCAACATCGCGCAGGTCGCGACGGCGGTGGCGCGCGGTGACCTGTCGCAGAAGATCGACGTGGACGCCCGGGGCGAGATCCTGGAGCTGAAGAACACCCTCAACACCATGGTGGACCAGCTCTCCGCGTTCGCCGAGCAGGTGACACGGGTGTCCCGCGAGGTGGGTACGGACGGCATCCTGGGCGGTCAGGCCGAGGTGCAGGGCGTGTCGGGTACGTGGAAGGACCTGACGCAGTCCGTGAACGGCATGGCGAACAACCTCACCCTTCAGGTGCGGAACATCGCCGAGGTCACCACGGCCGTCGCCATGGGTGACCTGTCCAAGAAGATCACCGTGGACGCGAAGGGCGAGATCCTCGAACTCGTCACGACCGTGAACACGATGGTGGACCAGTTGTCGTCGTTCGCGGAGCAGGTCACGCGGGTGGCCCGTGAGGTGGGCACGGAGGGCAAGCTGGGTGGCCAGGCGCGCGTGGTCGGCGTCACGGGCATCTGGAAGGACCTCAGCGACAACGTCAACCTGATGGCCAACAACCTGACCATGCAGGTGCGGAACATCTCGCAGGTCGCCGCCGCCGTCGCCAACGGCGATCTGACCAAGACGGTGACGATCGAGGCGCGCGGTGAGGTCGCGCAGCTCGCGGACACCTTCAACACCATGGTGAAGACGCTGAGTTCGTTCGCCGACCAGGTCACCAAGGTGGCCCGTGAGGTGGGTACGGACGGCATCCTCGGCGGGCAGGCCCGCGTCCCGGGAGTCTCGGGTACGTGGAAGGACCTCACCGAGTCCGTGAACGGGATGGCGTCCAATCTGACCGGACAGGTCCGCAACATCGCGATGGTCACCACGGCCATCGCCAAGGGCGACCTGACCAAGAAGATCGACATCGATGCGCGCGGGGAGATCCTGGAGCTCAAGACCACCATCAACACGATGGTGGACCAGTTGTCGTCGTTCGCCGAGCAGGTCACCCGGGTCGCCCGTGAGGTGGGGACCGAGGGGCAGCTCGGCGGTCAGGCGCGGGTGCGGGACGTCGACGGCACCTGGCGCGACCTGACCGAGTCGGTGAACGAGATGGCCGGGAACCTGACCCGGCAGGTGCGGGCCATCGCGGCCGTCGCCACGGCGGTGACCCGCGGCGATCTGAACCTGAAGATCGACGTGGACGCCGCGGGGGAGATCCAGGTCCTTCAGGACAACATCAACACGATGATCGCGAACCTGCGCGACACCACTCTCGCCAACAAGGAGCAGGACTGGCTGAAGGGCAACCTCGCGCGCATCTCGGGCCTCATGCAGGGCCGCCGCGACTTGGAGGACGTCGCCTCGCTGATCATGAGCGAGCTGACGCCGGTGGTCTCGGCGCAGCACGGCGCGTTCTTCCTCGCGATGCCCCTGGACGACGCGAAGGACCTCGACGGCGACGGTGACGAGGACGCGTACGAGCTGCGCATGCAGGGCAGCTACGGCTACTCGATGGGGTCGATGCCGACGTCGTTCCTGCCCGGTGAGACGCTGATCGGCACGGCCGCCAAGGAGCGGCGCACCATCCTCGTGGAGAACGCGCCGTCCGGCTATCTGCGGATCGCCTCCGGGCTCGGTGAGGCGCCTCCTGCGCAGGTCATCGTGTTGCCGGTGCTCTTCGAGGGCAAGGTGCTCGGCGTCATCGAGCTGGCGTCGTTCCAGCCGTTCACGCAGATCCAGAAGGACTTCCTCAGCCAGATCGCCGAGATGATCGCGACGAGCGTCAACACGATCAGCGTCAACACCAAGACGGAGATCCTGCTGAAGCAGTCGCAGGAACTCACCGAGCAACTGCGCGAGCGCTCCGCGGAGTTGGAGAACCGGCAGAAGGCGCTGCAGGAGTCCAACGCCGAACTGGAGGACAAGGCCGCGCTGCTCGCGCAGCAGAACCGCGACATCGAGGTCAAGAACACCGAGATCGAAGAGGCCAGGCAGGTCCTGGAGGAGCGCGCCGAACAGCTCGCGGTCTCCATGCGTTACAAGTCCGAGTTCCTCGCGAACATGTCGCACGAGTTGCGTACGCCGCTCAACTCGCTGCTCATCCTCGCCAAGTTGCTGGCCGACAACGCCGAGGCGAACCTCACGCCCAAGCAGGTGGAGTTCGCCGAGACCATCCACGGCGCGGGCTCGGACCTGCTCCAGCTCATCAACGACATCCTCGACCTGTCCAAGGTCGAGGCCGGCAAGATGGACGTCAGCCCGACCCGTATCGCGCTCGTCCAACTCGTCGACTACGTAGAGGCCACTTTCCGTCCGCTGACCGCGGAGAAGGGGCTCGATTTCTCCGTACGTGTGTCACCGGAGCTGCCCGCCACGCTGCACACGGACGAACAGCGCCTCCTTCAGGTGCTGCGCAATCTGCTGGCCAACGCGGTGAAGTTCACCGACTCCGGAGCGGTGGAGCTCGTCATCCGGCTCGCCGGCAACGATGTGCCCAACGCCATCAGGGAGCAGCTTCTCGAGGCCGGTTCGCTGCGGGACGCGGATGCCGACCTGATCGCGTTCTCCGTGGCCGACACCGGCATCGGCATCGCGGCGAGCAAGATGCGGGTGATCTTCGAGGCCTTCAAGCAGGCCGACGGCACGACGAGCCGCAAGTACGGCGGTACGGGCCTCGGCCTGTCGATCAGCCGGGAGATCGCGCGGCTGCTCGGCGGTGAGATCCACGCGGCGAGCGAACCGGGGCGCGGCTCCACCTTCACGCTGTATTTGCCGCTGCACCCCAGCGAACTGCCGCCGCAGGGCTACACCCAGTTGCCGCCGCCTCCCGCGACGCCCGAACTGCCCGCCCTGGAGTCCCGGGAACTCCTCCACCCCAGGGAGGCCGGGGAGGAGGCCGGTTCTCAGGGGTCCCAGGGGTCCCAGGAGTCCCTGCGGAACGGCGGGCGGCCCGCGCCCGCGCCGTCGCCCGCCACGCCGCCGGGGGCCGCCCCCGGCCCCGCCGCGCTGTTCCGGCGCCGCCGCAGGGCCGCGCCGCCCGCCGCGGAGCCCACTCCGCCGCTGCCGGGGCAGCCCGCCGCGGCGGCGGGCGCGGGAACGCCGGAGCAGTGGCCCGAAGGGCAGGGGCAGGAGACGCCGGCGGCGCGGGTGAGGTTCCAGTTCGGCGGTGAGAAGGTGCTCATCGTCGACGACGACATCCGCAATGTCTTCGCGCTCACCAGCGTCCTGGAGCAGCACGGCCTTTCCGTGCTGTACGCGGAGAACGGCCGGGAGGGCATCGAAGTCCTGGAGCAGCACGACGACGTGACCCTCGTCCTGATGGACATCATGATGCCGGAGATGGACGGGTACGCGACGACGACGGCGATCCGCAGGATGCCGCAGTTCGCCGGACTGCCGATCATCGCGCTCACGGCGAAGGCCATGAAGGGCGACCGGGAGAAGGCGATCGACTCCGGGGCGTCGGACTACGTGACCAAGCCGGTCGACCCCGATCACCTGTTGTCGGTCATGGAACAGTGGATGCACACGGAGTGACGGAGCGGTTCGCGGACGGCGGGGGGACGCCGCGTCGCTACACGCAGTTGCTGACAGAGTGTTGCCGACGTCGTGTAGAACCACGGTATTCGGGGAACCTTCTGGTCCGCCGCTGCGTTTCTGCTACGTGCACAGTGACATCGCGGTGACAGGGTGTGGCGACAGGCGGGGTGCGGCTACGATGACCGGCACAAGGACGGACGGCGCAAGGGAGTCGTCCTCTGGGGCGGCGCCCGGTGTACCGCCGGGGCGAGGAGGGCGGGCCATGGTGCAGAAGGCCAAGATCCTCCTGGTCGATGACCGGCCGGAGAATCTGCTGGCGCTGGAGGCCATCCTCTCTGCGCTCGATCAGACGCTGGTACGGGCATCGTCCGGGGAGGAAGCGCTCAAAGCACTGCTGACGGACGACTTCGCAGTCATTCTGCTGGACGTCCAGATGCCGGGCATGGACGGATTCGAGACCGCGGCGCACATCAAGCGGCGGGAACGGACCCGGGACATCCCGATCATCTTCCTCACCGCCATCAACCACGGCCCACACCACACCTTCCGCGGGTACGCGGCGGGCGCCGTGGACTACATCTCCAAGCCCTTCGACCCGTGGGTGCTGCGCGCGAAGGTCTCGGTGTTCGTCGAGCTGTACATGAAGAACTGCCAACTGCGCGAGCAGGCCGCGCTGCTGCGCCTCCAGCTCGAGGGCGGCGCCAAGGCCGCGGCCGCGGAGACCAAGGAGCCGGCCGGTCTCCTCGCCGAGCTGTCCGCGCGCCTCGCCGCGGTCGAGGAACAGGCGGAGGCGCTCTCCAAGCAGCTCGACGACGACTCCGCCGACGCGGCGGCCGTCGCCACGGCAGCTCATCTCGAACGCAAACTCACCGGCCTGCGCAGGGCTCTTGACGCCCTGGAGCCGGGCACGGGCAGCGGTGCCGCCTCCGTGCCTTCGCAGAACTGACGCGAGCAGGCGGCTCCCGGCCCGCTCGCGGCGGAAAGCGAAGGTTTCGGGGGCTGCGGTGCGTCTGGGAGCGGAATTCTTGGGGCCGCGTTGTGCCCGGAGGCGGGCGCTTCGGGGTGCGTCACGTCCAGCGACGGAAATCCCCCCGGGGGCCTTTCCCGGAGGCGGGAGTCCTGGGGCGCCTCGTGCTCGGAAGCAGGTGTCCGGCGAGCGCGTTGCGCTCGGAAGCGGAGGCTCCGGTGGGACGTACGGCGCCCGGAAGCGGAAGTTCCGTACGCCCGCGGCGCCCAGCGAAGCACTGGTTCCGTGCGCTTGAGGTGCCGTGCGCGAGCACCGGTCCCGTACGCCCGCGTGCCGCGCGCAAGCCCCGGCTTCGTACGCCCACTGTGAGCACCCGTCAGTTCGCGTCCTCGGTAAGGGCGACACGGATGGGTGAAGCAGTAGGCACACGTGTCCACCGTCGTCTCCCCCGGTAACCTCACACCCATGGCCTCACGTCAGCCCGCAGCCAAGAAGCCGCCCGCGAAGAAGGCGGCCGCGCCGACCAAGGCTCCGGCGAAGAAGGCCGTTGCCAAGAAGGCGCCCGCGAAGAAGCCCGCGGCGAAGAAGGCGCAGGTTCCGAAGCCGGCGCCGAACCCCACCAACGGTCTGTACCGCGTGGTGCGCGCCATATGGCTCGGTATCGCGCACGCCGTGGGCGCGATGTTCCGAGGTGTGGGACGCGGCGCCAGGAGCCTGGACCCGGCGCACCGCAAGGACGGCCTCGCGCTGCTGCTGCTGGGCCTCGCCCTCATCGTGGCCGCGGGCACCTGGTCCAATCTGCGCGGACCGGTGGGCGACCTGGTCGAGATGCTGGTGACCGGAGCCTTCGGGCGGCTCGACCTGCTCGTGCCGATACTGGTCGCCGTCATGGCCGTGCGGTTCATCCGGCACCCGGAGCAGGTCGACGCGAACGGCCGCATCGTGATCGGTCTGTCCGCGCTCGTCGTGGGCGTGCTCGGGCAGGTGCACATCGCGTGCGGATCGCCCGCGCGCGCGGATGGCATGCAGGCGATAAGGGACGCGGGCGGGCTCATCGGCTGGGGCGCCGCCACACCGCTGAACAAGGCCATGGGCGAGGTCCTCGCCGTGCCGATGCTGGTCCTCCTGACGGTCTTCGGCCTGCTCGTGGTCACGGCCACCCCGGTCAACGCCATCCCGCAGCGGCTGCGGCAGCTCGGGGTGCGGCTCGGCATCGTCGAGGACCGGGCCGCCTTCCAGGAGGCGGGTGCGTACGGGGAGAGCGACGCGTACACCGAGTACGGCGACGACGAGGAGCGGTACGAGGAACAGTGGCGGGAGGCGCTGCCCGCCCGCGCACGCCGGCGCAGAACGCCCGCAGACGGCCCGCAGGGGCCCTCGCCCGACGAGGCCGAGGAAGCGGCACTGACGAAGCGGCGCAGGCCGCGTCGCGGCTCAGGAAAGGCCGGGACGGACCGCTCCCGGGACGCGGTGGACGTCGCCGCCGCCGCGGCCGCGGCGCTCGACGGCGCCGTCCTGCACGGCATGCCGCCCTCGGCCCTGGTCGCCGACCTCACCCAGGGCGTCTCCGGGGACCGCGACGAGGCGGAGCAGTCCGCGCCCGTGCCCTCCGCCCGCGCGACCGAAGCTCCGGTGGCCGGGCGCAAGACGCCGTCACAGGCCCCGGTGGCAGGCCGCAGGAACCCGCCTCAGGAGCCCGCGAGCGGTGCCGTCCCGGACCTGACGAAGGCCGCCCCCGAAACGCCACGCGACCTGCCCCCGCGCGCGGAGCAACTGCAGCTCTCCGGAGACATCACCTACTCGCTGCCCTCGCTCGACCTCCTGGAGCGCGGCGGCCCCGGCAAGGCCCGCAGCGCCGCGAACGACGCGGTCGTCGAATCCCTGACGAACGTCTTCACGGAGTTCAAGGTCGACGCGCGGGTCACCGGCTTCACGCGCGGCCCGACGGTCACGCGCTACGAGATCGAGCTGGGCCCCGCGGTGAAGGTCGAGAAGATCACGGCCCTGGCCAAGAACATCGCGTACGCCGTCGCGTCCCCGGACGTGCGGATCATCTCGCCGATCCCCGGCAAGTCCGCGGTCGGCATCGAGATCCCGAACACCGACCGCGAGATGGTCAAGGTCGGCGACGTGCTGCGGCTCGCGGACGCCGCCGAGGACGAGCACCCGATGCTGGTCGCGCTCGGCAAGGACGTCGAGGGCGGCTACGTCATGGCCAACATGGCCAAGATGCCGCACATCCTCGTCGCCGGAGCCACCGGTTCCGGTAAGTCGTCGTGCATCAACTGTCTGATCACCTCGATCATGGTGCGGGCCACCCCCGAGGACGTCCGCATGGTCCTCGTCGACCCCAAGCGCGTCGAACTCACCGCCTACGAAGGCATCCCGCACCTGATCACGCCGATCATCACCAACCCCAAGCGGGCGGCCGAGGCCCTGCAGTGGGTCGTACGCGAGATGGATCTGCGCTACGACGACCTGGCCGCGTTCGGTTACCGCCACATCGACGACTTCAACCAGGCCGTGCGCGAGGGCAAGCTCAAGACGCCCGAGGGCAGCGAGCGAGAGCTGAAGGCGTACCCGTACCTCCTGGTCATCGTCGACGAGCTCGCCGACCTGATGATGGTCGCGCCGCGCGACGTCGAGGACTCGATCGTGCGCATCACCCAGCTCGCGCGCGCCGCCGGCATCCACCTGGTGCTCGCCACCCAGCGGCCGTCCGTGGACGTCGTCACCGGCCTCATCAAGGCAAACGTTCCCTCCAGGCTCGCGTTCGCGACCTCCTCGCTCGCCGACAGCCGCGTCATCCTCGACCAGCCGGGCGCCGAGAAGCTGATTGGCAAGGGCGACGGCCTTTTCCTGCCGATGGGCGCCAACAAGCCGACCCGTATGCAGGGCGCCTTCGTCACCGAGGACGAGATCCACGCGGTCGTGCAGCACTGCAAGGACCAGATGGCGCCGGTCTTCCGGGACGACGTCACCGTCGGCACCAAGCAGAAGAAGGAGATCGACGAGGACATCGGCGACGATCTGGACCTGCTGTGCCAGGCCGCCGAGCTGGTCGTCTCCACCCAGTTCGGGTCCACCTCGATGCTCCAGCGCAAGCTGCGCGTCGGCTTCGCCAAGGCAGGACGCCTCATGGACCTCATGGAGTCGCGCAACATCGTCGGGCCGAGCGAGGGCTCGAAGGCACGTGACGTTCTTGTGAAACCCGATGAGCTGGATGGAGTGCTCGCGGTGATCCGCGGGGAGGCTTCTTGACGAGCGGTTCACCCGTACGCAACCGATTCACTCGTACGAGGAGCAGCCCACCCGTTCGAGAATGAAAGCAACCGTTTCTCTTCGGCTCACGTCAAGTTGAGGGGAACAACAGCACCATGCCCCACCATCAGGATGTCCGGCCATTCTGATGGCGTACAAAGTCCGTCCGCCCGGTTGCCCCACCCTTTCTCGGCCCCCCTAGACTGAATGTCCGGCAGGTGGCTACACGCTCGAAAGGCGCACCCGTGTCCATCGGCAACTCTCCTGAAGACGACCACCCTTCAGACGACCGCCTCGCAGCGGACAGCCCCGCGGCCGAACATCCCGCGGAGGAACATCCCGCCGAGGACCGCATCCCGATCGGGCGTGTGCTGCAGCAGGCCCGTGTCGACGCGGGCCTGACCGTCGACGAGATCAGTACGTCCACCCGGGTGCGCATCCCGATCGTGCACGCGATCGAACAGGACGACTTCTCCCGCTGCGGCGGCGACGTGTACGCGCGCGGGCACATCCGTACGCTGGCGCGCGCCGTCGGCGTCGACCCTGCGCCGCTCATCGCCCAGTACGACGAGGGGCACGGCGGCAGGCCGCCCGCACCGACACCGGCCGCGCCGCTGTTCGAAGCCGAGCGGATCCGCTCCGACCCCCGCAGGCCGAACTGGACCGCGGCCATGGTCGCCGCGATCGTCGCCGTGATCGCCTTCGTCGGGTACACCGCTTTCAGCGGCGACGACGACAGCGACGCGGGCCAGCAGGTCGCCGAGGGCACGCCCGCCAGCAAGCCCGCCGCCCCCAAGCCCAGCGGCACCAAGCCCGCCGACCCCAAGCCCGACCCCTCGGACAGCGCGATCGCCGGCGTCCCGCGGGACAAGGTGACCGTCAAGGTCGACGCCACCGACGGCCGTAGCTGGATCTCGGTGAAGGACCACAACGGCCGCCTGCTCTTCGACGGCCTGCTCGAGCAGGGCCAGACCAAGACCTTCCAGGACAAGGACAAGATCGACCTGGTGCTCGGTGACGCCGGTGCGATCAAGCTGTTCGTGAACGGCAAGCCCGTCGACAACGAATTCGAACCGGGCCAGGTCGAGCGCCTCACGTACACGAAGGGTGACCCGGAAGTCGGCTGACGCGCCCCCGCTCCGAGCGCCCGTCGCGGGCACCCAGAACCCTGGCGGCGGGCGCCGACGCATGGACGAAGTAGTCTTGATTCCATGCCCGAACGCCGCACCGTCGCCCTTGTCACGCTTGGCTGCGCCCGTAACGAGGTGGACTCGGAGGAGCTGGCAGGCCGCTTGGAGGCGGACGGCTGGGACCTCGTGGAGGACGCCGAGAGCGCGGACGTAGCCGTCGTCAACACCTGTGGCTTCGTCGAAGCCGCCAAGAAGGACTCCGTAGACGCCCTGCTCGAGGCCAATGACCTCAAGGGTCGCGGCCGCACCCAGGCCGTCGTGGCCGTCGGCTGCATGGCCGAGCGCTACGGCAAGGATCTCGCCGAAGCGCTCCCCGAAGCCGACGGAGTCCTCGGTTTCGACGACTACGCCGACATCTCCGACCGCCTCCAGACCATCCTCAACGGCGGCATCCACGCCTCGCACACCCCGCGCGACCGCCGCAAGCTGCTCCCCATCAGCCCCGCCGAGCGCCAGGACGCGGGCTCTGACGTCGCCCTGCCGGGACACGCGCCCGTCGACCTGCCCGACGGCGTCGCGCCCGCCTCCGGGCCGCGTGCGCCGCTGCGCCGCCGTCTCGGCAGCAACCCCGTGGCCTCGGTGAAGCTCGCCTCCGGATGCGACCGCAGGTGCTCCTTCTGCGCCATCCCGTCCTTCCGCGGCTCGTTCATCTCGCGCCGCCCCTCGGACGTGCTCGGCGAGACGCGCTGGCTCGCCGAGCAGGGCGTGAAGGAGGTCATGCTGGTCTCCGAGAACAACACGTCGTACGGCAAGGACCTCGGTGACATCCGTCTCCTGGAGACGCTGCTGCCCGAGCTGGCCGCCGTCGACGGCATCGAGCGCGTCCGGGTCAGCTACCTGCAGCCCGCGGAGATGCGCCCCGGCCTCATCGACGTCCTCACCTCCACGGAGAAGGTCGCCCCGTACTTCGACCTCTCCTTCCAGCACTCCGCGCCCGGCGTGCTGCGCGCGATGCGCCGCTTCGGAGACACCGACCGCTTCCTGGAGCTCCTGGAGACGATCCGCGAGAAGGCCCCCGAGGCCGGTGTGCGCTCCAACTTCATCGTCGGCTTCCCCGGGGAGACCGAGGACGACGTGACCGAGCTCGAGCGGTTCCTCACGGGCGCGCGGCTCGACGCCATCGGCGTCTTCGGCTACTCCGACGAGGAGGGCACGGAAGCGGCGACGTACGAGCACAAGCTCGACCAGGACGTCGTCGACGAGCGGCTCGCGCGGGTCTCCCGGCTCGCCGAGGAGCTGACCTCGCAGCGTGCCGAGGAGCGCCTCGGTGAGCGCCTCGAAGTCCTGATCGAGTCCGTCGACGAGGAGGACGGCGCCCTCGGCAGGGCCGCGCACCAGGCCCCGGAGACGGACGGCCAGATCCGCTTCGCGGACGCGACGGCCGGTGAGGCCTTGCGCGTCGGCCGTATGGTCGTGGCAAAGGTCGTCGGCACGGAAGGCGTGGATCTGGTGGCGGAGCAGTGCGAGCTCCTGGAAGACGGGGCCGGAGCCGGTCCCGAGGCCCGTCCTGAAGCCCTCGGCACGGGCCGATCGGGCCGATCCCATGGCGTCGGCGAGGGGACGGGCAGATGACCCAGGTCCCGGCATCCGCGGCGGGCGGCTCCGGCGCGCCCGGCGCGAAGCCGGTGCGCGGTGGCAAGCTGGGCGCCGCCGCGGTCGACCAGGCCAGTCTGTGGAACGTCGCCAACCTGCTGACCATGATCCGGCTGCTGCTCGTGCCCGGCTTCGTGATGCTGCTCCTCGCCGACGGCGGCTACGACCCGGCCTGGCGCTCGTTCGCCTGGGCGGCGTTCGCCATCGCCATGATCACCGACCTCTTCGACGGTCATCTCGCCCGCACGTACAACCTGGTCACGGACTTCGGGAAGATCGCCGACCCCATCGCCGACAAAGCGATCATGGGTGCGGCGCTGATCTGTCTGTCCTGGCTCGGCGATCTGCCGTGGTGGGTGACGGGGGTGATCCTCGGGCGTGAGCTCGGGATCACCCTGCTGCGCTTCTGGGTGATCCGCTACGGCGTCATCCCCGCAAGCCGCGGCGGCAAGATGAAGACCCTGGCCCAGGGCACCGCCGTCGGCATGTACGTCCTGGCGCTGACCGGGCCGCTGGCCACGCTGCGCTTCTGGGTGATGGCGGTCGCGGTCGCCCTGACCGTCGTGACCGGCCTTGACTACGTGAAGCAGGCGGTCGTGCTGCGGCGCCTCGGGAGGGCCGCGGAGGCCGTTCCTGGGGCTGTGGAGGATCCTGGGGCCGTGGGGGCCGTACCCGGCGCCGCGGGGGTCGCTCCTGGTGGCGCGGAGGGCGTTCCCGATGCCGGGGCCGAGTCGGAGGGCGGGACACCGACTGCTCGGAGGGCTGCGAAGTGACTGATCCGGAGCGTGACGGAGTGGCTGGTTCGGGGTCTGCTGCTGAGGGCGCCGACGCCGCCGACGCGGCCGACGCGGTCGAGGACGCCCGGGCCGCGGTGGCCGCGCGGGTCGCCGAGGGGGCCCTGCTCGCCAAGTCCGCCGCCGAGGTGCTGCGGGTGCTCGGCGAGCGCGGGGAGACCCTGGCCGCCGCCGAGTCGCTGACCGGAGGCCTCGTCGCCGCCGAGGTGACCGCCGCCCCGGGTGCCTCACAGGCCTTCAAGGGCTCGGTGACCTCGTACGCGACCGAGGTGAAGCGCGACCTCCTCGGTGTCGACGCCGACCTCCTGGCCGAGCGCGGCGCCGTGGACGGCGAGGTCGCGCTGCAGATGGCCATCGGGGTGCGCGAGCTGCTCGGCACGGACTGGGGCGTCGCCACCACCGGCGTCGCCGGGCCGGAGCGGCAGGACGGCCAGCCGGTCGGAACGGTGTTCGTCGCTGTCGCCGGGCCCGCTGCCCGGCCTGCCGAGGGCGGTACAGAGGCTAGTACAGAAAGCAGTACAGAAAGCAGTACAGAAAGCAGTACAGAAAGCAGTACAGAAGGCGGTACAGAAGGCGGTACAGAGGCATTGGAGCGGCCTGAAACTGACGGTTGCCTCGATTCCGCCTCGAGTTCCGTGCTTCGCTCTGAGGGGAAAGTGGCCGCGCTGCGGTTGAACGGAAACCGTACGGAAATCCGTATGGAGAGCGTCCGGAGCGTGCTGGAACTGCTTCTCGACCAGCTCTCCGGCGAACGGACCGGGAATGGGCGGGCACAGGATACGGAACAGAACGGGGGGACTTGATGTTTGCAGCCCTGAGTGAACACGACATCGCTCCCCGCACGGCCGCCGCGCGAGGCGGTACGGTGGGGCGAGAAGGATGCGGCTACGCGGTCCGAGGAGGGAGCCACCGATGATTCTGCTCCGTCGCCTGTTGGGTGACGTGCTGCGTCGGCAGCGCCAGCGCCAGGGCCGTACTCTGCGCGAAGTCTCCTCGTCCGCCCGAGTCTCACTCGGCTATCTCTCCGAGGTGGAGCGGGGGCAGAAGGAGGCTTCCTCCGAGCTGCTTTCCGCGATCTGCGACGCGCTTGACGTACGGATGTCCGAGCTCATGCGGGAAGTGAGCGACGAGCTCTCGCTCGCCGAGCTGGCCGAGTCGGCAGCGGCTACGGAACCGGTGCGCGCACCGGTACGTCCGATGCTCAACGCCGTCTCGGTGACCGGTGTGCCACCGGAACGGGTGACCATCAAGGCGCCCGCGGAGGCGGTCGGCGTCGTCGCCGCCTGACGCTCGCGTCGCCCCCACGCACATGTACGTGCACAGACAGCCCCGGCCGGGTGATCGGTCGGGGTTCTTGTCGTGTGCGGGGTTTTCGTTTTGTGCGGGGTGTTCGGCAGGGCGGGGCTCGGCAGTGGGGTGATTTTGTTTGTTTTTGCGGCGTGGGTGATGGTCTGTACCGAAGTGGCCGTACTCGTGTGCTTGCGCGATGGTGGTTCGGGACGACTTGTTCTCCATCACTGCCGAGACGCATCACTGCCGAAACGCATCACTGCCGAAGCGCATCACGCCGAGACGCGGAGGAACCATGTACGTCGTGAAGAGCCCCTTGTCCGACGCCGACCTCAAGACGGTGTCCGAGGCGCTGCAGGGGGCGCTCGTGGACCTCGTCGACCTGTCCCTGGTGGCCAAGCAGATCCACTGGAACGTGATCGGCTCCCGCTTCCGCTCCGTGCACCTCCAACTCGACGACGTCGTGGACACCGCCCGGCAGCACTCGGACACCGTGGCGGAGCGGGCCTCGGCCCTCGGCGTCTCGCCCGACGGGCGGGCCGCGACGGTGGCGTCGAGCAGCGGCATCGGCAACGTCTCCGACGGCTGGGTCAAGGACGTCGACGCGGTCGGGACGCTCGTGGACGCGCTGGGCGCGGTGATCACACGGATGCGGGAGCGGGTGAGCGCCACCGGGGAAGCGGATCCGGTCAGCCAGGACATCTTCATCCAGATCACGGCCGACCTGGAGAAACATCACTGGATGTTCCAGGCCGAGAACGGATAGCGGGTCGCGGGTCGTGCTCCGGCGGGCATCGGCCCTGGGCCTCGCCGCGCTGTGGTGGTGGGCCGTGTTCCGGCTCGCCCTCGCTCCCGACGCGGGCGTGCTCGAAGGTGCCGTCGCCGCCGGGGGGTGGGGGCTGAGTCTGCTGCCGGTGCACTGTGTGCCGAAGGCCAGGGCCATGAGGCAGGTTCGGCGGGGGCGTGTCCGTGTCACCAAGGCATGGCCACCCCGCCGTTCGGGCGGAGGATCTGGCCCGTCGTGAACGTCGACGCGTCCGACGCCAGGTGCAGCACCGCCTGCGCGACGTCCTCGGGTTCGCCCACCCTGCCAAGCGGCGACCTGCGCGCCAGCGAGGTCTCGACCGCTTCCTGGGCCTCCTGCTCGTGGCGGTGCGTCATCGGCGTACGGATCCATCCCGGAGCCACCGCGTTGACCCGGATGCCGTGCGGGCCGGCCTCCGCTGCCAGCGTCTTCGTAAGCTGTACGACGGCGGCCTTCGCCGAGGCGTAACAGAGCAGGCCCGGCCGGCTGGCGTCGACCGCGCCCGACGCCATCGTCACGATGCTGCCGCCCGTACCGGCGGCGATCATCGTGCGGGCCGCCGCCTGGCAGGCGTACAGCACTCCCTTGAAGTTCACCGCCAGGACCCGGTCCAGGTCCTCGTCGCGGGTCTCCAGGACCGTGCTGCTGTGCATGATCCCGGCGATCGCCGCCATGACGTCCAGGCGGCCCGTGCTCGTCGTGGCCTCGTCCACCGCCCGGTCGACCTGCTCCCTGTCGGTGACATCCACGGTGTACGTCGCCGCCGTGCCGCCGCTCTTCCTGACGCGGGTGGCCGTCTCCGCGAGGCCCCGCGCGTCGCGGTCGGCACAGTGCACCGCTGCTCCTGCCTCCGCGAGGAGCACCGCCGTGGCCCGGCCTATGCCGCTGGCTGCGCCGGTGACGAATGCGGTGCGGCCGGTGAGGTCGTACGCCTTTATGGGCATGGGCGGACCGTAGGGGCGGATCTGACGGGGCGTCAACTGGGGGTGTTGGCGGTGATGGGGGGTTGTTCAGGGGGGCGTTCAGGTGGCGGGGGTGTTCAGGGGGTTGGGCCCTCTTGGCAGGTCGGGCACCAGTACGTGGGGCGGCGGCGGGTCGGGTCGCCCTGTTCCGCCTGGCGTACCCGTGTGCCGCAGCGGAGGCAGGGGCGGGGTGCGCGGCCGTACACGTACAGGCGCCGGCCCGGGCTGTCGACGCCCGTCGTCATGCGAGCCGGGCGGTTGCGGTTGGCCTCCAGGAGCTTCTTGGCCAGGGCGGGGACGCGGGTCGCCGTCTCCTCGGGGAGCTCGCCGACGGTCAGCCAGGGGGTGACGCCCAGCAGGAAGCAGATCTCGCTCTTGTAGATGTTGCCGACGCCCGCGAGGTTGCGCTGGTCGAGGATGGCCTCGCCCAGGGAGCGCTCGGGGGTGGCGCGGAGGTTGTGCAGTGCCTGCTCGGGGTCCCAGTCCGGGCCCAGGAGGTCGGGGCCCAGGTGGCCCACCGCCCGGTGTTCGTCGGTCGTGCGGAGCAGTTCGAGGACCGGCAGGCGGTAGCCGACGGCTGTGCGTTCCTCGGTGGCGAGGATGGCTCGGATCTGGTGGGCGGGGCCGCCGCGCCAGCGTTCTCCCGGGGTGTACAGGCGCCAGGAGCCGTCCATGCCCAGGTGCGAGTGGAGGGTGAGGCCGCCTTCGACGCGGGTGAGGAGGTGTTTGCCGCGGGGGGTCACGTCCAGGACGGTGCGGTTGGTCAGGTCGGTCAGGGCGAGTTTGGGGACGCGGAGGTCGGAGCGGGTGAGGGGGTGGCCTGCCAGGGCTGTGTGTAGGCGGCGGGCCGCTTGGTGGACGGTGTCTCCTTCGGGCATGGGGGTAGCGTCGCATTTTTGGTGGGGGGTGGTGGGAGGGGCGTCTTTTGCTGGTGGGCTCGGCTCGGCTCGGCTCGGCTCGTCTTGCCTCGTCTCGGTTCGGCTCTCCGTTTGTGGGGGTGGCGGGGTCGTGGCGGTATGGCCGTGCTCGCGTAGTGGACACTGCCTGGTTTCATCGCGCCGTCAGTGTGTTGCTTGGCACGCTGCGCTCGGTCATCCCGCCACGACCCCTCCCGTCGGTTCGGCGTCTGCGGGCCGGTGGCTCTTGCGGCTTTCGCCGTCCGGGTCTCCTGGGGTTGTTCAGTGTCTGCGGGCCGGTGCCTCTTGCGGCTTTCGCCGTCCGGGTCGGGGGCTTGTGGCTTTCGTCGCTGGGGCTGCGGTGTGGTGGCGTGGAGGGGGTGTGGGTCAGGGGCGGAGGCGGAGGCCTCGGGGGGTGGCGTGGAAGCCGGAGTTTTCCAGGAGGGGGGAGTAGGGGGAGGTCAGGGCGGGGGAGGCGTTGATTCGTTCTACCGTCACCGTGCCCAGGGCGCCTGCCTTGGCCGCGGTGGTCAGTGCTCCGGCGGCGGCCAGGAGGCGCGGGTCGTCGGCCGGGGGCGTGTCGCCTGAAGGCATCGGCCAGGCCAGGAGCGACTTGCCGCCGCGCTCCATGTAGAGCACCAGGTCACCGTCTACCAGAACTACCAGGGAGCCCGCCTTGCGGCCCGGCTTGTGGCCGGCGTCGTCGGGTGACTCGGGCCACGGCAGCGCGGCACCGTACGCATTGGCGGGATCGGCGGCGGCCAGGACCACGGCCTGGGCGTCGGACCGCGGGGAGCCGTCGCCGCGCTCACGGGCGTTGGCCCCGGCCCGCAGCCGGTCCACCGCGCCGTCCATCGCGAACTGCGCGGCCCCGAGGCCCTCCACCACATAGCCCCGCCGGGCCTGGCCGTTGTCCTCGAAGGCCGAGAGGACGCGGTACACCGCGGAGAAACCGCCCTCCACGCCCTCGGCGCCGACCGCCCCCCGGGTCACCACACCGTGCCGGTCGAGGAGCGTACGGGCCAGGGCATGGGCCCGCAGGGTCGTGTCGGGCTCGCGGGCGGGCAGCAGGGACCACCGGCCCGCGACCGTGGGCGGGCCCGTGCGTGAGACGGGGCGGGCCGCGCCCGTCAGCGTGCCGTACCGCCCTCGCGGGACGCTGCGTCTGGCGCGGTGCGCCGTCGCGCCCGCGGTGCGGCCGGAGCCCAGGAGGGCGCGCATGGGGGTGAGTGTGTCGTTGGTGAGGCGGCCCGACCAGGCCAGGTCCCAGATGGTGTCGGCCAGTTGGGGATCGGTGGCCTCGGGATGCGTGGTGGCGCGGACCTGGTCGGCGATCTGGCGGAAGAACAGGCCGTACCCGCCGGACAGAGTGTCGAGGACGGATTGGTGGAGCGCCGTCAGTTCCAACGGGTGCGGGGGCGCGAGGAGCAGGGGGGCCGCGTCCGCCAGGTAAAGGGTGATCCAGCCGTCCTTGCCGGGGAGCGCGCCTGCTCCGGCCCAGATCACCTCTCCGGCTGTCGTCAGTTCGTCGAGCATGGCCGGGGTGTAGCCGCTGACCCGGGAGGGCAGGACGAGCTTCTCCAGGGCGGAGGCCGGGACGGTCGCTCCCTGGAGCTGTTCGATGGCGCGTACGAGGCCGTCGATGCCGCGCAGTCCGTGTCCGCTCAAGTGCTGCCACTGCGGCAGGAAGTGGGCGAGGGCGGTGGGCGGCACCGGCTCCAGTTCGTGGCGCAGGGCTGCGAGCGAGCGGCGGCGCAGTCGGCGCAGGACGGTGGCGTCGCACCACTCCTGGCCGATCCCCGCCGGGTGGAACTCGCCCTGTACGACCCGGCCGTTGGCCGCAAGGCGGTGCAGCGCCCCGTCAGTGACCGCCGCCCCGAGACCGAAGCGGGCGGCGGCCGCGGCGGAGGTGAACGGGCCGTGTGTGCGGGCGAAGCGTGCGAGAAGGTCGCCCAGGGGGTCCTTCACGGGTTCGGTGAAGGCCTCCGGGACTCCGACCGGCAGTGCCGTTCCCAGCGCGTCCCGCAGTCGGCCCGCGTCCTCGATCGCCGCCCAGTGGTCGGCGCCCGCGACGCGTACGCGGATGGCGCGGCGGGCCCCGGCGAGATCCGTGGCCCACTCGGGCTCCGCGCCGCGCTCGGCGAGCTCCGCGTCCGTGAGCGGTCCGAGGAGGCGCAGCAGGTCCGCCACGCCCTCGACGTCCTTGATGCGGCGGTCCTCCGTGAGCCACTGGAGTTCCTGCTCCAGCGTGCCGAGGACGTCCGCGTCGAGGAGCTCGCGCAGCTCGGCCTGGCCGAGGAGTTCGGCCAGGAGACGGGAGTCGAGGGACAGCGCGGCGGCGCGGCGCTCGGCCAGGGGGGAGTCGCCCTCGTACAGGAACTGGGCCACGTACCCGAACAGGAGGGAGCGGGCGAAGGGGGACGGCTCCGGGGTGGTGACCTCGACGAGGCGGACGCTGCGGGACTCGATGTCGCCCATCAGCTCGGTCAGGCCCGGTACGTCGAAGACGTCCTGGAGGCACTCCCTGACCGCCTCCAGGACGATCGGGAAGGAGCCGAACTCGCTGGTGACTTCGAGGAGCTGGGCGGCGCGCTGGCGCTGCTGCCACAGCGGGGTGCGCTTGCCCGGGCTGCGCCGCGGGAGCAGCAGCGCGCGGGCCGCGCACTCGCGGAAGCGGGAGGCGAACAGCGCCGAGCCGCCGACCTGGTCGGTGACGATCTGACGGACCTCGCCCTTGTCGAAGGCCACGTCGCCCGCGCCCACGGGGGGCTGATCGGAGTCGAACGCCGAGACGGGGGCGTCGAGGGGCGCGCCGTCCTGCGCCGGATTCTGGTCTAGCAGGTCGAGGCCGAGGCCCATCAGGTCGGCGTCGGGCAGGCGCAGCACGATGCCGTCGTCGGCGTGCATGACCTGGGCGTCCATGCCGTACCGCTCGGTGAGGCGGGCGCCGAGGGCCAGCGCCCAGGGGGCGTGCACCTGGGCGCCGAACGGCGAGTGCACCACCACGCGCCAGTCGCCCAGCTCGTCCCGGAAGCGCTCGACCACGATCGTGCGGTCGTCAGGGATGTGCCCGCAGGCCTCGCGCTGCTCGGTGAGGTACGTCAGGACGTTCTCCGCGGCCCAGGTGTCGAGGCCCGCGGCCAGCAGGCGTGCCCGCGCGTCGTCCTGGGGCTGTGAACCGACCTCACGCAGGAACGCGCCGAGGGCCCGGCCGAGCTCCAGCGGGCGGCCCAACTGGTCGCCCTTCCAGAACGGCAGCCTGCCGGGCACACCGGGCGCGGGGGAGACCAGGACGCGGTCGCGAGTGATGTCCTCGATGCGCCAGGAGCTCGTACCGAGCGTGAAGACGTCGCCCACGCGGGATTCGTAGACCATCTCCTCGTCGAGCTCGCCGACGCGGCCGCCGCCCTTCTTCGGGTCGGCGCCCGCGAGGAAGACGCCGAACAGGCCGCGGTCGGGGATCGTGCCGCCGGAGGTCACCGCGAGGCGCTGGGCGCCCGGCCTGCCCGTGACCGTGCCCGCCACGCGGTCCCACACCACGCGCGGACGCAGCTCCGCGAAGGCGTCGGACGGATAGCGCCCGGCGAGCATGTCAAGGACGGACGTGAACGCCGACTCCGGAAGCGAGGCGAACGGCGCGGCACGGCGGACCACGGCCAGCAGGTCGTCCACTTGCCAGGGGTCCAGGGCCACCATCGCGACGAGTTGCTGGGCCAGCACGTCCAAGGGGTTGGCGGGGACGCGCAGCGACTCGATGGCGCCCGTGCGCATCCGTTCGGTGACCACGGCGGCCTGGACCAGGTCCCCGCGGTACTTCGGGAAGACCACTCCCGTGGACACGGCTCCCACCTGGTGACCCGCGCGGCCCACTCGCTGCAGGCCGGACGCCACGGAGGGGGGTGACTCGACCTGGACCACCAGGTCCACCGCGCCCATGTCGATGCCGAGCTCCAGGCTCGACGTGGCGACCACCGCGGGCAGCCGGCCCGCCTTCAAATCCTCCTCGACCTGGGCGCGCTGCTCCTTGGAGACGGACCCGTGGTGGGCGCGGGCAAGGACCGGCGGCACGCCCTTGGCGGCACCCGACTGCGCCATCAGCTCGGCCGGGCTGTGGTCCTCGGGCAGCGCCTCGCCCGTCGCGCGCTCGTACGCGATCTCGTTCAGGCGGTTGCACAGGCGCTCCGCGAGACGGCGGGAGTTGGCGAAGACGATGGTCGAGCGATGGGCCTGCACGAGGTCGGTGATGCGCTCCTCGACGTGCGGCCAGATCGAGGGGCGCTCGGCACCCTCGTCGGAGTCGGCCGCCGGGGAGCCGCCGAGCTCGCCCAGGTCCTCGACCGGCACCACCACGGAGAGGTCGAACTCCTTGCCCGACGCGGGCTGGACGACTTCTACGCGGCGCTGCGGCGACAGATACCGCGCGACCTCGTCCACCGGGCGCACCGTCGCGGACAGGCCGATCCTGCGGGCGGGACGCTTCAGGAGGGCGTCGAGACGCTCCAGGGACAGCGCAAGATGCGCCCCGCGCTTGGTGCCCGCGACGGCGTGCACCTCGTCCAGGATCACCGTCTCGATGCCCGTGAGGGCGTCCCGCGTGGCGGACGTCAGCATGAGGAACAGCGACTCGGGTGTCGTGATCAGAATGTCCGGCGGGCGCGTGGACAGGGCACGGCGCTCGGCCGCCGGGGTGTCCCCGGAGCGGATGCCCACCCGCACCTCGGGCTCGGGCAGGCCGAGGCGCACGGACTCCTGGCGAATGCCCGTCAACGGGCTGCGCAGATTGCGCTCCACGTCGACGGCGAGGGCCTTCAACGGCGACACGTACAGGACCCGGCAGCGCTGCTTGGGGTCGGCGGGGGGCGGGGTCGAAGCCAACTGGTCGAGCGCGGCGAGGAACGCGGCCAGGGTCTTGCCGGAGCCTGTCGGCGCCACCACCAGCACGTCCGAGCCCTCGGCGATGGCCCGCCAGGCACCGGCCTGGGCGGACGTCGGCGCGGAGAAGGCCCCCGCGAACCAGCCGCGGGTCGCGGGGGAGAAGCCGTCGAGGGCGTCGTCGGGACTGCGTGCGGACCTGACCATGGACCCATCGTGCACCCCGCCACTGACAATGCCTCCGACCTGCGGAAAACGGGTTGCGCCCGTGGCGCAGAATGGGGGCATGGCTGGTTCGACGGGGGCCGTGGCCGGGTCGGCGGCGGATGTGGCCGGTCCGGCGGCGGGCGTGGCCGGTCCGGCGGGGGGCACGGCCGGTCCGGCCGAGCAGGCGCGGCACTGGACCTACGCCGAGTTGCCCGGCGTCGACCTGCTGCGCGCCCACTACGTCCGCAAGACGTTCAGCCGCCACACCCACGAACACTTCGTCATCGCCGCGATCCGCGAAGGCGTCGACGTGTTCCATCACACCGGTGCCGACCGGCACGCCGGGCCGGGGACCCTTGCCCTCATCAACCCCGAAACCGCGCACACGGGTCGCGCCGGGGCACCCGAGGGCTGGCGGTACGGAGCCGTCTACCCCGCACCCGAGGTGGTCGCCGCCATCGCCGCGGAGACGACCACCCTCAGGGGGACGCCCGGATTCGTCCTTCCGGTGCTCGACGATCCGTACGCGGTGGCTCTGGTCCACCGCGTGCTGCGCGCTGCGGAGGAGGGCAACGCGCTGGCCGCCGACACGTTCCTGCGGGTCGCCGTCACCCGGCTGCTGCGGCGCAACGGCGGCAATCTGCCGCGGCGCACCGTGCGCTCGGCGGGACAGCGCGTGGCGGCACGCGCGCGTGCCGTCCTGGAGGAGCAGCTCGCCGACCCGCCGAGCCTGGAGCGGCTTGCCGCCGGTCTCGGCGTGAGCTCCTTCGCGCTGCTGCGTGCCTTCCGTGACGCGTACGGCATGCCGCCGCACGCCTGGCTGACCGACGCGCGCGTGCGCCGTGCCCGCCACCTCCTGGACGCGGGCACGTCCCCTGCCGCCGCGGCCGTCGCCGTCGGCTTCACCGACCAGCCGCATCTGAACCGCCACTTCGCCCGCATCGTGGGGGTGCCTCCGGGGGCCTACCAGCGGGAGCGCAAGAACGTACAAGACCGTTCGTGGGCGTCTCTCGTAGCGTCCCCGGGGTGGCAGCAGAGCGAATAGCATCCGCAGGCATTTCCGGAGCATCCCGCTCGACCGAACCGTCCCGGGAGACCGTGCTGCGCGGGCCCTCGGGCGAGGCCGGTTCCGAGGACGAGCAGGGCACCGGTGGAGGTGAGCAAGGTGTCGGTGGAGGCGGTGATGGTGGAGGTGGCGTCGGTGGCGGGGGTCGGGCCGATTCCGCTGTCGTCAGGGACGCCCTCGGTGTCGGCATCGCTGTCGGCCTCTCCGGGTTCGCCTTCGGAGTGACGTCGGCCGGCAGCGGTCTCACCGTGCTGCAGACCTGCGCCCTGAGCCTGCTGGCGTTCACCGGTGCCTCCCAGTTCGCCCTGGTGGGCGCGCTCGCGGGTGGAGGCAGTCCGGTCACGGCCGCCGTGGGCGCCGTCTTCCTCAGCATGCGCAACGCGTTCTACGGACTGCGGCTGTCCCAGTTGCTGGCCCTCCCGCGCGTGGTGCGCCCCTTCGCCGCCCACTTCGTGATCGACGAGACGACGGCGGTGGCCCTGGCGCAGTTGGGACGGCGTGCCGCCCGCCTCGGGTTCGCCGTCACGGGGGCCAGCCTGTACTTCCTGTGGGGCCTCACCACGTTCCTGGGCGCGCTGGGGGCCGAAGCGATCGGCGACACCGACCCCTGGGGGCTCGACGCCGCCGGCCCCGCCGTCTTCCTCGCCCTCCTCGCACCGATGGTGCGGACCGGGCGGCAGCGGGCTGTCGCTGCCGTGGCCGTACTTCTGGGCCTGGGACTGCTGCCGGTCCTCCCGGCGGGGGTGCCGGTCCTTGCCGCCGCCCTGGCCGTGCCGACCGTCCTCTACGTAGAGGGGCGCATGACACGGCAGGACCGAGGAGGGCGCGCGCAGGACGACGACCTCCCGCGCGCGGAGGCCGACCCCTCGCGCGCGGAGGCCGACCCTTCTTGCGCGGACGCGGACCTTTCGTGCGCGGACGCCGACCTTTCGTGCGCGGACGCTCCGCAGCCGAACCGTGTGCAAGGAGAGGACCGTTGAACATCTGGATCGCCATCGCCGTGACGGTCGTCGGCTGCTACGCCGTCAAGCTCGCGGGGCTTCTCGTGTCCGCGGGCACTCTGGAGCGGCCGCTCGTACAGCGCCTGGCCGCCCTCCTCCCGGTGGCGCTGCTCGCCGCGCTCACGGCCCAGCAGGCCTTCGCCGACGGCCGGGAGCTCGTGCTCGACGCCAGGGCGGCAGGCCTGGCAGCGGCCCTCGTGGCCCTGCTGCTGCGCGCGCCCTTCCTGGTGGTCATCGGGGCGGCCGTCGTCGTCACCGCGGGAGTGCGGGCGCTCGCGGGGTGAGCGGTGCGGCCCTCAGGCGATGGCCCGGCCGAACGCACGCAGCGTACGCAGCGCCTCGATCGTGACGATCGGACGTGACTCCAGGGCGGTGCCCGGAGCCCAGCGGCGCCACCGGATCGGCCAGCCGCCGTCCTCTTGCTGCTCGTCCACCAGGAAGTCCAGGGAGCGTGTCATCTCCTCGTCCGTGAACCACGCGCGGGCGAGCGATTCGGGTGCCTTCGCGAAGTCGTGCGCGAAGTGGTGCTTCCCGGGCCCGTACCCCGCAGAGACCGGGGCGGCGTCGGCGCGTGCCGGGTCGAGGACCACCAGTTGCTGTTCGCGCACGAGGCGGCCGAGCCGGTCCGCTGCCGCCTCCGCGCGCGGGCGGTCGGGTGCCCCGTCGAGGAAGGCGACGGCCGCCTGGATCTCGTACGGATGCGACTTCTCCAGGGACTCCACGGTCAGCCAGCAGAAGTCGGTGGCCCGGAACAGCCAGGCGTGCCACACCTCGTTGCGGTGCAGAAGACCCACCACAGGACCGGTCGACAGGAGCTCGCTCCGCGGGTGGTCCACCACCGGCACGAACGGCGCGCAGGGGTAGCCGCGCTGGCTCGGATGGACCGCGGGCAGGGCGCCGTCGGACGTCGAGACGGAGGTCAGATAGCGGCACACACGCTCCACGCGCATGCCCCCGCAGCGCCGGACGGAGTCCAGGACGCGCAGCGCGTACCCGGTGTGCAGCGGCTGACTCACCGGACCGCGCAGGTCCGGTTCCAGCGCGTGGCCGTAACCGCCGTCCTCGTTGCCGTACGCGGCCAGCGCGGTCTCCACCACGTCGGCTCCGCCGTCCAGGAAGTGATACGCGAACCGCCGCTGTTCGAGGACGCGGGCGGTGAGCCAGACGAACCGCTCGGCGCGCTGCAAGGGGGAGAGCGGAGGGGAAGCGGCGTGCGGGGACGCTCCAGTTTCGGCCATGCTCCGAAGGTAGGGCTGAACGCGGCGTCGGGGAGCCCTCTGCGCGGGGCTGCACTCTCAGGGGCGCGATACTGGACGCATGCGGTTGACGGTCTTCTGGGAGCGGATGGCGGAGCACTTCGGTGCGGGGTACGCCGACACCTTCGCGCGCGATCACGTGATGACGGAGCTCGGCGGGCGCACGGTGCGCCAGGCACTGGACGCGGGCTGGGAGGCCAAGGACGTATGGCGCGCGGTGTGCTCCGCCATGGACGTACCGGCTGAGAACCACTGACACCCGGCCGATGCCCCAGGACGGCGGGCCGCCCGAGGCACGCCGACCGGCCGGCGCGTCACCACGCACTGCCGCACGCGCGCGTAGGACCCCGGAAACACGCGTAGGACCCCGAAAACACGCGTAGGACCCCGGAAACAGGGGTCGGCGGCCGGATGTCGGCGCCGTGGGCCAGACTGTCACGGTGGCACCCATAGACGAGACCGCGCACATCACCTCCCAGGCAGCACCGCCCGGCACCACGCCGCCCACCGAGCCCCCCGCGGGGAGTGACCAGGGCCGTGGCACCGGAATGCCGCGCTGGCTGCCGCGCGCCATGGTGCTCGCGCTCACGCTGTTCGCCTGTTTCCAGCTCGGTAGCTGGGCCTTCCACCAGCTCACCGGGCTGTTGATCAACATCCTGATCGCGTTCTTCCTGGCGCTCGCCGTGGAACCTGCCGTGAGCTGGATGGCGGCGCGCGGCCTGCGCCGCGGCCTCGCCACCGGCATCGTCTTCCTCGGCGTGGTGATCGCGAGTGCCGGGTTCGTCACGATGATGGGGTCGATGCTCGCCGGCCAGATCGTCGACATGGTCGAGGACTTCCCCGACTACCTGGACAAGGTCATCCGCTGGATCAACCAGAACTTCGACACGGATCTGTCCCGGGTGGAGGTCCAGGACAGCCTGATCCACTCCGACTGGCTGCGGAAGTACGTGCAGAACAGCGCCAGTGGCGTCCTGGACGTATCCGCGCAGGTGCTCGGCGGTCTGTTCCAGCTCCTGACGATCCTGCTGTTCTCGTTCTACTTCGCGGCCGACGGGCCGCGGCTGCGGCGCGCGCTGTGCTCGGTGCTGCCGCCCGCCAAGCAGGCCGAGGTCCTGCGCGCCTGGGAGATCGCGGTCAACAAGACCGGCGGCTATCTCTACTCCCGCGGCCTGATGGCGCTCATCTCCGGAATCGCGCACTACATCCTGCTCGAGTTCCTCGACGTGCCGTACGCGCCCGTGCTCGCGGTCTGGGTCGGCCTGGTATCCCAGTTCATCCCCACGATCGGCACCTATCTGGCGGGCGCCCTGCCGATGCTGATCGCCTTCACCGTGAACCCCTGGTACGCCCTGTGGGTGCTGGTGTTCGTCGTGATCTACCAGCAGTTCGAGAACTACGTCCTGCAGCCCAAGCTCACCGCCAAGAGCGTGGACATCCATCCGGCGGTCGCCTTCGGGTCCGTCATCGCGGGCACGGCGCTCCTCGGCGCGGTCGGCGCACTGATCGCCATCCCGGCGGTGGCGACGCTCCAGGCGTTCCTGGGGGCGTACGTGAAGCGGTACGACGTGACGGACGACCCGCGCGTCCACGGGCACCACCGGCGCGGCGGATCGCCCCTCCTCGCGCGCGTGCGGCGCTTGCTGACAGGCCCGGAGAGACCCGGCCCGGACACGGTTCCGCCCGCGGGCGGCGACCGGACGCCGCCCAGCGGTCCGCGGTAGCCGCGGGCAGCGCATCGGTGCCGTTCTGGCGGCCGGACGCGGCTTCCCCGGCCCCGGAGCCCATCGGCGAGCACGGCGGCCTGCCCGCAAGCCGTAGGCGGTCGCACGCCGCGGAGCCCCGGGGGGCGGCGCGAGACCGGGGCCGTCGCCGACTGCTGAACAGCTCGAGCCGGTGCCGCGTGGTGCGCTTGACAGTAAAATCGAACATCCATTCTGATGGAGGTTCCGGCGGCGTCGTCCCGGGGGTTCGCGGGGGTGTTCCCGGGCCGCGCCGGTGGATTGCGGCGGACGGATCGGCCCGAGTTGTCCACAGGCCGGGAGGGCGTCGAGGCGCATTGTCAGTGGCAGGCGTTAGCGTCTTTGACGTGAAGCGATCGACTCAAGCAAATCGGGTGGAACCCATGGCAGGAACCGACCGCGAGAAGGCGCTCGACGCCGCGCTCGCACAGATTGAACGGCAATTCGGCAAGGGCGCAGTGATGCGCATGGGCGAGCGGCCGAACGAGCCCATCGAGGTCATCCCCACCGGGTCGACCGCGCTCGACGTCGCGCTCGGCGTCGGCGGTATCCCGCGCGGCCGTGTGGTGGAGGTGTACGGCCCGGAGTCCTCCGGCAAGACGACCCTGACGCTGCACGCCGTGGCCAACGCACAGCGGGCCGGCGGCGCCGTCGCCTTCGTGGACGCGGAGCACGCCCTCGATCCGGAGTACGCGAAGAAGCTCGGCGTCGACATCGACAACCTGATCCTGTCCCAGCCGGACAACGGCGAGCAGGCCCTGGAGATCGTCGACATGCTGGTGCGCTCCGGCGCGCTCGACCTGATCGTCATCGACTCCGTCGCCGCCCTGGTGCCGCGCGCGGAGATCGAGGGTGAGATGGGCGACTCGCACGTGGGTCTCCAGGCCCGGCTGATGAGCCAGGCCCTGCGGAAGATCACCAGCGCGCTCAACCAGTCGAAGACCACCGCGATCTTCATCAACCAGCTACGCGAGAAGATCGGCGTGATGTTCGGCTCGCCGGAGACCACGACCGGTGGCCGGGCGCTGAAGTTCTACGCCTCGGTGCGCATGGACATCCGCCGTATCGAGACCCTGAAGGACGGCACGGACGCGGTCGGCAACCGCACTCGCGTCAAGGTCGTCAAGAACAAGGTCGCGCCGCCCTTCAAACAGGCCGAGTTCGACATCCTCTACGGCCACGGCATCAGCCGTGAGGGCGGCCTGATCGACATGGGCGTGGAGCACGGCTTCGTCCGCAAGGCAGGCGCCTGGTACACGTACGAGGGCGACCAGCTCGGCCAGGGCAAGGAGAACGCCCGCAACTTCCTCAAGGACAACCCCGACCTCGCCAACGAGATCGAGAAGAAGATCAAGGAGAAGCTGGGCGTCGGTGTGCGCCCGGAGCCCGCGGCGGAGCCCGGCGCCGACGTGGTAGCAGCCGCCGCTCCCGCCGCGGAGGAAGCGGCCAAGACGGTGCCCGCCCCCGCGGTCAAGGCCACCAAGTCCAAGGCCGCGGCGGCCAAGAGCTAGGCCGTGACACGACGAACCGACTGGGCGGAGCACGCAGTCCCCGCGGAGCGCGACCGCTTCACCGCCGTCGGGCCGGAGGAGTACGCCCTGGAGGATGCCGACCCCGGGACCCCGGACGACGGCGAGAGCGGCGGTCGCCAGGGCGGCGGTCGCCAGGGCAGTGGTCGGCGGAGCGGCGAGCGGCAGGGCGGAGGGCAGGGCAACAGGAGCGCTCGCAGCGGTGGCCGTCGACGGCGCGGCGGTTTCGGCAGCCCACAGGACAGCGGTTCCCCGTCCTCGTCGAGGGCCGAGGACGGGGAACCGCCCACGGGGGACCCGGCTGAGCGGGCGAGGGCGATCTGCCTGCGCCTGCTCACCGGGACCCCGCGCACGCGCAAGCAACTGGCCGACGCCTTGCGCAAGCGGGAGATCCCCGAAGACGTGGCGGAGGAAGTCCTTTCGCGCTTCGAAGAGGTCGGCCTGATCAACGACGAGGCCTTCGCGGACGCCTGGGTCGAGTCCCGGCACCACGGCAGGGGCCTGGCCAGGCGGGCACTCGCGCGGGAGCTGCGGACCAAGGGCGTGGACTCGTCGGTGATCGAGGAGGCCGTCGGCCAGCTCGACTCGGACCAGGAAGAAGCCACCGCCCGCGAGCTCGTCGCCCGCAAGCTCCGCTCCACCCGCGGCCTCGACCGTGACAAGAGGCTCCGCCGCCTCGCGGGCATGCTCGCCCGCAAGGGCTATCCGGAAGGCATGGCCCTCCGAGTCGTCAGGCAGGCCCTTGAGGAAGAGGGCGAGGACACCGAGGAGCTGGGGCACGAGGGGGTCTGAGCAGGTCCCCGGCTCGCCCGGGCCTGCGTGACGTAGCCCCGCGGAAGGCTTCGGCGCGCTCCCGCACCGCGGCGGTCGTAGCGTTGCTGTCATGTGCTGGAGCGCAACGGCCGACCTCGTCGCGGGTACGGGCATCGCGGCCGTGGGGGTCGTCTCGGTGGCCCTGGCGGCCCGCCGCCCCCGTGACCTGCCGCTCGCCGCACTGCCGCTCCTCCTGGGGGCCCACCAGATCGTCGAGGCCGCGGTCTGGCGCAACGACGGCGGCACCGGGCCCGCCACCATCGCCTGGGCCGTCATCGCGCTGCCGCTCCTCGCGCTGTGGGTACCGGCGGCCGTGCTGTGCGCCGCGCCGCCGGGCGCCCGCCGCCGTCTGCTCATCCCCCTGGCGGCGGGAGCAGCGACGGCGGCGGCGCTGGCGTACGCCCTTGCGACCCGCACCGTGACGGCCGAGATCCGTGGCCACACCGTCGGATACTCCCTGGGGCTGTCACAGGCGGAGCTGATCGTCGGCGGCTACCTCTTCGCCACCATCGGCTCCCTGCTCCTGTCCGGCGACCGGGGCCTGGTTCTGTTCGGTGTCCTGGTCGCCGTCGGGGCCGCGGTGTCCGTGGTGCTGTGGCGGCAGGAGTACATCTCGACGTGGTGCGCGTTCGCCGCGGTCAGCTCGGTGGTCCTGACGCTGTGGGCCGCAAGGCGCCGGCCCCACGTTGCACGACCGTAGGGCCGGGAGCAGGCGCCCCCACGCGCGCCGTACTCCCCGGCCCGGGGGAGGGCGAGCGCTGCATGGGAAGCCGCCTAGGAGAGGCCGCTCTCCTCGACCGGCAACCCCGCGGCCTTCCACGCCTGGAAGCCCCCGATGAGGTCCGTGGCGTGCCGCAGCCCCAACTGCCGCAGTGAGGCTGCCGCGAGGCTCGACGCGTAGCCCTCGTTGCAGAACACCACGACGCGCACGTCGTGGCTGACGGCCTCGGGGGCACGGTGGCTTCCCTGGGGGTCGAGGCGCCACTCCAGTTCGTTGCGTTCGACGACGAGGGCACCCGGGACGAGGCCGTCGCGCTCGCGCAGGGCCGCGTACCGGGTGTCGACGAGCAGCCCGCCGGAGCCCGCGATGTCGTGTGCCTGCTCCGGAGTGACCCGGTCGAGGCCGAGCCGTACGCGGTCGAGCAACTCGTCGATGCTCAAAGGGGGGTGGTCGATGCTCACTGCCAGTCCTCCGGGCGCTCGACGTGCTCGAGGCGCAGTAGGGGGCCGGTGCGGCTGTAGCGGCGGATCTGGGGCAGCGGCGGATAGTAGGCGTGTACGGAGACGGCGTGTTCGGTCGGGGACTCGTTGAGCACCTCGTGCACGTGGTTGCGGCCGAAGGCCCGGCCCTGGCCCGTGGCGAGGTTCCGTTCCCGGTCGACGCCTTCGGTGAGTTCCAGGGTCTTCCAGCCGTCGGTGGGGAGGCGGGCGGCGAGCGAGTTCTCCTTGAGGGTGCCCGCCGCGGTGGTGAAGGCGCCGACGGACTCGGCGTGGTCGTGCCAGCCGGTGCCGGTGCCCGGGGGCCAGCCGATCAGCCAGGCCTCACTGCCCCGGGGGCCCTCCAGCCGTACCCACGTACGACCTTGAGGGTCCAGGGGCAGCGAGGCGACCAGGTCGGCGTCGGCCGCGGTGCGGCGCACGAAGTCGAGAAGCTCGGCCGAGGTGGGCGTGCCCGCGGAACGGGCGGGCGTCGGTACGGAGGCGGAAGCCGGTACGGAAGCAGACATGGAAACCGTCCAGTGAGTTCGCGGAACGGCGCGCCGGCACACGGCGCGCAGAAAGATGGAGGAGGCGAATTCAGAGGGACGGCCGACACACGCAGCCTGCGTAGCGCACGAGGTCCATGTGGACCCGCCGCCACAGGCGAACAGCGGTGTCGGTCATGGTCCGGAGTAGACCATGGAGCAGAAGACCGGTCAACTCATGCTCATCATCCGGTCGGTCGGTTGCTCCCAGGCGTCGCTTCAGGACCTTGAGGACCACCTTTTGCGCTGGTGGAAGCGGTGGACGAGGTTCGGCTGTGGGCATCTGACGCAGTCCCGGACCGGCGTTCGGACGCCGGCCCCGACGGCACCCCGACCGGCTCCCCGGACACGCCCTCGCCCTTGCTCTCCACGGTTTCGCCGCCTTCCCCGCCTTCCCCGCTTTCGGTGGCGCGTGGCCGCTGCCCGCGCCCCCCGTTCCTGCCAAGCGCCGCCTCCGCCGCCGCGTACAACTCCGCGGGACGTACGCCGCTGAGGGCGGTGACCAGATGGCCGTCGGGTCGTACGAGGAGGACGGTGTGCGCGGCGGCGCCGGGATAGCTCTCCGCGACGAGGAGTTCGGCGGGGTGGGGCAGTGCGGCGACCGCCGCGGCGAGCCGCGGCATGATCCCGGCCGTGACCCAGTGCCGCCGTTCCCACACGACGGTGCCGGGGGCGACGAGCACCACGAGCAACTTGCCGCGGCCGAGCCGCCCCCGCAGCGGCACGAAGGACCCGTCGGGCGCCGTCACGCTCACGTCGATGATCGGGGCGCCCGGCGGCGTGCCCACCGGCACCACGGAGCCCGAGGGTTCCGCCGCCAGCGGCGAGTCGGCGTAGGACGCGGGCGTGCCCAACTGCCCGCTGCCCACATGGCCGTCCATGAGCAGGGCGTCCTGGCTGCGCGCGGAGCCGGGGACGTACGCGCGCAGGCCCTTGCCGCCGCGCAGCAGGGGCAGCGCCTGGTCGGCGGTGCGCAGGCGGGTGGTGACGGCGCCGCGCCGTTCGGTCTGGTAGCTGTCTAGCAGCGCTTCGTGCGGGCCGTGGTGCCAGGCGAGCGCCAGCTTCCAGGCGAGGTTGTCGGCGTCGCGCAGACCCTCGTCGAGGCCCTGGGTGCCGAGTGTGCCCAGGAGGTGCGCGGCGTCACCGGCGAGGAAGGCGCGGTTCACCCGCCACCGGCGGGCGAGACGGTGGTGGACCGTGTGCACACCGGTGTCGAGCAGTTCGTACGAGGGAATGGCGCCGCCGCACCACCCGGCGAGGGTCTCGCGGATGCGGGCCACGAGGACTTCGGGCGTCACGAGCTCGCCGCGCGGGGGCAGCAGCCAGTCGATCCGCCACACCCCGTGGTCGAGCGGCCGCGCCGAAACCTCGGCGCCGCCGCCGCGCCAAGGAGGGCTACGGTGCAACAACGCCTCACCGGGCCACGGAAGTTCCGTGCGCAGCGCGGCGACCGCGTGCCGTTCCACCGCTGTGCGTCCGGGGAAGCGGACGTCGAGCAGCTTGCGCACGGTCGAGCGCGGGCCGTCGCAACCCACCAGGTAGCTGCCGCGCCACCAGGCGTCCTTGGGGCCGCGGGTGTGCGCGGTGATGCCGGACGCGTGCTGCTCCAGGCTGTCGAGTTTGCTCTCGACGGCGATCTTGACGAGGCGTTCGTCGGCGACGGCGTCGCGCAGGGCACCGGTCAGCACGTGCTGGGGGACGTGCAGGGGGGAGGGCTGCTCGTCACTGAACGTGAGCTGCCGCACCACCTGCTTGCGGCGCATCGAACGCCAGCCGCTCCAGCGCGTGCCGGTGTCCCCGCCGGTGAGGGAGCGCCCGGCGAGCCGCTCCACCAGTGCCGCGGTGTCGTCCCGCAGGACGGCGGTCCGCGCGGGCCGGTGCTCGTCCTTGCCGGGCCCTTCGTCGAGGACGACGGTGGGGACGGAGTGACGTGCGAGAGCCAGGGCGAGGGTGAGACCGACGGGGCCCGCGCCGACGACGATCACCGGGTCCACGGGGCACGGCCTCCTGTCACCACGGTCCGCGAACGCTGGACGTACGTACAGGAAATGGCAGTTGGAGCCCGGTGCACGATCACAGAACGTATGCAACAGACTGCGTGCCACCCCGTCAAGCCGGACGCTCGGGGGCGGAACCCCCAGAATCGCCCATGACCTGCCAGAACGTGCCGCGGCCCGGAGGGAACGTGCCGGGGCCCGGAGGGAACGTGCCGCCCTCCCCGGAGAGGAACGCGCCGCGGCCCGGGGAGGGAACGTGTGAGGGTCCGCCGGAACCCCGGCGGACCCTCACACGTTCATACCAGGGACTCTTCGTCCTACTTCGGGCCCGAGGCCGACTACTTCGGCCCCGGCGCCCCGTCGGCGATCTCCACCGCCGCGGTGGGCTCGGTCGCGGCGGCCACCCTGATGCCCGTCTTCGCGCGCCGCCCGCGCCGCTCGAGCCAGGTGGCGAGCGCGGAGAGCAGCATGCAGAGCGAGATGTAGATGAAACCGAAGACGGTGACCGTCTGCACGAACGGATAGACGCCGTTCACCGGAGTGTTGTTGGCGATGAGCCGGGCGGACTGCAGCAGCTCCGGGTAGAGGATCATGAAGCCGAGGGAGGTGTCCTTCAGCGTCACCACGAGCTGACTGATGATCGACGGTAGCATCGACCGGATGGCTTGCGGGAACAGGACCGTCGCCATGACCTGCGTCTTGCGCAGGCCGAGCGCGTACGCGGCCTCCTTCTGGCCCCTGGGCACCGCGTTGATGCCAGCACGCAGCACCTCCGCCTGCACACATCCGTTGTAGATCGTCAGGCCGAGGACGAGCGCCCAGAACGGCGTCATGTCACCGACGAGACCGACCCAGAACGCGAAGATCGTGATGAGCAGCGGAATCGACCGGAAGAGGTCGATGAAGGCGACGGCGATCCAGCGCACGGGACGGTGCTCAGAGAGCCGCGCCACGCACAGGACCACGGCGAAGACCAGCGAGAGGACACCGGCGAGAGCGAACACCTTCAGGGTGGCGACCAGCGAGTCGAGGATGTTCTGCCGGATACCGGAGTAGTTGAAGATGTCCCACAGGTCCGGGTCGAACTCGCCCTTGTCGTTCAGCCGCAGAATGATCCACACGATGCCGCCGAGGACGGCGAGACCGCCGACGACGGTGTAGATGATGTTGCGGACACGGGCCTTGGGGCCCGGGGCGTCGAAGAGGACGTTCGCACTCATCGGGCGACCTCCAAACGGTGCTCCAGGACCCGGAAGAGGCCATTGATGGCGTACGTGATTATCAGGTAGGCGACGGTGATCCAGACAAAGATCATCACGATGTCGTAGCCGTCGTTGCTGAGGGTCTTCGACACGTTGAACAGTTCGGTGTTGTCGAAGGCGCCCGCGATGGCGGTGTTCTTCGTCAGGGCGATGAAGATGCTGGAAAGCGGCGGCACCACGTTCCGGGTGGCCTGGGGCAGCACGACGAGGCGCATGCTCTGGGCGAACGTGAGGCCGATCGAGCGGGCCGCCTCGGCCTGACCGAGCGGCACCGTGTTGATGCCGGAGCGCACCGCCTCGGCCACGAACGCCGAGGTGTAGAAGCCGCACGCGGTCACGGCGAGCGCGAAGGAGTCCAGGTCCGGGAAGAGGACCTTCGGCACCACGAAGAACGCCACCAGGAACAGCAGCGTCAGCGGGGTGTTCCGCAGCAGGGTGACCCAGGCGGTGCCGAATATGCGCAGCGGAAGCACCGGCGAGACGCGGCACCCCGCGACGACGACACCGGCCACGACGGCCACCAGCGCACTGACGACGGTCAACTTGACAGTGCCGTAGAACCCTTCGCGGAAGAGCGACAGGTTGTCGAGCAATACGTCCATGAATTCTCCGCGAGGTGTTCGCGACGGGTCGCAGGGTTCACGACAGGCCCAACCCGTCGACGTCGGCGGGGTGACATCGGCGGGGCGGCAGGTGTTCGCGACGGGGCCGACAGCGATTCCGGCTTCGGTTCTGACAGGGAACGTCCCGCTCCGCGCCGCGCGGCGCGGAGCGGGACGTCCGGGACTACTTCGGGTCCGTGAAGGCCGGCGGCTCCTGGTACTTGGAGCCCGAGATGCCGATGGTGGCCTCGAAGGCCTTCTTGTAGTCGCCGTTCGCCTGGTGCGCCTTGATGGCGTCCGCGACGGCCTTTTGCAGGGCGGCGTCGCCCTTCTTCAGGCCGACGCCGTACGGCTCGTCCGAGAAGGTCTCGCCGACGACCTTGAGCTTGCCCTTGTTCTGCGCGGCGTAGCCCATCAGGATCGCGTCGTCCGTGGTGACGGCGTCGACCTGGTTGTTCAACATCTGGGCGACGCACTCCGAGTACTTGGAGAGCTCGGTGACCTTGGCGCCGTACTTCGGCTTCTTGATGTTCTGCAGCGGCGTGGAGCCGACGATCGAGCAGACCTTCTTGCCGCGGACGGTGTCCGGGCCCTTGATGTCCTTCTCGTCCTTGCGGACGAGCAGGGAGGCACCGGCGTGGTAGTACGGGCCCGCGAAGTCGATCTGCTTCTTGCGCTCGGGGTTCATCGTGTACGTGCCGATCATCAGGTCGACGTCGCCCTTGGAGACCGCGGTCTCACGGGCGCCGGAGTCGACCGTCTTCCACTCGATCTGGTCTGCCGAGAAGCCGAGGTCGGCGGCGATCATCTTGGCGATCTCGATGTCGAAGCCGGAGTACTTCTTGGTCGACTGGTCCTGGAAGCCGAGGTACGGCTGGTCGGCCTTGGCGCCGACCACGAGCTTGCCGCGCTTCTTGGCCGCCTTGAAGACCGAGGAGTCGACCGCGGCGTCCTTCTTGACCGTGTAGCTGAGTTCCTTGCCGCCGGACTTGGCGGGGCCCTCGGGCTCGTCGCCGGCGGAGCCGTCCTTGCCGCCACACGCGGTGGCCGTCAGCGAGAGCGCAGCGATGGCCGCTGCGACGGCCGCGGACTTACGGAGCTTCATGAGTGAACATCCTTTGTCTTGACTGGCGTTGAGACGGCGTGAAGCCTCAGTGTTTAAGGATCTTCGACAGGAAGTCCTTGGCCCGGTCGCTGCGCGGGTTGCTGAAGAACTGATCCGGCACGGCCTCTTCGACGATCCGGCCGTCGGCCATGAAGACGACGCGGTTGGCCGCCGACCTGGCGAAGCCCATCTCGTGCGTGACGACCACCATGGTCATGCCGTCACGGGCCAATTGCTGCATGACCTCGAGGACCTCATTGATCATCTCGGGGTCGAGCGCCGATGTGGGCTCGTCGAAGAGCATCACCTTGGGGCCCATCGCCAACGCGCGGGCGATCGCGACGCGCTGCTGCTGACCGCCGGAGAGCTGCGCCGGGTACTTGTCGGCCTGCGAGCCGACGCCCACCCGGTCGAGCAGGCCGCGTGCCTTCTCCTCTGCCTCCGCCTTGGCCGTCTTGCGCACCTTGACCTGGCCCAGCATCACGTTCTCGAGCACGGTCTTGTGCGCGAAAAGGTTGAAGGACTGGAAGACCATGCCCACGTCCGCGCGGAGCCTCGCGAGTTCCTTGCCCTCCTGGGGCAGCGGCTTGCCGTCGATCGAGATCGCGCCCGAGTCGATGGTCTCCAGGCGGTTGATGGTGCGGCACAGCGTCGACTTGCCCGACCCCGAGGGGCCGATCACCACCACGACCTCGCCGCGGGCGATGGTCAGGTCGATGTCCTGGAGGACGTGCAGGGCGCCGAAGTGCTTGTTGACACCCTTCAGCACGACAAGGTCGTCCGCCGTGGGCTTGGCGTCCTTGGTCACCGATACTTCGGTCACGGCTTGTTGCTCCATCCTCCTCGGGTTGGGAGGACAGTAGTAACCCGGTGCGACCAGCGTCATTACATCTGAGGGGAAATTGAGCATAACGATCCGGCCGCAACCGGACACTCCGTGTGAAGGGGGCGCACCGGCTGCGTACCGGGTGCATAACGGAACGTGTCCGTGACCCGAGAGGTCTTGACGCGGTCCTTATTCATCGGCGTGGATGCCTTGGTGCGTTCACGCGCGCGTGCCGGGTGCTCGCGAACGGACGCACAGCACGGCGTGAGGGACGACGGAACGACCGATGAACCGCTGACGCCGGTCAATCACTGACGTCTGATGAACCACCGACGACGGTGAACCACCGACGACGGTGAACCACCGACGACGGTGAACCACCGACATCTGTAAACCACTGACGTCCGATGAACCACTGGGGGGCCGATGGGCTGGAGGGGGACCGCATGAGACTGCTGCTCGTCGAGGACGACGACCACGTGGCCGCAGCCCTGTCCGCGGTCCTCGCCCGGCACGGCTTCGCCGTCACCCACGCACGCAACGGCGAGGAGGCCCTCCAGGCCCTGCTGCCCTGCGAAGCGGCACCCTTCGGAGTGGTGCTCCTCGACCTCGGCCTGCCCGACCAGGACGGCTACGAGGTGTGCGGAAAGATCCGCAAGCGCACCGCCACGCCCGTCATCATGGTCACCGCCCGCGCCGACGTACGTTCCCGCATCCACGGCCTGAACCTCGGTGCCGACGACTACGTAGTGAAGCCGTACGACACAGGGGAGCTCATCGCCCGCATCCACGCGGTCATCCGTCGCCCCGCCGCCGACGTCCCGCAGACGCCCGCCGACACCGAGCTGCGCCTCGGCGCCGTCCGCATCGAGCTGCCCACCCGCCAGGTCAGCGTGGACGGAGCCGCCGTCCAGTTGACCCGCAAGGAGTTCGATCTGCTCGCGCTGCTCGCCCAGCGCCCCGGGGTCGTCTTCCGCCGGGAACAGATCATCAGCGAGGTGTGGCGCACGAGTTGGGAGGGCACGGGCCGCACGCTGGAGGTGCATGTGGCGTCCCTGCGCGCCAAGCTGCACATGCCCGCCCTGATCGAGACCGTGCGCGGAGTCGGTTACCGGCTCGTCGCCCCGGCGTCGTAGCGGGCACAGGTGCGCGCCCGCCTCCTGCCGCTCCTCATCGTCCTGATGGCCGGCGTACTGCTGGCCCTCGGCTTCCCGCTCGCGGTCAGCGTGGCATCGGCACAGCAGCAGAAGGTGGTCGTCGACCGCATCGACGACACGGCACGCTTCGCCGCGCTCGCCCAGTTCGTCACCCAGCGGCCTTCGGGCTCACGCGTGCAGGACAAGGACGAGCGGCGCGCGACCCTCCAGAAGGAGCTCGACTACTACCACGAGGTGTACCGCATCAAGGCGGGCGTCTTCTTCCGCGACCGCTTCCCCATGGCGCACGCCCCGGGCGACTGGTTCCTGCCCACCGGCAGCGACGGGGTGAGCGGCGCCTTCGAAGAGGCCCTGCGCTCCCGCGGCAGCCACGACCCTCCCCAGGTGTGGCCCTGGGAGGAGGGCGGGCGCATCGTCGTCGCCTCACCGGTGATCCGCGACGGCGACGTGGTGGCCGTCGTCGTCACCGACTCGCCCACCGGGCGCATGCGCGCGAAGACCCTGCACGGCTGGCTGCTGATCGCCGCGGGCGAGTCGGCCGCGATGCTCCTCGCGGTCGGCGCAGCGCTGCGCCTCACCGGCTGGGTCCTGCGTCCGGTACGGGTCCTGGACGCCACCACCCACGACATCGCCACCGGACGTCTCAACTCGCGGGTCGCGGCCGCCGGCGGGCCCCCGGAACTCAGACGCCTGGCCCGGTCGTTCAACGAGATGGCCGACAACGTCGAAGACGTCCTCGAGCAGCAGCGCGCCTTCGTCGCCGACGCCTCCCACCAACTGCGCAATCCGCTGTCCGCCCTGCTGCTCCGCATCGAGCTTCTGGCCCTCGAACTGCCCGAGGGGAACGAGGAGATCGCCTCGGTGCGCACCGAGGGCAAGCGCCTCGCGCAGGTCCTCGACGACCTGCTCGACCTGGCGCTCGCGGAACACGCGGCGGCGGATCTGCGGCTCACCGACATCGGTGAGCTGGCGGCCGAGCGGGTCGCCGCGTGGCGCCCGCTCGCCGACGAGCGCGGCGTCCGGCTCATCGGACAGTGCCCGGCGACGACCGGCTGGGCCGACCCGGTCGCCCTGTCCAGCGCCCTGGACGCGGTGATCGACAACGCCCTGAAGTTCACCCCCGAAGGAGAGGAGGTCCTTGTACGGGTCGCCTCCGCCGACTCGACCACGACCGTCGTCATCACCGACGGCGGCCCCGGGCTCACGGACGACGAACTCGACCGCGTCGGCGACCGCTTCTGGCGCAGCAACCGCCACCAGAACGTCAAGGGGTCCGGCCTCGGCCTTTCGATCTCACGCGCGCTGCTCGCCGCGGGGGGCGGCAGCATGGCGTACGAGCGTCATGAGCCGCACGGCTTGAAGGTGACGGTGGGGATCCCCCGCCAGGCTCCCTAGGGCCCCTAGGACGCTTTCGGGCAAGCCTCTGGCTCCGGCTCGGGCAAGCCTCCGGCTCCGGCTCGGGCAAGCCCCTGGCTCCGGCTCGGGTAGGCCCTTGGCTCCGGCTCGGGCAAGCCCCTGGCTCCGGCTCGGCAGGCCCCTCAAGGGTCCGCTCAGGGCTTGACCGACCGGTAGTAGCGGCGCGCGCCCTCGTGCAGCGTGAGCGGGTCCGTGTACAGGGCGGTGCGCAGGTCGACCAACTGCGCCGCGTGCACGCGCGCGCCGATATGGTCCCGGCTGTCGATCACCGTACGGGTCAGGCCCTCGGTCAGCTCGGGGTCGGCCCGGTCCGTGGTCACCAGGAGGTTCGCCACGGCCAGCGTCGGCACGGACCCGTTCTGCTGGGCGTGGGGGTAGGCGTCGGCCGGCATGACCGCGGCGCGGTAGTAGCGGGACGCGCCACCCTGCTCGTGCAGCGCGTCGACCAGGTCGCCGAGCGGCACCAGGCGGATGTCCAGGCCCTGGGACAGCTCGCGCACCGACGTCGTGGGCAGTCCGCCGGACCAGAAGAACGCGTCGATCTTGTTGTGCCGCAGCATGTCGGGAGCGGTGTCTATGCCCGCGGGCAGGGCCGTGAGGTCCTTGTCCAGGTTCAGCCCCGCGGCCTTGAGCACGCGGCCCGCGATCAGTCGCACGCCCGAGCGGGGCTGGCCCACGGCGATGCGCTTGCCCCGCAGGTCCTGTGCCTTCTCGATCGTGGACGAGCGCCGGACGACGAGCTGTACGTAGTCGTCGTACAGGCGCGCGCAGCCCTGCAGCCGGTGCGCGCCCGGCCGGTTGTCGAGGCGGTACGCCGCCACGGCGTCGGCCGCCGCGATGGTGAAGTCGGCCCTCCCGGTGGCCACCCGTTCGACGTTCTGCTGCGACCCCTCACTGTTGAGGAGTTTGATGTCGACGTCCGGCATGTCGTTGGCCGCGGCGTTTCGCAGCAGCTTCCCGTACCGCTCGTAGACGGCGCCCTTGACGCCCGTACTGAACGTCATCCGGCCCTGCGGCGAACTCTCGCCGACCGGGAGCAGCCACCACAGCAGCAGCCCGCACACCACGAACCCGGCCGCCGAGGCCTGGAGGGCCCGGCGCCGGCTGAGATGGGGCAGGGCCGCGAGCATGGCGGCGATCCTGCCACTTCGTACGCCGTGCTGACCAGGGCCGGTCCCCCGGAGGAGCCGGAGACGAGGCCCAGGGGTCCGGCGAGTGCTGAGCGGGCGCTCAGCGGGGCACGTCAGCCCTGCCGGGCGTGGTCGGCGAGGACCTCGCGGACGACGTGACGGGCGTTGGCGGCGATCACCGGATTCGTCACGGCGTAGTACGGGAGCTGGATCAGCGCCATGGACAGCGCCCAGCCGCGCCCGCGCTCCCACGTCGCGTCGTCGGCGCCCGTGCCGGTGCGGAACTTTTCGCGTACGTCGGCGGGCAGGAGGTTCCACGCGGCGATCAGGTCGCAGGCTGGGTCGCCGACGCCCGCGGTCCCGAAGTCGATCACCGCGTCGAGGCGGCCGCCGCGGACCAGGAGGTTGCCGGGCATGAGGTCGGAGTGGACCCAGACGGGCGGGCCGTCCCAGGCGGGGGCGCGCAGGGCCGACTCCCAGACCGCGGTCGCGGCGTCCAGGTCGAAGCCTTCGTCGAGATCCCGCAGCTCGGCGATGGCGTTCCGCGTCTCGGTGTCCTCCCCCGCCAGCGGGCCTCCGCGATAGGCGGGCGGCCCTGCGGCGGTGTCGACGCGGCGCAGCGCCGCGACGAACGCGGCCAGGTCAGCGGCCAGGGGGCCGGGCGCCGTCAGCTCACCGGCGACCGGATGCTCGCCGTCGAGCCAGCGGTGCACCGACCAGGACCAGGGGTAGCCCTCGCCGGGCTCGCCACGGCCGAGCACGGCCGGGACGGCCACCGGGAGCTGCGGGGCCAGCCACGGCAGCCAGCGGCTCTCCATGGCCACGTCGTCGGCGCCCCGGGGGTGCGCGGGAGGCGCACCGTCATGGTGTCGCCGAGCCGGAACACCGCGTTCACGGTGCCGGACGAAGGAAACCGCTCGACCGGCAGGTCGGCCCACTCCGGGAACTGCGCGGCGAGCAGATCGCGCACCAGCGGTACGTCGATGTCCGGTTCACCGGCGTGCAATTTGTCGTGCGGAAGGGTGTCGTTCGAGGACGGCGTGGGCGACTGCATGCGCGCATTGTTGATCGTCACGGGGGCGCGGCGAAAGCGAATTCCCCGCGGTGCGTCGCCCGCCCGTGGCGGCGGTACCCGGCTCGGCTCGGGCGAGGCGGCGATTCAGTCCTTGCGGGCCACCCCGCCGAACATCGCCACCTCGTCCGGCTCGCCCTGGTCGGTCGGATCCGGGCGCCACCGCGAGCAGGACACCACGCCGGGATCGAGGAGGGCGAGACCGTCGAAGAAGCGGGCGACCTGCTCAGGCGTGCGCTGCGTGAGCTTCGGCGTTCCGTGCTCGTTCCAGAAGGCCACGGCCGCGTCGACGTCGGGCATCGCGGGACTGGTGATCGTGTGCGAGAGCACCAGGTGGCTGCCCGAGGGCAGCGCGTCCATCACGCGGCGTACGAGACCGAGTGCCTCCTGGTCGTCCTCGATGAAAATCACCACCCCGAGGAGCATCAACGCCACCGGCCGGCTGAAGTCCAGAGTCTTCGCGGCATGCTCAAGGACGGAGTCGACATCGCGCATGTCGGCATCCAGGTAGTCCGTGCGTCCTTCGGGGGAACTGGTCAGCAGGGCACGCGCATGGGTCAGCACCAGCGGATCGTTGTCTACGTAGACGATGCGTGACTCCGGGGCGATCCGCTGGGCCACCTCGTGGGTGTTGTCGGCGGTCGGCAGGCCGGTGCCGATGTCGAGGAACTGGCGTACGCCGCAGTCGGCCACCAGGTGCCGTACCGCGCGACCGAGGAACAGCCGGTCCGCGCGCGCGTAGTCACCGATTCCCGGGTGCAGTTCGCGGATGCTGTCGCCCGCCTCGCGGTCGACCGCGTAATTGTCCTTGCCGCCGAGCCAGTAGTTCCAGATCCGGGCGGTGTGCGGCTGCGCGGTGTTGATCCGGTCCCGCACGGCGGCGGCCGCGTCCTGCGGGGATCCGGATGCGCCCTGCGGGGATGAACTCGCGGTCACGTGATCGCCTCCTGGCGTGACGTAATGAGGGTGGTGACGCCAACGGGCAATCTACTGCCGGAACTTGTCGCTCCCGCACCAACTTGCGCAAGGGCAGCTTACGCGTGCGCGCAGGGGGTACGCGCGCGGGCGTCCCGCTTCGGCTTCGGGGCGCACTGCTCAGCGGATACGCCGGGCCTTGTGGGTCTGGACGCTCATCCGTACCTCCGCCTCCAGCTCCCGCGGGGCCGCGGCCGCACGCGCCTCCGCCACGGCCTGCGAGCACAGTTGACGCAGTGCGGCGCGCGGGGTGCCGTCCGGAGTCAGGACGAGGGTGATGCGGGCCCGCAGCCGCCGGGGCCGGCCGACGAGACGCACGTGGGCCCGGGCCACGCCGTCGACAGCCCGTACGCGCTCGGCCATCGCGGCAGCCAGTGCCGGTCCCGCCAGGGTCACACCGGGCCTTCCCAGTTGCAGGACGCGCAGGCGTCCGGAGCGGAACTCCATAACGGCCCAGGACAGGAACAGCAGCAGGGCGAGGGACAGGCCGGTGATCGCCACGGGGGTCCACCAGCCGTGGTCGCGCCAGCCGTCGACCGTGTTCTCGCCCAGCCAGACGCGGCCGGTGTCCAGGAGCGGCCAGCCGGACGGCAGCCGGTCGCGGACGGGGTCCGCCGCGGTGGCGAGCGCGGCGCCGGCGCCCAGGAGCGCCGCCGCCGCGCAGAGCAGCGTCGCGCGGTTCACGCCTCGACGGAGTGCGCTCATGAGGGGGTGTTCCTCCCGGTGGGCTCCTGCGGGTCTTCGGGGTCTTCCGAGTCCTGTGATTCTTCTGGGCCGTGCGCTTCTTCGGGGTCCGGCGGCTCTTCCGGTGTCGGCGGCTCTTCCGGCGCCTGCGGCTCTTCCGGCGCCTGCGGCTCTTCCGGCGCCTGCGGCGACGCCTCCGGTGCGCGCCAGTACGGCTCCGTACGCAGCCGTACGCGCAGCCGGGGCGTCCTGACGAGACCCATCTCCGCCAGCGCCTCCTGAGCCGCCCTGAGGGCCTCCTGGCGGGCGGCGGCAGGATCCCCGAACTCCACCCCGCCACGCACCCGGGCCCGGCGGCGGCCGAACCGCACCCGGACCTTCGTGACGCCCGGCACCTCCGCGACGGCGTCCCGCAACAGGGCCGCGGCCGCCCCGCGTTCCAGGACGGCCCGCACCCCGGGCAGCGGTGGCGTGAGCGATAGACGGCGCCGGAGCCCCGGGGTGACCGCCAGGAACAGCAGCCACAGGCCGACCGCGAACACGGCCGCCGCAGCGGCGAGGTTCACCGCCGTTCCCGCCTCCGGGCCGTGCGTGGCAAGCCACTCCATGAGTCGGACCCGCCACCGCGCGGGCGGCTGCCCGGCCGCGTGCACCGCCACCACGTCGTACAGCACGACTCCGGAGACGGCGGCTGCGACCAGGGCCAACACGGCCACGGGCACACGGCGTTCGGACCACGGCCGCCGACCGCCGCGGGAAATCGGCACCTCCGTAGAGGGCGGCTCCGCGACGGAAGCCTTCCGGAGCGAAGCAGCCGCCTGTACGGGCACGTTCTTCTGTAGGCGGGCCTTCTGTACGGGGGCTTCCTGTACGAAGGCCTCCTGTACGGGGGCCTCCTGCGCGGGCAGCACCCGCGCGGGCAGCTCCCGCACGGACAGTTCCTGCACGTGGATCCGGGCCGCGTCCACGGAGAGGCCAGTCAACTGGGCCGTGCGGTCGACGACATGGGACCGCACGCGCGCGCCGGTGTCGTCCAGGACACCCGGGTAGGGCACGGACACCGTGACCCCCACCCGGGCCCGGCGGCCACGCACGGCCGCCGAACCCCGCCCGACCCGGACGTCGCCCGGCCCCAGGGCCTCCGTGGCGGCCCGTTCCGCGATGCGGCGCACCGCCCGGTCCGCGACGGTGGTCGCGCCGCGCTCTGCGGCGGGGGCGGCCGCCCGCCCGGCGACGGGTGCCGGACCGGGCTCCGCGGCGGAACCACTCATCGCCGCTCCCGGTCACGGCCCGACAGGAAGTCGCGGACGTCGACGCCGTCGTCCATCAGGCGTCCGAGGACGTAACCGACCGCGCCGAGCGCGGCGACCAGCAGGAACGCACCGAACCCGCCGAACCACCCGGCGAATCCCAGCGCCATGCCCACCAACAGGCCCACCAGGGCTTTGTTCATCACTCACCTCACACCGCAGAGAAGGACTTCGGGCAGGGCGCCGCCGGAGGGATCCGCGAGGCCATGCAGCGGGGACAGTGCTCGCGGTGCTACTCCACGCGGGTTTCGGCGCTGGAGTCCCGGTCGTCGTCGGGCAGGTGCACGTCGTTGATGGCGACGTTGACCTCGACGACCTCCAGGCCGGTGATGCGCTCGACGGCCGCGATGACGTTCTCGCGCACGTCGTGGGCGACGTCCGTGATGGGCACGCCGTACTCGACGACGATGTCCAGGTCGATCGCCGTCTGCCGCTCGCCGACCTCCACCTTCACGCCGCGCCCCACGTTCGGACGGCCGCCGGGGACGCGGTCGCGCACCGCGCCGATGGTGCGGGAGAGGCCGCCGCCCATGTCGTGCACTCCGGGGATCTCCCGCGCCGCCATACCGGCGATCTTGACGACCACCACGTCCGCGATGGAGGTCCTGCCGCGCGTCGCCGCCGGTTCGTCGGCGCCGGTGCGGCCGGTGAGGGTGGTGGCTCCCTCACCGGTCCGCGAACCGCCGGCGAGGTCCTTCTCGCTGCCGCCGGACGTCGTCGGCTTCGAGGTGAACTCCTGTGTCGCCATATCGGCATCTCCTAGTCGTGTGCGATGTGTTGATGCTCGGTACGAGGTACGAGGTACGAGGTACGAGGGGCGAGGGGCGTGGGGAGCGGGGAGCGGGGCGTGGGTCGCGCGGGGTACGAGGTGGGCGGGCACGACGTACACGGGTGAGTCATCACTGCCCCTCCCTCCGTACGTCTGCCCCGGATGCGCGCCGTGCGCCGGAGCACGCGCCGCGCCCGCCCTGGGGCGGGTGCCGCACTCCCACCGGTTCGCGGGGTGAGCGCCGCACGCTCTTCGAGTCCTTCACTCCTACTGACACGGATGCCCAGAATCCGTTACGCGCCTCCCGGAAATTTCTTCTGCCGGCGGGTAGCGTGCCTGCGCCGCGTAACGCGGGCGGCTTGTCGTGTGTCGTACGAGCGAGCACGACCGAAGCGAGAGGAGCCGCGTGTGCCCGGGGACCGGGGCAGAGAGCCGGAGGACGCGGATGCGCCGTTGCCGCACGAGGACGCCTTGCTGGCGGTACGCGCGGCCGAAGGCGACGAAGAGGCCTTCGAAGCGCTCGTACACCGTCACGCACCCGTCCTGCTGCGCCTTGCGACGCGGCTGCTCGGCAGTCCGACAGAGGCCGAGGACGCCGTACAGGAGTCGTTCGTGAGCGCTTGGCGCAAGCTGCCGGAGTTCCGCGGGGACGCCCGGTTCAGCACCTGGATACACCGGATCGTCACCAACCGGTGCCTCAACGTGCTGCGCTCGCGGCAGCCGGTGACGGCCCTGGACAGCGTTCCGGAGCCGCAGGCGCCCGAACACCAGGTGTCCCCGCCGCGCGCGGCGGAGGCCCACGCGGCCGTCGCCGACCTGTCACGGGCCATAGAAGAGCTGTCTCCGGAGCAGCGGGTGTGCTGGGTCCTGCGGGAGCTGGACGACGTGCCCTATGAGTCCATTGCCGAGACGGTCGGCATCAGCCAGGAGGCGGCCCGCGGCCGTGTCTTCAGGGCCCGGCGCTACCTGACGGAGGCGATGGCCGGATGGCGATGAACGAGAGCGGGGCACCGGGCGGCACATCGTTCGGCGGCGCCTCCGAAGAGGAGCTCCTGCCCTGCGGCCGGGAGCTCGCACAGGTGTGGGAGCTGGCGGAGGCGGGCGAGCCGGACCCGCACACGGCCGGCTGCGCGCACTGCGCCGAGGCGCTGCGGGCCCTGCGGGCACTGGAGGGTGTCGTCGCGCGGGCGCGTGACGACGAGCCGCCGGTACCGCCGTGGGACACCGCCGCGCTGGCGGACCGCGTCATGGACGTGGTCCGCCTGGAGCTGCGGCCCGGACGCACGCTCCCGCTCGGCGATGTCGACGAGGACGCGTGGATCGTGGAGGCGGCGGCCGCGCGGACGTTCCGGGCCGCCGTCGACACCCTGCCGGGAGTCCGCGCGGGAAGCTGCCGTGTCGAGGCCGACCCGCAGGAAGCGTCCGCTGCCGCGCCGCCTCCGGGACGGCTGCCGCGGGGGCCGGCCAGGGTCCGCGTCGAAGTGCAGGCGGGGCTCTCCTGGAACCTGCAGCTCGTGGCGGACGAGGTGCGCGCCCGGATCGTCGGGGCCGCGGACCACGAGCTCGGCATGCGGATCGCAGCGGTGGATGTCGTGGTCACCGACCTGCTCGACGGGAACGAGGACGAACCCGGAGGGGACGGCGGGGGACGCGACGGGGACGAAACGGATTCCGGCGTGGACAGCACCGGACTCGGCAAGGGAGATTGCGGCGGGGACGAGGACGCGGCGGAAGGACGGCAGCGATGACGGACCAGCAGGCACCCCGCACCCTTGCGGACACCGTGGGCGCCGCCGTCCTCGCCACCCGCGGTGTGGCCTTCCTCCGACCCGGCCTCGCCGAACTCCTGCGCTCCTCGGTGGGCCTCGGAGCGGCGCGGGGCGGGGCCGGGGTTTCTGGGGTGCGCGTGCGGCGGCAGGGCACCAAGGGCCTCGACATCGAGGTGCACGTGGTGCTCAACCGCGGGCACCGCGCCCTGGACGTGACCCGCGCGGTGCGTGCGGCCGTCCTCGACGCCCTCCTTACGGAGGCGAGGGAGAACGGCTCCGCGCAGGTCAAGGTGACGGTGACCGGGGTCGTGTGACCGCCGGGGCGGACGAGGGGGTGAGGGTGCACCACGGGTGCCCCCTTACCCTTGAGGGATGACCAGCAGCAGTGTCCGGAGCGGAGCAGTGGACGAAGTGGCCGTTGCGCGAAGCTACGAGATCCGCACCTACGGGTGCCAGATGAACGTCCACGACTCCGAACGGCTCTCCGGCCTCCTGGAGGACGCCGGTTACGTGCGTGCGCCCGAGGGCTCCGACGGCGACGCGGACGTCGTCGTCTTCAACACGTGCGCGGTCCGCGAGAACGCCGACAACCGCCTCTACGGAAACCTCGGCCGCCTCGCCCCCAGGAAGACGCAGCGTCCCGGCATGCAGATCGCCGTCGGCGGCTGCCTTGCCCAGAAGGACCGCGACACCATCGTGAAGAAGGCGCCCTGGGTGGACGTCGTCTTCGGTACGCACAACATCGGCAAGCTGCCGGTACTCCTGGAGCGCGCCCGCGTACAGGAAGAGGCGCAGGTCGAGATCGCCGAGTCCCTGGAGGCGTTCCCCTCGACGCTGCCCACGCGCCGCGAGAGCGCGTACGCGGCATGGGTGTCGATCTCCGTCGGCTGCAACAACACCTGCACCTTCTGCATCGTGCCCGCGCTGCGCGGCAAGGAGAAGGACCGCAGGACCGGTGACATCCTCGCCGAGATCGAGGCGCTCGTCGGCGAGGGCGTCTCGGAGATCACCCTCCTCGGGCAGAACGTGAACGCCTACGGATCCGACATCGGCGACCGGGAGGCCTTCAGCAAGCTGCTGCGCGCCTGTGGGCGGATCGAGGGCCTGGAGCGGGTGCGCTTCACCTCGCCGCACCCGCGCGACTTCACGGACGACGTGATCGCCGCGATGGCCGAGACGCCGAACGTGATGCCCCAGTTGCACATGCCGCTGCAGTCGGGATCGGACACCGTCCTGAAGGCGATGCGCCGCTCGTACCGCCAGGAGCGTTACCTGGGGATCATCGAGAAGGTGCGCGCCGCCATCCCGCACGCCGCCATCACCACGGACATCATCGTCGGCTTCCCCGGGGAGACCGAGGAGGACTTCGAGCAGACCCTGCACGTGGTCCGCGAGGCCCGCTTCGCCCAGGCGTTCACGTTCCAGTACTCCAAGCGCCCCGGCACCCCCGCGGCCACCATGGACGGCCAGATCCCCAAGGAGGTCGTGCAGGCCCGCTACGAGCGCCTGGTGGCCCTCCAGGAGGAGATCTCCTGGGACGAGAACAAGAAGCAGGTCGGCCGCACCCTGGAGCTGACGGTCGCCGAGGGCGAGGGACGCAAGGACGGCGCCACGCACCGCCTCTCCGGCCGGGCCGCCGACAACCGCCTGGTCCACTTCACCAAGCCCGACACCGAGGTCCGCCCCGGCGACGTGGTGACGGTCGAGATCACGTACGCGGCACCGCACCACCTCCTCGCCGAGGGCGCCGTCCTCGACGTACGGCGCACCCGCGCGGGCGACGCCTGGGAGAAGCGGAACGCGGCGGAGGCCGCGAAGCCCGCGGGCGTCCTGCTCGGCCTGCCCAAGGTGGGCGTGCCGCAGCCGCTGCCGGCGGCTGCGGGGAGCGGCTGCGGCTGCGACTAGACCCGTTACGCTGCGGATCATGCTTGTCGCCGCGGCCGTCTGCCCCTGCCCGCCCCTGCTCGTCCCCGAGGTCGCCGCGGGTGCGGCACCGGAACTGGATGCCGCGCGGGCGGCGTGCTCCGACGTGCTCGGCGTGCTCGCGGCGTCCCGGCCCGACCGCCTGGTCGTCGTGGGCCCCGCCGGAGCGCGCGGCCGGGGAACGCACGCCCAGGGGGCGCGCGGCTCGTTCCGTGGATTCGGTGTGGACCTCGACGTACGCCTGGGAGCGGCCCCCACGGGTGCCGCCGACCCCCACGAGGGCGAAGCCGACCCCCACGCGGGCGAAGAGGGCGCGGCGGGGGAGCTCCCGGTGTCGCTGGCCGTCGCGGGGTGGCTCCTGGAGCGCACGAAGTGGTCGGCCGCGCCCCTCGAAGGCCTCGGTGTGGCGGAACCTCTTGAGGCCGAGCGGTGTATCCGACTCGGGGAAGAGATCGCCGCGCGCGCGGAGCGGGTGGCACTGCTCGTGATGGGTGACGCCAGCGCGTGCCGGACCCTGAAGGCCCCCGGCTATCTGGACGAGCGGGCGGCAGGGTTCGACGCGGCCGTGGCGCGGGCGCTGGCCGCCGCGGACGTGACGGCGCTCAAGGAGCTTGACGCGGACCTCGCGGGGCAGCTCAAGGCGGCCGGACGCGCGCCCTGGCAGGTGCTCGCGGGCGCTGCGGGTGCCCAGGGCGGGGCGGACCTGAGCGGCGAGCTGCTCTTCGATGACGCGCCGTACGGCGTGGGTTACCTGGTGGCGGCCTGGTCGTAGGGGCCCGGCCTTCTCGCGGGGCAGACGCGGGCGCTTCGCGCGCGGCCGCTGTTTTTTGTACCCCGGCCGTCTGTAGGGGGCTGCTGGCCGTCTGTACGGGGCGGTCGGCCGTCCGTACGGGGTCGCGATGCTCCCCCGGTACTCAGCCGCGCCTCCGTCCAGCCACAGCCCTGCACGCAGCCGTCCCTCCCGGAGCGCAGCCGTACCCGCACCGGCCTCCGTACACAGGCCGACGGCCACGAAGCCGAGTGCGCTCCGCGGCCGTCAGCCGGTTGTGCAGGGTGCGCTCAGGAAGCCGCAGGGGGCGTCGGTGACGACGGCGGTGACGGCGGCGGGGTATCGCCGGGGGGAGTGCGGCCGCCAACATCCTTATGACCGTCGCCCTCCTTACGGCCGTCGTCCTCTCCCGCGAAACGGTCCAAGGCGTCCTTCGCCTTGCCCGTCCCCGTCCGGATCTTGTCGCTGTACCTGCCCTTGGTCCTCCGGTCGACAAGCTGAGCGGCCTTGTCCAGGCCCAGGTCGATCTTGTCCCCGTGCTGATGCGCGAGGTCGGAGGCCTTGCCCTTGGCCGGGGCGAGCTTGTCTTTCAGACGGTTCAGGAAGCCCATGGGGTCACCTTCCCTTGCGGGGAGTCATTTGCGGGCGCTCTCACCGGCCTCGTTGTCGGCCGCTTCCTGCGCGGACTGCTGCTTGGGGATCTCCACGTTGTCCGCGCCGTCGGCAGCGGCGGCATCGTCGGCATCCTTGGCATCCGCGGCGCCGTCAGCGCTTCCGCCCTTGTCGGCGACAGCCGACGCGGCCGATTCCGTCGCCTCGGCGTTGGCACCGGCCTGAGAACCGGAACCGGAACCGGACTGAGAACCGGAACCGGAAGCGGAAGCACCGTCGGAGTCGGGTCCGGAGTCGGATCCCGTGGCGGAAACAGAGGCGGAAGCGGAGGCGGACTCGGTGTCCGCATCACTCTTCGCCTCGACCTTGGCGTCGTCCGCCGCGGCCCCGCCTTCGGCCTCGGAGGGCTCGTCGGCCGCCTCCTGCTCGGCCGTCCGGCGGTCGGCCGCCGCCTCCGCGGCCGAGGCCTCCTCCGTGTCCTTGGACTTCCGGCGGAACCGTGCAAAAACGCCCATATCTACTCCATACGTTACTCGTGTGGGCGAAATCCCGCGCCGCCCGGTGCGTCCCATTGCGTCGCCCGGGTCACCGGTTCTCGAAACCGGCGGCCGGAACCTCGCAACAGGCAACGACCCCGGAGCCGTGCCGTCACGTAGCTCGTTCGGGCACGTGCGCCGTGGTTTGCGAGACTGGTGCGGTGAGAAGCGCAGCTCCCGCCCCGCGGGTCATCGCCGTCGTCGGGCCGACCGCGGCCGGAAAGTCCGATCTGGGTGTTTTCCTTGCCCAGCGCCTCGGCGGCGAAGTCGTCAACGCCGACTCGATGCAGCTATATCGGGGGATGGACATCGGCACCGCCAAACTGACGCCCGCCGAGCGCGAAGGCGTTCCGCACCACCTCCTCGACATCTGGGACGTCACCGAGGCGGCGAGCGTGGCCGAGTACCAGAAGCTGGCGCGCGCGGAGATCGACCGGCTGCTCGGCGAGGGCCGCTGGCCGGTCCTGGTCGGCGGCTCCGGACTGTACGTGCGCGGGGCCGTCGACCAACTGGAGTTCCCCGGCACCGACCCCGCCGTACGCGCCCGCATCGAGGAGGAGCTCGCTCATCTGGGCCCGGGCGCGCTGCACGCCCGCCTCGCCGCGGCCGACCCGGACGCGGCCCGCGCCATCCTGCCCGGAAACGGGCGCCGGATCGTGCGCGCCCTCGAAGTCATCGAGATCACCGGCAAGCCGTTCACCGCCAACCTGCCCGGCCACGAGTCCGTGTACGACACCGTGCAGATCGGCGTCGACGTGGGCAGGCCCGAGCTGGACGAGCGCATCGCCACGCGCGTGGACCGCATGTGGGAGGCCGGACTCGTGGACGAGGTGCGCACGCTGGAGGCGCAGGGACTGCGGGAGGGGCGCACGGCCGCCCGCGCACTCGGCTACCAGCAGGTGCTCACGGCGCTCGCCGGTGAGTGCACCGAGGACGAGGCGCGCGCCGAGACCGTGCGCGCCACCAAGCGCTTCGCCCGCCGACAGGACTCCTGGTTCCGCCGCGATCCGCGGGTGCACTGGCTGAGCGGCGCCGTGGCCGACCGCGGGGAACTCCAGGCAAGCGCACTGACGTTGGTCGAACGAGCGGTCACAGCCTGATCACGTGATGGCATCGGGACGCTCCGCCGGTCATCGGGGCACCTGACGGCGTGCCATCATCGACCATCGATCGACCAGATGAGTCCGGAGTGGGAGGGCGCGTGGCGATGGAGGCCGGCCCTCGTGACACCGCACATGACGGCGAGCGGCACACCGCACGACACGGTGAGTCGCTCAGCCCGGACGGACCGGACAGCCCCGGGATCGTGGCCGGAGGCGTGACCGACGACGGCCCCACCGACGAGGGCCTGGCGACGGAGCCGGAGGTCGAGGTCGAGCTGCGGCCGCAGCGCAGGCTGCGCATCTGGCAGCTCGCGCCGATTGTGATCCTGGCCGCCGTCGGCTCCCTGATGTTCGCCTTCCCGCTGGCCTTCGAGTTCGGCGACGGCGGTGCCGTCGTGGCCATGCTGGGGCTGCTCATCAGCTCCTGTGCCGCGGGCTGGGGCATGATGGCCGCCCGTCGCGTCGGCCACACCTGGCCCGGCCTGCCGGAGCGCGGCTCCGGGCGGCGGCCGGACTGGCGGGTGGTCTCCGCGTACGTGCTGATCGTGGCGCTCGTCGCGGTGCTCGCCGTCTGGCGTGTGGCCCGGCTCCGCTGAGGCCAGGACCCGCCGAGCCCCGGCTGCGCTGAGTTCAGGCTCCGCCGAGCCCCGGCCCCGCCCGCACAGCGGGATCCCGGCCGCGTGGACGGCCCCCGAAGGTTTGTCGCAGCCACCCCGTACGATCGAGGAATGAGCACGCGGATCGCCTTCCTCAAGGGGCACGGGACCGAGAACGACTTCGTGATCGTCCCCGACCCCGACAACGCCATCGAGCTGTCCCCGGCCACCGTCGCCGCCCTGTGCGACCGCCGCGCGGGGATCGGCGCCGACGGCGTCCTGCACGCCGTGCGCTCCGCCGCCCACCCGGACGCACGGCACCTGGCCGGCGAAGCCGAGTGGTTCATGGACTACCGCAACGGCGACGGTTCCATCGCCGAGATGTGCGGCAACGGCGTGCGTGTCTTCGCCCGCTATCTGCAGTACGCGGGGCACGTCGGCGAGGGCGACCTGCCCGTCGCGACCCGCGGCGGCGTGAAGCACGCGCACATCGCCAAGCCCGCCGCGGACGGCGCCCCGGAAGGCGACGTCACCGTCTCCATGGGCAGGGCCGCGCTCCCCGAAGGCGACGTGACGGTCTCCGTGGGCGCCCACGGGTGGCCCGCGCGCAACGTGAGCATGGGCAACCCGCACGCGGTCGCCTTCGTCACCGACCTGGCACACGCGGGCGACCTCCTGACTCCGCCCCCGTTCAGCCCTGCGTCGGCCTACCCGGACGGCGTGAACGTCGAGTTCGTCGTCGACCGCGGCCCGCGGCACGTCGCCATGCGCGTGCACGAGCGCGGCGCGGGCGAGACCCGCTCGTGCGGCACGGGCGCGTGCGCGGTGGCCGTCGCCGCGGCCCGCAGGGACGGCCTGGACCCGGCCGAGACCGGCACCCCGGTGACGTACACGGTCGACCTGCCCGGCGGCCGCCTGACGATCACCGAGTCGCCGGACGGCGAGATCGCGATGACAGGTCCCGCAGTGATCGTCGCCGAGGGCGAGATCGACGCGGGATGGCTGGCCGCGGCCGGAGAGTCGGCCTGAGTGCGGGGCTCGGCCGCACGGCGCACAGGGGTACGCGGGCCGCGCGCCCGCTCCCGTCCGTGCGCCCCGGTCGAAACCACGCTCGCCCCTGTCGAAACGACGCTCCACGGAACTGTCGCTCGAATGGGTGATCCGTTTCACGCTCGGCGAGAGCGGGTCAGCGCCGCGTGATGGGCTCGATAGCATCAAGCACCGGCCCGGACGGAGCAGGCAGTCGTTCGCTCACCGCCGGTCGAAGCTGCCGGAGGTGCCCATGAGTGCGGAGGCGACGAATCCTGCGACGCCCGGCCCCACGACGGCCCCGGGCTCGCGAAAGCGCGCCCGCCCCCGCCTGGACCTGCGCAGACTCGGTCGTGCCGCGCTGCTCGGACCGGCCACCCGGGACCGCCTCCCGGACGCCATCGGCCATGTGGCCGAGGCCCACCGCGGCCACCACCCGGACGCGGACCTGGAGCCCCTGCGCCGCGCCTACGTCCTCGCGGAGTCCTCGCACCGCGGCCAGATGCGCAAGAGCGGTGAGCCGTACATCACACACCCGCTCGCCGTCACGCTCATCCTCGCCCAACTCGGCGCGGAGACCACAACGTTGACCGCGTCCCTCCTCCACGACACCGTCGAGGACACCGACGTCACGCTGGAGCAGGTCCGTACGGAGTTCGGCGACGACGTGTGCTATCTGGTCGACGGCGTCACCAAGCTGGAAAAGGTGGACTACGGAGCCGCCGCCGAGCCCGAAACGTTTCGCAAGATGCTGGTGGCCACCGGCAACGACGTACGCGTCATGGCGATCAAACTCGCCGACCGGCTGCACAACATGCGCACGCTCGGCGTGATGCGGCCCGAGAAGCAGGCCCGCATCGCCAAGGTCACGCGCGACGTCCTCATCCCGCTCGCCGAACGGCTCGGGGTGCAGGCCCTGAAGACCGAGCTGGAGGACCTGGTCTTCGCGATCCTCCATCCGCAGGAGTACGCCGAGGTCAAAGAGCTGATCGCGACGAAGGCGAAGGCCGGGGGCGATCCGCTCGCGGACATCTCCGAAGAGGTGCGCGGCGTGCTGCGCGACGCGGGCATCGCGGCGGAAGTCCTCATCCGGCCACGCCACTTCGTCTCCGTCCACCGCGCACACCGCAAACGCGGTGAGCTCCGCCCCGCCGACTTCGGCCGCCTCCTCGTCCTCGTGCACGAGGACGCCGACTGCTACGGAGTCCTCGGCGAGCTCCACACCTGCTTCACGCCGGTCGTCTCGGAGTTCAAGGACTTCATCGCCCTGCCGAAGTTCAACCTCTATCAATCGCTGCACACGGCCGTGGCCCGCGCCGACGGTGAAGTCGCCGAAGTCCTCATCCGCACCCACCAGATGCACCAGGTGGCGGAAGCGGGCGTCGTCGCCCTGCGCAACCCCTACGCCCCGCCCCCCGAGGAACAGCCGGCCGACGGCGAGCGCGCCGACCCCACCCGCCCCGGCTGGCTCTCCCGCCTCCTCGACTGGCAGCAGGCCGCCCCGGACTCCGACACCTTCTGGTCCACGCTGCGCGAGGACCTCGCCCAGGACCGCGAGATCGCCGTCTACCGCCCCGACGGCGGCACGCTCGGCCTGCCCGCCGGCGCGAGCTGCGTGGACGCCGCCTACGCCCAGTACGGCGAGGACGCCCACGCCTGCATCGGCGCCCGCGTCAACGGCCGCCTTGCGACCCTGGGCACGGTCCTGCGGGACGGCGACACCGTGCAGCTCCTCATGGCCCAGGACCCCGCGTCCGGCCCCGCACGCGACTGGCTCGACCACGCCCGCACGCCCGCCGCCCGGATCGCCATCCGCCGCTGGCTGAGCACCCACTCCGCGCCCGCGACCGGCTCGCCCGCCCCGGCGGCCCCGGACCCCGCCCCCGTGACGGTGCCCGCAGCCACCCAGAGGCCTCAGGTGTCCGCGGCGCTGCGCCCGGCCGCCGCGGACGTCGTCGCCGACCGGGAGGGCGCCAGCGTCCGGCTCGCCGGTTGTTGTACGCCCGTGCCGCCCGACGAGATCACCGGCTTCACGGTGCGCGGCGGCGTCGTCACCGTCCACCGCGTCGGCTGTCCCACGGTGGCGCGCATGACGGAGGTGGGGCGCCCGGAGGTCGGGGTGCGCTGGGGGGACGCCACGGAGTGCCGGGTCACGCTGATCGCCGAGTCGTTCGGCCGGCAGCACCTCCTGGCCGACCTCACGGAAGCCATCGCCCTGGAGGGCGCCGCGATCATCTCGGCGACCGTCGAACCACCCAGCCAGCAGCGCGTGCGCCACACGTACACCCTGCAACTCCCCGACGCCGGCGAGCTGCCCGGACTGATGCGCGCGATGCGCAACGTACCGGGCGTGTACGACGTGACCCGGGCTGAGGGCCGGGCGGCAGCCGCGCGCTGACGGCACTCTCCGTAGAGGGGCCGCGGTCCGCAGCACTCTACGTAGAGGGCTCGCGGCACCCTCCGTAGAGGGCTCGCGGCGCTCTCCGTAGAGGGCTCGCGGCGCTCTCGGTAAAGGGCCCGCACCACCCCTTGCCGACTCGTTCGGGTGGGCTCGGCGCGTGCCGTCCCGATGGGGAAGGCCCGCGCTGATAGCGGTGGTTCATGCTCCCCACCACCCGCACCAAGGTGCCACGGCCGAAGGCCTTCCAGGCCCGGCCGAAGGCCGTCCGCATCGCGGTCGGCGTCCTCGCCACCGCCACCTCCGCCGCCCTGCTCGCAGCGAGCGCCCCGCAACCGGCCGCGCCGCTCGGCATCGGCGACCGCCTCTTCCCGCACCTGGGAAACCCCGGGTACGACGTGACGTCGTACGACATCGCCTTCACCTACCGCGGCGACAACAGCAAGCCCCTGGACGCGCTCACGAAGATCAACGCCACCGTGACGGCACCGCTGGAGCGCGTCAACCTGGACTTCACACACGGCAAGGTCCGCTCCGTCGACGTGAACGGCGCCCGCGCCCACTTCACCACCGCGGGCGAGGACCTGGTCGTCACGCCTGGCGCACCCGTGCAGGCCGGTGAGCGGCTCCGGATCACCGTGCGGCACACCAGCGACCCGGTGTCCGCCAAGGGCGACGGCGGCTGGGTGCGCACCGGTGACGGCCTGGCGATGGCCAACCAGGCCGACGTCGCGCACCACGTGTTCCCGTGCAACGACCACCCGGCTGACAAGGCGCGGTTCACCTTCCGCGTCACCGCGCCCAAGGGCCTCACCGCCGTCGCCAACGGCCTGCCCCTGGCCAAGACGCGCCGCGCGGACACCACCACCTGGGCGTACCGCACCCACCACCCCATGGCGACCGAACTCGCCCAGGTGTCCATCGGCCGCTCCACCGTGCTGCACCGCACCGGACCCGCAGGCCTGCCGCTGCGCGACGTGGTGCCGACGAAGGACCGCAAGGTCCTGGAGCCCTGGCTCAAGAAGACACCCGGCCAGATGTCGTGGATGGAGGACAAGGTCGGCCGCTATCCGTTCGAGACGTACGGCGTGCTCGTCGCCGACGCCAGGACCGGATTCGAGCTGGAGACGCAGACGCTGTCGCTCTTCGAGAAGGCGCTGTTCACACGGCCGGACCTGCCCGAGTGGTACGTCGACGCGATCATGGTGCACGAGCTGGCACACCAGTGGTTCGGCAACAGCGTCAGCCCGGGCACCTGGTCCGACCTGTGGCTGAACGAGGGGCACGCCACCTGGTACGAAGCCCTGTACGCGGAGGAGAAGGCGCGCCAGCCCATGGAGAAGCGCATGCGCTACGCCTACCGCCTCTCCGACCGCTGGCGGGCGGCCGGCGGGCCGCCGGCCGCCCCCAAGGGCCCCAAGCCGGGGCAGAAGATCAGCATCTTCAGGCCCGTCGTGTACGACGGCAGCGCCCTCGTGCTCTACGCCCTGCGCCAGGAGATCGGGCGGCCCGCGTTCGAGGCCGTGGAGCGGGCCTGGGTCCACACCTACCGCGACGGGAACGCGACGACGGCCGACTTCGTCCGGCTCGCGTCGGACATCGCCGGACGCGATCTGACCGGGTTCTTCGACGGCTGGCTCTACGGCAAGAAGACGCCGCCGATGCCGGGGCACCCGGACTGGACCACGACGGCACCGGACGAGAAGTCGGCGCCCGCGAAGAAGTAGGGACCGGCCGGGCGGCGGCCCGGGCCGGCGCCCGGCGGCGCAGCACAGGGGCTTGCTCGGCAGCCCACGGAAATGCTCAGCAGCACACGGAAAAAATACTCGGCAGCACACGGAAATACTCAGGTGACGAGACGGGCCGTACCGTGCGACCATCTTCAGGTCGACGGCGCGGCCCGTCCGGGAGATCCCCTCAGGGACATCTCAGGGACGGTTCCGGCTGGTCCCGGGAATCTCCGGGGGCCCGTGAGCGTTGTCGGACATGAACGGGTGGCGCTGTGGCACACGAGAGGCACACCGAGTCGGTGTGCGCGGTGCGACAGGGCGGCAGACGCTCGGACGCGCTCTCCGTAACGGATTCCCATCGACGTAAAGGACCCAATGACCTCCTCTTCTTCCCCTTCCCAGGACGCACAGAGCTTCGCGCAGAACTACCCCGAAGGTCTTCGGGCCGATGCCCTGATGGAAGAGGACGTCGCCTGGAGCCACGAGATCGACGGAGCGCGGGACGGCGATCAGCTCGACCGCTCCGAGCGCGCGGCCCTGCGCCGCGTGGCGGGCCTCTCCACCGAGCTCGAGGACGTCACCGAGGTCGAGTACCGACAGCTCCGCCTGGAGCGCGTCGTGCTCGTCGGCGTCTGGACCTCCGGGACGGTCGACGACGCGGAGAACTCCCTCGCCGAGCTCGCCGCACTCGCGGAGACCGCGGGCGCGCACGTCCTCGACGGAGTCATCCAGCGCCGCGACAAGCCCGACCCGGCCACGTACATCGGCTCGGGCAAGGCCCTGGAGCTGCGTGACATCGTCCTCGAAACCGGTGCCGACACCGTCATCTGCGACGGTGAGCTGAGCCCCGGCCAGCTCATCCACCTCGAAGACGTCGTCAAGGTCAAGGTGGTCGACAGGACCGCCCTGATCCTGGACATCTTCGCCCAGCACGCCAAGTCCCGAGAGGGCAAGGCGCAGGTGGCCCTCGCGCAGATGCAGTACATGCTGCCGAGGCTCCGCGGCTGGGGCCAGTCGCTCTCCCGGCAGATGGGTGGCGGCGGCGGTGGCGGCATGGCCACCCGTGGCCCCGGTGAGACCAAGATCGAGACGGACCGGCGACGGATCCGCGAGAAGATGGCGAAGATGCGCCGGGAGATCGCGGAGATGAAGACCGGCCGCGAGATCAAGCGCCAGGAGCGCAAGCGCAACAAGGTGCCTTCGGTCGCCATCGCCGGATACACGAACGCGGGCAAGTCCTCCCTGCTCAACCGCCTCACCGGCGCGGGCGTGCTGGTGGAGAACGCCCTGTTCGCCACCCTCGACCCGACGGTCCGCAGGGCGGAGACCCCCAGCGGCCGGCTGTACACCCTGGCCGACACGGTCGGCTTCGTCCGGCATCTGCCGCACCACCTCGTGGAGGCGTTCCGTTCCACCATGGAGGAAGTCGGCGAGTCCGACCTCATCCTGCACGTCGTGGACGGTTCGCACCCCGCGCCGGAGGAGCAGCTCGCCGCCGTGCGCGAGGTCATCCGGGACGTGGGCGCGACGGACGTGCCGGAGATCGTGGTGATCAACAAGGCGGACGCGGCCGACCCGCTGGTCGTCCAGCGACTGCTGCGTACGCAGAAGCACGCGATCGTCGTGTCCGCGCGGACCGGCGCAGGCATCAAGGAACTGCTCGCGCTCATCGACGCCGAACTGCCGAGGCCCGAGGTCGAGATCGAGGCCCTCGTGCCGTACACCCACGGTCAGCTCGTATCGCGTGCGCACGCCGACGGCGAGGTGCTCTCCGAGGAGCACACCGCGGAGGGCACGCTGCTCAAGGCCCGGGTGCACGAGGAACTGGCGGCGGAACTCGCGCCGTTCGTTCCCGCGGCGCACTGACCGCGCGGCGCACTGACCCGGTAGCGCACTGACCGGCCCGCGCACTCGGGTTGAGTACATGGTGAAGGCCCCGCCCCCTCGCGAGGGGGCGGGGCCTTCACCATGTACTCAACCCGACGTCACTGCGCCCCGTACTTCTCGCTCATCATGTCGAAGACCCGCTTCGCGCCGGTGCCGAGCTGCGGTCCTGCCAGCCAGGTGTTCCCGGCCGGGCCGATCGAGGTGTTGGAGACGAGCTCGGTCTTGTCGCCCACGGCCCGGAACCAGCCGCCGCCCGACGAACCACCGGTCATGGTGCAACCGATGCGGTACATCGTCGGCGTCGCCGGGTCCAGCGACAGACGGCCCGGCTTGTCGATGCACTTGTGCATCATCAGGCCGTCGTACGGCGGCGCGGCCGGATAGCCCCACGCGCCCATGGAGCTCACGCTCTGCGCCGAGGGAGTCGAGAAGTCGACATCCAGCGCGTTGCCCACGGTCTCCTCGAGGGACTTGCTGCCCTCCTGCGGCTTCACGTGCATGACGGCGTAGTCGTACGGGGCACCCGCACCGCCCGAAGCCGCACCCTGGTCGATCCACTCGCCGGAGGTGGAGACCCAGTCCGCCCACCACTGGCCGTACGGAGCGATCTCCTGGGGCGCCGCGTTGCTCAGCGCCGCCTCGGACTTGCCGAGGTCGTTGTAGGAGGGCACGAAGGTGATGTTGCGGTACCAGCCGCCCTGCGCACCCGCGTGCACGCAGTGACCCGCCGTCCATACGAGGTTGGACCTGCCCGGGTTGCGCGGGTCCTTCACGACCGTCCCTGAGCAGACCATCGACCCCCTGGGGGAGTCGAAGAAGATCTTCCCGACCGGGGCGGCGTTCTCGTGGTACGGCGTCTTCTCGGGCTTGGCCCGGACCGGCGCAGGCTCGGGATCGGTCGCACCCTGGTCGGCGGTCGCGTCCTTCGCCGCGATCGTCTTGTTCGGGTCCTTGGCCTTTCGCATCCGCTCCGGCTTCCAGAGCCCGTCTATGACCGGGTTGACGAAGTCCTTGGCCTCGCGCAGCCAGTCGTCCTTGCTCCAGTCCTTCCAGGCACCGTCCTTCCACTTGTCCGGGTCGATGCCGTGCTTCTTCAGCCGGTCGGCGAGGTCGCCGGTGAGGCCGCCGCCCGAGTCGGAGCCAGAGTCGGAACCCTTGTCCGCGTCCTGGGCCGCGCCGGAGCCCGCCTTGTCGCTCGCCTTGTCCTCGCTCGGACCACAGGCAGTGGCGGTGAGCGCCAGAGCGGCGGCGAGCCCGGTCGCGGCGAGGGCGGCGCGACGGCCGCTGCGCGCAAAGGGCGCACGAATGGAACGCATGGAGTGGTTACCCCCGTTGTGAACTGGTGTTTGCCATGTGCGTGTCAGGCGTGGGCGTGGCATCCGCCGCTTCGGCCGACGTGAGCACCCACTATGCCTGTGGAATTGGGGACGAACGGCGGCGGGGCGGTGAAGGTTTCGCCGCCCCGCCGCGGTACGCGTATGACTCGGTGCCGTACGCGTACAACACAGCGCGTGCCGGGTGCTACTGCCCCGCGAACTTCTTGCTGACCGCGTTGTAGATGCCCTTGGCCTCGCCACCGAGGCGCGGACCGGCGAGCCAGCCCGCCGTCACCGGACCGATGGACGTGTTGGACACCAGGGCCGGCTCGCCGTCCTGACCCGCTGCGACCCAGCCGCCGCCGGACGAACCGCCGGTCATGGTGCAGCCGATGCGGTACATCGTCGGGTCGGGCTCGCTGATGGAGAGCCGACCCGGCTTGTCCGCGCACTGGAACTGCTTCTGGCCGTCGAACGGCGGGGCGGCCGGGTAGCCGGTCGCCGTCATGTCCTCGATCTGCGCCACCGCCGGAGCGTTGAACTCCACCGGCAGGGCCGCGCCGACCGTCTCCTCCAGGGACTTGCCCTCGCTGCCCTTCTCCGGCGTCACATGGATCACCGCGAAGTCGTACGGAGCACCCTTGCCGCCCGTCGGGCCGCCCTGCTCGATCCACTGGTCGGACGTCTGCGCCCAGTCACCCCACCAGACGCCGTACGGAGCGACCTCTTCCTTGGGCGCGCCCTGCAACTCGGCGGTGGGCTTGCCGCTGTCGTTGTACGACGGGACGAAGGCGATGTTCCGGTACCAACCGCCCTTGGCGCCCGCGTGCACGCAGTGGCCCGCGGTCCACACCATGTTGGACTTGCCCGGGTTCTTCGGGTCCTTCACGACCGTCGCCGAGCAGACCATCGAGCCCTCGGGACCGTCGAAGAAGAGCTTGCCGGCCTCGGGCACCTGGTCGTGGTACGGCGTCTTCAGGGCCGCCGCCTCGACGGGTCCTGGGGTCGGGTCCGTCACGCCCTGGTCGCCGGAGATGTCGGACTCGTCGACGCCGCGGTCCGGGTTCTTGTCCGCGTCGCGCATGCGGTCCGGGTCCCACAGGCCATCGATGACCGGGTTGACGAAGTCCTCCGCCTCGCGCAGCCAGTCGTCCTTGTCCCAGTTCTTCCAGGCGCCGTCCCTCCACTTGTCCAGGTCGATGCCGTGCTCCTTGAGCCGGTCCTGGATGTCACCCGGGATCTGGAACTTGCCGTCGTCGTTGCCACCCGGCTGCGAAGCGGAGGAGTCGTCCGTGTTGTCGTCGCCCGGACCACAGGCCGTCGCGGTCAGGACGAGTGCCGCGCCGAGCGCGACGGCGGCCGCCACGGGGGAGGTCCTGCCGCGCGCGCTCCTCCCACGACGAGAGGTGAAGAGCGGACGTATGGGTCGCATGGTGAGAATCCCCCTGGGCCTCGATATCGTTCCAAATGCCGTACATCGTCGCGTCGTACCTCATACGTCATGCCGTACGACGTCGGTCATCGCGGACCTCCTGGTGCGGAGCGTCCGGATGCCGTGCTTCCGGGTCCTGGCCGTCCGTGGTGCTGGACGCCCTGGGCCTCGCGGTGCGGAACACCTCAGTCCTGATGAACGGCACCCCACACTATGCCGGTGCCGTTGGGGACGACCCACGGAACAGCAACGGTTCCGTCACGGCAAGGATCTTCCGTACACCCGTGATCCCGCGCGTACGCCGTCGTTGGTACGTACGGGGGACACGCCGCGCGCGTTCAACCCCCGCGCCAACTCGCTCGCGCGCCCGCCCGCATGTGGTTGGGCCCGTGCCAAGTCCCAGCGGGAGGACCAACAGCCGTGGCCGTGACCGAGCCTGCTCCCGCGGTGGTGCCCGCGGACCCCGAAGGTGTGGTGTACGCCACTGCTCCCGCGGTCGCTCCACCGGCGTACGAGGGGATCCTGCGCCGGCAGTCGGCGCGCGAGTCCGCCGCGCGCACCTACGCGCGCGCCCTCCCCATCGTGCCCGTCCGCGCCCGCGGGATGACCATCGAGGGCGCCGACGGCCGACGCTACCTGGACTGTCTCTCCGGCGCGGGCACCCTGGCCCTCGGCCACAACCACCCCGTCGTGCTCGAAGCCATCCGGGGCGTCCTCGACTCCGGGGCGCCCCTGCACGTCCTCGATCTGGCCACCCCCGTCAAGGACGCCTTCACCACCGAGCTGTTCCGCACGCTGCCGCCCGCCCTCGCCGACCGGGCGCGCATCCAGTTCTGCGGGCCCGCGGGCACCGACGCGGTCGAAGCCGCCCTGAAGCTGGTCCGCACCGCCACCGGGCGTGAAGGACTGCTCTCCTTCACCGGTGCCTACCACGGCATGACCGCGGGTGCCCTCGAAGCATCCGGCGGCGCACGGGACGTACGCGTCACGCGGCTGCCCTATCCGCAGGACTACCGGTGCCCCTTCGGCGTCGGCGGCCCGCGCGGCGCCGAACTCGCCGCCCGCTGGACCGAGAACCTCCTCGACGACACCAAGTCCGGCGTCCCCGCGCCCGCCGCCATGATCCTCGAACCCGTACAGGGCGAAGGCGGCGTCCTGCCCGCCCCGGACGCCTGGCTCCGCCGGATGCGCCGCATCACCGCGGACCGCGGGATCCCCCTCATCGCCGACGAGGTGCAGACCGGCGTCGGCCGGACCGGCGCCTTCTGGGCCGTCGAGCACAGCGGCATCGTCCCCGACGTCCTCGTCCTGTCCAAGGCGATCGGCGGCAGCCTGCCCCTCGCCGTCGTCATCTACCGCGACGACCTCGACGTCTGGCCCCCCGGCGCCCACGCGGGCACTTTCCGCGGCAACCAGCTCGCCATGGCGGCCGGTGCCGCGACCCTCACCTACGTCCGCGAGAACCGCCTCGCCGAGCGCGCCGCGGAACTCGGCGCCCGCATGCTCGCCGGACTGCGGTCCCTGGCCGCCCACCACCCCTGCATCGGTGACGTCCGGGGCCGGGGGCTGATGCTCGGGGTCGAACTTGTCGACCCGAATCGCGGTCAAACGCGCTCTGTGGCGGCAGAGTTGGCGGGACAGTTGGGGGGTGAGCACGACGCTGCCGTACACGGCCGCCCGTCCGCAGGGCCGGACCGGCCGTCCCATGCGGCGCCGGTCTCTGCGTCTGCCGCGCCGTCCCGCGTGTCTGCGGCGCCGGTCTCTGCGTCCGCGCCGCCGCTCTCCGCGACTGCTGCGCCGAACTCTGCGTCTGCGCCGCCGATTTCCGCGTCTGCCCCGCCGGTCTCTGGGTCTGCCGCGTCGGCCTCTGCGTCTGCCGCATCGACCTCTGCGATGCACCAGGCCGGTCCGGACGACCCGGCGTTGTACGGGCTGCCCCACAACCGCCCGCATCCACCGGCGCCCGAACTGGCTGCCGCCGTGCAGCGCGCGTGCCTGCGCCGCGGGCTCATCGTCGAGCTCGGCGGACGGCACTCCAGCGTCGTGCGCCTGCTGCCTCCCCTCACCATCACGGACGAACAGGCGGACGCGGTCCTCGACCGACTCGCCGACGCACTCGCCGCGGCGGAGCGATCCCACCACCGCGACACCGATGGCCGCCACACCCGCAGCCCTTCATGACCGCCCCTGTGCACGGTCCCTGACCAGGGCGGACACGAGCCGAGCGAACCCGTCCACGTACATGTCCTTCCACCCCGTCCCCGTCCCCGTCCCCGTTCCGCCTGTCCCCAGTCGCCGCCCGTCGCCACGGAGCCCGATCACCACCCAAGGAACCCTCTTGAACGCCACCCCCGCATCCGACGGCTGTCCCCCGCCCAACCCATCGGGAGCGTGCGGCACACAATCCCCGAAGACTTCGCAGGCCCCGCAGTCCTCACAGGTCCCGCACGCCCCGGAGGTCCCGCAGGCAACGGAACCCTGCACTGTCCCGCGGCAGAAGGGCCGAAGCCTGGAGGCCGAACGGCTGCGCCACCGTACGGCCGACCTCCGCGACCTCCTCGACCACCCCGACCCGCACACGGCCGCACAGGCCGCGGCCGTCGAGAACCTGCTGCGCTGCTGGGTACGAGAGAACGCCATCCCCGCACCGGAGCAGGGCGCCCTGCGCATTCCCCTCGAAAGCAGCGGCACCGCCCTCCTCGTCCCCGTCGACTACTGGTCCGCTACCGGCTGGCACCGCTTCGGCCTCCCCTACCTGGAGGACGGCCCCAACACCGCGCCCCCCGCCGACGCCGTCACCGTCGCCGCCCTCCTCAGCCGGGAAACAGCCCGCACGACCGAACCCGGCACAACCGAACCCCATGCGACCGAACCCCATGCGACGGGACCCAACGGGACCGAGCGTGACGCACCCGAGCCTGCCGCACCCGAGGCCGGACACCTCGCTGACGAGCGCCCCGCTGGTGGGCAGCACGCCGACGAGCGCCATGCTGACGGCCAAGCCGAAGGGAAGAGCGACGGCCAAGCCGAAGGGAAGCGCGGCGGGAAGGCCGAGGGGAGCAGCGGCGGGCAGGCCGACATCGCGCAGCCACAGTCACCGGCGCAGCCGCAGTCACCAGCGCAACCGCAGCCCCCCACCCCGGCAACCCCCGCCCCTCGCGACGTCACCGACGGCGCCGATCTGGTCGCCCGCGTCGTCGACTCCGTCCGCCGCACCGCCGACTTCATCGCCGACCGCAGGAACAACCCGGCGGACACCCCCGACCTCTTCCTCGCCGCCGAACAGTCCCTGCTCCTCGGGCACCCGCTGCACCCGACCCCGAAGAGCCGCGAAGGCCTCTCCGACAGCGAATCGCGGCTCTACTCGCCCGAGCTGCGCGGCGCGTTCCCCCTGCACTGGCTGGCCGTCCACCACTCGGTGCTCGCCATGGACTCGGCCTGGACCGAACGTGGCCGCACCATCCCGGCCGACCAGCTCACCGCCCGCCTGGCCGGCCCCGACCTGCCGCTGCCGGACGGGCACGCGGCACTGCCCGCGCACCCCTGGCAGATCCGCGAACTCCGCCACCGCCCCGAAACCGCCGCCCTCCTGGACGCCGGTCTCCTCAGGGACCTCGGCCCCTACGGAGACCCCTGGCACCCCACCTCCTCCGTACGCACCCTCTACCGCTCCGGCGCCCCCGCGATGCTGAAGCTGTCACTCGCCCTGCGCATCACCAACTCCCGCCGTGAGAACCTCCGCAAGGAACTCCACCGCGGCGTCGAGGTCCACCGGCTGCTCCGCAGCGGCCTCGCCGAGCAGTGGCAAGCCGCTCACCCCGGCTTCGACGTGGTACGCGACCCGGCCTGGCTCGCCGTCACCGGGCCCGGCGGCGAAGCCGTCCCCGGATGCGACGTGATGATCCGGCACAACCCGTTCCGCCCCGACGACGACGCCACCTGCGTCGCCGGCCTCGTCTCACCCAGGCCGAACGCCCACACCGCAGGCCAGGACCGGGCACCCATGCACTCCCGGCTCGCCACGATCATCACCCGGCTCGCAGGCCACACCGGCCGCCCCCGCGGAGCCGTCGCCACGGAGTGGTTCCTGCGCTACCTCCAGAGCGTCGTGCGCCCCGTACTCTGGCTGGACAGCGAAGCAGGCGTCGCCCTGGAGGCGCACCAGCAGAACACCCTCCTGCTGCTCGACCCCGACGGCTGGCCCACCGGCGGCCGTTACCGCGACAACCAGGGCTACTACTTCCGTGAGTCCCGCCGCGGTGAACTCGACAAGCGGCTCCCCGGCATCGGGCAGAACAGCGACACCTTCGTCTCCGACGAGATCACCGACGAACGCTTCGCCTACTACCTCGGCATCAACAACGTCCTCGGACTCATCGGAGCCCTGGGCGCGGAACGCCTCGCCGACGAACGCATCCTCCTCGCCGCGTTCCGCCGCTTCCTCACCGACACCGCCTCGGGACCGGACCGGCTCCGCACCCCACTGCCCGCGCGGCTACTCGACTCACCCGTGCTGCGGTGCAAGGCCAATCTGCTGACCCGGCTGCACGGCCTCGACGAACTCGTCGGCCCTGTCGACACCCAGTCCGTTTACGTCACCATCCCCAACCCCCTCCACGCATGACCCGCACTCGCACTTGCACTCGCATCCGGATGCATCTACATCGAGATCTGCATCTACATCTAGATCTGTATCCGCAGGCTGCATCCGCCCTCGTCCCATCCCGCCCAGCGCCCGAACCCTCGCTCTCGTCAGCGACGCGAACCACCTCCTCAGCGCCACCGACGTAAGCGCCCCCTCACCCCACCGATGACCATGACCCCTTCCTGAGGACCAGGCCCACCCCTGCCGCATCCCCATCTCCGAGAGGAGCGACGTCGTGCCTCCCACCGACGCGAGCACCGACGCCGGAACCGAGCCCGCCACCGCGGCTGCCACGGACGGCGAAGACACCCTGGACCTGCGGTTGCCCGACGAACTCGTCGCGCTGTTCGCCGACAGCGGTGACCACACCTCGCTCCTCACCCCCGAAGGCACCCCGCCCTCCGACCACGCAGGGGCAGCCGCAGCCGCAACCGCAGCCGCAACTTCGGCCGACGCGGCGCGCGGCGATCTGCTCGACCACGTCGCCACTTGGGGTCCGGTCACCACCGGCCTGGGCGTCTTCCAGCTCGTCCCCGTACGTCTCGAACGCGACCTCCCGCTCATCAGCCGGTGGATGAACGACCCCGCCGTGGCGGCCTTCTGGGAACTGGCGGGCTCCGCTTCCGTCACCGAGGCACATCTGCGGCCCCAGCTCGAAGGCGACGGACGCAGCGTCCCCTGCCTCGGCGTCCTGGACGGCGCCCCGATGAGCTACTGGGAGATCTATCGGGCCGACCTGGACCCGCTGGCCCGTCACTACCCCGCACGCCCCCACGACACCGGGATCCACCTCCTTGTCGGCCAGGTCTCCGATCGCGGCCGCGGCCTCGGCAGCACCCTGCTACGGGCGACAGCCGATCTCGTACTCGACCACCGACGCTCCTGCGCACGCGTCGTGGCGGAACCCGACCTGCGCAACACCCCCTCCGTCTCCGCCTTCCTCAGCGGCGGTTTCCGCTTCGCCGCCGAGGTCGATCTGCCCGACAAGCGCGCGGCGCTCATGGTCCGCGACCGTGCCCTGCGTGCCGTGCTGTGACCCGCCGTTCCCGCCGTTCCCGCCACTCCGGCCGCTCCCGCCACTTCTGCTCCTTCCGTTCCTTCTGCCCTACGCCGATTCGTTCGCCGATCCGTTCGCCGACCCGCTCGCTGGCCCACTCACCTCTACTACACCGCTCGACCCGATCCGGTTCCCTCCCCGAGGAGTCCCCGTGCCGAATCCTTCCGCCCCCGCGACATCCGGCGGCCCCGCCGATCTCTACGACCCGCCCGAGCTGACCCGGGAACGCTGGGAGGCGGCCGGTCGCCGGCTCCTGGCGAAGATCGTCGGTGAGTTCGCGTACGAAGAAATCCTGCGGCCGGTACGCGCCGGGCAGGGCGCCGCCGTGCGTGGCCGGGAAGGCGGTGCGGCGACCTGCGAGGGGAGTACTGCCGTACTCGGGGAGGGGAGTGCTGCCGCGGCCGAGGAGGGAAGAATCGGCGCGGCCCACGAGGCAAGCGCAGGCTCAGTCCACGAGGAAAGCGCAGGCGCAGCCACCTACACCGTCCTCCTCGACGAGCCCGCCACGCAGGGAGAAACCCGCCCCCGCCTCACCTTCCGCGCCCGCCGCGGCGCGTACGGCAGTTGGCGCGTGGAACCGGAGAGCCTGACCCTCACCGACGCCGACGGTGACCCGCGCCCCTGCACCGACCCGCTGCGCTTCCTGACCGCTGCCCGCCGCACCCTCGAACTCGACGGCGCGACCCTCGGTCACCTCATCCGTGAACTCACCGTGACCCTCAGCGCCGACACCCGCCTCGACCACGGCGCCCTGACCGCAGAGCAGCTCGCCGACCTCGGCTACGCGGAACTCGAGGGCCACCAGACCGGTCACCCCTGGCTCGTCCTCAACAAGGGCCGCATCGGTTTCTCCGCGACGGACGCGCGGCAGTGGGCCCCCGAGGCGCGCACCAGCACCGCCATCCCCTGGATCGCCGTGCACACAGCCATCGCCACCTACAGGGGCGTGCCGGGCCTTGACACCCCCGACGAGCTGTACGCCCGGGAGCTCGAGCCCGCCACCCGGGAGACGTACGCCGCCATACTTCGCTCACGCGGTCTCGAACCGCGGGAGTACCTGTACCTGCCCGTGCACCCCTGGCAGTGGGACGACGTCGTGCTGCCCCTCTTCGCACCGTCCGTGGCCGCCGGAATGATCGTTCCGCTGCCCCCGGACGGTGATCTGCGTCTGCCCCAACAGTCCATCCGGACCTTCTTGAACACCACCCGCCCCGACCGTCACACGATCAAGCTGCCACTCTCGGTCCTCAACACCTTGGTCTGGCGGGGCCTGCCCACCGAGCGCACGCTCGCCGCGTCGGCCGTCACCTCCTGGGTGCAGGCCCTGCGCGACAGCGACCCCTTCCTGCGCGACGAGTGCCGGGTGATCCTCCTCGGAGAGGTCGCATCCGTGGCCGTCGAGCATCCGGTGTACGACTCGCTCCCGGAAGTTCCCTACCAGTACAAGGAACTGTTGGGCGCGATCTGGCGCGAGCCCCTGACGCGCCACCTCGCGCCGGGGGAGCGCGCCCGCACACTCGCCGCGCTGCTGCACACCGATCCGCAGGGCCGCGCCTTCGTCGCCGAACTGGTCGCCCGTTCCGGAATGACCCCCACTTCCTGGCTGACGCATCTGTTCGCCGCGCTGCTCCCGCCCCTGCTGCAGTTCCTCTACCGATACGGAACGGTCTTCTCCCCGCACGGCGAGAACGCCATCGTCGTCTTCGACGACAAGGACGTTCCCGTCCGCCTAGCGGTCAAGGACTTCGTGGACGACGTCAATGTCAGCGCGGAACGCGTGGCGGAGCACGCCACCATGCCCGACGACGTGCGTGACATCCTGCTGACCGAGCCACCGGCCTTCCTGACCCAGTTCATCCACGCCGGGCTCTTCGTAGGAGTCTTCCGCTATCTCGCCCCGCTCTGCGAGGAACAACTGGGTGTCCCCGAAGGGGACTTCTGGTCCCTCGTCCGGGCCGAGATCCTGCGCCACCAGGCGCGCGCTCCGGAGCTCAAGGAGCGCTATGAGCTGTTCGACCTGTTCACACCACGTATCGAGCGCCTGTGTCTGAACCGGAACCGGCTTCACCTCGACGGCTACCGCGACCGTGCCGAGCGCCCGCACGCCGCCGTCCACGGGACCGTGCCCAATCCTCTGCACCAGCCTTGATCGCCGCGTTGTCAGCGTTGTCAGTGGGGCGTCGTAGGGTGGTCGAGCTATGACGAAGCCCTCCCTCCCCGAGCTCCTGCACGCCGCTGTCGCCGCCGTCGGCGGCACGGAGCGGCCCGGCCAGGTCACGATGGCCGAGACCGTCGCCGAGGCGATCGACGACGGCTCCCACGTCCTTGTCCAGGCCGGCACCGGCACCGGCAAGTCCCTCGGCTATCTGGTGCCCGCACTGGCGCACGGGGAGCGGGTCGTCGTCGCGACGGCCACCCTCGCCCTGCAGCGTCAGCTCGTGGAGCGCGACCTGCCGCGCACGGTGGACGCGCTGCAGCCGCTGCTGCGCCGCCGCCCCGAGTTCGCCATGCTCAAGGGCCGGTCGAACTACTTGTGTCTGCACCGCCTCCATGAAGGCATGCCGCAGGACGAGGAGGAGGGCCTCTTCGACCAGTTCGAGGCGGCGGCACCCACCAGCAAGCTGGGCCGGGACCTGCTGCGTATGCGGGACTGGGCGGACGAGACGGAGACCGGCGACCGCGACAACCTCACCCCGGGCGTCTCCGACCGCGCCTGGGCGCAGGTCTCGGTGTCCTCCCGGGAGTGTCTCGGCGCCTCGAAGTGCGCGTACGGCCAGGAGTGCTTCGCCGAGATGGCCCGAGAGCGGGCGAAGCTCTCCGACGTCGTGGTCACCAATCACGCGCTGCTCGCGATCGACGCCATCGAGGGCGCCCCCGTCCTGCCCCAGCACGAGGTGCTGATCGTGGACGAGGCCCATGAGCTGGTCTCCCGCGTCACCGGCGTGGCCACCGGCGAGCTCACTCCGGGACAGGTCAACCGCGCGGTGCGGCGAGCGGCGAGGCTCGTCAACGAGAAGGCTGCGGATCAGCTCCAGACCGCCGCGGAGGGCTTCGAGCGGCTCATGGAGCTGGCACTGCCGGGACGCCTCGAAGAGGTGCCGGAGGACCTCGGCTATGCCCTGATGGCGCTGCGGGACGCCGCCCGCACGGTCATCTCGGCCCTCGGCTCCGCGCGCGACAAGTCCGTACAGGACGAGGACGCGGTCCGTAAGCAGGCCCTGGCTGCCGTGGAGTCGATCCACGACGTGTCGGAGCGCATCACGAACGGCTCCGAGTACGACGTGGTGTGGTATGAGCGCCATGACCGCTTCGGCGCTTCCCTGAGGGTGGCGCCGATGTCCGTGTCGGGCCTGCTCCGCGAGAAGCTCTTCACCGACCGCTCCGTGATCCTCACGTCGGCCACGCTCAAGCTCGGCGGGGACTTCAACGGCGTCGGGGCCTCCCTGGGGCTCGCCCCGGAGGGCACCCAGTCCGAGGACGCCCCGGTCTGGAAGGGCGTCGACGTCGGCTCACCCTTCGACTACCGCAAACAGGGCATTCTGTACGTGGCGCAGCACCTGGCCCGGCCGGGCCGGGACGGCACGCGTGACGACATGCTGGATGAGCTCACGGAACTCATCGAGGCCGCAGGCGGGCGGACTCTCGGCCTGTTCTCCTCGATGCGGGCGGCGCAGTCCGCGGCCGAGGAACTGCGGGGCCGGCTGGACATGCCGATCCTGCTGCAGGGCGAGGAGACCCTTGGCGAGCTGATCAAGGGATTCGCGGCGGACACGCGGACCTGCCTGTTCGGCACGCTCTCGCTGTGGCAGGGCGTCGACGTACCGGGAGCGAGTTGTCAGCTTGTGGTCATGGACAAGATCCCCTTCCCGCGCCCCGACGATCCGCTGATGAGTGCCCGGCAGAAGGCCGTCGACGACGCGGGCGGCAATGGCTTCATGGCGGTCGCGGCGACGCACGCGGCCCTGCTGATGGCTCAGGGGGCAGGCCGTCTCGTCCGGGCGTCGGAGGACCGCGGTGTGGTGGCGATCCTGGACCCGCGTCTGGCCACGGCCCGCTACGGAAGCTATCTGCGGGCGTCACTGCCGGACTTCTGGTACACGACGGACCGTAATCAGGTGCGCCGTTCCCTGGCGGCGATCGACGCGAGCGCGAAGGCGGCGGACGCGGAGGCGGCGAGTGCGGGGGCTGTGGGTGCCGGGGCTGCAGGTGCAGAGGACGCTGAGGGGGCTGAGGCGTAGTCCGGTCCCCTCCGGCATGCGGACTGTGCCGATGGCCTGCGGTCTGCACCGATCGGAAACATGCACTGTGCACCGATCAGAAAAGAGTCGAGCCCCGGAACCGGCGCAGTAGGTCCCGGGGCCCGGTCAGGGGCGAAGGCTCACACGCGACGCAGGACCGCGACGACCTTGCCGAGAATGGTCGCCTCGTCGCCGGGGATCGGCTGGTACGCGGAGTTGTGCGGGAGCAGCCATACGTGCCCGTCCTCGCGCTTGAAACGCTTCACGGTCGCCTCACCGTCGAGCATGGCGGCGACGATGTCGCCGTTCTCCGCGACGGGCTGGCGGCGGACCGTGACCCAGTCGCCGTCGCAGATGGCGGCCTCGATCATGGAGTCGCCGACGACCTTCAGGACGAAGAGCTCACCGTCACCGACGAGCTGGCGGGGGAGGGGGAACACATCCTCGACGGACTCCTCGGCGAGGATCGGGCCACCGGCCGCGATGCGGCCGACAAGCGGCACGTACGAAGCGGCGGGCTTGCCGGTGGTGTCGGCGGCCTGGGTGCTCGGCTGGTCGGATCCGCGCACCTCGTACGCCCGGGGGCGGTGCGGGTCGCGGCGCAGGAAGCCCTTGCGCTCGAGCGCCATGAGCTGGTGGGCCACCGACGAGGTGCTGGAGAGGCCGACTGCCTGTCCGATCTCCCGCATCGACGGCGGGTAACCGCGCCGCTGCACCGAGTCCCTGATGACCTCGATCACCCGGCGCTGGCGATCGGTGAGCCCGGAGCTGTCCGCGCGGATCCCTGGAGGTCGGCCCGGCAGGGAGCGAGCGGGCTTGGGCCCCTCCTGGTTCGTGGCTGCGTCATTCATTGCATGCACCGGCTCGAATCGGCTCTGGGAGCGGTCCTGGGCACTGATGGTGGCGCTGTCTGCGGTGGTGGTCACGTCGGTCGGCCCCTCTCGAGATGTTCTCCCTAGTTAGCCAACGGTAGTTGCTTTCGAAAGGTTGCGCCAAACACACGTTCGAGTGAAAAATCGCAGATTACCTGACGTGATCATGTGTCGAGGTGTATGGCTATCGCTCGGACCGAAAGGAAATTCGGTTCATTACGGTACGCTTCACCGCCGGGGTCCCGGCCCTGCGGGGTGAGGCTCCATAGTGCCACTCGGTGCACCGTCAACTCGGTAGCGGGTCCTTCCGGGTGGCGTCGGCTCGGGGTCGAGGGTTCGCGCGCTGGGCGCGCGGGCCTGTCGTGCGAGGGCGCCCCCGGGCGACACGCGATGGTGTCGAAATTTACGGCAAACCCCAGATCTAGTGGTTGGATTGCAGCCGCAGCCCAGAAGTTGTGGTCCCTGGTCTTTCAGGCCCGCGGGCATCGCCTATGCTGGGGGCTGCTTCGAGGGCCTCAAGGGCCCGTTGAGGTCTTTGAGTCGTGCCGTGAAGGAGGGTTGGGAGTTCCATGCACTGCCCCTTCTGCAGGCACCCCGACAGTCGCGTAGTCGACAGCCGCACCACGGATGACGGCACGTCGATCCGCAGGCGTCGTCAGTGTCCGGACTGCTCTCGCCGTTTCACGACGGTGGAGACGTGCTCACTGATGGTGGTCAAGCGCAGCGGCGTCACCGAACCGTTCAGTCGCACCAAGGTCATCAATGGCGTCCGCAAGGCATGCCAGGGCCGGCCCGTGACCGAGGACGCGCTGGCCCAGCTCGGCCAGCGGGTCGAGGAAGCGGTCCGGGCCACCGGAAGTGCCGAATTGACCACCCACGACGTGGGGCTCGCCATACTCGGCCCGCTGCAGGAACTCGACCTCGTGGCCTATTTGCGCTTCGCGTCCGTGTACCGGGCGTTCGACTCGCTCGAGGACTTCGAGGCCGCGATCCAAGAGCTGCGCGGAGGGGGCGACGACGCCCCGGGCGGCTCGCGCGCGGAGCGGGACGCGACCGGCCGCGGGCCCGGAGGGACTGTCGAAGTCCCCCAGCCTGCCACCGCCGCCGACTGACCTTTCAGGTCCGGCGACGAACCAGACTCGTCGCGGGGTGCCCCAGGGCTGTCCGCGACGTCAAGACACACACCGTGCCACGGGAAGAACGTGGCACTTCAGGGCGTTTTAGCCTGATACAGGGAGGCGGCATGACCGAGACGACGAGCGGCCCCGCACGAGGTTCCCGCGCCAAGGGAGCCAAGGGCGGCAAGGGCCTGCGCATCGAGCGCATTCACACGACCCCCGGCGTGCATCCGTACGACGAGGTGGCTTGGGCGCGCCGCGACGTCGTCATGACCAATTGGCGCGACGGTTCGATCAATTTCGAACAGCGTGGCGTCGAGTTCCCCGACTTCTGGTCGGTGAACGCGGTCAACATCGTCACGAGCAAGTACTTCCGCGGTGCGGTCGGCACGCCGCAGCGGGAGGTGGGCCTCAAGCAGCTCATCGACCGCATCGTGAAGACGTACCGGAAGGCCGGCGAGGACTACAAGTACTTCGCCTCGCCCGCCGACGCCGAGATCTTCGAGCACGAGCTGGCGTATGCCCTCCTGCACCAGATCTTCAGCTTCAACAGTCCGGTGTGGTTCAACGTCGGCACGCCCCAGCCGCAGCAGGTCTCCGCCTGCTTCATCCTCTCCGTCGACGACTCCATGGAGTCGATCCTCGACTGGTACAAGGAAGAGGGCATGATCTTCAAGGGCGGCTCCGGCGCCGGCCTGAACCTCTCCCGCATCCGTTCCTCCAAGGAACTCCTCTCCTCCGGCGGCAACGCTTCCGGCCCGGTCTCCTTCATGCGGGGTGCCGACGCCTCCGCAGGAACGATCAAGTCCGGCGGTGCCACACGCCGCGCGGCCAAGATGGTCATCCTCGACGTCGACCACCCCGACATCGAGGGCTTCATCGAGACCAAGGTCAAGGAAGAGGAGAAGATCCGCGCGCTGCGTGACGCGGGCTTCGACATGGACCTGGGCGGCGACGACATCACGTCCGTCCAGTACCAGAACGCCAACAACTCGGTCCGCGTGAACGACGAGTTCATGAAGGCCGTGGAGACCGGCGGGAAGTTCGGCCTGCGTGCCCGCATGACCGGCGACGTCATCGAAGAGGTCGACGCCAAGTCCCTCTTCCGCAAGATGGCCGAGGCGGCCTGGGCCTGCGCCGACCCGGGCATTCAGTACGACGACACGATCAACGCCTGGCACACCTGCCCGGAGTCCGGCCGTATCAACGGCTCGAACCCCTGCAGCGAGTACATGCACCTGGACAACACGTCCTGCAACCTCGCCTCGCTGAACCTGATGAAGTTCCTCAAGGACGACGGCAAGGGCAACCAGTCCTTCGAGTCCGAGCGCTTCGCCAAGGTCGTCGAGCTCGTGATCACCGCGATGGACATCTCCATCTGCTTCGCGGACTTCCCGACCCAGAAGATCGGCGAGAACACCCGCGCCTTCCGCCAGCTCGGCATCGGCTACGCCAACCTGGGTGCTCTGCTGATGGCCACCGGCCACGCGTACGACTCGGACGGCGGCCGCGCCCTCGCCGGCGCGATCACCTCGCTGATGACCGGCACCTCGTACAAGCGCTCCGCGGAGCTCGCGGCGGTCGTCGGCCCGTACGACGGCTATGCCCGCAACGCCGCGCCGCACAACCGCGTCATGAAGCAGCACGCCGACGCCAACACCGCGGCCGTCCGCGTGGACGACCTGGACAGTCCGATCTGGGCCGCCGCCACGGAGGCCTGGCAGGACGTCGTGCGGCTCGGCGAGAAGAACGGCTTCCGCAACTCCCAGGCCTCGGTGATCGCGCCCACCGGCACCATCGGTCTCGCGATGTCCTGCGACACGACCGGCCTCGAGCCCGACCTCGCCCTGGTGAAGTTCAAGAAGCTCGTCGGTGGCGGCTCCATGCAGATCGTCAACGGCACCGTGCCGCAGGCTCTGCGCCGCCTCGGCTACCAGGAGGAGCAGATCGAGGCGATCGTCGCCCACATCGCCGACCACGGCAATGTGATCGACGCCCCCGGTCTGAAGCCCGAGCACTACGAGGTCTTCGACTGCGCCATGGGCGAGCGCTCCATCTCGGCGATGGGCCACGTCCGGATGATGGCGGCCATCCAGCCGTGGATCTCCGGAGCGCTCTCCAAGACGGTCAACCTCCCCGAGACCGCGTCCGTCGAGGACGTCGAAGAGGTCTACTTCGAGGCGTGGAAGATGGGTGTCAAGGCGCTCGCCATCTACCGCGACAACTGCAAGGTCGGCCAGCCCCTCTCCGCCAAGAAGAAGGAGGAGGAGAAGACCGAGATCGCCGAGAAGGCCGAGGACACGATCCGCACGGCGGTCGAGAAGGTCGTCGAGTACCGCCCGGTGCGCAAGCGTCTTCCCAAGGGCCGTCCCGGCATCACCACGTCCTTCACGGTCGGCGGTGCCGAGGGGTACATGACCGCGAACTCCTACCCGGACGACGGTCTGGGCGAGGTCTTCCTGAAGATGTCCAAGCAGGGCTCGACCCTCGCGGGCATGATGGACGCCTTCTCCATCGCCGTCTCCGTGGGTCTGCAGTACGGCGTGCCCCTGGAGACGTACGTCTCGAAGTTCACGAACATGCGCTTCGAGCCGGCCGGTATGACGGACGACCCGGACGTGCGGATGGCGCAGTCGATCGTCGACTACATCTTCCGCCGCCTGGCGCTGGACTTCCTGCCGTTCGAGACCCGCTCGGCGCTCGGCATCCACTCTGCCGAGGAGCGTCAGCGCCACCTGGAGACCGGTTCGTACGAGCCGTCCGACGAGGACGTCGACGTGGAGGGCCTTGCTCAGTCCGCCCCGCGCCAGACGGAGGCCCTGAGGGCGGTCGCCGCGCCGGAGCCGGATGCCGCTGAGGACATTCCGCAGCAGGCGCACACCAGCGCCGAGCTCGTCGAGATGCAGCTCGGCATCCAGGCCGACGCACCGCTGTGCTTCTCCTGCGGTACGAAGATGCAGCGCGCGGGCTCGTGCTACATCTGCGAGGGCTGCGGGTCCACCAGCGGCTGCAGCTAGCCGAGAGCGTGACGCCGTGAGGTGAGGTGAGGGGCGGCGGGGCCAGGACGGTCCCGCCGCCCCTCACCGTTTGCCTGCGGGCGGGCTCAGCGCGCGCTGCCCATCTCGGACCCGAAGGTCACCAGGTCCGTCTCGAAGCCCTGGAGCAGCTCCCGGAACGTCCAGGTGCCGCCCGGCTCCCGGGTGAACTCGGCGACGACGGCGGCCGTGCACTCCGCGACCTCCGCGAAGCCGTGTTCCGCCAGGTCGGTGTGTCCTTCCCGGATCCGGACCGAGACGTTGGCCACGTCCCCGAAGACCCTGCCGTCCGGATGCTGCTGGATCGCCACTCCGACGACCACACGCGTATAGCGCTCGGCGAGCCGCTGCAGCTCCAGGACCATGACCTCGTCGTATCCGAAGCCCTGGCCGGTCTTGCTGTCCCTGCTGAGCGAGATGGTCCCGTCGGGCGAGCGGCTGTCGAAGTGCACCAGGTAGTCCGGTCGACCTTGAGGGTCGTCGGCAGCATCCGCGGTGTACGTCGCGGCCACTATGTCCAGATCGTGAGGTGACGCCCCCATGGGGCTCGGGTCCCACTTCAGCCCGACCTCGACCTTCGTCAGCCCCTTCCGGATGCTGCTCACCGAACTCCCCCTCGTACTTGCCGCGTTGTCAGTGCCAAGAACACGCTACGGCCTGCCACTGACATCGGTCCGACGAACATCCGGTTTGCGTGGGGACCGGCGGCAGCGATCATTGATCGTATGACGTGGAACGGCGACCGCATGACGTGGAACGGCAAAGAACTGGACGTCGCGGCGTACTTGAGCAGGATCGGGTACGACGGGGAGGCGAAACCGGACCTGGCGACGCTGCGGGCCCTCCACCGCGCGCACGTGGACTCCATCCCCTTCGAGAACCTGGAGATCATGCTCGGCCGCCCGGTCCTCCTCGACCTGGCCGCGCTGCAGGAGAAGATGGTGCGCCAACGGCGCGGCGGCTACTGCTACGAACAGAACCTCCTGTTCGCCGCGGCCCTGGAGCACATCGGTTTCACCGTCAAGGGCCTGGCCGCCCGGGTACGGGCTGGAGCATCCTCCACGCGCGCGGTGACGCACATGCTCCTGGACGTCGAGGCGGACGGCAAGCACTGGCACTGCGACGTCGGGTTCGGCGCCGACGGCCTGCTGGAGCCCGTCCCGCTGCGTGCGGGCGCCGCGAGGCGGCAGGACGTACGCCAAGGAGAGTGGCGTTACGGCGTCGAGGCCGAGGAAGAAGACGTGCGGGTGCTGCGCACCGAGCGCTCCGACGGCTGGTTCGATCTGTACGCCCACACGACGGCCCGGTGCCTGCCCGTCGACTACGTAGTGATGAACCACTACAGCTCGACCCACCCCAGATCGCCGTTCATCCGGCGTCCCGTGCTGCAACGGGCCGGGTTCGACGTGCGCCGGCGGCTGATCGGCGCACAACTGACGCTCACGCGCCCCGACGGTTCCGTGGACGAACGTGAGGTCCCTGTGGACGAGTTGCGCGACACGATGGTGCGGGAGTTCGGCATCGAGCTTGGGGACGACGACTTCGCGGAGTTGATCCGGGTGCACTACCCCGGCGCGTGACCTGGGCCACGCGCTGGGCCGTACGATGGCGCGGTGCTGGTCAAGTGGATTCGCTGCACCGTCGTGGACCGCCGGGGATTCGAGCGTGCGCAGCGAAAGTGGGCGGGGCTTCTGGGGGAGCCGGGGTTCCGGGGACAGGGCGGAGGTTGGAGCCGCAGTCGACCGGACGTGGCGCATGTCTTTGCGTTCTGGGAGAGCCGTGCCTTCTACGACTCGTTCATGGCGCGCTCGCACGACCGGCTTGCCTCAGCACAGGTGGGCACGTACAAGAACCCCCAGGCCAAGCTCTTCGACCACCGCTTCGACGTGAAGACGGGCTTCGAGCCGCGCTTCACGGACGCGGACGTGGTGCGGGTGGCGAACTGTCGCATCCATGAGACGCGCGTGGAGAACTTCGCGCTGATGCAGGAAAAGGTCTGGAACCCGGCGATGGCAGGATCCCCCGGCATGGTGCGAGGACTCTTCGGGGAGGCCCCCGGCCATGAGTTCCTCGTCCTGTCGATGTGGCAGTCGGCCGCCGAGCACGGGAAGTACCGCGTGGAGCGAGTGGAACGGCTCGCGCTGCGGGCACAGACAGAGGCCGACGTGGCGGCGATCACGGGGGATGTCGTGCAGTTGGAGCCGTCCTGGACGGTGTGAGGGGTCGGGGGTGCTCATTCGGGTCGCAGCTCGTCCGGCGCTCCGCTTCGGGCGACTGCGCTTGTGCGAGGTTCGCGGAGGAGCGTGTGCAGGCGCAGCCTGCTCTCGTGGTCAGACCCCGTGTGCTGATTGGGCGTGGCCCCTTCACCGGGGAGAGACCCGCTGATCAGCGTCGCGTGAAGGCCCCCGCACGCACTGCGGCGAACACCACGGCCGCGGATTGATCGGCAAGCGCCGTGTCGACCGGTTCGCGCGTGATGAACAGGCGCAGGAGAAGCGGTGCCGACACCGCGCGGACGAGCGCCGCCGCGTCGGTGCCCCGTTCCGCCTCGCCCCGTTCCACGGCCCGTGCGACGACTGTCTCGCAACGCGAGAACCGCTCGGTGTAGAAGGCGCGCAGCGCGTCCGCCGCGCGCTCGGACTGGAACGAGGCGGCGACGAACGCGGTGGGCGCCGCGGCCTTCGACTCGTCCGCGAACGCGTCCACGACTTCACGTGCGAGCGCCCGCAGGTCGCCTTCCAGACTGCCGGTGTCCGGCGGGGTCCACATGTCCTCCCCCGCCATGTCGAGTGCGTCGGCCACCAGGCCTTCCAGGCCGCCCCAGCGCCGGTACAGCGTGGTCTTGTGCACGCCCGAGTGCTCGGCGACGTACTCGATGGTCAGGCCGGGATAGCCGTGATCGCTGAGCCCGTGCAGGACGGCGTCGCGGACGGCCGCACGAGTACGGGCGGTGCGGCCGCCGGGCCGACGGGTGCCGGGCGGGGCAGAAGCGGGCTGGGGGGAAGCGGGCGGGGGAGGAGGGGTGGCGGCGGCCGCTGGTGCGGTGCTCTGGTCGGCGTGAACGCCCTCGTTCGTCATCTCGGCCCTTCGGGTTCCGCTGCGTTCTGTCGGGGTTCGTCCGGCGTCCGCATCCCTCGCGAACCCAATGGCTACTTCTGTTGCATTAGTTCGGTGACTCTGCCACACTCATCGTAATGCTACAGGCGTTGCGTTTGCCTGTCGGTGAGGCAACGCGGTATGTACGGAAGCGGGGGAGCGCATGCCAACGCAAATCTCGGTACGCGACGTGATCAAGGCTCGGGGCGACCGCCTGTTGCTGGACGGCGTCTCCTTGACGGTCCGCCCGGGCGAGCGCATAGGGATCGTGGGGGAGAACGGCGCGGGGAAGTCGACGCTCCTCGACCTCCTGGCCGGGCGGGACCGGCCTGATCAGGGCGCGGTGACCACGGTCGCGGAGGGCGGGGCGGAGTTCCTCGCCCAGACACCGCAGCTCCCCGCGGACCGGAGCGTCGGGGACGCCATCGACGCGGCTCTCTGCGAACTCCGCGCCATGGAAAGACGCCTGCGCGAGCTGGAAGCCGCTCTCGACGGCGCTTCCGCCGCCACGCTGGCAGAGTACGGCGACCTGCTGACGTCCTTCGAACTGCGCGGGGGATACGAAGCCGACGCGCGCGTCGACAAGGCCATGCACGGTCTCGGCCTCGCCCACACGGACCGCACGCGACTACTGGGCAGCCTGTCCGGCGGTGAGCAGGCACGCCTCGGCCTCGCCTGTCTGATCGCCGCCTCTCCAGAGGTGATGTTCCTCGACGAGCCGACGAACCACCTCGACGAGAGCGCCCTCGACTGGCTGGAAGCCGCCTTGCTGGCACACCGCGGAACGGTCGTCGCGGTCTCGCACGACCGGACCTTCCTGGAGCGCGTCGCCACCGCGATCCTCGAAGTGGACGAAGCCCGCCGCACGGTCGTGCGGTACGGCGGTGGGTACCAAGGCCTCATCGCCGAGCGTGCGGCGGCCAGGCAGCGCTGGGAGCAGGCCTACGCGCAGTGGTGCGAGGAGACGCGGCGGCTCGAGGAGTTCACGGTGACCACGGCCCACGCGGTCGCCGGTGGCCGAGGGATGAAGGACAACAACAAAATGGCGTACGACCGCGCGGGAGGCCGCGTACAGGCATCCGTCGCGGGACGCGTGCGCAACGCCCAGGAACGGCTGCGCCGGTTGCACGACGACCCCGTGCCCAAGCCGCCCGAGCCGCTGCGGTTCACCGCGCGCCCCCTCGCCGGGGCCGACGGAGACGGCCGAGCCGCCGAAGGGGACCTGGTGACACTGCGGGAGGTGCGCGTGGGGAACCGGCTGTACGTCCACGACCTCACGGTCCCCGCCGGTCAGCGGCTTCTGATCCACGGCGGCAATGGCGCAGGAAAGTCCACGCTGCTGCGTACCATGGCGGGCGTGCTCGAACCGGACGAGGGCACGGTCACCCGCCGCGGCCGCATCGGCTACCTCGCCCAGGAGATCCCGGTGCGACGCCCCACCGAGCGGGTGCTCGAAACCTTCGGCAAGGGCTTGCCCCTCACCGAGGGCGAGCAGGCCGAACTGCTTCTGTCCTACGGCCTGTTCCGCGCCCGTGACCTGCACGTCCCCGTCGGCTCACTCTCCGCGGGACAGCGCCGCAGGCTCGCACTGGCACGGCTCCTGGCCAGACCCGCGGATCTGCTGCTGCTCGACGAACCGGCCAATCACCTGGCCCTCGCCCTGGTGGAGGAGCTGGAAGAGGCCCTTGAGCGATGGACGGGGGCCCTGGTCGTCGTGTCGCACGACCGGCACCTGCGCCGCCGCTTCACCGGCCGAATACGCCGGATGGAGTCCGGCAGGCTACCCGCCTGAGCGGCTCGGGGAGGGCCCGATCTAGGGTCGACCCATGGCACGACCGCGGCGCATCGTCCTTGTCCGGCACGGCGAATCGGCGGGCAACGCCGACGACACCGTGTACGAACGCGAGCCCGACCACGCTCTCGCGCTCACCGAAACCGGCCTCCAGCAGGCGGAGGACACCGGGAAAGAGCTGCGGGACCTGTTCGGGCGAGAACGGGTGAGTGTGTACGTCTCGCCCTACCGGCGCACCCACGAGACCTTCCGGATGCTGCGCCTCGACCCCGACCTGGTGCGGGTGCGGGAGGAGCCACGGCTGCGGGAGCAGGACTGGGGGAACTGGCAGGACAGGGACGACGTCAGGCTGCAGAAGGCCTACCGCGACGCCTACGGGCACTTCTTCTACCGCTTCGCCCAGGGCGAGTCCGGGGCCGACGTCTACGACCGCGTCGGGGCCTTCCTGGAGAGCCTCTACCGCAGCTTCGAAGCGCCAGACCACCCGCCGAACGTCCTGCTGGTCACACACGGGCTGACCATGCGGCTGTTCTGCATGCGATGGTTCCACTGGTCGGTGGCCGAGTTCGAGTCTCTGTCCAACCCGGGCAACGGCGAGACCCGAGCGCTGCTGCTCGGTGAGGACGGTAAGTACACACTCGACCGACCGTTCGAGCGCTGGCGTGAGCCGGAACCGTACGGCATCACCGGATAGAGTGGCAGGGCGATGACCGCTGACCTCTCTCATGACCGGCGCCTGAGCCGCGCGCTCGCCAGCTTGCGTGGTCTCGCGGTGGGTGACGCGCTGGGTTCGCAGTTCTTCAAGCCCGCGCACCACCCACTGCTCAAGCGGCGCGAGCTGCCCGAAGGCCCCTGGCCCTGGACCGACGACACCGAGATGGCCTGCTCCGTGCTGGCCGTTCTGGTCACCCACGGCAGGATCGACCAGGACGCCCTGGCCGGCTCCTTCGCCGAGCACCACCACGCCGGACGGGGGTACGGCCCGGCGGTGAACCAACTGCTCGACCGGATCCGCGACGGCGGGGACTGGCGGGAACTGGCTTCCGCCCTGTTCAAGGGCCAGGGCTCCTGGGGGAACGGGGCGTCGATGCGGATCGCTCCGCTCGGCGCCTGGTACGCCGAGGACCCGGAGCAGGCGACTCACCAGGCGGAGATCTCGGCCTACCCGACCCATCAGCACCGGGAGGCCGTCGTCGGCGCCATGGCCGTGGCCGCCGCGGCCGCCTTGGCGGCGGACCCCGCGGGGCCCCCGGCTCCCAAGGCCTTGCTCGACGGCGTCATCGACCTGGTGCCCCGCAGCGCCGTCGGCGCCGGACTGCGCCGGGCACGCGACATGCTCGACTACGACGACGCCGGGACGGTGGCCGCCGTGCTGGGCTGCGGGCGCCGCACGACGGCTCACGACACGGTGCCGTTCGCGCTGTGGTCCGCGGCAAGGTCCCTGGGTGACTACGAGCACGCCTTCTGGGGCACCGTGCGGGTGGGCGGTGACATGGACACCACCTGCGCGATCGTGGGCGGAGTGGTCTCCGCCGGTGCGGACGGGGCGCCGCCCGCCGCATGGGTGCAGCGGACCGAGCCGTTTCCCGAGTGGGTGCCGGTGACCGCGGTCTGAGGTACCAGCGGGTTCCGTCAGCCTCCCGCAGGACCTGCCGCGCCCGCCGTCCCGGCGAGTGCGTCCAGGTCGCTCTTGCGCACCCGGATCACCAGCACAGCGGTGATCAGCGCGAGTACGGCCATGGCGACGGCAGGGATGAAGGCCGTCGAGATGCCGGTGGACAGCACCTCGTGCCCCCAGGGGGCGGGCAGCTCGCCGTTCTTGGCGAACGACGCCTTCTCCTGCGGGGACGCGTTCGCCATGAAGTCCGGGACCTGTTCCTTGGCCTCGTCCCGGCTCGCGGTACCGAAGACCGTGGTCAGGATGGACAGGCCGAGCGACCCGCCCACCTGCTGTGTCGCGTTGAGCAGCCCCGACGCGGCGCCCGCCTCGTGCGCGGCGACCCCGGACACCGCCGTCAGCGTCAGCGTCACGAAGTTAAGGCCCATGCCGAAGCCGAACAGCAGCATCGGTCCGAGTACTCCGCCCGCGTACGAACTGTCCGGGGTGATGAACGTCTGCCACCCGAGGCCCAGGGCGACGATGGCCGAGCCGACCACCATGAACGGTTTGGGCCCGAGGACCGGAAGGAAGCGCTGCGAAAGACCGGCACCGATCACGATCGCAACCGTGACGGGCAGGAAGGCGAGTCCGGCCTCGATGGGGGTGTAGCTCAGTACGTTCTGGACGAAGAGCACGATGAAGAAGAACATGCCGAACATGGCCGCGGCCAGGCTGAGCATGATCACGTACGTTCCCGAGCGGTTTCGGTCCGCGAACATCTTCAGTGGCGTGATCGGTTCCTTGGCCCGGCTCTCGATGAGGACGAAGGCGAGCAGCAACACGATCGCCGCGCCGAACGAACCGAGGGTGAGGCCGTCGCGCCAGCCGTCCTCGGACGCCCTGATGAAGCCGTAGACCAGCGAGGCCATACCGGCGGTCGAGGTCAGTGCGCCCACGAGGTCGAAACGGCCCGGATGCCGCTCGGACTCACTGATGTAGAGCGGCGTGAGGAAGGCGATCAATATGCCGATGGGCACGTTCACGAACAGGACCCAGCGCCAGTCGAGCCATTCGGTGAGCATGCCGCCCGCGAGTAGACCGATGGCGCCGCCGCCCGCGGAGACGGCGGCGAAAACGCCGAACGCGCGGTTCCGCTCGGGCCCTTCGGGGAACGTCGTCGTGATCAGGGCCAGTGAGGTGGGCGACGCGATCGCGCCACCGACGCCTTGAAGGGCGCGCGCCGCGAGCAACTGCCAGGGCTCCTGGGCGAATCCGCCGAGCAGCGAGGCGGCGGTGAAGAGCAGGATGCCCGTCATGAACACACGGCGACGGCCCAGGATGTCACCGGCACGGCCGCCGAGTAGCAGCAGGCCGCCGAAGGTGAGGGTGTACGCACTCACGACCCAAGTGAGGTCCGTCGTGGAGAACTTGAGCGCGTCCTGAATGTGCGGAAGCGCGATGTTCACAATCGTCGCATCCAGTACCACCATGAGTTGGCAGGCGGCGATGATGGTGAGCGCGACATTGGGATGGCCTTCGCGGCGGGCCGCGCCAGGCTTTTGATCTTTACTCAACTGAGAGGTCGTCACTATGGGTCCCCCACAAGTGCCTTAGTGAACGCAGGCGTTCACTTTGGCGCCATACGGTAGTGACACCCTGGCAGTGAACGCAAGCGTTCACTGGGGGCTGTCATTGATCGCTCAACGGAGATGTGCAGATGGCTACTTCGCGTTGGACGGCCGCTCCCGCTCGGGCGGCCTCCTCGCGCCGTCGAGGCCTTGTGCTGGAGCGCGCGATTCTCGACTCCGCGCTGGAACAGCTCAGTACGGTCGGCTGGAGCGGACTGACGATGGAGGGTGTCGCCGCGGGCGCGCAGACGGGCAAGGCCGCGGTCTACCGTCGCTGGCCGTCCAAGCAGGACCTGGTCGTCGACGCTCTGCAGACCGGACTGCCGAAGCCCGAGGATGTTCCTGACTGCGGAAGTGTCCGGGAGGACCTGCTGCAAATGTGCCGTCAGATGCGCTCGGCGATGACGTCACGCACCGGCTATGCCTTGATGGCTGTTATTCACGAATGCGACACGGCAACCGCCAAGCGCTTCCAAGAGGTGATCGTCGCGGGTGTCATCGAGCCCAGCGTGGAACTCATCAGGCAGGTCATGCGACGTGGAATAGAGCGCGGAGAGGTCCGTTCCGCCGCAACGGACGAGTTTGTCTGCGATGTCATTCCAGCAATGATGATGTATCGCTCCAAGGTGTGCGCGAGCGAATGGCCGGACGAGGAATTCATTCGGCTCATCGACCAGGTCGTGATGCCGATGCTGCGCCCTTGAGGCGGGTCCGCCGGGTCCTTCGGTCGGCTCTGCCGGGTCGAGGCGGGGCGCGTCCGGTGTGCCGTCGGGGTGCGCTGCGACCCGGGGTGTCGCGAGTGGCCACCGGCGGCGTACGCTGTCTGGCGCCATGCCGTACGAAGCACCCACCCACACCGTCGAGCGCTCCTTGCGCGCCACCACCGGAGCGAAGATCGTCGCCGGTGTCGACGAGGTCGGGCGCGGTGCCTGGGCCGGGCCGGTCACCGTCTGCGCGGCGGTGACGGGACTGCGTCGCCCGCCCGCGGGGCTCACCGACTCCAAGCTGATCACCCCCAAGCGGCGTCTCGAACTCGCCGAGGTGCTGGAGGGCTGGGTCACGGCACACGCCCTCGGTCACGCCTCGCACGAGGAGATCGACGACCTGGGCATGACAGCCGCACTGCGGCTGGCCGCCGTCCGTGCGCTGGAAGGCCTGCCGGTCCGTCCGGAAGCCGTCATTCTCGATGGGAAGCACAACTACCTCGGAACGCCGTGGCAGGTCCGTACGGTCATCAAGGGCGACCAGTCCTGCGTGGCCGTCGCCGCGGCATCGGTGATCGCCAAGGTTCGGCGCGACAAAATGATGGCCGAACTGGGCATCGAACATGCAGACTTTGGTTTTGCGGCCAACGCCGGTTATCCGTCGCCGGTACACAAGGCCGCACTGGCGGAACGGGGCCCCACGCCCTACCACCGGCTCACGTGGGCGTATCTTGATGCGCTGCCCCAGTGGCGGCATCTCAAGAAGGCCCGCAACTGGGCGGAGGGAAACGTTCCGGAAATTGAGGGCCAGCTCGGCTTTGATTTTTGATGTTTTCCGCAGTTCCGGTCGCACTCAGGTGCCACCCGCCGACGCGTGTCGCGTCGGCGTTTGATAGACAACAACGCATGCCTCTCATTCCCGAGGAGCCTCAGATTCACGAGAGTGCCCAGGGTCCCCGCGCCACCCCGGCCAGCAGCCGTACCGCGCCGACCCCCCGCCCCGTACCCGGTCCGCGTCCCGCGGCGCCGCCGCGGCCCGGCCGTCCGGGTCCTGCCCGGCCGATACCGCCCGCTCAGCGAGCGACGCGTGAACCGGCCGCCAAGCCCGGGCCCACCGCCCTGGCCGTGCAGCCGGAGCCCTCGGCTCCGGCAGCCCCCGAAACTTCCGCCACCGGTTCTTCCGCCGCGGTGCCGCAGATCCAGCTAATTCCGGCTGCTGTGGACGGCGCGCTTGACGCGGCCGAGGAAGCCGTCGACCTGCTGCTCGACTCGGGTCGTGTCCCCGGCGACGTCCTGGTGATCACCACCGGCGAACAGCACCCGTGGGCCACACACGAGCTGTCCTTCGGCGAGGACGCCTACTGGGCACAGCACGACGCCGGAGACGACGTCTTCTACGCCGACGCCGCCGCTCTGCCCCGTACCGCCGCCCGTCCTGTGGTCGTCGTGGCCCTGAACGGCGGCAGCGAGGAGACGGCCGTCGCGGCCTTGCCGACCGCGCTCACGCGGGCCCGAACCCTGCTGGTCGTCTGCGGCGACCCACAGCGGATCAACGCGATGCTGGGCGCGGGCGTCTGACGCCCCCGCCCGGCGGGCACGCCGCGGCCTGAGTGCCGCGGCGCCACGCGCTCCGTCGCGCCCGGTCGCGACCACGCGCGCCTTCGTACTGCCTTCGAGCGGGACAGGGGGGCGCCGGGGGCGCGGCCCCTTGGTCGCCTCCGCGAACGGTCGTCCAGGGGCCGATCGGGCCGATCCACGGTGAGTACTGCGGCGCCCGGCAACCGGAACCCGGCGTTCAGCGAGCGGAAACGCGACGCAGCAACTCCGATGCCGAGGCGCCCGTACGCGATGGCGCAGGCGGCTCGGCACCGGCAAGGTCCTCCGGACGTGAACCGGCGCTGGGCCGACGGCCCCCACGCCCCTCACCGAGCACCTGCCAACCCTCCCGGGTCAGCGTGATGTACGCACCGCACCGCAGCCCGTGCAGCGTGCACGCGTCCCGCAGCCCCCACATCCACGCGCCGTCCTCCTGCGTCCAACGACCGTCCCCGTCGCGGCAGTAGAGCAGCACGGCCGTACGCACCGGGGTGCGGCGGCGCAGATCGTGCGGGATGACCCGGCGCAACTGCGCGAGCAGGGCGTTGCGGAACACCCAACCGTCGGCCACGCTCGACCGCCTGGCGAAGGACGCGGATGCCCTGACCCTCTCCTCCTGGTCGAGGACGGCCACGACAGCCGTGGCCGGTGTGGGCTGATGCCGTGCGTGCAGCCCACTCACGACGTCGCGGGGGCTCCGCAGCAGGGGGATCTCGGCGGCTGACCATTCGGCGAGCTCCAGCATGCGGGTCGGCGGCTGACCGGAATCGGGCATCGCGGAGACAGCCGATGGGCCCGACTTCGATGCAGCGGTGGACGGAGTTGATCCGAAGGTCACGGTCCTCCCTTCGGCTGCACCCCCGGCAGAGGGCGGCATCGGACTGGGGCGCACCTCGGCACAGCCCTACCGGACCGGGGGAGCCGCGCGGGAGCGTTTCCAATTCTTCCCGTCGTACTGGCTTGCGGCAACGAGCAATTGAAGCTGACGCCCCGTATCCGGTGATACGTCTTACATATCCCTGCCCAGGACATGCCGCACCCAAGCCCGTTTCACCCCTGTACGGCCAGGACCAGCGGCAACACCCCCTTGGCGCCGGCCTGTCGCAGCATGCGCGCGCCCACCGTGAGCGTCCAGCCGGTCTCCGTCGCGTCGTCCACCAGGAGCACGGGCCCGTCCGCCTCCCGGAGAGCGGCGGCCAGGGCGGGCGGCACCGTCAGTGCGCCGTCCAGCGCTCGCAGCCGCTGTGCGCTGTTGCTCCTGGGGACATGGGCGACCTCGGCATCGGCGGTGTATTCAAGGGAGCCGAGCTGTGGGAGGCGGCCGATCTCCGCGATGCGTGCGCCGAGAGACTGGATCAGCCGCGGCTTCGAGCGCGAGGCCATGGTGACCACGCCGACCGGTCGAGGCCCCGCGTCCGCTTCGCCCGACGCCCAGCCGCCCGGCCCCTTCGCCCAGTCCGCGAGCACTTCCACGACGGCCTTCGTCACATCGTCCGGAACCGGGCCGTCCGGAGCCTGGGGCGCGAGCATGGGCCGGAGTCGGTTGCCCCAGCCGATGTCCGAGAGCCGGCCCAGGGCTCTGCCGGGCGAGGCCTGTTCACCGGGGGCAATGCGTCCCTTCAGGGTCATGCCCACGGCTGTCAGACCGGTCGGCCACATCTTCCTGGGCTCGACGTCGACGCCGGGGCGGGCGAGCTCACCACGTGCCGTCTCCAGTGCCGTGTCGGAGACGCTGTCGTTGAACCGCCCGCCCGCGCAGTTGTCGCAGCGTCCGCACGGCATGGCTTCCTCGTCGTCGAGCTGGCGCCGCAGGAACTCCATGCGGCAGCCGGTCGTCGCGGCGTACTCCCGCATGGCCTGCTGCTCCGCCTGCCGCTGCTTGGCGACCCAGGCGTACCGCTCGGTGTCGTACATCCAGGGCGTGCCCGTCGAGATCCAGCCGCCCTTGACGCGTCGTACCGCGCCGTCGACGTCGAGGACCTTGAGCATCGTCTCGAGCCGTGACCGGCGCAGCTCGACGAGGGGTTCGAGGGCGGGCAGTGACATGGGCCGGCCGGCCTGTGCCAGCACGTCCAGTGTGCGGCGCACCTGCTCTTCCGGAGGGAAGGCCAGCGAGGCGAAATAGTTCCAGATCGCCGTGTCCTCCTTGCCGGGCAGCAACAGGACCTCGGCGTGGTCGACTCCGCGTCCCGCACGGCCCACCTGCTGGTAGTAGGCGATCGGGGAGGACGGCGAACCGAGGTGGACGACGAATCCCAGGTCGGGCTTGTCGAAGCCCATCCCGAGGGCGGAGGTGGCGACGAGGGCCTTGACGAGGTTGGCGAGCAGGTCCTCCTCGGCCTGCTGGCGGTCCACGTTCTCCGTCTTTCCGGTGTACGAGGCGACCGTGTGCCCGCGATGACTCAGATACGCCGTGACTTCCTCGGCGGCTGCCACCGTGAGGGTGTAGATGATCCCGGAGCCCGGCAGGTCGTCGAGGTGGTCCGCAAGCCAGGCCAGCCGGTGTGCCGCGTTCGGCAGCTCGAGCACGGCGAGGCTGAGGCTCTCGCGGTCGAGCGGGCCGCGCAGGACGAGGGCGTCCGATCCGCCACCGGTGCCGAGCTGTTCGGCGACGTCCGCCGTCACGCGCGCGTTGGCCGTCGCCGTCGTGGCGAGCACCGGCACACCGGGCGGCAGGTCGGCCAGCATCGTGCGCAGCCTGCGGTAGTCGGGCCGGAAGTCGTGCCCCCAGTCCGAGATGCAGTGGGCCTCGTCCACGACGAGCAGCCCCGTCGCGGCGGCGAGCTCGGGCAGCACCTGGTCACGGAAGTCGGGGTTGTTGAGCCGCTCGGGGCTCACCAGGAGGACGTCCACCTCACCCGCGGCCACTTCCGCCTGGATCGTCTCCCACTCCTCCGTGTTGGACGAGTTGATCGTGCGGGCGCGGATGCCTGCCCGCGCCGCCGACTCCACCTGATTCCGCATGAGCGCTAGCAGGGGCGAGACGATCACGGTCGGCCCGCTGCCCCGCTCCCGCAGCAGCGCCGTCGCGACGAAGTACACGGCGGACTTGCCCCAGCCCGTCCGCTGCACGACCAGGGCTCGGCGCTTCTCGGCGACCAGCGCTTCGATGGCACGCCACTGGTCCTCGCGCAGGCGAGGGCCGTCCGGCCGTGGCCCGGCCGGTTGGGAGGAGGGGCCGCCGACGAGGCGGGCGAGGACGGCATTCGCCGCCGTGCGCAGGTCTTCGTTGCTCATGCCCCCATGCAACCCGATGGGTCCGACATCGGGCGAACGAGCCCGCCAGTCTGTGGACAACTCTTGGCGTGCTCCTGATCGGGGTTATCCACAGGCTCAACCGGAGCACTAGCTTCCGGTGCAGAGTCGGCGCATGACGAATCACAGCGAATCAGCCGACCCGTCCACCGAAACCGTCGTGACCCTGCGCACCCCCGCCGAGCTGGCCGACGCCTTGCCGTATTTGCTCGGATTCCAGCCCGAGGACAGTGTCGTCCTCATCGCCCTGCACGGGCCACGCGGCCGGTTCGGCGGTCGGGTGCGCCTCGGCATTCCGGAACGCAGGGAGGACTGGCCGTCCGTCGCGGAGCAACTGGCCCAGTGCCTGGTGAGCGGTTGCGAGCGGCGCGAATCACGGCCGGACGGCGTCGTGGCCTTCCTCTGCCGGGAGCCGGGAGGGTCCGCGGGGGACATCTCCGGGCCGATCGGAGACACCTTCGGACCGACCGGGCGCACCTCCATGCCGACCGGGGACGCCTCCGCGCCGACCGGGGACGCCCCATGGCCGATCGGAGACGGCTCGTCAGCAGGGGACGGCTCATGGTCGGCCGGGCGGCAGGTCATGGAACACCTCCGGCCCCTGGCCCAGAGCCTGCGCACTGCCTGCGGCGGCCTCGACGTCCCGGTCCTGGAGGTGGTGTGCGTCTCGGACGGCCGCTTTTGGACCTACTGCTGCCCCGACCAGCGGTGCTGCCCCGCGGAGGGCACACCGTTGCTCCCCAGGGGCACGTCGGTCCTCGCGGCGGCCACGGCGTACGCAGGGCATCAGATGGGCCCGGACCAGGGCGCACTGCGTGCGCGGCTCGCACCGTGGCGGTCGGCGGCGGCCGCGGCGGCCCAGGAAAGTGCCCTGCACGCCGCGGCCGTCGCCCTGGTGCCGCGGATCCTGGACGAGGGCGGCCATGACGAGATCGCCGAAGAGACCCTTGGCCTCGCCCGCCGTCTGATGGACCGCCTCGCGGAGGCCCGCCCGAAGCCCGACATCCTGGAGGCAGACCTTCAGGACGATCAGTTGCTGGCTCACGACGAAGCTGCCGCGCTGATCCTCGGCCTCCAGGACCGCACCACGCGGGACCGGGCGGCCGAGTGGATGGAAGGCCCGGTGGCGGCACCGGCCCTCCGGCTCTGGCGGGCACTCGCCCGCCGCTGCGTCGGCCCCTTCCACGAGCACGCGGCAGCACCCCTGACGCTGGCCGGCTGGGTGGCGTGGTCGCTCGGGGACGTGGTCGAGGGCCAGGAAGCACTGAACATGGCGTTGCGTGCCGACCCGCTCTACACCTTCGCTCTGCTGCTGCACCCCACGTGCGGTGCGGACGGCGACCCGGAACCGATCCGCCGCATCCTGCGCGGCGAGCGCACGCAGCGGGAGTCCGCCCTGGCCGACGACCTCATGTGCGCGCCCACCGTGCCGGACGGCGTCGGACTGCCGGTCGGCATCGACGGGCTGGAAGATGTCACTGCGCGGGGCGACGCGGAGGCGGCTCACGCCCAGTCGGCCGGCGCGCAGTCGGCTCACGCGCAGTCGGTTCACGCGCAGGCGACGAACGGCTCCTCCCCGGGGAGTGACACTCCCGAAATCGCGGAAGACGCCGGTCGCATGGCCTCACCCGTACCCGTGAGCGGGGTGTCAACTGCGCCGGTGTCCGCAGTCTCTCCCACCTCACCCACCACCTCCACCACCGGCTCCGGCCTCGGCTTCACCACCGGCTCCGGCGCCGTGGCCGAGGTTGAACCCGCGACGGACGAGAGTCTGGATTCCGCATCCCGCGAACGCCGCCGAGGGCCCCGCTCTGCCGCACGCGCGTCGCGCCCGGCAGGCGGGGCCGGAGCGGGGCCGCGGAACCGGCGACCCGCGGTCCGGCGGGACACGAGGCGCGACCGGTGAGTCGCGACGCGCGACCGATGAACCGTGAACCGTGAGGTGTGGCCGATGAACCGTGAGGTGTGGCCGATGAGCTGTGGGGTGCGGTCGGCGAACCGTGGAGCGCCACCGGCCAGCCGCGAGGCGCAACTGGAGAACAAGGACCTTGGGCGCCGTGCAGGAGGGGGGTCCGTGCTGGGGCGGGTGGCTGCGGTCATCGAGAGGGCACACGGCCGTATGGGCGGCTTCCTGAGGCGTATCCGTGACTTGCGGCGGCCCAGGCCCGTTCACCTGAGTGGCGGTACCCACGTCCGGGTCGCGCCGCTGCACCGCGACCGAGTCTCCGTAGCGCAGACAACGCAGAAGAGGCTGCCCCATGCACGTTCCCGCCCTGCCCTCCGGCTTCGTCCGCTCCGACGTCTCCGTCAAGCCCAAGAAGCCCGACAACGGGCAGCCCGACAGCAATCGTCCACCCGCGCCGGGGTCCCGGCGTCCGCCCACCGGGCAGGCCCCGGCATCCGCTTCACGCCGCCCCGGAGTGCTGCCGCCCGTGCATGCTTCGCTGGTCTGCGTGGCGCTGCCGGCGCTGGCTGTCTCCACGGACCAGGGCCAGTTGAACGGCCGCGGGCTCGAAGGTTTCTACCGCTCGGGCAGGCGCATGCTGTCGCGCTGCCAGGTCCGCGTGGCGGGACGGGAGCCGGTCGCGATGCAGGCCCGGATGCTGTCGGCCGACAGCGCCCGCTTCGTGGCCACCGTCCTTCCGTCGACGGACGGCGGCCCCGATCCGGACGTCGTCGTGGAGCGGACCCGGCACGCCGACGGAACGGAGAGGATCACGCTGCACAGCGCGGCCAGCCGCCCCCTGAGGCTGCCCGTCGAGGTGTCCCTCGGGACGGACCTGGCGGAACTGGGAGCGGTCGCTGCCGGCCGAGCGGGACCGGAACTCCCCGCCAGCGTCCACGACTCGGGCATGCGATGGTCCTCGGGGACAGGGCACTGCGTGGTGACCGCCGTCCCGGCACCCACGGACGCGCTCGCTTCCGCAGGGCTGCTGCGCTGGGAAGTGCAGTTGCCGCCGGGAGGCAGCCAGAGCGTGGAACTGCGCATCCGTCCTCAGGGCGGTGGGCCGGTGCGGCCAGTGGGACATGGCGCGAGCAGCCCGCTGGCCTCCGCCCGGGCCGTGGGCGACGAGCCGACGGTACAGCGCCTCCTGGACACCTCTGTGGCGGATCTGCGGGCGCTGCTCCTGAGGGACCCCGCGCACCCCACGGATGTGTACGTGGCGGCTGGGGCGCCCTGGCGGTGTGGTCTCGCGCCGGCGGAGGCACTCACGTCGGCGCGGATGACTCTGCCCCTCGGCACCAGGCTCGCCGTCGGCACGCTGCGTGCCCTGGGCCGCGGCCAGCTCAAGAACGCGGGATCGCGGTCGGGCATGATCCCGGGGCCGATGAGAGACGCCGGACCGCTCCTGCCTCCCGGGTGCACGGGAGTCGAAGCCACCCTGCTGTTCCCGGTGCTGCTGGCCGAGGCCTGGCGTTGGGGGACACCGGAAGCGGACATGGCGGAGCTGCTGCCCCCCGCGGAGCAATGTCTGCGCTGGCTCCTCGAAGCGGTCGGCGACAGCCCCTTCCTCCAGGACCCCCACCCCCGTGGGCCCGCTCGCTGCGAGACCCAGGCCCACGCGCACCGCGCGGCACTGCTGGGCGCCGACCTGCTCGACGCGTACGGACGCCCGGGAGGTGCGGGGCTGAGGCAGTGGGCGGAGCGGCTGCGCGGCCGGTTCCGGGAGGAGTTCTGGGTCGCGGACCGGACAGGCGGCAGACCGGCGGCGGCACGTCTGGCCGACGGCCGCACTCTCCCGTTCCTCACCGGGAGCGCGGCCCACCTCCTGGACACCGGGCTGCTCGGAGCCGGCGTGCTCGCCCCGGGGCTGCTCGACAAGGTGCAGACGGAGCAGGTCGCCAGGCTCCTCGGCGGCCCCGTCATGGACTCGGGCTGGGGACTGCGCAGCCTGGGCGCCAAGGAGGCCGCTTACAACCCGTTCGGGCACCGCAGCGGGGCAGTGCGCGTGCACGAGACGGCGGTCGCTGTCACCGGTCTGGCCGCCGCGGGGTACGAGAAGGAGGCGGGCGCGCTGCTGCGGGGCGTGCTCGCCGCAGCGGAGACCTTCGGCCATCGGCTCCCCGAGATGTATGCGAGCGAGCAGCGCGTGGAGGGTGGCGCGCCCCTTCCGCACCCGGCGGCCTGCCGCCCGGCTGCCGTGAGCGCGGCAGCCGGGGTGCAGCTCCTGACCCTCCTCGCAGGCATCCGCCCGGACGCGCCCGCGGGCACGGTGACGCTGAACCCTGTCCGCAGTGCGCCCCTGGGCGAGCTCGGGCTGACGGCGCTGCGGGTGGCGGGAGAGCCGTTCTCGGTGCGCGTGAGCAGGCTCGGCCTCGCCATGGTGGAGGAGGCGGCCGAGGGGCTGCAGTTGGGGGTGTGAGGTGCTGGGCGACGGTGCGGAGGACAGGGCGGGCCGAATGGACGGAACCCGTGAAACGGGGCTGGAAGCAGATGACGCAGGAGGTGTTTATCGTCAGGAAGACGACTATGATCGCGGCATGTCGCCCTACGACCCGTCGGCCTTCCCGCCTTTTGCTGTCACCGTCGATCTGGTCGTGCTGACCGTGCGCCGCCACGCGCTGTGCGCGCTGGCCGTGCGGCGCGGGGAGTCGCCCTTCCAGGGGCGTTGGGCACTGCCAGGCGGCTTCGTGCGGGTCGACGAGGACCTGTCCGCGGCGGCGGCGCGTGAGCTGGTGGAGGAGACCGGGCTGTGCGCCCACGATCCGGAGAGCCCCGTTCAGGTCAACGGGGCGCACCTGGAGCAGTTGGCGACGTACGGCGACCCCAAGCGGGATCCGCGGATGCGGGTGGTCAGTGTCGCCCACCTCGCCCTCGCGCCCGATCTGCCGGCGCCTCGTGCGGGCGGGGACGCGAACAGCGCGCGCTGGGCACCGGTCGACGCCCTGCTCACCCAGGGCGGCTACGGCCGTGAGGGGGAGCAGGTGGCGCCACTCGCGTTCGACCACGCGCAGATCCTCGCGGACGGCGTGGAGCGCGCTCGTTCGAAGATCGAGTACTCGTCCTTGGCCACGGCGTTCTGCCCGCCCGAGTTCACCGTGGGTGAGTTGCGCCGGGTGTACGAGGCGGTGTGGGGCGTCGCGCTCGACCCGCGGAACTTCCACCGCAAGGTGACGGGCACGCCGGGTTTCCTGGTTCCGACGGGAGGGACGACGACGCGCCAGGGCGGCCGTCCGGCTCAGCTTTTCCGGGCGGGCGGGGCCACGCTTCTCAACCCGCCCATGCTGCGGCCGGACGTCTGAGAGCAGGCGATCACGCGGGTCTGCGGCGCGGGTTCCCATCGAACGGCTTGAGTCCCGCGTGTGCCGAGTGACGGGTGACGGGTGACGGGTGACGGGTGACGAAGGCGCGGCTTCGAGCTTTTCGGACGCCCTGCTCGGCCGCTTCGAACACCGCTGTTGACACCCGCGGCTCACGCCCTCAGCGAAAAGCCGGAAATGTCGCGTTATCTTGCCTTGGTACCCACGGGGTTCGTCCGTCCCCGATCCGGCGGACCCGCCCGGCCGCCGAGCGGTCACACATCCGGCGAGAGAAGCGATGATCCAGGCCACCGGACTGACCAGCAATCCACGCCAGGAACTCCCGCCTGCCGTCGACGACGTCTCCTTCGAGGCGCGCACGGGCCGTGTCACCGCACTGCTCGGCGCCTCGGGCGCAGGCAAGACGACCGTGCTCAGGCTGGCGCTCGAACTCCAACAAGGCCGTGGGATCACCTACTTCAGGGGCCGCCCCCTGCACCGCATCGCTCACCCTTCCAGGGAGGTGGGTGTGCTGCTCGGTGAGGTTCCCGGCCATCCGGGACGCACGGTGCGAGGGCACCTGCGCATGCTCTGCGCCGCGGTGGGCGTGCCCGTTCCGCGCGCCGACGACGTGCTGGAGGCCGTCGGTCTCGTCAGCCTCCGGGAGGAACGGCTCGGCAGCCTCTCGCGCGGCATGGACCGCAGGCTCGGACTCGCCTGCGCTTTGCTGGCCGATCCGCACACGCTCGTCCTGGACGGCCCCACCGACGGGCTCTCGGCGAAGGAAGGCGGTTGGTTGCACGGGTTCCTGCGGGCGCACGCCACACAGGGCGGCACTGTCCTGTACTCCACCAGCGACCCGAAGGAAGCTGCCCGGACCGCTGACCGGGTCGTCACGCTCGACGCCGGACGCGTTGTCGCGGACCAGGACGCCGCGGAGTTCGCCCGCACCCGGCTGCGCCCCCGCGTCGTCGTACGCACCCCGCACGCGGCCCGCCTCGGTGCGCTCCTGGCCAAGGAGGCACGCGCCCGCCGTCGGCCCGTCGAGGTGGTGAAGGAGGACGGCAACAGACTCTCGGTGTACGGCAGCACCTGCGCAGAGGTGGGCGAAGCCGCGTACCGGCACGGCATCCTCGTCCACCAACTCGCCGACGAGGTCGGAGTCGCGGGGCCACCGACAGCTTCTGCGTTGACGTCGGGGGAGCGGACCGTGGCCGAGCCTGCGCCCGCGCTCACTCCCGCGCCTCCAGCCTCCGCGCCGCGTGCTCCCGACGCGCTGGGCGAGAGCCTCACGCAGGAGTGCCCGCCGGGCGCATCAGGGCCCGGTCGAGAAGCCGAGCCGGACCAAGCGTCCGAACCCACCCGGCCGGACAATCCCGTATATCTCGACGGGCCCGCGGATCTCGACCAGCCCGCACATCTCGACGAGCCCACGCCCTTCGACCAGTCCGAACGCTCAGTCGACCCCGCGCGTACGGCCGACTCCGCGCGTACGGCCAAAGCTCCCTACCGGCTCACACCGCTGTTTCCTCCGGAGGGCGGCGTGCCCTCCGCGGCCCTTGGCGCCACTTCCGCGTCCGCGCCCCGGCCCGGTCAACCACAACCTTCTTCGCCCTTGCCGCCCCCCATCACCGTCCGTACCGCCTGTAGCCCGCTGAGGCCCGTGCGGTACGAACTGCGCCGTGTCACCGGAGTCGGCACCGGATATCTGACGGTGGCTGTGGTTCTGGCCGTGTCCGCGGCCATGAGCGTCCTTCTCGCGCGCAGCAGCCACACGCCTCAGCCCCACCTGCTCGCCGCGTGGCCGGTGGAACTTCCCTTGCCTCCGGCGGCCCTTGGCGCCGGTCTTCTCGGTGCGCTCGCCTTCGGCGAGGAGTTCCGCCACCCCGCCCTCGCCACAGACCGCGGCACCGTCCCGCGCCGCCTCGGCCTGCTCATCGCAAAGCTCGTGGTGGCCGCCGCCACAGCCCTGCTCCTGGCCGTCCTCACCGTCGGATGCGACGCCATGCTGCTGCATCTTGTATACGGACCGCAGCTCACCGAAGTTCCCGCTGACTGGCTTTCTTCGAGCGTGAGTTGGGCGGCCCTCATGGTGGGCTGCGCATGGGCGGGGGTGCTGGCGGCAGGTGTGTTCCGGTCCACGACAGCCGGCCTCGCCGCGGTTCTCGCGGTGCCGATCGTCGTCGTACCCCTTGCGCAGAAGGCCCTGGAGGGACCGTCTGTGCGATCTGCGGCCGGTCTGCCGGGCCGGTTGCGGGACCTGGCGCTGGTGCAGTGGCCCTTCGGGATCGAACGTTACGTCGCCGGGGTGGTCCGCATGCTCGCTCAACCTGTCGGCAGCGCCCTGACGTTGTCGGTCACCGCTCTGCTCTGCGCCTTTCTGCTCACCGCGACGCGAAGCAAGGTGCGCTGACGGGAATCTGCCGCCACCCGTTCCCGCCTTGTGGGCAAGTCTCCGGTGAGCGGCGGCTTCTTTCCGATAAGGCGTCAATTGCAGCGAGGTAAGCGATCACCCTTTCGTGTGCTTTTCACCAAAGACCTCAAGGGACTTGAGAGCCGCGCCGACAACTGAATCCGTGAGTACCCTTGCGCACACCATGATGACCACCGCCCGTTCCGCAGAGTCCGGCCTCGCCGGTCCGACGGGCGACCTCGACCGCTACCCCTACGCGGAGGCGCCCGGCGCCGACCGCGTGGTCGCGCCCGCCTGGGAAGGCATGGAGCAGGACCTCGGCCGCGTGGGCCGGCGAGCCACCGGAAACCGCGGCCGTGGGCTGCACGGACAACTGGTCCAGCAGCTCGGACAGATGATCGTCTCCGGCGACCTGGGGGCAGACCGTCCCCTGGTGCCGGAGGAGATCGGCCAGCGGTTCGAGGTCTCCCGCACCGTCGTCCGCGAATCACTGCGCGTACTGGAGGCCAAAGGCCTCGTCAGCGCCCGGCCCAACGTCGGCACGCGCGTACGACCGGTCAGCGACTGGAACCTGCTCGACCCGGACATCATCGAGTGGCGGGCCTTCGGCCCGCAGCGCGACGACCAGCGGCGCGAACTCAGCGAGCTGCGGTGGACCATCGAGCCGCTGGCCGCCCGCCTCGCCGCCGGACATGGCCGCGAGGAGGTGCAGCAGCGGCTCGCGGACATGGTCGAGATCATGGGCCACGCGCTCGCCCAAGGCGACTCGATCACCTTCTCCCGCGCGGACGCCGAGTTCCACTCGCTGCTCATCCAGGTCGCGGGCAACCGCATGCTGGAACACCTGTCCGGCATCGTCTCGGCCGCACTCCAGGTCTCCGGAGGCCCTGTCACCGGCTGTGACCGCGCGAACGAGGCGTCCCTCGTGCACCACTCCCGGATCGTCGACGCCCTTGCCGCGGGCGACGGACCAGGCGCGGAAGCCGCCATGCGCCAGTTGCTCACGGTCCACCCGGAAGGGGAGCGCGTGGTGCCCGCTCCCCGCGAGCACTGACCGCCTCCCGCGTCAGCGCAGCACGCCGTGCACGCCGCGCAGCATCGTTTCGCTGCTCCGTCACCCGATGACCTCGTCCGCGTCGCCGGACCCCCCGCTCCGCAAGGGGCCAGGGGGCTCCGGAGGCGCGGACGCGGGGGCGATAAGGCGGACGCACGGAATCCGGTGCCGCTGCGCCCGGACCCCGACACTCCGGTGACGGCCCCGCGTACGTACGTGTATGGGGCAGTACGTCACACGATGTCGACGTACACATCCGACCGGCTGCTGATGGAACTCTCGTCGCTTCTGGCCGCATCTAGCTGCTTTTGACCGCTTACGAGGTGTGACTCGGACCACGTAGATTGGGCGTAACGCTCTTACTGGCAGCGCGATGACCTAAGAGGTGATAGCCGAGGAGGGAACACAGCCGTCGTTCGCGGCGCTGTGCGAGCTCCACGGGTCCCGCCCGCGCCGTCGGCCCAATCCCCAGCCGTCGGTCGTCGGCTCCGGTCCACAGTGGACGGGGCCGGAAGCCGTTTTCCAACGTTCCGAGAGGTTGTTCGTGTCGGCCAGCACATCCCGTACGCTCCCGCCGGAGATCGCCGAATCCGTCTCTGTCATGGCGCTCATCGAGCGGGGAAAGGCTGATGGGCAGATCGCCGGCGACGACGTTCGTCGTGCCTTCGAAGCTGACCAGATCCCGGCCACTCAGTGGAAGAACGTTCTGCGCAGCCTCAACCAGATCCTCGAGGAAGAGGGTGTGACGCTGATGGTCAGTGCCGCGGAGCCGAAGCGCCCCCGCAAAAGCGTCGCAGCGAAGAGTCCTGCCAAGCGCACCGCGACCAAGACGGTCGCCGCCAAGACCACCACGACGAGGCCGGCCGCTGCCGCCGCGCCCGAGGCGTCGGTCGCTGCCGAAGCCGCCACCGAGGACGGCACGGCCGTGAAGAAGGCCGCCGCCAAGAAGGCGACGGCCAAGAAGGCCACCGCCGCGAAGAAGACCGTCGCCAAGAAGGCGACGGCCAAGAAGACTGCCTCCAAGAAGGAAGCCGGTGAGCTCCTTGACGAGGAGGCCACCGAGGAGACGCCCGCCGCAGGCAAGCCCGGCGAGGGCGAGCCCGCGGAGGAGGGCGCACAGGGTTTCGTGCTCTCCGACGACGACGAGGACGACGCGCCCGCGCAGCAGGTCGCCGCGGCCGGCGCCACCGCGGACCCCGTCAAGGACTACCTGAAGCAGATCGGCAAGGTCCCCCTGCTCAACGCCGAGCAGGAAGTCGAACTGGCCAAGCGCATCGAGGCGGGCCTGTTCGCCGAGGACAAGCTGGCCAACGCCGACAAGCTCGCGCCGAAGCTCAAGCGCGAGCTGGAGATCATCGCCGAGGACGGGCGCCGCGCCAAGAACCACCTTCTGGAGGCCAACCTCCGCCTCGTGGTCTCCCTGGCCAAGCGCTACACCGGCCGCGGCATGCTCTTCCTGGACCTCATCCAGGAGGGCAACCTCGGTCTGATCCGCGCGGTCGAGAAGTTCGACTACACCAAGGGCTACAAGTTCTCCACGTACGCCACCTGGTGGATTCGTCAGGCGATCACCCGCGCCATGGCCGACCAGGCCCGCACCATCCGTATCCCGGTGCACATGGTCGAGGTCATCAACAAGCTCGCGCGCGTGCAGCGCCAGATGCTCCAGGACCTGGGCCGCGAGCCCACCCCGGAGGAGCTGGCCAAGGAACTCGACATGACCCCGGAGAAGGTCATCGAGGTCCAGAAGTACGGCCGTGAGCCCATCTCCCTGCACACGCCGCTGGGCGAGGACGGCGACAGCGAGTTCGGTGACCTCATCGAGGACTCCGAAGCCGTCGTTCCGGCCGACGCGGTCAGCTTCACGCTCCTCCAGGAGCAACTGCACTCCGTGCTCGACACCCTGTCCGAGCGCGAGGCGGGCGTCGTCTCGATGCGGTTCGGTCTCACCGACGGTCAGCCGAAGACCCTCGACGAGATCGGCAAGGTCTACGGAGTGACGCGTGAGCGCATCCGGCAGATCGAGTCGAAGACGATGTCGAAGCTGCGGCACCCGTCGCGCTCGCAGGTCCTGCGCGACTACCTGGACTGATCCGAACCGGTCCTCCGGGTGAACCCCCGGAGCCACATGCCGCGAAAAGGCCCGCAGCCTCCTGTACGGGGAGTGTGCGGGCCTTTCGTGTGTGCGGTGGCCCCGGGTGCGTGTCCCGTCGTCTGCGTGCGTCCCGCCCACGTGCCGCACGTGCGGGGTGTGGAGAGGTGACTGACTCTGGGTGTGCGATTGCAACCCAGAGTGAGGAGATCGCATGCGTCGTCCCATCGTCCGAACGCTGGCGCAAGCGGCGGCCCTGGGGGCCGCGGCAGCCGTGCTGCCCCTGGCCTCCCCGGCCCCCGCGACGGCCGACAGCGTCGTGGTCGGAGGCAAGCCGGTGCGAGTGGCCGACAGTCCATGGGTGGTGGCCCTCTCCAGCCGTGACCGGTTCGGGGGTATCCGGTCGGGTCAGTTCTGCGGCGGTGTCGTCGTCGGGCGCTCGACGGTCCTCACGGCTGCGCACTGCATGGGCAAGGAAGTTCTGGGCGTACCGCTCCGCCGGGTGTCGGACCTGAAGGTCATCGCGGGCCGTGAGGACCTGACCACGAACGCGGGCAGCGAGATCTCGGTCAGCGCTGTGAAGATCAATCCCCAGTACGACGCCTCCACCAACTCCGGCGACTTCGCGACACTGACTCTGGCGGAGCCGCTCCCGGAGAGCTATGTGATCCGGGCGGCGGGGGCTGGTGACGAGGCCTACAAGCCCGGCACGAGCGCGGCCGTCTACGGATGGGGTGACACCACGGGGCGCGGCAACTACGCACGGTCGCTGCACGCCGCGGATGTGACGGTGCTCGCGGACAAGGAGTGCCAGGAGGCGTACCCGGGCAGTGCGGACGGGACGTACACACCCGAGACCATGGTCTGCGCGGGGGAGCTCCAGGGCGGCCGTGACGCCTGTCAGGGCGACAGTGGCGGGCCGCTGGTGGCCGGCGGCAAGCTCATCGGCCTGGTGTCGTGGGGGGACGGCTGTGGCCGCGCAGGCAGCCCCGGGGTGTACACGCGGATCTCGGAGGTCGTGCGGATGATGCAACGGCACGGCTGACGGCTCCGCGGTACCGAGGAACGAGAGCGGGCGGCTGTCCCTGGATGATCAGGGGCAGCCGCCCGCTCGCAGGCTTGGTGGCCCGCCGCTTGCTCGTCGTGGTTGCGAGGCGTCAGTGTTCCTCTTCGGAGGAGCTGGCCGGTGCTGCGGTCAGGCGCTCCGTCTCATCCTGTATCTCGGCGGCGATCTTCTTGAGTTCCGGCTCGAACTTACGACCGTGGTGGGCGCAGAAGAGCAGTTCACCGCCGCTGACCAGGACGACGCGCAGGTACGCCTGGGCGCCGCAGCGGTCGCAGCGGTCAGCGGCCGTCAGGTGGCTCGCGGGGGTCAGAACAGTAGTCACGTCGCCTCTTCTCTAGCTCGACGAGCTGTCGTACCAGGGTCAACATCCAACCAGGCCGAAAACGTTCCCGCTCGTGGCTTTTCCTCGAATTTTTCTTCCGAGGCGGCTGTCTGCTGCCGGTTGGCGGCGAATGTGCCGTATTGCGTGTCTTACGTGTCGTACGGTTTCGCGCTGTCTGTCAGGTCAGATCCTCACCGGCTGGCTTGCCGGTTGTTCATGAGGACGTGCCCGGAGCCTAAATGGTTCATGCCTGGAAGGGAACGTGATGTGTGCTTCACTCCATCGAGGGATCGAACACCCGTACGCTTCTCGATTACGCTGGGCTGAGCCGAGGGTGGCGTGCCAACGGCTCTACCAGGCCTCGGTACCCTCTGACGGGCACCAGAAGCCGGGCCCTTACCCCAAAGGGTCTCCCTTGAAATTCAGCGAGGAGCGAACCGCGTGACCGCCGAGACGTCCGTGCCGTCCACAGCATTGCTGACCGGAGCAGACCGGGACGGTTCCAACTACACCGCGCGGCACCTGCTCGTCCTGGAGGGGCTCGAAGCGGTCCGCAAGCGTCCGGGCATGTACATCGGGTCCACGGACAGCCGTGGCCTGATGCACTGCCTGTGGGAGATCATCGACAACTCCGTCGACGAGGCCCTGGGCGGGTACTGCGACCACATCGAGGTCATCCTCCACGACGACGCCTCCGTGGAGGTCCGGGACAACGGCCGCGGCATCCCGGTCGACGTGGAGCCGAAGACCGGACTCTCCGGAGTCGAGGTCGTCCTGACCAAGCTGCACGCGGGCGGAAAGTTCGGCGGAGGCTCGTACGCGGCCTCCGGCGGTCTGCACGGCGTCGGCGCCTCGGTGGTGAACGCCCTGTCCGCCCGGCTCGACGTCGAGGTGGACCGTGCCGGTCACACCCACGCCATCAGCTTCCGCCGCGGTGTCCCCGGGGCGTTCTCGAAGATCGGTCCGGAGGCGCCCTTCGATCCGAAGGCACGCCTGAGCAAGGTCAAGAAGATCCCCAAGGCTCGTACGGGCACGCGTGTGCGGTACTGGGCGGATCGCCAGATCTTCCTGAAGGACGCCAAGCTCAGCCTGGAGAACCTGCACCAGCGTGCGCGGCAGACGGCCTTCCTGGTGCCGGGTCTGACCATCGTCGTACGCGACGAGTACGGTCTCGGTGAGGGCGGCACCAAGGGCGAGGAATCCTTCCGCTTCGACGGCGGCATCAGCGAGTTCTGTGAGTACCTCGCGCAGGACAAGGCCGTCTGCGACGTGCTGCGCTTCTCGGGGCAGGGTACGTTCAAGGAGACGGTGCCGGTCCTGGACGAACACGGGCAGATGACGCCCACCGAGGTCACCCGCGAGCTCGGCGTGGACGTCGCGCTGCGCTGGGGCACCGGGTACGACACGACGATCAGGTCGTTCGTGAACATCATCGCCACGCCCAAGGGCGGCACGCACCTGACCGGGTTCGAGCGGTCGCTGACGAAGACGGTGAACGAGGTGCTGCGGACGCAGAAGCTGCTGCGGGTCGCCGAGGACGACGTCGTCAAGGACGACGCCCTCGAGGGGCTGACCGCGGTCGTGACGGTGCGCTTGGCCGAGCCCCAGTTCGAGGGGCAGACGAAGGAGGTTCTGGGCACGTCGGCGGCCAACCGGATCGTGGCCACGGTCGTCGCCAAGGAACTCAAGGCGTACCTGTCCTCCACCAAGCGGGATGCCAAGGCGCAGGCCCGCGCGGTGATGGAGAAGATCGTTGCCGCCGCCCGTACGCGCATCGCCGCCCGTCAGCACAAAGAGGCCCAGCGCCGTAAGACCGCCCTGGAGTCCTCGTCGCTGCCGGCGAAGCTGGCCGACTGCCGCAGTGACGACGTCGACCGCAGCGAGCTGTTCATCGTCGAGGGCGACTCGGCGCTGGGTACCGCGAAGCTGGCCCGCAACTCCGAGTTCCAGGCGCTGCTGCCGATCCGCGGCAAGATCTTGAACGTGCAGAAGGCCTCAGTGTCGGACATGCTCAAGAACGTCGAGTGCGGGGCGATCATCCAGGTCATAGGAGCGGGGTCGGGCCGGACCTTCGACATCGACGCGGCCCGCTACGGCAAGATCATCCTGTTGGTCGACGCCGATGTCGACGGAGCGCACATCCGCATCCTGCTGCTGACGCTGTTCCAGCGGTACATGCGGCCCATGGTCGAAGCGGGCCGCGTCTTCGCCGCGGTCCCGCCGCTGCACCGCATCGAGCTGGTCCAGCCCAAGAAGGGGCAGGACAAGTACGTCTACACCTACTCCGACCGCGAGCTGCGCGACACGCTCCTGGAGTTCGAGCGCAAGGGCGTGCGGTACAAGGACGCGATCCAGCGGTACAAGGGCCTCGGTGAGATGGACGCGGATCAGCTAGCAGAGACCACGATGGACCCCCGCTTCCGCACGCTGCGCCGGATCAACATCTCCGACCTGGAGTCCGCGGAAGGCGTCTTCGACCTGCTGATGGGCAACGAGGTCGCCCCGCGCAAGGAATTCATCACCAGCTCCGCCGCCACGCTGGACCGCTCCCGCATCGACGCGTGACGGTTCCGCCTGTGCGCCTGTGCGCCTGTGCGCCTGTGCGCGTGTGCGCCTGTGCACGTGACGCGGGCCGTGGCCTGACGGAATCCGTGGCCTGACGCTGGCCGTCCGCGATGTTCCTCCATCCGCGATGTGTCTCCACCCTCGGGTGGAGACACACCATCCACCCGTTATCCACCTACGCTCCGATCTCCTGACCAGGCCGGTTCCGTAGCGTCGAAGGCGTCGTACTTCGCCTTCCACGCCACGTCACCGGAGGCCGTGATGCCAGGGTTCGGGTTCGCCAACGCGCTGCTGATCCTCGCCGCCCTAGTTCTCGTCGTCATACGCCAGACGAAGCCGCAGCGCATGACGGGATCCAAACGGTGGTGGCTGGTGCCCGCCGTGCTTGCCTACGCCGCCGTCAAGGACACCGGTCTCGTCGACACCCATCACGAGGCGGCTTCCACCGCACTGCTCGGCTGCGAGGTGCTCGTGGGTCTCCTCATGGGTGTCGCCTGGGCCCGGACCAGCCATGTCTGGACCGAGCAGGACGGCTCTGTATGGACCCGGGGCACCAAAGCCACCGTCGGCGTCTGGGTCGTCGGCATTGCCGCCAGGCTCGGACTCATGGGCGCGGGCCTCCTGATAGGCATCCATCAAGGCACCGGTGCACTGCTGCTCGCCCTCGCCGCGTCGCTGCTGGTGCGCGCGGGCCTCCTGGAACTGCGGGCCCGAAGTCTGCGCCCGGCCCCGGCACTCGCAGGCGGCGTACGGTGACGGGGCGCCCCGGTCGGCGTGATCACATTTCTGACTCGCGCGAGGCCGATGGACGAGCGGGCGACCGGCCGACGGCCCGCACGCGACGACCGAGGAGGTGTCCGCGTGACGCGTGAGACCTGGGTGGGGTGGCCCTCCCGGGAGGCCCTGGTCAGCGACAAGGTGCCCCGCACGCGGCGTCTCGTCAGTTGGTTCGTGCGAGGAGTGTTCCTGGGCCTGCTGATATGGAGCACGCTCTGTCGCGGAGGAGTCCCGGGCTGGGGCGTGGCCCTGGGGCTGGTTGTGATCGCCGTCTGCGCGGCGGCCATCGTGGTGTACTTCCGCGTCACCCTTGAGCAACGCTTGTGGCTCTCGCTGGGGTTGCTGGGGCTCGTCCTCGGTGCGGGCCTGTTGGCGCACGGGACGGGGTTCGACATCCCCGCGGCGGTGATGTGGTGTGCCGGGGCACTCCTGGCGCTGGAGCGACTGCCCCTCGGGGCGGCCGTGATCGTCGCAGCGCTGGCTCTGGGGGCGTTCGCGGCGGTGAACGAAGACCCCTGGCCGACGACAGCCGCCGTCACCGCTGGGCTCGCTCTCGCCGGATATGTGCTGCGACTTGACGCGGAGGCACGCGGAAACGCTCAGAGACTCCTCGACCAGGAGCGGGCGGCGCGGTCGGCCGAAGCGGAATCGGACGCGTTGGACGAGAGGGCACGGATCGCCCGCGAGATCCACGACGTGCTGGCGCACAGCCTGTCCGCGCAGCTCGTCCACCTGGAGGCGGCCCGACTGCTGATCGAGAGGGGCGGGGACCGGGAGCAGATCCTCGGGCGGGTGGTGGCGGCACGGTCCATGGCGTCGGAGGGGCTGGCCGAGACCCGGCAGGCACTGTCCGCGCTGCGCGGGGAGATGACGCCGGTCGAGGACTTCCTGCGCGAGCTTGTCGCATCGGACGGAGCCTCCGTCGCTGTCGCCGGGGCGCGGAGGTTGCTGACCGCCGAGGCGTCCCAGACGGTGCGCAGGGTCGCCCAGGAGGCGGTGACGAATGTGCGCAAGCACGCGCGGGGGGCCGAAGTGACGGTGTGCCTTGCGTACGGGGAGGGCGAAGTGACACTCGACGTACGGGATTCGGGCGGTGCGCCGAGTGAAATCGCGACTTCGGGAGCCGGGTACGGTCTGCTGGGGATGAGGGAGCGCGCCGAGTTGCTGGGCGGCTCACTCGAGGCAGGGCCCGGAGAGGAAGGCTTCGTCGTGCGGCTGAAGGTGCCGGGGTGATCGTGGACGGCGGGCACCAAGAGAGTGCGCTTGGTGCTGGTGCTGGTGCTGGTGCCGGGGGTGGAGCAGGGGCAGCAGTCGGGGGTGGGCCGGTGGTGAGGGACGGGGCGGACCGCATGGGCTCGGGCGGTGGGGGTGTCGGGAAAGCGGCGGCGCGTGTCGTGGTGGTCGACGATCAGACCGTGGTGCGTGAGGGAATCGTGATGCTTTTGGGGCTGCTGCCGGGCATTGAGGTTGTCGGGGCGGGAGGTGACGGGGAGGAGGCGGTGCGGCTCGTCGCCGAACTCTCGCCGGACGTGGTCCTGATGGACCTGCGGATGCCACGTGTCGATGGCGCCGAGGCCACGCGGCGGATCCGCTCGCAGTATCCGGGTACGCAGGTCGTGGTGCTCACGACGTTCGTCGACGACGAGTCGCTGTTCCCGGCGCTCAAGGCGGGGGCGCGGGGGTATCTCACCAAGGATGCGGGCGGTGAGGAGATCGTCCGGGCTGTCGAGGACGTGCTCTCCGGGGACGCGGGGCTGTCACCGAAGATCCAACGGCGGCTGCTCGAGCGGCTGTCGGAGCCCGAGCCGCCTGTGCGGACGGTGGAGACACCGGACGGGCTGACGACGCGGGAGGCGGAAGTGGTCGCCCTGATCGCGGACGGAATGACGAATCAGGAGATCGCGCGGGCACTGCACGTCTCCACCGCCACGGTGAAGACACACATCAACAACCTCTTCGCCAAGGCAGGTCTCAAGGACCGCGCGCAGGCGGTGCGTTACGCCTACCGGCACGGTCTCGCGCAGCCTCCGGGGAGAACCCGCGGGTGAGGGTGTCCTTCACCTGATGGGGTGAAGAGCGGTGAGAGCGCAGCCAGCGATCTTCTCGATCTGCCCATCCTTGGGCTCGCGGCCGGACGGGGCCGCGGACAAGGAGAGTTCGGTGGAGAAGCACGACGGCCGCGAGGCCGGGCGGGTTCGGCCCGGCGATCTCAGAGATCCGTGGTACGACGAGCTGGCATCCGGATGGGGCGAGCCGGACGGCACGGGCGCACCGACGACACCCGCGGTGCCGGCGCAGGCCGCGGCGCAGCGAAGCGCGGCCGACATCTATCTGGAGGTGCAGGCGAGCGCGGCCTTCCAGGAAGTGCGTCGGCGCTACCGAAGGTTCGTGATCCCCGCCGTGGCCGCGTTCTTCGCCTGGTACATCGCCTACGTCGTGGCCGCGACGGCGGCGCCGGGGCTGATGGCTCGGCCGGTCGGCGGGGCGGTGAACGTGGCGATGGTGGCAGGTCTCGCACAGTTCGCCACCACGTTCCTGCTGACGTGGGCGTATGCGCGCCATGCCCGGTTGCGGCGGGACGGGGCGGCTCTCGACCTGCGGTGGGCCGTGTACGAACAGAAGCGGGCGCAGGAGCAGCAGGAACGGGAGCGGGAGCTGAAGCGGGGTGTCGAGTGGTGACCGGGGATCACCAGACCCTGGCCCTGGTCCTGTTCGGTGTGTTCGTGGCGGTCACACTGGCGATCACGACGTATGTGAGCCGGGGGCGACGGGGCTCCGCGGAGGAGTTCTATGCGGGTGGTCGGCTGTTCTCCCCCATGGAGAATGGTTTTGCCATCGCGGGTGACTACATGTCCGCCGCCTCGTTCCTCGGTATCTCCGGTCTGATCGCGCTCTGTGGCTACGACGGCCTGCTGTACTCGGTGGGCTTCCTCGTGGCGTGGCTCGTCGTGCTGTTCCTGGTGGCGGAACTGGTGCGCAACTGCGGCCGGTACACGCTCGCCGACGTGGTCGCGGCGCGCATGCGTGAGCGTCCGGTGCGGATCGCCGCGGGAACTTCCTCGGTGACGGTGTCCGTTCTCTATTTGGTGGCGCAGATGGTGGGGGCGGGCTCACTGGTCGCGTTGCTGCTGGGAGGGACGAGCGAGGCGGCGCAGACGTGGACGGTGGTCGGCGTCGGCGCGCTCATGGTCATCTATGTGTCGTTGGGAGGGATGCGGGCCACCACGTGGATCCAGATCGTCAAGGCGGTCCTGCTGATGGCTGGGACGCTCGCATTGACCGTGCTGGTGCTGGCGCGTTTCCACGGGGACTTCGACCAACTGCTGCGCACGGCGGCGGATCGCAGCGGGCACGGCGGGCAGTTCCTGGCTCCGGGGCTGAAGTACGGCGGTGGCTGGACGGCTCGGTTCGACTTCATCAGCCTCGGTCTTGCGCTGGTGCTCGGCACGGCCGGGCTGCCGCACATCCTGTCGCGTTTCTACACCGTGCCGACCGCACGCGCCGCCCGCCGTTCGGTCGTCTGGTCCATCGGCCTCATCGGGAGCTTCTACCTGATGACGATCGTGCTCGGCTTCGGTGCGGCGGCCATCGTGGGGAGTGACGCGGTGCGCGGGTCGAACGCCGCGGGGAACACGGCGGTGCCGCTGCTCGCGCTCGATCTGGGCGGCGGTGCGGATTCCACCGGCGGAACGGTTCTCTTCGCTGTCGTGGCCGCCATCGCGTTCGCCACGATCCTTGCCGTGGTCGCCGGGATCACACTGGCGTCGTCGGCCTCCGTGGCACACGACCTCTACGCTTCGTTGCGGCGAAAGCACGGCAAGCCGCGCAGTGAGGTCGCGGTGGCCAGGTGCGCTGCGGCGGGGATCGGCGCGCTCGCCATCGGACTGGGCCTCGTCGCCCGAGACCTCAATGTGGCGTTCCTGGTGGGTCTCGCCTTCGCCGTCGCCGCGTCCGCCAATCTCCCCGTGCTGCTCTACTCGCTGTTCTGGCGGCGGTTCACCACGCGGGGCGCCGTCTGGTCGGTGTACGGCGGCCTGGTGCCCGCGCTGGTCCTGGTGGCCCTTTCGCCGGTGCTCTCGGGCAGCCCGGGGTCGCTCTTCCCCGGCATGGACTTCCAGTACTTCCCCCTGGAGAACCCCGGCCTTGTGTCGATCCCCCTCGGCTTCGTCGCCGGATGGCTCGGCACGGTCACCTCACGGGATCGCGCCGACGAGGCCAAGTACGCGGAGACGGAGGTGCGGTCACTGACCGGGGCGGGTGCCGCGTAGCCGGACAGACGATGGGGACCGTCCAGCCGTCACGGAACGGGCGTCGCCTGATCGGTCAGGGAACGGGCGCGGCCTGGCGGTCAGAGAACGGACGACCATACATAGCGATGCTCGGGGCGGCCGGTGTCGCCGTACTTCAGGCTCAGCCGTACCCTCCCCGTGCGTTCCAGGAGCTTCAGATAGCGCTGAGCGGTCTGTCGGCTCAACCCCGTGTCCTCCGCCAGCTCCTGGGCGGAGACAGGCCCCTCGGCGGCCATCAACGCCCTGCGCACCAGCTCCGCGGTCGTGGGGGAGTGCCCCTTCGGCAGATCAGGCGCGGGTGTGGCGGAGAGGGCACCGAAGATGCGGTCGACCTCGGCCTGTTCCGCCTCACCGCCCCCGTCGAGCGTGCGGCGCAGCGTCGCGTACGCGTCGAGCTTGGCGCGGAGTCCCGCGTACGAGAACGGCTTCACCAGGTACTGCAGGGCACCGTGACGCATCGCGGCCTGCACGGTGGCCACGTCGCGTGCCGCCGTCACCATGATCACGTCGGTCTGGTGGCCGCGCTCGCGCAGTGACCGGACCATGGCGAGTCCGGTCTCGTCCGGCAGATAGTGGTCGAGGAGCACCAGGTCGACCGGTCGTTCCTCGACGAGTCGCAGCGCCTGCGCGGCACTGTGCGCACGCCCGGCCACCCGGAAACCGGGCACCTTCTCCACGTACGCCGCGTTGACGTCTGCCACCCGCACGTCGTCGTCCACGACCAGCACTTCGATCATCGCGTCTCCTCAGAGGCGACCGGGCGGGGCTCCGTGAGCCCCTCGGGCAGTACGACGGTGAATTCGGCGCCCCCACCGGGCGCCGAGGCGACCCGTACGCTGCCGCCCTGCCGCTCGGCGAGCCTGCGCACCAGGGCGAGCCCGATACCGCGCTGCCCGTGTGCAGGCGGCTCCTTGGTGGACCAGCCCTCCGTGAAGACCGACTCCCGCTGATCCGCGGGCACACCCGGGCCCGTGTCCCGCACCCGAAGCACAACCGTGCGTCCTAGTAGACCCTCGGTACGCAAAGCGACCTCCACGCGCGCGTGCCGGGCACCCGCGTCTGCGGCCCGCAGGCCGACTGCCGCGTCCAGAGCGTTGTCGACGAGATTGCCGACGATCGTGACGAGACCTCCGGGGTCCACGAGACGGTCGGGCAGAACGGTGTCCTCGGAGACCGCGAGGGTCACACCGCGCTCCGCGGCGACCGTGGCCTTGCCGACGAGGAGCGCCGACAGCAGCGGGTCGTGGACCTTCTCCGTGATCTGTTCCGCGGTCACCCGGTGGGCGCCCGCCACCTCGCCGACGAACTCCGCGGCCTCCTCGTACATCTCCAGTTCGAGCAGGCCGAGCAGGGTGTGCATGCGGTTGGCGTGCTCGTGGTCCTGGGCGCGCAGGGCGTCGATGAGACCACGCGTGGAGTCGAGCTCACGCCCGAGCTGTTCCAGCTCCGTGCGGTCGCGGAGGGTCGCGACGGCGCCGCCGTCGTCAGTGGGCATGCGGTTGGCGACAAGGACGCGCTGACCGCGGACGGTCAGCAGATCGGTGCCGGTGACACGGCCCGAGAGGACGTCCGTGGTGCGGCCCTCGCCGAGTGCCGCCTCCAGCGGCTGCCCGATCGCCTCCGTACCGAGCCCCAGAAGGCGCTGCGCCTCATCGTTGAGGAGCCTGATCCGGCCGCCCCGGCCGAGCGCGACCACGCCTTCCCTAATGCCGTGCAGCATCGCCTCGCGCTCCGCGAGCAGCGCCGAGATGTCGGAGAACGCCAGGTCACGGGTCTGGCGGTGCACCCTGCGGGAGATCAGGTACGCGGCTAGGGCGCCGACGGCCAGCGCTCCGCCCGCGTACGCGAAGAGACTTGGGATCGTGTGGATCAGCCGGGCGCGCACACTGTCGTACTCGATGCCTACGGAGACGGCGCCCACTGTCTCGCCGCCCGCGTCCCGCAGCGGCACCTTCCCGCGCGCGGAGCGGCCGAGCGTACCGTTGTCGATCTCCATGACGTCGCGGCCCGCGAGCGCGTCGCTGGGGTCGGTCGAGACGACCTTCCCGACCTCGTCGCTGTCGGTGTGGGACCAGCGCACACCCTGCTTGTTCATGATCACGACGTACTCGGCGCCGCTGGCGTTCCTTATCCGCTCCGCCGCGGCCTGCACCGGCCCGTCGACGGAGGGCCGGGTGGAGGTCAGGTCCGCTGCGATCCGCGGCTGGGCCGCCGTCGTCTGCGCGATAGCGAGGGCCCGGCGCATGGCCTGGTCGTCCAACTGATCGCTCAGCGGCGCGAGGAAGAGCCCAGTCGCGAGCACGGCGACCCCGGCGGCAATCGCCACCTGCATCAGCAGGACCTGCGAGAAGACGCGCCGCGGCAGACCGAGGCGCAGTCGTCGGGCAGGGGGAGTCGGGCTCATGTGTACGAACGGTACGGCGGTCTGCGGTCCACACCGAAGCCAGTGTGGCGTGGATATCCCGGCGTGGGTCTTGTTGCCTTGCCCGCGTGACCCGCGTGACCCGCGTGACCCGCGTGACCCGCGTGACCGCGGAGTCACGCGATCTCGCGGACCGCCACCACGTCCATCCGCGCCGGCGTCCCCAGCACCGCCCCGCAGCTCTCCGCACGAGGCGGCAGCGAGGAGCCCTGCGCGACGGCGACCCGCCAGCGCCGGCCGTCGGTGTGGGCGACCGTCACCTCCCAGCGAGGTGCGTCGCCCGCCGTGCGCACGATGCTCAGGGCGCCCGCGGCCTCCTCCCGCACGGCCCTGCGCACCGCCAGTTCGGCCGCCTGCCCGGGACGCTCCCAGGCGGAGCTGCCCCGGCACCCCTCGGTGACCACGCGCCCGTCACGCACGCCTTGCAGGATCTCCTTCACGGCGTGCGCCGCCGTACGGCCGTACGCGTATCCGTGGGGCAGCACGAGCAGAGTCGGCGAGAACCGATGACCACCCAGATGAGTGATCTCCCAGACGCCCTCCTCTCCGGAGGCCGTGAGTTCGCTCGCGAGGGGTCTGCCGAGCAGCGCACAGCAGCGGTCGCGTTTCCCGTTGGTGCACACGAGGGCGAGTGGCGCGCCGGTGTGCGGTGCGCCGAAACCGCCGTGGTCGCCCGCGCCCAGCGCCTCGAAGTCCAGGTCCAGCAACTGCCGTGGCGTGTCCACCACATGAGAACGCAGCCAGGCGTTGCCCGGGGTGGTGTGCGCGACGTACACCTGGTGACGCCGGGACGCGGCACAGTCCGCGTGGCGTCCCGGGCGCCGGATGAGGGCGACGCGTACACCCGTGGAATCGGCGGCCCGCTCCAGTGCGCGCCCGACGTCCGGATCCAGATGACTGGACGTGAGCGCCTTGGCGCCCCAGGGGCCAGGCTGTTCCAGGAGCAGCCACGTCCTCGCGGTGGCCGCGGTGCCCGCGAGGGGCTCGTTCAGGCCTCGCGAGGCGGTCGCGCACGTACTCACACAGGTGAGCCTAACCTGCCGTCCGGTCCGGGCGGTTTCACTCGCCGGGCAGTTCGCCCGCGTCCGGAAGCGGCTGCGGCGGACGCACTCCGACGTACTGCCCGACGGGGCGCATCCGCATCGGCCGCTCCTCGTACTCCTCCAGGGCGTGCGCGATCCAGCCGGCCGTGCGCGCCACGGCGAAGATCGTCTCTCCCGCCTCCGCGGCCATGCCGGACGACGCGGTGAGGACGGCGAGCGCGAGGTCGACATTGGCGTGAAGGTCGGTGTGGCGCGCGGTGGTGACCACGACGTCGCGGGCCGCCGCCAGCGCCGGGCCGGCCTTCGGCATGGTCTCCAGGAGGCCGAACAACGCCTTCGCGCGCGGGTCCTCGCCCGGGTAGAGACGGTGGCCGAGCCCGGGTACGCGACGGCCCGCGCGCAGTTCGGCCGCGACGACCGGGGCCGCCGTGCCGCGGTCGAGGACCTCCAGGAGCATGCGGTGGGCGATACCGCTCGCCGCGCCGTGCAGCGGGCCCTCCAGGACGCCCAGGCCGGCGGACACGGCCGCGTACGGATGGGCGCGCGCCGACGCCGCCACGCGCACCGCCAGCGTGGATGCCGCCAGGTCGTGGTCGACGAGCAGCGCGAGGGCGGTGTCCAGGGCGTGCAGGGAGGCCTCGTCGGGCTCGTGGCCGCTCAGACGCCCCCACAGGCGCCCGGCGAGAGGGCCTCCGTCGCGGTGGGTGGGCAGGACCGGCGGGAGGGCCGCGACGAGAGTCGGGATCAAGGTGCGAGCCGTGCCGGTGACGGCTTCTTCGGAGAGGTCGAAGCGCAGCGGGTCGGCGGCCCCGGCGGCGATGGCCGCCACCCGCAGCCGGTCCGTGGGGCCGCAGTGCTCCGGCAGGGCGCGTACGGCCAGGCGCGCGGCTCCGGCCGGCTCCGGAGGGGGCGTGAAGTGGACTCCGTGCCGCAGCTCGCCGGTCCACAGCCACTCGGCGACCTCTTCGTAGGAGTGGCGCAGGGCCAGCTCGGTCGCGTCCACCCCACGGAAGTAGTAACGATCCTTTTCGATCAACGTGATCCGGGTGCGGACGGACAGTTCATTGGCTCCTGTCGCCGCCGCGCGTTCGCGCCTGTTCCTGCGCGCCAGGGACCGCACTTCCTTGGGGTCGAAGGTGCTGCCGCGTGCGCCGGGGCCGCGGCGGCTGCCGAGCTGGCCGCGGCTCACGTAGGCGTACACGGTTTCCGGCTTCACGCCCAGTACTTCCGCCGCCTCCTTGGTGCTGAGCCGCCGGTCTTCGCGCGCGGACGTGCCGCGGTCCGCTCCTTGATCCGTCATGGGCGTCACCGTATCCCCGACTCGATAACTGGATTGACATATTGATTCGATCAACATTGACAGACTTTCAGTCAAGCATGGACAGTCAAATCAAGTCCAGGGAGGAAGTCGAGGAACAACATGCCGATCAATGGCTCCGCCACCACCCCCACCGCTCCCGTCGAGGTCCCACGCGGGCTCGCGGGTGTCGTCGTCACCGAGACACAGCTCGGTGACGTCCGGGGGTACGAGGGCTTCTACCACTACCGCCAGTACTCCGCCGTGGAGCTCGCGCAGACCCGCAGCTTCGAGGACGTCTGGCACCTGATGTTCCACGGGTCGCTGCCGGACGCCGAGCAACGAGCCGAATTCGCCCGGCAGACCGCCGCCCTGCGGCACCTCCCCGAGGAGGTGAGCGCGGCGCTGCCCGGCATCGCCCGCGCCAGTGCGCTGTCGGGGCCGCTCGCCGGGCTCCGCTCGGCGCTGTCGCTGTTCGGTGCCGCCAAGGGGTTCCGTCCGGTGTACGACATCGACGGCGACCGACGCCGTGCGGACGCGCTCGCCGCCTCCGCCGTGGTGCCCACACTGCTCACCGCGCTTTACCGGCTCGGCCTGGGGCTCGACCCCGTGGAGCCCCGGGACGATCTTCCGTACGCGGCCAACTACCTCTACATGATGACGGGTTCGGAACCGGATCAGGATCGTGCTCGTGCGGTCGAGCAATACTTGATCTCCACTATTGATCACGGCTTCAACGCGTCAACGTTCACCGCTCGCGTCATCACTTCGACCGGCGCGGATGTCGCCGCCTGTCTCGTGGGTGCCGTCGGGGCGCTCTCAGGGCCGCTGCACGGCGGTGCGCCGAGCCGGGCCCTGGACACCCTCGACGCCATCGGCACTCCGGACCGGATCGACCCCTGGATCCGTGAGCGGGTCCTCGCGGGCGAGCGGATCATGGGCTTCGGCCACCCCGTGTACCGCACGGAGGACCCGCGCTCGCGGATGCTCCGCGAGATCGCGCAAGGGTTCGGCGGCGAACTGGTGGAGTTCGCCGTCGAGGTGGAGCGGCAGGTCGAGGCGATCCTGGCGGAGCTCAAGCCGGGCCGGGAACTCCACACGAACGTGGAGTTCTACGCGGGCGTGGTCATGGAGCTGTGCGGGCTGCCGCGCGACATGTTCACGCCGACGTTCGCGTCGGCGCGGGTGGTCGGGTGGAGCGCCAACGTCCTGGAGCAGGCGGAGGACTCGAAGATCATTCGGCCTGCGGCACGCTATGTGGGACCGGTTCCGCCGGAGCCGGTGCCGGCGCCGGTGAGGCCGTCTGAAGCGATCTGAAGCGATCTGAAACGAGAGGGGCGGGCCTACGCTCCGCCCGCTACAGCGAGAGTTCGAGGCGCCGCATCCGTCGCTCTCGCTGCTGGCACAGGAGAGGGGAAGCTGACCCCGGCCTTCGGGAGAGGTCGGGGTCGGCGGCGGTGTTGACGCTCAATCACTTGATCCGGCGCTGGCGGCGATCGCTACTACGCGTCGGGTATGGACGCCTTGGCGGTCGTGCCGTCAGGCTGCCCCGACGGTGCGGGGCGCGGCCTATCCGGTGCTTTACGTAAGGGGCGCGGGCAGCCTCGCGCCCGGGGTCAGCAGCCAATCTGGTCCTTGCGGCAGGCAAAGCAAAGGACGTGTCACTGAAGTGAAGAGGTGATCACTTTGTGTGAAGTGATCACCTCTGTGTGACGTACGGGCAGGCCGTGTCGCTGGCCAGGGGTGCGGCGAGACGACGGCAGTCCGGGTCCGGGCCCCTCAGGCCTCTGGGATGTCGGCCTTGGCTCGGATGAGGGTGGCACGGTCGATGACGACGATGCGCTCGTAGTCGGCACGTGCGGCGTCGTTCGGTAGTTCGCGTTCGAGCGCCTCGGTCCTGTCTGTCCCGATGACGGCGAAGTTGCCGTCGCTGAGCTCGAAGATGTCGGGGCAAGTCTGGCCGGTTGCGCTGCCCCGCTCGCGCGGGGACGCGCCGATGCGGCGCACGATCTTCAAGGGGATCCCGGTCCTTGGGGGATAGGTGGTCAGGGCGGGGACAGGCTAGCGTCTTGATCCCGGGATCGAGTGCGTGACCATCGCCGACCGAACCTATGGAGTGGGCGGTTCACCCACGACCCACCACTCGTCGGTGTCCGCCTCCGCCAGGTCACGGGCCAGGCGGTCCATCATCCGGCCCAACTGGGCTTCCGTAGAGCTGCTGTGCAAGCTCGCGCGGTGGTGTCGGGTCGCTTCCCAGTAGTCCCGGAAGATGTGGTTCTGGCACATCACTCGCAGGTGTCCGTAGAGCTCTTCGATGTCCAGGGCGCCGATGCGATGCGCGTGCAACGCGTTGATGTAGAGGGCGTTCGCGAAGAGATACTGGCGCTGTTTGTCCAAGGGCACGTCGCTGTCGTACGTGTCCAGCACGGCGGCCAGGGCTGTGTCGTTCATGGCCCTGCACAGCAGGTCGAAGTGGAGTCGATGCTGCTGCGTGAGCGCGGCCCGCCTGCTCCGGTGAGTGCTGCGCGTGGTGAGCATGCCGCATGCGAACCCGAGCCCGGCGACAGCGGCGTAGCCTGCCCTTCGCATCCAGTGTTTCTGTGTGACCATGTCAACCCCCGAATCAGGCGACCGTCCGCCGGTCGTCGGTGCGGGGCGACAGGGTGCGGACCGGCGAGCGATGGGCGGCGCTTGCCGTCTCCCAGGGTGCCCGAGCGGCTCTGGTCGGTCGGGAGGCGGAGAGGAGGCGCACGGAAGGAAACGATGCTCACATATCCCTGCGCCGTGCCCAATGTGTGCCCCGCGAGCGCCGCTAACAATCGTTCACCAACCGGCGCGTCTACGCGCACATATCCTGGAGCAAGCTTCAATCGTCGTACGGTTTTCGCCGCCCGCGATGTGTACGCGTTGTGGTGACTTGATCCAGCTTGATGCGAGTTGACGCGAGGGGCAGCACGTGCGGGAGCAGCAGATTCCGGTCGTTGTACTCACCGGTTTTCTCGGCTCGGGGAAGACGACACTCCTGAATCACCTGCTCCACCGCAGTGGCGGCAGCCGGATCGGTGCGATCGTCAACGACTTCGGTTCCATCGAGATCGACGCCATGGCCGTCGCCGGGGCGCTCGGCGACTCCACCGTCTCCCTCGGCAACGGATGCCTGTGCTGTGCCGTGGACGCGAGCGAACTGGACGAGTACCTGGAGCGGCTGGCAGGCCCCGCCGCGGATATCGACGTCATCGTCATCGAGGCGAGTGGGCTCGCCGAACCGCAGGAACTCCTGCGCATGGTGCTCGCCAGCGAGAATCCGCACATCGTGTACGGCGGTCTCGTGGAGGTCGTCGACGCCGCCGAGTTCGACGCCACCCGGCAGCGGCATCCCGAGGTGGACCGGCACCTGGGCATCGCCGACCTCGTCGTCGTCAACAAGGCCGACCGGGTGAGCGACGCCGAGCGGGAGCGGATCCTCGCCGAGGTGCACCGCCTCGCCGACCGCGCGGCGATCGTCCCCGCCTCGTACGGACGCGTCGACGTGGGCCTCCTCCTCGACCGCAAGCCCGTGGGGGAGCGCGTGGGGCAGCTCTCCTTCGACGACCTGCACGACCACGGGGAGGACGTGGACGACGGCGGCCCGGACCGCGAGGAAGCCGTCGACGGCGGAGAGAACACCGGCGGCGCGGACGCCGCCGACCGCCCGGACCACGGCCTCTGCGGATGCGACAACCCCGGGCACCACCTGCACCACGGCTACGAAAGCCTCGCCTTCACCGCGGACGCACCCCTCAGCCCGCGCCGGCTCATGGCCTTCCTCGACAGCAGGCCCGAAGGGCTGTATCGGATCAAGGGCTACGTCGACTTCGGCGCCGCCGACGCCCGCAACCGGTACGCCGTGCACTCCGTAGGGCGCTTCCTGCGCTTCTACCCCGAGCCGTGGCAGCCGGGCGAGAAACGGCTCACGCAGCTCGTCCTCATCGGGGCCGGTCTTGATGTCGCGGCCCTCGACGAGGGGCTGACGCTGTGCCGCGAGAACGACGAGGACGCCCCCGGTACCGACGAGTTCGGCATGTGGGGCGTCCTGCGTTACGTACAGGATCCGGAGCAGGGGTCCGACTCGCCTGGGTCGTATGGGGTGCATGGGGCGCAGGGGTTCGACGAGCCTGCGCTCGACGAGCCTGTGCCCGACGAGCTTGCGCCAGGCGAGCCGGAGTACGCGGCGTCGGGCGACGGCTCAGGGCCTTCGCCCGACCCGGAGAGCTGACCCGGCCCGCGGCTTCGGTTTGCGGCTCCGGCTCGGACTCCGGCTCGGGCTCGGGACTGCAGCTCCGCCTCCGACTCGCGGTCCAAGCTCGCGGCCCAGGCGTGCGGTCCCGGCCCGCGACCCGGCGTGCGGCCCCTACCCGCGGCTCCGGCCCGCACCCGCGCCCGCGGCCCATGCCCGCCGGAAGCCACCGGCCGGACGGAAGCCACCGGCCGGACGGAAGCCACCGGCCGGACGGAAGCCACCGGCCGGACGGAAGCCACCGGCCGGACGGAAGCCACCGCGGCCCCGCCACCGCGGCCACCGGCTTCGCGAGGGACACCCCGGAGCCGTCCCTGCGCGGGTCGGGCTCGGGCAGCTCCGCGGGTGTGCCGTTGCGCTGGGCCGCGCGCGGCGGGGTCGGGCCCGCCCAGGCGAAGCTCAGGCAGTCCTCCCCCTTGAGCAAGCGCTGACAGCGCACGCCGCCCGTCGCGCGCCCCTTGCGCGGATACTGGTCGAACGGGGTGACCTTGGCCGTCGTCTGCACCGAGTCGTCGAGCGTGCCGCGCGAACCGGCGATCGTGAACACCACGGCCTCCACCGCGGGGTCGACCGCGGTGAAGGAGATGACCTTCACGCCGTCGGCGAGCTTGATGCCCGCCATGCCGCCCGCCGGGCGCCCCTGCGGGCGCACCTGCGCCGCCGGATAGCGCAACAACTGCGCGTCGTCCGTGATGAAGACCAGGTCCTCCTCGCCGGTGCGCAGCTCGATCGCGCCGACGACGCGGTCACCGTCCCGCAGCGTGATGACCTCGAGCTCTTCCTTGTTGCCTGGGTAGTCGGGGACCACGCGCTTGACGACGCCCTGTGCGGTGCCGAGGGCGAGGCCCGGTGAGGACTCGTCCAGCGTCATCAGGCAGATGAGCTTCTCGTCCCCCTCCAGGGCGAGCAGTTCCGATACCGGCGCCCCACCGGAGAGATTGGGGGCCGACGCCGTGTCCGGGAGCTGTGGCAGGTCCACCACGGGCAGCCGCAGCAGCCGTCCCTCGGACGTCACCGCGCCCACCTCGCCGCGCGCCGTCGCGGGCACCGCGGAGACGATCACGTCGTGCTTGACGCGCCTGCCCTCGCTCTCCCCGAAGGGCTCGCCGTTGGCGGTCCGCGCGAGCAGCCCCGTCGACGACAGGAGCACCCGGCACGGGTCGTCCGCGACCTGCAGCGGCACCGTGGCGGCTGGTGTGCCGCCCGACTCCAGGAGCACCGTGCGCCGGTCCGTGCCGAACTTCTTCGCCACGGCGGCCAGTTCGGTGGAGACCAGCTTGCGCAGCTCGGCGTCCGAATCCAGGATCCGCGTCAGCTCGTCGATCTCGGCGTTCAGCTTGTCGCGCTCGGCCTCCAGCTCGATGCGGTCGTACTTGGTGAGGCGGCGCAGCGGCGTGTCCAGGATGTACTGCGTCTGGACCTCGCTCAGGGAGAAGCGCTCGACAAGGCGCTCCTTGGCCTGTGCGGAGTTGTCGCTGGAGCGGATGAGGCGGATGACCTCGTCGATGTCCAGGAGGGCGATCAGCAGACCGTCCACCAGATGCAGCCGGTCGCGCTTCTTGCCACGGCGGAACTCGCTGCGGCGACGCACCACGGTGAAGCGGTGGTCGAGATAGACCTCGAGGAGTTCCTTCAGACCGAGGGTCAGCGGCTGGCCGTCCACCAGGGCGACGTTGTTGATGCCGAAGGACTCCTCCATCGGCGTCAGTTTGTAGAGCTGCTCCAGGACGGCTTCCGGGACGAAGCCGTTCTTGATCTCGATGACGAGGCGCAGGCCGTGCTGACGGTCGGTGAGGTCCTTGACGTCGGCGATGCCCTGGAGCTTCTTGGAGCCCACCAGGTCCTTGATCTTGGAAATGACCTTCTCGGGGCCCACGGAGAAGGGCAGTTCCGTGACCACGAGGCCCTTGCGGCGGGTCGTGACGGCCTCCACGGAGACCGTGGCGCGGATCTTGAAGGAGCCGCGTCCTGACTCATAGGCGTCCCTGATGCCCGACAGGCCGACGATCCGGCCACCCGTGGGCAGGTCGGGCCCGGGGATGTGGCGCATCAGCGTGTCCAGGTCGGCGCCCGGGTGCTTGATGAGATGGCGGGCGGCGGCGATGACCTCGCCGAGGTTGTGCGGCGGCATGTTCGTCGCCATGCCGACGGCGATGCCGGACGCGCCGTTCACCAGGAGGTTCGGGTACGCCGCGGGGAGGGCGACCGGCTCCTTCTCCTGGCCGTCGTAGTTGGGCTCGAAGTCGACCGTGTTCTCGTCGATCGACTCCGTCATCAGGGACGTCGCGTCGGCCATGCGGCATTCGGTGTACCGCATCGCGGCCGGCGGGTCGTCGTTGCCCAAGGAGCCGAAGTTGCCGTGGCCGTCGACCAGGGGGAGGCGCATCGAGAAGGGCTGCGCCATGCGCACCAGGGCGTCGTAGATCGACGAGTCGCCGTGCGGGTGCAACTTGCCCATCACTTCGCCGACGACACGGGCGCACTTCACATACCCGCGCTCGGGGCGCAGGCCCATCTCGTTCATCTGATAGACGATGCGGCGGTGCACCGGCTTCATGCCGTCCCGGGCGTCGGGCAGGGCACGGGAGTAGATGACCGAATAGGCGTACTCGAGGAAGGAGCCCTGCATCTCGTCGACGACGTCGATGTCGAGGATCTTCTCCTCGAACGAGTCGTCGGGCGGCGGGGTCTTCGTGCTGCGGCGGGCCATCGCTGCTGCGGCTCCTTCACCAACAAGTGCGGGATCTGATGCCGACCATTGTGGACTGTCCCACTGACAACGCGGACCGCGACCCGGTGTGAACGCCCACCACGACCTGGTGCGGACGGTGGGCGTCAACCTGGTGGCACGCTGTCACCGCATCCGGTCGCCACCCACCACCAAGATCACGCAGCGGGTCCCGGGGCGCGTCCGGCGACGCTCGCGGCGGCCCGCACCCAGCCGATCACGCCCAGGGCGAAATCCGACTACGCCAAGGGCGGAGCGGGAACTTCGCCAGGTGTCCGGGGCCTTGCATACAGTGGCAGGACTGGCAGCACTCATTGCGTATTTTGCGATCGAAGGGACGTACATGCCCATGGGTCACACGGCCACAGCCGAGACCGGCTCCGGCGGCCTGACAGCGACCGAGCACCGGCTGTCCAATGGCCTGCGCGTGGTGCTCTCCGAGGACCACCTGACCCCGGTCGCCGCGGTCTGCCTCTGGTACGACGTCGGCTCGCGCCACGAGGTCAAGGGCCGTACGGGCCTTGCGCACCTCTTCGAGCACCTGATGTTCCAGGGCTCGCAGCAGGTGCACGGCAACGGTCACTTCGAGCTGGTGCAGGGCGCCGGCGGTTCGCTCAACGGCACCACCAGCTTCGAGCGCACCAACTATTTCGAGACGATGCCCGCCCACCAGCTCGAGCTCGCCCTCTGGCTGGAGGCGGACCGCATGGGCTCGCTCCTGTCGGCGCTCGACGAGGAGTCGATGGAGAACCAGCGGGACGTCGTCAAGAACGAACGCCGTCAGCGCTACGACAACGTTCCGTACGGCACGGCTTTCGAGAAGCTGACCGCCCTCTCCTACCCGGAGGGTCACCCTTACCACCACACACCGATCGGCTCCATGGCCGACCTGGACGCGGCCACCCTCGAAGACGCGCGGCACTTCTTCCGTACGTACTACGCGCCCAACAACGCCGTCCTGTCGGTCGTCGGTGACATCGACCCCGAGCAGACGCTCGCCTGGGTCGAGAAGTACTTCGGCTCCATCCCCTCGCACGACGGCAAGCAGCCGCCGCGGGACGGCTCGCTGCCCGAGCGCATCGGCAAGGAGCTGCGCGAGGTCGTCGAGGAGGAGGTCCCGGCGCGCGCCCTGATGGCCGCCTACCGCCTCCCCGAGGACGGCACGCGCGCGTGCGACGCGGCCGACCTGGCGCTCACGGTCCTCGGCAGTGGCGAGTCCTCGCGTCTGTACAACCGCCTGGTGCGCCGTGACCGCACCGCCGTCACGGCCGGGTTCGGCCTGCTGCGCCTCGCCGGTGCGCCCTCCCTCGGCTGGCTGGACGTGAAGACGTCCGGCGACGTGGAGGTCCCGGTCATCGAGGCCGCAGTCGACGAGGAGCTCGCCAGGTTCGCCGCCGAGGGCCCCACTCCGGAGGAGATGGAGCGGGCCCAGGCGCAACTGGAGCGCGAGTGGCTCGACCGGCTCGGCACGGTCGCGGGCCGCGCGGACGAACTGTGCCGGTTCGCCGTCCTCTTCGGAGACCCCCAGCTCGCCCTCACGGCCGTGCGGCGCGTCCTCGACATCACCGCCGAGGAGGTCCGGGAGATCGCCGAGGCCCGGCTCCGCCCGGACAACCGCGCGGTGCTCGTGTACGAGCCCGTCACCCCCGAAGACGCCGACCACGAAGCCAACGAGGAGGCGGCGAAGTGACCGAGGCCGCAACGATGGAGTTCCACCCGCAGCCCCAGGCGGGCACCGCCAAGCCCTGGGCGTTCCCGGCCCCCGAGCGCGGCGCGCTCCCCAACGGCCTCACGGTGCTGCGCTGCGACCGCCCCGGGCAGCAGCTCGTCGCCGTGGAGGTCCACCTCGACGCGCCCCTGGACGCCGAACCGCAGGGCCTGGACGGTGTCGCCACGATCATGGCGCGGGCCTTCAACGAGGGCACCGACAAGCACTCCGCGGAGGAGTTCGCCGCCGAGCTCGACCGCTGCGGCGCCACGCTCGACGCGCACGCCGACCACGCGGGCGTCCGCGTCTCCCTCGAGGTGCCCGTCTCCCGTCTGCCCAAGGCGCTCGGCCTGCTCGCCGACGCCCTGCGCGCACCCGCGTTCGCGGACAGCGAGGTCGAGCGCCTGGTCCGCAACCGCCTGGACGAGATCCCGCACGAGAGCGCCAACCCGGCACGCCGCGCGGCCAAGGAGCTCTCCCGGCAGCTCTTCCCGGCGTCCTCGCGGATGTCCCGCCCCCGCCAGGGCACGGAGGAGACGGTCACGGCCATCGACTCCGCGGCCGTACGCGCCTTCTACGAGAAGCACATCCGCCCCGCCGCGGCCACCGCCGTGGTGGTCGGCGACCTCACCGGCACCGATCTGGACGCCGTCCTCGCGGACACGCTCGGCGCCTGGACCGGGGGAGCGGCCGAGCCGCGCCCGGTGCCCGCGGTGACCGCGGACGACCGGGGCCGCGTCGTCATCGTGGACCGTCCCGGCGCCGTGCAGACGCAGTTGCTCATCGGCCGCGTCGGCCCGGACCGGCACGACCGCGTGTGGGCCGCGCAGGTCCTCGGCACGTACTGCCTCGGCGGCACGCTCACCTCGCGTCTGGACCGCGTCCTGCGCGAGGAGAAGGGCTACACCTACGGAGTGCGCGCCTTCAGCCAGGTGCTGCGTTCGGCGCCGGACGGCACGGGCGCCGCGATGCTCGCCATCAGCGGCTCCGTGGACACCCCGAACACGGGCCCGGCCCTGGAGGACCTGTGGAAGGTCCTGCGCACGCTCGCCGCGGAAGGGCTCACGGACCCCGAGCGGGACGTCGCCGTGCAGAACCTCGTCGGGGTCGCCCCGCTGAAGTACGAGACCGCAGCCGCCGTCGCCGCCACCCTCGCCGACCAGGTCGAGCAGAACCTGCCGGACGACTTCCAGGCGCGCCTGTACCGCCAGTTGGCGGAGACCGGCACGGTGGAGGCCACCGCGGCCGTGGTGAACGCCTTCCCCGACGACCGCCTCGTGACGGTCCTCGTGGGTGACGCCGCACAGATCGAGGAGCCCGTGAAGGCGCTCGGCATCGGTGAAGTGAGCGTGGTCACCGGCTGATTCCGCAGCCCGGGAGGCATGTCTCCGGAGGCACGTATCCGGAGGTACGTATCCGGAGACAGCCAGCCGGAGACAGCCAGCCGGAGACAGCCACCCGGAGGCAGGCAATCCGAGGCGGAAGAACAGGGACCCCAGCGACGCAAGATGTCGCTGGGGTCCCTGCATGCCGCCATATGTCCGAATTGATGGGGAGGTTGCTCGTCTGCCCTGTGGCGTGCGCTACAAAAGTGCTGATCCGTTTGTCCTTTGAAAGAAGAGACGTTTAGCGTCGGTCCGGCTGTCCGTCAGGCACCACGCCGCGCCCGCGGCACCGGACAGTCATCGCCGAGTCCCCGTACGGCGCGAGCCAGGGGAGCCGGGGACCCACGTCCCTGGGGTGAATCGGACCCCTTGCCGCGAGGCGAGGAGCCCGTAGGAGACCTTCCTGCTCCGAACCCGTCAGCTAACCCGGTAGGCGAGAAGGAAGGAAAGGATCAGCCGCTTCATGGCGTTCATCCGCCCGACCGGCAAGCACCGCCGTCCCAGCCGTATCACGCGTACGACCGCCGGTGCCGCGGGTGTTGCCGCGCTCACCACCACCGGTGTCATCTCGGGTCTGGCAGCCCCGGCGCTCGCCGCCGAAGGAGCCTCCGCCGATTACGCGCACGCCGGCCTCACCCAGTCCATCTCCGTAGGCGACTCCCTGGCCGGCGAGATCGACGCCCAGGCCGCCGCCCAGAAGCAGGCCGCCGACGAGGCCGCCGCCAAGGAGAAGGCCGAAGCCGAGGCCAAGGCCAAGGCCGAGGAGGCCAAGCGCAAGGCCGCCGAGGCCAAGCGCAAGGCCGAGGCGAAGGCGAAGGCCGAGGCGCGGGCGAAGGCCGAGAAGGAGCGCGAGACCAAGGAGCGCGCCGCCCGCGAGGCCGAGCGCAAGCGCCTGGGCTCGTACGTCTCGCCGATCGCCGGCAGCTACGTCTCCACCGGTTACAAGACCGGCGGCGCCATGTGGTCCTCCGGCAGCCATACCGGCGTCGACTTCCACGCCGCGTCCGGCACGCAGGTCCAGGCGGTCGCCGCGGGCACCGTCGTCGAGGCCGGCTGGGGCGGGGCGTACGGCAACAACGTCGTGATCCGCCACAACGACGGCACGTACACGCAGTACGGCCACATGTCGTCCCTGAGCGTCACGGTCGGCCAGGCGGTCACCCCCGGCCAGCAGATCGGCCTCTCCGGCTCGACCGGCAATTCCAGCGGCCCGCACCTGCACTTCGAGGCCCGCACCGGCCCCGACTACGGCTCCGACATCGACCCCGTCGCGTACCTGCGCTCGCACGGCGTCAACGTCTGAAGTCCCACGGTCGACATCCGAAGTCCCCACGCGAAAGCCCCGGCTCACCCGAGCCGGGGCTTTCCGCGTACCGGAAACACACCCGAAACACCCCCAGGTACCCGCGCCCGTTGGCCAAAAGATATCCATGGATTACGCCCGCCCGTCGGAAAATCCGGCGAGCTGCAATAGAGTTCATGTCGGCAACTGGTCCATGTCGGCAGAGGTCCATATCGGCAGGGTCCGCGAAATCGTTGAAAGAGCGCCGTTCGAGGCGTCGGCCCGTGCGTCGGCCGCCGCGCCGACCGACGCGTTTCGCGGGCATCAAAGCGGAGGTCCGTCATGCGCGTTCCCGCGCAATCGGTGTGCACGGCCATCCGGGGCGACATCGTCTCCGGTGTCTACGAACGCGGCACGCGCCTCACCGAAGACCTGCTCGCCCGCCGCTACGGAGTCTCACGCGTCCCCGTGCGCGAGGCCCTGCGCACCCTGGAGGCCGAGGGCTTCGTCGTCACCCGCAGGCACGCGGGCGCCTGCGTCGCCGAGCCCACCGAGCAGGACGCGGCCGACATCCTGGAGATCCGCACCCTCCTGGAGCCGCTGGCCGCCGCCCGCGCGGCGCAGCGGCGCACCGACGCGCACCTGAAGGTCCTGCGGGGCCTCGTCCGGCTCGGCCAGGAGCGGTCCCGGCGCGGCGGCGCCGAGGAGCTGCGCTCACTCGACGGCTGGTTCCACGAGACGCTCGCCCAGGCCTCCGGGAGCCCCGGCCTCATCACTCTGCTCACCCAGTTGCGGCAGAAGATCACCTGGATGTACGTGGCCGAGCCGCAGGCCGCGCCCGCGGAGTCGTGGGCCGAGCGGGCCGCGGTCGTCGACGCCGTGGCCCGCAGGGACGGGGAGCGGGCCCGGGCTCTCGCCGCGCTGCACGTCGAACGGTCCGTCGTCGCGCACCGGCCGCGGCGAGGTGCCCGCACGGGGCGTGTGAGTGGTTCGCAACATCCCGTAAACACGGTGAGCGCGCGGAATTAACGGTGGCGCCGTATACAAAGAGGAACAATTTCGGACCCGGTAATTCGGGCTGCCCTTTTCCGGCTCACGAGTTCGCGAGTTCGCGAGTTCGCGAGTTCGGAAATCCCGGCCCGGTCCCGTCCCTTCGGTACGGTGCTTCTTTTCATCCCGCACATTCGGGATCGCGGAGCGCACGCACGGGCAGTGCATACGGACAGCCGAAAAAACGGTGGAGCCGCGCAGGCCCGACAGGCCCGCGCGGCTCCACCGCATCGCACCCGACCCGGTCGGGCGCGCACTCAGACGGTCTCGGGAAGCTCCTCGAGCCCCTCAGCCACCAGCTTCGCCAGCCGGTCGAGCGCGGCGTCCGCACCCTCGGCGTCCGAAGCGAGCACGATCTCCTCGCCGCCCTGCGCACCGAGACCGAGCACCGCGAGCATCGAGGCGGCGTTGACCGGGTTGCCGCCGGCCTTGGCGATCGTCACGGGAACGCCCGCGGCCGTGGCCGCACGGACGAAGATGGAGGCGGGCCGGGCGTGGAGGCCCTCGGCCCAGCCGACGTTGACGCGGCGCTCAGCCATGTGTTGCTGCCCTTCCAGGTGTCTCACACTTGTCTAGACCAGTGTCTCATGCCGACCCGGGTGCACCGGACTGCCATCGTCCGGATACCTGTCGGCACCGCCCGACCGTACGACACCGCCGACCGTACGACACCGCCTCGTGGAGCAGCGGAGCAGCCCGCCGACCGCCGTCCGGCGCCTCCTACCTTGCCCCGGCCCCGGCTGCCGCGCGACCCGTACCCTGGCCCCATGCAGACCCCGCCGGACCGGCATGCCTACCCCTCCCACTGGGAGGCCGACGTGGTGCTGCGCGACGGGGGCACCGCCCGGATCAGGCCCATCACGGCCGCCGACGCGGACCGTCTCGTCAGCTTCTTCGAGCAGGTGTCGGACGAGTCGAAGTACTACCGCTTCTTCGCACCGTACCCGCGCCTCTCCGCCAAGGACGTGCACCGGTTCACCCACCACGACCAGGTGGACCGCGTGGGGCTCGCCGTCACCGTGGGCGGCGAGTTCATCGCGACCGTGCGCTACGACCGCATCGACGCCCAGGGCCGCCCCGCGTCGGCGCCCGCGGACGAGGCCGAGGTCGCCTTCCTCGTCCAGGACGCCCACCAGGGCCGGGGTGTCGCCTCCGCGCTGCTCGAACACATCGCGGCGGTCGCCCGTGAGCGCGGTATCCGGCGCTTCGCCGCCGAGGTCCTGCCCGCCAACACCAAGATGGTCAAGGTCTTCACGGACGCCGGCTACCAGCAGAAGCGCAGCTTCGAGGACGGCGTCGTCCGCCTCGAACTCGACCTGGAGCACACCGACCGCTCCGTCGCCGTCCAGTGGGCCCGCGAACAGCGCGCCGAGGCCCGCTCCGTGCAGCGCCTCCTCGCGCCGGGATCGGTCGCCGTCGTCGGCGTCGGCCGCTCCCCGGACGGCGTCGGCCGCGGTGTCCTGCGCAATCTCCTCGGCGCGGGCTTCACGGGCCGCCTGCACGCCGTCAACAGCGCACTGCCCGAAGGCACCGCCGAGGTCGAGGGCGTGCCCGCCCACCGCTCCGTGCGCGACATCGCCGAGCCCGTCGACCTCGCCGTCGTGGCCGTAGCGGCCGAACACGTCCCGCGGGCCGTCACCGACTGCGGCGAGCACGGCGTGCAGGGGCTCGTGGTGATCTCCGCCGGATACGCCGAGAGCGGCCCCGAAGGACGTGAGCGGCAGCGGGAACTCGTCGGCCGGGCCCGCTCGTACGGTATGCGCCTCATCGGGCCCAACGCCTTCGGAGTCATCAACACCTCCCCCGAAGTGCGCCTCAACGCCTCCCTGGCGCCCGAACTGCCCGCCGCCGGGCGCCTCGGCCTGTTCACGCAGTCCGGCGCCATCGGCATCGCGCTCCTGTCCCGTCTGCACCGCCGCGGGCGCGGCCTGTGGGGCCTTTCCACCTGTGTCAGCGCGGGCAACAGAGCGGACGTCTCGGGCAACGACGTACTCCAGTACTGGTACGACGACCCGGACACCGACGTCGCCCTGATGTACCTGGAATCCATCGGCAACCCGCGCAAGTTCACCCGCCTCGCCCGCCGCACCGCCGCCGTGAAGCCGCTCGTGGTGGTCCAGGGCGCCCGGCACAGCGGCATCGCACCGGCCGGGCACGCGGGCGCGGCCACGCGCCTCCCGCACGCCACGGTGTCGGCGCTGCTGCGCCAGGCCGGGGTGATCCGTGTGGACACCGTCACCGAACTCGTCGACGCCGGGCTGCTGCTCTCCGGGCAGCCGCTGCCCGCGGGGCCGCGCGTCGCCATCCTCGGCAACTCCGAGTCGCTCGGGCTGCTCACGTACGACGCCTGCGTCGCTGAAGGCCTGCGGCCGCTGCCGCCCCGGGACCTCACGACCGCCGCCGCCCCGGAGGACTTCCGTACGGCGCTCGCCGCCGCCCTCGCCGACGAGGCGTGCGACGCGGTGGTCGTCACCGTCATCCCCTCCCTGGGCGAGTCCACCCGCCAGGGCGAGGACGCCTCCCTGGCCGCAGCCCTGCGCTCCGCCGCCGCGAGCTGCCCGACGAAGCCGGTCACCGTCGTCCACGTGGAACTCGGCGGCCTCGCGGAGGCCCTGTCGGCGGCGGCCAGCACGGGGCCTCGGGCGGCCGCGGGGGCGGATCCTGCTGGCGGGAGGCAGCTCGCGGGTGCGCCTCCCACCGGGGACGGGATCGGCACCCCCCAGGGAGGCGGAGCGACCCCGAGTGTCGAGCCCGACCCGGGGAGCGGGGCCACCCTCACCGGCAGGGAAGCCGCCCCCACCGGCAGCGAAGCCGCCCCCACCGGCAGCGAAGCCGCCCCCACCGGTAGGGAAGCCGCCCCCACCGGCAGAGGAGCCACCCCCACCGGGGGAGCCCACCGCATTCCCGCCTACCCCGCCGCCGAACGCGCAGTCCGCGCCCTCGCCGAAGCCGTGAAGTACGCCCAGTGGCGGCGTGACATCGCCGAGCCCGGCAAGGTGCCGGAGTACGACGACATCGACGAGCAGGGGGCGGGTGAGCTCATCGGGCGGCTGTTGGGGGAGGGCGGGGACACCGGGGGGATCACCCTTGACGCCGAGGCGGCCCGGGACCTGCTCGGGCGGTACGGCATCGACGTACGCGGGGCCCTGCCCGCGCCCGACGCGGACTCCGCGGTGCTCGCCGCTCGCCAGGTCGGTTACCCCGTCGCCGTCAAGACCACGGCGCCCCACCTGCGTCACCGCCCCGACCTCGGCGGCGTCCGCCTGGACCTCGCCGACGAGGATCAGTTGCGGCGCGCGTACCGTGAGCTCACCCAGACCCTCGGCAGGCCCGCCGAGCTGCGTCCGGTCGTCCAGGCGATGGTGGCCCGCGGGGTGGACACCGTCGTGCGTGCCGGACACGACCCCGTCGCCGGCGCGGTCCTGTCCTTCGGGCTCGCCGGCGCCCCCTCCGAGCTCCTCGGCGACACCGGCCACCGGCTGATCCCGGTCACCGACCGCGAGGCGGGCAACCTGGTCAGGTCCATCCGGACGGCACCGCTCCTGTTCGGCTGGCGCGGCTCGGCCCCGGTGGACGCCCCGGCCCTCGAAGAGCTCCTGATGCGCGTCTCCCGGCTGGTCGACGACCACCCCGAAGTGGTCACCGTCTCCCTGGAGCCGGTCGTCGTCGCACAGAAGGGCCTCTCCGTGCTCAGCGCCACCGTCCGCCTCGCCCCGCCACCGGCCCGGGACGACCTGGGCCCCCGCACCCTGCCCGCCTACTGACCCCGGCCGGGCGGGGCGGGGCGGGGCCGTGCGGCCACCGGGCACCTCGGCCACGCGCCGGGTCGTAGGATGGGCGGCATGGCAAAGACCGGTACGACGACCCAGGGGCTGCGCGCAGCGATCGAGCGCAGCGGCTATTACCCGGCCCTCGTGGCCGAGGCGGTGGAGGCCGCGATCGGCGGCGAGACCATCGGGTCGTACCTGGTCCACCAGGAGACCACGTTCGACGCGAACGAGGTCCGCAGGCACGTGACCGTCCTCGTCCTCACGGACACCCGTTTCATCGTCAGCCACACCGACGAGCAGGCCGCGGACTCCACGTCCCCGACGCCGTACGCCACCACCTCCACGGAATCCGTGAAGATCGGCCGTATCTCGTCGGTCGTCGTCAGCCGTGTCGTCGCCAACCCGGAGAAGTACGTTCCGGGATCCGTGCCCCGCGAGGTCGTCCTGACCATCGGCTGGGGCGCCGTGTCGCGCATCGACCTGGAGCCCGCCGCCTGCGGCGACCCCAACTGCGAGGCGGACCACGGCTACACCGGCAGCTCCACCGCCGACGACCTCAGCCTGCGCGTCAGCGAAGCGGGCGACGGCCCCGACACCGTGCGCCAGACCCTGGCCTTCGCCCAGGCGCTCTCCGAGGCCACCGCGGCGGGCACGGACACCGGCCGCTGATGGCGCACCCCACCGCCTGGGACGACATCCAGCCACTCGCCCTCGACACCGCACCCCGACCCGAGTACGGCACGGGCTCGCTCGCCGACCTGCTGCCCACCCTGGTCGCCCACCAGGGAGTCGACGGCTTCACCCCGCTCGTCCCCGAGCTGGCCCCCGCCGACCGGGCGTGTGTCTTCCTGATCGACGGCCTCGGCTGGGAGCAACTGCGCGCCCACCCCGCCGAAGCCCCCTTCCTGACCTCGCTCCTCGGCTCCTCGCGCGGTGGCACCGGGCGCCCGATAACCGCCGGTTTCCCGGCCACCACCGCGACCTCCCTCGCCTCCGTGGGCACGGGCCTGCCGCCGGGCGCCCACGGCCTGCCCGGGTACGCGGCCCGCAACCCCGACACCGGCGAGCTGATGAACCAGCTCCGCTGGAAACCCTGGACCGACCCGCACGCCTGGCAGCCGTATCCGACGGTCTTCCAGCGCGCCCACGACGCGGGCGTCCACACCGCCCAGGTCTCCTCGCCGACCTTCGAGCACACCCCGCTCACCAAGATCGCCCTCAGCGGCGGCACCTTCCGCGGCCGCCTCTCCGGCGAGGACCGCATGGACCTCGCCGCCGAACAACTCGCCGCCGCCGACCGCGCCTTGGTCTACACCTACTACGCCGAAGTCGACGGCAAGGGCCACCGCTTCGGCGTCGACTCCGACCCCTGGCGCGGCCAGCTCATGTACGTCGACCGGCTCGCCCAGCGCCTCGCCGAACAGCTCCCGCCGCGCAGCGCGCTCTACGTCACCGCCGACCACGGCATGGTCGACATCCCCTTCGGCGACGCGTCCCGCATCGACTTCGACGAGGACTGGGAGCTGAGCGCCGGCGTCGCCCTGCTCGGCGGCGAGGGCCGCGCCCGCCACGTCTACGCGGTGCCCGGCGCCGCGGCCGACGTTCTCGCCGTCTGGCGCGACGTGCTCGGCGAGCAGTTCTGGGTGGCGAGCCGGGAGGAGGCGATCGCGGCGGGCTGGTTCGGCCCGCGGATCGACGAGCGCGTCCACGGCCGCATCGGTGACGTCGTCGCCGCCGCCCACGACGACGTGCTGATCACCGCGTCGAGGAACGAGCCGAAGGAGTCCGCACTGGTCGGCAACCACGGCTCGATGACCCCCGCCGAACAGCTCGTACCGCTCCTCGAAGTACGCTCCTAGCGCCGCCGGGACCTGCGCGCCACCGGCATCCCCGGCAGGCCCGTGACCGTCGGCCCCTCCCCACTCCCCGCGACCGCGAAACAACCGAAAGGTTCTCGACTTCCCATGCCTGAGCTGGTGTTCTTCTCCGGAACGATGGACTGCGGGAAGAGCACCCTCGCGCTGCAGATCGAGCACAACCGCTCGGCCCGCGGGCTGCAGGGCATGATCTTCGCGCGCAACGACCGCGCGGGCACGGGCAAGCTCTCCTCGCGGCTCGGTCTGGTCACCGAGGCGATCGAGGTGGCCGACGACCTCGACATCTACGCCTATCTCGTCGACCACCTCTCACGCGGCTCCCGCGCCGACTACGTGATCGCGGACGAGGCCCAGTTCCTCGCCCCCGAACAGATCGACCAGCTCGCCCGCGTCGTCGACGACCTGGGCCTCGACGTCTTCGCGTTCGGCATCACCACCGACTTCCGCTCCAAGCTGTTCCCCGGCTCCCAGCGCCTGGTCGAACTCGCCGACCGCGTGGAGGTGCTCCAGGTCGAGGCGCTGTGCTGGTGCGGCGCCCGCGCCACCCACAACGCCCGCACCATCGGCGGTGAGATGGTCGTCGAGGGCGCCCAGGTCGTCGTCGGCGACGTCAACCAGGCGCCCGGCGAAGTGGGGTACGAGGTCCTGTGCCGCCGCCACCACCGGCGCCGCATGACGGCGGCCTCCGCCCGCGCGGGCGCCCTCTCGCCCGACGTCCTGCCGGTGGACACCCTGGAACGCTCCTAGACCGTACGGTGGTCGTCATGCGCCCTCACCCGGCGGCGTCCCTCCGCTCCGAGCGGATGAGGGTGAAGATCGCCCCCTCGGGGTCGGCGACCGTCGCGACCCGCCCGTACCTGCCGGGCTCCGGGGGCCGCACCACATGGCCGCCGAGCTCGACCACCCGCGCCGCCGACGCGTCCACGTCCACCGTCTCGAAGTACGTCATCCAGTGCGCGCCCCGGTCCCGCGGCAGTGCCTGTCCCACCCCGCGCACCGACGCCACGGGACGGCCCTCCAAGGACAGCGTCAGGTAGTCCAGGCCGGGTGTGGTGGCCGCCGCCTCGGTGAAGCCGAAAATCGTCCGGTAGAACTTCGACACCTCCACCGTCTCGCGGGTCAGGAGCTCGTTCCACGTCACCGTGCCCGGCACCCCCGCGACACCCGCGCCGATGTGTGCCGCCGCCTGCCAGATGCCGAACACCGCACCCGCCGGGTCGAGGGCGACCACCATCCGCCCCGCCCTGCCCGCTTCCAGCGGCCCCACGCCCACCGTGCCGCCGCAGTGGCGCACCGTCTCGGCCGTCACGTCCGCGTCGTCGGACGCCAGATACGGGGTCCACACGATGGGCAGTTGCCGGTCGGGCAACTGCCCGATGCCCGCCACCTCGTATCCGTCCAGCATGGCCCGCACATAAGGGCCGAGCTGATGCGGCCCCGGCCGGTACGTCCAGCCGAAGAGCGCCGCGTAGAACTCCTGGGTCGCGGCCACGTCGTGGGCCATCAGGCTCACCCAGCAGGGCGTGCCGGGTGTGTGCCGCGCGCCCAGGTCGCGCGAGTCGTCCGGCCACCGTGCCTCGGTCATCGTCACTCTCTCCTCGGGCCCTCGTGACTTCGGCGGCCCGGCACGTCGGAGTCTCCCAGGACGATCGACAGAGTCCGAAAAGCGTCATCTGTCGTTCGTCGGTTGTCATCCGTCGTCGCCCGGCCGCTGCCACTCCGCTTCGCTTCACTGTCCGAACGCGCGTGCTTCCGCCGCGCGTATGCCCGTCCGTGCAGATGCTCGCACCACCAGTCGCCGAGCGCGCTCCGGCCGCGCCGCGCTCATGGGCTTCCTCGCGGAGGATGCCCGGTTTTGCCGTTCTCATCCGTTAACGCGCGATGGCAGGGCTGTGTCCATCTGCAGTACGCGGTGTGCACGTTTCTGTACGCCGCGTGTCCGGGCGTGGTCCGGCCGAGCAGGCTATCCGGAGCTGAGCGCTGCGGCCACCCCGTACGCAAGGATGGGAGCCATGAACGTCATCATCTCCACATCCGAACTCGCGAGCGACCTGGCGGGCGGTGAGCCGCCGGTCCTGCTCGACGTCCGCTGGCAACTGAGCACGGCGAAGGCGGCCGGTGAGCCGCCCTTCGACGGCCGGGCCGAGCACGCGGCGGGGCACATCCCGGGGGCCGTTTTCGTGGACCTCGACGCGGATCTCGCGGGCGCCGCGGGGGCGGGCGGCCGTCATCCGCTGCCGGATCTCGGACACTTCGGTTCCGTCATGCGGGCGGCAGGGGTTTCGGCCGACCGGCCGGTGGTGGTGTACGACGGCGGGCAGGGCTGGGCGGCCGCCCGGGCCTGGTGGCTGCTGCGCTGGACCGGCCATCCGTCGGTGCGGGTCCTGGACGGCGGGCTCGCCGCGTGGGCGGGCGACCTGGAGTCCGGCGAGGTGACCCCGGCGGCCGAGGGCACCTTCGTACCCGAGCCCAACTCCGTGGACCTCCTGGACGCGGACGCCGCGGCGGCCCTCGCCCGCTCCGGTCTGCTCCTGGACGCCCGCGCCGCCGAGCGCTACCGGGGCGACGTGGAGCCGATCGACCGGGTCGGCGGCCACATCCCCGGCGCGGTCTCGGCGCCCACGGCGGAGAACGTCGCGGCGGACGGCCGCTTCCGCCCCGTTGACGAGCTGGCGACCCGTTTCAAGTCCCTCGGCGCTTCCAGCACTTCACCAGTGGGCGTGTACTGCGGCTCAGGCGTCTCCGGAGCCCATGAGGTCCTCGCCCTCGCCGTGGCGGGGATCCCGGCGGCGCTGTACGTCGGGTCGTGGTCGGAGTGGTCGTCGGACCCGGCGCGGCCGGTGGCGACGGGGCCGGACCCGCAGTAAGGGGCGTGGCGCACGCGGGCGGGGCGGCTCAGGGTGGCTCGTAGTGGCCGTTGAGGGGGCGTGCGCGGAACGCCGCCGTTGATCGCCCGGCCGCTTTTGGGAGCAACGAGTGAAGGGCCTGTGCGCATATTGCGTACAGGCCCTTCACTAGGTTCTCACCGGGTCAGGTCACTTCTGTCCGGTCGGTCCCGTCCGGTCACTCCTGCTTCTTGCGCCGGGTGCCGAACACGATCTCGTCCCAGCTCGGCACGGCGGCACGGCGACCGGGGCGGACGCCGTCGGCCTCTGCCTGGCGGTCCGTGGAGCCGACGAGGCGGTCGCGGTGGCTGGCCACGGCCCGCGGCATCAGGACGTCCGCGTAGGCGGAGCCGGCCGAGGCCGCCGTGGCCGGGGGCTCCTCGGCCTCCGGCTCCTGCTCGGGCTCCTCCTGTGCGGACGGCAGTTCGGCGGGTGTCGTGGCGGGCCGCTCCGGGACGACCATGTCGCCGCGGAAGCTCGGGACGGCCTCCAAGAGGCTGGTGAGCGAGTCGCGTTCCTGCTCGGCGACCGCCGCGGGCGCGACGGGCTCCGGCTCGGGGTCGGGGCCGGGGGCTCCGGCCCGCTCCGGGGCGCGGTCGAGCGGACGGTCCCGGGGGAGCCGGGCGATGCGCGGCACGAACGGGAAGCTGGGCTCGGGCGCCGCGATGTCGTCGGTCTCGCCGATCAGCGCGCGGGCCTCGTCGTCGACGGCCTGGACGAGGCGCCGTGGCGGGTCGTACGTCCAGCTCGCGGAGTGCGGCTCGGTCGCCACGCGGTAGACCAGCAGGACTTCCCAGGTGCCGTCGTCGCGGCGCCAGGAGTCCCACTGGACGGTGTCCTTGTCGGCGCCGCGCAGCAGCAGGCGCTCCTGGACGGCCTCGCCGAGCTGGGGTCCGGTGTTCTCGCCGGGGCGGCGCACCGGGGTCTTCCTGGCGCGCTCGGCCATGAAGGCGCGCTCGGCGAGCACGGGGCCCTCGAAGCGGCGGACCCGGTCGACGGGGATACCGGCGAGCGAGGCGACTTCTTCCGCGCTGGCACCGGCACGTATACGCGCCTGGATGTCGCGGGGGCGGAGGTGGCTCTCCACCTCGATCTCGATCTGTCCGAGCCGCGGCCGGTCGCCGCGCACGGCGGCGCGCAGCCGTTCGTCGATCGGAAGCGTGTACTCCGTGCTGTCCGCAGCCTTCAGCACCAGCCGTGTGCCGTCGTTGCTGACGGCCACGACACGCAGTTCGGGCATGGGGACCTCCCGGGTGGTGCCTGCCGACGTCACGTGCGTCGCTGCTTCCGCTAGTCGAGTGTGGCCTGCCCGGGTGCAGCCTGCCACAACCTTGCCGAGTTGCCCGGCGTGTCGGGCGTGGGCCCTGAACCGCCGTTATGACACGGTTACCTATTCGCAACGCTGAGTGACTGATTTGGTCACCCTGGGCACGAGCCCCCATCCGGCGGTCCTGGCTGGCCCCGGGCACCCTGGCTGGAGACCGGACCCAGGGCTCGCAACACTACTCCATTCGGGCCACCCGGGTGGACCGGCACGCCGCCGAACTTCTCGGGGTGGAAGGGAGTTGGTGTCGACCCGTCCTGAGCGCGCCCCGCGTACGCGTGGCGCTCTTCACGAAACAGCCGGAAGCGGAACTATTCGCTTCGCGCGTACGTCCCTTTCTCAGTACCTCGCGTAGCTCATACGTGAACACGTAAGTCATACGTGATGTCGAGAAAGGCAGGCAAGGTCCGCAGATGCGTGAAAAGCCGGAACCCGGCGCGGAGCCGAAGGGTGTGACGGAGGGCGAGCCGAAGAAGAAGCGGTTCGATCTCAGCGTGCCGCAGGTGGCGGGGAGCGCCGTCGCGGCCGTGCTGGCCGCGAAGCTCGCGTCCTCCTTCGGCGTCTACGGAACGATCCTCGGCGCCGGCGTGGTGAGCACCATCGCCACCAGCGGCGGCACGATATTCCAGCACTTCTTCTCGCGTACGGGCGAGCAGCTACGCGACGTGGCGGTGCAGGCGAAACCGAAGGCCCAGCAGGTCCCGGTGACTTCGGCGACGCCGGTGCCGGAGACGTTCAGAGCGTCCACGTCAACGTCCGCGACCAGGTCCACGTCCGCTTCGACGTCGGCGGCGGCGTACGCGGGCCACGGCCCGGTCACCACGACCTGGGGGAAGGCAGCCGCGGACGCCGACCCGACGGCGGCACTCCCGGCGTTCGACCCGGCCGACCCGACCAGGGCACTCCCCGCGATCGAGGCCGCCGACCCGACGACGGCCCTCCCCAGAGTCGACCCGGCCGACCCGACGGCGGCGCTCCCCGTGGCCGGAACCGACCCCGAGCAGACCCAGCTCCTCGGTTCCGTGGACGCCACCCGGATGATGCCGCGCGACCGTCCGGGCGATCAGGAGACCCGGCTGCTGCGCCAGGCCGGACCCGCGACGCCCAGGGGCCCCGTGCCTCCCGCCGGTCCGGGCCCCGCCCCGGCCCCGCTCCCCTCGGACGAGTTCTCCGGGGCGACCACGCACCGTACCCAGACGCGTAGCTGGAAGCGGCCGCTGATCGCCGCGGCGCTGGTCTTCGGGGTCTCACTCGGCGGCATCACCACGTACGAGCTGGTGAGCGGCAAGAGCTTCAGCGGCGACGACAGCAGCACCACGCTGCGGGACGCCCTGACGAACCACGGTTCGTCGTCGAAGTCGGACGACGAGCCCGCCACCGACGACACCAAGGAGCCGTCGGGCGACGGCACGTCCGGGTCGGGCGACGGTTCGCAGCGGGGCAGCGGCACCCCCGAGGACCCGGAGAACAAGCCCTCACCCGGTGACGGCACCGGTTCCGGCGACGGGTCGGGGAACGGCTCCGGCCAGGGCGGGACCGACGAGAGCGGCAAGGGCACGGGAAGCGGCACCGACAAGGGCGACGGCAGCGGCAAGGGCTCCGGTGACGGCGGCTCGAAGACCGACCCGACGCCCACCCCCACGCCGACCCCGACTCCCACGCCGACCCCGACCAACGGCGGCGGCAACGGACCCGGCACCGGCACCGGCAACGGCAGCGTCCAGGAGCAGCAGCAGACGCCGGAGCAGTGACCGCGGGCCGCGCGGTCCGGGACCGGAACCGGGCCGCGCGGCTTCAGCCGCCGAGAACCCGCCGCGTGGCTTCAGTCGCCGAGAACCCGCCGCGTGGCTTCAGTCGCCGAGAACCCGCCGCAAGTAGGGGTTGCCGAAGAGCCGGTCCGGGTCGAGCCGGTCGCGCAGGGCGGTGAACTCGCCGAAGCGCGGGTAGGCCCCTGCCAGGTAGGCGGCGTCACGGGAGTGCAGCTTGCCCCAGTGCGGCCGCCCCTCGTGGGCGGTGAAGATCTCCTCCGCGGCGCTGAAGTACCTGCGGAACGGGGTGCCTTTGTACAGATGGACGGCGATGTACGCGCTCTCGCGGCCCGAGGCGGTGGAGAGCGTGATGTCGTCCGAGGGGGCCGTGCGGACCTCGACGGGGAAGCTGACCCGCAGCGAGGACCGCTCGATCATCGACTTCAGCTCGCGCAACGTGTCCACCAGGGCCGCGCGCGGGACGGCGTACTCCATCTCCACGAAGCGCACGCGGCGCGGGCTGGTGAAGACCTTGTAGGGGATGTCCGTGTAGGTGCGGGCGGACAGGGCCTTGCTGGAGAGCTTCGCGATGGCGGGGATGGCGGCGGGCACGGCACGGCCGAGGGAATTGACCACCTGGAAGAGGCCGTTGGAGAGGAGTTCGTCCTCTACGAAGGCGCTGATCGCGCTCGGGGGAGCGGCCGGACCCACGCTGCGGTTGTTGCGCTTGGTGGTGCAGTTGCCGGTGTGCGGGAACCAGTAGAACTCGAAGTGCTCGTTCTCCGTGACGAGCTGGTCGAATTCGGCGGTGACCCGGTCGAAGGCCATGGGTTCCTCGCGGGCCTGGAGGAAGAAGACGGGCTCTACGGAGAACGTGATCGCGCTGATGACACCCAGCGCGCCGAGCCCGATCCTGGCGGCGGCGAAGACGTCCGGGTTCTCGTCCTTGGAGCAGGTCAGGACGCGTCCGTCGGCGGTGACCAGCTCAAGGGCCGTGATCTGCGCGGCGATCGAGGCCGAGTCCCGGCCCGTGCCGTGCGTCCCGGTGCTGACGGCGCCCGACACCGTCTGCTCCATGATGTCGCCCATGTTCGTCAGCGACAGGCCCTCGCGGGCCAGCGCGGCGTTCAGGCGCTTGAGCGGGGTGCCCGCCTCCACGGTGACCGTGCCCGCCTCGCGGTCGATCCTGCGGATACCGGTGAGGAGGTCGGGCCGCACCAGGAGGCCGTCGGTCGCCGCGGCCGCCGTGAAGGAGTGCCCGCTGCCGACGGGCTTGACCTTCAGGCCGTCCTCGCGGGCGCCGCGGATCGCGGCGACGAGCTCGTCCCGTGAGGCGGGCGTGGCCTCGCGCGCGGCCCGCACGGACACGGTGCCCGCCCAGTTACGCCACGTCGCCGGCTTCTTCCCGCCGGTGGCCGTGGTCCCCGCTGCCGTGCCCCTGCCCGTTTCCGTGCTCATGGGTCCCTCCCCCTCGCTGCGCCGGCCGCTGCAGCCGGCGATAGCCCAGGAACGCCACCACGACCGCGACGGCCCCGGACACTCCCGGGACCGTGTACCCCGCGCGCGCCCCCGCAGCGTCGATCACCCAGCCCGCCACGGAGGAGCCGAGCGCCACACCGACGGCGAGTCCTGTGCTGACCCAGGTCATGCCCTCGGTCAGCTTCGCGCGTGGTACGTGCTGTTCGACGAGGGCCATCGTCGTGATCATCGTCGGTGCGATGGACAGGCCCGCGACGAAGAGCGCCGCGGCAAGGAACGGCAGGTTCCCGGCCAGTTGAAGCGGGATCATACTCACGGCCATCGCACAGACACCCAGCAGCCATCTGCGGGCGGGCGCCCCCTTGAAGTGCAGAAGACCGAAGCCCACCCCCGCCAGACAGGAACCGAGGGCATAGACGGCGAGCACCAGGCTCGCGGCGCCCTTGTGGCCCTCGTCCTCCGCGAACGCCACCGTCACCACGTCCACGGCGCCGAAGATCGCCCCGGTCGCGACGAACGTGGCCACCAGGACCTGGAGGCCACCGGCCCGCAGCGCGGAGCCACCGGTGTGGTGCTCCCGCGGGTGCGGCACCGGCTCGGTGGCGCGCTGCGCCGTCAGCCAGAAGACGCCGACGGCCAGGAAGACACCGGCGAGCAGCGGCCCGGCCTCGGGGAACCACACCGTGGACAGCCCGATGGAGATGATCGGTCCGAAGATGAAGCAGATCTCGTCGACGACGGACTCGAAGGAGTACGCCGTGTGCAGTTGCGGGGTGTCGCGGTACAGGGCCGCCCAGCGGGACCTGACCATCGAGCCCACACTCGGCACGCAGCCGACGAGGGCGGCGCAGACGAACAGCGTCCAGTCCGGGGCCTCGAACTTCGCGGCGAGCAGCAGTCCCGCCACCGCGACCAGGGACACCAGCGTCGCGGGCCTGAGCACCCGCCGCTGGCCGTGCCGGTCCACGAGCCGGGAGATCTGCGGGCCGATCGCCGCGGCCGACAGCGCGACGGTGGCCGACAGGGCGCCCGCGAGGCCGTACCGGCCGGTGAGCTGGGAGACCATCGTGACGATGCCGATGCCCATCATCGACAGCGGCATCCGCCCGAGGAAGCCCGCGACGGAGAACCCCAGGGAGCCGGGGGCGGCGAATATGGCGCGGTAGGGGCTCGGCACATGGACTCCGCGGAGGCGCCGGAGCGCGCGGGGGCGCGACCGCTCCGGGTAAGGCGTGAAGATGGCTGATACAGCTTACGGCTGCCGAGGCGGGGCGCGCACCGTGTTTTCCGGAGGTGCCCGGGGGCTCCCTGGGCACGCGCCCCAGGGTGGCGGTTTCCGCCCTGTCAGTGGCGGGTGGCAGGATCACATACATGTCCGAAGCGCTGGATCCCACTCCCTATGACGCCCTGCTGCTGCTCTCGTTCGGCGGCCCCGAAGGGCCGGACGACGTGGTCCCGTTCCTGGAGAACGTGACGCGTGGCCGCGGCATCCCCAAGGAGCGCCTGAAGGAGGTGGGGCAGCACTACTTCCTCTTCGGTGGCGTGAGCCCCATCAACGACCAGAACCGCACCCTCCTGGAGGCCCTGCGCGAGGACTTCGCGGAGCACGGCCTGGACCTGCCGGTGTACTGGGGCAACCGCAACTGGTCGCCGTACCTGACGGACACCCTGCGCGACCTTGTCAGGGACGGCCGCCGCCGCGTCCTCGTCCTTGCCACCAGCGCGTACGCGTCGTACTCGGGCTGCCGGCAGTACCGCGAGGACCTCGCGGCCGCTCTCGCCACCCTCCGCGCGGAGGGCCTCGACGTGCCCCGCGTGGACAAGCTGCGGCACTACTTCAACCACCCCGGCTTCGTGCGCCCGATGATCGAAGGCGTCCTGAAGTCCCTTGCGGACCTCCCCGAAGAGGTCCGCGACGGCGCGCACCTGGCCTTCACCACGCACTCCATCCCCACCGCCGCGGCCGACACCTCGGGCCCGGCGGAGGGCCATGGCGACGGCGGCGCGTACGTGCGCCAGCACCTGGACGTGGCCCGTGTCGTAGCCGACGCGGTGCGCGCGGAGACCGGCGTGGACCACCCCTGGGAGCTGGTCTACCAGTCGCGCAGCGGCGCCCCGCACATCCCGTGGCTGGAGCCGGACATCTGCGACCACCTCCAGGAGCGGCACGAGGCCGGGGCCCCCGCCGTGGTCATGGTCCCGATCGGCTTCGTCTCGGACCACATGGAGGTCCTGTACGACCTCGACACCGAGGCCACGGCGAAGGCCGCGGAGCTAGGCCTGCCGGTGCGCCGCTCGGCCACCGTCGGCGCCGACCCGCGGTTCGCCGCGGCGGTCCGCGACCTTGTCCTTGAGCGCGCCGCCGCCGAGACCGGCCGCCCCGCGACGCCGTGCGCCCTGGGCGCGCTCGGCCCCGGCCACGACCTGTGTCCCGTGGGCTGCTGCCCGGCCCGCACCCCGAAGCCCGCCGCCGCGGGCGCCGACAGCCCGTACGCATAGCGCGCCCCGCGCGTACCGGCGCGCGCCCCGCACGACCCGAGGCGCGCGCGCACGACCCGAGGCGCGCGCCCCGCACGACCAAGGAGCACCGTGACCGACCCCGCCCGGCAGGACCAACGACAGGACCACCAACGGCAGGACCAGCTCAAGGCCGAACTGCTCGCCGTCGCCCTGGAGGCCGCCGACCGCGCCGGTGACCTGCTGCGCGACGGCCGCCCGGCCGATCTGGGCGTCGCCGCCACCAAGAGCAGCGCCGTCGACGTCGTCACCGAGATGGACCTCGCCTCGGAGAAGCTGATCACGGACTTCTTCGCCGAGCGCAGGCCCGGCGACGGCGTCCTCGGCGAGGAGGGCGCGAACCACGAGGGCACCAGCGGTGTCCAGTGGGTCATCGACCCCATCGACGGCACGGTGAACTACCTGTACGGGCGCCCGGACTGGGCGGTGTCCATCGCGGCCCGCAAGGACGGCGAGACCTTCGTCGGCGTCGTGCACGCGCCCGTGCGCGGCGAGACGTTCCGCGCGGTGCTCGGCCAGGGCGCGTACGTCGGTGACACACCCCTGCGGGTCCGCACGGCACCCCCGTTCGAGCAGGCCCTCGTCGGCACGGGCTTCGGGTACATCGCCGAGCGGCGGGTCCGCCAGGCCGAGGTCGTCGCGCAGTTGCTGCCGCGGGTACGGGACATCCGGCGCGGCGGCTCCGCGGCCATCGACCTGTGCGACGTGGCGGCGGGCCGCCTGGACGCGTACTACGAACGGGGCCTGAACCCCTGGGACTTCGCGGCCGGCGACCTCATCGCCCGGGAGGCGGGCGCCCGCACCGGTGGACGCCCCGGAGAGCCCCTGTCGGGCGAGCTGACGGTAGCGGGCCCGCCCGGCCTCTTCGAGCCGCTCCAGAGCCTCCTCGACGGCCTCGGAGCCTGGCACGACTGAGACGGGCCCGCCTCGGCCACCCACACGGTCACCGCACATGACGGCACCCGGCGACCGGACCCGCCCGACCGGACCCGCCCGACCGGACCCGCCCGACCGCACCCGGCCACCGCACATGACAGGGCCCCGGCACCTTGAGCGAGGTGCCGGGGCCCTGTCACGAGCGAATGCGACCGGACGCTGGAGACGTCCCGGTCAGGAGGTCAGGGCGGCGACCTCCACGCCGTGCTCGGCCGCCAGGCGGTGCAGGTCCTCCAGCTCGGCCAGTTCGACCTCTGCCAGGAACTCGTCGCCTGTCTCGCGGGCCCGCGTGAGGTCGGACTCCGTGGTCTTTATGCGCTGCAGGAGACCTGCGGTGAATGCGTCCATGGTTGCGCCCCCTCGGCTGGGTCGTGGGTCGGTGGCACGGGGGTGTGCCGTGGAGAAGGGGCGATCACGTCCGGCGCCCGCTGCGTGAAGCAGGTCGTGGCGTGCCACATACGAAGCGTGATCGCGGGGTGTAAGGCCGTCCTCCCCCCGCCCTGTCCCACGGAAACCTCAACCGGACCAGAAAATCCCGCATTCCCGGGGCCCCAGACCGCCTTACAGCCGGTTTATGGCCGAAAGGGGCAGGATGGAGCCCTCACTCAACGTAGAAGACCTGCCCCGCCGTGGCTGCGCGCGGGGCACAGAGGAAGGACAAGCGACGTGCGCGTACTCGTCGTCGAGGACGAGCAACTGCTCGCCGATGCGGTGGCCACCGGACTGCGCCGGGAGGCCATGGCAGTCGACGTCGTGTACGACGGTGCGGCCGCCCTGGAGCGCATCGGCGTGAACGACTACGACGTGGTCGTCCTGGACCGTGACCTGCCGGTCGTCCACGGCGACGACGTCTGCCGCAAAATCGTCGAGCTCGGCATGCCCACGCGCGTGCTGATGCTGACCGCGTCCGGCGACGTCAGCGACCGCGTCGAGGGCCTGGAGATCGGCGCCGACGACTATCTCCCCAAGCCGTTCGCGTTCAGCGAGCTCACGGCCCGCGTGCGCGCCCTGGGGCGGCGCACCAGCGTGCCGCTGCCGCCCGTCCTCGAGCGCGCCGGCATCAAGCTCGACCCGAACCGCCGCGAGGTCTTCCGGGAGGGCAGGGAGATCCAGCTCGCGCCCAAGGAGTTCGCCGTCCTTGAGGTGCTGCTGCGCAGCGAGGGCGCGGTGGTCTCCGCCGAGCAGCTCCTGGAGAAGGCCTGGGACGAGAACACGGACCCGTTCACCAACGTCGTCCGCGTCACGGTCATGACCCTGCGCCGCAAGCTCGGCGAGCCCGCCGTCATCGTGACCGTGCCGGGCTCCGGCTACCGGATCTGAGCCGGTGGCCGCGACCCCCGCGCCTCCGGCGGCGCCCCCGAAGCCCACCTGGGACCCGCGCAAGGTCGAGCCGCCCTTCCCGTGGCTGCGCCCGACCATCCGCATACGGCTCACGCTGCTGTACGGCGGCATGTTCCTGATCGCGGGCATCCTGCTGCTCTCGATCATCTACCTGCTCGCGGCACAGGCGCTGAACGTGGGCAGCGAGCTGCCGTTCAAGATCGTCTCGGGCAAGGTGACGAGCGAGGTCTGCAACCTTCCCGGCCAGGCCTCGCCCAGCGACTTCAACCAGGCGATGAACGACTGCGTCAACACCCGGCGCCAGCACGCCCTGGACAACCTCCTGAGCCGCTCCCTGCTGGCCCTGCTCGGACTCGCGGTGATCGCCTTCGCCTTCGGGTACGCGATGGCGGGCCGCGTCCTGTCCCCGCTCGGCCGCATCACGCGCACGGCCCGCAGGGTGGCCGGCACGGATCTGAGCCGCCGTATCGAACTGGACGGGCCCGACGACGAGTTGAAGGAGCTTTCGGACACCTTCGACGAGATGCTGGACCGCCTCGAGCGAGCCTTCACCGCCCAGCAGCGCTTCGTGGGCAACGCCTCGCACGAACTGCGCACCCCGCTCGCGATCAACCGCACGCTCCTTGAAGTACACCTGTCCGACCCCGGCGCGCCCGTGGAGCTGCAGCAGCTCGGCAAGACGCTCCTCGCCACCAACGAGCGCAGCGAGCAGCTCGTGGAGGGCCTGCTCCTGCTCGCCCGCAGCGACAACCAGATAGTGGAGCGCAAGCCCGTGGACCTCGCCGAGGTGGCGGGCCAGGCCGTCGACCAGGCGCGCTCCGAGGCCGAGGAGAAGGGCGTCGAGATCCGCGGTGAGCGGGGCCCCGCGGTGGTGCAGGGCAATGGCGTCCTCCTGGAGCGCATCGCGCTGAACCTCGTACAGAACGCGGTGCGCTACAACCAGAAGGAGGGGGGCTGGGTCGAGGTGACCACGGAGGCTCAGCACGGGCAGGCCGTCCTCGTGGTGACCAACACCGGTCCCGTCGTCCCGGCGTACGAGATCGACAGCCTTTTCGAGCCTTTCCGCAGGCTCCGCACGGAGCGCACCGGGAGCGACAAGGGCGTGGGTCTCGGCCTGTCCATCGCCCGGTCGGTGGCGCGGGCCCACGGGGGCCGTATCATCGCGGAGCCGCGCGAGGGGGGTGGCCTCGTGATGCGAGTCACCCTGCCGATCTGAGATGCTTCCGCGGAAGCGGCAGGATGTTCGCTTTGAGCGGAATTTTCGGGACCTGGTCCTCGGAGATTCCTGTGTGATCGATCACAGGAGCGAATTTCTTGCCATCTACTCTCCGTGACCGTTGAAGTCGCCGGAAAGCCGGGAAAATGCGGGTTTTCAGGGGTCTTGATCACGGGAAGTACACGGGGTGGCGCCCGTGAAGTGCGACATTCGGACCGTGTACGGTCCCGATCGCCATCCAAACCGATCACCTCTTCAGGGGTGCGGTTGGGTGTCGATTGAGTAACAGACCTTGATGTGAGGCAAAATCTCCGCCTCAGGTCGGGCACAAGTCCGGCCTCTCACGCGTTACGTGCGCTGAGACACCGCAGACACCCAGAGGGGGAGAGCGACATGGCAACGGACTACGACACCCCACGCAAGACCGATGATGATCTCAACGAGGACAGCATCGAGGAACTGAAGGCCCGGCGGAACGACAAGTCCACGTCGACCGTCGACGTCGACGAGTTCGAGGCCGCGGAAGGCCTGGAGCTGCCGGGCGCGGACCTGTCCAACGAGGAGCTCGCCGTGCGCGTGCTCCCCAAGCAGCAGGACGAGTTCACGTGCATGAGCTGCTTCCTCGTGCACCACCGCAGCCAACTGGCCAGGGAGAAGAACGGCCAGCCGATCTGCCGCGACTGCGACTGAGGAGGGGTCGGCCGTGACAGGCTCGACCCCGCCTTGGAAGCGCCGCTTCCGGGACCGGGAAGCGGACGCGGATGCGCCCGAGGGCGCGACGGACGCCGGGCGGGGCCCTGAGGCCTCGCTCGAGTCGGCCGCCGCGGCAGAGCGGGGCGATGGTGCCGCGGGGACGCCACAGGCCGCTGAGGCGGCGTACAAGGCGGTCCCCGCGCCGGTGCACGGCTCCGCCGTGGACCTGCCGGACAGGCCCGGCCGTGAAGCAGCGGCCGGCCCGGAGAGCACGGAGAACACCGAGAACACCGAGAACACCAAGAACGGGGACGGCGCGGCGGCGGACGGCCAAGGGCTTTCGACCAGGGCCCAGCGGCTCGCCGCCGTCACGAACGGACTGAAGAACGGGGTGCGCCGCGGTGGGCGCGGTGCCAAGGCCGGCATCGGCTATCTCGCCGACCGGATCATCGACAACGCCCCGCGGGTCCCGGTCCGCGACCTGGCGACCCTCCGCAAGCAGTTCCCGGGCCTCGGCCCCGAGCAGCTCGCGGACAAACTCATCGCCGGCGCGGCGAACGCGACGTCCACGGTGGGCGCCGGAGTCGGCGCGGCGGCGATGCTGCCCGTGCCGCCCGCGATGCCCGCCGAACTGGCCGCCGAGATCACCGGCGTCGCGGCCATAGAGCTGAAGCTGATCGCCGAGCTGCACGAGGTCTACGGCCGCAGGCCCGAAGGGAACCTCAAGGAGCGCAGCACGGCGTATCTGCGTGCCTGGACCGAGGAGCGCGGGATCGACGTGGCGAAGCCCTCGTCGATGAACGCCGCCCTCGGCAGCCAACTGAAGCGGGAACTGCGCCAGCAGATCATGAAGCGCATGGTCCGCAACCTGCCGAACCTGATGCCCTTCATGGTGGGCGCGGCGGTGGGCGCGGTGATGAACCGCAGGGACACCAAGAAGCTCGCCGAGCGCGTGCGCAGCGACCTGCGCCGGACGCAGGTGCCGTGGGACGCCCTCGCGGACCTGCCGCCCATGGAGACCCCTCTCGACCCGCTGCCCCTGGGCAAGACGCTGCGAGGGACGGCCGGGAAACGCAAGGAACTCGGTAGCTGACAGCCGACGACGGACAGCCGACGCCTGGGCCGTGGGACGGGCGGGGCCGTGGAACGGGCGGCTAGGCCGTGCGGACCGCGTTCAGGGCCGCCGCCAAGGCCTCCGGATGACGCGTCGACACATAGACGTACGGCGTCGGATCCTCGGGATCCGTGACCTCCACCCGCAGCGCCGTGGGGATGTAGCTGCGCAGCACCATGAACGCGCGCGGGTCCGCCTTGTGGGAGCGCCAGGCGCGGGCCTCGGCCTCGTCCAGGGGCTCGGCCTCGCCCAGGGCCGTCACCGGGATCTTCGCGTCCCCCGCGACCAGGGACCCGGCGACGACCCGGATCCGTACCGAGCCGTACGCGCTGGTGAGGACCGCCGCCAGGGCCGTACCGCCGACCAGGCCGCCGAGGAGCGGCAGGGTGCCGAACGGGAGCATCGTCAGGGCCGCCGCGAGACCGACGAGGACCGAGACGAGCCACCACGAACGGGGCGCGGTCAGGCGTTCTTCGTAAGGCTGCATGAAGCCAAGCTTGGCATGGTGCGCGACGGTCGCTGACGCGGAGGTAAGGTCTGCGCCTGTGAGTGGTACATCAGCAGCTCTGACGCCCCCGGCGGACGCCATACCTCCCGTCCGCCACCCGGACGCGCCCGCGCCCGGCGAGCTCATCGGCGCGCACTACGAGCACTGTTTCGGCTGCGGGGAAGGCCAGGTCCACGGGCTGCACCTGGCGGCGCGGGCCGGTGAAGGCGTCGCCATCACCGCCGAGTTCACGGTGCGCGAGGCGCACCAGGGCGCTCCGGGGCTCGCGCACGGCGGTGTGCTCGCCGCCGCGCTCGACGAGACGCTCGGCTCCCTGAACTGGCTGCTGCGGGTGACCGCGGTGACCGGGCGGCTCGAGACCGACTTCGTGCGGCCGGTGCCCGTCGGCACGGTCCTGTACCTGGAGGCCGAGGTCACCGCCGTCGCCGGGCGCAAGATCTACTCGACGGCCACCGGGCGAACAGGCGGTCCCGACGGTCCCGTCGCCGTGCGTGCCGACGCCCTCTTCATCGAGGTGAAGGTGGACCACTTCATCGACAACGGCCGCCCGCAGGAGATCCGTGCGGCCATGAACGACCCGGACCAGATCCGGCGCGCCCGCGCCTTCGAGGTGAACCCGTGACCCACCCTGCTCCTTTGGACGTGCTGATCCGGCGCGTCGACCCCGACGTACCGCTGCCGGCGTACGCACAACCCGGTGACGCCGGCGCCGATGTGCGCACGACCGAGCCCTGCGAACTCGCGCCCGGTGAGCGTGCCGTGCTGCCGACCGGGGTGGCCATCGCGCTGCCCGAGGGGTACGCGGCCTTCGTGCACCCCCGCTCCGGCCTCGCCGCCCGCTGCGGTGTCGCCATGGTGAATGCCCCGGGGACGATTGATGCCGGGTACCGTGGGGAGATCAAGGTGATCGTGGTGAATCTCGACCCGCGCGAGAGCGTGCGGTTCGAGCGCTTCGACCGGATTGCCCAACTGGTCGTCCAGCAGGTCGAGAAGGTCCGCTTCCAGGAGGTGGCGGAGCTTCCCGGCTCGGTGCGGGCCGAGGGGGGATTCGGGTCCACCGGAGGCCATGCCGCCGTGGGCGCAAGCGCGGGTGAACAAACGGGTGGGAATCGATACGCATCGGTCGTATCCGACCGGGAAGGACAGTGACGTGTTCGGACGTCGCAAGAAGAGCAGTGCCGCCGAGGACGCGGCGGGCGAGGCCGAGCAGGTCGTCGACGGCACCGTGAACGAGGACGCCGAGGGTGCGGAGGGCGAAGGCGAGTCGCAGCGCGTGCGCCTGGAGCCGGAGCCGCGTCCCGATGGTCCCTGGGACATCTCCGAGGTCCGTGAGCCCGGCGAGGGCCGGGTGGACCTGGGCGGCCTCTTCGTGCCGGGGGTCGAGGGCATGGAGCTGCGGGTGGAGGTCGCCGGTGACGCGATCGTCGCGGCCACCGTCGTGCTCCAGGACAGCGCCATCCAGTTGCAGGGCTTCGCCGCCCCCAAGCGCGAGGGCATCTGGGGCGAGGTCCGTGAGGAGATCGCCTCCGGCATCACGCAGCAGGGCGGTGTCATCGACGAGGTCGAGGGCACGCTCGGCTGGGAGCTGCGGGCGCAGGTGCCGGTGCAGTTGCCGGACGGCACGGGCGGCTTCCAGGTGGTCCGGTTCGTGGGCGTGGACGGCCCGCGGTGGTTCCTGCGCGGTGTCATCTCCGGCCAGGGGGCCGTGCAGCCGCAGGCCGCGGGCCTGCTCGAGCAGATCTTCCGGGACACGGTCGTGGTCCGCGGCGACGGCCCGATGGCCCCGCGCGACCCGATCGTCCTGAAGCTTCCCGACGACGCGCAGATGGTCGCCGAGGGCGGTGTGCAGCAGGAGGACCAGGAGACCTCGCGGTTCTCCGGCGGCATGGGCCAGCTCGCGCGCGGCCCTGAGATCACCGAGGTCCGCTGACGCCGCTCAGCTTTCTTTTCGCGAGCCGGTGGGCCGCACTCCCTGACGGGGTGCGGCCCACCGGTTTTTTTCGGCTGCGCACACCCGCACCTCGTGCCCCGCGCACCCACCTGGCCCGCCACGCACACCTTGCGGAGGAAACACGTAGAAACCAGATGAAACGGGATGCGTAAGAGAGTCGTCAATGCGCTGCCTGTCCCCGTATGGGAGGCGTCAACAGCGATCGAAATACGCCAACGAGGCGGTTTCCTCGACTCGTCAGCACTTCCGAATCTCATCTAGGAGCACACGATGGCCGATGTGGCCTTCGTCGTCACCACGATCGCGGTGTTCGCCCTTGTGGCACTCGTCGCCAAGGGGGTGACGAAGCTGTGACCGCCGAAAACATCGTCGGACTCGTCGTGGCCGTCGCCCTGCTCGGCTATCTCGTCCTCGCCCTCGTGTTCCCTGAGAGGTTCTGAGCCACCCCATGAGTCCGGTCCTCGCTGGGGTGCTCCAGCTCCTTGCGCTCATTGCCGCGCTGGCCCTCGCATACCGCCCCCTGGGCGATCACATGGCCCGGGTCTACTCCTCCGACAAGCATCTGCGCGTCGAGAAGTGGATCTACAAGGGCATCGGCGCCAACCCGAACACCGAGATGCGGTGGCCCGCCTATCTGCGCGGAGTCCTCGCCTTCTCGCTGGCCGGGATGCTGTTCCTCTATCTGCTGCAACGCCTCCAGGGCTCACTGCCCGGCTCGCTCGGCTTCAAGGCCATCGACCCCGACCAGGCGTTCAACACGGCGGCCTCCTTCGTCGCCAACACCAACTGGCAGTCGTACTCCGGCGAGCAGGCCATGGGCCACGTCGTGCAGACCGGCGGCCTCGCGGTGCAGAACTTCGTCTCGGCGGCCGTCGGCATCGCCGTGGCCGTCGCCCTCGTACGCGGCTTCGCCCGCTCCCGCACGGGAGAGCTCGGCAACTTCTGGGCCGACCTGGTGCGCGGTGTCGTCCGCATCCTGATCCCGATCTCCGTGGTCGCCGCGCTGGTGCTCGTCGCCTGCGGTGCCCTGCAGAACTTCTCCGGCATCCACGAGGTCGGCCAGTTCATGGGCGGCGAGCAGCAGTGGAACGGCGGCGCGGTGGCCTCGCAGGAGGCCATCAAGGAGCTGGGCACGAACGGCGGCGGCTACTTCAACGCCAACTCGGCCCACCCGTTCGAGAACCCCAACCCGATCTCGAACCTCTTCGAGATCTTCCTCATCCTCGTCATCCCGTTCGCCCTGACCCGGACCTTCGGCAGGATGGTCGGCTCGGTCCGGCAGGGCTACGCGATCCTCGTCACGATGGCGACGATCTGGATCGGCTTCACCGCGCTGATGATGTGGACCGAGTTCCACCACGGCGGCCCGGCGTTCGACCTGGCGGGCGGCGCGATGGAGGGCAAGGAGACCCGCTTCGGCATCGGCGGTTCCTCGCTCTTCGCGACGAGCACCACGCTCACCTCCACCGGCGCCGTGAACTCCTTCCACTCCTCGTACACCGGCTTCGGCGGCGGCATCACGATGCTGGGCATGCAGCTCGGCGAGATCGCGCCGGGCGGCGTCGGGTCCGGGCTCTACGGCATGCTCATCATGGCGATCATCGCGGTCTTCATCGCGGGCCTGATGGTGGGCCGTACGCCCGAGTACCTCGGCAAGAAGATCGGCACCCGCGAGATCAAGCTCGCGGCCTGCTACATCCTCGTCACCCCCGCGCTCGTGCTCGGCTTCACCGGCGCCTCGATGGCGCTGTCCACGCCGAAGGACTCCCTGCTCAACAACGGGGCCCACGGCTTCTCCGAAGTCCTGTACGCCTTCACCTCCGGCGCCAACAACAACGGCTCGGCCTTCGCGGGGCTGAGCGCGGACACCCCGTGGTTCAACACCACGATCGGCCTCGCCATGCTCCTCGGCCGGTTCCTGCCGATGGTGTTCGTCCTCGCGCTCGCCGGGTCGCTCGCCGCGCAGAAGCCGGTCCCGGCCACGGTCGGCACGCTCCGTACGGAGAAGCCGCTGTTCAGCGGGTTGCTGGTCGGAACCCTCATGATCATCACCGGTCTGACGTACTTCCCGGCGCTCGCGCTCGGGCCGCTGGCCGAGGGGCTCGCGTCATGACCACCGGCACCAGTGGGGCCGGCCCCCGAAAGACCGACACCAGGAAGCAAGAGGAGCCCGGCTCCATGTCCCAAGCCCCCACGGCCTCCCCGGCCACCTCCACGCGCGCGCCCCACCAGGACGTGCCCGGCGGCCACCCGCCGGACGGCGGCAAGGTCGGCGGCGGTCTCTTCGACCCCGGGCAGCTCCTGAAGTCCTTCCCGGACGCCCTGCGCAAGCTCGACCCGCGGGTGATGGTCAAGGCCCCCGTGATGTTCGTTGTCCTGATCGGCTCGGTGCTCACCACCGTGCTCGCCTGCACCGACCCCGGCGACTGGTTCGGCTGGGCGATCACCGGGTGGCTGTGGGCGACCACGGTCTTCGCGAACCTCGCGGAAGCCGTCGCCGAGGGCCGCGGCAAGGCCCAGGCCGACACGCTGCGCAAGGCCAAGACGGACACGGTGGCGCGCCGCGTCGTCGGCACGAGCGAGGAGCGGGTGCCCGGCACCGAGCTGCGCATCGGCGACCTCGTCGTCTGCGAGGCCGGTGACGTCATCCCCGGTGACGGCGACGTCGTCGAGGGCGTCGCGAGCGTCGACGAGTCGGCGATCACGGGGGAGTCCGCGCCGGTCATCCGCGAGTCCGGCGGCGACCGCTCGGCGGTCACCGGCGGTACGAAGGTCCTCTCCGACCGCGTCGTCATCAAAATCACGACGAAGCCGGGCGAGACCTTCATCGACCGGATGATCAACCTCGTCGAGGGCGCGGCCCGGCAGAAGACGCCCAACGAGATCGCCCTGAACATCCTGCTCGCCTCGCTGACCATCGTCTTCTTGCTCGCCGTCGTCACGCTGCAGCCGTTCGCGGTGTACGCGGGCGCCGAGCAGTCGATGATCGTGCTCACCGCGCTCCTGGTCTGTCTGATTCCCACGACCATCGGCGCGCTGCTCTCCGCGATCGGCATCGCGGGCATGGACCGCCTGGTGCAGCGCAATGTGCTCGCCATGTCCGGACGGGCCGTCGAGGCCGCGGGCGACGTCTCCACGCTGCTCCTGGACAAGACCGGCACCATCACCCTGGGCAACCGCCGCGCCGCCGAGTTCGTGCCGGTGCGCGGCACCACCGCGGCCGAGGTCGCCGACGCCGCCCAGCTCTCCTCGCTGGCCGACGAGACCCCCGAGGGCCGCTCCGTCGTGGTGCTCGCCAAGGAGAAGTACGGCCTGCGCGAACGTCACCAGGGCGAGCTCGTGGACGCCGAGTGGATCGCCTTCACCGCCCAGACCCGCATGTCGGGTGTGGACGTCGACGGGCGCAAGGTCCGCAAGGGCGCGACGGGATCGGTCGTCGCCTGGGTCGAGGAGCGCGGCGGCACGGTCACGGCCGAGGCCCAGGAACTCACCGACGAGATCTCGCAGGCGGGCGGCACGCCGCTGCTCGTAGCCCTGGAGGACGCCGAAGGCGCCCGGGTCCTGGGCGTCATCCACCTCAAGGACGTCGTCAAGGAGGGCATGCGGGAGCGGTTCGACGAACTGCGCCGCATGGGCATCAAGACCGTCATGATCACGGGTGACAACCCGCTGACGGCCAAGGCGATCGCCGACGAGGCGGGCGTGGACGACTTCCTCGCGGAGGCCACGCCCGAGGACAAGATGGCGCTCATCAAGCGGGAACAGGCCGGCGGCAAGCTCGTCGCGATGACGGGTGACGGCACCAACGACGCCCCGGCGCTCGCGCAGGCCGACGTCGGCGTGGCCATGAACACCGGCACCTCGGCCGCCAAGGAGGCCGGGAACATGGTGGACCTTGATTCCGACCCCACCAAGTTGATCGAGATCGTCGAGATCGGCAAGCAACTGTTGATCACCCGTGGCGCATTGACCACCTTCTCGATCGCCAACGACGTCGCGAAGTACTTCGCGATCATCCCGGCCATGTTCGCCGTGGTGTATCCGGGCCTGGACAAGCTCAACATCATGGACCTGTCCAGCCCCAAGTCCGCGATCCTGTCGGCCGTCATCTTCAACGCGCTGATCATCGTGGCCCTCGTACCCCTGGCCCTGAAGGGCGTGCGGTACCGGCCGATGAGCGCGGACCGGATGCTGCGGCGCAACCTCGGCGTCTACGGGCTCGGCGGCCTTGTCGCCCCGTTCATCGGCATCAAGATCATCGACCTGCTGATCTCCCTCATCCCCGGCCTGCGTTGACCCAGAAAGCGTGCTGACCGTCATGAACAACTCCGTAGGTAACACCGCACGGTTGCTCGGTGCCGGACTGCGGGCCCTGATCGTGCTCACCGTGCTCTGCGGCGTGCTCTATCCGCTCGCGGTGACCGGCGCCGCCCAGGCCCTGTTCCCGGACAAGGCCAACGGCTCCGAGATCGAGGACGGCGGCAGGGTCGTCGGCTCCGCGCTCATCGGGCAGCGCTACGACCTGCCGCTGAGGAAGGGCCAGGAGACCCCGGCCCCGGACCTCAAGTGGTTCCAGCCCCGGCCCTCCAACGGACTCGGCACCAATGTCATCAACACCCGGTACAAGCTGATCCTGTCCGGCGCGACCAACCTGGCGGGTGACTCCGGGGCGAAGAAGACCGACGGCGGCAAGAAGGAGGTCTGCGACCCCGAGGCGAAGGAAGGGCTGTGCGCCCAGGTCCTGGCCGCACGGAACGCCGTCATCAAGGACAACTCGACGGCCGGGCACACGGTGCGGCCCGCGGACATCCCGGCCGATGCCGTCACGTCCTCGGGCTCGGGCCTGGACCCGCACATCTCCCCGAAGTACGCGAAGCTCCAGGTCCACCGGGTCGCCGAGCGCAACGGCCTGGACGTCGCGAGCGTGACGAAGCTGGTCGAGGACAACACCGACGAACGGATCCTCGGCTTCATCGGCGAGCCGCGCGTGAACGTCCTGAAGCTCAACATCGACCTGCGGCACCTGGCGGCCGACAAGGGCTGACCCCCTGTCCCGCCGTCGCGCGGCCCGTGCCGGTTCGCCCCCCGAACCGGCACGGGCCTTCTCCATGCCCGCCCGGGGGGCATCAGGGATGTGTCAAAGAGCTCCGAGAAGGTCCACCTCGTCCGCTTTGCCGTGAATCTTGGCCGTAAGGTCGACTCTGCGTACACAGCAGTTTCGGGAAGACAATGAGGCCATGGCACGCGGCAAGCTACGGATCTACCTCGGTGCGGCACCGGGCGTCGGCAAGACGTACGCGATGCTGTCCGAGGCGCACCGGCGTACCGAACGCGGTACCGACTGTGTCGTGGCCTTCGTGGAGCACCACAACCGCCCGCGCACGGAAGTGATGCTGCACGGCCTGGAGCAGGTGACCCGCAAGGAGCTCGAATACCGCGGCTCCTCGTTCACGGAGATGGACGTCGACGCGGTCCTGCGCCGCACCCCCGCCGTCGCCCTCGTCGACGAGCTGGCGCACACGAACGTGCCGGGTTCGCGCAACGCCAAGCGCTGGCAGGACGTCGAGGAGCTGCTGGAGGCGGGCGTCGATGTCATATCGACG